>NZ_BSEJ01000001.1 GCF_027921765.1 Microbacterium barkeri
GGCCCTCGAACAACTCGCCCTCGTCTACCCCGAGCGCATCGAGCCCTACCTCTGACCCCGAGGACCCAACTCCTTACACACACAACTTGACAAGCTCTCACCGTCGACCGGTACACCCCCACCGCGGCGCAGAAGCGGTACCTCCTCGCCCGCGACGAACGCTGCCGCACCCCCGGGTGCCGCAACCTCGCCCTCACCGCGGATCTGGATCACACCATCCCGTACGCCCAGGGCGGTGTCACGGACGTGGGCAATCTCGCCTGTCTGTGCGAGGGGTGCCACCAGGACAAGCACCACACGCCCTGGCAGGTCCGGCAGCTCGGCGACGGGGTCCTGGAATGGACCAGCCCCGCCGGATACACGTACACCGAGAAGCCACCCCCGCGGGTCCGCGCGGAAGCGACCCCGAACCAGCTCATCACCGACGCCCTCGCCCGCCACCACCGCGACCGCGAGCAGGTTGAGCAGCGCCGCCGCGCCCGCCAGCGCGAACGCGAGCGCGAGCAGGAACAGCACCAGCGCGAACGCGAGCGCGAGCAGCGCCAGCGGGAACGCGAACAGCACCAGCGGGAGGAGGAGCGGGAGCGGGAGCGGCGGCTGCACCTCGAGATCGAACAGGACATCCAGGAATGGCTCCGCCACTACTGGACAACCCCCGAATACCTCGCCCAAGCCCTCCTCGACGCCGACGACATCGCCCACCACGAACCCGAAGACCACGGCCCCGACACACCCGCACGCATCGAACCGCAACCGCAGCTCGCCACAGCAGCACACTGAACCCGGCCCGCCAGCCGCCCGCCGGTGCGGATGCGGACGTATGGCGGCGGGATGGCGCCAAGATGAACACGTCGACGACAACACGCCAGGCGCGATGTCTTCGACGGCCGTGTCGAGTCAGATGCTTCGTCCTGTACTTCGCTCTGGCGAACACATATGGAGGGGCAGTGAAGGCAGATTCACTCCGCTTGAGCATCACCTGCGTCAGACCTGCGAGCGGCATCTTTCCTCGTTTCGTCCCTAGGTTGCTGCGGGCACGACTTCGACCTATGGACGAGGCACCCGGCCCGCGTCGTTCAAGGTATATATGCGGTAGTGCAGAAGCCAGGGCATGAGTACCTACGCTTTCCGTGCCACCGTCAGCAAGCTGGAAGGATGCCAGAGCCGCACTCCGACGCGTCGTTGAAGGTGGGGCGCCGCATCGCCCAGCTGCGACACGCGGCGACCCTGAGCGCGAAGAAGCTGGCGGAGTGCGCAGACCTCGATCTCACCCATCTGCAGCGGATCGAGAAGGGCGCGGGCAACCCGACGCTCTACACCCTGCTCCAGATCGCCGTCGCGCTCGAAGTGGAGGTCGGAGAGCTCCTCGTCGACCTCGACGCGGAAGACCTGCCTCAGGGCCGGCGGCCCTACGGATACTCGCGCCGTGACGAGTTCCGGCGTCAGCCCCGAACGTGGGGCTGACCGACCGCGCGCGTCAGAGACAGAACCGCCACAGGTACTCATCGTCTTCGCCGGGCCGGAACCAGGCGAGCGTCACGAGCGTCGACGCGAGGGCGCGCTCGCACAGGCAGAGCTCGCAGATCTCCTCCGGCAGCACGAGTCCCCAGTGCTCGCTGGATGGCGGCGCCACATCGTCGTGCACGAACGCCCGCACGAAGTCGGCCGGCTCGCGCGATGCATTGAGCACGCGCGGATGGGCGGGGTCCGCTCGGTCTACGCGCCAGGGCACGCGATACGGGGGATCGAACCGTCGTGAGGGGAGCGGCGTGAGCATGCCGTGACGCTACGAGCGGCCTCGGACGAGCACGCGCGAGGGACGGCGGGCTGTCCACACCCGAAGGCGGGCACGCCGTCCTATCGACGGCTGTGCACGCGGCGTCGGCTACGGACGCTCGTCTCTCACGTCGCGCTCGTCGCTCGTGTCGACGTCCGCGGCCGGAGTGCCCGCGCCATCCGCATCGTCTCGCCGCCCGCGCGGCAGGGCACGTCCGACCGTATCGCGCCCGAGTCGCTCGACGCCGCGGCCGACGGCTCCGACGCCCGAGCCCATCGAGCCCGCCGCCGCGCGCAGCGAAGCGCCTGCCGTCTGGATCCCTCGCAGGGCCACGCTCTCGATCCGCTCCGCTCCCGGCTTGGGGGCGAGCCAGTCCGGAAGCCGCTCCGGGGCCGGGCCGAACGCCTTGCGCGACGCGGCGACGACGCGTCGACCGAGGAGGTGGTTGCCGACACCGCCCACGGCCGCGCCGACGCCGAACGGCAGCGCCTTGCCGACGACACTCGCGCCCCCGCGCACCGCGAACTGGTGGATGAACGCGGTCTTGAGACGGTCGACGATCGGCGCGAGAGCCGCGCGGGGGAGCGTCTTCGTGATGAGGTCGCCCCAGTGCGCCGACAGCGACGTGCCCTTGCCGACGACCTGCGCGGCGAGGTGCCGCACGAGATCGACGCCCTCCTCGCCCATCATCAGGGTGAGCACGAGCGCGCGGGCGCGATTCGGATCCTCGACGGCGAATCCGTGCAGCTCGGCGAGCGACTGGGCATAGAGGGCCGTCGCCTCGACGAATCCCACCGTCTCGACGCCCGACAGGGCGAGCGTGACGCCGGTGCCGACACCCGGGACGACGGCGGCGGCCCCGACGGCCGCCCCGCCCGACGTGACACCCAGGAGATAGCGGCGCTCGAGCATCCGCACGACCTGAGCGGGCGACGCCTCCGGATGCCGCAGCCGGATGGAGCGCAGGTGCGCGAGCACGAGGGGACGCTGCACGCCGAGCACCCGATCGAGCGCGCGGATCGCGAACGGATGCTCCTCCGAGCCGACGGGCGGAAGCCCGCCGCTCCAGGGCGCGTCGTCCGGAAGCGAGTGGATGCGGTGAACCTTGTCGGCCATCACGCCGATGCTACCCGGCCGCCTCCTGGCGGCGGTCAGAGGAGTGCCGCGTTGGCCCGCTCGAGGTCCTCGGCGAAGTCCACCTCGACGGCGTACAGGTCGGACACGTCCATCGGGAGGAGGCGCAGCCCGTCCTCGGCGATCGCGAGTTCGAGGCCGCGCTCGAAGTAGTCCTGGTCGTCGACGCGCGACAGCTGGCGCATGAAGGCGCGCTTGTCCCGCTGCGAGATGTAGTTGATGCCCACGGCCTCGCCGATGCCGCCGACGACGGTCTTCGAGAGCTCGTCGATCCAGCCCTCGGGCGTGACCGTGTACTTGACCTCCTCGTCGCTCACCTTGGCGGTGTTGACGGTCACGAAGGACTGGTCGGCCTGGATGTTGCCGATCGCGCGGTCGAGGATGCGCGGGTCGAAGACGACATCGCCGTTCATCCAGAGCACGCCGCCGCGGCCGGTCGCCGAGAGGGCACGGAGGAGGCTCTTCGAGGTGTTGGTCTGGTCGTACCGCTCGTTGTAGACGTAGTTCGCGTCGGGGAAGAGTTCGACGATGTCCTCCGCGCGGTAGCCGACCACGGTCGTGATGCGGGCGTCGTCGCCGAAGGCCGCGCGGATGTTCTCGTGCTGCTGCTGCATGATCGAGCGTCCGTCGCTGAGAACCGTGAGGGACTTGGGCAGGACGCGGCCGAGGCGCGATCCCATGCCTGCGGCGAGGATGACGGTCTGGATGGTCATGCGTGACTCCCCTTGATCGGTTCAGTCCGGGTTCATCGAAGATTCACGACAAACTGGCTCTTTCAGGGTAGCGAAGAGGCTGTGGATGAGCGACAATGCGGTCCCCATCGGCGGCACTTTGCCAGGACTCCTCCGGGAGGTCGTGACCGGATCGTGATGACCGGGGGCTCCCGATGCGACTTGATACCGTGGGGCGGTGACCGAGGCAGAGATCCGCGAAACCGAGCCGGGGAGCCCTGCGCTGACGCTCCAGGGCGTGTCCAAGTCGTACGGCGGAACGCATGCCGTCGCCGGCATCGACCTCGAGGTCCCCGCAGGCATGTACTACGGCCTCCTGGGGCCGAACGGCGCGGGGAAGACGACGACGCTGTCGATGATCTCCGGCCTGCTGCGCCCCGACCGCGGCGAGATCCGGGTGTGCGGCGTCGATCTGCGCACGCACCCGCGCGACGCGAAGAAGCGGATGGGCGTGCTCCCCGACCGTCTGCGGACGTTCGATCGGCTCACGGGCCGGCAGCTGCTGTACTACACGGGCATGCTCCGGGGAATGAAGCCCGGGGTGGTCGCGGACCGCACGGCCGACCTCGCGGGCGCGCTCGACCTCGGCGACGCGCTCGGCCGCGTGGTCTCCGACTACTCGGCCGGCATGACGAAGAAGGTGATGCTCGCGGCCGCGATGATCCACTCGCCGCAGCTCCTCGTGCTCGACGAGCCCTTCGAGGCCGTCGACCCGGCGTCTGCGGCGAAGGTGCTCGAGATCCTCGACGCGTACGTCGCGAGCGGGGGCACCGTGCTCCTCTCCAGTCACGGAATGGATCTCATCGAGAAGGTGTGCACGCGCGTGGCGGTGCTCGTCGCCGGACAGGTGCTCGAGGAGGGCACGGTCGACGAGGTCAAGGGCGACCTCACCCTCGAGCAGCGCTTCGTCGAGCTCGCCGGCGGACTCGGCGAGGTGGAGGGGCTCGAGTGGCTGCACACGTTCTCCGACTGAGGGCCGCGCTTCTCGTCGGCGCATTCCGCGAGCCGGGGCGCACGATCCCTCGGGCGATCGGCTTCCTCGCGCTCGTCATCGGCACCGCCGTCACGGCCTCGCGCGCGCTCGCGCTGCCGTCGCTTCCCGACGGCGTCGCGGCGACCGCGCTCGTGCTCTCGGCGGCAGGGCTCGTGCTCTCCTTCGCGATCGCTCCCGCGCTGACGGCGACCGTCGACCCGCTGGATCCGCGCCGGTTCCGCACGCTGGGCGCTGCGCCCGACCCGCTGGCGGCCGTCCTGCTCCTCGCGTCGCTCGTGAGCGTGCCGACGTGGCTGCTGCTCGTCTACGAGGTCGTCGCGACGATCGTCTGGACGCAGCTCGGCGCATCCGCCGGCAGCGCGATCGCGGGCGCAGTCCTCCATCTCCTTGGGTGCGTGCTCGTGGCGCGCGTCGTGATGGCGCTGCGTGCCGCTCTCGGCGGACAGGGACGGCCAGCCGACGCCGCGGGCGTGTTCGTCGTGGCGCTCGTCGTCGCGAGCGTGCCGGCGACGATCGCCTCCGCCGCGGTCTGGTCGCCCGGCGCCGCACGGGCCCTCGGCCGCGTCGCGGGGCTCATCGCGGCGCTCGTGCCGGGGACGGCGCTGCCTGCCGGCGAGGCCTCGGGCAGCGGCTCGGTCGGCCTGGCCGTCGCGATCGGGATCGTCGTCGTCGCCGCGCTCGCGGTCGCGTGGGTCGCGCTCGTCCGCCGCCTCCTCACGACGATCGAGCATCCCGTGGTGGCCCGCGGAGGTGCGGGACTCGGATGGTTCGCGCTGCTTCCTCGGACGGCGACCGGAGCGATCGCGGCGCGCAGCCTCGTGTACGGCCTGCGCGACAGCCGCTACCTCGCGAATCTCCTCGTCATCCCGGTCGCCGGCATCCTGCCGGTCATCCCGCTGCTCGTCGCGGGCGTCCCGATCGAGGTCGCCGCGCTGGTCCCGGTGCCGCTCATGGCTCTCTTCTACGGCTGGCTGCCGCACAACGACCTCGCGTACGACGCCTCCGCCGTATGGCTCCACATCGCGAGCGGCGTGCGCGGCGTCGCCGACCGGGCCGGCCGGCTCGCGCCGGTCGTGCTCATCTCGGTGCCCGTCCTCGCGGTCGCGACCGCCCTCTCCATCCTCGTGAGCGGACGCGGCGACGCCGTGCTGCCGGTCGTCGGGGTCACCGCAGCGCTCCTCCTGTCGGGCTTCGGGCTCTCGAGCATCGCGTCGGTCGTCGCGCCGTACGCCGTGGCGCGGCCCGGCGACGGACCGTTCCAGCAGCCGCAGCGCACCGACTCGACGGGCGCCTGGTCGCAGGCCCTCGTGCTGCTGGGCGCGCTCGCCGCGAGCGCGCCGACCGTCTGGCTCGCGTGGCTCGCGATCGCGGACCGCCAGGTCGAGTCGGTCGCCGTGCTCTGGACGGGACTCGGCTCCGGGGCCGCCGTCCTCCTCATCGGCATCGGGATCGGCGCCGCCGTGTTCGACGTGCGCGGCACCCGCATCATGGAGTTCGCGGGCGCAACCTGACGCCGGAGCCCGCCACGGGCATCCGCCGCGCGATTAGACTGCAGGTCATGAGCACCCCGCTTGACAGTCCCGACCAGGGCGGCACGGCACTCCTCGACCGCGAGCTCGAGGAGCTCCTCCGCGAGGAGACCATCGAGCCCGGAGACCACGAGCGCTTCTCGCACTACGTCAAGAAGGACAAGATCCTCGAGTCGGCGATCACCGGCAAGCCGGTGCGCGCGCTGTGCGGGAAGAAGTGGACTCCCGGGCGCGACCCCGAGAAGTTCCCCGTGTGCCCCACGTGCAAGGAGATCTACGAGTCCATGCAGAAGTGAGACGAGCCGCCGGCGCAGAGGCCGGCGGCTCTTCTCGTCTCAGCGGTCGCCGGCGTCGGCGAACACCGTGGGGATCGCGGGATCGGACTTGCTGAGCGCGAGGGCGCGCACGGGCAGCTCCTCCCGGACGGCGAGGTGATGCGCACGCGCCGCCTGGACGCCCTCGGGGCCCTCGTGTGCCGCGTCGAACGCGCCGTGATCGACGAGCGTGACCTGGAGCATGCGCCCGCCCTCGACGTCGGCCGCCGTCGGCAGCTCCTCGAACCCGTCGGCGATCTCGACGTACTCGTCGCGCGCCACGTCGTCCTCGAGGCGGCGGAACGCCCGCTTCCGACCGCCCTGGGAGCCCTTGCCCTCCGCCTTCTTCGCGACCGCGACCCATCCGCCCGACGCGTCCTGACGCGCGACGAGCTTGTAGACCATCCCCGCGGTCGGATAGCCCGACCCCGTGACGACCGAGGTGCCCACGCCGTACGCGTCGACGGGTGACGCGGCGAGAGCGGCGATGGCGTACTCGTCGAGATCGCTCGTGACGGTGATCCGCGTCTCGGTGGCGCCGAGTGCGTCGAGCTGGGCGCGCACCTCGGCGGCGACGATCGGGAGGTCGCCCGAGTCGATCCGCACGCCGCCGAGCCCGGTGCCGGCGACCGCGACCGCGCGCTCCACGCCGCGGCGGATGTCGTAGGTGTCGACGAGCAGGGTCGTGCCGCTGCCGAGGGCCGCGATCTGCGAGCGGAAGGCGTCCTCCTCGGTGTCGTGAAGGAGCGTCCACGAGTGCGCGGCGGTGCCCATCGTCGGGATGCCCCACTGGCGGCCGGCCTCGAGGTTGCTCGTCGCGCCGAAGCCGGCGATGTAGGCCGCGCGCGCGGCAGCGACCGCCGACTGCTCGGCCGCCCGGCGCGAGCCCATCTCGGCGAGGGGCCGGTCGCCGGCGGCGATGCTCATCCGCGCAGCGGCCGTCGCGACGGCCGCGTCGTGATTCATCACACTCAGAGCGAGCGTCTCGAGGATGACGGCGTCGGCGAACGAGCCCTCGATCGTGAGGATGGGGGAGCCGGGGAAGTAGAGCTCGCCCTCGCGGTAGCCCGTGACGGTCCCGCCGAAGCGGTAGCTCTCGAGGTACCGCACGGTCTCCGCGCTCACGACGTGCTCGTCCCGCAGGAAGCGCAGCTCGTCCTCGCCGAAGCGGAACTCGCGCAGGAGGGAGAGGAGGCGACCCGTGCCCGCCACGACGCCGAAGCGGCGCCCGCCGGAGAGGCGCCGGGCGAAGAGCTCGAAGACGCAGTGGCGGTCGGCGGTGCCGTCGCGCAGCGCGGCGTCGAGCATGGTCAGTTCGTAGCGGTCCGTCAACAGGGCCGTGGAGGCGCTCATGGCGGTCAGCCTACCGGCGTGCGCGAGCTGCTCCGGCCCGGCGGGTACGCTGGGACATCGTGAACAACGCGCCGATCGGGATCTTCGACTCGGGCGTCGGCGGCCTCACGGTGGCCCGTGCGATCGGCGACCAGCTGCCGCGCGAGTCGATGCTGTACATCGGCGACACGCTGCACTCGCCGTACGGGCCGAAGCCGATCGCCGACGTCCGCCGCTATGCGCTCGAGGTGCTCGACACCCTCGTCGACCAGGGCGTGAAGATGCTCGTGATCGCCTGCAACACGGCGTCCGCCGCGATGCTGCGCGACGCCCGAGAGCGGTACGACGTGCCCGTCGTCGAGGTCATCGGGCCGGCCGTGCGCACGGCCATCGCGGCGACCCGCAACGGCCGGATCGGCGTGATCGGCACGGAGGGGACGATCGGCTCCGGCGCGTATCAGGACATGCTCGGCGTGAACCCCGGGGTCGAGGTGTTCACCGCCGCCTGCCCGCGCTTCGTGGAGTTCGTGGAGGCCGGCGTGACCGATTCGCCCGAGCTGCTCGCGGCCGCCGAGGAGTACCTCGCGCCGCTGCGGCGTGCGGGCGTCGACACCCTCGTGCTCGGCTGCACGCACTACCCGTTCCTCAAGGGCGCGATCAGCTACCTCATGGGCGACGGCGTCTCGCTCGTGTCGAGCGACTCCGAGACCGCGAAGGACGTCTACCGCCAGCTCGTGTCGGGCGACCTCCTCGCCGACCCGTCGGCGACGCCCGTCCACACCTACGAGGCGACCGGAGCCGACACCGAGACGTTCACGGCGCTCGCCAACCGCCTGCTCGGCCGCGAGGTGCGCGATGTGCGCCTCGTGCGCACGGGCGCGATCGACCTCCCCCGATGAGAGAAGAGGACACCATGACCCAGCGCGCCGACGGCCGCACCCCCGACCAGCTGCGTCCCATCACGATCGAGCGGGGCTGGAGCAGCCAGGCCGAGGGATCGGCGCTCATCAGCTTCGGGGACACCAAGGTCCTGTGCACGGCCTCCTTCACGAACGGCGTGCCCCGGTGGCTCACCGGCCAGGGGCGCGGCTGGGTCACCGCCGAGTACGCGATGCTCCCGCGCGCCACGAACGAGCGGAACCAGCGCGAGAGCGTGAAGGGCAAGATCGGCGGGCGCACGCACGAGATCTCGCGCCTCATCGGCCGCGCGCTGCGCGCCGTGGTCGACACGAAGGCGCTCGGCGAGAACACGATCGTCATCGACTGCGACGTGCTCCAGGCCGACGGCGGCACCCGGACGGCCGCGATCACGGGCGCGTACGTCGCACTCGCGGACGCGATCGAGTGGGGGCGCGACAAGCGGTTCGTCGGGCAGAAATCGCGCGTCCTGCTCGACTCGGTCGCGGCGGTCTCGGTCGGCATCATCGACGGCGTCCCCATGCTCGACCTCCCGTACGTCGAGGACTCGCGCGCCGAGACCGACATGAACGTCGTCGTCACCGGGCGCGGTCTGTTCGTCGAAGTGCAGGGCACGGCCGAGGGCGCGCCGTTCGACAAGCGCGAGCTCGACGCGCTTCTCGAGCTGGGCGTGAACGGGTGCGCTGAGCTGCGCCGCCACCAGCTCGCTGCCCTGGGGCAGGAGGCGTGAGCCGGCGCATCGTCCTCGCGACGCACAACGCCCACAAGGTCGTGGAGTTCCAGGGCATCGTCGCCAGCACGCGACCCGACTTCGAGGTCGTCTCCTATGACGGACCCGAGCCGGTCGAGGACGGCACGACCTTCGCCGAGAACGCGCTCATCAAGGCCCGCGCGGCGGCCGCCCACACGGGGCTCCCCGCGCTCGCCGACGACTCCGGCGTGTGCGTCGACGTGCTGGGCGGCTCGCCCGGCGTGTTCTCGGCGTACTGGGCCGGGCACGCGAAGGACGACGCGGCGAACCTCGCGCTCCTGCTGGATCAGATCTCCGACATCTCCGACCCGCACCGTGGCGCGCACTACACGTCGGTGATCGCCCTCGTCACCCCCGACGGCGGCGAGCACGTCGTCGAGGGCATCTGGCCCGGGCGCATCGCCCGCGAACCGCGCGGTGCGGGCGGCTTCGGGTACGACCCCGTGTTCGTGCCGAATGGCCAGGGCGCCGACGAGCGCACGGTCGCGGAGTGGACGGCCGACGAGAAGAACGCGGCGTCGCACCGGGCCCGCGCGTTCGCGCAGCTGGGGCCGCTTCTCGCGTCGCTCTGACGTAACGAGAATCATCCCCGTTCCCGACAGCGCGCAGAGCACCCGAGCGGGCGTCCGACGCGCCTAGCCTGGAGTCATGCACGACCACGCACCGGGCATCCGCGGCGCCGACAGCCGTCGGCTGCTGACGATCTCGCTGACCCTCACGGGCGCGGTGTTCGTCGTGCAGGTCATCGGAGCGATCATGACGGGATCGCTCGCGCTGCTCGCCGACGCCGTGCACATGCTCACCGACGCCGTGGCCCTCGTCGTCGCGCTCATCGCGAGCGCGGTGGCCGCGCGGCCCGCGGACGACCGGCGGACGTACGGATATCAGCGCGCCGAGGTGCTCGGGGCGCTCGTGAACGCCGTCATCCTCATCGTGCTCTGCGTCACGGTCGCGATCGAGGGCGTGCGGCGCCTCCTCTCGCCCGACGCCCACGAGGTGACCGGCGGATGGATGCTCATCGTCGCCCTCGCGGGTCTCGTCGCGAACGGGGTGTCGCTGTGGCTGCTGAGCTCCGCGCAGCGGCACAGCATGAACGTGCGCGGCGCGTACCTCGAGGTGCTGGGCGACCTCGTCGGATCGGCGCTCGTGATCGTGGCCGCCGTCGTCATCCTTCTCACCGGGTGGATGCCCGCCGACGCGATCGCGTCGCTCGCGATCGCGGTGCTCATCGTGCCGCGCGCGATCTCGCTCCTGCGGGAGGTCGTCGGCGTGCTCGCGGAGTCGGCGCCGGCGGGGACCAGCGTCGCCGCCATCCGCGCGCACATCCTCGCGGCCCCCGGTGTCGCGGATGTGCACGACGTCCATGTGTGGCAGCTCACGCGCGGCGCGCCGGTCTTCACGGCGCACGTCGTCGTCGAGCAGTCGGTCATCGACGAGGGGCGCAGCGGCGCGGTCCTGAACGGGCTGCAGGAGTGCCTGGCCGAGCACTTCGACGTCGCGCACTCCACGTTCCAGCTGGAGCAGTCGGGCCACGTCGACCGCGACGACGCGCACTCCTGACCGTCAGCTCCAGCCCGCGACGAGCTCGGCGAACAGCTCGGCGACGTCGTCGTGGCGGGTGAGCCCCGCGCTCTGACCCGCCCACAGCGACAGCAGGTCGCCCCGGTCCTGCACAGCGGCCTCGGCCCGGAAGCGCCCGGTGAGCCAGTTCTGCGCCGGGAAGGGGGCGATCGCTCCCGCGTGCTCGATCTCGCGCACGGCGCGGTTCGGGATGCCGCGGGCGAGGCGCCCGCTCATCGCGCGCGTGAGCACGGTGTCGGCTCCCGATGCGATCGCCGCGCGGTGCGACGCGGGCGCGGCCGAGACCGACGTGCGGAGGAAGGCCGTGCCGACCTGGACCCCGTCGGCGCCGAGGGCGCGCGCGGCGGCCACGCCGCGACGATCGACGATGCCGCCCGCCGCGACGACGGGCACGTCGACCGTGTCGACGACCTGGGGGATGAGGGCGAGCCCGCCCACGAGGGACTCCTCGGGCGGCCGCAGCCACGACACCCGGTGGCCGCCCGCCTCGGCGCCCGTCGCGACGACCGCGTCGACACCGCCGTCGGCGAGGGCGCGCGCTTCCTCGACGGTCGTCGCGGTGCCGAAGATCCGGATGCCCGCGGCGCGCAGGCGCTCGACGTGCGCGGGCGACGGGACCCCGAAGACGACGCTCAGCACATCGGGGCGGGCATCCACGACCGCGTCGAGCTGGTCCTCGAAGGGAGGGAGGAACGACGACGGCTTCTCGGGGATCTCGATCCCGAGCTCGTCGAAGAATCCGCTCACGGCGGCGACCGCCGCCGTGAGATCGACGTCGTCGGGCGCGACCTCGTCGCCGCGCGGCAGCCACAAGTTCACCGCGACCGGGCGCGCCGTCGCCGCACGCAGAGCAGCGATCGTGTCGCGGATCCGGTCGGGTGCGTAGCCGTACAGCCCGTACGAGCCGAGCCCGCCCGCGTCGCTCACCGCAGCGGTGAGCGCCACGGATGAGACGCCGCCGAACGGCGCGAGGACGACGGGGTGGTCGATGCCGAGCAGGTCTTCGAGGCGTCGGGTCACGGATGCTCCTCCAGATGGTCGCGCAGGACGACGGCGTGGTTGTGCTCGGGGTCGCGTGCTCCGTAGACGAGGGTCACGACGGCGTGCTCCGCGAGCGCGGCGCGCAGCTCGTCCACGGCCGGATTCGCGTCGAGCTCGTCGCGGTAGCGCTGCGCGAACTCCTCGAATCGGGCGGGGTCGCGGTGCCACGCCGTGCGCAGCTCGGGGCTGGGCGCGACGTCCTTGGCCCACGCGTCGAGCGCCGCGCGCTCGCGGGAGACGCCGCGGGGCCACAGCCGGTCCACGAGCACGCGCCATCCGTCGTCCGCCTCCGCCGCGTCATAGACGCGCTTCAGCCGCGTCACACGGGCCATGCCGGTCCGTCCGCCTCGATACGCTCGAACACGGGATCGACGCTACTCCCACCCGCACCACCCGAGGAGCTCCATGACGACCGTCCGTCATCTCGACATCCGCCCGTCCGTCCTCTACGTGGGGACGCCCGTGATGCTGATCGGCACGGTCAACCCCGACGGCACGCCGAACCTGGCGCCCGCGTCGTCGTACTGGGCGCTCGGGTGGATGCTCGTGCTGGGGCTCGAGAACGACGGCCAGACGCAGCGGAACGTGCGCGAGCGCCCTGAGCTGACCGTGAACTTCCCGCCGCCCGGGCTCTGGAACGCCGTCGAGGCGATCGCGGACACGACGGGGCGCGTCGACGTGCCGCCCGCGAAGGCCGCCCGCTACCGTCACGTCGCCGACAAGTTCGCCGCCGCCGGCCTGACCCCGCAGGCCGCGCAGCATGTCGCGCCGCCGCGCGTCGAGGAGTGCGCCCTGCAGCTGGAGGCGCGCGTCGCGCGGATCACCGACGGCCTCGGCGACTACGCGATCGTGGAGGCGGAGGTGCAGGCCGTGCACGCGGACCCGCGGATCGTCGCGCCCGGCACGGATCACATCGATCCACGGCTCTGGGAGCCGACCATCTACAGCTTCCGCCACTACTTCGGCATCGGCGGCGAGCACGGGCACCGGCCCACGAGCGATACCGCCGGGGCCGGTGCCTGACGCTCAGATGACGCCGAGAGCGAGCATCGCGTCGGCGACGTGCGTGAAGCCCGCGATGTTCGCGCCCGCGACGTAGTCGCCGGGAGCCCCGTACTCGTCGGCGGTCTCGAGGCACCGCGCGTGGATCGAGCTCATGATCTCGGACAGGCGCTGCTCGGTGTGCTCGAACGACCACGAGTCGCGTGAGGCGTTCTGCTGCATCTCGAGGGCGCTCGTCGCGACACCGCCCGCGTTCACGGCCTTGCCGGGGGCGAAGACGACGCCGCCCTCGCGCAGCACGCGCGTCGCCTCGGGGGTCGTGGGCATGTTCGCGCCCTCGGCCACGATGAGGCAGCCGTTCCGCACGAGCGCCGCGGCGGCATCCGCGTCGAGCTCGTTCTGGGTCGCGCAGGGCAGCGCGATGTCGCACGGCACATCCCAGATCGATCCGCCTGCCACGAAGTGGGCGCTGTCGCGGCGCGCGGCGTAGTCGGAGACCCGGCCGCGGTGGCCGTTCTTGATCTCCTTGAGCAGGTCGAGGTCGATGCCGGCCTCGTCGACGACGTAGCCGCTCGAGTCCGACGTGGCGACGACCTTCGCGCCGAGCGCCTGCGCCTTCTCGGTTGCGTAGATCGCGACGTTGCCCGAGCCCGAGACGACGACACGGCGGCCCTCGAGGTCCATGCCGCGCGCCGCGAGCGCCTCCTTGACGAAGAAGACCGTGCCGTAGCCGGTCGACTCCGTGCGGACCTGCGACCCGCCCCAGGTGATGCCCTTGCCGGTCAGGACGCCCGACTCGTAGCGGTTCGTGATGCGCTTGTACTGGCCGAAGAGGTAGCCGATCTCGCGGCCGCCCACGCCGATGTCGCCCGCGGGGACGTCGGTGTGCTCGCCGATGTGACGGTAGAGCTCGGTCATGAACGACTGGCAGAAGCGCATGACCTCGGCGTCTGAGCGGCCCTTGGGGTCGAAGTCCGAGCCGCCCTTGCCGCCGCCGATCGGCATGCCGGTGAGCGCGTTCTTGAAGATCTGCTCGAAGCCGAGGAACTTGACGATCCCGAGGTAGACCGAGGGATGGAAGCGGATTCCGCCCTTGTACGGGCCCAGCGCCGAGTTGAACTCGACGCGGAAGCCGCGGTTCAGCTGCACGCGGCCGGCGTCGTCGACCCACGGCACGCGGAAGATGATCTGGCGTTCCGGCTCGCACAGCCGGCGGATGATCTCGGCGTCCGCGTACTCGGGCCGTTTGCCGAGCACGGGTCCGAGGCTCTCGAGAACCTCTCGGACCGCCTGGTGGAACTCGGCTTCGCCGGGATTGCGCCGGATCACCTCGTCGAATACGGGCGTCAGGGCGTCATGGAGTGCTGCCATCGTGTTGCTCCTCTCGCTGGCACACAAGCGCCCACGATAGCGGTTCCTCGACACCCGTCGCGTCACGCCTCCGTGCGGACGTCGTCAGGGGCCTTGTCGGGGCGGAGCCCGCGCCAGCGTGCCTGCCGGAGGCTGCCGCTGCGCGTCCACTCCGCGAACTCGACCTCGCCCACGAGCCGGGGCTCCACCCAGGTGGCGTCGCCGGTGTCCTCACGGGGGACGTCCCGCAGCGGACACTCCCGGGTCTCGAGCGGGGCGAGCAGGTCGCGCAGGCGCCGCAGCTCCCGATCGGAGAAGCCCGTGCCGACCCTGCCGACGTACCTCAGGCCATCCGCATCGGGCACGCCGAGGAGGAGCGAGGCGAACGAACCGGCCCTGCCGCCCCTGCCGCGCCGGAACCCGCCGATGACGACCTCCTGCGTGTGCGTGAGCTTGACCTTGAGCCAGTCCTCGCTGCGCGTGCCTGGCCGGTAGGGCGACGCGCGCCGCTTCGCGACGATGCCCTCGAGGGCGTGCTCGCGCGCGACGTCGAGGGCGATGTCGACGTCGTCGAAGACCGGCGGCACGATCACCGACGGACCGGCCGTCGCCGCCGTCTCCTCGAGCAGGTGCCGGCGCTCCTCCAGCGGCAGTGGCGTGAGGTCGCGGCCGTCGAGCCGCAGGATGTCGAAGAGGTACAGGAGCACGGGCGCCCGCGTGCTCTCGCGGGCGACGTCGTCGGCGCGCTCGAGGTGCATGCGGTTCTGAAGGAGCGAGAAGCTCGGCCGACCCTGCTCGTCGAGCGCGACGATCTCGCCGTCGACGAGCGCGTCCCACGCGTCGAGGTGCGTCCGGGCCGCTCCCGACAGCTCGGGGTAGCGCTGCGTGATCTCGGCGCCCGAGCGCGCGAAGAGCCGCAGGGCGCCCGAGCGCCACTCGCCCAGCGCACGCACGCCGTCCCACTTGAACTCGACCCACGGCGGCGACGAGAGCGTCCGGGCGAGCCCCGGCGTGCCGTGCACCGCGAGCATGGGCGCCGGCCGCGCGGGCGGCGCCTCGTCGCGCGCGGGCTCCGCGGCCGCCCCCGGCTGCCGCTTCGTGCGGTGGAGGAGCCACGACGACTTCTCGCCGGATCCCTGGGTGCGGATGAGCGCGATCCGCACCTCGTGGAGCGGGCCGTCCTCGCGTCCGCGGAGCGTCACGATGACCTCGTCGTCGCGCCACTTCTCCGTCTCGTACGTGCCTTCGTCCCAGATGGTCATCGTGCCGGCGCCGTACTCTCCCTTCGGGATCGTGCCGTGGAAGTCGATGTACGCGAGCGGATGGTCCTCGGTCTGCACCGCGAGGCGGTTGCGGTCGGGGGTGTCGGGAATGCCCTTCGGCACGGCCCAGCAGGCGAGGACGCCGGCGCGCTCGAGTCGGAGGTCCCAGTGGAGCCGGCTCGCGTGGTGCTCGTGCACGACGAAGCGCGGGAGATCCCCGTCGTCGGGCTCGGGATGGGGCGTCTCGGGGACCGGCTCCGGAGTGCGCCCCGCCGTGCGCTTGGCGATGTAGGAGCCGAGAGGGCCGGTCGCGGCCGCGGGCGGGTCGATCCCGGCGAGCGGGTCGCCGATCGCATCGGCGCGCGCGAGCACCTCGTCGAGCTCGAGGTGCCGCAGGTCGGGGTCGTCGAGCTCGTCCCACGTGCGCGGCGCGGCGACCCAGGGCCGCGCGCGTCCGCGCAGCGAGTAGGGCGCGACGGTCGTCTTCTTGCCGTGGTTCTGGCTCCAGTCGACGAACACGCGGCCCGCGCGCAGGTCCTTGCGCATCGCGCTGACCGCGAGGTCGGGATGGTCCGCCTCGAGTGCGCGCGCGAGCTCGCGGGCCAGCGCGGACGCGTCGTCGGAGGGGAGCGGGCGGGGGAGCGCGGCGTAGAGGTGGATGCCCTTGCTGCCGCTCGTGACCGGCTGGGGCTCGAGTCCCATCCCCTGCAGGATCCCGCGCGCGAGCCGCGCGACCTCGGCGCACTCCGCGAGCCCCGCACCGGGTCCGGGGTCGAGGTCGAGCACGAGCCGGTCCGCCGGCCCCGGCGATCCATCCGGCGCGAACCGCCACTGCGGCACGTGGAGCTCGAGGCTCGCGACCTGCGCGAGGTAGACGAGTGTCGCGACCTCGTCGACGAGGGGGTAGTCCTTCGGCCCCGAGCTGTGCTGGATGGCCTGGCGCGGCACCCAGGACGGCGCGCCCGGCTCGAGCGCCTTCGCGAAGAACGCCTCCTCGGGCGCCTCCGTCGTCCCGACGCCCTCGACCCATCGCTTGCGCGTCACGGGTCGCCCGGCGACGTGCGGCAGGAGCAGCGGCGCGATGCGCGTGTAGTACGCGATCACGTCGGCCTTCGTCGTGCCCGTCTCGGGATACATGACGCGCTCGAGGTGCGACACCCGCAGGCGGCGCCCGGCGACCTCGACGGTCTGCTGCTGGGGCACGGGCATGGTTCAGGCTATGCGCGCGGGGCCGATCCGCGTCAACCCCTGGCGGCCGGGGCGTGGGAGCGCTTCACTGGTGCCATGAGATCGATCTGGAAGGGCGCGCTGACGTTCGGCCTCGTCAACGTGCCGGTCAAGGTCTACGCGGCCACGGAGGACCACGACGTGTCGCTCCACCAGGTCCACGCGGCGGATGGCGGCCGCATCCGGTACCAGCGCAAGTGCGAGGTGTGCGGCGAGGTCGTCGCGTACCGCGACATCGACAAGGCGTTCGACGACGGCGAGCGCACGGTCGTGCTCACCGACGACGACCTGAAGTCGCTTCCCTCCGAGCGCAGCCGCGAGATCGAGGTGGTCGAGTTCGTGCCCACCGAGCAGGTCGACCCGATCACGTTCGACCGCGCGTACTACCTCGAGCCCGACTCGGCGTCGCCCAAGTCGTACGGCCTCCTGCGCGAGACCCTCGAGCGGACGGACCGGACGGCGATCGTGCGCTTCTCGCTGCGGCAGAAGACGCGGCTCGCGGCGCTGCGCGTGCGCGACGGGGTGCTCATGCTGCAGACGCTGCTGTGGGCCGACGAGGTGCGGCAGGCGTCGTTCCCCGCCCTCGAGGACCCGATCAAGGTCAGCGAGAAGGAGCTCGAGCTCGCCGAGAGCCTCGTGGAGAGCTACTCGTCCGACTTCGACCCGGAGGAGTACGTCGACGAGTACCAGAAGGAGCTCCGCACCCTCATCGAGGCGAAGCTCGAGAAGGGCGACGCAGTCGACACCGAGGCGACCTTCGGCGCCGAGGAGGAGAAGGGTGGCGAGGTCATCGACCTCATGGAGGCGCTGCGGGCGAGCGTCGAGCGATCGCGCGCCGCGCGCGGCGGCAAGAAGGAGGCCGAGGAGGCGGAGCCCGAGAAGGAGGCCAAGCCGCGCAAGCGGTCGAAGAAGGCCTCCTGACCGGATCAGAAGTCGGGCTTGCCGTCTCCGTCGATGTCGGGCGCGCGCTCGAACACCTCGGCGTCGAGCACGAGGTCTTCGGCCGGCGCCGCTTCGGCGGCCTTGCGCGCGCGGCGGCGCTCCTGCAGGTAGTGCCAGAGCACGATGAGCGCGGTGCCGCCCACGGCAGCGAGCAGGATCACGTCGATGTACTCCGTGACGATGTCGCGGACCCACGGGATGTACGCGATCACGTAGCCGAACATCGTGAGGCCGAAGCCCCACAGGAGCGCGCCTATGAGGTTGTAGAGCGAGTATCGCTTCCACGGCATATGACCGATGCCCGCCGCGACCGGCGCGAAGGTGCGGACGATCGGGACGAAGCGCGCGAGCACCACCGTGATGCCGCCGAAGCGCTCGAAGAAGGCGTTGGTCCGCTCGACGTTGTGGCGGCTGAACACGCCGGAGTCCTTGCGCTCGAACACCGCGGGCCCGCCCTTGTGCCCGATGAGGTAGCCGACCTCGCCGCCGACGAACGCGGCGAGCGCGATGAGGCCGCTCACGATCCAGATGTTGACGCCGAAGACGTCGACCGTGTGGGTGAGGAGCCCCGAGATGAGCAGGAGCGTGTCGCCCGGGAGGAGGAAGCCGACGAGCAGGCCGGTCTCGGAGAACACGATGAGGCAGACGACGAGCAGCGCCCACGGCCCTGCCGCGTCGATGATCGCCTGCGGGTCGAGCCACGGGATGAGAGCGATGTGGTGCACGATGCTCCGGATGTCGGTGGGAGGGGTGCGACGCGGGACCGCGTCTCGTGCGGAAGGTGGGACTTGAACCCACACGCCCGGAGGCACAGGAACCTAAATCCTGCGTGTCTGCCAGTTTCACCACTCCCGCGAGTCCGATCAGTCTACGGCGCGGGAGGGAGCGCGACCATGAACGCCGATCACGCCTTCATGCCGGCAGATCCCATCACCCGCTCGACGGCGATCTCGAGGACGACCCTGCGCGGGTTCTCGCGTGGCTGACGGTAGCGCTCCGTGTAGAGGCGCACAGCCTCCGCGACCGCCTCGGGCTCATCCCGCACGCGCGCGGGCCCCTCGAAGCTGATCCAGCGGGCGCCGTCGACGCTGCTCACGGTCGCGCGCCCTGCGCGTGCGGCGTTGACGAACTTCTGCGTGCCGCGTGTGCCGATGATCCGCACCACGCCGTCCCGGTAGGTCATGCCCACCGGGACGGCGTGGATGCGGCCATCGCGGCCGATCGTGGACAGGGTGGCGAGGTGGCGCTCGGAGACGAACGCGAGACCGGCTTCGGAGATCACCTCACCAGCGTGCCAGAGCGATCAGGCGCGGAAGCCCGCGCGGTCGACCTTGCGGTGGTAGCGCATGCCCGCGAGCCCGCCGAGCACCGCTCCGCCGAGGCTCACCAGGAGCGCGCCCACCGCGGTGATGATGCCCACCGTCGTGAGCTCGCCCTCGTTGAAGGGGAGCCGGGGGAACGTATTGACGTCGGCGAGGATGTTCCACTGGGCGCCCGCGACCGCCGTGACGATCGCGACGACGATCGCGATGACGACGGCCCACAGCCAGACGGCGAGGCCCTGCTTGGCGCCGCTGAACCGCGCCATCCGCCCCGCGACGTACCCGCCCGCGTAGTACGAGACGAGCAGGATCACGAGCACCGCGACGGCGCCCGCGATGCCGATCGTGTCGGCGTTCTGCGCCGCCTCGTCGGCGGTCACCTGCTCGCTGAGGCCGAGAGCCGCCCCTGCTCCCGCGACGAGGGCGGTCAGCAGCGCCGTCATGCCCATCGCGCACAGCCATCCGAAGAAGGCCGAGCCGAACTTGAAGCCGCCGAACTCCTCCTTCTCGCGCGCCACGACCTCCTCGCGGTCGGTGCGGACGGCCGTGGTGTCGGCGCGGGACGCTGTCGTGTCATCGCGGACGTCGCGCACGTCGTACGCGCGCGTGGGCTCGTCGCTGCCGTGGCCGGCATCGCCGTCGCCGGCGAGATAGTCCGCGTGCTCCGGGGCGCGCCGGTCGCGGCGCGATTCCGATGAGTTCTCGGGAGTGCTCATGATGCGGTCCTTTCGAGCTCGTCCGTGGTCCCCCCAGTAAGGCATCGGCGCGGCCGCGCACACAGGGCATTGCGCGAACGGCGTCGGCACGGTAGCGGCTCGCGGCTCCGCTGTGGATAACTTTCGAGGCCCTCTCGGCGATTCGGCCAGGATGGCCGCGTGGGTCCCCTCATGAGCGCGGTCGCGGAGCGAGTCAGGGATCGGCTGCGCGCCGACCAGACCGATCCCTCGCGTGCGCCCGAGGCGGTGCTCCGAATCGCGCACGCGGAGGTGCGCCGGCACAACGACTTCGCCCTCGCCCGCGGTCTCGCGATCGTCGACGACGAGCAGGCGGCCGTGCGCGAGGTGCTCGCCGCCGTGACCGGATACGGGCCCCTGCAGGAGCATCTCGACGACCCGACGGTCGAGGAGCTCTGGATCAACGCCCCCGATCGGATCTTCGTGGCCAGGGACGGCGTGACCGAGCGCCTCCCGCTCGCGCTCACCGACGCGGCGGTCCGCGACCTCGTCGAGCGGATGCTCCACGCGACAGGGCGGCGCATCGACCTCTCGCAGCCGTTCGTCGACGCCGCCCTCCCGGACGGCTCGCGCCTGCACGTCGTCCTCGGCGGGATCGCGCGGAGGCACTGGGCCGTGAACATCCGCAAGTTCCTCCCGCACGTGCGGAGCCTCGATCGCCTCGTGGAGATCGGATCGCTCGCCGCCGAGGCGGCCGACCTCCTGCGCGACGCCATGAGGCAGGGGCGCAGCGTGCTCGTCTCCGGAGCGACGCACGCGGGCAAGACGACCCTCCTGGGTGCTCTCGTCGCCGCGTGTCCGCCTGCGCACCGCATCGTCACGGTCGAGGAGACCTTCGAGCTGGGCGTGGACGCGCCCGACCTCGTCGCGCTGCAGGGTCGGCAGCCGAGCCTCGAGGGCACGGGCGAGATCACCCTCCGGCGCCTCGTCAAGGAGGCCCTGCGAATGCGGCCCGACCGGATCGTCATCGGGGAGGTGCGCGACGCAGAGGCGCTGGACCTCCTGCTCGCGCTGAACACGGGCATCCCCGGCGCCGCGACGATCCACGCGAACTCGGCGGTCGACGCCCTCGCCAAGCTCGCTGCGCTCCCGCTGCTCGCGGGCCGCAACATCGGTCGCGAGTTCGTCGTCCCGGCGATCGCGACGAGCGTGGACCTCGTCGTGCACTGTCAGCGGGCCGAGGACGGGCGGCGCCGCGTCCAGGAGATCATCGCTCCCACGGGGCGCGTCATCGACGACGCTCCCGAGACGCGCACGCTCTACCGGACTGGGGAGCGATGGCGGTGATCCTCGTCCTCGGAGCTGCGCTCGCCGCGGGGCTCCTGCTCGCCCTGTCGCCGTGGCTCTGGCCGCCGCGGGAGCGCGCAGCGCGCGAGCGCCCGTCGGCCCTCGCGGCCCTGCTCGAGTCCGCGGGCTTCTCCCACGTCGCCCCGCGCGTGGTCGTCGCGGTGTGCGCAGGCGCGGCGCTCGTCGCGGCGTCCGTCGCGTGGCTCGTGACGACCGTGGGGGTGCTCGCCCTCCTCGCGGGGCTCGCGGGAGTCGCGTGGCCCCTCCTGTGGCTGCGCTCGCGCGCTGCGCGACTCGTCCGCGCCCGCCGCGCGCTCTGGCCCGACGTCTGCGACCTGCTCATCGCCTCGGTCCGCGCGGGGATGTCGCTGCCCGACGCGGTCTCATCGCTCGCGCGATCCGCGCCTCCTGCCCTTCGTGCGGCGTTCGCGGGCTTCGAACGCGATATGGCGGCGTCGGGGCACTTCGACTCGAGCGCCGATCGGCTGAAGTCCGCACTCGCGGATCCGATGGCCGACCGCATCGTGGAGACCCTGCGCATGGCGCGGCAGGTCGGCGGCACCGAACTCACCCCCGTGCTGCGGGCGCTCGCCGCGTCGGTCCGCGCGGACGCCGCCCTGCGCTCCGAGGTGGAGTCCCGGCAGTCGTGGACGCGCGGGGCCGCGGTCCTCGGCGTCCTCGCGCCGTGGGTGATCGTCGCCCTGCTCGCCATGCGGCCCGAGGGTGCGGAGGCGTACTCGAGCCCCGAGGGCGTGGCCCTCCTGCTCGCGGGAGCGGCGGTGTCGATCGTGGCGTTCCGGGTCATGCTCCGGATCGGCCGGCTGCCCGAGCCCCGGCGGTGGTTCGCATGAGCTGGGCGACCGACGCGGCGCTCTCGCTCCTCCTGGGCGGGTGCCTCGGTCTAGGCATCTGGGCCCTCCTGATGCTTGCTCCGCGCTGGAGCGCGCCGAGCCTCGCGCGCCGCATCGCGCCGTACCTCCGCGACATCACCGATCCGGCGGGCACGACGGCGTGGGCGGCCGTCGCCGACCCGGGTGCGGCGATCGCGGGCGGGGCCAGAGCCCTGTGGGCGGCGGCACAGCGTCGGCTGACGGCCCTGCTCGGGGGTGCGGACGGGATCGCGCGCCGACTCGCGCAAGCGGGCCGCCCGGTCGACGTCGCCGCGTTCCGCGGCCGCCAGCTGGCCGCGACCCTGATCGGGCTCGTCGCGGGCGGGCTCGTCGTCGCCGTGCTCGCCGTCGGCGGCACGCTGTCCGGCCCGACGCTGGTGCTGCCGGTCGCGGGAGCCGCCGCCGGGGCTGTCGGCGCGGACCTCGCCCTCACCGGGCGCGCGCACGCGCGGATGGCGCGGATCGGCGAGGAGCTCCCCACCGTGCTCGAGTTCCTCGCGCTCTGCCTCGCAGCGGGGGAGGGCATCTACGACAGCGTCGGCCGCGTCGCGCGTCTGGGGTCGGGCGAGCTCACGGCCGAGCTGCGCGCGGTCGTCCTCGACGTGCGCACGGGCTCGACCCTGCCCGATGCGCTCCTCGCGATGGCGCGGCGCCTCCAGGTGCCCGCGCTCAGCCGCTCCGTCGAGCACATCGTCGCGGCGCTCGACCGCGGCTCCCCGCTCGCCCAGGCGCTCCAGGCGCAGGCGGCGGACGCGCGCGAGGAGGCCAAGCGCGCGCTCATCGAGCAGGCCGGCCGCAAGGAGATCCTCATGCTCCTCCCGCTCGTGTTCGGCCTGCTGCCCCTCAGCGTCCTCTTCGCCGTCTTCCCGGGCATCGTCATGCTCCGCCTCGGGATCGGCTGACCCCTCGAGAAAGGAAACGACATGAGCAGAATCGACGAGCTCGCCATCCGCCTCCGCACCGCGTGGGGCGACACCCTGCAGGACCTCGCCGAGGACGAACGCGGCGACGTGCCGGGGTGGGTGCTGATCACGCTGATGTCCGCCGGCCTGGTCGTGCTCATCTGGGCCCTCGCCGGGCCTGCGCTCGAGGGGCTGTTCCAGCGGGCGATCAGCAGCGTCGACGGGATCTGACCGTGCTCGGCCCGAGCCTCCGCGACGAGCGCGGCTCGAGCTCGGTCGAGTTCGTCCTCGTGGGCGCCCTGCTCACGGCCCTCACCCTCGCCGTCCTGCAGCTGGGGCTCGGGGTGTACGTCCGCAACGTCCTGCACGATGCGGCCGTCGAGGGCGCGTACCACGCCGCGCTCGCCGACGTGGGGCCCGAAGGCGGGGCCGAGCGGACCCGGCTCGTGATCGCACGCGCGATCGGATCGGCCTACGCGCAGGATGTGAGCGCCGCGGTGTCGGGCGGCGACATCCGGGTCACGGTCCGCTCCGTGACGCCCGTCGTCGGGCTGATCGGCGTGCCAGGGACGCTGGAGGTGACGGCGCGTGCGCCGGTCGAGTCGATGGGCTGACGCGGCCCCGGACGACGAGCGGGGGTCGGCCGCGCTCGAGTTCCTCGTGGGCGGGATCGTGCTGCTCGTCCCGCTGGCCTACCTGGTCGTCGCGCTCGGCGTCGTCCAGGAGCACGCCCTGGGCGTCGAGGCGACGGCACGGCATGCGGCGCACACGCTCGCGCGGACCGGCGGGATCGACGACACGTTCGCGGCGCTGCCCGAGGTGCTCTCGTCGGTGCCGCCCGAGTACGGCATCGCGCCCGACGCCCTCGAGGTCTCCGTGACGTGCGTGCCCGCCCATGTCGGGTGCCCAGAGGCCGGCTCCACGGTCGTCGTGACGATCGGCGCGAGGGTCCCGCTGCCGCTCGTGCCGCCCGTCCTCGGGCTCGATCGCCTCACGAGCATCCCCGTCGAGTCGACATCCGTGCAGAAGGTCTCGCGCTTCTGGGGCGGCACGTGAGCGCCCGGGGCCTCCTGCGCGACGAGAGCGGGAGCATCCTCCCGCTCACGATCGGGTACGCCGTCCTCGCGCTCGCGCTCATCATCGTGTGCGCGAACGCGACGTCGCTGTATCTCGCGCAGAAGTCCCTCGACGCGGTCGCGGATGCGGCGGCGCTCGCGGGCGCGGACGGCTTCACGCTGTCGCTCGAGGGCGATGCTCCTCTCGCGCGACTCGACGACGGCGCCGTGCGCGCGCAGGCCGAGGCGATCGTGGCGGCCGCGCCCGGCGATCAGACCCTCGTGGCGGCGGGGACGCCCGACGGCCTCTCGGCGCGGGTGACCGTCGCGACGACGTGGCACGCGCCGCTGCTCAGCGCGCTCGTCCCGGCCGGGGTCGCACTCGAGGCGACCGCGACGAGTCGCACGGCGCTGCGCTGAATCAGTCGCGTCGCGGGGCGTAGCGGGGCACGTAGCGCACGAACGCCGCGGCGCCGACGAGGCCCACCACACCGACGAGACCGGTCGCGACCGAGAGCGAAGCGGCGGCCGTCACGGCCGACACGATGAGCGGCGTCAGGGCCGCGCCGCCGTCGGTCAGCGTGCGCCACGCGCCGAGGAACGGCGCAGGGTCGCGCTCGGGGGCCACGTCGGCGCCGAGCGTGAGCAGGATGCCCGACGACAGGCCGTTGCCGACGCCGATGACGAGCGCGAGCACGCCGAACCACAGCACCGCGCTGTCGAGGTCGTGGGTGAACGCGAGCGCGCCGAAGCCCGCGCCCATGAGCAGGAGCGCGGGCACCGCCGCCCAGAGGCGGCCGAACCGGTCCATGACCTGCCCGCTCACGTAGAAGAGGGAGAACTCGACCGCTCCTGCGACGCCGACGACGAGGGCGAGGGTCTGCGAGTCCAGGCCGATCGAGACGCCCCACAGCGGCAGCACGGCCTGGCGAGCCGAGCGCACGGCGGCGAGCGACGCGGCAGCGGCTCCCAGCCGGGCGAGCACCCCGCGATGGCGGTGCATGGTCCGCAGAACGCCGATCCGCTCGGTCGCCGGGATGGAGCCGGTCACCGGCTCGCCCGTGTCCTCCTCGTCGAGATCGGCGCGCGCGTCGGCCCGCTCGCGCGCGGCGAGGCGATCGGCGATGAGCGCCTTCTCCTCGGGATCGGGTCCGAAGGCGACGAGCGCCGCGACGCCGAGCAGGCAGACCGCGAAGAACCACACCGAGGCGATCTCGTCGCCGAACAGGGCGAGCAGGCCCGCCGAGACGAACGGGCCCGTGAATCCGCCGAGGCGGAACGAGCCGCCGACGAGGGCGAGCGCGCGGGCGCGGTGCGCGTACGGCACGCGCGTCGTCATGAACGTGTGGCGGGCCACCGCGAACGACGACGCGCAGAACCCGATGAGCAGCACCGAGAGCCCCAGCAGGGCGATGTGAGGCGCGAGGAGCATCCCCGCGATGCCCACGAGCGACGCGAGCGACGCGATGAGCATCGTGCGCCGCTCCCCGGCCTTCGACACGAGCCAGCCGGCGGGGATGTTGCCGGCGAGCTGACCCACGACGATCGCGGCCGACACGAGCGCGGCGACCGCGAGATCGGCGCCCAGGTCGGCGGCCAGCGCCGGGAGCAGCGGAAGGATGGCTCCCTGGCCGAGCGAGTAGAGGGCCGTCGGCCCGTAGACCATGGGCGCATACCGCCGGATCGGATCGAACGGGGCGTCGGCAGTCGAGGGCATCGGCTTCCACGTTACGCCGAGCAGGATAGGCTGGAGCGTCATGCTTGAGTTCGATCCTTCCGCCGAGATCCAGGCGCTGCGCTCCACGTTCGCGAACATCCGAGAGGTGGTCGACGTCGACAGCGTGCGCGCGGACATCGCGCGTCTCGAGAAGGAGGCGTCGGAGCCCGGCCTGTGGGACGACACCGCGAACGCCCAGCGCGTCACGAGCGCGCTGAGCCACCGCCAGTCCGAGCTCGCGCGCATCGAGGCGGTCGAGCGTCGCCTCGACGACCTCGAGGTGCTCGTCGAGCTCGCCAACGAGATGGGCGACGAGGACTCCGTCGAGGAGGCGCGCAAGGAGATCACCGACCTCGAGCGCGTCATCGGCGACCTCGAGGTGAAGACCCTGCTCGACGGGGAGTACGACGAGCGCGCCGCGGTCGTGACCATCCGCTCGGGTGCAGGCGGCGACGACGCCACCGACTTCGCCGAGATGCTCATGCGCATGTACCTGCGCTGGGCAGAGCGTCACAAGTACCCCGTCAAGGTGATGGACACGTCGTACGCCGAGGGCGCCGGGATCAAGTCGGCCACGTTCGAGGTCGACGCGCCGTACGCCTACGGCATCCTCTCGGTCGAGGCCGGCACGCACCGCCTCGCGCGCATCAGCCCGTTCGGCTCCGCCGACAAGCGCCAGACGAGCTTCGCCGCGGTCGAGGTCATCCCCGTCATGGAGGAGGCCGTCGAGGTCGAGATCCCGGAGAACGACATCCGCGTCGACGTCTTCCGCTCGTCGGGCCCCGGCGGCCAGTCCGTCAACACGACCGACTCCGCCGTCCGCATCACGCACATCCCGACGGGAATCGTCGTGTCGATGCAGAACGAGAAGTCGCAGATCCAGAACCGCGCGGCGGCCATGCGCGTGCTCCAGACCCGACTGCTGCTGCTGCAGCGCGAGGAGGAGGCCGCCAAGAAGAAGGAGCTCGCCGGAACGATCACGGCGAGCTGGGGCGACCAGATGCGCTCGTACTTCCTCTACGGACAGCAGCTCGTGAAGGATCTGCGCACGGGCTTCGAGGTCGGCAACCCCGCGACCGTCTTCGACGGCGACATCGACGGCCTCATCAACGCGGGCATCCGCTGGCGCAAGCGCAAGATCGAGGACTGATCGCCGCGGGCTGACGCCCGCGCCCGGGTGGTCTCCGCGCGTTCACACGCCGCGCGCACGACGGTCGCCGTCCGTTCACCGCGGGCGGCGACGCTCATCGCGTGACGCGCTCTCGTGCCCTCCGCCGGAACCGCTCCCTCGCTCTCCTCGCGCTCGCCGCGGCCCTCGTTCCCGCGTGCGCGACGCCCGCGCCATCCGGTGCCGTCGCCGCGCCGACCGACGGCGACATCGTCATCGACGAGGTGGGCGCCGGGACGCCGGACGACCCCGCCGCGAGCTTCTTCGAGCTGCGCAATCTGTCGCCGCACGCGGTCGACCTGAGCGGATGGCGCGTGCACCGCTGCACGGGCGACGGCACGCGCCTCGCGGAGGCCGACCACGAGGTCGACCTCGCTGGCGTCGTCCTCGAGCCCGGCGAGCGGATCACGGTCGGGACGGGCGTCGACGCCGACGTCGCGATGCGCGGGCCCTTCTCGACCGAGGGGTACGGGCTCGTGCTCGAGGATGCGCGGCGGCGAGCCGTGGACGCCTTCGCGGCGTATCCGTCCGAGCCGTGGCCGACGCAGAGCGAGTGCAGCGCGTCCGGCAACGTCCCGGATGCGCTCGGGGCCGCGCTCGACGAGAGCTGGCAGCGGGTCGGACGCACGGGCGACCTGGCCGCCGACTTCGTGCGCACCCGCGCGACGCCGCGTGAAGCCGCCGCGCCCGCCGTCGAGCCGGCCGAGCCGCGGGCGCTCATCTCGGAGGTCGCGAGCGCGGGCCCCGGCGGCCGTGACGACGACCTCGTCGAGCTGCGCGCCGTCGCCGACGTCGACCTCTCGGGCTGGGCGCTCTACCGCTGCACGCGCACGGGCGCGCTCACTCCGGAGACGCTGCAGGCGCGGTTCGCGGACGGGACGGAGCTGCGGGAGGGCGAGCGCCTGGTCGTGGGCGGCCCGGGATTCCGCGGCGACGTCGACGTGCGGACGACGACCTCGCTCGCCGACACCGTGTCGGGCGTGCTCCTCGTCGATGCCGAGGGCGCACGCGTCGACGGCGTGAGCGTCTCGAACCACGCCGACACGGCCTGCCAGACGGGCGACGCGAAGCTGCCGTCGGTCCTCGACCACCTGCGCGGCGAGAGCTGGCAGCGGCACGAGGAGACGGGGGAGTTCCTCATCGCCCCGCGCACGCCGGGTCGCGAGAACGCGACGGCCGACGACCGCCTCGAGATCGCCTTCGCGTACGGCGACCCCGGCGTCGCGCTGAGCGAGGTCGCGACCGACCCGGAGCTGCCGAGCGCCGAGCGGCACAATCTCGTCGAGCTCGCGAACTACGGCGACGCCGTCGTCGACCTGAGCGGATGGCGCATCCGCGCGTGCGCGCCGGACGGCTTCCGCGAGCGGACGCCGCTCATCGAGGTGCCGGCCGGCGTCCGGCTCGCACCCGGGCAGACCTGGCTCGCGGCGCTCGAGGGCACCCGCGCCGCGCAGGGCGCCGACGCGGTGTACGCGACGGCCCTCGGCTACCAGGGATCGGGCGTGTGGATCGAGGACGCTGCCGGAGAGCGCGTCGACAGCGTCGGCATCTTCCACCGCAACGAGCAGGACGCGTCGAACGACGTCGTGAGCCCGTGCACGAAGGGGCTCGCCCTGTCGACCTTCGGAGTCGACCGCCTGGCCGGCGAGACCTGGCAGCGCGTGGGCTTCACGGGCGACGATGCGAACGACTTCCGAGGCGGGCCGTCGAGCCCGGGCGCGCTCGACCTCCACGACGAGACGCCCGTCGGAGAGCTCACGGCCGAGGCTGCGCTCCGGATCGCCGCGGCCACGCCGGCCGATGGCGCACGGGCCGCTCGCGCGGTCGCGGCAGCGGCGGATGAGCCGCAGGCCGTCGACGGCATCGATCCGGTCGTCGCCCGCGCCTTCACCGGAGCGAGCGAGGGCGGGGCCCTCACGGCCGAGGCGGCGGCGGGGGAGCGGCCCGCCGCGCTCGAGACGGCGCGGCTCGCGGCGAGCGACGACGGATGGGCGCACCCCTACGTGCGGTTCGAGCTCGCGCGAGCTGCCGACGGGACGGCCACCTGGTCGGGCGAGGTCGCCGGTCCGGCCCCCGCGCGGCTCTCGGCATGGGCCGACGGGCGCTGGCACGCGGTCGACGAGGAGGCCGCCGCTGACGACGGCACGGTGACGCTCTCCGGCACGCTGCCCGAAGGGACCACCGGCCTGCTCGTGCAGGTCGTGCCGAGCGGCCCCGCCATCGCGGACGCCGCCGACGGTCTCGCCGCTCCCGGCACCTACGACTTCGCCGTGAGCCACCTCACCGACACGCAGTACCTCAGCGAGGCCCACCCGGAGGTGTACCGCGAGCAGACGGCGTGGATCGCGGCGAACGCCGGGCCGCGCGACATCGCGTTCGCCGTCCACACCGGCGACCTCGTCCAGAACTGGGTCGACCCCGACCAGGGCGAGGAGCGTGCGCGTCGCGAGTTCGCCGTCGCGTCGGCAGCCCAGGGCGAGCTCGACGCGGCGGGCGTCCCGAACAGCGTCCTCCCGGGAAACCACGACAACAAGCGCGGAGCGACGAACGATCTCTTCAACGAGCACTTCGGCCCGCACCGCTACGCCGATGCCCCCTGGTACGGAGGGTCCATCGCCCCCGATGACGGCAGCGCGAACTGGACCTCCTTCACCCGCGAGGGCGCGGAGTTCATCGTGCTGTCTCTGCCCTACGCGTACGCCGAGCGCGAGCTCGCGTGGGCGGAGCGCGTGATCGCGGAGCATCCGCGCGCGAACATCATCGTCGCGACGCACGAGCATCTGCTCCCTGAGGACGCGAGCGGCTCGGCCGAGCGGGCGACCGAGAACAGGTGGGTCTCGCGCGCCGACGAGCTGTGGGAGCGCATCGTCGCCCCGCACCGCAGAGTCGTCCTCGTGCTGTCTGGCCACTATCACGGGCTCGCCCGCATCGAGACGGATGACGCGGGCGGCATCCCCGGCCACGACGTCGTGGAGATCCTGGGCGACTACCAGGAGTTCCGCACCGAGACGGGGATGCGCGCGACCGGCTTCCAGCGGCTCCTCCAGGTGTCGCTCGCGACCGGAGAGATCGCCGTCGACACGATCTCGGTGACCCTCGGGGAGCACGCGAGCGCGCCGTTCGACTACCCGCAGGCGGTGGCCGACGACGGCCGCGAGACCACGCTCGCCGCGGATCGGCCGTGGCGGATCGTCGAGGCCGGCGTCCAGGGGCGCTACGACGTCGCCGACGACGACTTCCGCATCTCCGTCGGCCTGCAGTACCCGAAGGGGCTCGCCACGAGCGGCCTCCGCATCGCGGCGCCGTGAGCCGATAGCCTGGGCTCATGCTGTCCCGCGACGATGACGCCCTCCGCTGGGAGGGCGACGACGACCCCACGCTCGACGCGCGCTCCGAGACCGCGGCCGAGCCCGGCGAGCCGTCCGAGGCACCCGTCCTGCCGGAAGGGTGGCGCGCCGTCGGTGCCGGCAGCGAGACGGTTCCCGAGGACGATGCAGTCGAACCGGCCCCGGCGCAGGGACTCGGGAACGTCGCCCTCGTCTCCCTCGGGCTGCTGGGCGGCGTCTACCTCTTCTGGACGATCGGATGGGTGCTCGGCACCACCCGCCTAGCGGCGTGGGTGCAGTCGGGCACGGACGCCGTTGCCGACGTCATGTTCCAGGCGAGCATGTGGCTCGCGATCGCTACGCCCGTCGCCTGGTTCGCGGCGGTCCTCATCCTGACCCGGCGCGCGGCGACCTGGAAGCGCATCGTGCTCCTGCTCGCGGGCGCCGTCGTGCTCGTGCCATGGCCGTTCCTCATGTCCGGGTCGTTCATCGTGGTGGGAGGGTGATGCGCATGGCCGTCGAGACCTCGAAGAAGCCCACGCCCGTCTGGATCGTGTCGACCATCGCCGGTGCGTTCGGGCTGCTCTACGCGTACGCCGTGTGGAGCGGCGTGTCGTACCTCGTGCTCTACGCGCAGATCGCGAGTCAGTACGGCACCTCGCTCACGCCTATGGCGGCCGTCGTTCTCGTCCTCGCCATTGCCGTCCCAGTGGTGCTCTTCTTCGTCGCCCTGTTCGCGGGGATGCGCCGCGGCGGCGTGACGCTCGCCCTCCTCCTCGCAGGCGGCCTCATGCTCACCGCCGTTTTCTGGATGAACGCGCAGGCGTACACCGCGTCGACCGCGTTCCTCGCTGTCTGAGCGTCATCTTCCGACGCCCGCGTCGGGTCGTGCCGCCGGCTCCGATAGAGTGGTCGCCGTCGCGCCCCCACGGCGTGTGGCGCGTCGAACCCGCTCCCGCGCGCCCGCGCCCATCCGCATCGAAGGATCCATCCGTGCCGAAGCCCGTCGTGCTCATCGCCGAAGAACTCTCTCCCGCAACGATCGAGGCGCTCGGCCCCGACTTCGACATCCGCAATGTGGACGGCACCGACCGCCCCGCGCTCTTCGACGCGCTCGCGGACGCCGACGCCATCCTCATCCGCTCGGCCACGAAGGTCGACGAGGAGGCCCTGGGCCACGCGAAGAAGCTCAAGGTCGTCGCCCGCGCCGGCGTCGGCCTCGACAACGTCGACATCAAGGCCGCCACGACCGCCGGCGTCATGGTCGTGAACGCGCCGACGTCGAACATCATCTCGGCCGCCGAGCTCACGTGCGGTCACATCCTCAGCCTCGCCCGCCACATCCCGGCGGCGCGCGCCTCGCTGGGCGCCGGGGAGTGGAAGCGCAGCAAGTACACGGGCGTCGAGCTCTTCGAGAAGACGCTGGGCGTCGTCGGCCTCGGCCGGATCGGCGCCCTCGTCGCCGCGCGGATGCAGGGCTTCGGGATGCGCGTCGTCGCATACGACCCGTACGTCACGAGCGCGCGCGCCCAGCAGCTGGGCGTCGAGCTGCTCAGCCTCGACGAGCTCGTCGCGCAGGCCGACTTCCTGACGATCCACATGCCGAAGACGCCCGAGACGACGGGCATGATCGGCGCCGAGCAGCTCAAGGCGATGAAGCCGACGTCGTACGTCGTGAACGTCGCGCGCGGCGGCCTCATCGACGAGGACGCGCTGTACGAGGCGCTCGTCAACGGCGAGATCGCGGGCGCCGGCCTTGACGTCTTCACGAGCGAGCCGCCGACCGACACGAAGCTCACGGCCCTGCCGAACGTCGTCGTCACGCCGCACCTCGGGGCGTCGACGTCGGAGGCGCAGGAGAAGGCCGGCATCTCGGTCGCGAAGTCGGTCAAGCTCGCGCTCGAGGGCGACCTCGTGCCCGACGCCGTCAACGTCGCCGGCGGCGTCATCGACCCGTTCGTGCGCCCCGGGATCGCGCTCGTCGAGAAGCTCGGCCAGGTCTTCAGCGGTCTCGCCACGTCGGCGCTCACGAGCCTCGACATCGAGGTGCGCGGCGAGCTCGCCGACTACGACGTGAGCGTCTACCGCCTCGCCGCGCTCAAGGGCATCCTGTCGAACGTCGTGAGCGAGAACGTCTCGTACGTGAACGCCCCCGTCTTCGCCGAGCAGCGCGGCATCGAGACGCGCCTCATCGTGGAGAAGGAGAGCCCCGAGTACCGCAACCTCACGACGCTGCGCGGTGCGCTGTCGGACGGCACGGTGCTCACGGTCGCGGGGACGCTCGCCGGCACGCGGATGGTGCAGAAGATCGTCGGCATCAACGGCCACGAGATCGAGGTGCCGATCGAGAAGCACCACATCGTCATGCTCTACACCGACCGCCCCGGCATCGTCGCGGTCTACGGCCAGAAGTTCGGCGAGGCCGGCATCAACATCGCGGGCATGCAGATCGCGCGCCGCTCGGCCGGCGGCCAGGCCCTGTCGGTGCTCACGGTCGACTCGCGCGTCCCCGAGGACCTGCTCGCCGAGGTCGGCGAGGCGATCGAGGCGTCGGTCATCCGGCAGATCGAGATCGCCGAGGCCTGACCCCGGCGCACCGAACGCCCCCGCCCATCGGGCGGGGGCGTTCGCGCGTGCTCAGGCGCGCGTCGCCCCCTCGACGAGGCGGATGAGCGCCTCCAGCGCCTCGCCGGTGGGGACCGGGCTCGGAACGTCGTTGAGCAGAGCGGAGTTCACGTACAGGCCGTCGCTCAGCAGGAGCACGAGCTCGAGGGCGGCCTCGTCGCGCACGTGCGGGCGGATGGCGTCTGCCCACGCATCCCGGAGCTCGGCGAGGGCGCCGCGCGCGAGGGCGTTGCCGCCGTGCGCGAGGCGGCCGACCGCCGAGATCGCACGGTCGAACGGCCCGCCGACGTGCGCGGAGGTCGCGATGTAGTACCAGATCGGGCCCTCGGGTGCGTCGTGCAGGGCCGCCATGTCGTCGGCCGCGAGCAGCCGGAGCCGGTCGACGAGGCCCGCATCGAGCGCGTCGCGCGAGCCGAAGTGGTAGAGCAGACCGCCCTTGGACACGCCCGCTCGGCGCGCGACCGCCTCGAGGGTCGCCGCCCGCTCGCCCTCCTCGAGGAGGATGCTCTCGAAGGCGTCGAGGACCTTCTCTCTGGCGCGGGGCGGGCGGCTCATGCAGACGAGCCTCTCACACGGCGCGCGCTGCCCAGGGCGTGCACAGCCATGGCAGTTACTGTACCATCTGGACGGTACAGTAATTGAGACAGGCGGATGAGATGACGACCGGCACGACGACCCAGCCCACGACGACGCAGCGCGCCGGATGGCGGGCATGGGCCGCGCTCGCGGTGCTCATGCTCCCCGTGCTCCTCGTGTCGATCGACAACACGATCCTCAACTTCGCGCTGCCCGCCATCGCGAAGGAGCTCGAGCCCACGAGCGCCGAGCAGCTCTGGATCATCGACGCGTACTCGCTCGTGCTGGCGGGGCTCCTCGTGACGATGGGATCGCTCGGCGACCGGTTCGGGCGCCGCCTGCTGCTCCTCACCGGCGCGATCGGGTTCACGGTCGTCTCCGTCCTCGCGGCCTTCGCACCGACAGCCGGATGGCTCATCGCGGCGCGCGCCGTCATGGGCCTGTTCGGCGCGACCCTCATGCCGTCGACCATGTCGCTCCTGCGCTCGCTGTTCCCCGAGCGCAACCAGCGGCGCATCGCCGTTGCCGTGTGGGCCGGCATGTTCTCCGCGGGCGGGGCTCTCGGCCCGATCGTCGGCGGCTTCCTCATCGAGCACTTCCCGTGGCAGAGCGTGTTCCTGCTCGCGGTGCCCATGCTCGTCCTCATGCTCGTGCTCGCCCCGCTCTTCGTGAGCGAGAGCCGCGATCCGAACCCCGGCCGGATCGACCTCCCGAGCATCCTGCTCTCGATGCTCGCGCTCGCGCCCCTCGCCTACGGCATCAAGGAGATCGCCGTGCACGGTCTCGCCGGCGGCGCTCCCGTCGTCATCGGCGTCCTGTTCGGATGGCTCTTCGTGCGCCGGCAGCTGCGGATGGCGCAGCCGATGCTCGACATGTCGCTGTTCGCGCGGGCCGGGTTCAGCGGCTCGATGCTCGTGAACCTCTTCAGCGTCATCGCGATGGTGGGCTTCCTCTACTTCGTGTCGCAGCATCTGCAGATGATCGTCGGCCTGAGCCCGATGATCGCGGGCCTCGCGCTCCTGCCCGGCGCCCTCACCTCGATCGCCGGCGGCTTCATCGTCACGCCGATCGCGCGGCGTGTGCGCGCGTCGATCGTCATCCCGTCGGCGCTCCTGCTCTCGCTCGCGGCGTACCTCATCGTGGCGCTCGTCGGCGCACACGACGTCGGGATGCTCGTGCTCGGGTTCGCGCTCCTCGGCGCGGGGATCGGCGCGGCCGAGACCGTGTCGGGGGAGCTCATCCTCGCGAACGCTCCCGCGGAGAAGGCGGGCGCGGCGAGCGCCGTCTCGGAGACCGCGTACGAGCTCGGCGCCGTGCTCGGCACATCCATCCTCGGCGGCATCCTCACGTGGTGGTACCGCTCGACCCTCGTCGTGCCGGAGGGGATCCCCGCGGAGCTCGCGCTGCATGCCGAGGAGACGCTCGCCGGAGCGATGAACGCCGCGGACTCCGTCGGGGGAGCGGCGGGAGAGGCGCTCCGGTCCGCGGCGGCGACCGCGTTCGACGGCGGCGTGACGATCACGTCGCTCATCGGCGCGGGGCTCGTCGTGCTCGCGATGGCGATCGCGGCGACTACCCTGGGAGGACGCCGGGAGCACGCGTCGCACTGACCGGAGCCCCGGCGGATGCCGAGACATCCGAAGGAGAGCAATGCCCCGCGTCGTGAAACTGGCCGTCATCCCCGGTGACGGGATCGGCCCCGAGGTCATCGCCGAGGCCGAGAAGGTGCTCGACGCCGTCACCGCGGGCGGCGACGTCGTCTTCGAGAAGACCCGCTTCTCGCTCGGAGCGGGCCGCTACCTCGAGACCGGCGACACGCTCACCGACGACGACCTCGACGCCATCAAGGCGCACGACGCGATCCTCCTCGGCGCGGTGGGCGGCACGCCCGGCGACCCGCGGCTCGCGGGCGCGAACATCGAGCGCGGGCTGCTCCTGAAGCTCCGCTTCGCGCTGGACCACTACGTGAACCTCCGCCCGTCCAAGCTCTACCCCGGGCAGGACGGCCCGCTCGCCGAGCCCGGCGACATCGACTTCGTCGTCGTGCGCGAGGGCACAGAGGGTCCGTACGTCGGCAACGGCGGCTCGATCCGCCAGGGGACCCCGCACGAGGTCGCGAACGAGACGAGCGTGAACACCGCGTTCGGCGTCGAGCGCGTCGTGCGCTACGCGTTCGCGCTCGCCGAGCGCCGCAGCCGTCGCCTCACGCTCGTGCACAAGACGAACGTGCTCGTCAACGCGGGCCGCCTGTGGCAGCGCATCGTCGACGAGGTCGCGCGGGAGCACCCGGACGTGGCCGTAGACTATCTGCACGTCGACGCCGCGACGATCTTCCTGGTCACGAACCCGGGTCGCTTCGACGTCATCGTCACCGACAACCTCTTCGGCGACATCCTCACAGACCTGGCCGGCGCCGTCACCGGTGGCATCGGACTCGCAGCCTCGGGCAACATCAACCCCGACGGCGACTTCCCCTCGATGTTCGAGCCCGTGCACGGCTCGGCCCCCGACATCGCGGGCACCCAGCAGGCCGACCCCACAGCGGCGATCGGCTCCATCGCCCTCCTGCTCGACCACCTCGGCCTGCAGGACGCGGCCGATCGCGTGTCGCGCGCGATCGAGGACGACATCGCCGCCCGCACGGGCGAGAAGCGCTCGACCGCCGAGATCGGCGACGCGATCGCGTCTCGCCTGAAGGCCTGACACCCACCGACGCGCAGACAGGAATCCGCACATGACGACCACCGACACCACGCTCCCGTCTCTCGACTTCGCGGTCACGAAGAACCTCGCCGCCGTCTCGCCCGCCCAGCGCGCCGAGCTGCTCGAGAACCCGGGCTTCGGCACGATCTTCACCGACCACATGGTCGACATCTGCTGGTCGGTCAAGGGCGGCTGGCACCGTCCGCGCGTGCAGCCCTTCGGTCCGATCAGCCTGTCGCCCGCCGCCGCCGTGCTCCACTACGCGCAGGAGATCTTCGAGGGCCTCAAGGCCTACCGCCACGCCGACGGCGGGATCTACACGTTCCGGCCCGATCAGAACGCGCGCCGCATGCAGCGCAGCGCGCGCCGCCTCGCGATGCCCGAGCTTCCGGAGGAGTACTTCCTCCAGTCTCTGCGCGAGCTCATCGCGGTCGACGGCGCCTGGGTGCCCGAGAAGGCCGACCAGACGCTCTACCTGCGCCCGTTCATGTTCGCGAAGGAGGCGTTCCTCGGCGTCCGCCCCGCGCACAAGTACACGTACTGCCTCATCGCGAGCCCCGCCGGCTCGTACTTCACGGGCGGTGTGAAGCCGGTCAGCATCTGGCTGAGCGAGAACTACGCGCGCGCCGCGAAGGGCGGCACGGGCGCCGCGAAGACCGGCGGCAACTACGCCTCGAGCCTCCTTCCTCAGGCCGAGGCGTACGAGAAGGGGTGCGACCAGGTGGTCTTCCTCGACGCCGACGGGAACGTCGAGGAGCTCGGCGGCATGAACATCGTCTTCGTGAAGAAGGACGGCACGCTCGTCACGCCGGCGTCGGACAGCATCCTCGACGGCATCACCCGCAACTCGCTCCTCGAGCTCGCGGCCGACCGCGGCCTCGCGGTCGAGCGCCGCGCGGTCTCGCTCGCGGAGTGGCGCGACGGCGTCGCGTCGGGCGACATCACCGAGGTGTTCGCGTGCGGCACGGCAGCGGTGGTCACGCCGATCGGCGCGCTCAAGGGCGAGGGCTTCGAGGACGCCCAGCCGCTCGGCGAGCTCGGCCTCTCGCTGCGCGAGGAGCTCACCGACATCCAGTACGGGCGCCGCGAGGACACGAAGGGGTGGCTGTACCGCCTCGACGCCTGAGCGCCCGCTCGCCGCGACGCCCGCCCGGGATGCCCGGGCGGGCGTCGCGCATCACCGTCCGTTCACCTGCGGACGGCACCCTGTCGGGATGATGCGCCGCGCCGGGTTCCGTCGAGACATCCAGGGGCTCAGGGCCATCGCCGTGCTGGCCGTCGTGACGCAGCACGCGGGCGCGACCTGGGCGCCGGGCGGCTTCATCGGCGTCGACGTGTTCTTCGTCGTGTCGGGCTTCCTCATCACCGGCCTCCTCGTGCGCGAGCTGGCGGAGACCGGCCGCATCGACCTGCCGGCGTTCACGGCGCGCCGGGCGCGCCGCATCCTCCCCGCGGCGCTCGTCGTGGTCGTGCTCACGGTCGTCGGCGCGTACGGGATCGTCTCGCCCCTCCGGCGGGAGACGCTCCTCGCCGACGCGGTCGCCTCGGCCCTGTTCGTGCCGAACTACGCGTTCGCCGTGCGCGACGCGGACTACTTCGGCGACGAGACGCCGTCGCTCTTCCAGCACTACTGGTCGCTCGGCGTCGAGGAGCAGTGGTACCTCGTCTGCCCGGCTCTGCTGCTCGCCGCGTGGGCCGTCGGCCGCCGACTAGGGGGCCGGCGCGGTGCGCGCGGGGCGGTCGCCGTCGCGCTCGGGATCGTCCTCGCGGGATCCCTCGCCGCGGTCGTCGCCCTCACGCCCGTGTCGCAGCCGTGGGCGTTCTTCGCGCTCTGGACGCGCATGTGGGAGTTCGCCGTCGGCGCGCTCATCGCGCTCGTGCCCGCCGCCGCTGTCGCGCGCATCCCCGGACTCGTGCGCGCCGCGCTCGGCTGGGCGGGCCTCGCCGGCATCCTCGCGGCGATCGCGCTCATCGGAGAGTCCTCCGCGTTCCCGGGCGTGCTCGTGCTGCTGCCGGTCCTCTCGACCGGCGCGGTCATCCTCGCGGGGATCGGGCAGGACGCGCCCCCGCGGGGGAGCGCGGGTGCCGTGATCGGCAACCGGCCGTTCGTCTTCGTCGGCGAGATCTCCTTCTCGCTCTATCTCGTGCACTGGCCGCTGATCGTGGCCGGCGCACTGCTGGCGCCCGGCCTTCCCTGGCTTCCCGCGGCGCTCGGCGTCGCGAGCATCCCCGTCGCGTGGGCCCTGTTCCGGCTCGTGGAGCAGCCGACGCGCCGCGCGCGGGTGCTCGTCGATGCACGGCCGCGTCGGACGCTCCTCGCGGCGGCGGGCGCGACGGCGGCCGTCGCGCTGGCCGCAGGGACCGCGCTGGCCGTGGCGCCCGAGCCCGCGCTCGCGACGCAGACGCGGGTCGCCCACGCCGAGCCGGCCGTCCCTCCGGAGGTCACGCCCGTCGTCCCGGCCAACCTCGAGCCGGGGCTCGCGGACGCTCCCGACGACGAGTCGGAGGTGTACGACGACGGATGCAACCTCGGCTATCAGGAGGAGCGCCCGCGCCCGTGCTCCTTCGGCGAAGGGGACGAGCGGATGGTCCTCTGGGGCGACTCGCACGCCGCGCACTGGGTCCCGGGGGTGCTCCGCGCCGCGGAGGAGCGGGGGATGGCGCTCACGACGCACACCAAGAGCCGCTGCTCGTCGGCGCTGGCGCGCCACGTGCTCGACGGCAGCGCGTTCGGTGCATGCGACCGCTGGCGCAGCACGGTGCTCGACGAGCTCAGGGAGGACCCGCCGGAGGTCCTCGTGCTCGCCAACTACGCCGACGAGGAGGTGCCGGACGGCATCGACGCAGAGCAGGCGTGGCGAGACGGGCTCCGCGAGGTCGTGGACGCGCTGCCCGAGACGCGCGTGCTCCTCCTCGCCGACACGCCGGATCTCGGCACGAGCCCGCTCGACTGCCTCGCGATGAACCTCGAGCACGCGGCCGTGTGCGCGGTTCCCGAGTCGGAGGCCGTCCGCGGGGCAGGACGCGACGCGGTGAGGGAGGTCGCCCGCGAGACGCGCGCGGAGGAGATCGACCTCCTGCCGTACTTCTGCGCGCCCATCGACGGCGCCCCCTCCGAGGAGCCCTCCTGCGCGCCCATCCTCGGCGGGCTGCTCGTCTACCGCGACTCGCACCACCTCACGGCGACCTTCGCGGAGGCGATGGGCGGCGCCCTGGCCGAGGCGATCGACTCCGCGGTGGACGGTCGTGGATAGGCTGGCAGGGTGAAGATCGCGCGGTTCAGCCACAACGACGCCATCACCTACGGGATCGTCGACGGGTCGGAGCTCGTCGTGCTCGCGGGAGACCCGCTGTTCGCGGGGTTCGAGACCACGGGAGCGCGCGTTCCGGTCACGGACGTCGCGCTGCTCGCGCCGGTCATCCCGCGCTCGAAGGTCGTCGCGGTCGGGCGCAACTACCGCGATCACGCCGCGGAGCTCGGCAACGACGTCCCCGCCGAGCCGCTGCTGTTCCTCAAGCCGAACACCTCGGTGATCGGGCCCGGCGACGCGATCGTCCGGCCGCCGCAGAGCTCCGACACGCAGTACGAGGGCGAGCTCGCGATCGTGATCGGGCGCATCGCGAAGAACGTGCGAGCGGAGGACGCCCTCGATGTCGTGTTCGGATACACCATCGCGAACGACGTCACGGCGCGCGACCTGCAGCGCAGCGACGGGCAGTGGGCGCGCGCCAAGGGCTTCGACACGTTCTGCCCGATCGGGCCCGCGATCGAGACCGAGTTCGACCTCGCGCAGGGCTCCCTCACGACCCGCCTCAACGGCGAGGTCGTGCAGGAGGCCCCGCTGTCGGACATGATCTTCGACGTGCCGACGATCATCGCGCACGTGTCGGCGGCGTTCACGCTCCTCCCGGGCGACGTCATCCTCACCGGCACGCCGGCGGGAGTCGGCCCCTTCCAGGCCGGCGACACGGTCGAGGTCGAGATCCCGGGCATCGGGCTGCTGCGCAACACCGTGCGCGACGCGTGACATGACCGCCGTCACGGCTCCCGAGGAGGTCGCGCGGATCCAGGGCCGCGTCGTCCGCGTACTGGCGCTCGGCCAGGTCCTCGGCGGCGTCGCCTTCGGCGCCACCGTCTCGCTCGGGGCCCTCCTCGCCGCCGACATCTCCGGTCAGGAGTCGCTGTCGGGGTTCGCGACCGCGTCCGTCACCCTCGGGGCCGCGCTCTGCGCCATCCCGCTCGCTCGACTCGCCGCCGCGCGCGGCCGCCGCACGGCGCTGACCCTGGGCAACCTCTTCGCCCTCGTCGGCATCGCGATCGTCGTGACGGCGGCGGCCCTGCGCGTCTTCCCGCTCCTCCTCGCGGGGGTCGTGCTCATCGGCGCGGGCAACGCGGGCAATCTGCAGTCCCGGTTCGCGGCGACCGACCTCGCCGCGGGCGAGCGCCGCGGACGCGACCTCGGCACGGTCGTCTGGGCGACGACGGTCGGCGGCGTGCTCGGGCCGCTGCTGCTGACTCCGGGAGAGGCGCTCGGCCGGCTCGTCGGCATGCCGCCGCTCACCGGCGCATACCTCTTCTCCATCGTCGCGCAGGCGGCCGCGCTCATCCTCTACCTCGTCGCGCTGCGCCCCGATCCGCTTCTGCTCGCCCAGCGGATCTCGCGCGACGCCGCGGGAGGCGCGGCGCCGCCGGTCGACGCGGACCGCCCCCTCGCGGCGCGCTATGCGATGTTCGCCGTGGCCGCGTCGCATGTCGTCATGGCGTCGGTCATGGCGATGACGCCCGTGCACCTCCAGCACCTCGCGCACGCCGGGCACGGCGGGGCCGCGGGCGCGAACGAGGCCGTGACCCTCCTCGTCGGCACGACGATCGCGCTCCACGTCCTCGGCATGTACGGGCTGTCGCCCGTGTTCGGCTGGCTGGCCGACCGCTGGGGCCGCGTCGCCGTCGTCCTCCTGGGGCAGGGGGTCCTCGCGTGCGCGCTGCTGCTGGCGACCTTCGGGTCCGACGTGCAGGGCATCGTGATCGTCGCGCTGTTCCTGCTCGGGCTCGGCTGGAGCGCGGCCACGGTGGCGGGCGCGGCGCTCCTCACCGAGAGCACGCCGGTCGACCTCCGCCCGCGGCGGCAGGGGATCGGCGACACGCTGATGACCTCGTCCGCGGCGGTCGGCGCCGTTCTCGCGGGCGTCGTCCTCGGGCAGTGGGGCTACGGGGCGCTCGCGCTCGTCGCCCTCGTGCTCGTCGCGCTCACGACCGTGCTGTCGCCCCTCGCGCGGCGCTGAGCGCTGACGGGCCACCGGGCGCCGCGAACTAGACTGGACGGGATGTCTGCTCCCGATCCCCGCACCACGACCGCCACCGGCGCCGACGTGCGCGTGCGCTTCTGCCCGTCGCCCACCGGCCTCCCTCACGTCGGCCTCGTCCGCACGGCCCTGTTCAACTGGGCCTACGCCCGTCACCACGGCGGCAAGCTCGTCTTCCGCATCGAGGACACCGACGCGGCCCGCGACAGCGAGGAGAGCTACCAGCAGCTCCTCGACGCGCTGCGCTGGCTGCGCATCGACTGGGACGAGGGCGTCGAGACCGGCGGGCCGCACGCGCCGTACCGGCAGTCGCAGCGGCATGACATCTACCGCGAGGTGCTCGACAAGCTCATCGCCGCGGGGCTCGTCTACGAGAGCTTCTCGACCGCCGAGGAGATCGACGCCCGCAACGAGGCTGCCGGCCGCGCCAAGCAGCTCGGCTACGACAACCACGACCGCGACCTCACGGAGGAGCAGAAGGCCGCTTTCCGCGCCGAGGGCCGCCAGCCCGCGCTGCGGCTGCGCGTTCCCGACGAGGACCTCACGTACGTCGACCTCATCCGCGGCGAGGTGACCTTCCCGGCCGGCTCGTTCCCCGACTTCGTCATCGTGCGCCCGAACGGCGTCCCGCTGTACACGTTCGTGAACCCCGTCGACGACGCGCTGATGGGGATCACCCACGTGCTGCGCGGCGAGGACCTCATGCCGTCGACGGCCCGTCAGCTCTCGCTCTACCGCGCGCTCATTGACGCGGGCGTCACGACCTTCATCCCGCGCTTCGGGCACATGCCGCTCGTCCTGGGCGACGGCACGAAGAAGCTCTCGAAGCGCGACCCCCGCGCCGACCTGTTCCTGCAGCGCGAGAAGGGCATGATCCCCGAGGGGCTGCTCAACTACCTCGCGCTGCTCGGCTGGTCCATCGGCCCCGACCGCGACGTGTTCTCGCTCGAGGAGTTCGTCGCCGCGTTCGACATCGAGGACGTCAACCCGAACCCCGCGCGCTTCGACCAGAAGAAGGCCGAGTCGATCAACGGCGACCACATCCGGATGCTCGCGCCCGACGACTTCGCCGAGCGGATCGTGCCGTATCTCGCGCAGGCGGGCCTCGTCGACGCGACCCCGACCGACGACCAGCGCGCGCTGCTCGCGAAGGCCGCACCGCTCATCCAGGAGCGCCTTCCGCTTCTGGGCGACGCCCCCGGCCTCCTCGGCTTCCTCTTCTCGGACGAGGTCGCGTACGACGACGATGCGCTCGCGGGGCTTCCCGAGAACGCGGGCGTCGTGCTCACGGCGTGCGTCGGGGCCCTCGAGGTCGTGCCGGAGGCGGAGTTCACGGCGCAGGGCATCCAGGACGCGCTCAGCGGCGCGCTCGTCGAGAATCTCGGACTCAAGCCGCGCGTGGCCTACGGCCCGCCGCGCGTCGCGATCACCGGGCGCCGGGTCTCGCCGCCGCTGTTCGAGTCGATGGAGCTGCTCGGCAAGGCCGAGTCGATCCGGCGCCTGAGCGCCCTCGTCCAGAAGCTCGGCTGAGCGGACGCGCGCCGCGTCACCCGGTGACGCGGCGCGCGAAGGCGAGCGCGGGGGACAGGACGTCGTCGGGGTCGTCGAGCCCCTGCCACAGGTGGCCCGCCCCCGGCACGAGCTGCAGCGTCGCGTCGGCGCCCGCGGCCACGAGCGCGGCGTGCAGCGCCTCGCTCTGCGCGGCGGGCACGGCCGTGTCGTCGATCCCGTGCGCGATGTGGAACGGCGGCGCGCCGGGCGCGACCTGACGCGCGGGGCTCGCGGCACGCGCGCGCTCGGGGAGGTCGGCCACGGCGCCGCCCAGCAGCGCCTCCTCGCGCGTGGGGTGCTCATCCGACGGCGCAGGCGCGGGGAACGAGACGAGGTCGCTCGGGCCGTACCAGTCCACGACCCCGCGCACCGCGCCATCCGAGAGCCCCGCGAGCGCCGCGAGGTGCGCGCCCGCCGACTCGCCCCACAGGACGATGCGCGTCGCGTCGACCGCGAGCGCGCCCTGGTGCTCGCGGAGCCACGCGAGCGCTGCCGCGACGTCGTCGAGCGGCGCGGGGAACACCGCCTCGCCGCTCAGACGGTAGTCGATCGAGGCGACGGCGAACCCGTCGGCGACGAGTCGAGGGAACCCGTGCTCGGGGGCGAACGTCGGGCACATGACCCGGCGGCTGCCGACGCGCCAGCCGCCGCCGTGCACGAACACGATGAGCGGGGCGCCGTCGGCCTCCGGTCGATGCAGGTCGAGGGAGAGCGGCCGGAACCCGGGGCGCGTCGCGTAGACGACGTCGCGCAGCGTCCGCTCAGTCGAAGAGCTCATAGCCCTCGACGAAGTTGACGTCGTACTGGGCGCCCGCGGCCGCCATCCGCTCGAACGGCGGGATGTGGAAGCGGTCGGGCTCGGGGATCCCGGGGATGTCGGTGGGGGCGCCGACCGCGCGGAAGAAGTCGGTGAAGGGCGCGCTCGTGACGCCGAAGATCCTGCCCGTGCGCTCGATGCGATACGAGTGGACCGTGCCCTTCGGAACGAACCCGAAGCCGCCCGCCTCGAGGATGCGGGTCTCGCGGAAGCCGTTGCGGTCATCCATCCAGAGGCGGATGGCGCCCTCGAGCACGAAGAAGGTCTCGTGCGTGAGCGCGTGGTAGTGCGCGGGCACCGGACGCCCGGGCCGTCCCTCCGTCACGAACGCGTCGAACTGCCCCTCGTTCTGCGTTCCCGTCGTGAGGAGCGTGAAGAGCTGGTCGAACATGACGAGCTTGTCGCCCTGCACCTCGTCGAGGAAGTACGGGGCGGGCGCACCGGGCAGGGCGCTCGGGATGGCGGGGGCGGTGTCGGACACGGACGACCTCCTTGTCGAGGGGGAAGGAACGGGTTCAGCCTCGCGCGGAGCCCGGGCGTGCGTCCACGTGGAAGAGGCGCACGCGCATTAGCCGCGGGCTAACATCGAGCCATGAACGTGTCGGCGACGCAGCTGCGCTACTTCGTGACGGTCGCCGAGCACCTGCACTTCGGCCGTGCCGCGGCGGCCCTCCACATCTCGGGCCCCACGCTCAGTCAGCAGATCGCGCGCCTCGAGTCCGTGGTCGGCGCGCGGCTGTTCGACCGGACGCCGCGGTCCGTAGCGCTGACCGAGCGCGGTCGGGCGTTCCTCCCGCTCGCGGTGGAGGCGGATCGCGCGCATCGTGCGGTGGAGGCGTGGGCGTCGGAGTCGGCAGGGGGTGGCACGCTGCGCGTCGGCGTCGTCGCGGCTGGCGCGGGCCCGATCGTGAGCCGTGCGCTCGCCGAGCTCGTGGCAGCGGACGCCGACCTCGACGTCGAGCTCGTGCGCCTGGGCTTCTTCGCGGGGGCGCAGGCCCTGCGCGACGGCGTCGTCGACGTCGTGATCGCCCCACCGTCCGGCGCGAGGGAGGACGGGGTCTCGTCTGAGCAGATCGCGACCGAGCCGCGCGTGCTCGTGCTGCGCGACGACCATCCGCTCGCGGCACGCGACAGCGTCAGCATCGCGGAGACCGACGACCTCCCGTTCGTCGTGGTCGGAGCCGCGGAGGGGCCGGTGCGCTCGTGGTGGCTGGTCGACCCGCGGCCGAGCGGCGTGCGCCCGCGCGTCACCGCTGTCGCCGACGACGTCGAGGGTCTGCTGGAGCTGTGCGCCGCGGGGATCGGCGTGAACATCGCGGCGGCCTCCGTCGCGACGCACTATCGGCGCCCGGGGATCGTGTGCGTGCCGATCGTCGACATCGATCCGGTGCCCATCCTCGCGAGCCGGCGGGCCACCTGCGTCTCGGCCTCGGTCGACGCGTTCCTCGAGGTCGCACGCCGCGTCGCGTGAGCGACACGCCATGGGGAACGCCCCGGTTTGGACGCCCTCGCCGGTTCGGGTAGAGTAGACCCTCGGTACGGCCCAGGCCGGAAACCTCTTGGGGTATGGTGTAATTGGCAACACGGCTGATTCTGGTTCAGTTGTTCTTGGTTCGAGTCCAGGTACCCCAGCTCTGAAGAACCCCCGCTCCGGCGGGGGTTTTCTTGTACGCGGCGGTGTCGATCTGAGCTGCAGGCCGCGCAGGAACTCACTCCCTCGAGCCCCGCTCAGACCACGGGGAAGCCGTCCGGCTCTCCCACGCATCCGCCGAGCCAGGACGACATCGCGTAGTCGCATCCGACGTCGGTCGCGGCCACAGGCGTCCAGACCGTGTAGACGAGATAGGAGCTTGCGGTCAGCGGCTCGTCGACGTCGACGGTGGTGTGCGCCGTGCGCGGCCCGCCAGGAGCGGCGAGCATGCAGCGATCCGGCTCATCCTCGGGCGGTGTGCCGTCTGGGTCAATCCACCACAAGTCCGGGGTGTACGCGTCGGGGCCCACGGCACCGGCGTCAGGGGTGAGGACGTCGAAGATGAGCTCGCTGCACGTCGGGTCGCCCGCGGTGTGGCCTCCGAGCCATGCGGCGACGGATGCGCCGTCTGTGAGCTCATCCGGCACAGGGTAGAGCTCGATGCTCCGCAGCGAGCATTGCTGCGAATAGAACATCACGATGTCCTGTTCGCCGTCGCCGTCGCTGTATTGCGGTGCGAGCGAGCAGGACACCTCGGTCCAGGAGCGCACGGGAGCGCCGAGCTGTTCGAGCGGGGCACGGAACTCTTCCCGCTTCGCGAGCAGCGTGTCGCGCTCGGCGGGAAGGCTGTCGACGAGCTGGTGGGCATTATTCGTGTGGATGATCCGCAGAATCGGCCCCGGAGCGAAGGCGACGAGCCCGACGAGGATCAGGACGATGAGGGTTCCCGTGAGTCGGCGACGCCGCGGCGACCACGGCTCCGTTTCCGGCGTGTCTGGTTCCGTCGGCTCCTCCATGCCCTTCACGATATCGAGGCGCTCCGCCGGCGGGCTCGGACGCGTCTCGCAACCGAGTGTCCATGCGCGGAGTTCGGCGGGCTACGGCAGACGCAGGTCGAGGACGACTTCGAAGAGGGAGATCGTCTGTGCATCGTACGGTGGAGCGATGAGCACCGTGATCGAGGTCGAGGGAGAGACGTTCCAGGTCGACACGCGAGAGCAGCCGGGCGGACAGCGCTGCGTTGATTTCAGGTGGCTCACCGGGCCCGCCGACGGCACCTATGGCTTCACGGTGTCCGGGTTGCCGCTGGATCGGATCGAGGAGGAGGCCGCCCGCTTCGTGCGTGCATTCTTCGCGGAAGACGGCATCGGACCCGCCGACTTCCCGGACTTCGTCGCCGGTCGTGCCTAGACTCCGTGCATGCCGATGTCGGACTACGTCGCCTCGATCCGCTCCCGCATCGGGACCGATCTCCTGCTGCTTCCCGGCGTCACAGCGGTGATCCGCGACGATGACCGCTTCCTGCTGGCGCGGCATCGTCACTCGGGGCTCTGGAGCCTGATCGGCGGCGGTGTCGAGCCGGGGGAGGAGCCGGCCGCGGCGCTGCTGCGCGAGGTCCTCGAGGAGACCGGTGCGCGAGTCCGCGTCCGCGGCATCGTCGGCGTCTACGGCGGCGAGCCCATGATGGTCACCTATCCGAACGGCGACCAGGTCGGCTATGTGACGACCGCGTTCGACTGCGAGCTGCTCTCCGCGGCGACCCCCGACCTCGAGGAGCTCCTCGAGCTGGGGTGGTTCCCGCGGGACGCGATCCCATCGCTCCCGCGTCGCGACTGGATCGACCGCGTCATCGCGGACGCGCCCGGCGGCTCCGAGTCATCCTGAGCGTGAAGCGCCCGACGCCGCGGTGCGCGTCGATCAGGCGATGAGACGCATCAGGTAAGCGGCCCGGGTCTCCGTCGAACCCGGTGGATTGCGACGGAATGCCCCGTTCCCAGGCAGCAGCATCGCGAGCCAGAAGGCCGCCCACAACGGTCGGAATGCGCGCATTCGAGCGCGTTCCTCTTCGGAGAAGCCGACGGCAGTCGAGAGAGCATCGGGGTCGTAGACCCCACTTCGGCGTGCGGCGATGTGCTCGACATGGTCTGCGAGATCATAGGCGGGATCGGTGACGCCGCCGTCTTCGAAATCGACGAGGCGACAGGTCTCGCCGTCCCACAGGACGTTCGCGGGATTGAGATCGGCGATCCCGAGACTCGTCAGCTGCGCTTCCGGACGGTTGTCCGAACGCGCAAGCCATGCGAGCGCCGCTTCGATGCCGTCGCGTACTCGGGCAGGATCCGCGCAGCGGGCGAGGTCCTGTGGTTCGCGCAGCCAGCCGATGAGCGCAGCGGGGAGCGTCGAAGGTCCGTATCGCCGCTCGGAGATCGCCGCAGCCGTGATGCCCTCGATCGGGATGCGATAGAGGCGGTGCAGGGCCCGTCCGAGGGAAGCGGTCTGAGCCGGGGTGAGCGGCCCCTCACCGAGCGGCTCGCCCGGGATCCGCTCCATGACCACGACCGGGTGTCCGTCTGCGACCTCTCGCCTCAGGGGACGAGGGGCGAGCCCGGGCGCGTGTGTCCAGATGAGCTGGAGGCATTCCCATTCTCGATCGGCCTCGCCGTCCGACCAGCTCACGAAGCGCTTTCGCACCTCGGTTGGGGTGAACCTCAGCTCGTGCGTCTGGGAGGGCATGGCTCAGGACTCCGCCATGGGGATCAGTGGCTGCTCCCGTGTCTCCTGTCGCACGGCGTCGGTCGCGGGTGCGGACGCACCCGGCGTTCCTCGCCTGCGGGCACGCCGCTCGCGTGCCTCCGGCGAGAAGAGCAGCGCGACGAGCCCCGAAAGGGCCAGGGCGAGCAGGCTGAGCGTCATCGCGCCGGCCTGTCCCGGGGCGAGCCGCCCCAGCGCGCCGAGGAACGCGATCGAGATGAGCCCGGCGGCGAGCGTGCCGACGACGATCAGCGCCCACCCCTCCGGTTTCATGCCTCCATTCTGCGGCTGCCCGGGCATAACAGCCCGCATTGAACCCGGGTCGCGCGTGACGGTGCGTCAGGCGCCGTCGCGCGCGACGATGTGCGCGTCGGCTCCCGGGAAGACGAGGCCCTCGTGGCCGTCCTTCCAGCGCACGAGGAACGGCGGACCGCCGTCCGGTCCGCGCACCTCCAGGACCTCCGCCTCGCGGCGCGGCTCGCTGTCTGTGTGGCCCTCCACGACGAGGCGATCGCCGGGCTTCACCTGCATCGTCCTCACCTCCGGTTCCGCCGAAGCCGATGTGTCTTCCAGCGTGCTCGGCCGAGGCGTTCGCAGCAAGAGGGAGCACGTTGCGGGAATACCCCCGGGGGGTATACGGTTGGCGCAGGTGACACCCTTCCGAACCTGACGAGAGGACCGAAGATGACGGAGATCGAATACCGCGTGACGGGCATGACCTGCGGGCACTGCGAGATGTCGGTGCGCGAGGAAGTGGGCGAGGTGCCGGGCGTCGAGGGCATCGACGTGAGCGCGCAGACGGGCCGCCTCGTCGTGAGCGGCACGGCCGAGATCGACGACGCGAAGATCCTCGCGGCCGTTGAGGAGGCCGGCTACTCGGCGGAGCGCGTCTGATGAACGCGGGGGCGCGGCTCGCCCTGTACGGCGCCGGACTGGTGGCGGCGTTCGGCGCGGCCTTCGGGGTCGCGTCGGCCGTCGCCCCCGACGCGGTCGTCACCGCATGGAACGAGGAGGACAAGGTGGATGGTCACGGAGGCGGTCACACGACCGCGCCGACGGATGGCACGGCATCGGATGGCGCGCAGAGCGAGAGCGCGCACGGCGCGCCTGGCGATGGCGCGCACGGCGCGCACGCCCCGCAGGGCGTCACGCTCAGCGCCGACGGCTACACGCTCACCGCGGTCGCCGCTCCGAGCGGGGCGGGGGAGCAGGGGGAGCTGAGCTTCCAGATCCTCGACAGCGCGGGTGAGCCGCTCACGTCGTACGCGATCGAGCACGAGAAGGAGCTGCACCTCATCGTGGTGCGCTCCGATGGCGCGCACTTCCGCCACGTCCATCCCGAGCTCGACGCGCACACCGGAGCCTGGAGCATCCCGTGGTCGTGGGAGGCCGCCGGCACGTACCGCGTGTACGCCGACTTCACGCCGGCAGGCGACGGCGCGCAGGGGCTCACCCTCGCGCGCTCGGTCGAGGTCGCGGGCGACTACACCCCCGTCAGCGCCGAGCCGTCGCGCGTGGACGAGGTGGGCGGGTACACCGTCGAGCTCGCGGGCGACCTCGCTCCGGGTGCCGCACAGGAGCTCACGCTCTCGATCACCCGCGACGGCGAGCCGGTCACCGCGCTTGAGCCGTATCTCGGGGCATTCGGGCACCTCGTCGCGCTGCGCGAGGGCGACCTCGCGTATCTCCATGTGCATCCCGAGGGGGCGGAGCCCGGCGCGGACGACCTCGGCGGTCCGGAGATCGCGTTCGCAGCGGAGGCGCCGACCACCGGACGCTACCTGCTCTATCTGGACTTCCAGGTCGGCGGGCAGGTCCACACCGCGGAGTTCGTGCTCGACGCCGGCGCGGCCGCAGCCGGGCACGGGCATGCGCATTCGGGAGGCCACTGATGAGCACGTCCGTCGGGGGCGCCGACATCGAGCTCGAGATCGGAGGCATGACCTGCGCGTCGTGCGCGAACCGGATCGAGCGGAAGCTCAACAAGCTCGAGGGCGTGTCGGCGACCGTGAACTACGCGACCGAGAAGGCGCGCGTCACCGTGCCCGAGGGGTACGACCCGGCGCTGCTCGTCGCCGAGGTGGAGAAGACCGGGTACACGGCCGCCCTTCCGAAGCCGCCCGTCGACGAGCCGTCGGATGACGGCGAGCCGGATGATCCGGAGCTGCGCTCGCTGCGGCAGCGGCTGATCGGATCGGTCGTGCTGACGCTCCCCGTCATCGCGATGTCGATGATCCCCGCGCTGCAGTTCCCGTACTGGCAATGGGCGTCGCTCGCCCTCGCCGCACCCGTCATCGTGTGGGCGGCGTGGCCGTTCCACCGCGCCGCGTGGCTCAACCTGCGGCACGGGGCGGCGACCATGGACACGCTCATCTCGATGGGCACCTCGGCGGCGTTCCTGTGGTCGCTCTACGCGCTCTTCCTGGGCACAGCGGGCGAGCCGGGCATGACGCATGCCTTCGAGCTCTCCATCGCGCCCTCGGATGGCGCGGCGAACATCTACCTCGAGGTCGGCGCGGGCGTGACGATGTTCATCCTCGCGGGCCGCTACTTCGAGAAGCGCTCGAAGCGCCAGGCCGGCGCCGCTCTGCGGGCGCTCCTCGAGCTCGGCGCCAAGGAGGTCTCGGTGCTGCGCGGCGGCGTCGAGACCCGGATCCCCGCGTCGCAGCTCGCCGTCGGCGACGAGTTCGTCGTCCGCCCGGGGGAGAAGATCGCGACCGACGGCGTCGTGGTCTCCGGCACCTCGGCGGTCGACGCGTCGATGCTCACGGGCGAGTCCGTGCCGGTCGAGGTCGGCGAGGGCGACGCGGTGACGGGTGCGACCGTCAACGAGGGCGGGCGGCTCGTCGTGCGTGCGACGCGCGTCGGGGCTGACACGCAGCTCGCCCAGATGGCGCGGATGGTCGAGGACGCCCAGAGCGGGAAGGCCGAGGTCCAGCGGCTCGCGGACCGCATCTCGGGGGTCTTCGTGCCGATCGTCATCGCGATCGCGGTGGTCGCGCTCGGCGCGTGGCTCGGCGCGGGCTTCCCGGCGTCGGCGGCCTTCACGGCAGCCGTGGCGGTCCTCGTGATCGCCTGCCCGTGCGCGCTGGGACTCGCCACGCCGACGGCGCTTCTCGTCGGAACCGGCCGCGGAGCGCAGATGGGCATCCTCATCAAGGGGCCCGAGGTGCTCGAGTCGACGCGCCGGGTCGACACGGTCGTGCTCGACAAGACGGGCACGGTGACCAGCGGACGGATGACGCTCGTCGACGTCGTGACCGAGCCGGGTGTCGAGCGGGCCGATGTCCTGCGGCTCGCAGGCGCGCTCGAGAGCGCGTCGGAGCACCCGATCGCCCAGGCGATCGCGCGCGCGGCGACGGCGGAGCTCGGCGCGCTGCCCGTCGTGGAGGGGTTCCAGAACCTCGAGGGAAGGGGCGTGCAGGGGGTCGTCGACGGCGCGGCCGTCGTCGTCGGCCGGGCCTCTCTCCTGTCCGACTGGGCTCTGCACCTCTCCGCCGACGTCGCGGAGGCGCAGCGGCGCGAGGAGGCGGATGGCCGCACCGTCGTCGCGGTCGGATGGGACGGACGCGCACGAGGGCTCCTCGTCGTGGCCGACACCGTCAAGCCGACCAGCGCCCAGGCGATCGCCGAGCTGAAGGAGCTGGGTCTCACCCCCGTGCTGCTGACCGGCGACAACCGCGCGGTGGCCGAGCGGATCGCCGCCGAGGTCGGCATCGAGCTCGTCCACGCCGAGGTCCTGCCGCAGGACAAGGTCGAGGTCGTCGCGCGACTGCAGCGCGAGGGCCGCGTCGTCGCGATGGTGGGCGACGGCGTGAACGACGCCCCCGCGCTCGCTCAGGCCGATCTCGGGCTCGCGATGGGCACGGGGACCGACGTGGCCATCGAGGCGTCCGACATCACGCTCGTCCGGGGCGACCTGCGAGCCGCGGTCGATGCCATCCGCCTCTCCCGGCGCACGCTCTCGACGATCAAGTCCAACCTGTTCTGGGCGTTCGCGTACAACGTCGCGGCCATCCCGATCGCCGCGCTCGGCATGCTGAACCCCATGCTCGCGGGCGCCGCGATGGCCTTCTCGAGCGTGTTCGTCGTCGGCAACAGCCTGCGCCTGCGCGGCTTCCGAGGCGTCGCGCAGCGGTGACGCGGCGCTGCCCGGCGGGGAGGACCATCCCCGTCGGGTAGCGTTGCGTTGCCCGTCTCGTGCTCGGACCCGTGGGAGAACACATGTCTGTCGGCCTGCTCGCCGTCGTGGACGACATCCTGACCGCCGCTGTGAAGGCCTCGTCGAAGGCCGCCGGCGTGGTCATCGACGATGCCGCCGTGACCCCGCAGTACGTGCAGGGCATCACGCCCGCGCGCGAGCTGCCGGTCGTGGGCCGCATCGCGCTCGGCTCGCTCGCGAACAAGTTCCTCATCATCATCCCCGTGGCGATGCTGCTCACGACCTTCGCGCCGTGGGTGCTCCCGTTCCTGCTCATCCTGGGCGGTTCGTACCTCTGCTTCGAGGGCGCGGAGAAGGTCCTCGAGTGGTTCGGATTCGGGCACGGCCATGCGGACGAGGGCGCGCGCGACGAGAAGCGCCTCGTGTGGGGCGCGATCCGCACCGACCTCATCCTCTCGACCGAGATCATGCTCATCTCGCTCGCGAGCCTCGATGCGGGAATGGGGTTCTGGCAGACCCTCGCGGTGCTCGCCGTGATCGCGCTGCTCATGACCCTGCTCGTCTACGGGGCGGTCGCGCTGCTCGTGAAGATCGACGACATCGGGATGCGGATGGCCGAGAGCCCGGTCGGCAGCGTGCGGCTCACGGGCGCCCGCATCGTGACGTCCATGCCCGCCGTGTTCCGCGTCATCAGCGTGATCGGCACCGTCGCGATGCTGTGGGTCGGCGGGCACCTCGTGATCGTGAACCTCGGCGAGGTCGGCCTGCACGTCTTCGCGGATGCGCTCCATGCGGTCGAGCACGCGCTCGAGCCGCTCGGCGGCGTGGTGGTCTGGGTCGTCGACACGGCGATCTCCGCGGTGTTCGGCTTCATCGAGGGGCTCGTCATCGTGGGGGTCGTGCTCCTCATCGCGCGCCTGTTCGGCCGCCGTCCGACCTTCGACGAGGCGCACTCCACGTCGTCGCACTGAGCGCGGCCGCTAGGCCCCCTCGCGGAGGGTGACGCAGCAGCGGCCGTCCTCCGGCTCGAGGGCGACCGCGGGCGAGTGCGGCGCGAGCGCGTCGCCCACTCCGTCGATGAGCGCGCAGTTCATGCCGCACACCAGGTCGCGGTGATCCTGGGCGAGTCGATGGAACGGGCAGTTCCGCAGCACCGTGGTGGGCCCGTCGCGCTCGGGCTCGTATCCCTCGCCGCGCAGGATGTCCTCGGCCGCCTCCCGCGCGGCGGACGCGGAGACGGGCGGCTCGGCGCCCCGCGCCGCGGCGATCGCGCGGCCCCTGGCTCGCGCGACGTCGACGACCGCCTCCGCCACCGGGATGCCGTCGGCCGCGCTGCGCGTGATCGCGCGGGCGAGCAGATCACCCGCGACGTCGTAGCCACGCGGCGGCACCGAGACGGCGATCTCGCTCTCGGCAGGGCGGTACCGCTTGGCGGGTCGCCCCGCGCCCGGGCCGGTGCGCCCGGGCGGGCGGGCGTAGTCGACCGTCACGAGGCCGTCCTGCTCGAGGCGGTCGAGGTGGAACTTCGCTTGGTGATGCGGGATGTCGAGCGCGCTCGCCGCCTCGTCACGCGTGACCGCGTGGCGCTGGCGGCTGAGGAACGCGTAGATGGCGCGGCGGAGCGGATCGGCGAGCCCGCGGATCCGGCGGGTGGCCTCGGAATCGGCATCGGTCATCTCGTCCGCCTTCTTTCGGAGAATCCTCTTGACGAAAGACTACCCTCCTTCTAACGTTCGGAGTAACTTCCGATAGAAAGGACGACGCTCATGTCGACACTCCGCAGTTCCCGAGCAGAGACGCTCACCGGGGTCGGCGATCTCCGCTCACCGACGCACCAGGCGTTCCTGCTGCTCCGCACCGTGTTCACCGTCGCGCCGATCCTCTTCGGGCTCGACAAGTTCACGAATCTCCTCGTCGACTGGACGATCTATCTCGCGCCCTGGATCGACGCGATCCTCCCCGGCGACGACGTGTTCGCCATGCGCGTCGTCGGGGTCGTCGAGATCGCCGCCGGCGTGCTCGTCGCGATTCTCCCGCGCTGGGGCGCGTGGGTCGTGGCGGCGTGGCTGCTCGGGATCATCGTGAATCTGGCGACCCTGCCCGGCTACTTCGACGTGGCGCTGCGTGACTTCGGCCTCCTCGTCGGCGCGGTCGCGCTCGCGCGGCTCGCCGAGGGAGAGCGCAGGGCCCGCGGCGGGCGCTGAGCCGGATGTCAGCGCCAGGCGGGTGCGGCCGCGCCGTACCCGCCGACGTCGCGCTCGATCGAGCGGCGGTCGAGGAGGACCGGGGGAGGGGGCAGGAAGAGCGTGCCGTGCGGGGAGCTGACGTTCACCATCGTCGTCCCCATCGACACCTCGTCGTCGGCCTCGGGCGGCGGCGCAGACGCGAGGAGCGCCCGCGCCGCGCCGAGGAGGCTTGCCCGCACGAGACCGCCGCGCCCCGAGGCGAGGAGCTCGAGCACGCGCGCGGCCAGCACGTATCCCGTCGCGAAGTCGAGCGCCTGCACGGGCAGCGCGCCCGGTCGTCCGTCGGCGTCGGCGCACCGGTCTGCGATCCCCGTCGCCGCCTGGACGATCGAGTCGAATCCCGCACGGGCACCCCAGGGGCCGTCCTCGCCCCACGCCGAGAGGGTCGCGACGATGAGGCCCGGGTGATCGGCCGCGAGGGAGGTCGGCGTCAGTCCGAAGCGGTCGAGGGAACCGGGACGGTAGCCCAGCACGACGACGTCGGCGTCGGCGACGAGAGCCCGCGCGTCGGCGGCGCGGCTCGCGAGATCGAGCTCGATCGAGCGCTTGCCCATCCCCGTCAGGAGGTGCTGCTCGAGGATCTCCGGCCGGTCGGGCGGATCGACCCGCAGCACGTCGGCGCCGAGGCAGGCGAGGAGCTGCGTGCACGTCGGTCCCGCGAGCACGCGGGTGAGATCGACGACCCGCACGCCCGCGAGCGGGGCGATGTCGGAAGGCGCGATGCGGCTCTCCCCGTCCGGGACCACCTCGGTCCAGGCCGCGTCATGCGTCACGCGTCCGTGTGGATGGTCCTTCCACTCATCGGCCGTGCGCACGCGGGCCGCGATGCCGCCCGCCGCGACGACCGTGTCCTCGAGCTCCTGCGCGGGCATGCCGGCAGCGCGCGCGTCGAGCTCGCGCCGCGTCTCGACCCCCAGTGCGCGGCGGATGGCGTCGGCATGGTGCGGGTAGTTGCCGTGCAGACGCGCGAACCCGTCGGCGCAGGCGACGAAGCCCGAGAGATCAGCCCACGGCGACACGCTCCGGCCGTCGACGCGGGCGTGCTCGACCGTCTCGAACGCCGATCGGATGAGCTCGGAGGACGTGTCCACCGAGACGGACAGTCCGCGGGCGCGCGCGACAGCACGCGCGCCATCCGCCGCCGCGGAGACCGCCGTGATCGCGAGGCCCTCGACGTCGAGCGGGCCCTGCCACCACCGGCGGATGCCGATGCTCACGCGGGCGCCCCGGGCCGCGCGATGGTCAGAGCGGCGGTGTCCGTGAACTCCCGCTCGATGTCCGCGTTCGCGCGGTACGTCGCGAGGCTGACGAGCACGGCGATGATGAGGGCGCCGATGAAGCCCGGGAGCAGCTCGTACACGCCGGTGCCGAGCAGCGGCCATGTGAAGACGATGACGGAGCCGGAGACCATGCCGGCGAGGACGCCCCACGCCGTGAGGCGCTTCCAGAACAGGCTGAGGAGGATGAGCGGCCCGAAGGACGCACCGAACCCGGCCCAGGCGAACGCCACGAGCCCGAGGATCGTGTCGTTGGGGCTGATGGCGAGGAGTGCCGCGACGATCGCGACGGCGAGGACGCACGAGCGCCCCAGGATCACCAGCGTGCGGTCACGCGGCGGAGCCTTCCGCACGACCTTGTAGAGGTCCTCGACGAGTGCCGAGGAGCACACGATGAGCTGGCTCGAGATCGTGCTCATGATGGCGGCGAGGACGGCGGCGAGCACGAAGCCGGCGATGAGCGGGTGCAGCAGGATCTGCGACATCCGCAGCACGACCGTCTCGGGGTTCGCGAGCTCCTCGACGCCGGGCTGGTCGAAGTAGGCGATGCCCGCGAGGCCCGCGATGACCGCGCCGCCCATCGAGATCACCATCCAGCCGATCCCGATGCGCCGGGCGGGCTTCGCCCCTGCCGGCGACGGCAGCGCCATGAAGCGCACGATGATGTGCGGCTGCCCGAAGTAGCCCAGGCCCCACGCGAGGGCCGACACGATCGCGAGCACCGTGGCACCGGACAGCGCCTCGCCGCCCGTGAACGAGAGGGCGTCGGGCGATGCCGAGGCGATCGCCTCGCCGACGGCGCCCAGCCCGCCGACGTTCGCGATGGCGACGACCGGCACGAGGATGAGTGCGACCATCATGAGCAGGCCCTGCGCGACGTCGGTGAGAGATGCGCCGAGGAAGCCGCCGAACAGGGTGTAGGCGAGTGTGACGCCCGTGACGAGGAGCATGCCCACGAGGTAGTCGCCGTCGAACGAGCTCTCGAAGAACACGCCGCCGGCGACCATCCCCGATGAGATGTAGAGCGTGAAGAAGACGAGGATGATGAGGGCCGAGACGATCCGGAGCAGCCGCGACCGGTCCTTCAGCCGATTCTCGAAGAAGCTCGGCACGGTGATCGAGTTGTTGCTGACCTCGGTGTACGCGCGCAGCCGGGGCGCGACGATGAGCCAGTTCAGGTAGGCGCCGATCGTGAGCCCGATCGCGATCCAGGCCTCGATGAGGCCGGTCGCGTAGATCGCGCCCGGGAGTCCCATCACGAGCCATCCCGACATGTCCGACGCGCCCGCCGAGAGAGCGGCGACCCAGGGCGGCAGGTTGCGCCCCGCGAGCATGTAGTCCTCGTGGTCCTTCGTGCGGCGGGCGGCGAAGAAGCCGATCGCGAGCATGCCCGCGAAGTAGATGCCGAGCGCGATGTAGAGGTAGACCTGGTCGGACATCGTCGTTCCCGCCTTTTCCTGTCGAGCCGCCCCGCCCGCGCGGGTCTGTCGTGCACAGCACGGTACTCCCCGGCCGCGCGTCGCGGGGAAGGCGCTCCGCCGCGTCAGCCGGCGCGCGAGAACTCGGAGGCCCGGCGCACCTGATCGGGCGTCGGCGTGATGCCCGTGTACCGGGCGAACTGACGGGCGGCCTGCAGGGCGATGACCTCGGCGCCCGTGATCAGCCGCTTGCCGGCGTCGCGTCCCGCCCGCACGAGCGGCGTCTCCGAGGGGAAGGCGACGACATCGAAGACGACGTCGGCGGCCTCCACGTGCGCGGGCGAGAAGGCCAGCGCGTCGGCGTCGGGGCCGTCCATGCCGAGCGGCGTCACGTTGACGATCACGCCCTCGCCCGGCTCGGGGTCGGTCGGCGCCCACCGGTACCCGTAGGCGTCGGCGAGGGCCGGTCCGGCCTGCGGGTTGCGCGCGACCACGGTCAGGCGGTCAAATCCCGCGCCCCGGAAGGCCGCGACCACGGCCTTGGCCATCCCACCCGAACCCCGCACGACCACCGGGAGTGCGGGGTCCACGTCATGCGCCGCGAGCAGCTCGGCGACGGCCTCGTAGTCGGTGTTCGAGGCGATGAGGCGGCCGCCGTCGTTGACGATCGTGTTCACCGAGGCGATCGCCTCGGCCGAGGGCTCGATCTCGTCGACGAGCGGGATGACGGCCTCCTTGAACGGCATCGACACCGAGCAGCCGCGGATGCCGAGGGCCCGCACGCCGCGGATGGCGCCCTCGATGTCGTCGATCGTGAAGGCCTTGTACACGAAGTTCAGGCCCAGCTCCTCGTAGAGGTAGTTGTGGAACCGCGTGCCGATGTTCGAGGGTCGGCCCGAGAGCGAGATGCAGACCGACATGTCCTTGTTGAGGATGGGCATGACGCCATTCTGCCCGGGCCGACCCGCGGCTCCCGATCAGCCGACGTCGATCGCGTCGCCCGCGTCGAGGTCGTGGAAGACGCCGCCGCCCTGCTCGGTGGCCCAGCGCAGGCGCCCGCGGTGCATCGCGAGGCCCTGTGCGGACAGCGGCACGTCGTGGGTGCCGAACGCCGCGCGCGGCGCGACCGCGAGGACGAAGTCCATCGCCTCGCCGATCTTGAGCCAGGGCGCGCCGATCGGGGCGGCGAGCAGTGGCACCTCGCGCCCGGGGAGCGCGTATGAGTCACCGGGGTAGTAGAGGAGGTCGTCGACGAAGACGCCGATGTTCTCGACGAGCGGGATCGAGGAGTGGATCTCGTTGTGCACGCCGCCGTGGAACGAGAGGCGGAAGGGGCCGGCGGTCGCGCTGTCGCCCGATGCGACGACGACCGCGTCGCCGTCGAGCTGCGCAGCGACGGCGCGCGTCGTGAAGACGGGAGCCGACGGGTGGCGCGCGCGGAGCGCCGCGAGGTGCTCGGGGGTCCAGTGATCCGGGTGCTCGTGGGTGATGACGATGCCCGCCAGATCGGAGATGTCCGGCAGGGCGGCGGTGAACGATCCCGGGTCGACGACGAGCGTCGCCCCGTCCTTCTCGATGCGGAGGGCGGCATGTTCGTGCTTCGTGACGCGCATGAGGATCAGTCAACCACCCGGAACGCGAAGAAGCCCGGATCCTCGGATCCGGGCTTCTTCTCTACGGTGACCCCAGCGGGATTCGAACCCGCGTTACCGCCGTGAGAGGGCGGCGTACTAGGCCGCTATACGATGGGGCCGTAGTCTGTGTTCAGTTCTTCGTGTTCTTCCCGTTCCCGGGCACCAGAAGAGTATGACACGGAGAGACAGGGGCGGGCAAATCGAGGCCCCCTCCTGCGGTCGCCCGCGCGTGTCTGGCCGATCAGCGCCGGTTTTCCGGAACGGCCTCTCCGCGTGCGCGCCGCCGCCTGCGCAGGCGGACCACGAGCCAGCACGCTCCTGCGACGATCGAGGCCGCCCCCAGCCACGGGAGGAGGAAGCCGAGCGCGACGACTGCGCCGCTCACGGCCGCCACGAGGCCGTTCCAGCCGGCGACGAGTCCGTCTTGGAAGCCGGCCGGGTCCGGCGCCGTCACGGGGGGCTCCGTGGTGAGCGTGATCGTGAGGCTCGACATCGCGACCTGGTCCTCGAGGAGCGCGAGCTCCTGCTGGTAGGACTCGAGCTGCGCCTGCCGCTCCGAGAGCGACTGCTCCGCCTCGAGCAGCTCCGAGACCGACCGCGCCTGCGCCATGAGCTCGGTGAGCCGGTCGACCGACGCCTGCGCCGCCGCGATGCGCGCGCGCAGATCCACCGCCTGCGTCGTGACGTCCTGCGCCGAGAGCTCCGTGTCGTGGACCTCGCCGACATCGCCGAGCGCGTCGACGACGGCGTCGAGGTCGTCGGCCGGCACGCGCACCGTCACCCAGCTCGCCCCGGGGAGCGCGGCGTCCTCCGCGGCCGCCTCGGTCACGCGGAGCCCCTCGACGTGCCCTCTGTGCCGCTCGACGAGAGCGCGGATGTCGTCGATCGCGTCATCGACGTCGTCGACCTCGACCGAGGCGGATCCCGTGCGGATCACCTCCCTGTCGGCTGCGGCGTCGTCGCCCTCGACCGGCGCCGTGACGCTCTCGCCCTGCAGGGGAGCGGACTCGCCGCCCTCGCTCGAGCTCGCCGAGCCGTCGTAGGCGGCTTCCGAGCCGCGCGGCTGATCGAACCAGGACACGGCAGCCGGGGCGATCGCGAGCGCGAGGACGAGCACCGCGGCTCCCGAGACGATCCCCGGCCACATCCGACGCCGTCGCGGTGCCGGACGCAGCGCGCGATCGCGGTCCCGCTCCTCGTCGATCGCCGCGAACACCCGCTCCTCGATGCGGTCGATGACCTCGGCAGGCACCTCGGGCAGCACGGCGTACTCCCTCTCGTCCATCACGACTCCTCTCCGACGACGGCACGCAGGCGCGTGCGGATGCGGGAGAGACGATTGCGGACGACCCCGTGGCCGACGCCGAGCTCCTCGGCGGCCGCGGCATAGGCGTACCCGTCGACCGCGCACAGCCGGAAGATCCGCTGGTCCAGGGGGCTCAGCGTGCCGACCTCCTCGACGATGCGCTCGGCGAGCCGCGCGTCGAGCACCTGCTGCTCGACGCTCACGAGGCTCGGAAGCGCCTCGTCGACCTCGTCGGCGGCAGCGCGCCGTCGCGCGCGGATCCGGTTCGCGGCCTGGAGGCGGCAGATCGCGGCGAGCCACGGCAGCAGCGATTCGCCGACGAGCTCGAGCCCCGCGATCTTCCGCCACGCCGTGACGAACGTCTCCTGCGTGACGTCCTCCGCGTCGGCATCGGATCCGACGAGGCGGTGCGCGATCCAGTACACAGGTCGGGCATGCCGACGGTAGAGCGCGCGGAACGCGACCTCGTCGCCCGCCCTCGCGGCGGCGACGAGCTCGGCGTCGCGCTGTGCGTCGTCCATCGCGCCTCCCGATGCGGATACGTCGTCTCTCATCGATCAGGTGTCCGGCGAGAGCGCGTTCGTCTCACATGCAACCATCCGCCCTGGCCGCTTGGGTATCCTGATGGTCGAAGGGGAGTATCCCGTCAACGCCTGCTCGTCATCACGGACCTCGACGGAGGGGTCCCGGTCAGGCACCGTGCGCAGCACGGGGGAGAGACTTTCGCATACCGTCGTCCCCTCCGAAAGGCCCTGAGCTTGGACATCCCTGTCTGGTTCCAGGTCGGATCCCTCGTGATCCTGACCCTCATCCTCGTCGCCGACCTCCTCATCATCCTCAAGCGGCCGCACATCCCGTCGACGCGCGAGTCGACGCTGTGGGTCGTGTTCTACGTCACTCTCGCGCTCATCTTCGCCGGCGCCCTCTGGTTCCTCGGCGACGCGCAGCACGCGGGCGAGTTCGTCGCGGGCTGGCTGACGGAGTACAGCCTGTCGATCGACAACCTGTTCGTCTTCGTGCTGATCATGACGCAGTTCTCGGTGCCCCGCCGCTACCAGCAGGAGGTGCTGATGGTGGGCATCATCATCGCGCTCGTGCTGCGCGCCGCGTTCATCCTGCTCGGCGCCGCCCTCATCGAGAACCTCAGCTGGATCTTCTACATCTTCGGCGCGTTCCTCATCTTCACCGCCGTGCGCCAGGCCCTGCCGGAGAAGCACGAGGCCGACGAGCAGACCGAGAGCTTCATCGTCCGGACCCTCCGCCGATTCGTCGACATCAGCGACGAGTACGACGGGGCGAAGCTCCGCACCGTCGTGAACGGCAAGAAGATGCTCACCCCGATGATCATCGTGTTCGTCTCGATCGGCGTGACCGACCTCATGTTCGCGATCGACTCGATCCCCGCGATCTACGGCATCACGCAGGAGCCGTTCCTCGTCTTCGCGGCGAACATCTTCGCGCTCATGGGCCTGCGGCAGCTGTACTTCCTCCTCGGCGACCTGCTCGAGAAGCTCAAGTACCTGCACTACGGCGTCGCGTTCATCCTCGCGTTCATCGGCGTCAAGCTCATCCTGCACGCGCTGCACGTCAACGAGCTGCCGTTCATCAACGGCGGCCACCACATCGACTGGGTGCCCGAGATCAACAACTGGATGTCGCTCGGCGTCATCGTCGGCTCGATGGCCGTGGCCACCATCGCGAGCCTCATCTCGTCCTCGCGCGAGGCGCGCCGCGAGAAGGCCGTCACGGAGCCCGGACGCTGACCGGCTGAGCACTCTGACGACGCGGCGCGTCGATCTGCCCACAGGGCGGGTCGGCGCGCCGCGTCGCACTGTGCAGATCTCGCAGATCGACAGGGGTCGGTGAGCACCCTGCTATCCTGAAGGGGTGCGGTGCGCCCGACTTCTCCTTATGCGCCGCGACGGGATCACGCTCTAGGCCTCTCCCCGTCGCGGAGTCCGTCGTAGGCCGACACCGACGACCGCTAGGAGCAGGAAGAGCATGAGCACCAACGACATCCGGGTTCCGGATCGCCCCCGCACGCTGGCCGAGAAGGTCTGGGATGACCACCTCGTCGTGAAGGGCGAGGACGGCCAGCCCGACCTCATCTACATCGATCTCCACCTCGTCCACGAGGTGACGAGCCCGCAGGCTTTCGACGGCCTGCGCGCCGAGGGACGCGGTCTCCGCCGGCTGGATCTGACGATCGCCACGGAGGACCACAACACCCCGACGATCGACATCGACAAGCCGATCGCCGACCTCACGAGCCGCACCCAGATCGAGACGCTGCGTCGCAACGCCGAGGAGTTCGGCGTGCGCCTGCACTCGCTGGGCGACGCCGAGCAGGGCATCGTGCACGTCGTCGGCCCGCAGCTCGGGCTCACGATGCCGGGCATCACGGTCGTGTGCGGCGACAGCCACACGTCGACGCACGGCGCGTTCGGCGCGATGGCGTTCGGCATCGGCACGAGCGAGGTCGAGCACGTGATGGCCACGCAGACCCTCCCGCTGAAGCCCTTCAAGACGATGGCGATCACGGTCGAGGGCGAGCTGAAGCCGGGCGTCACGGCGAAGGACATCATCCTCGCGGTGATCGCGAAGATCGGCACGGGCGGCGGCCAGGGCTACGTCCTCGAGTACCGCGGCAGCGCTATCCGCTCCCTCTCGATGGAGGGGCGCATGACCATCTGCAACATGTCCATCGAGGCCGGGGCGCGCGCCGGCATGGTCGCGCCGGACGAGACGACGTTCGCCTACCTCGAGGGCCGCCCGCACGCACCCCGGGGCAAGGACTGGGACGACGCGGTCGCGTACTGGAAGACGCTGCCCACCGACGAGGGGGCGGTGTTCGACGCCGAGGTCTTCATCGACGCGAACGAGCTCGAGCCGTTCGTCACGTGGGGCACGAACCCCGGTCAGGGCGTCTCACTGAGCGACGTCGTGCCGGCCGCCGACGACTTCGAGGACCCGAACGAGCGCGCAGCCGCCGAGCGCGCGCTCGAGTACATGGACCTCGTCCCGGGGACCCCGCTCAAGGAGATCCCGGTCGACGCGGTCTTCATGGGCTCGTGCACGAACAGCCGCATCGAGGACCTGCGCGCCTTCGCGTCGATCATCGAGGGCCGCAAGAAGGCCGACGGCGTGCGCGTCATGGTCGTGCCGGGCTCGGCGCGCGTGCGGCTCCAGGCCGAGGCCGAGGGCATCGACCGGATCGTCAAGGAGTTCGGCGGCGAGTGGCGCTTCGCCGGCTGCTCGATGTGCCTGGGCATGAACCCCGACCAGCTCGCGCCGGGCGAGCGCTGCGCGTCCACCTCGAACCGCAACTTCGAGGGGCGCCAGGGCAAGGGCGGGCGCACGCACCTCGTGTCGCCGCTCGTCGCGGCGGCGACGGCCGTGCGCGGCACGCTGTCGAGCCCGTCCGACCTCGCATCCGCCGACCAGCCGGCCCTGTCGGGCGCGGGAGCGTAAGGAGACCGTCATGGAGAAGTTCACCACCCACACCGGGATCGCCGCTCCGCTGAAGCGCTCGAACGTCGACACCGATCAGATCATCCCCGCGGTGTTCCTCAAGCGCGTGACGAAGACGGGCTTCGACGACGCGCTCTTCCACGGCTGGCGCCAGGACCCCGAGTTCGTCCTGAACCAGGAGCCCTACCAGGGCGCATCCATCCTCGTGGCGGGGCCCGACTTCGGCACCGGATCGAGCCGCGAGCACGCCGTCTGGGCGCTGCGCGACTTCGGGTTCAAGGTCGTGCTGAGCCCGCGCTTCGCCGACATCTTCCGCGGCAACTCGGGCAAGCAGGGCCTGCTGACGGGCATCATCTCGGAGGCCGACCTCGAGCGCTTCTGGGCGGCCATCGAGGCGCAGCCCGGCGTGCGGATGACGGTCGACCTCGTCGAGCGAACCGCCGTACTCGGCGACTTCACGGCCGGGTTCGAGATCGACGATTACACTAGGTGGCGGCTCCTCGAGGGGCTCGATGACATCGGGCTCACCCTCCGCAACGAAGACAAGATCGCGGAGTTCGAGGCCCGCCGCGAGGCGTGGCGGCCACGGACGATCCCCGTTCCGTGAGCCCGGGGCTCGGGGCCCCGTCAGCACGGCGGACAACCCGCCAGAACGGTAGTGAGGCCACCAGCACATGACACTCCTGGGCGACACGAAGGTCGCGGGCGCTTCGGCATCCCGCAGCGGCGAAGTGATCCAGATCCGCGGCGGACGTCCGCTGCGCGGGCAGGTCGACGTGCGAGGCGCGAAGAACCTCGCCACCAAGGCCATGGTCGCGTCCCTCCTCGGTGAGACCCCGAGCACCCTGCGCGACGTGCCCGACATCCGCGACGTCGAGGTGGTCCGCTCGCTTCTCGAGGTGCACGGCGTGGCCGTCTCCGAGGGCGAGGAGCCGGGTTCGCTCATCCTCGACCCGAGCGCCGCGAAGTCGGCGAACTTCGAGGAGATCGACGCGCACGCGGGCTCGTCGCGCATCCCGATCCTCTTCTGCGGCCCGCTCCTGCACCTCCTCGGACAGGCGTTCATCCCCGACCTCGGCGGCTGCCGCATCGGCGACCGCCCCATCGACTTCCATCTCGACGCCCTGCGCGCCTTCGGAGCGATCGTCGACAAGCAGCCGAGCGGCATCCGCCTGTCCGCGCCCGAGGGCCTCCACGGCGCCGACATCGAGCTGCCGTACCCGAGCGTGGGCGCGACGGAGCAGGTGCTCCTCACGGCCGTGCGCGCGAACGGCGTCACCGAGCTGCGCAACGCGGCGATCGAGCCCGAGATCATGGACCTGATCGGCGTCCTCCAGAAGATGGGCGCGATCATCTCCTACGAGCCCAACCGCGTCATCTTCATCGAGGGCGTGCAGGAGCTCCGCGGCTACGACCACCGCTCGCTGTTCGACCGCAACGAGGCCGCGTCGTGGGCCTCGGCGGCGCTCGCCACCGACGGCGACATCTTCGTCAAGGGCGCGCGCCAGTACGAGATGCTCACGTTCCTCAACGTCTACCGCAAGGTCGGCGGAGACTTCGACATCACCGACGAGGGCATCCGCTTCCGCCGCGGCGAGGCCCCGCTCAAGCCGGTCATCGTCGAGACCGACGTGCACCCCGGCTTCATGACCGACTGGCAGCAGCCGCTCATCGTCGCGCTCACCCAGGCGCACGGCACGTCCGTCGTGCACGAGACCGTCTACGAGAACCGCTTCGGGTTCATCGAGGCGCTCAACCAGATGGGCGCGGACATCGTCGTGCACCCGCGCGGGCTCGACGGCCCCTACCGTCGCGTGCCGCGTCGCGCGCTCGAGCAGGCCGCGGTCATCACGGGGCCGACGCCGCTGCGCGGCGCCGACATCGTCGTCCCCGACCTCCGGGGCGGATACAGCCACGTCATCGCCGCTCTCACAGCGGAGGGCACGTCGCGCGTGTCGGGCGTCGGCATCATCCGCCGCGGATACGAGAAGTTCTTCGAGAAGCTGACCGCTCTCGGCGCCGACTTCGACGTCGTGGGGTGACGGTGGGCGCTCCCGCCTCACCTGAGAAGAGCCGCCCGAGCATCTTCTGGCCGCTCGCGGCGATCGTCATCCCGCTCGTCGGGCTGCTCGCGCGGATCGAGCTCCGCGGCTCCGAGAACCTGCCCCGTCGCGGTGCGTTCGTCCTCGCGCCGAATCACCACAGCGAGATCGACCCGCTCATCGTCGCGATCGCGACGTGGCGGGCCGGGCGCGCGCCCCGGTTCCTCGCGAAGGAGAGCCTGTTCCGCATCCCCGTCGTCGGATGGGTGCTGAAGGCCTCCGGGATGGTCCCGGTCGCGCGATCCCGCGGCGCGGCCGCGCAGGCGCTCGCGCAGGCGAAGGAGCTCGCCTCGAGCGAGCGCGGCGTGATCGTCTACCCGGAGGGCACCCTCACGCGCGACCCCGGGCTGTGGCCGATGCGCGGCAAGTCGGGCGCGATCCGCCTCGCCCTCGCCGGCGACATCCCGCTCATCCCCCTCGCGCAGTGGGGCACGCAGGCGGTCATGCCGCGCTACGGCAAGCTGTCCCTGCTCCCGCTGCGCAAGCCGATCACCGTCCTCATCGGCGAGCCCCTCGACGTGTCCGACCTGCGCGGGCGGACCGACCAGGCCGCCATCCAGGAGGGCACGGAGCGCCTCATGGCCGCGATCACCGCACTGCTCGAGGAGCTGCGCGGCGAGAAGGCCCCGCCCGAGCGGTGGGACCCGACGCAGCACGGCCAGGCCGAGACGGGCAAGCTGTGATCCCCGAGCGCGTCGTCGTCCTCGGCGCGGGCAGCTGGGGCACGACGTTCGGCAAGATCCTCGCCGACGGCGGCGCCCAGGTCACGATGTGGGCCCGTCGCGCCGAGCTCGCGCACGAGATCGACCAGGCCAAGCGCAACTCGCAGTACCTGTCCGGGATCAACCTGCCCCGGTCCATCCGCGCCACCCACGTTCTCCAGAAGGCCGTCGAGGGCGCAGAGCAGATCTACCTCTCGGTGCCGAGCAAGTCGGCCCGCGACACCCTCAAGCAGCTGCGCCCGCTCATCGGCTCGTCCGACGTGCCGGTCGTGAGCCTCATGAAGGGCGTCGAGAAGAAGTCGGGTCTGCGGATGAGCCAGGTCATCGAGCAGGCGCTCGGCTGCGACCCCGCGCGCATCGCCGTCGCGAGCGGCCCGAACCTCGCGCTCGAGATCGCGCGCGAGCAGCCGACCGCGGCGGTCATCTCGTCGTCGAGCCAGGAGACCGCCGACCGGATCGCGCGCACGGCGCGCAACCGGTACTTCCGCAGCTTCGTCAACACCGACGTCATCGGCACCGAGTTCGGCGGCGTGCTGAAGAACCTCATCGCCGTCGCGATCGGCATCGTCGACGGCGTCGGATACGGCGAGAACACGAAGGCGTCGATCATCACGCGCGGCCTCGTCGAGATGACCGACTTCGCGGTGGCGTACGGCGCGCAGGCCGAGACGATGCAGGGCCTCGCGGGGCTCGGCGACCTCATCGCGACGTGCCAGTCGCCCCTCAGCCGGAACAACACGGCAGGACGTCTGCTCGGGCAGGGCTACACGCTGCAGGACGTCGTGAAGCAGATGGAGCAGACCGCCGAGGGCCTCGGCTCGGTCGCCCCCATCCTCAAGCTCGCGAAGGCGAAGGGCGTCGAGATGCCCATCGTCGAGCAGGTGCGGATGGTGCTCGACGGCACGCTCGATCCGCGCGACATCGCGCCGCACCTCACCACAGACGACGACACCCCCCAGGGCGAGAGGACGACGAATGACGACGGCGACAGTGGCGGTGCTCTTCGGCGGGCGCTCCAGCGAGCACTCCATCTCCTCCGCGACGGCGGGCGGGGTGCTGGGAGCGATCGACCGTGACCGCTACCGGGTGATCCCGATCGGTATCACCCGCGACGGCGTCTTCGTGCTCGAGGACGACGACCCCGGCAAGTTCCGGCTCGACGCCGAGAGGCTGCCGGAGGTCGTCGACAACGGCACGCGGGTGATCTGGCCCGCAGGCGGCGGCGACCGCGTGCTGCGCGTGCGCGACGCGGATGGCGTCGAGCGCGAGCTCGGCGCGGTCGACGCGGTGCTGCCCATCCTGCACGGCCTGCACGGCGAGGACGGCACCATCCAGGGCTTCCTCGACATCCTCGAGCTCCCGTACGCGGGCGGCGGCGTGCTCGACTCCGCCCTGTGCATGGACAAGCACTTCATGAAGATCGCGCTGCAGGCGGCGGGCGTGCCCGTCGCGCCGTGGACGACCGTCCGGCGGTCGCGCTGGAGCACGGCGCCCGACGCGGTCCGCGCCGAGGCCGACGCGCTCGGGTACCCGCTGTTCGTGAAGCCCGCGCGCGCGGGCTCGAGCGTGGGCGTCTCGAAGGCGCACGACGCGTCGGAGCTCGACGAGGCCATGCGCATCGCCTTCGCGGAGGACGACAAGGTGCTCGTCGAGAAGGGCATCGGGGGGCGCGAGATCGAGGTCGCGATGCTCGAGGGCCGCGACGGGGGAGAGGCGCGCGCGTCGCTCCCCGGCGAGATCGTGCTCACGACGCGCGACTTCTACGACTTCGAGGGGAAGTACCTCGGCGGCGAGGGCGTCGACGTCGTGTGCCCTGCCGACCTGTCGGAGGACGAGATCGAGGCGATCCGCGCGGTCGGCATCCGGGCCTTCGAGGCCGTCGACGGACGCGGGCTCGCTCGCGTCGACGTGTTCCTCACGCCCGAGGGCGAGATCGTCGTCAACGAGCTCAACACGATGCCGGGCTTCACGCCGATCTCGATGTTCCCGAAGTGCTGGATCGCGTCCGGGATGACGTACTCCGAGCTCATCACGGAGCTCGTCGAGCTCGGCCGCGCCCGCGCCGCCTGAGCCGGGTCAGTCCTCCGGCTGCGTGCCGGTCGTCGGGGCGTCCTCGCCCTCCGGCGCGGCGTCGGGGTCGGTGCACTGGGCCGCGCGCGGCAGCGTCGAGACCGCGCTGCCGAGCGCGCTGCCCGCGAGCACCGCGTCGGCCGACACGACGGTCGTGTCGACGTAGACCTGCACCGCGGGCTCACGGCCGTACGTCGTCATGCGCAGATTCGGCCGCTCGCTCTCATCGACGATCCAGTCGACGCCGTCGATCGTCACGCACTGCTGGGTGGTGGGGGCGGGAGCGTCGTATCCGCACGAGAGGATGACCGCGGTCGGCTCGCCCCACGCCGCGGTCGCCTGAGCGTCGGTCCAGCGGCGCTCGAGGCCCGAGACCGAGTCGGGCATGCGCACGGAGACCTCGGCGCACAGCGGGTCGTTCGCGCGCGGGGCCGCCTCGAGGTGCACGGTCGGCGCACACCCCGTGAGCGCGACGACGGCGGCGAGGCACGAGACGGCGGCGAGGCGGCGGATCACCCCACCAGCCTACGTTCGGGTGTCCTGGGCGTTCGCCTACGCTGGAGGGATGCATGAGGATCCCACGGTCGGCGAGCTGAGCGAGGGCGAGATCCTCCGGCGGATCCTGGCGCGCACGGGCCGCGCGGGCGCGAGCCTCGTCGGGCCCGGCGACGACGCCGCCGTCGTCGCCGCGCCGTCGGGGTCGGTCGTCGCGACGACCGACACGCTCATCCACGGACCGGACTTCCGGCTGGCCTGGTCGAGCGGCTACGACCTCGGCTGGAAGTCGGCCGCCGTCAATCTCGCCGATGTCGCGGCGATGGGGGCGCGGCCGACGGCGCTCCTCGTCGCACTCGCGATGCCGAACGACACCCGCGCGTCGTTCGTGGAGGCTCTCGCCGACGGCCTCCGCGACGCGTGCGAGGCCCTCGCGCCCGGCTGCGCGGTCGTGGGCGGCGACCTCACCGCGAGCGACGTGCTCACGATCGCCGTGACCGCCCTCGGAGACCTCGAGGGACGCGCCCCCGTGCTGCGCTCGGGCGCCCGCGCGGGCGACGTCGTCGCGATCGCGGGGGAGCTCGGCCGAGCCGCGCGGGGCCTGCAGGTGCTCTTCACGCGCTTCCGCGACGCCGATGGCGCACCCGTGCCCGTCGACCCCGCCCTGCTGCGGGACGGCGACACGGGCGTCCTCGAGGCGCAGCTGCGGCCCGCTCCGCCGATCGGCCTCGGGCCGTTCGCCGCGCGCGCCGGCGCGACCGCCATGATGGACGTCTCGGATGGCCTCGCGCTTGACGCGCGGCGGATGGCCGACGCCTCGGCCGTCACGATCGCGATCGACAGCGCCGACCTGGGGGACGACCCGCGGATCGCGCTCGAGGGCGGGGAGGACCACGCGCTGCTGGCGACCTTCCCGGCAGGCGCCCTGCCCCCCGGATTCCGCCCGATCGGACGCGTCATGCCGCGCGACGAGGCATCGGTCCACGTGGACGGCGTGCCGTACCTCGGCGCGGGCGGCTGGGATCCGTACCGCGATTGGGATGCGGCCGCAGGCTGACGACGCTCAGGCGCTGAGCGGCTCGCCCCACCACAGGGTCGTGTCGCCGTACGCCTTCTCGCGCCACGCGGAGAGGCCGGCGGCGGCCCAGTCGGGGGAACCGGAGCGCGTCGCACGCTCGACGATCACGAGCGCGCCCGGCGCGAGCAGCGGCGCGAGCAGCGCGAGGTCGTCGTCGAGGTCGCGCGGCGGCAGGTCGTAGGGCGGGTCGAGGAACGCGATGTCGATGCCGGGCGCCGTGCCGCGGAGGAAGGCGCGCACCGCGACGGGGTGGACGCGCACGCGGGGCGCGCTCGACCCCATCGCGCGCCGCACGACCTCGACGTTCCGCTTCACGATCTCGGCCGCCGGCCGGGACCGCTCGACGAGGTCGACCGACGCGGCGCCGCGGCTCGCGCACTCGAGACCGAGCGCTCCCGATCCCGCGTACAGATCGACGACCGCGGCGCCCTCGATGAGGCCCGTGTCCTCGAGCGCGCCGAACAGCGACTCGCGCACGCGGTCGCTCGTGGGGCGGGTGCCCGAGCGCGGCACGTCGAGCCGGGCGCCGCCCGCGCGGCCCGCGATGATCCTCGTCACCCTGCCACGATATCCTCGGCGGGCGCGGCGTCCGCGTCCGGGGGCCCTTCTAGACTCGACGCATGCCGCTCTCGCTCGACTCCTCGCTCACGGAGGCCGTCGGCGCGAAGTCCGCCGGCCTGCTCTCGCGGGCGTTCGGGATGGCGACCGTGGGTGACCTGCTCGCGCACTACCCGCGCCGCTACATGAGCAGGGGCGAGCTCACGCCCATCCGCGACCTCCCGCTCGGTGAGACGGTCACGATCGTCGCCGAGGTGCGGCGCGTGCAGTCGCGTCCCATGCGCAGCCGCGGCGGGCGCCTCCTCGAGGTGATCATCGGCGACGGCCAGGGCGAGATGTCGCTCACGTTCTTCAACCAGGACTGGCGCGAGCGCGAGCTCCGGCCAGGGCGGCGCGGCGTCTTCTCGGGCAAGGTCGGGGAGTACCGTCGCGAGCGTCAGTTCTCGCATCCCGCGTACGAGCTCTTCGACGACGAGGGCGATGCCGATGCGCGCGCGCAGGAGTTCGCCGGCCGGCTCATCCCCGTGTATCCCGCGACCTCCGCGCTCACGAGCTGGGCCATCCAGAAGCTCGTCGAGCAGTGTCTGACCCGCCTCGGCGACGTGCCCGAGCCGCTCCCCGACGACCTGCGGGAGCGGGAGGGGCTCATGGGCGCGCGCGACGCGCTCGACGGCGTGCACCGGCCCGCGAACGAGGGGCACGCCTACAGCGCGCGCAAGGCGCTGCGGTGGCACGAGGCGCTCGTGCTCCAGACGGCGCTCGCTCAGCAGCGCCGTGACGTCAGGGCTCTCGCAGCCACGCGCCGCGAGGCGCAGCCGGGCGGCCTGCTCGAGCGCTTCGACGCGGCGCTGCCGTTCGCGCTGACCGACGACCAGCGCGAGACCGGCGAGCGGATCGCGGCCGACCTCGTCGCCGGATGGCCGATGAACCGGCTCGTGCAGGGCGAGGTGGGGTCGGGCAAGACGCTCGTCGCGCTGCGCGCCATGCTGCAGGTGGCCGAGTCCGGCGGCCAGGCGGCGCTGATCGCGCCGACCGAGGTGCTCGCCGGCCAGCATCTGCGCTCCATCACGCGCATGCTCGGGCCGCAGCTGGCTCCCGAGGTCATGCCCACGCTCCTCACCGGCCAGATGCCGGCGGCGGCGCGACGGAAGGCCGCGCTCCGCGTGGCGTCGGGTCAGTCGCGCATCGTCGTCGGCACGCACGCCCTGCTCAGCGAGGGCACGACGTTCGCCGACCTCGGGCTCGTCGTCGTCGACGAGCAGCACCGGTTCGGCGTCGAGCAGCGGGAGACCCTGCGCGCGAAGGGAACGAGTCCGCACGCCCTCGTCCTCACCGCCACGCCCATCCCGCGCACCGTCGCGATGACGGTCTTCGGCGACCTCGACGTGTCGACCATCCGCACGATGCCCGCGGGCCGCGCCGGCATCGAGACCTTCGTCGCTCCGGTCGCCGAGCGCCCGCGCTGGTTCGACCGGGTCTGGGAGCGCGTCGCCGAGGAGGTCGAGAAGGGGCACCAGGTCTTCGTCGTGTGCCCCGCGATCGACGTCGCGGCGAAGGGCAAGGCCGCCGCCGAGGACGATGCCCCGGAGGCCGCCGCGGAGGAGGGCGGCTCCGGCCCGCGCTGGGGCGTCGCGCAGGTCGCCGAGATGCTCGGGCGGCACCCCGCGGTCGGGCGGCTCAGGCTCGCGACGCTGCACGGCCGCATGCCGGGCGAGGAGAAGGACCGCATCATGCAGGAGTTCGCGGCCGCCCGCGTCGACGTGCTCATCGCGACGACCGTGATCGAGGTCGGCGTCGACGTCCCGAACGCGTCGACCATGGTCATCCTCGATGCCGACCGCTTCGGCGTCTCTCAGCTCCACCAGCTGCGCGGACGCGTCGGACGCGGGGGAGTGCCCGGACTCTGCCTGCTCGTGACGGAGGCGACAGAGGGAACGCCGGCGCGCGAGCGCGTCGAGGCGGTCGCGGCGACGCTCGACGGGTTCGCGCTCGCGGAGGTCGATCTCGAGCTGCGCGGCGAGGGCGACGTGCTCGGAGAGGCGCAGTCGGGCGTGCGCTCATCGCTTCGGCTGCTCCGCGTGGTCAAGGACCAGGCGCTCATCGCCCTGGCGCGGGAGGAAGCCGACCGCGTCCTCGCGGCGGACCCCGACCTCGCCCGGCATCCCGGACTCGCCGACGCCCTGGCGCGCCGGGTCACGCAGGAGGAGCGCGCGGCCCTGAGCAAGAGCTGAGCATGCACCCCGCGCGGCGTGTCGCGGGCGCGGCGCTGCCCGGGCGCGGATGGGGCTCCTGGCTAGGCTGGATCGCATGAGTAACCGGATCGCCGTCGTCCCGGGGTCCTTCGACCCGCCCACCCTCGGTCACCTGGACGTCATCCGGCGTGCCGCCTCGCTCTACGACGAGCTCCACGTGCTGGTCGTGCACAACCCCGACAAGGAAGGGATGCTGCCGATCGCGCTGCGGCTGCAGCTCCTCGAGCAGTCGGTCGAGGAGGCGCAGATCCCCGGCAAGGTCATCGTCGGATCGTGGAGCGTGGGCCTGCTCGTCGACTACGCGCAGGAGGTGGGCGCCGGCGTGCTCGTGAAGGGCATCCGCTCGCAGGGCGACGTCGCGTACGAGACGCCCATGGCGGTCGTCAACAACCACCTCGCCGGCGTCGAGACGGTGTTCCTCCTCGCCGATCCCGCCCACTCGGTCGTGTCGAGCTCGCTCGTGCGCCAGGTGGCCGGCCTGGGCGGGGACGTCTCGCCCTACGTGCCGGCGGCGGTCGCCCGCTACCTCCGCAGCGCGACCTCGAAGGACTTCTGACCTCGCGTCCCTGCGCGCGCCACGGCCCTCGTCGTCCCGGGCGCGACTACGATTGATCCCCGTGAGAACGCGTAAAACCGGGCCCTTCGTGCTGCCCGTCCGCGACATCGTCCGCAAGCCGGGCGAGATGCGCGAGCACACGCTGACCATCCCCGCACCCGAGCAGTGGGGCGAGGGGATCGTCTCGATCCCGGAGGGGAAGGAGCTCGAGCTCGACGTCCGTCTCGAATCCGTGCACGAGGGCATCCTCGTGTCGGGGGAGCTCGACACGGAGTTCGAGGGGGTGTGCGGTCGATGCCTTCGCGACATCGCCGAACCGCTCGAAGTCGAGTTCCAGGAGCTTTTCGAGTATCCTGGTGAGGAAACTGCTGACTTCGAGGTTCAAGACGACCACGTGGATCTTGAAACTCTGGTCAGGGATGCGGTCGTCTTGTCGCTTCCGTTTCAGCCGGTGTGTCAGCCGGATTGCCCCGGCCTCGACCCGGTCACGGGCGAGCGGCTGACGCAGAGCCCCGGCACCGCGCAGCAGGCGCCTGTCGATCCTCGGTGGGCCGCGCTCCGAGAACTCACAGACCAGAATGGATCGGCGGACTCCGCCGCCCCGAGCACAGAAGAGAGCTAGTCATGGCAGGTAACCCCCCGAAGCGGAAGGTCTCCCGTTCGAACACCCGCTCGCGTCGCGCGCAGTGGAAGGCGGAGGCTCCGGCCCTCGTCAAGACGGTGGAGAACGGCAAGGTCGTCTACAGCCGCCCGCACCAGGCCAAGGTCGTCACCGACTCGCAGGGCACCGAGCTGTTCCTCGAGTACAAGGGCCGCAAGGTCGCCGACGCCTGAGCGGCGGATACGACTCCGTGGCGCGCATGCGGCCACTCTCCGAGAAGCTCGGCGTCGAGATCGACGCCGAGCTTCTCGCTTTGGCCATGACACACCGCTCGTACGCGTACGAGCACGGCGGCATCCCGCATAACGAGCGACTCGAGTTCCTCGGCGACTCGGTGCTCGGGCTGGCCGTCACCACCATGCTGTATCGCCGGTTCCCCGACCTCGACGAGGGCGCGCTCGCGAAGCGCCGTGCCAGCGTCGTCTCGACCGTCGCCCTCGCGGAGGTCGCGCGCGGCATCGGCCTCGGCGAGCATCTCCGTCTCGGCCGCGGCGAGGAGCAGACGGGCGGCCGCGACAAGGACTCGATCCTCGCCGATGCGACCGAAGCCGTGTTCGGCGCCGCGTACCTGTCGGCAGGGCCCGAGGAGGCGTCGGCCCTCGTGCTGCGGCTCATCGAGCCGCTCCTGGAGAACCCCGAGCGCTACGGCGCGGCGATCGACCCGAAGACGAGCCTTCAGGAGCTCGCCGCGCGCCTCGGCCTGGGAGCGCCGTCGTACTCGGTCGTATCCCGCGGCCCCGACCACGACCGTCGCTTCACCGCCACGGTCGAGGTCGGCGATCACGCGTCGACCGGCGAGGGCACGAGCAAGAAGCAGGCCGAGATGGCCGCGGCTCTCACGGCCTGGCACGCGCTCAGCGCGCGGACCGTCGGTGCCTGAGCTCCCCGAGGTCGAGGTCGTGCGAGCGGGCCTCGAGCCCGCCGTGGTGGGATCGACCATCGCGGGAGTCGAGGTGCTCGACGGCCGTGCACTCACCCGGCACGTGGGCTCCCACGACGACTTCACCGCGCGCCTGAGCGGACGCGCCGTGACGGCCGCCGTGCGTCGCGGCAAGTTCCTCTGGCTTCTGCTCGAGTCGGCGGCGATCGAGCCGGCGGAGGCGCTCATCGGGCACCTCGGCATGAGCGGGCAGCTGCTCCTGCGCGCACCCGGCGCCCCGCGCGAGCGCCACGAGCGCGTGCGGCTCGCGATCGACCATCCGGCTCACGGCGAGCTCGCCGTCGTGTTCGCGGATCAGCGGACGTTCGGGTCGCTCGCCGTCGACGCGCTCGTGCCGACGGCGGATGGCGCGCCGGGCGGATGGGGGAGCGATGCGCCCCTCGTGGCATCGCAGGCCGCGCACATCGCGCGCGATCCGCTGGATCCCGCGTTCGACGACGCCGCGTTCGCGCGAGGGCTCGGCCGCCGCGCGTCGGCGATCAAGCGCGTGCTGCTCGATCAGACGGTCGTGAGCGGCATCGGCAACATCTACGCGGACGAGGCGCTCTGGGCCGCGCGCATCCATCCGGAGACGCCCGCGTCGGCGCTCTCGACGCGGGCCGTCCGCACGCTGCTCGTCGAGATCCGCGCGGTGCTGCAGAAGGCCCTCGCGGAGGGCGGCACGAGCTTCGATGCGCAGTACGTGAACGTCAACGGGCAGGCCGGCTACTTCGCGCACAGCCTCAACGCCTACGGGCGGCATGGCCAGCCCTGCCCGCGCTGCGGCGGAGCGATCCGCCGCGAGGCGTTCATGAACCGCTCGAGTCACTACTGCCCGAGGTGCCAGCGGAAACGCTAGCAGTCTTGTGCGGGCGATCGACGATCCCGGCGGCCTCAGAACGGCGGGCCTATGCTGGCCTCGTGCGTCATCAGCAGATCCTCGACAGGCTCGCGGCGGGCGCGGTCGCGCCGACGGCGCGGGACGAGGTTCGGATCCTGGCGCAGAAGAGCTTCTTCGCTGCGAGGCGCCAGGGGCTGGAGGGCGCTCAGCACGCAGACGTCGTGCCGGCCGTCAAGGAGCGCTGGCACTTCGCGCTCGACGCGGCCCGCCAGCCGTGCGCACCTGAGAGCGATCGGATGAACGCCTACAAGGCCGCGATCGCCATCGCCACCTCATTGCACGAAGTGGGGCTGGGCGATCACGAGCTCACTGAGCTGGCGATCGACGGGATCCACGCGCTGAACGACGCCGTGTGGCTGGGGGATGACTTCCTGCACCGCACGGACGACATGATCGCGCTGCTGCGTTCCTCGCCGGTCCCGCTCACTCGGAAGCCGACCACACGGGAGACCATCACGTTCACCCGCGGCGGGGACCTCCTCGCGATCAGGCTGCGCGGCCGTTGGGTGGTCGGGCACATCCATCTGGTGGACGGGCCGAACAAGCACCCGCACATCGAGCTGTACGAGCGCACGTTCGCCGAGCGACCCGATCCGTCGGAGGTCATCGGGACGCGTGCCTGGGGATACTCCTACGAGGGCCGAGACCGGGCGAACGTCACCCGCCTCATCGTGTCTGGGCTGCGCCATCTGCCGGATCCGGCAGAGCAGATCCACCTCCTTGCGAGCGGAGTCGTCGTCCTGCCGGACAACTCGCACCTGCATGACGAGGGGATCGTCGGCACCCACGTCGACGTGTTCGAGCTGCTCGAGATGGCGCGATCCGTGAACGGCGGGACCTTCTAGCGGCTACGCTGACCGGTGAAGCATATCGCTGAACACCTCGCAGAATTAAGCAAATTCGCTTAATTGTGGCTCTGGTTCAGTGATATGCTTCACGGATGGCGGTGGCAGTGATCGCGGACATCATCTCCTCGCGCGCATCGACGTCGAGAGACGCCGTGCAGCGCGAGATCGAGAACGCGGCCGTCGAGGTGGATCGAACATACCCCTGGGCCCTGCAGAAGTGGTACCCGACCGTGGGAGACGAGTTCCAGGCCGCCTTCCGCACGATCGACGACGCCCTGCTGTCGACGCTCTACCTGCAGCTCGCGCTGCCCGACAACGTCGGCTGCCGGTTCGGCATCGGGCTCGGGGGCATCGTCACGGTCGAGTCGAAGCTCGCCGACCGCATCCAGGACGGCCCAGGATGGTGGGCGGCACGCGACGCCGTCAACCGGGCGCACGAGATCGAGCGGTCGCAGCTGTCCGCGGTGCGCTCGTGGTTCCTCGTCGACCCCGACTCGTCTGCGCATGATCGCGCGATGGAGGGGCCGATCAACGCCTACCTCGTCGCGCGCGACAGCCTCATCGCCGACATCTCGCCGCGCGGACGCCGTGCCGTCTTCCTGCAGTGGTGCGGGTACCCGCAGAAGGAGATCGCCCGCATCGAGGGGGTGTCGCCGTCGGCGATCTCGCAGCTGCTCAACAAGCCGTCGGCGCAGGCTCTCCGCCTCGGCACGGAGGCCCTCGAGCTCGGCGTGCGGCCGCGGCGCGTCCACTGACTCAGCGGTCGACCGCCGCCGCGAGCGCGAGGGCGTCCGCGGCGACCTGCGCCGACGAGTCGGCGTCGCGCAGCCACAGGGGCACGGCTCGCGCGGCGATCCCCGCACGCTCGAGCGGCGCGACCTCAGCGGCGTCGGATGTGTCGACGAGCCAGCCGTCGAGCAGGCCTCCGTCGGTGCGCGGGCCGTAGTGACGAGCGACCGCCCCGGCCGACGTGTCGACCCCGATCGCCGCGAGGCAGGCATCGGCCATGCCGCGCACGACGGCGCCCGCGATGATCCCGGACACCCCGACGACGGGAGCTCGCGCCGCGCGCACCGCGTCGCGCATCCCGGGGACCGCGAGCACGGGGCCGATCGACACGACCGGGTTCGACGGCGCGAGGAGGATGGCATCCGCCTCCGCGATCGCCTCGAGCGCTCCCGCGGTCGGCACCGCCGCGGCGATCCCGGCCTGCTCGAACCCGACCGCCGGGAGGCCGGCGCGGTGCCGGACCCACCACTCCTGGAAGTGCATCCGGCGGCCATCCTCCGTGCGCACGTGCGTGTCGATCTCGCTGTCGGTCGCGGGATGAAGTCGCACGCCGAGATCCCAGCGCTGCGCGAGCCGCTGGAAGACCTCGGACACGCTCGCGCCCTCGCGCAGCCAGGCCGTCCGCGCGATGTGGGTGCCGAGGTCGAGATCGCCCAGCGTGAACCACTCGGGAGCGGCGCCCCACGCGGCGAGCTCCGCGGCCACGCGCTCGGTCTCGCCGGCGCGGCCCCAGCCGCGCTCGGCGTCGTTCACGCCGGCGAGCGCGTAGAGCAGGCTGTCGTGATCGGGGGAGATCCGCAGCCCCGACACCCACCAGTCGTCGGCCGTGTTGACGACGACGTCGATCCGGTCGTCGCCGCCTGTCCGCCGGACGTGCTCGCGGAGACCCTTCACGAAGCGGGCGCAGCCGACGCCGCCTCCGATGACCGTGTAGCGCACCTGACCACGCTACCCGCGAGCGGATGGCCCGGGCGCGCACCCGGGCCATCCGCGTCACGAGAGCGTCTTCTCCCAGGCCGCCGCGTAGGACGCCGGACGGAACCCGACCGCCTCGTTGACGTCGAGCATGAACCGGTTCTCCTCCGCGTTGAACGTCGACACGCACGGCGACTCCGGAACGGCCTCGTGCCAGCGCCGCAGCCCCACGCACTTCACGATGGCGCCGAGGCGACGCCCGCGGTGCTCGGGCATGACGAGCGTTCCCCACTGGGAGGTCGGCCGGGTGCGGTCGGCGCCGATCTGCAGCTCGTTGAACGCCGCGACCTCGCCCGTGGGCGCATGCACGACGAGCGTGACGCCCAGAAGCTGCCCGGCCGCTGCGAGGCGCGCATCGCGCACCCGGACCCGCTCGGCGTCCCACGCCGACTCCTCGGTGACCATCTCGCCCGCGGGCACGTCGGTGCTCATCCGCGCGATGGCGCGGGCGTAGCCCTCGGCGTGCTCGTCGGGGGTCGGGCCGGTCCACCACACCACCCGGTACTCCGGCCCGGCCTTCTCGAGCGCCGCCTCGAGCAGGCGATCGACCGCATCGTAGGGCCCCTGCAGATCGAAGACGCTGTTGCGCTCGACCTGGCTGAGCGCGAATCCCGCGCGCAGCATGCGCTGCGCGGACGCGTCCTCGGCGGGGATGGCGCCGGCACCCGTCGGCGGGACGAGCTGCTCCCCGTCGACGCCGGCACGGTGGATGGTCCACCCCTGGAGGACGGAGCGCCCCTGCGCCGCCGCGATCTCCTCGAGCGCCGAGAGGAGCGCGTCCCCTGCCGCGTCGTGCCCGTCGGCGACCTCGACGTCGATCTCGGCGGTGCGCTGCTTCGAGCGCTCGGCGTCGAGCGCGCCCGCAGCGACGATGCGGTCGCCCTCGCGCGCGACGAGCGGCGTGATCACGTGGTAGGTCTGCTCCTGCCAGCGGCTCAGCACGTCGGCCGGGTCGTCGTCGTGGAGGTCGGTGCCGGAGTCGCGCCGCCACGCGGCGTTGCCGAGGCGGACGAACTCGAGGAAGTCAGCCGCGTCCGGTGCGTCGAGGCTCTCGGGTGCGGTCAGGCGGTCGATGCGCAGCGTCATGTCAGCTCCTTGGTCCACTCGCCCGTGTACGCGGCGGGGCGAAAGCCCACGGCCTCGTTCACGTCGAGCATGTAGCGGTTCTCCTCGGCATTGAACGTCCGGACGACGGGGGAGGTCGGGACGAGCTCGCTCCAGCGGCGCAGGCCGACGCACTTGACGATCGTGCCGAGCCGGCGACCGCGGTGCTCGGGCATGACGAGCGTCCCGTAGTTCTCGGTGGGGGCGGTCCGATCGGCGCCGATCACGAGCTCGTTGTACGCCGCGACCTGCCCCGTCGGCTCGTGGATGACGACCGTCACGGCCATCGTCTGCCCGGCGCGGCGCTTGAGATCCTCCCGATCGCGGACGCGCTGCGCGTCCCAGGGGTCGGCCTCCACGGGCAGCTCTCCGCTCGGGGCGTCCCCGTCCAGCCGGGAGATGGCGGCCGCGTAGCCCTCGATGTGCTCCTCGGGCGTCGGCGTCTGCCACCACGCCACCCGGTAGTCGGGGCCCGCCTTCGCGACCGCGGCCTCGAGAAGCCGGTCGACGGCCTCGAACGAGCCCTGCAGGTCGAACACGCTCGCCCGCTCGACCTGGCCGAGCGCGTAGCCGTTGCGCACGAGGAAGCGCGTCTGCCATGCATCGCGCGGGAGGGATCCGGATCCGGTGGGAGAGGGGAGCCGGTCTCCGCCCGCGTCGGCGGATGCGAACGCGAAGGCCCGCAGCGACGTGCGCCCGCGCTCGCGCGCGCGGCGCTCGATCTCGGCGAGCAGGGCGTCGGCCTCGTCGTCGTCTCTGCGATCGGGGTGGATCACGATGTCGACGTGCGCGGTGCGCTTCGCAGCGCGCGGGCACGCGAGCCCCGCGAAGCCGACGATCTCCTCGCCGCGTCGCGCGACGATGCCGGACTTGTCGACGTAGGTCGTCTCGCGGAGGCCGACGAGCCACTCCGCCGGGTCCTCGCGGAACAGATCGGTGCTCGAGTCGCTGCGCCACATCGCGTTCGCGGCGCCCGTGAACGCCAGGAACTCGCCCGCGTCGGGCGACTCGACCGATGCGGGAAGGTGCATCGGCGCGAACGCGATCGAGGGGCGACCCGCCGAGCGGGCCGCGGGCCGGCGCCCCGCGGAGTGGGAGGCTCCGCGGGGCGCCGGGTGCGCAGCGGTCGTGCGGGCGCTCATCGCATGCCGCCCAGGCCGTACACGAGGGTGATCCGCTGGATCTGCGCCTCGTGCTCGGCGCGCGCGGCGGCCGCCAGGCGCTGACGCTCGTACCGCGCGCGCGTCTGCTCGGGCGTCTCGGACGGGCGGGTGCTCCACAGGAGCAGCCACAGGCCGATGCGCATCGCGATCCGGTCAGCTGCCGAGGCGCGCGGGGTGCGCTCGGGGATGGCCGAGAGCGCGCGCGGCATGCCGCTCGGTTGCGGGGGATGGGCGGACGGGGACAGGTGAATCGTGTTCACGGTGATTCCTTCGTGGGAGAGAGATGTTCCGGATGGGAACGGGGAGACGACCCCGGGCGATGCCGGGGACGGGTGCGGAGCGCGGGGCGGGAAGCGGCCCGGGTGGCGCTCGGAGGCGGACGCCGGAGGCGGCGCGGAGAGACGGCTGTCGCCTGGTCTCAGGGACGGATGAGCCGCGCGTGCGGGCTCAGGGCAGACCTCTCGCTAGGAGAGTCGGCCTGCGCGGCGGAGTCCGCCTGCGACGATCCCTGCGACCTGACGTCGAGCGAAGCCGACGGGGACGGAAGCCGAGAGCGCGATGCGCGCTGCACCTGGGTTCGTTGTGATATCCATGTCGGCTTCCTCCTCTCGTGCCGGTTCGCTGGGCAGAGCGCCCAGAGGTGATCGTGCGATCACACACGTTACGCAGACGGCGCGGGCCGCGTCAAGCGGATTCCCAGGATTCGTCGCGCCGAGCCGCAGCGCATCGCGTCCCGCACAGGGGCCGTCCGGTACCGTGAGACCTGATTTTCCAGGGCGACGACAGGGAAGGGAGCCGCGCGGATGCACTTGAAGAGCCTCACGCTCAAGGGCTTCAAGTCGTTCGCTCAGCCCACGACGTTCGCGCTCGAGCCGGGGGTCACGGCGATCGTCGGGCCCAACGGCTCCGGGAAGTCGAACGTCGTGGACGCGCTCGCCTGGGTGATGGGCGAGCAGGGCGCCAAGACCCTCCGCGGCGGCAAGATGGAGGACGTCATCTTCGCGGGCACCGCGACCCGCGGCCCTCTCGGCCGCGCCGAGGTGCAGCTCACGATCGACAACTCGGACGGGGCGCTCCCGATCGAGTACAGCGAGGTCACGATCAGCCGCACGCTGTTCCGCAGCGGCCAGAGCGAGTACGCGATCAACGGCGAGTCCTGTCGGCTCCTCGACGTCCAGGAGCTCCTGAGCGACTCCGGACTCGGCCGCGAGATGCACGTGATCGTGGGACAGGGACGCCTCGACACCGTGCTCCAGGCCTCGCCGGAGGAGCGCCGCGGCTTCGTTGAGGAGGCGGCCGGCATCCTCAAGCACCGTCGCCGCAAGGAGAAGACGGTCCGCAAGCTCGAGGCCATGGAGCAGAACCTCACGCGTCTGAGCGATCTCGCGGGGGAGATCCGCCGACAGCTCAAGCCGCTCGGCCGCCAGGCCGAGATCGCCCGAGAGGCGCAGACGATCGCGGCGGTCGTGCGCGACGCGAAGGCGCGCCTGTACGCCGACGACGTCGTGCAGCTGCGGCACGCGCTCGCCGATCACGCCAGGGACGAGCACGAGCGCCACACCGAGCGCCTCGCGCTGCAGGAGCAGGCCGACGCCGCGAAGGCCCGGATCGCCGCGCTCGAGCGGGAGCAGAACGCCGAGGCGGTGGATGAGGCGCGTCGCATCCTCTTCGGCCTCGAGCAGGTGCAGGAGCGTCTGCGCGGCCTCTACACCCTCGCGAACCAGCGTCTCGCGCTCCTGGGCGAGCGGGACGACGACGCGGACGCGAAGGTCACGGTGAGCCGCGGCGACATCGACGACGCCCGCGCCGAGATCGTGGAGATCGCCGACGGCGTCGGCGCCGCACAGGACGCGGCGCAGGAGGCCACCCGCCAGGTCGCCGCCGCGCGGGCCGAGCTGGATGCGCTCGACGTCGAGATCGCCGAGCAGAGCGCGCTCGTGTCGGCGCACGACATGCGGATCACGACGCTGCGGGGAGCCGCCGAAGCGGCGCAGCAGACCCTCGCGGCGGTGCGCGGCGGCGTGCTGCGGCAGCAGAACGCGCTCGACGCGGCGGAGCAGCGCCGGCGCGAGGCGGCGGAAGCGTTCGAGGCGCTCGAGGACATCGCCGTCGCCGAGGGCACCGCAGCCGACCTGCAGGCGCGCTACGAGGACGCGCAGCGCGAGGCGGCCGAGGCGGAGGCCGCCGTGGAGGAGCTCCGCGAGGCGCATCGTGCGGCAGAGCGCGAGGCGGACGCGCTCACGGCGAAGGTGTCGGCGCTGGGCAGCGCGCTCGACGTGCAGGGCGGGGCCGCCGAGCTGATCGCCCGCGGCGGCGCCGGCGTGCGCGGGCTCGTCGGCGAGAGCGTGCACGTCGCGGGCGGGTACGAGGCCGCCGTCGCCGCTGTGCTCGGACCGCTCGCGGAGGGCATGCTCGTCGACGACGAGGACGCCGCCTTCCAGGCCGCGCGCGACGCGGTCGACGTCGGCGTCGTGGACATCGTGATCGCGGGCGGCCGAGCCGGCGACCCCGTCGCCGCGCCGCGGGGCGCGACGCCCGCGCACGCGGTCGTGACGGCGCCGGACGGCGTCCTCGGCCTGCTCGCCCGCGTCGTCATCGTCGATGACCTCGACGCGGCGCGGGAGGTGCTCGCGACCGCAGGCTCGGATGACCTCGGCACCACGGTCGTGACACGCGCCGGCGAGGTGTGCACGGCGCGCACCCTGCGCGCCGGCTCCGGCGGCAGCCGCTCGCGCCTCGAGCTCCAGGCGGAGCGCGACGCCGCGTCCGAACGACTCGCCGAGGTGCAGCGCACGCTCGACGACCTCGGACCGCGACGCGAGGAGGCGGCGGAGCGCCTCCAGGCGGCGCGGCGCGCGACGCGCGAGCGGCTCCAGGAGCTCCGCGAGCACGACGCCCAGCTCGCTCAGCACGCCGAGCACGTGAACCGGGTGACCGTCCGCCACGAGGCCGCGATCGCGGAGTGCGAGCGCCTCGAGGCGGGTCTCGCGCAGGCGGCCGGGGCCGTGTCCGACGCCGAGGCGAAGGCCGCAGCCGCTGCCGCGGAGCTCGAGCGCGCCCTCGAGGAGCCCCGCCCCATCCTCGACGCCTCGGCGCGGGACGGCCTGCTCGCCGCGGTGGAGGCCGCGCGCGAGCGCGAGATGGCCGCTCGCCTCGAGGTGGAGACCCTCCGCGAGCGGGTGCGCGCGGCGGAGGCGCGAGCCGTCGAGCTCGAGCGGCAGCGCGAGCGCGAGCAGGCGGCCGCCGAGCAGGCCGCGCGCCGAGCGGTCATCCGGCGCGCCCAGCGCGAGGTCGCGGAGGGCGTGACCGCCGAGCTCCCGCGGGTGCTCGACTCCGTGGACCGCTCAGCGGCCGAGGCCCGCCTCGCCCTCGCCGAGGCCGAGAGCGCCCGCTCGGCCGTCACGGCCGAGCTGCGCGACCTGCGCCAGCAGGAGGGGCGCCTGCGCGAGCGGCTCTCGGGACTCACCGAGAGCGTGCACGGCATCGAGCTCCAGATCCACGAGAAGAAGCTCCACCTCACGAGCCTCCTCGAGCGCGTCGCGAGCGAGCTCGGCCTCTCCGAGGAGATCCTCGTCGCGGAGTACGGCCCCGACCAGCCCGTGCCGCGCGACATCGGGGATCTCGGCGCCGCGACGGGAGACGACGCCGACGACGCGCCCTCGACCATCCCCTACGACCGGCGCATGCAGGAGCGCCGCCTCCGTGAGGCCGAGCGGAAGCTCTCGCAGCTGGGGCGCGTCAATCCGCTCGCGCTCGAGGAGTTCGCCGCACTCGAGCAGCGGCACCGCTTCCTCACCGAGCAGCTCGACGATCTCGTCCAGACCCGCAAGGACCTCATGACGATCATCGCCGATCTCGACGAGCGCATGCAGACGATCTTCGCCGCGGCCTTCGAGGACACCCGAGCGGCGTTCCAGGAGGTGTTCCCGATCCTCTTCCCCGGCGGCACCGGCAGCATCTCGCTCACGAACCCCGACGACATGCTCACGACCGGCATCGAGGTCACCGTGCGGCCCGTGGGGAAGAAGATCGAGCGGCTGTCCCTGCTGTCGGGCGGCGAGCGGTCGCTCGCGGCCGTCGCGCTCCTCACCGCGATCTTCAAGGCGCGCCCCAGCCCGTTCTACATCCTCGACGAAGTCGAGGCCGCGCTCGACGACGCGAATCTGGGCCGGCTGCTCGGCGTCTTCGAGCAGCTGCGCGCCTCGAGCCAGCTGCTCGTCATCACGCACCAGAAGCGCACCATGGAGATCGCCGACGCGCTCTACGGCGTGTCGATGCGCCAGGACGGCGTCTCGGCGGTCGTCGGCCAGCGCGTCGGCGATCGCGTGGCCTCGTGAACGCGCTCGAGGCGTTCGACGCGATCGCACCGCGGCTGCGCCGCGCCCCCGACGTCGAGGCGCACGACCTCGTCGCTGCAGACGCGAGCGATCGCCTCATCCTGTCCGAGGCCGACGCGGGCGACGCGCCCGTCGTCGTCATCGGCGACCGATACGGCGGGCTGTCGCTCCCGCTGCTGCGCGCGCACCCGACCAGGGCCATCCGCCTGCACCAGGACGCGATCACGGGCCGCCGCGCGCTCGAGCGCAACGCCCGGGCGCTCGACATCGACCTCGCACCCCTCGCGATGCACGCGCTCGACGCCGACCTCGTGCGCGACGCGCGGGTCGTCCTCGTGCAGCTGCCGCGCGCCCTGGACGCCCTCGACGAGATCGCGGGGTTCATCGCGGCGCACGCCGCGCCCGACGTGCGCGTCGTCGCGGGAGGGCGCATCAAGCACATGACGCTCGGCATGAACGACGTGCTCGCGCGGCACTTCCGCGAGGTGAGGGCGAGCAGGGCGGCGAGCAAGAGCCGCGTCCTGCACGCGGCCGGCCCCGATCCGCGGCGATCGGGCGGCTGGCCGCGCTGCGTCCGCCACGACGACGTCGGCATCACGGTGTGCGCGCACGGCGCGGCCTTCGCGGGGGCCTCCGTGGACATCGGCACGCGGTTCCTGCTCGGCTTCCTCCCCGACATGCCCGCCGTCCGGGACGCGATCGACCTCGGCTGCGGGACGGGCGTGCTCGCGACCGCGTACGCGCTCGCGCATCCCGATGCCGCGGTCGTCGCGAGCGACCAGTCGGCGGCCGCGGTCGCGTCCGCCCGCGCGACCGCGGCCGCGAACGGCGCCGACCGCATCGCGGTCGTGCAGGACGACGGCCTCGGCTCGCGTGCAGACGCCTCGGCCGACCTCGTCATCCTCAACCCGCCGTTCCACTCCGGAGCCGCCGTGACCGACGCGATCGCACCGCGCCTCTTCGCCGACGCCGCGCGCGTGCTGCGGCCGGGCGGCGAGCTCTGGTGCGTGTGGAACTCGCACCTCGCGTACCGGCCAGCGCTCGAGCGCATCGTCGGCCCCACGCGCCAGGTCGGCCGCAGCACCCGCTTCACGGTCACCGCGTCGACCCGCCGCTGACGGTCGGCCGCCCGCGCGCCGCGAACTAGGCTGGGAGCATGGCGGAGAAGTGGTCACTCGGGCGCGCGCTGCGCGGGATGTTCGTCAAGCCCACGATCGACGAGGGCACGTGGGAGGACCTCGAGACGGCTCTCATCACGGCGGACTTCGGCCCCGAGATCACCGAGCGCATCGTCGACGAGCTCCGCGAGAAGGTCGATCGGTACCGCACGACCGACCCCAAGGACCTCCAGCGGATGCTGAAGGAGACGCTCGAGGAGCACTTCGCGCGATTCGACACCACGCTCAAGCTCACCGAGCGCCCCGCGGTCGTGCTCGTCGTCGGCGTGAACGGCGTCGGCAAGACCACGACGATCGGCAAGTTCGCGCACTTCCTGCGCCGCTACAACCGGTCGGTGGTGGTCGGCGCGGCCGACACGTTCCGCGCCGCCGCCGTCGACCAGCTCGCGACGTGGGCGGAGCGCGGCGGGGCAGCGATCGTCCGCCCCGAGCGCGAGGGGCAGGATCCGGCGTCCGTCGCCTTCCAGACGATCGACCACGCCAAGCGCACGGGCACGGAGATCGTGCTCGTCGACACCGCCGGCCGCCTGCACACCAAGGGCGGCCTGATGGACGAGCTCACGAAGATCCGGCGCGTGATCGAGAAGCAGGCCCCCATCAGCGAGGTGCTCCTCGTGCTCGACGCGACGACCGGGCAGAACGGCGTGATGCAGGCGCAGGCGTTCCTCGAGCACGCCGGGGTCACCGGTCTCGTCCTCACCAAGCTCGACGGATCGGCGAAGGGCGGCTTCGTGCTCGCGGTGCAGGAGCGCACGGGCATCCCCGTCAAGCTGCTCGGTCAGGGCGAGGGGATCGGCGACCTCACGGGCTTCACGCCGCACGTGTTCGCCGCGTCGCTTGTCGACTGACGGCTCGGATGGTTGAGTAAGCGACATGGCGATCGAACACGACTTCTTCGGACTGCTGGAGTCCGGTCCCGACGGCTCGATCTTCTGGTCGGAGAACGTCGAGCTCGGCGACCAGACCGTGTCCGTCGACCTGACGGCGCCCGATCAGGAGGACGTGTCGCAGGAGGCGCTGGACGCCGCCGCGGCGATCGTGTCGTCGCTCGAGGAGGTCGACCGCCGCAGCCGGATCGCCATGCTCGGCGAGGTCGACAACCGCGCGAGCGAGGTGACCGAGTACATCCTCATGCAGCAGGAGACGCTCGGCGACGGCCTCGAGGACTTCCTCGTCGACATCTCCGGCGATCCGGCGGTCGACATCATCCGCTCGCTCAATCTCATGAGCATGACGATCCTCGCGGACGAGCACGGCGGATCCGACCCGTTCGCGGTGCTCGAGTACGCGCTCGACCCCGACGCGACCGACGACGTGCTGCTCGTGAACCTCACGAGCGACGGCAGCATCCACTCGGTCACGAGCGCCGAGTAGCGCGCCTCAGCGCGATGCCGCGATGAGCTCGCGCGTGAAGGGGTGCGCCGGCGAGGCGTAGACGTCCTCGGTGGCGCCCGTCTCGACGATCCGCCCGTCCTGCATCACGGCGACGCGGTCGCTGACGAGGCGCACGACCGCGAGGTCGTGCGAGATGAACACGATGCCGAGGCCCTCGTCGCGCTGGAGGCCGTCGAGCAGCCGGAGGATGCCGGCCTGCGTCGTGACGTCGAGCGCCGAGACCGGCTCGTCGCAGACGAGCACGTCGGGACGGCCCGCGAGAGCCCGGGCGATGGCGACGCGCTGGCGCTGCCCTCCGGACAGCTCCGCCGGGCGCCGCGCGAGGATCGACGCGTCGAGGCCGACCCGCGCGAGCAGCTGCGCGGGCGCGGGTGCGCCATCCCGATGAGAGTGCCGCAGGATGCGCGCGACGTCGTGGCGCGGGTCGAACGAGGCCAGCGGATCCTGCGGGACGAGGCGCACGCGCGGCGCCGGGGCGGCGAGCACCCGCCGACCCGCATCGGGCGCCTCCGCTCCGATGAGGAGGCGCGCGAGCGTCGACTTGCCCGAGCCCGACTCGCCGACGACGCCGAGCGTCTCGCCGCGGCGCACGACGACGTCCACGCCGTCTACGGCCGCCGTGGGCGCGCCGGATGGCCCGCGATACCGCCGGACGAGGCCCTCGCCCCGCAGCAGCACGGGGCCGGCAGGGGCGGATGGCGCGGGCCGCGGCCCGCGAGGACGCGCCGCGAGCAGCGCGCGCGTGACCGCGTGTGTCGGCGCGGCGAGGACGGTCTCGGCCGCGCCGGCCTCCACGATGCGTCCGGCGTCGAGGACCGCGACGCGGTCCGCGACACGCGCGACCGCGCCGAGGTCGTGGCTGATGAGGAGGAGAGCCGCCCCCTCGTCCCGCAGGCGCGCGAGCAGATCCAGCACGCGGACCGCGGTGGTCGCGTCGAGCGCCGTCGTCGGCTCGTCGGCGACGATGACGCGCGCGCCGCCCACGATGGCGGACGCGATGAGCGCGCGCTGGCGCATGCCGCCCGAGAGCTCACCGGGACGCTGCCGGAGCCGGCCAGCGGCATCGGGCAGCCCCGCGCTCTCGAGGGCGGCGATCACGCGGCGCCGGCGCTCGGGCCGCGGCACGCGGCGCACCGCGAGCGCCTCGCCGACCTCGTCCTCGATCGTGCGCAGGGGGTCGAGCGACTGCAGCGCGTCCTGCAGGACGAGTGCGATGTCCGCGCCCCGCAGCCGGCGCCATCCGCGCCCGCCGAGCCGCCGCACGTCCCGCCCCGCGAACGCGAGACGCGATGCCGTGACCGCGGCGCCGGGCGTCGTCTGGATGAGGCCGAGCAGCGTCCGCGCGAGCACGGACTTGCCAGCGCCCGACTCCCCGACGACGGCGAGGCACTCGCCCGCGTCGAGCGCCAGGTCGACCCCCTTCAGCACCTCGCCCGCCCCGCGCAGGCGCACGCGCAGATCGGCGACGTCGAGCACGCTCATCGGCCGGCCCCTCCCAGTCGGCGGCCGACGACCGTGAGCGCCGTGGCGGTGGCGACGATCGCGAGGCCGGGGAAGATCGTCAGCCACGGGGCGTACGAGATGTAGACACGGCCCGCATCGAGCATGGCGCCCCATTCGGGCGACGGCGGCGGCGTGCCCAGCCCGAGGAAGCTGAGGGCCGACACCCACACGATGGCCTGCCCGATGCCGAGGGTCGCCGTCGCGACGAGGGGCCAGAGCGTGTTGGGTGCGATATGGCGCGTGAAGGCGCGCAGGGGAGGGGTCCCCTCGAGGCGCGCGTAGGCGACGTAGTCGCTGCGCGCGACGCCGCGCACCCGCGAGCGGAGGATCCGCGCATAGCCCGGAGCGGTCGCGAGCCCGATCGCGAGGACCGAGCTCTGGGTGCCGGGGCCGAGCACCGCGACGAGGAGGAGCGCCATGACGAGCGTGGGCAGGGCGAACAGCACCTCGACCACGCGCCCGAGGGCCGCCTCGAGCCAGCGCGGACCGAGGCCGGCGGCGAACCCGATCGCGACGCCGAGGCCGATGCCGAGCGCGGTCGCCCAGACGCCGATGCCCGCCGACGCCGCCGCTCCGTGGACGATGCGGACGAGCACATCGCGCCCCGACTCGTCCGTGCCGAGCGGATGGCCGGGGGAAGGCGGGCGGAACGCGGATGCCGGGTCGATCGCGAGCGGATCCTGCGGCGCGAGCACGGACGGCGCGATGATCGCCACGCCGAGGAGGGCGAGGCACGCGAGCGCGGCCGCTCCCGACCAGCCGAGGCGCGACCTCACGAGCCCACCGCCACGTCGGGCATGCGGACGGCACCCGGCCGCGGACCGCGCAGGCGCGGGTCGACGAGCAGCTCGGCCGCGTCGGAGAGGACGACGACCGCGACGTAGAGGAGCGCGACGATCGAGACGGCGCCGATCACGACGGGCACGTCCCGCGCGAGCGCGGCCTCCTGGAGCAGTCGGCCGAGACCCGGGCGCGCGAACAGCACCTCGACGACGACCGCTCCGCTCAGGAGGTTGCCGAAGGCCCATCCCGACAGCGCGATCGCGGGCAGCGCGGCGTGCGGCAGGGTGTGGCGCAGGAGCACGCGCGGCTCGCCGGCGCCCCGAGCCCGCGCCGTGGTCGCGAACGGGGCGCGATCGGCCTCGAGCAGCGCATCGCGGGAGACCTGGGCGAGGAAGCCGGCGATCGGGATCGCGAGCGTCACGACCGGGAGCACGAGCTCGGCGGGCGAGCTGCCGGCGCTCGTGGCGGGGAGGGCGCCGAGCGTCGACGCGAAGACGAGGATGAGCACCGCGCCCAGCCAGAACTGCGGCATGACCGTCGCGGTCACCTCGACGCCGCGGAGCGCGGCGCCGACGACGCGGCCCGCACGGCCGCGGGCCGACGTGGCGACGATCGCGCCGGCGACGGCCAGCACCCACGCGAGACCGAGGGCGAGCACGGCCAGGAGCAGCGTCGAGGGCAGCTGCTGCCCGATGAGCTCGGCCACGCTCTGGCGGCGCGCATAGGAGTCGCCGAGCTGCAGCGTCGCGACCCGCGCGAGCTGCACGGCGTACTGCACGACGAGCGGCTGGTCGAGCCCGTACGCGCGCTCCGCGGCGGCGACCGCCTCGGGCCCGGCCTGGGATCCGGGGCCGCCCAGGATCGCCTCGAGCGGGTCGCCCGTCGCGCGCAGCGCGAAGAAGACGACCGTCGCGACGATCCAGACCACGAGCGCCGCGCGCGCGAGGCGCGCGGCGATCCAGCGCAGGGCGGCCATCCGGCTCAGTCGGCCAGGCGCGCGTTCACGAACGTGGGCGTCGCCACCGTGCCGAGGGTCGTGACGCCCGTCGCGCCGCCCACGAGGAAGTGGTTCTGCTGGTCGTAGAGGGGCAGGATCGCGAAGCTCTCGAGCACGATGCGCTGCGCCTCGGTGTAGCGCTCGGCGCGCTCGTCGGGGTCGAGCGTCGACGCCGCGGCGTCGAGAGCCGCATCGAGCTCGGGCACCTGGAGCATCGCGTGGTTCGCGAAGTACCCCGACGGCGCGGGGACCGTTCCGGACGAGTGGTAGAGGATGCGCAGCACGTCCGGTCCGACGATCGTGTAGGGCGCGCTCACGGCCTCGTACTCGTGCGCGCCGAGCGCGCCGTACCAGGTGGAGAGGTCGACCGGGTCGAGCACGACGTCGAATCCGACCGCCGCGGCGTTGGCCTGGATCTGCTCGAAGAGCGACTGCTCTGCCGCGGTCGACTGGTCGGTCGAGACGGGGAACCGCACGGTGAGGCGCGCCCCGTCCTTCATCCGCGTCCCGTCGTCGGCGGCATCGGTCCAGCCCGCCTCGTCGAGGAGCGCCGCTGCCGCGTCGGGATCGGTCGCGAAGAGCTCCTCGTCGGAGTAGGCGAGCGGCTCGACGCTCGACAGCGGCGAGTACGACCGCTCGGCCGTGCCGAGGAACAGCGACTCGATGCCGGGGGTGGGGTCGGCGGCGCGGATGAAGGCCTCGCGCACGCGCACGTCGTCGAACGGGGGCTGGGCCGTGTTCAGCTCGATGCGGTTGGACGAGGCGGGGCGGGGCGCGTCGATGTGCTCGATGCCCTGTTGCTGGGCCGCGACGATGTCGGCGGGCAGCGGGTTGTCGATGACGTCGACCTCGCCCGAGGCGAGTGCGGCCTGGCGCGTGGCGGCGTCGGGGATGAAGCGCCACTCGATGCCGTCGAGGTGCGCGGGCCCGTCGTGGTCGGCATGCGGGTTCGACGCGACGTAGTCCTCGTTGCGCGTGAGCGTGACGCTCTGCTGAGGGGTCCACTCCTGCACGACGAAGGGGCCGGTCCCGATCGGGGCGAGGCAGTTCTCCTCCTGCCCGCGTGCGAGGCCCGCCGGCGACTCCATGGCCGTCCAGGGCTGGCTCAGGGCCTCGAGGAGGGCGGACTTCGGCGTCGAGAGGCGGAAGCGCACGTGCGTGTCGTCGACGACCTCGATCTGCTCGATCTGCTCGACGGCCAGGTAGCCCGTCGAGGACGCCGTGTCCGGGTCCTGCAGGTGCTCGATGTTGGCCTTGACCGCCTCGGCGTCGAAGGGCGTTCCGTCGGTGAACGAGACGTCGTCGCGCAGCGTGATGTCCCAGGTCAGTCCGTCCTCCGACGTCTCCCAGTCCGTCGCGAGCCAGGGTCGCATCGTGCCGTCGGCGTCGCGGCCGAAGAGCGGCTCGAGGTACTGCGAGCTGAGCAGGGCCTGCGGGTAGTTGCCGCCCACGTGCGGGTCGAGGCAGGTGGGCTCCGCATCGCCGGTCGCGTAGACGAGCGTTCCGCCGGCGGATGGCGACGCCGCGCCGTCGCCGGGCGCCGCGGGAGCGCAGGCCGCGAGGAGCGCGACGGGGAGGACGAGGACGGCGGCGGACAGGGCGCGTGAGGACATGGCTGCTTTCGACGGGAAAGGTGGACAGCGTCCAACTTTACCGGCGCCGGCAGCCCCGGCGCGCGGCGGCGGGTATTGTTGGACGGGATCCAGAAACACCGAGGAGGAGGCGCCGTGATGGACGTCCTGCTGGCGGGGCTCGCGCCCGACTACGTTCCCTATCTGGAGGGCTGGTCCCTGCAGCGCCGCATCCACGCCGACGTGGTCGCCGGCGAGCGCTCCGACACGCTCATCCTGCTCGAGCACGAGGCCGTGTACACGGCGGGCAAGCGCACCGAGCCGCACGAGCGCCCTCAGGACGGCACCCCCGTCGTCGACGTCGACCGCGGCGGCAAGATCACCTGGCACGGGCCCGGCCAGCTGGTCGGCTACCCGATCCTCCGCCTGCCCGAGCGGTTCGCCGTCGTCGACCACGTGCGGCGGCTCGAGCGGATCCTCATCGGCGTGCTCGCCGAGCACGGTGTGGAGGGGTTCCAGGTCGACGGCCGCAGCGGCGTGTGGGTGCAGGGCGTGCTCCGCGAGGAGAAGGTCGCCGCGATCGGCGTGCGCGTCGCGCAGGGCGTGTCGATGCACGGCTTCGCGATCAACTGCGACAACACGCTCGAGGGGTTCGGCGGCATCATCCCCTGCGGCATCACCGATGCGGGGGTGACGACGATGAGCTCGCACGCCGGCCGGATCATCTCGCCCGCCGACGTCGTCGACTCGGTCGTGTCGGCCTTCGCCGCCGAGGACGCGGAGGTGACCGCGTGAGCGCCGCTCCCGACGGACGCCGCCTGCTGCGGCTCGAGGTGCGCAACGCGCAGACGCCGATCGAGCGCAAGCCGTCCTGGATCAAGACGACAGCCAAGCTGGGCCCCGAGTACCAGGCGCTCCACTCGCTCGTGAAGAGCGAGGACCTGCACACGGTGTGCCAGGAGGCGGGATGCCCCAACATCTTCGAGTGCTGGGAGGACCGCGAGGCGACCTTCCTCATCGGCGGCTCGCAGTGCACCCGCCGCTGCGACTTCTGCCAGATCGACACGGGGAAGCCGGCCGAGTACGACACCGACGAGCCGCGCCGCGTCGCGGAGAGCGTCCAGCGGATGGGCCTGCGCTACGCGACGGTGACGAGCGTGGCCCGCGACGACCTGCCCGACACGGGCGCGTGGCTCAACGCCGAGACCGTGCGGAAGATCCACGAGCTCAACCCGAACACGGGCGTCGAGCTCCTCGCGAACGAGCACAATGCGGATCCCGCGCTCCTGGGGCAGATCTTCGACGCGCGCCCCGAGGTGTTCGCGCACAACGTCGAGACGGTGCCGCGCATCTTCAAACGGATCCGGCCGGCGTTCCGCTACGAGCGCTCGCTCGACGTCCTCACGCAGGCGCGCGCCGCCGGGCTCATCACGAAGTCGAACCTCATCCTCGGCATGGGCGAGGAGCCGCACGAGGTGGTCCAGGCGCTGCAGGACCTCCACGACGCGGGCTGCGACATCATCACGATCACGCAGTACCTGCGGCCGTCGCCGCGTCACCTCCCCGTGCACCGCTGGGTCAAGCCCGAGGAGTTCATCGGGTTCAAGGAGGAGGCGGAGCGCATCGGGTTCCTCGGCGTGCTCGCGGGTCCGCTCGTGCGGTCGTCGTACCGTGCCGGGCGCCTCTGGGCGCAGTCGATGATCTCGAAGGGGCGGGAGATCCCCGAGCACCTCGCGCACATCGCGGCGTCGGCCGACCTCGGCTTCGCCCAGGCGGTCTGACGGCGGCTAGCCTGGAACGGATGGCCAGGACGAGGGGAGCGGGGCGACCGCGCGCGTCCTCGCTCGAGATGCTCGCCGAGGCCGCGTGCGAGCTCTTCCTCGAGCAGGGCTTCGATGCGACGTCGATCGCCGACATCGCGAACCGCGCGGGCGTGAGCCGCTCCAGCTTCTTCAACTACGCGTCGTCGAAGTCGGCGCTCCTGTGGGCCGGCTTCGACGAGCGCGCCGCGGCCCTCGAGCGCGCGCTGGATGCTCCGGGCGTCGACGGGCCCGCGATCGTCGAGGCGCTGCGCGCCTTCGCCGACGGGCTGCGGCCCGACGCGCTCGCCCTCGCGATCGCGAACGCCGACGCCATGGGCATCGCAGCGGACCTCGAGCGCGAGTCGGCGGTGCGGATGGCGCGGATCGCCGCGACCGTCGCCGCCGCGCTGCGGCACGCCGGTCGCGCGTCCATCCCGGCCGACGTGCTCGGAGCCGCGTACGCGGGGGCCGTGATGAGCGCGCTGCGTCACTGGGCGCACGTCGGGCCCGGAGCGCGCTCTCTCGGCGACGTCGTCGCGGAGGCGCTCGGCTCCGTCCCCGCCGACCCGCCGCGCGCGGCGACGTCCGGCGCCGGGTAAAATCGACCCATCATGGCTACTTTCGGCACGCTCTCCGAGCGCCTCACCGACACCTTCCGCAACCTCCGCACGAAGGGCAAGCTCTCGCCCGCGGACGTCGACGGGACCGTGCGCGAGATCCGCCGCGCACTCCTCGATGCGGATGTCGCGCTGCAGGTGGTCAAGGAGTTCACGGGCCGCGTGCGCGAGCGCGCGCTGGGCGACGACGTCAACCGGGCGCTCAATCCCGCGCAGCAGGTCGTGCAGATCGTCAACGAGGAGCTGGTGGGCATCCTCGGCGGCGAGCAGCGCCGTCTGGCGTTCGCGAAGAACCCGCCGACGGTCATCATGCTCGCGGGCCTGCAGGGCTCGGGCAAGACGACCTTCGCCGGCAAGCTCGCCAAGCGGCTCGAGAAGGACGGCCACACGCCGCTCCTCATCGCCGCCGACCTGCAGCGCCCCAACGCCGTGAACCAGCTCCAGGTCGTCGCCGAGCGCGCGGGGGCCGCGATCTACGCGCCCGAGCCCGGCAACGGCGTCGGCGACCCCGTGCGGGTCGCGCGCGACGGCGTCGAGCACGCGCGCCGTCAGCTGCACGACGTCGTGATCATCGACACCGCCGGCCGTCTCGGCGTCGACGCCGAGCTCATGAAGCAGGCCTCCGACATCCGCCGCGCGACGCAGCCCGACGAGGTGCTCTTCGTCATCGACGCGATGATCGGACAGGATGCGGTCAACACCGCGAAGGCCTTCCAGGACGGCGTGGACTTCACCGGCGTCGTGCTGTCGAAGCTCGACGGCGACGCGCGAGGCGGCGCGGCGCTCTCGGTCGCGTCGGTGACCGGGCGCCCGATCATCTTCGCGTCGACCGGCGAGGGCCTCGACGACCTCGAGGACTTCCACCCCGACCGCATGGCGAGCCGCATCCTCGACCTCGGCGACATCCTCACCCTCATCGAGCAGGCCCAGCAGGCGTTCGACGAGGAGGAGGCGCGGAAGGTCGCCGAGAAGTTCGCGACCGACCAGTTCACCCTCGACGACTTCCTGCAGCAGATGCAGCAGCTGAAGAAGATGGGGTCGATGAAGAAGATGCTCGGGATGCTCCCGGGCATGGGCCAGATGAAGCAGCAGCTCGAGGACTTCGACGAGCGCGAGATCGACCGCACCGAGGCGATCATCCGCTCGATGACGCCCGCGGAGCGCGCGAACACGAAGATCCTCAACGGCTCCCGCCGCCTCCGCATCGCGAAGGGCTCCGGCGTGACGGTCACCGACGTCAACCAGCTCGTGAACCGCTTCGAGCAGGCGGCGAAGATGATGAAGACCGTCGCCCGCGGCGGCACCCCGAGCATCCCCGGCATGGGCGCGATGCCCGGCATGGGCCGGCCGGGCGCCTCCGCCAAGCGCGGCAAGAAGGGCAAGAAGGGCCAGGGGTCGCGCTCGGGCAACCCGGCCAAGCGCGCCGCCGAGAACGCCGCTCTGCCGGCGGCGCCCGCGCCCAGCGGCTCGGGCTTCGGTCTCGGCGCGGGCGCGCCGGCGCCGAGCGAGGCCGATCTCGCGGAGATCCAGAAGCTCTTCGGCAAGGGCTGAGTCAGGCCCCGCCCACGACCTGGGCGCGCCGCGCGGGCACCTGGCCGATGATGAGCGCGCCGAGAGCGAGCGCGATCCCCGCCGCCTGCACGGGCGTGAAGGTCTCGCCGAGCACGGCGACGCCGATGAGCGTCGCTACCACGGGCGAGAGCAGGCCGAGCAGCCCCGCGGCGAATGCCGGCAGCCGCTGGATCCCGCGGAACCACAGGGTGTACGCGACGATGCCGCCCGCCGTCGCGAGCCAGACGTACCCGGCGACCGCAGCGCCGTCGATGCGCGCGGGGACGCCCTCGACGGCGAGCACGGCCGGCAGCAGGACGAGACCGCCCGCCGTCAGCTGCCAGCCGGCGTAGGAGATCGCGCCCACGCCCTCGGGGCGCCCCCAGCGCTTCGTGAGGACGAGCCCGAGCGCCATCGAGGCGGTCCCGCCGATGGCCGCGGCGACGCCGATCGGATCGAGAGCGGCGCTCGGCCCGAGGACGACGAGCGCCACGCCCACCGCGCCGGCCGCGCCGATCGCGAGCGGCCGCGGGCGCACCGGAGTGCGCAGCACCACGGCCGACAGGAGCACGACGATGACCGGCTGCGCGCCGCCGACGGCCGCGGCGACGCCGCCGGGAAGGCGCTCGGCCGCGAGGAAGAGCAGCGGGAAGAACGCGCCGATGTTCAGCGCGCCCAGGAGCGCGGCGCGAGCCCACCAGACGCCGCGGGGCAGCGCGCGGCCGATCGCGAGCGCGAGGAGCCCCGCGGGCAGGGCGCGCAGGAGCGCCGCGAAGAGGGGATGCTCTGGCGGCAGGAGCTCGCTCGTCACGATGTAGGTCGTGCCCCACGCGATCGGCGCGAGGGCGGTGAGGAGGACGGTGACGGGAGCGCTCATGGCTCCAGCCTCCGCCCCGCGCGGGAGATGAGTCCAACGCATCCTTCTCATCTGAATGATGAAGCGGGATCATGGGTGCATGGAGCTCCAGCAGATGCGCTACGTCGTCGCCGTGATCGAGGAGGGCGGGTTCACGCGCGCCGCGGCGCGCTGCCACGTGACGCAGTCGGCCCTCAGTCACCAGATCGCTGCGCTCGAGCGCGAGATCGGGACGCGCCTGTTCGCGCGGACGAGCAGGGCGGTGCGCGTGACGGAGGCGGGCGAGGCGTTCGCGGCGCACGCGCGCGAGGCGCTCCTCGCAGCCGACCGCGCCAGGGAGGAGGCCGCGTCGGCCGCCGGAGAGGTGCGCGGGACGCTGCGCATGGGCGTCATCCCGACGGTCACGGCCGTCGACGTCCCGGCGGTGCTCGGGCGCTTCCGCGCGGAGCATCCGCACGTGCGCGTCGAGCTGCGGATGGGCAACAGCGACGAGATGGTGCCCGCCGTGCGCGCGGGCGCGCTCGACGTCGCCCTCCTCGGCCTGCGGGACGGCCTCGTGCCCGAGGGTGTCGCCTCGCGGGTGCTCGCACGGGAGGCCCTGGTCGCGGTGCTGCCGGGCGGCCATCCGCTCGCGTCCCGCGAGATCCTCTCGCTCGCCGACCTCGCGGACGCGGTCTTCGCCGACTTCCCCTCCGGCACCTCAGGGCGGGAGCAGTCCGATCATGCGTTCGCGTCGGCCGGCATCGCGCGCGACGTCGCGTTCGAGGCGGGCACGGCCGATCATCTGCGCGGCCTCGCGGCCGCGGGCCTCGCGGTCACGCTCCTGCCGCCGGGGGTCGTCCCGATGGACGACCGGGCGATCGCGGCGGTGCCCGTGAGCGACGGTCCGGTGCGCGCCGAGCACGTCGCGTGGGACGCCCGCGCCCCGCGCGCGGCGGCGCGTGCGCTCCTGCCGCTCATCGTGTGACTCTGGGATCGCGCTCACGCCGAGGAGGAGATCGGCGCGGTCACCCGCGGAGGCACACCGCCGGTCACGCTCGCGCACAACGTCGCCGAGCCCGCGCAGGTCGACGCCGTGCTCGCGCAGGCGCGGACCGCCGGCGCGACGGCCGTCCTCGCGGCGCAGCAGCGCGAGTGGGGCGGCTACTCCGGCTACTTCGCCGACCCCGACGGCTTCCGATGGGAGGTCGCCGTCAACCCGTCGCCCCTGGGCGAGAGCCTGCTGCCCTGACGCGACGTCGGGCCCGGAGGATCGCTCCTCCGGGCCCGCCGTGCGCACAGGTCACGCGACGTCGTCGTCGACCCAGTCCATCGACTTCGTGACGGCCTTGCGCCACTGCCGCAGCAGGCGGTCGCGCTCGCCCTCCTCCATCGTCGGCTCCCAGCGCTTGTCCTCCTGCCAGTTCGCGGACAGGTCGTCGAGGCCGTTCCAGAAGCCCACGGCGAGGCCCGCGGCGTAGGCAGCGCCGAGCGCCGTCGTCTCGGCGACGACGGGGCGGACGACCGGCACGCCGAGGACATCGGCCTGGAACTGCATGAGCGCGTCGTTGGCGACCATGCCGCCGTCGACCTTGAGCTCGGTGAGGTCCACGCCCGCGTCGGCGTTCACGGCGTCGAGCACGTCGCGCGTCTGGTACGCCACGGCCTCGAGGGCGGCGCGCGCGATGTGGTTCCGGTTCGCGTAGCGGGTCAGGCCCACGATCGCACCGCGCGCATCCGGCCGCCAGTACGGAGCGAACAGGCCCGAGAACGCGGGGACGATGTACACGCCGCCGTTGTCCTCGACCTGGCGCGCGAGCTCCTCGACCTCGGGCGCCGTCTGGATGATCCCGAGCTGATCCCGCAGCCACTGGATGAGCGAGCCCGTGACCGCGATCGAGCCCTCCAGGGCGTAGTGCGTCGGGCCGTCGCCGAGCTTGTAGCCGACGGTCGTGAGGAGCCCGTTCTTCGAGTGGACGATGTCCTCGCCCGTGTTGAAGATGAGGAAGCAGCCCGTGCCGTAGGTGTTCTTGCTCTCGCCCTTCTGGAAGGCGGCCTGGCCGAACGTCGCGGCCTGCTGGTCGCCCAGGATGCCGGCGATGGGGGTCTCGCGCAGGAGCGACGAGCTCTCGGCCGCGCCGTAGACCTCGGAGGACGAGCGGATCTCGGGCATCATCGAGCGCGGCACGCCGAACGCCTCGAGGATGTCGTCGCGCCACTCGAGCGTCTCGAGGTCCATGAACATCGTGCGCGACGCGTTCGTCACGTCGGTGACGTGGACGCCGCCGTCCGTCCCGCCGGTGAGGTTCCAGAGCACCCACGAGTCGGTCGTGCCGAACGCGAGGTCGCCCGCCTCGGCCTTCTCGCGCGCGCCCTCGACGTTCTCGAGGATCCACGTGATCTTCGTGCCGGAGAAGTAGGTGGCGAGCGGGAGGCCGACCACCTGCTTGAACCGGTCGCCGCCCCCGTCGGCCGCCAGGCGGTCGACGATGTCCTGCGTGCGCGTGTCCTGCCAGACGATCGCGTTGTAGACCGGCTTGCCCGTCGTGCGGTCCCACACGACGGCCGTCTCGCGCTGGTTCGTGATGCCCACCGCCGCGATGTCGTGGCGGGTGAGGTCTGCGCGGCTCAGCGCGAGGCCGATGACCTCCTGCACGTTGCGCCAGATCTCGATCGGGTCATGCTCGACCCAGCCGGCCTTCGGCAGGATCTGCTCGTGCTCCTTCTGACCGGTCGCGACGATGCTGCCCTTCTTGTCGAAGATGATCGCGCGGCTCGACGTCGTGCCCTGGTCGATCGCGATGATGTAGTCGGCCATGGTGATTCTCCTTTGAACGCGGATGCGGATGGCGGGTGCTCAGGCGGCGAGGCCGAGGAGCGCGGGTGCGGCGAGGGCGGCGATCGCGCCGCCGATGAGCGGGCCCACGACGGGAACCCACGAGTAGCCCCAGTCGCTCGAGCCCTTGCCCTTGATGGGCAGGATGGCGTGCGCGATGCGCGGGCCGAGATCGCGGGCCGGGTTGATCGCGTAGCCCGTGGGGCCGCCGAGCGAGGCGCCGATGCTGACGACGACCAGCGCGACCGGCAGGGCCGTGAGCGGGCCGAGGCCGCCGGGCACGCCCACCTCGATGTCGCCGTAGTCGGCGAACGCGAAGATGATGAACACGAGCACGAACGTGCCGATGATCTCGGTGATGAGGTTGTGGCCGTAGGAGCGGATGGCGGGGCCCGTCGAGAACACGCCCAGCTTGTTCGCGGGGTCCTCCTCGACGTCGAAGTGCTGGCGGTAGGCCGCCCAGCACAGGACAGCGCCGATGATCGCGCCGACGAGCTCGGCGGCCGTGGCCACGAGGAACATCGTGAAGGTGATCTTGCCCGCGAGGAGCAGGCCGATGCCGACGGCGGGGTTGAGGATCGCGCCGGAGTACGCGGAGGCGAGCACGCCCGCGAAGACCGCGAGGCCCCATCCCCAGTTCACCATCAGGAAGCCGCCGCCGAAGCCCTTGTTCTTCGCGAGCACGACGTTCGCGACGACGCCGCATCCGAGCAGGATCAGCATCCCCGTTCCGACCATCTCGGACAGGAAGTAGAGCCCGAGGTTCACTTCGTTCATGTCTTCTTCGACCTTTCGTGAGTGCGGCGGCCCCTCTGCCGTCGCACGGGAGTGAGCGGAGATGTCTCCGGTCGGGGCCCCGAGGAGGGAGGCCCCTGCGACCGTGCGTCAGTGACGCGTGCGGTCGGGGATCGTGAGTCCGTGGAAGTCGTTGAGGATCGTGCGGGCCTGCTCGACCTCATCATCGCGCCGAGCGGCGTCCCAGCCGAGCAGCGGCGCGAGCGCGTCGGCCAGCTCGTCGAGGATGTCCGCGTCCGCGCCTCCCGTGAAGGCGATGCTCGTGCGGCGCAGCACGACGTCGGCGAGGTGGACGACGTGCTCGTCCTGCACCATCCACGCCAGTTCGCGCGTGGAGAGGTCGCCGCGCGCGAGCGGCGCGTCGTCGCCCTGGGCGATGAAGTCCCAGACGGCCGCGGCGCGCGTGCCGTACCGCGTGAGAAGGGCGTCGGCGCGCTCGCCCGCTCCGGCGAGGTGCGCGGAGGTCCACGCCCGGCGGTCGGCCGGCGTGCGCGGGAAGTCGCGGCCGCCGCCGATCGGGCGACCGGCCGTCTTGACGGTGCGGGTGCGGCCGAGGAGGTCGAGGACCGTGTTCGACAGCGACTCGCCGAGCGCGCGGAAGGTCGTCCACTTGCCGCCCACGAGGCTGAGGAGCGGGACGCGCCCCGAGCGGTCGATCTCGACCCGGTAGTCGCGCGAGACAAAGCCGGGTGCGGTGTCCTCGTGGCGGGGGAGCGGGCGGATGCCCGCGAAGCGGTAGACGATCTGGCCGCGGTCGACGGCGATCTGGGGGAAGACGTGGTGGATGAGGTCGAAGAAGTAGTCGACCTCCTCCTCGGTGCACACCGCCGGCGTGCTCGGGTCGGCGTCGATGTCGGTCGTCCCCACGAGCACCCGGCCCTTGAGCGGGTAGATGAGCACGATGCGCCCGTCCGAGTGCTCGAAGAAGATCTCGCGCCCCTTGGTCGCCGCGAGCAGCTCGGGGTGATCGAGGACGATGTGCGAGCCCTTCGTGCCGCCCATGAAGCGCGTCTCGGTGCCGAGCGCCTCGTTCGTGAGGTCGGTCCACGGGCCCGACGCGTTCACGACGACGTCCGCCGCGATGGGGAACGTCTCGCCGGTCTCCCGGTCGCGCACGATCACGCCGTCGTCGGTGCGGCCGACCGCCTCGACGTAGTTGAGCGCCTGCGCCCCCGGGTGCGCCGCGATGCCGTCGAGCAGGACGTCGAGCGCGAGGCGCTCGGGGTCGTGCATCGACGCGTCGAAGTACGTCGCCGTGTACTTGATCCTGGGGTCGAGGGCGGGAAGCTCCTCGAGCGACCTGCGGCGGCCGAGGAAGCGGTGCCGCGGCACCATGCCGCCGTCGCGCGAGAAGGTGTCGTAGATGGTCAGGCCGATCTTGATGAGCGCGGCCCCGCGCTCCTGCGGCTTGCCCGATCGGTGCGTGAGGAAGCGCATGGGCGCCGAGAGGATGCCCGAGAAGGTCGAGTAGATCGGGATCGTCGTCTCGAGCGGCTTGACGTAGTGCGGGGCGATCTTGAGGAGTCCGTTGCGCTCCTGGACCGATTCCTGGACGAGGCGGAACTCGCCGTTCTCGAGGTAGCGGATGCCGCCGTGGATCATGTGGCTCGACGCCGAGGAGGCTCCCGAGGCGAAGTCGCCCCGCTCGACGAGCACGACATCGACGCCCTGCAGGGCGAGGTCGCGGAAGGTCGAGATGCCGTTGATGCCGCCGCCGATGATGAGGACCGTCGTGCGGCCGGTCTCGCGGACGGCCGCGACGGACGGGCGCTCGGCGGAAGGACGGGAATCGATCATCGTCGACCTCTCTTCTGTGTCGGTTCGGGTATAGCCTCGGACCCGAGGACACAAGTGCACAACTCGACTGCACATATGTGCAGCGAAGGCGCGGCGGAGAGGTGGCGGAATGGACGCGGAGAGGCCGGGAGCCCGGGATGCGAAGCTCGTGCAGGCGCTCAAGGCCGCGCAGCTCTACTACATGCAGGACCGCACGATGGAGGCGATCGCACGCGAGCTGGGCACCTCGCGCTCGTCGGTCTCGCGCCTGCTGAGCCACGCGCGGGACATCGGGCTCGTGGACATCCGGATCAACTCGCCGCTCGAGCGCGGGGGCATGCTCGAGCAGCGGGTGAGCGAGCGGTTCCGGGTGGCCGCGCACGTCGTGCCCGTGCCCGCGAACGTGAGCGAGGTCGATCGCCTCGAGCGCGTCGCGATGACGGCAGCGCGTCTGACGGCGCAGTTCGTCGACTCGAACATGATCGTGGGCGTCGCATGGGGATCGACGCTGAGCGCCGTGAGCCGCAACCTCCCCCAGAAGGAGACCCACAACACGACTGTCGTCCAGCTCAACGGCGCGGGCAACACGCAGACGACCGGCGTCGAGTACTCGAGCGAGATCCTGCAGCGGTTCGGGCATGCGTTCGGCGCGAAGGTGCAGCAGTTCCCGGTGCCCGCGTTCTTCGACGACCCGGCCACGCGTGAGGCGATGTGGCGCGAGCGGAGCACCCGGCGGGTGCTCGACCTGCAGGCGCGCATGGATCTCGCGCTCTTCAGCCTGGGCTCGCCGTCCGCCGAGGTCCCCAGCCGGGTCTACGTCGGGGGCTACCTCGACCGGGACGACTACCGGAGCCTCTCGGAGGACCGCGTCATCGGCGACGTCGCGACGGTGTTCTTCCGGGCGGACGGCAGCTGGCGCGACGTGCGGCTCAACGCGCGCGCGACGGGTCCGACGCTCGACCGCCTGCGCCGCGTGCCGCGTCGCGTGTGCGTGGTCGCCGGCGCGCACAAGCTCGCGAGCCTGCGCGCCGCGCTCGGCGCGGGGCTGGCCACCGACGTCGTGCTCGACGAGGCCCTCGCGAACCGCCTCCTCGACGCGAGCTGAGGGCGCCCCCGGTCAGATCTCGGATCGGCCGAGACGCCAGTAGCCCATGAACGCCACGGCGCGGCGGTCGACGCCGTGCTCGCTCACGAGGTGACGCCGCAGCGTCTTGATGCCGGCGGATTCGCCCGCGAGCCACGCGTAGAGCGGAGCGCTCCGGAGCGCCGTCGCGCCCTTCCTCCTCGTCGGCACGTCCCACAGGATCTCGCTGTCGACGTCGATCTCCTCCACCTCGGAGCCGCGGCCCGGCGCGCACAGCGCGGGCGCGACATCCCGCACCGTCTGCACGAGGTGCTCGTTGCGCTGTCGGGAGCCGCGCCCTGTCACGTGCACCGCGAACCCGGGGTGGTCGGGCAGGTAGGCGGCGTCGCGGTCGTCCGGCACCTCGAGGACGACCGTGCCCCGCGCGGTGCGGGGGAGCTGCTCGAGGATCACCGCGATCGCGGGCGCGGCCGTCTCGTCTCCCGCGAGCAGGACGTGCTCGACCTCGGCCGGCGGCACGAAGTCGACGCCGAGGCTCACGCCCTCGCGCTCGACCGTCGGCGCGAGGATGAGCAGCTCGTCGCCCACCTGCGCATTCTGGATCCACGCCGAGGCAGGGCCCGAGACGTCGTGCGCGACCATGTCGACGTCGACCTCGCGGAGGTCGCCGCGCACGGCGCGCGTCGTGTAGGTCCGGAACGGAGGACGGCGATCGACCGGGAGCTCTCGCCAGGTCGTGTACCAGTCCTCGCCCGTCGGCATGTCGTCGATCGACGCCGTCGCGCTCGGGAAGACGACCTTGATGCGCTGGTCGAAGCCGGGGTCGCCGTAGCGGTGCAGCTGCTCGCCCGTGAACGTGAAGCGCCGGAAGCTGGGGGTGAGGTCGGCGATGCGCGCGACGGACACGCGGAAGAACTCCATGTCGGACACGTCAGACTCCTGTCGGGGTGGAGTGCTCGGCCGTGAGCGCGGCGGGGAGCACGTGGTGGCGGCCGCGGGGGAGCACGAGGGGCGTGCCCGAGACCGGGTCGGTGATGACGAGCGCGTCGAGGTCGAACACGTCGGAGATGAGCTCGCTCGTGACGACGTCGCCGGGTGCGCCCGAGGCGATGAGCCGTCCGGCGCGGAGCGCGAAGAGGTGGTCGGCGTACCGGGCCGCGAGGTTGATGTCGTGGAGCACCATGACGATGGTCGTCCCGCGGCGCCGGTTGAGGTCGGTGAGCAGATCGAGCACCTCGATCTGGTGCGTGACGTCGAGGAAGGTCGTGGGCTCGTCGAGGAGGAGGATGCCCGTCTGCTGTGCGAGGGCCATGGCGATCCACACGCGCTGGCGCTGGCCGCCCGACAGCTCGTCGACCGACCGGTCGGCGAGATCGGCGATGCCGGTCGCCTCGAGCGCCTCGGCGACCGCGCGCTCGTCCTCGGCGGTCCACGAGCGGAAGAGCTTCTGGTGCGGATGGCGGCCGCGTCCGACGAGGTCGGCGACGGCGATGCCCTCGGGCGCGATCGGCTGCTGGGGCAGGAGCCCCAGCGTGCGCGCGAGCTGCTTGGTGGGGACCTCGTCGATGCGGCGCCCGTCGAGGACGACGCCGCCGCTGCGCGCGGGGATCAGCCGGGAGATGGTCTTGAGCAGCGTCGACTTGCCGCACGCGTTGGCGCCCACGATGACGCTGATGCGCCCGGCGGGGACGACGAGGTCGATGCCGTCGACGATCGTGCGGCCGCCGTAGCCGGCGACGAGGGACTGTGCTTCGAGGGTGTGCTGCACCGTCATGAGGAACCTCCGAGGCGGCTCGTGCGGACGAGGAGGAAGAGCAGATAGGGGGCGCCGAGGATGCCCGTGATCACGCCGACGGGGAACTTCGTGTCGAACGCGAACTGGCCGAGGAGGTCGGCGCCGAGGACGAGGCAGCCGCCCACGAGGGCCGCCGGCACGGCGAGCGAGGCGCCCGGGCCGACGATGCGCGCGGCGATCGGCCCGGCCAGGAACGCGACGAACGCGATGGGCCCCGTGGTGGCGGTGGCGAAGCACGCGAGCGCGACGGCGGCGAGCACGAGCAGGATGCGCGCGCGGTCGACGCGCACGCCGAGCGCGGTGGCCGAGGCGTCGCCGAGCTCGAGCGCGCGCAGGTCCCGCGAGAGGAGCAGCACGAGGGGCAGGAGGATCGCGACCGCGACGGCGAGCGGCACGACGTCGTCCATCTTGACGCCGTTGAGACTGCCGGTGAGCCAGCGCATCGCGACCGGGACATCCCACTCCGCCGCGCGCGAGATGACGAACGCCACGACCGAGTCGAGCATCGCGCCGATGCCGATCCCGATGAGGATCAGCCGGCCGCCGGTCGACTCCCCGCCCCTGGCCGTCGCGTAGATGACCGCGGCTGTGCCGACTCCCACGACGAGCGAGAGGAGCATCGTCGCGCCGGCCGACCAGTGCAGGACGACGAGAGCGACCACCGCGGCGGCGCTCGCTCCCGACGTGATGCCGATCACGTCGGGGCTCGCGAGCGGATTGCGCAGCATAGTCTGGAAGGTCGAGCCGGCCAGGCCGAACGCGAGCCCCGCGAGCGCCCCGGCGATGGCCCGCGGGACGCGCAGCGTGCCGACCGTGAACGACGCTCCGGGGACATCCGCGCCGAGGATCACGGCGAGGACGTCGCCCACGGGGTAGATCGTGCGGCCGAGCATGAGCATCGCGCCGAACAGGGCGACGAGCAGCACCGCGAGCACGGCGACGGCGATCGTGCGGCGCCGTGAGCGGCGCCGGCGGCCGGCGCGCAGCGGCTCGACGACGTCGGGCGTCGCGGGCGCGGGAGCGAGGACGGTCATGGCGGGCTTTCGGTCAGAGGGCCTTTATGCGCGTGCGCCGCGCGATGAGGACGAGGACGGGGGCGCCGAGGAAGGCGGTGACGATGCCGGCCTCGACCTCGCCCGGCGAGCCGATCACGCGGCCGATCGTGTCGGCGAGGGTGAGGAGGACGGCGCCGCCGACGGCGGAGAGGGGGAGAAGCCACCGCTGGTCGGGGCCCGACAGGAGACGCACGACGTGCGGCACCATGAGGCCCACGAAGGCGATGGGCCCTGCGATGGCCGTGACGCCCGCGCACAGGACGACGCCGGCCGCGGCGGCGATGGCCCGGGTGCGCCCGACGCGGACGCCGAGCCCGACCGCCACGTCGTCGCCGAGGGCGAGCGCGTTGAGTGCGGGCGAGGCGAGGAGGGCGACGAGGGCAGCCGCGGCCAGCAGCGGCACGATCACGGCCATCGTGTCCCAGCTCGCGCCGCCCACGCCGCCGACCTGCCAGAAGCGGAACTCGTTCATCGCCTGCGCGCGCGGCAGCAGCACGGCGCTCACGAGCGAGGACAGCGCGGCGGTCGTCGCCGCGCCGGCGAGCGCGAGCTTGATGGGCGTCGCGCCGCCGGGGCCGATCGAGCCGATCACGTAGACGAACGCCGCGGCCAGGCTCGCACCCGCGAGGGCGAGGCCGAGGTACGCCCAGGTCGACGAGATGCCGAGGAAGGCGATGCCGCACACCACGAACAGCGAGGCACCGGTGTTGACGCCGAGGATGCCCGGATCCGCGATGGGATTGCGCGTGACCGCCTGCATGAGAGCGCCGGAGAGCGCGAGAGCGGCCCCCGCGGCGAGCGCGAGCACGGTCCGGGGGATGCGCTCCTGCACGGCGATCGCGCCGAGCTGCTGCGCGACCTCCCCCCGCGTCCAGGCCGCGAGGCCCTCGAGGATCTCCGGAAGGGCGACCGTCCGCGAGCCGAACGCGAGCGAGAGGACGGCGGCGACGGCGATCGCGAGGACGCCGCCGATGACGAGGGCGACGCGCCGCACCGCCTCCGGCTTCGAGACGGAGGCGGTGCGGTGCTCCGCGAGCGTCACTCGGCCTTCGCCGCCGCGTCGCTCAGCAGCCCGACGTACTCGTCGAGCATCCACGGGATGGACAGGGCGGTCGGCGAGACCGCGCTGGAGAGGGCGTCGCCCATGCCGACGGCGACGACCGCGCCGTTCTGGACCGCGGGGATCGTGCTCCACAGCGGGTCGGCCTGGAGAGCCGGGAGGAGGTCGTCGCCGCCGTACGCGACGATCACATCGACGTCGGAGAGCCGGTCGACGTTCTCGGCGCTGAAGTCGGCGTAGAACGACCCGTCGGCTCCGGCCTCCTCGACGATGGTCGGCGTGTCGAAGCCGAGGTCGCCGAGGAACGCGGCGCGCGTGTCGCCCGCGGCGTACACGGAGCCGGTGGAGAGGTCGGCCGCGCTGAGCGACAGGAATGCGGCTGTCTTGCCCTCGAAGCCCGCGTCCGCGGTCGCCTCGGCGATCTGCTCGTCGATGTCGGCGATGAGGGCCTCGGCCTCGTCGGCGAGCCCGAGGGCCGCGCCGTCGAGGCGGATCGTCTCGCGCCACGGCGTGTACCAGGGCACGTCCGGGTACGCGACGACCGGCGCGATCTCGCTGAGCGTCGCGTGGTCGTCCTCGGTGATCCCGGAGTGAGCGGCCAGGATCACGTCGGGCGCGGTGTCGGCGATCGCCTCGAAGTCGATGCCGGCGGACGTGTCGAAGATCACCGGCTCCTCGGCGCCGAGCTCCTCGTATGCGTCGAGCGACCACTCGTAGAGGCCGAGCCCGTCGCTCTGGTCGAACGACCAGGTCTGGTCGTCGGCGCCCACAGGGGCCACGCCGAGGGCGAGGGCCGCGTCGTGGTTGCCCCATCCGATCGCGGCGACGCGCTCGGGCGCGCTCTCGATCGTCGTCGTGCCGAGCGCGTGCTCGATCTCGACCGGGAAGGAGCCCTCGGCCGGCGAACCCGCGTCCGCGTCGGGGTCGGTGGTCGCTGAGGAGGAGGCGCAGGCCGTCAGGGCGGCGGCGGCGGTGAGGGTCGCGGCGAGCGCGACAGCACGTGTGGAACGCACAGGGGTGCCTTTCATCGTGAGGCCGGAGCCTCGGGCGTCGGGTACTGAGCTTAGGCTACCCTAATGCACCCGCCGCCCGTGCATCACCCCCGCGGGGTGGGAGGGAGTGCGCGCCCCTGTGCGAACTCCGCCATGAGGTGCGCGACGACGGCGCGCAGGTCTCCGCCCGTCGCCTCGGCGACCGCGGCCTGCCGTGCGTAGCTCGCTCCGCCCTCGAGCATGTCGCCGATGCCCGCGAGCTCGGCCGCGCATCCGAGCTGCTCCGCGATGGGGAGCAGGTCATCGAGCGCCTCTGCGAGATGGTCCCGCACCGGCCGCTGCGCGCCCGACCGATCCACGACGACGTCCGCGTCGAGTCCGTACCGCGCGGCCCGCCACTTGTTCTCGCGCACGTACCAGGGCTGCAGGACGAGAGGGGTCCGACCGGAGTCGAGTGCGCGCGAGAAGGCCTCCACGAGCGTCTGGGTGAATGCCGCGACCGCAGCGAGCTCGGCGGCCGTCGACATCCCGTCGCACACCCGCACCTCGACCGTGCCCCAGCGCGGCGCCGGGCGGATGTCCCAGCGGACCTCGGTCTCGTCGGCCATGACCCCCGCTCGCGTCATGTCGTCGACGTACCCCTCGAAGTCCGACCACGCGTCCAGCTGCCAGGGGAGCCCCGCGGTTGGCAGCTGCTGGAAGACGAGGGCCCGGTTCGAGGCGTACCCCGTGCGCTCGCCCGCCCAGAACGGGCTCGACGCGGAGAGGGCCTGGAAATGCGGGAGGAACGTCGTGAGCGCGCCGACGATCGGCATGACCTTGGCGACGTCCTCAACGCCGACGTGCACGTGCACGCCCCAGATCATCATGTTGCGCCCCCACCACTGCGTGCGCTCGATGAGCGAGTGGTAGCGCGTCTTGTCGGTGACGGCCTGGTCGTACCACTGCGCGAACGGATGGCTCCCCGCCGACAGCAGCGCCACGCCGAGCGGGTCGGTGTGGGCGCGGACGACGTCGACGGCGGCGGAGATGTCGTCGAGGGCCTCGGCGACCGTCGTGCCCACGCCGCTGGTCACCTCGACCGTGTTCGTCAGGAGCTCGCCGGTGACCGTGAAGCGCTCGCGCTCGGTCGCCGCGGCGAGCGCGTCGACGATCTCGGGCCCGCGCCCGACGAGCTCGCCGCTGTCGCGATCGGCGAGCATGAGCTCCCACTCGACGCCCACGGACGAGCGGGCGGAGCGGGCGAAGCGCAGCGTCATGCGCTCAGCCTCGCACAGACGACTCGCGTGGCGGATGGTTCGCGCCTCGGTGCGTCATCTGGCAGAATGGAGGGTCGGACCAGCTGCTCGACCCTCTATCCAGCAGCCGGACCACCCTCAGAGCTTCCGCCGGCGTGCACCCCACGCGCAGGGCGACGTTCGATCCCTCTTCACCACACAGGAGAATCGTGGCTGTCAAGATCCGTCTCAAGCGCCTGGGCAAGATCCGTGCGCCCTACTACCGCATCGTCGTCGCCGACTCGCGCACCAAGCGCGATGGTCGCGTGATCGAGGAGATCGGCAAGTACCACCCGACCGAGGAGCCCTCGTTCATCGAGGTCGACTCGGAGCGTGCGCAGTACTGGCTCTCCGTGGGCGCTCAGCCCACCGAGCAGGTCCGCGCCATCCTCAAGATCACGGGCGACTGGGGCACGTTCAAGGGCGACAAGGACGCCAAGAGCACGCTGAAGACCGCCGAGGAGAAGGCCGCGTACGCGCCCGACTCGTCGAAGAAGTCGGTCGTCAAGCCGCAGGCGCCGAAGAAGGCGGAGGAGCCCGCCGAGGCTCCCGCCGCCGAGGCCGACGCCGAGTCGGCAGAGTAGTCGTCGTGCTGGCTGCCGCGCTCGAGCACGTCGTCAAGGGGATCGTGGATCACCCGGACGACGTGAGGATCGTCGCCTCGTCGTCGCCGCGGGGGGATGTGCTCGAAGTGCACGTCCACGCGGATGACCGGGGGCGCGTCATCGGGCGCGGCGGCCGCACGGCCAAGGCTCTTCGCACCGTGATCTCGGCGCTCGCCGACGGACGGCGCGTGCGCGTCGACGTGGCGGACGACTGATGGCCGACCGGTCCGGCTCCGCGAAGAACCAGCTGCGCGTCGGGCGCATCCTCAAGGCCCACGGCCTCAAGGGCGCCCTCAAGCTCGAGCTGTACACCGACGACCCCGACGGACGATTCGTCCCGGGAGCCTCGTTCGCCCTCCAGGTGCCCGAGCAGTCGAAGTGGCACGGCCGCTCCGTCACGGTCCGCGAGTTCCGCTGGATGAACTCCGCCCCCGTCGTGTTCTTCGAGGGCGTCGACGACCGCGACGAGGCGGAGAGCCTCGTCCGCGCCATCCTCTGGATCGACCAGGACGACGACGCCGAGCAGCCCGAGCCGGACGCGTGGTACGACCACCAGCTCGTGGGCCTCGACGTCGTCCGCGACGGCGCCTCGGTCGGGCGCGTGGCGCGCGTCGACCACCTCCCCGCACAGGATCTCCTCATCGTGAAGTCCGGCGAGCGCGAGGTGATGGTCCCGTTCGTCTCGGCCATCGTCCCCGAGGTCGACATCGCCGCGGGGCGCATCGCGATCACGCCGCCCGCAGGGCTCTTCGAGGACCTCGCCGACGACGACGCCTCGACGGAGAGCGCGCCCGCGTCGGAGTGACCTGAGGCGCGCCGCGCGCGGCGCCTCACAATCGGCCTGCGCCGCCCGTGCGGCGAACGTCACGACGGGGAAACGGCGCGGGAAAGGGAGCGGAACCTCCCTCCCGCATCATCGGTGCATGCCCTCACGCACCGTCTGCTCCTACTGCGGCGTGGGCTGCGGCATCGTCGTCGAGACGCGACCCGACGCGTCGGGCCGCGCGGCGGTCGCGACCGTGTCGGGCGACCGTGCGCACCCGACGAACCGCGGCCGTCTCTGCACGAAGGGCGCCACGCACGCCGAGCTGATGGCGGCGCCCGGGCGCATGACGACGGCCCTGCTGCGGCCCTCGCGCGGCGCCGACGCGGTGCCCGTGCCACGGGACACCGCGATCGAGGAGGCGGGACGACGCCTGCGCGCGATCATCGACGAGCACGGGCCCGACGCGGTCGCGGTCTACGTCTCGGGCCAGATGTCGATGGAGGCGCAGTACCTCTCCAACAAGCTCGTCAAGGGGTGGATCCGCGGGATCCACATCGAGTCGAACTCGCGGCTGTGCATGGCCTCCGCCGGGACCGGCTACAAGCAGTCCCTCGGCGCGGACGGGCCTCCCGGCTCGTACGAGGACATCGACCGCGCCGACCTCTTCCTCGTGATCGGATCGAACACGGCCGACTGCCATCCGATCCTCTTCCTCCGGATGGCCGACCGCCTGAAGGCGGGCGCGCGCCTCATCGTCGTCGACCCGCGCCGCACGGCCACCGCCGACCGGGCCGACCTGTTCCTCCAGATCGCGCCGGGGACCGACTTGGCCCTGCTCAACGGCCTGCTGCACCTGCTCGTCGCGGAGGGCGCGATCGACGAGCGGTTCATCGCCGAGCACACCGAGGGGTGGGAGGCGATGGCGCCCCTCCTGGCCGACTACCCGCCCGACGCGGTGGCGCGCATCACGGGCCTCGCCGAGGAGGACATCCGCATGGCCGCCCGCTGGATCGCGGAGGCGGGCGAGTGGATGACGCTCTGGACGATGGGGCTCAACCAGTCGACGCACGGCACGTGGAGCACGAACGCCATCTGCAACCTCCACCTCGCTACGGGCGCGATCTGCCGTCCCGGCAGCGGCCCGTTCTCCCTCACGGGCCAGCCGAACGCCATGGGCGGGCGCGAGATGGGCTACATGGGGCCGGGTCTCCCCGGACAGCGTGCGGTCTTCAGCGCAGAGGACCGCGCGTTCGCGGAGGGGATCTGGGGGCTCGAGGCGGGCGCGATCCGCGCGGAGTCGGGCACGGGCACGATCGACATGTACCGCGACATGGCGGATGGCCGGATCAAGGCCGCGTGGATCATCTGCACGAATCCGGTCGCATCCGTCGCGAACCGCGACACGGTCATCCGCGCACTCGAGACCGCCGAGCTCGTGATCGTGCAGGACGTGTTCGCGCAGACCGCGACCGCCGCGTACGCCGACATCCTCCTGCCGGCGACGCTGTGGGTCGAGTCGGAGGGCGTGACGGTGAACTCCGACCGGACGCTGACGCTCGTCCAGGCGGTCGCGGACGCGCCGGGCGATGCCCGGCCCGACTGGCAGACGATCTGCGACGTCGCACGCGCGATGGGGTACGAGCGGGGGTTCGCGTTCGCGTCGGCGGAAGAGGTCTTCGACGAGATCCGGCGGTTCTGGAACCCGCAGACGGGGTGGGATGTGCGCGGCATCGACTACGCGCGGCTCCGCGGCGGGCCCGTGCAGTGGCCGTGCCCTCCCGAGGACGCCGCCGACCGCCATCCGATCCGCTACCTGAACGACGGCGTGAGCCAGCGCCCGCACACGGCGTCCGACGGCACCACGCCGCGCCTGGCGTTCCCGACGCCGTCGCGGCGCGCGCAGTTCCTGCCGCGGCCGCATGTCGCGCCCGCCGAGATGCCCGACGACGCGTTCCCCTTCGTGCTCAACACCGGACGCCTCCAGCACCAGTGGCACACGATGACGAAGACCGGGCGGATCGCGAAGCTGAACCGGCTGAATCCGGGCCCGTTCGTGGAGATCCACCCCGCGGATGCCGAGGACCTCGGGATCGGCGACGGCGACGAGCTCGAGGTCGCGTCGCGGCGCGGGCGCTTCGTCGCGCCCGCGGTCGTCACCGACCGCGTGCGCCCCGGCGGCCTGTTCGCGCCGTTCCACTGGAACGACGAGCACGGCGAGGACCGCACCGTGAACGCCGTGACGAGCGACGCGGTCGACGCCGACTCCCGCCAGCCCGAGTTCAAGATCGCCGCGGTCTCGGTGCGCCGGATCGCGCCGGCCGCGTCCGCCGCTCCCGCGGCGCCGGAGGCGACCGCGGCGCCGGAGGCGACCGCGGCGCCGGGCCTGCCGGCCTTCGCGGTCGCGGCGCCCGAGCCAGCGCCCGCCGAGCAGGTCTACCTCGCCGGCTTCCTCTCGGGGCTGGCCTCGACCCCGCCGCCGGCCGGGCTCGTGCCGGTGCTGCCCGCGACGGCTCCGCTCTCCGACGACGTGCGCGCATGGTTCGACGGGGTGCTCGCGGGCGTCTACTCGCGCGTCCCGGCGGCGCGCGCCGAGCCGACGGGACCCGAGGTGACCGTGCTGTGGGCGTCGCAGACGGGCAACGCCGAGGAGTTCGCGCACGCGTGCGTCGCGGCCGTCGCCGAGCGCGGCATGCGCGGGCGGCTCGTCGGGATGGACGCGTTCCGCGCCGCGGACCTGGCCGATGTCGAGCGCCTCCTCGTCGTGACTTCGACCTTCGGCACCGGGGGGCCGCCGGACAACGGCTCCGCCTTCTGGGATGAGCTGCGCGGAGAGGACGCGCCCCGGCTGGACGGCCTGCCGTACGCCGTGCTCGCGATGGGCGACTCGACCTACGACGACTTCTGCGGGCACGGGCGCAGCATCGACCAGCGCCTGCGCGAGCTGGGCGCGGTCGCGCTCGTCGAGCGCGTGGACTGCGAGCCGTTCGACGATCTCCCCGCGGCGCAGTGGCTCGAGCGGGCGCTCTCCGCGATCGCGGGAGCCGAGGCGCCGCCGGCGGCGGCACCCGCTGCGCCCGCACCCGCTCCCGCGGCGCCGTTCACGCGACGCAACCCGCTCGGCGCGCCCCTCGCGCTCAACGTCCTGCTGAGCGGAGACGGCTCGCAGAAGGAGGTCCGGCGCATCGGGTTCGACCTCGCCGAGGCGGGCGTCTCGTACGAGGCCGGCGACGCGCTCGGCGTGGTGTGCGACAACGCCCCCGAGGTCGTCGCCGACTGGCTCGACGCCGCCGGACTCGACCCGGCGGCCGTGGTGCACGTCGACGGGCAGGACCAGCTCTTCGAGCACGTGCTCCGCACGCGGTTCGACATCACCCGGATCGGGCCGGACCTCCTCGCCTTCGTGTCCGAGCGCAATCGCGACACGACGCTCGCCGCGCTCCTGCGCCGCGACAGCCGGCACCGCCTCGAGCAGCACCTGTGGGGCATGCACGCGGCCGACCTGCTGCGGGAGTTTCCTGTGACGGCCGCTCCCGAGGAGTGGGTCGAGGTGCTCGGGCGGCTCGCGCCGCGGCAGTACTCGATCTCGTCGAGCCCGAAGGAGGGGCACGGCCGCGTCGAGCTGACGGTGTCGGTGGTTCGCTTCCGCACGGACGACGACCGCGCGCGCGGCGGCGTGTGCTCGACCTTCCTCGCCGACCGGGCGCATGAGGGCGCCGTGCCGATCTACCTGCAGCGCTCGGCCCACTTCCGGCCCCCGGCCGACCCCGCCGCTCCCATGATCATGATCGGCCCTGGCACGGGCATCGCGCCCTTCCGGGGCTTCCTCCACGACCGACGCGCCGACGGGCACACGGGGCGCAACTGGCTGTTCTTCGGCGAGCAGCACGAGGCGACGGACTTCTACTACCGCGACGAGCTCGTCGGCATGCACGAGGACGGCTTCCTCACCCGGCTCGACACCGCGTTCTCGCGCGATCAGCGTCAGAAGATCTACGTGCAGGACCGCATGCGCGAGCACGGCGCCGAGCTGTGGCGCTGGCTCCAGGAGGGCGCGAGCGTCTTCGTCTGCGGCGACGCCGAGCGGATGGCCAAGGACGTCGACCACGCGCTGCTGGAGATCGCGCGGGTGCACGGCGGCCTGGGCGAGGACGACGCCCTGCAGTTCAAGAAGGAGCTGACGGCGGACCGCCGGTACGTGCGCGACGTCTACTGAGCGCGGATACGACGATGGCCCGGTCTCGAGACCGGGCCATCGTCGTGTCCGCGCGGAGCTCAGATGCGGTGACGCGCGAGCGACGCGCGCGGCACGGCGTACACGAGCGCCGTGATCGCGAGCAGCGCGGCATAGAGGGCGATGAAGCCCCAGAAGGCGAGCGTGTAGCCGCCCGTCGCGGCCTGCGAGGCGTTGAGCACCTGAGGGATGACGAAGCCGCCGTAGGCGCCGATCGCCGAGATGAGCCCGAGCGCCGCCGAGGCCTTGCGCTGGGTGCCGACCGAGTGCGCCTCTCCGGCCGTGGCCGCGCCGCGCGCGGCGAAGATGCTCGGGATCATCCGGTACGTCGCGCCGTTGCCGATGCCCGTCGCGAGGAACAGCACGAGGAAGCACGCGAGGAAGATCCAGAAGCTCCCGAGGGGGAGGGTGAGGATGAGCGCGAGCGTGGCGGCGATCATGAGCGCGAACGCGGCGATGGTCATCCGCGCGCCGCCGATGCGGTCGGCGAGCCGGCCGCCGTACGGGCGGGCGACCGATCCGACGAGCGCTCCGAGGAAGGCGAGCGTGAGCGACGCCGAGCCGACCTGGAAGGTCGAGAACGCGGGGAACTGATCGGCGATGAGCTTGGGGAACACGCTCGCGAAGCCGATGAACGAGCCGAACGTGCCGATGTAGAGGAGGGCCATGAGCCACAGGTGCGGCTCGCGGAGCGCGGCGGCCGCGCCCGCGACGTCGGCCTTCGCCGTCGAGAGGTTGTCCATGAAGCGCCATGCGCCCCACATCGCGACGAGGATGAGCGGAACCCACATCCATCCGGCGAGCTGGATGTTCAGCGTGCCGGCCGCGCCGAGCGTCACGACGATCGGGACGAGCAGCTGCGCGACCGACGTGCCGATGTTTCCGCCCGCGGCGTTCAGGCCGAGCGCCCAGCCCTTCTCCCGCTGGGGGAAGAAGTAGGTGATGTTCGCCATCGAGCTCGCGAAATTGCCGCCGCCGACGCCCGCGAGCGCGGCGACGAGGAGCAGCACGCCGAACGGGGTGTCCGGGTTCTGGACGACGATCCCGAGCAGGATCGTCGGGACGAGCAGGAGCCCCGCCGACACGATCGTCCAGTTGCGGCCGCCGAAGCGCGCGACCGCGAAGGTGTACGGGAAGCGCAGCGTCGCGCCGACGAGGCTCGGCAGGGAGATGAGCCAGAACTGCTCGCCGCTCGCGAGCGCGAACCCGGCGCTCGGCAGCATCACGACGACGATGCTCCAGAGCTGCCAGACGATGAAGCCGAGGAACTCGGCGAAGATCGACCATCCGAGGTTGCGCCGCGCGATGCGCCGGCCGGTGCTCTGCCAGAACGCCGGATCCTCGGCGTCCCAGCCGTCGACCCAGCGGCCGGGGCGGACGACGAGAGACGAGGCGGATGAGGGGAGGGTGGTGCTCTCGGGGGTGGTGCTCGTTGGCGTGGCCATGGCGTCTCCTGATGAGAGGTCCGACAGCGGAAAGGGATGCGCCTCCGACGCTAGGGGGCGCATGTTTCCGCGTGCGGGGGAGGCGGTGACGGACGCATCACCGTCCCGTCACGCGCCGCGCCCGGCCGCGATGACCGTCGTGTGACATGCCGGAAACACGGCTCCGGCGCTCCTAGACTGGGGGGATGCGCATCGACATCGTCACGATCTTCCCGGCGTTCTTCGATGTGCTCGACGTCTCCCTCATCGGCAAGGCGCGCGATCGCGGGCTGCTCGACCTGCGCGTCCACGATCTGCGCGATGCGACGCACGACCGGCACCGCACGGTCGACGACACGCCGTACGGCGGCGGGGCCGGCATGGTCATGAAGCCCGAGCCGTGGGGCGAGATGCTCGACGACGTGCTCGGCGACGACGCGGTGCTCATCGTCCCGTCGCCCGCGGGGGAGCGGTTCACGCAGGCCGTCGCGCGCGAGCTCGCCGACGAGCGCCAGCTCGTCTTCGCGTGCGGGCGCTACGAGGGGATCGACCAGCGGGTCATCGACCACTACGCCGAGCGCGGTCGCGTGCGGCTCGTGAGCCTCGGCGACTACGTCCTCAACGGGGGCGAGGTCGCCGCGATGGCGATGATCGAGGCCGTCGCGCGGCTCGTGCCGGGGGTCGTCGGCAACCCGGAGAGCCTCGTGGAGGAGTCGCACGAGATCGGCCTGCTCGAGTACCCGATCTACACGAAGCCCGCCGTCTGGCGCGGCCTCGAGGTGCCGCCCGTGCTGCTGAGCGGGAACCACGGTGCGGTCGACGCCTGGCGCAGGGAGCAGAGCATCGAGCGGACGCGCCGCGTCCGCCCCGACCTCCTGCCGGACGAGCTCCGCGCGGGCGAGTAGCGCCGCGAGGCGGCCCTACCGAGCCGCGCCGTCGCGCCACTGCGCGGCGAGAGCCGCGACGAGGCGCACGGCAGCCTCCGCCTCGTCGGCGGATCCGCCGCGCCGTCCTGCCGCGAGGCCCGCGAGGAAGGCGCTCACGGGCGCGGCCGGCCGCGCGACGTCGTGGGCCACATCGCGCGCGAGGTCGAGGACGAGCGCGATCGAGACCTCCTCGCGCGGCAGGTCGAGCCGCTCGCACACGGCGTCGACCCAGGTGTCGAGTGCCTCCGGAGGGAGGGTCCGGTCAGTGGTCTCGGTCATGGTGCCGCCCTTCGCCGCGTGCCCGCTCCAGATCCTGCCAGGTGTCGACGTCGGCGACCACTCCCTCATTCGCGCGGACGACCGAGATCGAGAGCTCGGCGATGAGCTCGCGGAACGACGCACCGGCGACGGGGATGCGCTTGGCGCGCTCGCGCAGCGCGCGCGTGCGGTAGCGGCCCACGAGCCACTGCGGACGCCCGCTCTCGTCGGCGAGGCACACGCCGTCGCCCGGGGGCAGGAGCGCCGCCGCGTCGTCGAGCACTCGGACCGCCTCCTCGACGCGAGGGAGGTCGGTGGCGAGCACGAGCACGCTCTCGGCGTCGACATGCGGCAGCGCGGCGGCCACCGCGGCGACGGGGCCGCCGTACTCCGGCTCCTCGCGCACCCAGAGGACGCCCTCGACTCCCGGACGCGGAGGGCCCACGACGACGACCGGGGCGCAGCCCGCGGCGGCGTCGAGCGCGCGGGCGAGGAGGGAGCGCCCATCGACCTCGAGCAGGGGCTTGTCGACGCCGCCGAGCCGGGACGCCCGCCCGCCCGCGAGGAGGATGGCCGCGGTCATGCCGCGGGCAGGAGCGCGAGCGCGTCGCGGTACCGCTCCGCCACGATGGCCGCGACGCGGCGGTCCGCGCCGAGCGGCGCGGTCACGACGTCGGCGCCGGCCTGGCGCACGAGGTTCGCGAAGAAGCCGGGCGCGAGGACGTAGCTCGCCGCGATGACGCGCGCTGCACCGGCCGCGCGGGCGGCCTCGACGGCGTCGGGGATGCGCGGATCGGCCCCCGCCGCGTACCCGATCGTCACGGGGACGGGCAGCACGCGACGCAGGCGCGCGGCGACCCCCTCGACATCGGCGACCGAAGCCGGGTTGGTCGATCCCGCCGCCGCGAGCACGACGTGATCGCCGTCGCGTCGGCCGGCCTCTGGCGCGTCGGCCTCGTCGAGTCGGGCCTCGAGGACGAGCGCGAGCAGGTCGTGGGGCCCGAGCGCCGGGGCCTTGACCACGTGCGGGAACGGCGCCACGGCGCGCGCGATGTCGACCTCGGTGTGGAACCCGGTCGAGAGGAGGAGCGGGACGACGACGGCGGGCCCGTCGGCTGCCACCCGGGCGACGACGTCGCCGACCTCGGGCTCCTCGACGTCGACGAACGCCTGCTCGACGCGCACATCCGGCAGGAGCGTGCGCACCTCGTCGACGAGCGCCCGCACGGCCTCGCGGCCCTCCTCGAAGCGGGTGCCGTGCGAGCACGCGATGAGCGTCGTCATTCCTGGTCCTCCACGTTGAGACGATAGCCGCGCTTGACCACCGTCTTGATGACATCCGGCACCCCGAGCGCCTCGCGCAGGCGCGCCACGGCCATCTCGACCGCATGCGAGTTCTGGCTCGAGCGCGGGAGGGCGTGCTGCAGCTCGGCGCGCGTGACAACCGCGCCGCGCGCGCGGAACAGCATGTCGAGCACGTCGATGCCCGTGCGCGAGAGCGGCACGAAGCGCCCCTCGATCACGGCGCCGCCGCTGCGCAGCTCGAAGCGGCCGGCGCTCGTCTGCGCGTGCGGGGCACCGCCCGCGCCGAAGTAGGCGACGACCGTGCGCACGAGGGAGCCGAGCCGACCCCGCTCGGCGACGACGGGGTGGAGCCGCGCGTCCTGCAGGGGGCCGGCCGTGATCGGTCCCACGGCGGCGAGGAGGAGCCGGCCCTGGGCTGCGCGGTCGCGGATGTCCTCGAGCGCGTGCGCCGCGGAGGCCGCGGCGACCCACTCGGCCGCGCCCGGCGCGGACGTGAAGAGCACGGCGTCGACCTCGCCGTCGCCGGCCTGGATGACCGACCGCAGCACGACCTGGGGGTCGGGCGGCGGGCCCCATCGGTACACGGTGAGGCTCACGACGTCGGCGCCGTGGCTCTCGAACAGCTCGTCGAGGCCGTCGGCGCCCGATCCATGGTGCTGCACGGCGATCCTGCGCCCCTCGACGCCCTGCGTCACGAGGTACTCGCCGAGCTCCGCGGACGTCTCGGACTCCGCGACCCAATCCGCGGTGAAGCCCGCCTGCTGGACCGCGCCGCGCGCCTTCGGGCCGCGCGCGACGATCTGCGCGCGTGAGAGGGCGGCCGCGAGCTCGTCGGCGAGATCCGCCTCGAAGGCGGCCTCCATCCAGCCGCGGAAGCCGACTCCGGTCGTGGCGACGACGATGTCGGGCGGGTTGGCGATGAGCGCGCGCGTCGCGTCGACGAGCGCCTCGTCGTCGATGTGGGAGACGATCGTCACCGCGGGCGCCTGGCGCACCTGCGCTCCGTGGCGCTCGAGCGCGGCGGCGAGCTCGCCCGCGCGACGGTCGACGGCGATGACGACGGTGCAGCCGTCGAGGGCTGCGGAGAGGGGAGGACGTGCGGTCACGTGGTGGTGTCACCTGCCAGCTCGGGTTCGGGGAGGAGGAGGGATGCGCGCGCGACGTCTCCGATGACGATCACGGCCGGGTTGCGGACCCCCGCGGCGCGTGCATCGGCGACCGCGGCGGCAAGGGTCGTGCGTGTCGTGCGCTGCTGCGGGGTGTGCCCGCTCTCGACGATCGCCACCGGGCGGTCCTCCGGCACGCCGTGCGCGAGCGCCGCCGCGACGATGCGCGGGAGCGCCGCGACGCCCATGAGGAAGACCGTCGTGACAGCGGCATCGGAGAGCGCGGCGAGCGTCGTGTCGGCGATCTCGCCCTGGCCGTTCACGATGTGCACGGACGCGGCGGTTCCGCGGTGCGTGACCGGGATGCCCGCCGCCTGCGGCACGGAGACGGCGCTCGTCGGCCCGGGGACCACCTCGACCGGCACGCCGGCCGCGAGGCAGGCGGCGAGCTCCTCGCCGCCGCGGCCGAAGACGAACGGGTCGCCGCCCTTCAGCCGGACCACGCGGCGCCCGGCCTGCGCATGCGCCACGAGGAGCCGGTTGATCTCGTCCTGCGGCACGGGATGGTGGCCGGGGCGCTTCCCCACATCGATGACGAGCACGTCGGGGTCGAGCTCGGGCAGCAGCGCATCCGCCGGGCCGAGCCGGTCGGCGACGACGACGTCGGCCTCGGCGAGGAGCCGCCGCGCCCGCACGGTCATGAGGTCGACGGGGCCCGGGCCCCCTCCGACGAGGTCGACGCGGCCGGCCGCGCCGCCGCGGCGTCGGCGCAGCGGGAGGCGTCCCGAGACGAGGAGCCGCTCGATCGCGTCGCGGAGGCGCGCCGCGCGACCCGGGTCGACCCCGGCGTCGGACATCACGCCGACGACCACGTCGCCCGAGCGCGTGTCGGCGGCGATCCGCGCGGTGCCGTGCGCGCCATCCGATGCGTTGACGCACAGGACGCGCTGCGCCTCGCAGAGCGCGGCCACGCGCAGGTCGACCTGCAGGTCGCCCGTCGCCGTGTGCACGAGCCACGCTCCGTCGAGGTCCTCGCGGCGGAACCGCCGCGGCGCCCAGGGCACGCCGTGAGCCTCCACGAGGTCGCGGACCGCGGGCGAGAGGTCGGGGGCGACGACACGCGGCAGGGCGCCATCGTCGAGGAAGCGCTGGAGCCGCCGCGCCGTGACCGCGCCGCCGCCGACGAGGAGCACGTCGCGACCGGACAGCGAGACGCCGAGCATCGTGGTCATCGGCTCACTCCCATCGGATGTAGACGTCGTCGCCCTGCTGCGACACGGGCCAGACCCGCAGCGAGCGGGGATCCTTGCCCTGCGTGTCGAGGCACGCCCCCGTCCGGAGGTCGAACACCTGCTTGTACATCGGGGACGCGACGGTGGGGGTGTCCTGCCCCGACTCGACGTCCTGTCCGGTCTCGACGAAACGCCTTGTGCCGACGATACCGCGAGACATGACGTGCGCGTCGCTGTACGGGTCCAGGTTCGACACGGCGTGGATGGCGCCGCCGGGCAGGAGGAACAGGGCGATCTGCGTGTCGCCGATGAGCGCGGCGCGGCCGCGCTCGACCTCGAGGTCGGAGACGGCGCACACGCGCACCCAGGAGCGGGCGACGGGGGCCGTCGCGGGATCGGTCTGCGTGAGCGTCATCGACGCACCTCCAGGGTCGTGCCGGCGATGAGGACGCCGCCGGCGGCGCGCTCCTCGGGGCTGGCGGGGCGGATCTGACCGCGCTCCGGCACGAACGCGATCGAGGGATCGGGGGTGTCGGGGGCGTTCACGAAGGACTGGAAGCGCTTGAGCTTCTCGGGGTCGCGGAGCGTGGCCGCCCACTCGTCCTCGTAGTTGTCGATGTGCGCCGCCATCGCCGCGTCGAGGTCGGCGCAGATGCCGAGGCTGTCCTCGAAGATGACCTCCCTGAGGCCCTCGATGCCGCCCTCGAGCTCCTCGAACCACGGCGCCGTGCGCTGCAGCCGGTCGGCCGTGCGGATGTAGTACATGAAGAAGCGGTCGATGGCCGTGAGCAGCTCGGCGTCGCTGAGGCCCTCGGCGAGGAGCTGCGCGTGGCGCGGGGTGAAGCCGCCGTTGCCGCCCACGTACATGTTCCATCCCGTCTCGGTCGCGATCACGCCGACGTCCTTGCCGCGGGCCTCTGCGCACTCGCGCGCGCATCCCGAGACGCCGAGCTTGAGCTTGTGCGGGGCGCGTAGGCCGCGGTAGCGCAGCTCGAGCTGCACCGCCATGCCGACCGAGTCGAGGACGCCGTACCGGCACCAGGTCGATCCGACGCACGACTTCACCGTGCGCAGCGACTTGCCGTAGGCGTGGCCCGACTCGAACCCGGCGTCGATCAGCCGTGCCCAGATGGCGGGCAGCTGCTCGAGCCGCGCGCCGAACATGTCCACGCGCTGCCCGCCCGTGATCTTCGTGTACAGGCCGAAGTCGCGCGCGATCTCTCCGACCGCGATGAGGCCCTCCGGCGTGACCTCGCCGCCGGGCATCCGCGGGACGACCGAGTACGTGCCGTCCTTCTGCATGTTGGCCATGACGTGGTCGTTCGTGTCCTGCAGCGTCGCGTTCTCGCCGTCGAGCACGTGGCGGCCGACGAGGACGGACAGGATGCTCGCGAGAGCGGGCTTGCAGATGTCGCAGCCGCGCCCCCGCCCGAAGCGCTCGATGACGGCGGAGAACGTGTCGAGACCCGAGACGCGGACGGCGTCGAAGAGCTGCCGCCGGGACATGTCGAAGTGCTCGCAGAGCGCGTTCGAGACGGTCTGCCCCATCTTCGCGAGCTCCTGGCCGACGATCTTCTTCACCGTGGTGAGACACGAGCCGCACGTGGCCCCCGCCTTCGTGCACGCCTTCACCTCGCCAGCGTCGGTGCAGCCGTCGTCGTGCACGGCCGAGCGGATGCGCCCCGCCGTGACGCTCGAGCACGAGCAGATGATCGCCTCGTCCGGGAGGTCGCCGCCGGGAGCCTCGACACCGCCCTCGGGCATGAGGTAGGCGACGGGGTCGGCGCCCAGCGCGCTGCCCAGAAGCGGGCGCAGCGAGCCGTATGCCGACGCGTCGCCGACGAGGATGCCGCCGAGCAGGGTCTTGGCGTCGTCCGACAGCACGAGCTTCTTGTACACGCCGGCCACCGGGTCGGCGTAGCTGACGTCGAGAGCGCCCGGCGTGCGCGCGAACGCGTCGCCGAAGCTCGCGACGTCGACCCCCGAGAGCTTGAGCTTGGTGGAGTCGTCGAAGCCGGGGAAGGTGGCGTCGCCGCCCAGCAGCCGCGTCGCCGCGACCTCGGCCATGGCGTACCCGGGTGCGACGAGGCCGATGCACTGGCCGTCGAAGCTCGCGACCTCGCCGATCGCGAGGATCGACGGGTCGGCCGTGCGGCAGCGGTCGTCGATGACGACCCCGCCGCGCGGGTCCGCGGGGAGCCCGGCGGCACGGGCGAGCTCGTCGCGCGGGCGGACGCCCACGGTGAACACGACGATGTCGGCGCCGACGTAGGAGCCGTCCTGGAACTCGAGCCCCGCGACGCTGCCCGAGCGGTCGGGGTCGAGGCGGGTCGTGCGGGCCTGGGTCAGCACCTCGATCCCGCGCGCCTCGATGAGGCGCCGCAGCGCGTTGCCGCCGGCGAGATCGAGCTGGGCCGACATGAGGCGGTCGGACGACTGCACGACCGTGCAGGCGACGTCGAGACCCTGGAGCGCTCCTGCCGCCTCGAGCCCGAGGAGCCCGCCGCCGATCACCTTGCCGACGAGCGGCCTGCCCAGCTGCGCCGACCGCGCGGCGACGAAGTCGCGCATGCGCTGCACGTCGTCGATCGTCCGGTAGACGAAGCAGCCGGGGAGGTCGGAGCCGTCGACGGCGACCTTCGCGGCGTAGGAGCCCGTCGCGAGGACGAGCGTGTCATAGGGGATGTCGCGGCGCGCGGCGGTCGTGACGGTGCGCTCAGCGCGGTTGATGCGGATGACCGGCTCTCCGGGGAGGAGCTCGACCCGATCGTCATCGAAGACGCCGGGGTCGAGCGTCAGGTCGTCGGGGGTGGCGCCCGAGAAGAACGACGTGAGGCCGACCCGGTCGTAGGGCAGCCGGCGCTCCTCGCCGAGCACGGTCACGTGCCAGGGGTCCGTCGTGCGGCTGAGGAGGCTCTCGACGAAGCGATGCGCCACCATCCCGGCGCCGACGACGACGATGCGAGAGGGGAGGGGGTCCACGGCGGTCATGGCGGCTCCTGCGTTCGAGGGTCACTTCGAGGTCGTGACACGAACGTAGGAGCGCGGTGTTTCCCGTCTGCGCGGCCGGGGGTTTCCCCGAGCGAACGTTTCGCTCACAACCGCCTGAGCGGCGGATGTGAGGACGGCGTCAGAGGTGCGAGCGGTCCGTCAGGACGATCGGGCCGTCCTCCGTGATCGCGATGGTGTGCTCGCTGTGCGCGCCGCGCGAGCCGTCCGCGCTGCGCAGCGTCCAGCCATCCGGGTCGGTGACGAGCTCGTCGGTGCTCTGCAGGAACCACGGCTCGATCGCGATGACGAGACCCGGCTTGAGCGGGAAGCCGCGCCCGGGGCGGCCGTCGTTCGGGATGTGCGGGTCGCCGTGCATGATGCGGCCCACGCCGTGGCCGCCGAAGTCGGTGTTGATCGAGAGGCCGTCGGCACGCGCGATCTGCGAGATGGCCGCGGAGATGTCGCCCACGCGATTGCCCACCGTCGCGGCGGCGATCGCCGCGTCGAGCGCGCGCTCGGTCGTGTCGATGAGGGCGAGGTCCTCGTCGCGCGGGGTGCCGACGACGAACGAGACAGCGGAGTCGGCGACCCAGCCGTCGATCGAGACCGCGAAGTCGAGCGTGACGAGGTCGCCGTCGCGCAGCGCGTAGTCGTGCGGGAGCCCGTGGAGGACCGCGTCGTTGATCGACGTGCAGATGACCTTGCCGAACGGGCTCGCGCCGAACGACGGGTGGTAGTCGATGTAGCACGACTCGGCCCCTGCCCGGCGGATGAGCTCGTGCGCGCGACGGTCGATCGCGAGGAGGTTCGTGCCGACCTTCGTCTCCTCGCGAAGGGTCGCGAGGGTCTCCGCGACGAACCGGCCAGCCGGCCGCATCTGCTCGATCTCGGCCGGGGTGCGCAGTTCGATCATGGGGGTGTCCTCTCGCTCGAACCTCCATTCTCCCCGATGCGCGGCGAGGGGCGGCACCCGCGGATCGTGGCGCGGGTCCTGGTGTGAGACAATGGGATGTCGTGCTGTGACGACCGCGCCCGTCGGCGCGGGCCGTTTCGCGCTCTGCCGCAGGGGAGCCGAGGGTCCACGGGATCCCACATGCACGTGCGATACCCCATTTTCGAAGGCGGTCGACCTGAGGCGGCCGCAGGAAGAGAACCGTCATGCACATTCTCGACGCCGTCGATGCGGCTTCGCTCCGCTCCGACGTCCCCGCGTTCGGCCCCGGTGACACCGTCAAGGTGCACGTGAACATCGTCGAGGGCAGCCGCTCGCGCATCCAGGTGTTCCAGGGCGTCGTCATCCGCCGTCAGGGCTCGGGCGTGCGCGAGACCTTCACGGTCCGCAAGATCAGCTTCCAGGTCGGCGTGGAGCGCACGTTCCCCGTGCACTCGCCGGTCATCGACCACATCGAGGTCGTCACGCGCGGTGACGTGCGTCGCGCGAAGCTGTACTACCTGCGCGAGCTGCGCGGCAAGAAGGCGAAGATCAAGGAGAAGCGCGAGAACGCCTGATTTCACGCGATCCGAGCAGACACCCCGTGCCCCGCGGCACGGGGTGTCTGCGTTCATGTGAGATTCTGGAGGAACGCCCCCGTCACCTCGGCGGCGCGGACGCGAAGGACCCCATGACGAGCGACACCACGACCGCCGAGCAGCCGGAGCAGCGCGGACGGGGCATCCTCATGTTCCTGCGCGACATCGCCGTCATCGTGGTGGTCGCGCTGGTGGTGTCGTTCCTCATCAAGACGTTCATCGTCCGGTCGTTCTTCATCCCGTCGGCGTCGATGGAGGACACCCTCCAGATCGACGACCGCATCCTCGTGGACGAGCTCACGCCGCTGTGGACGGGCTACGAGCGCGGGGACATCGTCGTGTTCGAGGATCCGGGCGGCTGGCTCGATCCGCAGCCGAAGGCGCCCGAGCAGTCGCCGTTCATGGAGGCCGTCGACGGGCTCCTGACCCTCGTGGGGCTGTCGGCCGGCGATTCGGACGACCACCTCGTGAAGCGCATCATCGGGCTGCCGGGCGATCACGTCGAGTGCTGCAACGCTCTGGGGCAGATCACCGTCAACGGGGTGCCGGTCGACGAGCTCGGCTACCTCAAGCTGCCCGAGGGCGACACCCAGGCCTCGAACGACCCGTTCGACGTCGTCGTGCCGGAGGGTGCCCTGTGGGTGCTCGGCGACAACCGCGACAACTCGCGCGATGCGCGCTTCCACACGGACCAGCCCGGCGGCGGATTCGTGCCGATCGACAACGTCGTGGGCCGGGTGTTCCTCCTCACCTGGCCGCTCGACCGTTTCGGGACGGTCGACGGGCACCACGAGGTGTTCCGGGGCATCCCCGACCGCGAGGACGAGGCCGAGGAGGAGAAGGCGAGCGCCGCGGGATGACCGTCGTCGCGCCGACCATCGCGCACGAGCGGGCGCTCCTCGCGGAGGCGCCGCTCGTCTTCGCGCTCGACGAGGTCGGGCGCGGCGCCCTCGCCGGGCCCGTGACCATCGGGGCATCCGTCGTGGACGCGGAGGCCGTCGCCTGCACGGTTCCCGAGGGGCTGCGCGACTCGAAGCTCGTCCCCGCCGGACGCCGCGCGGACGTCGCCGACCGCGCGGCCGCGTGGGTCAGGGCCAGCGCGCTCGGCTGGGCGACGGCCGCGGAGGTCGACGAGATCGGGATCATCCGCGCCCTGGGCCTCGCGGCCGTCCGCGCGCTCGCGTCGCTCGAGGAGCAGGGCTACGCGCCCGCGGCCGGGGTCGTGCTCCTCGACGGCAACCACGACTACATCTCGCCCGTGCGCGGCGCGGGGCTCGACATCCGCACGGTGGTCAAGGGCGACCGCGACTGCGCGTCGCTCGCTGCGGCATCGGTCATCGCGAAGGTCGCGCGTGACGGCCTCATGACCGGACTCCATGACGAGCTCCCGGTCTACGAATGGGCCAGCAACAAGGGGTACGCGAGCGCGACGCACCGTGCCGCGATCCGCGAGCACGGCCTGAGTGCGCACCACCGCCGGTCGTGGGCTATCACCGACGCGCCCGCGCTGTTCTGAGCCGTCTTCGAGCGGCGCGACGCGGCATCCCGGACGCCTAGGATGGGAGGACCATGGATGACGATGTCTTCGAGGATTACGACCGCGAGCTCGAGCTGGCTCTGTTCCGCGAGTACCGCGACGTGGTCTCGCAGTTCCAGTTCGTGATCGAGACCGAGCGCCGCTTCTACCTCGCGAACGAGGTCGACGTCGTCCGTCACGACACCGAGACCGACTTCTACTTCGAGATCACGATGAAGGACGTCTGGGTCTGGGACATCTACCGCTCGGACCGCTTCGTGAAGTCGGTGCGCGTGCTCACGTTCAAGGACGTGAACATCGAGGAGCTGTCGCGCCGCGACTTCGAACTGCCCGACGAGCTCTCGCTCGACGGCAAGTAGCACCCCCGCGCGGCGACGCCGTGTGCACAGGCGCGTCCCGCGGCGCGCCGTCTCCCCACCCGGCCGTCCGCCGCCGCATCCGGTCGTCCGTCCAGGCAGTCTGCCGTCATGGCACGGAAGGACGACCTCGGTCGAGCGGGCGAGGAGCGCGCGGCGCAGTACCTCTCATCGATCGGGTACGAGATCCTCGACCGCAACTGGCGGTGCGCTGACGGGGAGATCGACATCGTCGCGTGCCGCGGCACACGGCTCGCGGTCGTCGAGGTCAAGACGCGCACGGGCACGGCCTTCGGCCATCCGCTCGAGGCCGTCGACCGGCGCAAGCTGCGTCGGCTGTGGCGGCTCGCGGCGGCGTGGACACGCGCGCACCCCGGAGCGCTGCTCGGCCGATCCCTCCGGATCGACGCGGTCGCGATCGTGGGCGCCGATCCCGGGACGGGCGCCCTCGAGCATCTCGAGGACCTCCGATGACGGTCGCGCGGACGTGGGCGGTCGCGCTCACCGGGCTCACGGGCGAGCTCGTCGAGGTGGAGGCCGACGTCACGTCGCATCAGCCGGAGATCCGGATCATCGGCCTCGCCGACCGCGCGCTCGGCGAGGCCGCGCGCCGGGTCACGAGCGCGTGCGAGAACAGCGGGCTCATGCTCCCGTACCGGCGCCTCACCGTGAACCTGTCGCCGGCGGGGCTCCCGAAGCACGGGACCGCGTTCGATCTCGCGATCGCGGTGACCGCGCTGGCGACCGACGACCGCCTGCGCCGGTCCTCGGCGGCCGAGGTCGTGCATCTCGGCGAGCTGGGGCTGGACGGGCGCCTGCGGCCCGTGCCGGGCATCCTGCCGGCCGTGCGCGCCGCGGTCGCCGCTGGCCGCACCCGGGTCGTGCTCCCCTGGGCGAACCGGGAGGAGGCCGAGCTCGTCGCGGGCGCCGAGGTGCGCGGGGCGATCTCGCTCGCTCAGGTCGCGGCGTGGCACGGCTCCGAGGTGGAGGTGCCGGACCTCCCGCCGATCCCCGGCCCGCCGGCGCCCGAGGCCGACGAGGACGACGTCGACCTCGCTGACGTCGTGGGGCAGCGCGACGCCGTCGAGGCGCTCGTCGTGGCCGCGGCGGGCGGTCACCACGTGCTCATGTCGGGCCCGCCGGGAGCGGGCAAGACCATGCTCGCCCGCCGTCTGCCCGGCATCCTCCCGCCGCTCGACGACGAGGCAGCCCTCGAGGCCGCATCGCTGCGGTCGCTCGCGGGGGAGCGGGTCGTGCGCCTCGACCGGCGGCCGCCGTTCGAGGCGCCCCACCACTCGGCGTCGACCGCCGCGCTCGTCGGCGGCGGGTCGCGCACCGTGCGGCCGGGTGCGATCGCGCGCGCGAGCCGCGGGGTGCTGTTCATCGACGAGGCGACCGAGGCGTCGTCGTCGACGCTCGACGCGCTGCGCCAGCCGCTCGAGCAGGGGCGCATCGACATCCACCGCGCGGGGTTCTCCGCGCGCTTCCCGGCGCGCTTCCAGCTCGTCCTCGCGATGAATCCCTGTCCGTGCGGGGAGTACGGCGTGCGCGGCGGGTCGTGCACGTGCTCTCCGCACATCATCCGCCGGTACGCGCAGCGCCTCTCGGGTCCGCTGCTCGACCGCATCGACATCGATCTGCGCGTCGAAAGGATCGCGAGCATCGCGCAGACGCGCGCGGGAGACGCCATGTCATCGGAGGAGGGGCGGCAGCGTGTGCTCGCGGCGCGGGATCGGGCGCGGGAGCGGCTGTCGGGAACGCCCTGGCGCATCAACGCCGAGGTCCCCGGGACGTGGCTGCGGCGCGGTCCGCGAGCGCCCGACGCCGCGGCGCTGCGGGGGCTCGACGCCGCGCTCCAGCGCGGGCTCATCACCCTGAGGGGCTACGACCGCGTGCTGCGGGTCGCCTGGACGGTCGCCGATCTGGCCGGCAGGGACCGGCCGGACGCGGCGGATGTGGGCAGGGCGCTGTTCCTGAAGAAGGGAGTCGTGGCATGACGCTGCTCGACGACGATCGCGTGCGCCGAGCGGGTGCGGCGCACAGCCGGGAGGAGCCGGCCCGTCTGGCGCGCGCGGTGTGGACCGCCATCGTCGAGCCGGGCGATGGGACCGCGGGCGCGCTCGTCGCGGCGCACGGTCCGGATGAGGCTCTGCGGATGGTCGAGGCGGGGCTGCACGACGGATCGCTCGCGGAGCTCGGGCTGGGCGCGCAGGCGCTCGCGGCCGCTCGGTCGCGGTGGCAGCCGCGGCTCGACCCCGCGCACGTCGCGCAGGCCCTCGCGCAGGGCGCTCGCGCGGGGCTGGTGCTCGTGACCCCGGAGGACGCGGGGTGGCCCGAGCAGCTGACCGACCTCGGCACGCACGCGCCGCTCGCCCTGTGGACGAGAGGCGACGTGACGGGCCTCTCGCGCATCGCACGCTCGGTCGCGATCGTGGGCGCACGCGCGGCGACGCCATACGGGGAGCACGTCGCGGCCGAGCTCGCGGGCGAGCTCGCGTCCCGCGGCATCGGCGTGATCTCGGGTGCCGCGTACGGCATCGACGGCGCTGCCCATCGCGCGACGCTCGGCGTCGGCGGGCTGACGGTCGCGGTCGTCGCCGGCGGCGCCGACCGCGTGTATCCCGCCGGGCACGCTCGCCTGTTCGCCGACATCGCGCGCGTCGGCGCGATCGTGAGCGAGACGGCGCCGGGCGCGACGCCGACCAAGTGGCGGTTCCTTCAGCGGAATCGGTGCATCGCCGCGCTGAGCGCCGCGACCGTCGTCGTCGAGGCCGGCGCGCGCAGCGGCACGCTGAACACGGCAGGGCACGCCGCGGCGCTCGGGCGACCGCTCGGAGCCGTCCCCGGACCCGTGACGAGTGCGACCTCGGCCGGCTGTCATCGCCTGCTGCGCGAGTTCGACGCGCAGTGCATCACGTCGGCCGCCGACGTCCTCGAGCTGATCGGCGAGGGAGCCGACGACGCGACCGCTCTGGGCGGTCCATCCGCGGAGGAGGTCCGCGTCCGCGATGCGCTCGCCTCCCGCTCCCCACGCGATGTCGATGAGATCGCACGGCGCAGCGGGATGGCCGTGGAGGCCGTTCAGGCCGCGCTCGGCCTGCTCGAGCTGGCCGGCGCGGTGCGACGCACGGACGGCGGCTGGGTGCTCGCCTGATAGCCGAGGGTTCCTGCGCTCACGACCCTCCGGCGATCGCCGCAGCCAGCCAGCGGCCGAGCTCTCCGAGACTCGGGCCGTCTCCGTCGCCCCGCGTGCGGTGGGCGCCGTCGAGAAGGGCGGCATCCGGGTGCGGGCCGCCGTTGACGATCGCGACCAGCTCGAGATAGCGGCCCTCGGTCGTGCGGTACTCCTCGTCCTCAAGGGCCTCGAGGGTGAGGCTGTCGACCGTGCGATAGCGCTCGGCGAGCCGTGCGCGGAGGTCGTCGTCGGCCGCGACGCCGAACGTCCCGGCGAGCTCGTCGACCAGCTGTGCGGCGAGGGAGGCCACGTGGGGATCGTCCGCCGCGAGACCCGCCTGGTGAGCGGCCGTGAGCCGGCGCATCAGGTCGGCGCCTGCCGAGTGGATGAAGTCCTGCACGGGAGGCGTGGACATCTCCGGACCGGGCAACTGCGCGTACGTCGCGTGCAGGTAGGAGCGGATCGCCGCGCGGAACCGATCGTCCTGCAGAAGCTCCGCGAGGCTCATCCAGGCGTCGAGCTGCTCGGGGGCCGGGTCGGGCGGCAGCACCGGCCGCACGTCGCGGATGCGCTCGGACGCCTCCTGCGGAAGGCCGGCGGCGACCTCGTCGAGGAAGTCGTCGATGAGCCGCTGACGGTCGGCATCGGGCATTGTCACGAGCCTGCGCAGGAGGTTCGCGCGCTCCGCCGTGCCCTCCTGTCGCACGAGCGCGCGGAGGACGGCGCGCTTCGCGTCCAGATCCGCGGCCCGCGTCTCGATCATGTGGAGATGCTCGGCGAGCACATCCCGCAGCGAGCTCGTTCCGGCGAGCACGCGGCGCACCTGCGGCAGACCGGTCTCGAGGTCGCGCAGCGTGCGGACGAGCTCGAGCCGGGCGATCGCGTCCACGTCGTAGAGGCGATGGCCTCCGTCGGTGGCGTCGGTCGCGTCGACGAGTCCCTCGTCGTCGTAGTAGCGGATGGCGCTGACGCTGAGTCCGGTGCGATGCGCGACCTCGCCGATGGAGGAGAGAGCGTTCTCGGAACTGTTCATGTCCTCACCCTGAGGCCTCAAGCGGCTTGAGATGCAAGCCCGATCTCCCGACAGCGGCTCCTCGCTCTCAGTGCGCGTGCCCGCCGTGCATCTCGCCGTGCGGCACCGCGTGCGTCCCGGGCTCGGTGAGCGACAGGGCAGGCGTCGTGACGGCGGCCACGAGCGTCGCGGCCACGAGCATGCCGAGGACGGCGCGCGCGGTGCCGCCGGGCGCGGCGCGGGCCCTGCGGCGCACGGCGCGCGCGGCGGCCGCCGCCACGACGAGCAGCAGCGCGATCGCGACGGCCATCGGAGCGGGACCCATCCCGCCCGCGACGCCGATCGCCGTCGTCAGGAGGGCGAGGGCGAGCGAGCCGCCGAGTGCCGCGCGCGACGCGACGATGCGCCCGGCACGCAGGGCGGCTGCGCCCCAGCCCAGCTCGGCGACTCCGGCGGCGCACAGGAGAGCCAGCAGCCACCAGGGGGACCCCGCGGCGACGGCGAGATGGGCCAGGCCCGCCCCGCACGCGGCGAGGGCGGGCCAGGTGCCGGTGAACGTCACGCGATCGACTCCCGCCCCACGGACCGCTCGGCGCCGAGCCCCACCGCGAGGAGCACGAGAGCGCTCGCGAGGTGCAGGACGTGGTCTGCGGTGTTGAGCGCGAGGATGTTCAGCGCGGTGCCGGCGAGGAAGAAGCCCGCGATCCCGAGGAGGAGGTACGCGGCGCCGACGGTCGCGTTCACGGCCCTCGCCGCACGGACCCCCGCCATCCCGGCCGCGACGAGCGCGGCGCCGATCGCGAGGTGCGCGATGTTGTGGAGCGGATTCACCTGGAAGATCCCGAGCAGCAGCCCGCCCTCCGTGGCGAGGAATCCGACGCCGCCCGTCACGGCGAAGCCGAGCAGCCCGACAAGGACGTACACGGCTCCGAAGACGGTGGCGACGATCCGATTGACTGAGGTGCGCATGAGTTTGCTCCGTTCTGGCACGGTCCATCCGTGTCGATCTTTCTTCGGAGCCGCCGCCGATCCGGATGGGCGGCGTGCGAACCGGCGCGGCGCGCCCGGTCCCCGCGCGGGCCGGGGCACCATCGGAGGATGCAGCTGCTCCGCGCGATCGACGCGTTCGGCGCGCATCTCGAGACGGTGCGGCGCCTCTCGCCCGCGACCGTCCGCGCCTACCGAGCCGACCTCGCCGATCTCGCCGATGCGGTCGGCGATCGCGAGCTCGCGGACGTCGACCTCGACGCGCTGCGCGACTGGCTGTGGCGCGCGACGCAGCGCGGCGACGCGCGCTCGACCGTCGCCCGGCGCACGTCGTCGGCGCGCGCGCTCTTCCGCTGGGCTCGCGAGGAGGGCCTCATCGAGGTGGACCCGAGCCTGCGCCTGGTCACGCCGAAGCGCGGCCGGACCCTGCCGCACGTCGCCGCGGCACCTGCCCTCGACGACCTCCTGCGCCGGATGGCCGCGGCTGCGGCCGACGGCGACCCGCTCGCGCTGCGCGACCACGCGCTCATCGAGCTCCTCTACGGCGCGGGCGTGCGGGTCTCGGAGCTGTGCGGCCTCGATGTCGACGACGTCGATCTCGATCGCGCCACGGCGCGCGTCGTCGGCAAGGGCGCCAAGGAGCGTGTCGTGCCGTTCGGAGCGCCGGCCGCGCGCGCGATCGGCGCGTACCTCACGCGCGGGCGCCCGGCGCTGGCCGCGCGCGGAGATGGAGCAGGCGCCGCGCTCTTCCTCGGCGCACGCGGTCGGCGCGTGGGGCCGCGCACGGTCTACGAGCTCGTCGCCCGCACCGTCGCGCCCGCGATGGGCGTCGAGACGGTGGGGCCGCACGCCCTGCGGCATTCCGCCGCGACGCACCTGCTGGATGGCGGCGCCGACCTCCGCGCGGTGCAGGAGATCCTCGGTCATGCGAGTCTCGGCACGACCCAGATCTACACGCACGTCTCGTCCGAGCGCCTCGCGGCGGCCTACCGCCTCGCGCATCCGCGCGCCTGACGCGCGATCGCCCGGAGGCGAGCCGCGCTCAGCAGCAGGGGAGGAGCACCGCCCGGGGAACCCCGCCGAGCAGGAGGAGCGGGTTGATGTACTCGCCGTGGAGGCGCACCCCGAAGTGCACAGCGCCCGGCGCGGCGTGGCCGCCCGACGCGAGCGCGCCGATCTCCTGCCCGCGGGAGACCGCGTCGCCCACGGCGAGCTCGGTCGTCGCGGGCTCGAGCGTCGTGACGAGCCCGTCGCCGTGGTCGATCGTCAGGAGCGGCCTGTCGACCACGACCCCCGCGAATGCGATCACTCCCGACGCCGGGGCGCGCAGGGGCGCGGCATCGGCCGCGAGGTCGATGCCGCGGTGCCCCGGACCGTAGCGATGCGGCGGCGCCTCGAAGGGGCGGACGATCCGGACGTCCTGGCTCACGGGCCACACCCACTGCTCGGCGGTCTCGATGCGGACCTCGGCGTCGGCCGGTGCCGCGGACGGCGCATGCGCCGCCGCGGGAGCCGCGCCGGCGCACACGAGAGCGACCAGGAGGACGAGGACGGAGCGGGCTGTGCGCTGCATGTCCTCAGCCTCGGGGCGCGCGGCTGCCCGCTCCGCTCGGATGCGCGGCGGGGGACGCGGGAGCCGCGTGTCGCGCGCCTGTGCACGCGCCGTGGGGGAGACGAGCGCCTGGTATGCTGGGGGACGCATCCCGTCTCGGGATGACTACGCGTGCCCTCAGCGACCTCGTCTCCGGACGATCGTCGTGGCGCCACTCCCCTCGGTCCCTTCTCGAAGGGCGGGAGTGCGTCGGGCACCAGGCTCGCCGATCGTCCGATCGGCGGAATCAACCGCATGGCGCGCGAGCGCCCAGATCAAGGAGCACGACCATGGCCGTCGTCACCATCCGCCAGCTGCTCGACAGCGGCGTCCACTTCGGACACCAGACCCGTCGCTGGAACCCGAAGGTCAAGCGCTTCATCCTCACGGAGCGCAGCGGCATCCACATCATCGACCTCCAGCAGTCGCTCGGCTACATCGACAAGGCCTACGACTTCGTCAAGGAGACCGTCGCGCGCGGCGGCACCATCCTCTTCGTCGGCACGAAGAAGCAGGCGCAGGAGGTGCTCGCCGAGCAGGCGACCCGCGTGGGCCAGCCCTACGTCAACGAGCGCTGGCTCGGCGGTCTGCTCACCAACTTCTCGACCGTGTCGAAGCGCCTCGCGCGCATGAAGGAGCTCGAGGAGCTCGACTTCGACGACCCGGCCGGCACGGGCTTCACCAAGAAGGAGCTCCTCCTCAAGCGCCGCGAGCTCGACAAGCTCCACAAGTCGCTCGGCGGCATCCGCAACCTCAGCAAGACGCCGTCGGCCCTGTGGGTCGTCGACGCCAAGCGCGAGCACCTCGCGATCGACGAGGCGAAGAAGCTCGGGATCCCCGTCATCGGCATCCTCGACACGAACGTCGACCCCGACGACCTGCAGTACCCGATCCCGGGCAACGACGACGCCATCCGCTCGGTCTCGCTGCTGACGCGCATCATCGCCGACGCCGCCGCCGAGGGTCTCCAGCAGAAGCACAACCCCGAGGGCGAGGCCGAGCCTCTCGCCGAGTGGGAGCGCGAGCTCCTCGAGCAGGGTTCGACCGAGGCGCCCGCCGAGGTCGCGGAGGCTCCCGCCGCCGAGGTCGCGCCGGCCGAGGCTCCCGCAGCGGAGTAATGCTCGACGAGGCGGGCCCCACCGGGCCCGCCTCGCTCAGGTCACCGTTCCACCACGAACAAGGAGAGCCAGCACCCATGGCCAACTTCAGCATCGCCGACATCAAGGCTCTGCGCGAGCAGCTCGGCACCGGCATGGTCGACACCAAGAAGGCGCTCGAGGAGGCTGACGGCGACGTCGAGAAGGCCGTCGAGATCCTCCGCCTCAAGGGCGCCAAGGGCAACGCGAAGCGCGCCGACCGCGCGACGAGCGAGGGCCTCGTGGTCGCCCGCGAGCAGGGCGGCAAGGCGACGCTCGTCGAGCTCGCGTGCGAGACCGACTTCGTCGCGAAGAACGACCGCTTCATCGCGCTCGCCGACAAGGTCGCCGACGCCGCCGCCGCGGCCGCCGCCGACTCGGTCGAGGAGGCCCTCGCGGCCACCGCGGGCGACCAGACGGTCGAGCAGCTCATCTCCGATGAGGCCGCGATCATCGGCGAGAAGGTCGAGCTCCGCCGCGTCCGCACCCTCGAGGGCGACGCGTTCCAGGTCTACCTGCACCGCACGAGCAAGGACCTGCCCCCGCAGGTCGGCGTCATCGTCGCGTACACGGGCGACGACGCGGAGACGGCGCGCAGCATCGCGCAGCACATCTCCTTCGCGAACCCGTCCTACCTCTCGCGCGACGAGGTCCCCGCGGCCGACGTCGAGAAGGAGCGCGAGATCGTCACCGAGATCTCCCGCAACGAGGGCAAGCCCGAGGCCGCCCTCCCGAAGATCGTCGAGGGACGCGTGAACGCGTTCTTCAAGCAGGTCTCGCTGCTCGACCAGGACTACGCGAAGGACAACAAGCTGTCCGTCGCGAAGGTCGCGCACGACGCCGGCATCACGATCACGGGCTTCGCGCGCTTCAAGGTGGGCGCGTAACGACGTGACGGAAGGGGGCTCGGATCCGCGGATCCGAGCCCCCTTTCTCTGCGCGCGGAGGTCGACACGCGACATCCGCGTGCCTGCACAGGGAGCTGCCGCCTGCGACCGGTAGCGTGTATCGGCGACGAGAGGATCCACAGTGAGCGAAGTGACCAAGCGGCGGGTGCTGCTGAAGCTGTCCGGCGAGGCGTTCGGGGGAGGGCAGCTCGGGGTCAACCCGGATGTCGTCAGCCAGATCGCGCGCGAGATCGCGGAGGCGTCACAGGACGTCGAGGTCGCGGTCGTCGTCGGCGGAGGCAACTTCTTCCGCGGCGCTGAGCTCTCCAAGAGCGGCATGGACCGGGCGCGCGCCGACTACATGGGCATGCTCGGGACGGTCATGAACGCCCTCGCCCTGCAGGACTTCCTCGAGCAGGCGGGCGCCGCCACGCGCGTGCAGTCCGCGATCGAGATGCGCCAGGTCGCCGAGCCGTACATCCCGCTGCGCGCGGAGCGCCACCTCGAGAAGGGCCGCGTCGTCATCTTCGGCGCGGGCGCCGGCCTGCCGTACTTCTCGACCGACACGGTCGCCGCGCAGCGGGCGCTCGAGATCCGCGCGACCGAGGTGCTCGTCGCGAAGAACGGCGTCGACGGCGTCTACACGGCCGATCCGCGCACGGACGCGACGGCGACGCGACTCGACCACGTCACCTACTCGGACGCTCTCATGCGCGGCCTCAAGGTCGTCGACGCGACGGCCTTCAGCCTCTGCATGGACAACGGGATGAACATGCGCGTGTTCGGCATGGAGCCCGCCGGCAACGTCACCGCCGCCCTGCGCGGCGAGCCCATCGGCACGCTCGTCACGGCGTGACCTCGCCGGGCGCCGGCACGGCGCCCACTAGACTTTTCCCAGCACCACCGACGAATGGAGTCACCGTGATCGCGGACGTTCTTGCCGATGCCACTGCCCGGATGGATCGGGCCGTCGAGGCGGCGAAGGAGGACTTCGCGACCGTGCGGACCGGCCGCGCGAACCCGCAGCTCTTCCAGCGCATCCTCGTCGACTACTACGGCACGCCCACACCGCTCCAGCAGCTCGCGTCGCTCGCGAACCCCGAGGCGCGCACGCTCATCGTCACGCCCTACGACAAGTCGGCCCTCAAGGCGATCGAGGACGCGATCCGCGAGATGCCGAACCTCGGCGCCAACCCGACGAACGACGGCAACATCGTACGCATCACGATGCCGGAGCTCACGCAGGAGCGCCGCAAGGAGTTCGTCAAGATCGTGCGCACGAAGGGCGAGGACGCCAAGGTCCGCCTGCGCGGCATCCGCCGTCAGGTGAAGGACGACCTCGACGCGCTCCGCGACGAGATCGGCGAGGACGACATCGTGCGCGGCGAGAAGGAGCTCGACGCCATCACCAAGGCGCACGTGGACAAGATCGACGAGGCGCTGAAGCACAAAGAGGCAGAGCTCCTCGAGGTCTGACCTGGCGATGACGGACGTCCCCGGATCGGAGCCCCCGAGCGAGCCGCGCGGCGAGCAGGGCACGTTCCACGAGCGCGTGCACGCGGCGCGCGGCGAGTTCGAGCATCAGGTCGCGCATGCGCGCGAGCAGTTCGAGGAGAAGAACGAGCGCATCAAGCAGCGCACGGGGCGCGACCTCATCGCGGCGATCCTCGTCGGCGTCGCAGCGGGCGCGGCGGTCGTCGTCTCGCTGCTCGTCGTGAAGTGGCTCTTCGCCGTCGTCGCGCTGCTCGTGTCGGTGCTCGGCGTGCACGAGCTGTGGCGCGCGCTGCGCGACGGCGGCCGGCGCATCGACCTCGCTCCGCAGCTCGCGGCGGTCGTCCTCATCCTCGCCGCCGGCTACTTCGCCGACCTCTGGCTGCACTGGGTCGCCCTCTTCGCCGCCATGGCGCTCATCGTCGTGTGGCGCCTCCTCGCGCAGATGACGGCGCAGGACGGCCGCACGCCGCAGGACGTGCTGGCCGACGTGCTCGTCGGGGCATTCGTGCCGCTGTACGTCCCGTTCCTCGCGAGCCTCGCGCTCGTGCTCCTCCGCGAGGACCGCGGCGAGTGGTGGATCCTCGCGTTCCTCATCGTCGCGGTGGTCGCCGACACCGCGGCGTACGCATCCGGACTCGCGTTCGGCCGCCATCCGATGGCCCCGCGCATCAGCCCGAAGAAGACCTGGGAGGGATTCGCGGGCGCTGCCCTGGGTGCGCTCGTGGCGGGCGCGCTCCTCGCGCAGTTCATGCTGGGGATCCCGTGGTGGGCCGGTCTCGTCTTCGGCGCGGTCATCCTCTGCACGGCGACCGCGGGTGATCTCGGCGAGTCGATGATCAAGCGCGATCTGGGCATCAAGGACATGTCGTCCGCGCTCCCCGGCCACGGCGGAGTGCTCGACCGGCTCGACAGCATCCTGCCGTCGGCGGTGGCGACGCTCGCCCTGCACTTCCTCCTCTCACCTCTGGCGGTATCGTGACGGACTCCTCGACCACCCTGCCGTTCCCCCTCGCGACGGGCCGCGAGAAGGGGTACCAGCGCGACGCGGTGGATGCCTTCCTCGCTCGCGCCCGTGCCGCCTTCGAGCAGCAGGGGGACGACGAACTCGATGCCGAGCAGGTGCGCTCGGCGGCCTTCCCGCTCGTGCGCGGCGGATACCGGATCTCCGCGGTCGATGCGGCCCTCGCCCGAGTCGAGGACGCGTTCGCCGCTCGGGAGCGCGAGCGCGCCGTCAAGGCGGAGGGCGCCGATGCCTGGGTCGAGCGCACCCGCCGCGAGGCGCAGGTGGTGCTGGACCGACTCCAGCGGCCCGAGGGGGAGCGCTTCGCGCGCGTCGGCCTCCTGCGGTACGGATACGCCCGCTCCGAGGTCGACCTCGTGGCCGATCGCATCGTCGCCTACCTCACACAGGGCGCCCCGCTCACGGTCGAGCAGATCCGCCAGACGGCGTTCCGGATGACGCGCGACGGCTACCGCGAGGAGCAGGTCGACGCGGTCCTGGACGCGGTCATCGAGATCATGCTCGCCGTGCGCTGACCACCCGGAGGCCGGGTATGTCACAGTCGCATAACACACGCTAGACTCGAGGAACTGTGACTTCCGGACCCGAGCAGACCCGAGCCCTCACGCGCCGCGAGGCGCGCGCCATCGCGACCCAGCACGCGGCGCTCCTGCAGACGTCGACGCACGAGCGCACGCCCCGCCGTCGCGTGATGTCGGTGCTCGCGGGGCTCGCGGCCTTCGGCCTCCTGGGCGGCACGATCGTCACGACCGGCGCCTCGATGGCGCAGGCCGAGCAGGCGACCGAGGGGACGTCGTCGTTCGCCACGGCAGCCGACGAGGCGCAGGTCTACATCGCCGCGGCGGACCTCGCGCACGCGGGCAGCCTCGACTTCGGCGCCTACGAGGTGTACGTCAAGCCGACCCCCACGCCGACGCCCACCCCCGAGGTCGCGGAGGTCCCCGAGGGCGGCCAGCAGGCCCCTCAGCAGGAGAGCTGGGCCGCGCCGTTCGTCGCACCCGACCCCGGCACCGCGCAGGCGATCGCCTACGAGATGGTGACCGGCCGTGGCTGGAACGACAGCGAGTTCGCCTGCCTCGTCGCGCTCTGGAACCGCGAGTCGGGGTGGAACGTGAGCGCGTACAACCCGTCCAGCGGCGCCTACGGCATCCCGCAGTCGCTCCCGGGCAGCAAGATGGCGAGCCACGGCGCCGACTGGCAGACGAATCCCGCGACGCAGATCGCGTGGGGGCTGGACTACATCGGCGGCCGCTACGGCACGCCCTGCGGCGCGTGGGGGCACTCCGAGTCGGTCGGCTGGTACTGAGCCGTGCCGCGGTCGAACCGCCGCCGGCGCGACAGCGGCGGCGACGCCTCGCTCGACCGCCTCATCGCCGGCTGGCGTCGCACGGAGTTCCGGCGCGGACACGAGTGGTCGGTGCAGCCGGTCGGTCCCGGCCGCTCGGAGAAGACGTACGCCTGCCCCGGCTGCGCGAACCTCATCGAGATCGGCGCCGCGCACGTCGTGGTGTGGCGCGAGGACGGCGTCCTCGGCCCCCAGGCGGATCTCGCGGCGCGCCGTCACTGGCACACCCACTGCTGGAAGCTGTTCTGAGGAGGACCGGATGGAGATCCGCGGAGCCGCCCTGCTGCCCGCGCGCCGCGAGGACATCGAGCTGCGCACGTCCGACGGGCTGACGCTCGTCGGGGAGCTCGCGACGCCGCTCGAGCGAGAGCCGGTCGCGACCCTCGTCACGCTCCACCCGCTGCCCACGGCGGGCGGGTTCATGGACTCGCACATCATCCGGAAGGCCGCAGCGCGCCTCCCCGCGCTCGCGGACCTCGCTGTCCTGCGCTTCAACACACGAGGGACGACGTCCCCGCGCGGTACGAGCGAGGGGGCCTTCGGAGACGGCGTCGCGGAGGCGGCCGACCTCGCGGCCGCCATGGACCTCGTCGCAGAGCGCGGTCTTCCCCGCCCCTGGCTTCTCGGATGGTCCTTCGGGACCGAGGTCGCGCTCAAGCACGGCCGTCCGCATCCGATCGAGGGCGCCATCCTGCTCTCCCCGCCGCTGCACCGGGCCGGGGACGACGACCTGCGCGCCTGGCAGGGCGACCCCCGGCCGCTCGTCGCGCTCATCCCCGAGTTCGACGACTACCTCCGCCCCGCGGAGGCCGCCGAGCGCTTCGCGCTCATCCCGCACCTCCGGCTCGTGCCCGTCGAGGGCGGCAAGCACCTGTGGGTGGGCGAGAAGCAGACCGCGCGCGTGCTGAACGAGATCGTCGAGGTCGTGAATCCCGCCGCGGCCCCCCTGCCGACGGAGTGGCCCGACGCCTGATCAGCGCGCGTTCATGCGCGGGATGAGCACCTGCCGGTAGATGATCAGCACGCTCGCGGCCACCGGGATCGCGATGAGCGCGCCGAGGAGGCCCAGCAGCGCGCCGCCCGCGAGCGCCGCGATCACGACGACGCCGCCGGGGACGGAGACCGCCCGGCTCATGATGCGGGGTGACAGGACGTACGCCTCGATCTGCATGTACACGAGGTAGTAGACGGCGGCGATGATCGCCGTCGTGGGGGAGCCGAGTCCGGGGATGAGACAGGTGAGAGCGATGATCGTCGAGCCCGAGATCGTGCCGACGAGCGGGATCATCGAGCCCAGGAACGCGACGACCGCGAGGACGGTCGGGTAGGGCGCGTCGATGATCGTGAGGAAGATCGCGCTGAGCACGCCGTTGATCGCGGCGAGCGTGATCTGGCCCATGACGTAGTAGCCGACCGAGTCGGTGATCTGCTCGGCGATGTTCGTGAAGCCCTCGCGCTTCGACGCGGGCACCATGCGGTAGAGGGCCGACTTGAGCGACGGGGTCGACGCCGTGAGGTAGATCGTCAGGATGAGCACGATGAACGCGCCGAAGAGACCCTGGACGACATTGAGCGTGACGCCCACGACGCCTTCGCTGATCGTGTCGATGTTGCTCGTGAGCCAGTCGTTCACGAAGTCGAGGACGGTGTCGATCTCGAGCGTCGGGAAGGTCGCGAGCGACCACTCGCGCAGATCGTCGAGGAAGGTCCCGCGGTTGACGATGAGCGTGATCTGACCCACCAGCTGCCCGATCTGATCCACGAGCACCGGCAGGATGATCAGGACGATCCCGGTGAAGAGCCCGAGGACGGCGAGGATCGCGATCGTGACGGCCAGCCAGCGCGGCAGGCGGCGGCGCTCGAGCCACGAGACCACGGGGTCGAGGCCGAGCGAGATGAACAGCGCCGTCCCCACGTAGAGGATGATCGTCGAGAGCGACTGCAGGCCCTCGATGAGCAGCAGCCCCAGGCCGACGCCGAGCGTCGCGACGAGCGCGAGCCGGAACGGGTTGTGGATCTTCATACGCGCCCTTCTCCCGGCCGACGGCTGCGCGCCGCGGGCCTCTCGCCAGGATAGGGGTGCGTCGGCGCCGCGCCCGAGAGCGACCTGCTCGTGGGCGCCTTTCAGTTCGATTCGCTAACCTGAGCAGTCGGATGTCGAGACCCGCCGCCCTCGCGCGGGTCGGCGAGGAGTCATTTCGTGCGTTTCGTGTGGGCGGTTCTGGCCTTCGTGCTCGCGGCGGCGTCGTTCGGCGCCGGACTGGCGCAGCGCACCGTGTTCCTGGGCCCCGAGTCCGCCGAGCAGACCGTCTCGGTCGACGAGGAGCTGCCGTACCTCGTGATCGACGGCGACGCGTTCGCGCTCCGCCCCGGCGCGCAGACCCTCACGGTCCGGGGAGAGGGCCCCCTCTACACGGCCTACGGCCGCACCGCCGATCTCGAGGCGTGGCTCTCGGACCAGCGCTACAACCGCGTGAGCGCCGGCGACGGCGACGAGCTCGTGACGAGCGTCGTCGAGCCGGAGGTCGAGCCCACCGACGGCACGGAGGGGCGGAACCCGCAGGGATCCGACCTCTGGATCGAGGAGCAGACCGCCGAGGACGAGATCGTCCGGACGGATCAGCTCCCCGAGGGGATGAGCATGCTCGTCGCGGTCGACGGCAGCCAGCCGGCGCCGTCGGACGTGTCGATCGTGTGGCCGCTCGACCAGAAGACCCCCTGGTTCGGGCCGCTCATGGTCCTCGGCGGCATCTTCCTGGTGACGGGCCTCGTGCTGTACATCCTGGCGCTGCGCCACACCCGACGCCGGCGCGGCCCCATCCGCAAGGGCCCGGCCCTCCCTCCTGCCGACGGAGACGACGACGGCGCATCGAAGGGCGTCATCTCGACGTCGCGCCGCGGTCGGCGGGCGCTCGTCGCCGTGCCCGCACTCGGCCTCTCCGTCGGCCTGCTCGCAGGGTGCACGGCAGACTCGTGGCCCGAGCTCGGCGGCGCCCCGACGCCGACCCCGACCCCGACGGCGACCGCCACGCTCGCGCCCGATCAGCAGCCGTCCTCCCTCACCGAGGCCCAGGCCGACCGCATTGTCGGCGAGATCTCGGAGACCGTCGCCGCGGCCGACGAGAGCCTCGACATCGACCTCGCCTCGCACCGCCTCTCGGGCCTCGCGCTCGAGACGCGCGAGGTCAACTACCGGCTCCGCGCCGAGATCGAGGACTACCCGCAGGCGGTCTCGATCCCGACCGGCCCCGCGAGCATCGTCCTGCCGCAGGCCGTCGAGGGATGGCCGCGGACGGCGCTGCTCATCGTCGCCGACGAGGACGACACGACGGTCGCCCCCACGATCCTCTCGATGACGCAGGACGACCCGTGGTCGCGCTACCGGGTCACCTACCTCGCCAACCTCGAGGCGGCGGCCGAGACGCCGCAGCTCGCGCCCGCGTGGCTGGGTGCCGCGCTCGTCGCCCCCGACTCGCCGTTCCTCGCGCTGGCGCCCGATCAGGTGGCGGCGGCCTACGCCGACATCATCGGCCGCGGCGAGGAGAGCGAGTACGCCGATCTCTTCGACATCTCGAACGACGGCTTCCTGACCGCCGTGGCCGAGAAGCGCCAGGCGACGATCGACAGCTTCAACGAGACCGGCGCCGAGACGGGCACGATCGAGTACGCGCAGGGGGCGAACCCGACGCCTCCGATCGCGCTGGCCACGCTCGACAGCGGCGCGATCGTCGCGGTCGGCGTCGACGAGACCGAGACCGTCCGCCCGACGAACGAGGACGCCGTCATCCGCTTCGAGGATGACGCGGCCCTCTCCCTCCTCACGGGGGAGACCGAGTCGCCCACGGGCGTCGAGACGCGCTACACCGATCAGCTCTTCTTCTTCGTGCCCGCGCAGGGGTCGGACGAGCGGATCCGCCTGCTCGGCTACACGTCCGCCATCCAGTCGGCCGAGCTCCTGCCCGAGCCCGAGGACGCCGAGGCCTCGGAGGGCGACGCCGACGCCCCGGAAGGCGAATAGGCTCGAAGTCTCCCCATCCCCGTCTCGGAAGGTGATCCATGAGTGACGTCGCCCCCGGCGCCGTGCTGCGCGGCGCTGTCGACCTGTCGACGCTGAAGAACCGCCCGGCCGCGCCCGCGTCGCCCCCGGCGGGCGGAGCGCCCGGCGCGCCGGCGCCGGCGCTCGTCTTCGATGTCACCGACGCGACCTTCGGCGAGGTCCTCGAGCTCTCCCAGCGCGTGCCGGTCGTCGTCGACCTGTGGGCCGAGTGGTGCGGCCCCTGCAAGCAGCTGAGCCCCGTTCTCGAGAAGGTCGTCGTCGAGCACGGCGGCCGGCTCGTCCTCGCGAAGGTCGACGTCGACGCGAACCCGCAGCTCTCGCAGGCGTTCCGCGCGCAGTCGATCCCGATGGTCGTCGCCCTGGTCGCCGGACAGCCCGTCCCGCTGTTCACCGGCGCCGTCCCGGAGGAGCAGGTGCGCCAGGTGTTCGCGCAGCTGCTGCAGCTCGCGGCGCAGAACGGGGTCACCGGGACGGTCCCCGTGCCGTCCGACGGCGATGCGCCGGCGGACGAGGCGGCCGCGCCCGCCCTGCCGCCGCTCCACCAGGAGGCGTTCGACGCGATCGAGGCGGGCGACTACACCCGCGCCGCCGACGCCTACGAGCGCGCGCTCAAGGAGAACCCGCGCGACGCGGAGGCCTCGGCCGGCCTCGCGCAGGTGCGGCTGCTGCACCGGATCCAGGGCGTCGACCTCCACGCGGCGCGCGCAGCCGCCGCCGCGGCGCCGGAGGACGTCGATGCCCAGCTCCTCGTGGCGGACCTCGACGTCGCGGGCGGGCACGTCGACGACGCCTTCGACCGGCTGCTGGACCTCTTCGCAGCGCTCCCGTCCGATCGGCGCGCCCCCGTGCAGGAGCGCCTCGTGGAGCTCTTCGGCGTCATCGGAGCCACCGACGCGCGGGTCGTCCGCGCGCGCGGGCGCCTGAGCTCGCTGCTGTTCTGACCGCGCGGTCGCTGTGAGCTCGTACCTCGACCACGCCGCGACCACGCCGCTGCGTCCCGAGGCGCGCGAGGCGTGGATCCAGGCGAGTGCGCTCGTGGGCAACGCGTCATCCGTGCACGGCGCGGGGCAGCGCGCGCGACGCGCGCTCGAGGACGCTCGCGAGCGCATCGCGCGCGCACTCGGATGCGAGCCGATCGAGGTCGTCCTGACCTCGGGCGGGACCGAGTCCGTCAACCTCGCCCTCAAGGGCCTCTGGTGGGCGCGCGCGGAGGGGCGCGACGTGATCGTGCTGCCAGACGGAGAGCACCACGCCGTGCTCGACACGGTGGACTGGCTTCGACGCGTCGAGGGCGCCGAGGTCGCGCCGGTCCCGATCGACGACCGTGCGCGCATCGATCCCGCGGCCTTCGCGCGCGTCGCCGCCGATCCGCGCGTCGCGCTCGCGACCGCGCTCGTCGCGAACAACGAGACGGGAACCGTGCAGGATGCGCCCGCCCTGAGCGCGGGCGCGGCGGAGGCGGGCGTGCCCCTTCACCTCGACGCGGTCGCCGCGCTCGGGCACCTCCCGGTCGACTTCCGCGCGTGGCGCGGTTCCGTCGACGGCGCGCGCGGACTGGTCGCGCTGAGCGTCTCCGGCCACAAGGTGGGAGCGCCGGTCGGCACAGGCGCGCTCGTCGTCTCGCGCGCGGCTGCGCCGCACGCTCTGCTCCACGGCGGCGGGCAGCAGCGCGCGCTGCGCTCGGGGACCCAGGACGTCGCGGGCGCCGCGGCCCTCGCGGTCGCCGTGGAGCTCGCGGAGCGCGAGCGCGAGACCGAGACCATCCGGATGGAGAGGCTGCGCGCCCGCGTCGTCGGCCGCCTGCGGACCGAGCTCCCGGAGGCGGTGGTGCTGGGAGATGAGGAGCACCAACTTCCCTCCACCCTCCATCTCCTGCTCCCCGGCGCGGCCGGGGAGTCGATGCTCTTCCTGCTCGACCAGGCGGGGATCGCCGTCTCGACCGGGTCGGCGTGCCAGGCGGGCGTCAGCGAGCCCTCGCACGTGGTGCTCGCGACGGGCCGCACCGAGCAGGAGGCGCGGCAGGTCCTGCGCATCTCGTTCGGGCGCACCTCCGTCGAGGCCGACGCGGAGGCGATCGCGACGGCGCTGCCCGCGGCGTACCGCCGCCTCGTCGCACGCTCTGGCCCCTCCTCAGGCGGGCGCTCGTAGACTGGAGGGCATGCGCGTCCTGGCGGCCATGAGCGGCGGAGTCGACTCCGCGGTCGCCGCTGCGCGCGCCGTCGAGGCCGGCCACGACGTCGTCGGCGTGCACCTCGCGCTCTCGCGTGCCGGGGGCACCCTGCGCACCGGCAGCCGGGGCTGCTGCACCATCGAGGACGCGATGGACGCGCGGCGCGTCGCCGACCGCCTCGGCATCCCGTTCTACGTGTGGGACTTCTCCGAGCGGTTCCGCGACGACGTCATCGACGACTTCCTGAGCGAGTACCGCGCGGGGCGCACCCCGAACCCGTGCATGCGCTGCAACGAGCGCATCAAGTTCGCCGCTCTCCTCGATCGCGCGCTCGAGCTGGGCTTCGACGCGGTCTGCACGGGCCACTACGCGATCCTGCGCGATGGGCCGCGCGGCCTCGAGCTGCACCGATCGAGCGAGGAGGCGAAGGACCAGTCCTACGTCCTCGGGGTGCTCACGGCCGAGCAGCTCGCGCACACGTACTTCCCGCTCGGCGACACGCCATCGAAGGCGCTCGTGCGCGCCGAGGCCGAGGCTCGCGGCTTCTCCGTCGCGTCCAAGCCCGACAGCTACGACATCTGCTTCATCCCCGACGGAGACACCCGCGGCTACCTGGCCGAGCGCATGGGCGCGGCTCCCGGCGACATCGTCGACCGCACGGGCTCGGTCGTCGGCAGCCATGAGGGGGCGCACGCGTTCACCGTGGGGCAGCGCAGGGGGCTGCGGCTCGGCGTGCCGGCACCCGACGGAAAGCCGCGCTTCGTCCTCGAGGTCCGCCCGGTGTCCAACGAGGTCGTCGTCGGCCCGAAGGAGGCGCTCGCGACCGCCGAGATCGCGGGCGCGCGCTACACGTGGGCCGGTGCGGCGCCCGAGACGCCCGGCGAGCCGTTCGCGTGCGACGTGCAGATCCGCGCGCACGCCGACCCGGTCCCCGCCATCGCCGTCGTGCGCGGGGGAGAGCTCGTCGTCACGCCGGAAGCGCCCCTCGACGGCGTCGCGCCCGGTCAGACCGCCGTCATCTACGACGGCACGCGCGTCGTCGGCCAGTGCACGATCGACCGGACCGTGAGCGCCGTGCCCGTCGAAGCGTGACACGCCGCGGATGTCCGACCCGGTTCCTAGACTGAGAGCGTGACCGACGGCGACTTCGAGCTCCCCGACCTGACCCTCGACGAGGCGCGCGCCGAGGCGGCGACCCTCACCGAGCAGATCCTCCGCGCACGCGACGCGTACTACGGCGAGGACGCGGCCCTCGTCGACGACGCGACCTACGACGGATGGCTGCAGCGGCTCGAGGCGATCGAGCGGCGCCATCCGGAGCTGCAGGGACAGGACTCGCCCACCCAGACCGTCGGCGCGGCCGACGCCACGATGCTCGCGCCCGTCCAGCACGCCGAACGCATGCTGAGCCTCGACAACGTCTTCTCCCTCGAGGAGCTCGCGGAGTGGTGCGCGAAGACCCAGGCGTCGGCGGGGCGCGCCGTGCGCTGGCTGACCGAGCTCAAGATCGACGGGCTGGCGATCGCGCTGCGCTATGAGCACGGCGTCCTCACCTCGGCGGCCACGCGCGGCGACGGACGCGTCGGCGAGGATGTCCGCGTCAACGCGCTGCAGGTCGCCGGGATCCCCGAGCGGCTCTCGGGGACGGGCCATCCGCCGCTCGTGGAGGTGCGCGGCGAGGTGTTCATCCCGGTCGCGGCGTTCGAGGAGCTGAACGCGCTGCAGGCCCGCCTGCGCGAGCGCGTCGTCTCCGAGGCGGCGGCGCGCCCCGGATTCGACGAGGAGAAGGCTCGCCGCAGCGCCGACCGGCGCTTCCCGGCGTTCGCCAACCCGCGCAACGCCGCCAGCGGCGGCCTCCGGCAGCAGCTCGACAAGAAGGATGGGCTCGAGCTCGAAGCGGGCATCGCGCGGATCGAGTCGCTGCGGCTGTATGTGCACGGGATCGGCGCGTGGCCCGATCCGCCGGTCGCGTCGCAGAGCGAGGTCTACGGCCTGCTCGCCGAGTGGGGTCTGCCGACGAGCCCCTATCTGCGCACGTCGGACGACGTGGACGGCGTCCTGGATTTCGTCGCGCACTACGGAGAGCACCGGCACTCGGTCGAGCACGAGCTCGACGGCATCGTCATCAAGGTCGACGAGCTCGCCCTGCACGACGAGCTCGGCGCGACGAGCCGCGCGCCGCGGTGGGCGATCGCCTACAAGTACCCTCCCGAGCAGGTGAACACCGAGCTCCTCGACATCGTGGTCTCGGTGGGGCGCACAGGGCGCGCGACACCGTACGCCGTCATGAAGCCCGTTCTCGTGGCGGGCAGCGTCGTGCGCCAGGCGACGCTGCACAACCAGGACGTCGTGAAGGCCAAGGGCGTGCTGATCGGCGACACCGTCGTGCTGCGCAAGGCGGGAGACGTCATCCCCGAGGTGCTCGGCCCGGTGGCCGAGCTGCGCGACGGCTCGGAGCGGGCGTTCGTCATGCCCGAGACGTGCCCCGAGTGCGGCACGCCGCTGCGCCCCATGAAGGAGGGCGACATCGACCTCCGGTGCCCCAACGCGAAGGACTGCCCCGCCCAGGTGCGCGGCCGCGTCGAGCACATCGGCTCGCGTGGCGCGCTCGACATCGAGGCGCTCGGCGAGGTCACGGCGGCCGCGCTCACCCAGCCGTCCGTTCCCGCAGAGCCGCCGCTGCGCACCGAGGCCGGTCTGTTCGAGCTCACCATGGAGCAGCTCGTGCCGATCGAGGTGATCGTGCGCGACGCCGAGACCGGCGAGAAGCGCGTCGATGAGGCGACCGGCGAGTTCGTGCGCCGCGCCCCGTTCCAGCGGCGGGAGCTGACCTACCCGCCGGGCTGGGAGGATGCGACGCCGTCCGAGCGGCGAGCGGCGGGCGTCCGCAAGGACCACGTCGTGCTCCACCCGTCCGCTCAGGCCGAGAAGCTCCTCGAGGAGCTCGAGAAGGCCAAGACGAAGGAGCTGTGGCGCCTGCTCGTCGCGCTCAACATCCGTCACGTCGGCCCCGTCGCCGCGCGCGCCCTCGCCGGCTGGTTCGGCTCGCTCGATGCGATCCGCGCGGCATCGCGCGACGAGCTCGCCGCCGTCGACGGCGTCGGCGGGATCATCGCCGACTCGCTCCTGGACTGGTTCGACGTGGACTGGCATCGCGAGATCGTCGACCGGTGGACGGCGGCGGGCGTGCGCTTCCACACGCCCGGCCATCCGGGGCCCGGGGCGGCCGAGGCGGAGGGCGGTGTGCTCTCGGGTCTCACGGTCGTCGCGACCGGCAGCCTCGAGGGGTACACGCGCGAGGGCGCCCAGGAGGCGATCATGCGAGCCGGGGGGAAGGCCGCGTCGAGCGTGAGCAAGAAGACCGACTTCGTCGCGGCCGGGCCGGGGGCGGGGTCGAAGCTCGCGAAGGCGGAGGCGCTCGGCGTGCGCATCATCGACGCCGCGCAGTTCCACCTCCTCGTGACGGAGGGGCCCGCCGCGCTGGGGGAGTGAGGCCGGTCAGCCGCCCGACGTGAGCGCGAGGAGTCGCTCCCGCACCTCGCGGCGCAGCACTTTGCCGATCATCGAGGTCGGCAGCTCGTCGACGACGAAGACCCGACGGGGGACCTTGTACGGCGTGAGGATCCCGCGCGCGAACGCCCGGACATCCTCTTCGTCGACCTCGGCTCCCTCGTCGAGGACGATCGCGGCGACGACCTCCTCCCCGCTGTGCGCGCTCGGCAGCCCCACCACGGCGGCGTCGGCAACGGACGGATGCTGGCGGAGCGCGATCTCGACCTCGGTCGGCGACACGTTGAAGCCGCCCGTGATGATGAGCTCCTTGATGCGGTCGACGATCGAGATGAAGCCGTCCTCGTCCATCGTGACGACGTCGCCCGTGCGGAACCAGTCCTCGTGGAAGACCGCGGCGGTGGCCTCCGGCCGGCCGTAGTACCCGCCGAAGACCTGCGGACCCCGTACGAGCAGCTCGCCGGGGGCGCCCGGCGCTGCATCGCGCGACGGGTCGTCCGGGTCGGCGATCCGCACCTCGGTGCCCGGGAGCGGCAGGCCGATCGCGCCGGCCTTCCGGTTCTCCGAGACGGGATTGACGATGAGCACGGGCGAGCACTCGGAGAGGCCGTAGCCCTCGACGAGGTAGCCGCCCGTCTCCTCCTCCCACGGCACGACGAGCTGCTCGTCGAGCGCCATCGCGCCCGAGACGCCGATGCGCGTCCCGGCGAGCGACACGCCCTTCTCTCGCGCGCGCTTGAGCAGGCGCTCCGCGATCGGCGGGACGAGGGGCAGCACGGTCGCGGGGTGGCGTCGCGTCACGGCGAGCACCATGTCGGGATCGAACTTCGGGAAGAGCACGAGGCGCGCGGCCTGCGACATGGCGAAGGTGAGACACAGGGTCAGGCCGTAGGCGTGGAACATCGGGAGCACGGCGTACACGACCGTGCCCTCGCCGCGCGCGACGCCCGGCGTCCACGCGCGCGCCTGCGCGGCGTTGGCGAGCAGATTGCGGTGCGTGAGCGCCGCGCCCTTGGGATCGCCGGTCGTGCCGCTCGTGTACTGGATGATCGCGAGGTCGTCGGTCGCGGGCCGCGGGTGAGACGCCGGCAGCGGGTCGTGCCTGACGACGTCCTCCCACGCGTCGGCGCCCCGCACGGACGTCGTGAGCTGGGCACGCGTCTCGCGCAGCTTCGGCACGGGCAGCCGCAGCGCCAGCTGCATGAGACGCGGCATGCCGCGCGTGATGTCGACCGAGATCAGCGTCTTCACGGCGAGGTCGGCGGGGAACGCGCGCACGGTGTCGACGAGGGTGCTCCACACGATGGCGTGCTTCGCGCCGTGATCCTCGAACTGCTTGCGCAGCTCGCGGGGCGTGTAGAGCGGGTTGTGCTCGACGACGACGGCCCCGATCCGGAGCACGGCGTAGAAGGCGACGATGTGCTGCGGGCAGTTCGGCAGGATGATCGCGACGGGGTCGCCCTTGCGGACGCCTCGGGCGAGGAGGCCGGCGGCGGCCCGGTCGATCTGGGCGCGGAGGTCGGCGTAGTCCACGACCCGCCCGAAGAACTGCAGCGCGGGGGCGCCGGGGAAGTCCCGTGCCGAGGCGTCGACGAGATCGAGGAGCGATCCGCTGATCGGAGGCAGATCGTGGGGCACGCCCTCCGCGTAGGAGGAAACCCAGGGACGGGGCGGGTCGAACGGCTGCGTCACGCCTCCAGCCTAGGGGCGCGCAGCCGGAGCGCAGACCGCCACCGCCTAGACTTGTCGGGTGTCTGAAATCACCCCTGATCTCGTGCGCCATCTCGGTGTGCTCGCCCGGATCCAGCTCGACGACGAGGAGGTGACCCGCCTCACCGGAGAGCTCGACGCGATCGTCGACAACATCGCGAAGGTCGGCGAGGTCGCGACCTCCGACGTCCCGGCGACGAGCCATCCCATCCCGATGCAGAACGTCTTCCGCGCCGACGAGGTCGGCCGCATGCTCACGACCGAGCAGGCGCTGCAGAACGCGCCGGACGCCGACGGCGCCCGGTTCCGCGTGACGGCCATCCTGGGCGAGGAGCAGCAGTGAGCGACATCATCCGACTGACCGCCGCCGACCTCGCCGAGAAGCTCTCCGAGGGCGAGATCTCGAGCGTCGAGGCCACGCAGGCGCACCTCGACCGCATCGCCGAGGTGGACGGCGACGTGCACGCCTTCCTCCACGTGAGCGATCACGCGCTCGAGGCCGCCGAGGCCGTCGACCGCCGTCGCGCGGCGGGCGAGGAGCTCGGACCCGTCGCGGGCGTCCCGCTCGCGATCAAGGACGTGCTCGTGACGACCGACATGCCGTCGACGTCCGGCTCGCGCATCCTCGAGGGGTACATGTCGCCGTTCGACGCGACGGTCGTCGCCCGGGCGCGCGCGGCGGGCCTCGTGCCGCTCGGCAAGACGAACATGGACGAGTTCGCGATGGGCTCGTCGACCGAGCACTCGGCCTACGGGCCCACGCGCAACCCGTGGGACCTCGACCGCATCCCCGGCGGATCGGGCGGCGGGTCCGCCGCCGCCGTCGCGGCCTTCGAGGCACCGCTCGCGCTCGGCTCGGACACGGGCGGATCGATCCGCCAGCCCGCGCACGTCACCGGCACGGTCGGCGTGAAGCCGACCTACGGCGGCGTGAGCCGCTACGGCGCGATCGCCCTCGCATCGTCGCTCGACCAGATCGGCCCGGTCACCCGGACGGTGCTCGACTCCGCGCTCCTGCACGACGTCGTGGGCGGGCACGACCCGCACGACGCGACGTCGCTCGCGGACGCGTGGCCCTCGTTCGCCGCCGCGGCCCGCGAGGGCGCGCGCGGCGACGTGCTGAAGGGCCTGCGCGTCGGCGTCGTGAAGGAGCTTCCCGACAGCGGCTTCCAGCCGGGCGTCGCGGAGTCGTTCCGGGCGGCGCTCGAGACGCTCGAGGCGCAGGGCGCGGAGATCGTCGAGGTCAGCGCCCCGCACTTCGAGTACGCGGTCGCCGCGTACTACCTCATCCTCCCCGCCGAGGCCTCGAGCAACCTCGCGAAGTTCGACTCCGTGCGCTTCGGCATGCGCGTCGACGTGCCCGGAGGGACGGTCGAGGACGTCATGTCGGCCACGCGCGACGCGGGCTTCGGTCCCGAGGTCAAGCGCCGCATCATCCTCGGCACCTACGCGCTGTCCGCCGGGTACTACGACGCCTACTACGGCAGCGCGCAGAAGGTCCGCACGCTCATCCAGCAGGACTTCGCGCGCGCGTTCGCGGACGTCGACGTCATCGCGACGCCGACCGCGCCGACGACCGCGTTCCGCATCGGCGAGAAGATCGACGACCCGCTCTCGATGTACCTCAACGACCTCACGACGATCCCCGCCAACCTCGCGGGCGTGCCCGGCATCTCGATCCCGTCCGGTCTCGCGTCGGACGACGGGCTGCCCACGGGCATCCAGTTCCTCGCGCCGGCGCGCGAGGACGTCCGCCTCTACCGCGTCGGCGCCGCCCTCGAGGCGCTGCTCGTCGACGCGTGGGGCGGCCCGCTGCTGGACCGCGCGCCGCGACTGGGCGGATCGCTGCTCGAAGGAGGGGCCCGCTGATGGCCAAGGACAAGCTGATGGACTTCGACAAGGCCCTCGAGCTCTTCGAGCCCGTGATCGGCCTCGAGGTCCACGTCGAGCTCAACACGAAGACGAAGATGTTCTCCGAGGCGGGTAACCCCGCCCACTCGGCGTTCCACGACGCCGAGCCGAACACGCTCGTCGCGCCCGTCGACCTGGGTCTTCCCGGCTCCATGCCGACGGTCAACGCGGAGGCCATCCGCTCGTCGATCAGCCTCGGGCTCGCGCTGGGCTGCTCGATCGCGCCGTCGAGCCGGTTCGCGCGCAAGAACTACTTCTATCCCGACCTCGGGAAGAACTACCAGATCAGCCAGTACGACGAGCCCATCGCCTACGAGGGCGAGATCGAGGTGGAGCTCGAGGGCGGCGACGTCTTCCGCATCCCGATCGAGCGCGCGCACATGGAGGAGGATGCCGGCAAGCTCACGCACGTGGGCGGCTCGACCGGCCGCATCCAGGGAGCGGAGTACTCGCTCGTCGACTACAACCGGGCGGGCGTGCCGCTCGTCGAGATCGTCACGAAGCCGATCTTCGGGGCGGAGCATCGCGCACCCGAGCTCGCGAAGGCGTACCTCGCGACGATCCGCGAGATCGCGCGCGGCCTGGGCATCTCCGAGGCGCGCATGGAGCGCGGGAACATCCGGTGCGACGCGAACGTCTCGCTCCGCCCGCGCGGCGCCGAGCGGCTCGGCACCCGCACCGAGACGAAGAACGTGAACTCGATGCGCTCGGTCGAGCGCGCCGTGCGCTACGAGATCCGGCGTCAGGCCGCGATCCTCGCCGAGGGCGGCACGATCATCCAGGAGACCCGGCACTGGCACGAGGACACCGGCACGACCTCGCCGGGCCGTCCGAAGTCGGACGCCGACGACTACCGGTACTTCCCGGAACCCGACCTCCTGCCGGTCGAGCCGACCGAGGCCCTCATCGAGGAGCTGCGCGCTGCGCTGCCGGAGCCGCCCGCGGCACGCCGTCGTCGTCTCAAGACGGAGTGGGGCTTCACCGACCTCGAGTTCCAGGACGTCGCGAACGGCGGGCTGCTCGCGGAGGTCGAGGCCACGGTCGCCGCCGGCGCCTCGCCCGCGGCCGCTCGCAAGTGGTGGACGGGCGAGATCACCCGCATCGCGAACGCGGAGGGCCGCGAGCCCGCCGAGCTCGTGGCCCCAACCGACGTCGCCGCCCTCCAGGGGCTCGTCGAGGCGGGCACGCTCACCGACAAGCTCGCGCGCCAGGTGCTCGAGGGCGTCATCGCGGGCGAGGGGACCCCGCAGGAGGTCGTCGACGCCCGCGGACTCGCGGTCGTGTCGGACGACGGCGCCCTCGTGGCCGCGATCGACGACGCCCTCGCCGCGCAGCCGGATGTGCTCGCGAAGATCAAGGACGGCAAGGTCCAGGCAGCGGGCGCCATCATCGGCGCCGTCATGAAGGCCATGAAGGGCCAGGCCGACGCCGCGCGCGTGCGCGAGCTCGTCCTCGAGCGCGCGCAGCAGTAGCGCCACACGGGAGTCCGCGCCTCGGCGCGGGCTCCCGTCCGTGCGTCAACGCGCGTGCGGACCCCGGCTCATCCGGGCCTCGCGCCGAGCGGGGAGGCCCTGCCGCGGCGCTCGGCGCGCGCACCGTCGCCGGGCGCCGGCCTGCTGTCTCGACGGCGCGAGCGCGCGACGGGGCCTGTGCGCCGGGGTGTCGCCGTGTGCACGTCGTGCGCCGTCCGGCGCGTCGCGTCCACAGCGGCGCCTCGGCGCGGATGCGGCGTCGACGAGACCAGAGCCTGATGTCATGTCCGAGCTCGTCTCTCCGCCGATCCTGCCCTCGCCGATTCTGCCCTCGCCGATTCCGCTGCTCCTGCCGCGCGACTCGGATGTCCGTCTCGACCGCGCGCAGCAGCGGGGCAGGCTCGTGCGCCTCTTCCGCGGGGTGTACGCCGAGGCCGCGGCGTATCGCGGACTGAGACCGTGGGAGCGCTACCTCGCGCGCGTGCACGCCTTCGCCCTCCTCCATCCCGAGGCCGTCCTCTGTCTCGAATCCGCGGCGGCTCTGCAGGGCGCACCCGTCTTCGGCCACCCCGACGAGGTGCACGTGCTGACGGCGAACGGCACCTCCCGCGCGACCGCGGGAGTCCGAGCGCACCGGAGCGCCCGGCCGCGAGAGCTCGTCAGCGCCGCGGGCGTCACGGCGGTCGGCCCGGCCGACACCGCGCTCGATGTCGCTCGCCTCCGGCACCCTGTCATCGGAACGGCGATGCTCGACGCGCTCCTGCGACGCGCGGACGCACCGGATGGCGCCGAGCTGCTCCGACGGAACGCGCGGTGGAGGGGTGCCCGCGGCCGCGCGAAGGCGGAGGAGGCCATCCGATTCGCGGACGGACTCGCCGAGACCCCGCTGGAGAGCGCGAACCGGTGCGTCGTGGCGTGGTCCGGTTTCGAGGTCCCCGAGCTCCAGGTCGTCGTGCCGACGCGCGGTGGCGAGTTCCGCGTCGACATGCGGTGGCGCGCGGAGCGCATCACCGGCGAGGCGGACGGCGCTCTCAAGTACGACGGCTCGCGGGGCGCTCCCGCGGAGGCCATCCTCGCCGAGAAGCGGCGAGAGCGCTTCCTTCGCGAGTGCGGCGAGGTCGTGCGGTGGGGATGGTCGGAGGTGCGGGCGCCCGCGGAGCTGATCGCCGCGCTCCGCACCGTGGGGCTGCCGCAGCGTCGCGCACCCCGCGACGCTCTGCTCATGACGCTTCCCGCTGCGCTCGGCGCGCGCCCGTGAGACCGCGAACCAGCGCCGAGACTGCGCCCGGGCGCCCAGGGGCGCGACGGCGGCGCGCCTCCGGGCGCGGGCGCGCACTCTCGTCGCCGGGCCGCACTCTCGGCGCCGGGCCGGCGTGTCGGCGCCGAGGCCGGATTCCGGCGCGGGGGCTCCGGCGCGGGGTCCCGGGGCGGATGCCACGGGCGCGTAGCGTGGAGGCATGCGCGTGCTCGGCATCGACCCCGGACTCACCCGCTGCGGAGTGGGCGTCGTCGACGTGCAGCGCGATCGCACCGCCGCGCTCGTGCACGTGGGCGTCGTCCGGTCGCCCGTCGACGCGACCGTGGCCGAGCGGCTCGCGATCATCGCGCGCGGCATCCGCGAGGTGCTGGCCGCGCACACGCCCGACGTCGTGGCCGTGGAGCGCGTGTTCGCGCAGCAGAACCGCTCGACCGTGATGGGAACGGCCCAGGCGGCCGGCGTCGCGCTGCTCCTCGCCGCGGAGGCGGGGCTGCCGACAGCGACCCACACGCCCAGCGAGGTCAAGGCGGCGATCACGGGCTACGGCTCGGCCGACAAGCTCCAGGTGCAGACGATGGTCGCGCGGGTCCTGCGGCTCGACGAGCTGCCACGCCCGGCCGACGCCGCCGACGCGCTCGCGCTCGCGCTCTGCCACGCATGGCGGGGCGGCCCCGCTCCGACCGCGGCGACGGCGGACGCGCTCACCCCCGCCCAGCGGGCCTGGGCGGCCGCGGAGCGGCGCACGCGCGGCGCGGTCGCGCGGTGAGCGTGTCGTCTCGAACATAGGTACGACGCACCGTAGGGTGGAGGGATGATCTCGTCTCTGCGCGGAACCGTGCTGCACACCGGCGCCGACAGCGTCGTCGTCGAGGTCGGGGGCGTCGGCCTGTCCGTGGCGGTCCCCGTCGACGTCGCCCGCACCGCGCGGACGGGGGAGCAGATCCTCCTGCACACGCACCTCATCGTCCGCGAGGATCAGCTCGCGCTGTTCGGGTTCGCCGAGCGCGACGAGCTCGAGGTGTTCGCGATCCTCCTCGGCGTGACGGGCGTGGGCCCGAAGTCGGCGCTCGGCGTGCTGTCGGGCCTCACGATCGACCAGATCGCCGAGGCCGTCGCGAACGAGGACGACAAGCCGTTCCGGAAGGTGTCCGGCATCGGGCCGAAGACCGCCAAGCTCATCGCCCTGCAGCTCCAGGGCAAGCTCGCCGCCCCCGCGCCGTCGGCGGGGCGCGTCGGCGGCGCCCCGCACGACGTCGTCTCGCAGGTCACGCAGGCGGTGACGGGGCTCGGATGGCCCGAGCGCGTCGCCTCCGATGCGGTGGCCGCGGCCGCGGAGACCGCGTCCGACGCGGATCGCGCCTCGGTCCAGGCGCTGCTGCGCCTCACGCTCGCGGCGCTGGGCCCCGCGCAGCCGGGAGGCGCACGTGGCTGAGCGCGACATCGCATCGCCCGAGCCCGCAGACGACACCGAGCTCGCGATCGAGGGGGCGCTGCGTCCCGCGAGCCTCGAGGAGTTCGTCGGCCAGCACAAGGTGCGCGGCCAGCTCCAGCTCCTCCTCGACGCCGCGCGCATCCAGGACCGCCCCGCCGACCACATCCTCCTGGCCGGACCGCCCGGCCTCGGCAAGACGACGCTCGCCATGATCGTCGCGCACGAGAGCGGCCGCCCGCTGCGGATGTCGAGCGGCCCGGCCATCCAGCACGCGGGCGACCTCGCGGCGCTCCTGTCGAGCCTCGTGCCGGGGGAGGTGCTGTTCATCGACGAGATCCACCGGATGGCACGCACGGCCGAGGAGATGCTCTACCTCGCGATGGAGGACTTCCGGATCGACATCATGGTCGGCAAGGGAGCCGGCGCGACGAGCATCCCGCTCGACCTGGCGCCGTTCACCCTCGTGGGCGCGACGACGCGGTCGGGAATGCTGCCGAACCCGCTGCGCGACCGGTTCGGCTTCACGGCGCACCTCGAGTACTACGAGCCGGAGGAGCTCGAGCAGGTCATCGCGCGCTCGGCGCGGGTGATCGGGATGGACCTCGCCGGTCCGCAGCGCGAGGAGATCGCTCGCCGATCACGCGGGACGCCCCGCATCGCGAACCGGCTGCTGCGACGCGTGCGCGACTTCGCGCTCGTGCGTGCAGGCGGCAGGGCGGCGACCCTCGAGGACGTCCGCGCGGCGCTCGAGCTGTACGACGTCGACCGCATCGGGCTCGATCGCCTCGACCGGGCGGTGCTCGACGCGCTCGTGCGGCGGTTCCGCGGCGGCCCCGTCGGGCTCGGCACGCTCGCGGTGTCGGTCGGGGAGGAGGCCGACACGGTCGAGAGCGTGGTCGAGCCGTACCTCGTCCGCATCGGCTTCATGGGGCGCACGCCCCGGGGCCGGATCGCGACCCCCGAGGCCTACGCGCACCTCGGCGTCGCCCACGCCGCGCACGGGCAGACGCCGCTGAAACTCGATGACCTATAATCGCTGAAGACTTCGCGTCGGGCTCTCCGGCGTCGTCACCCTCCCGAGCCGATGACGGCTCACGCACGTCTGAAAGGCGCTTCCTCCATGGATATCCTCCTCCTCGTCGTCCTGGCCGCGCTGCTGGTGTTCATGTTCATCAGCTCGCGCCGCCGCACCAAGAAGATGAAGGAGGAGCAGGAGCGCCGCCAGCTGCAGATGGTGCCCGGCGCGCGCATCATGACGCGCAGCGGCCTGTTCGGCACGATCGTCGCCTTCGACCCCGAGGACCTCACGAAGCCCGCCGAGGTCGAGATCGCCCCCGGCGTCGTGATCGAGGTGCACGCCCAGGCGATCGACCTCGCTCCCGAGACGGCCGTCGCGGAGACGGCCGACGAGGACGCTCCGGCGGACGAGGAGCCGGCCGACGCCGAGCAGGAGCTGCTCAACCTCAGCGGCGCCGACGTCGAGAAGCCCACGACCGACGACCGCACGCCGGACGCCGACGGCACGGGCTCGACCGAGCTCCCGGGCGACGACAAGCCCAAGAACTGACATCTCCCTGACCGGCCGGCCCGCGGAGAGCGGGGCGGCCGGCCGACCGGAAAGCTGACGTCCCGTGGCGACATCCTCACCCGTGCGCAGAGCGCTGCGCACTCTCACCGCCCTCCTCGTGCTGACCGCGGTGCTCTTCGGCATCAACGCGCTCGGCGTGCACGTGTTCCAGAAGAGCTCGTGGGTCCCCGAGCTCGCGCTCGACCTCCAGGGCGGCACGCAGATCGTCCTCGAGGCGCAGACCGACGGCGCGACCCCGACCGACGAGCAGATGCGCCAGGCGGTGACGATCATCCGCCAGCGCGTGGACGCATCCGGCGTCTCCGAGGCCGAGGTGACGACGCAGGGCGCGAGCAACATCGTCGTGCAGATCCCCGGCGTCGCCGACGACGCGACGCGCGAGCGCGTCCAGGCGAGCGCGCAGATGCAGCTGCGCAAGGTGCTGTACGCCAACCAGGCCTCCAACACGTTCGTGGGCGAGGACGGCGAGACGACGCCCTACCCGACGCCCGACCCGTCGCTTCCCGCGACGCCCACGGCTGAGCCGACCGCGGGCAACGACCCCGCGTGGATCACGCCGAGGCTCCAGGCGGAGTACCTCGCCTACGACTGCGCCCAGCCGAGCGACCCGGCCGCGGCGTCGCCCGATCAGCCGCTCATCGCGTGCGACGAGTCGGGCACGGCCAAGTACCTCCTCGGCCCGCTCGAGATGGACGGCTCGTCGATCACCGACGCGCAGGCGGTCGTGCAGCAGCAGAACGGCCAGTGGGCCGTGCAGCTGCGCTTCGATGCGGAGGGCACCGAGACCTTCGGCGAGGTCAGCCAGGCGCTGTACGGCCAGACCCAGCCGTACAACATGTTCGCGTTCGTGCTGGACGGGAAGGTCATCTCGGCGCCGACCATGGACGCCGTGATCACCGACGGGCGCCCGAGCATCTCGGGCCAGGGCATCACGCAGGAGACGGCGCAGACCCTCGCCGACCAGCTGAAGTTCGGCGCCCTGCCGATCAGCTTCGAGGTCGTCTCGTCCGACACGATCTCCGCGACGCTCGGCTCGCAGCAGCTGCAGATCGGCCTCATCGCCGGCCTCATCGGACTCGGGCTCGTCGCGCTGTACGTCGTCGCGATCAGCTACCGGGCGCTCGGCTTCGTGATCATCGCGTCGCTCGCCGTGATGGCGGTGCTCACCTACATCCTCCTCTGCATCCTCTCGTGGCGCCTCGGCTACCGCCTCTCGCTCGCGGGCGTCGCGGGCCTCATCGTGACGATCGGCTTCACCGCCGACTCGTTCATCGTCTACTTCGAGCGCATCCGAGACGAGCTGCGCGACGGGAAGACGATCACCGGGGCGGTCGAGGACGGCTGGGCGCGCGCGAAGCGCACGATCTACATCTCGAAGTCGATCAACATCCTCGCCGCCGTGGTGCTGTACATCCTCGCCGACGCGACCGTGAAGGGCTTCGCGTTCACCCTGGGGCTCACGACCGTCCTCGACGTGCTGATCTTCGTGATCTTCACGCACCCGGTCATGCAGCTGCTCGCTCGCACGCGCTTCTTCGGCGGCGGCCATCCGCTGTCCGGCCTCGACCCCGAGGCGCTCGGCGCCGTGTACCGCGGGCGCGCCCAGTTCCGCGAGCCCGTCGCCGTCGCGCCGCGCGCGCAGCGCGCGCGAGGGGAAGCGGAGCGACGCCAGACCATCGCGGAACGGAAGGAAGCCGAGCGCCTCGCAGCCGAGCGCGTCGGCAAGGAGGAGAACGTCTGATGCGCTCGATGGCACAGTGGGGCAACGACCTCTACACGGGCAAGGCGTCGGTTCCGTTCGTCGGCCGCCGCAGGACCTGGTTCATCCTCGCGATCGCGCTCATCGCGCTCTCGGTGCTCGCGCCGTTCGTGCGCGGCGTCGAGCTGTCGATCGAGTTCACCGGCGGGTCGCAGTACACCGTGTCGGCGCCGTCGAGCACCGACCAGTCGATCGCGACCGAGGCGGTCCACTCGGTCGTCCCGGACGCCGAGGCGAAGGTGACGGTCGTCGGCGGCGCCGACATCCGCGTGCAGACCTCGCAGATGTCGCAGGACGAGACGCGCGAGGTCTCCGCCGCCCTCGCCGAGGGGTACGGCGTCGATCAGGCCGAGGTGACCGACTCGTTCATCGGCCCGACCTGGGGCGCCGACGTGACCCGCCAGTCGCTGTGGGGTCTCGGCGTCTTCCTCCTGCTGACGTTCGTCATCCTGGCGATCTACTTCCGCACGTGGAAGATGTCCGTCGCGGCGATCATCGGCCTCGTCGACGTGCTCGTCATCACGATCGGGATCTACTCGCTCGCGGGCTTCGCGATCTCGCCCGCCGCCGTGATCGGCTTCCTGACGATCCTCGGCTACTCGCTGTACGACACGACCGTCGTGTTCGACAAGATCCGCGAGAACACCGCGGAGGATGGCGAGATCTCCGGCCGCACGTTCGGCGAGTCGGTGAACCTCGGCGTCAACCAGACCCTCATCCGCTCGATCAACACGTCGATCGTCGCCGCCCTGCCGGTGGCCGCGATCCTCTTCATCGGCGTGTTCTGGCTGGGCGCGGAGACCCTCTCCGACATCTCGCTGTCGATCTTCGTGGGCATCATCGTGGCCACGTACTCGACGCTGTTCGTGTCGGCCCCGCTGTACTCGCTCATGCGCGAGAAGGAGCCCGCCATCGCGCAGCGCGACGCGCGCGTGCTCGAGGCCCGGGCTTGACCGCGACCCCCGCACCGGCGCGCGTCCGGCCGGGCGTAGGATGATGTCCACGCCCGGCGGGCGCGGGAGGAGAGCGATGGCGGACAGCATCTCGAGCCCGACGAGCCTGCGCCGGCTCGTGCCGCGGATCTTCTCGAGGGCACCCCGCTACGCCGACCTCTCCAAGCTCCTCACCTCGGTGCGCGCGAATCACCCGCGCGGCGACATCGCGATCATCGAGCGCGCGTACCAGGTCGCGGCGGAGAAGCACCGGGGCCAGAAGCGCCAGAGCGGCGAGCCGTACATCACGCACCCGCTCGCGGTCGCCGAGATCCTCGCGGATCTCGGGCTCGGCCCGAAGGCGATCGCCGCGGCCCTGCTGCACGACACCGTCGAGGACACGGGGTACCCGCTCGAGGACCTCCGCGCCGAGTTCGGCGACGAGGTGGCGCTCCTCGTCGACGGCGTCACGAAGCTCGACAAGGTCAAGTACGGCGAGAGCGCCCAGGCTGAGACCGTCCGCAAGATGATCGTCGCGATGTCCAAGGACATCCGGGTGCTCGTCATCAAGCTCGCCGACCGCCTGCACAACGCGCGCACGTGGGGCTTCGTGCCCCCCGAGAAGGCGAAGAAGAAGGCGACGGAGACCCTCGAGATCTACGCGCCGCTCGCGCACCGACTGGGCATCCAGGCGATCAAGTCCGAGCTCGAGGACCTCTCCTTCGCCGTGCTGTACCCCAAGATCTACAACGAGATCGACAGCCTCGTGAAGCAGCGCACCCCGCAGCGCGAGCAGTACGTGCAGCGCGTCATCGACGACGTGAGCATCGACCTGCACGAGCTCCGGATCCGCGGGACCGTCGTCGGCCGTCCGAAGCAGCTCTACTCGGTGTACCAGAAGATGGTCGTGCGCGGACGCGAGTTCGACGACATCTACGACCTCATCGGCATCCGGGTGATCGTGAGCAGCGTGCGCGACTGCTACGCGGTGCTCGGCGCGATCCACGCGCGCTGGACGCCGCTTCCCGGGCGCTTCAAGGACTACATCGCGACCCCGAAGTTCAATCTCTACCGTTCGCTGCACACGACCGTGATCGGCCCGGGCGGGCGCACGGTCGAGATCCAGATCCGCACGCAGGAGATGCACCAGCAGGCGGAGTACGGCGTCGCCGCGCACTGGAAGTACAAGGAGCGGATGGCCTCGGGCCAGGTCGACGAGCGGCTGTCCGACACCGACATGGCCTGGGTCGCGCGCCTGAGCGACTGGCAGGCGGAGACGAAGGATCCGGGCGAGTTCCTCGACTCGCTGCGCTTCGAGATCGGCGCGAAGGAGGTCTACGTCTTCACGCCGAAGGGACGCGTGATCGGCCTGCCCGCGGGCGCGACCCCCGTCGACTTCGCCTACGCCGTGCACACCGAGATCGGCCATCGCACGATGGGCGCCAAGGTCAACGGACGTCTCGTGCCGCTGGACTCCCAGCTGAACTCGGGCGACATCGTCGAGGTCTTCACCTCGAAGAACCCCGACGCGGGCCCGAGCCAGGACTGGCTCGCGTTCGTCAAGAGCTCGCGCGCGCGCAACAAGATCCGCGGCTGGTTCACGAAGGAGCGCCGCGACGAGGCCATCGAGCAGGGCAAGGAGGCCATCGCGCGCGCGATGCGCCGCCACAACATGCCGCTGCAGAACCTCAAGGACTCGCTCGCGGAGGTCGCGCACCAGCTGCGCCTCGAGGACGTCTCCGCGCTCTACGCCGCGGTCGGCGAGGGGCACACCTCGACGCAGTCGGTGCTCGAGAAGGTCACCGCGCTGCACCAGACGGTCGAGCCCGCCACGGGTCCGCTCGACCTGCCGGCGACCGCGTCGCAGCGGAAGGTGCACGGCGGGGACTCCGGGGTCCTCGTGCGCGGAGCCGACGACATCCTCGTGAAGCTCGCGAAGTGCTGCACGCCCGTGCCCGGGGACGAGATCGTCGGCTTCATCACGCGCGGGCAGGGCGTCTCGGTGCACCGCGCGGACTGCACGAACGTCCGTGCGCTCAAGGACAACCCCGAGCGGATGATCGACGTCGAGTGGGCGCCGACGACCAAGAGCGTCTTCCTCGTGCAGATCCAGGTCGAGGCCCTCGACCGCGCAGGCCTCCTGTCCGACATCACGCGCGTGCTCAGCGAGCATCACGTGAACATCCTGTCGGCGAACGTGTCCACGACGCGCGAGCGCCTCGCGATCTCGCGGTACGTGTTCGAGATGGGCGACACGGTGCATCTCGATCGCGTGCTGAACGCCGTGCGCCGCATCGACGGCGTCTACGACGTCTACCGCGTGACGTCCTCCTGATCGGCCGCGCCCCGGCCGTCCGGTCCGAGCTCGCGGAGGAGGGCGACGGCCGCGACCGCGTGGGTGCGCCGAGGATGCGCACGGAACCACGCGAGCGCCGCGCGCCGCGTGGACTCGTCGGCGGCGAGGCGCGCCACGGCATCGGCTGATCCGCGGTCCCGCGGATCGGGACGCGCGGCGTCCCGCGCCAGGTCGGCGAGGGTGCGTGCCGGCGTGGCGACCGCGGTGTCGCCGAGGAGCGCGACGTCGGCGGGGGAGAGCTCCTGGTCGTGGAAGCGGAGACGCCGATCGACGACGCGGGTGATGCGCCAGGGGACCGCGCGCTGCACGTCGAGCGGATCCGGCGGCTCGCCAGTCGCCCCGTGGATCCAGGCCGCCGCCATCCCGACGAACGCGCAGCTCGGCGACAGAAGCGGCGCGAGCGCCGCGGCCCGGACGAGCGGCGGGGTGGGCGCGTCCGCGGGCAGGAAGCCCTCCCCGAACGGGACGAGCTCGCCGTCGAGGCACGCCGCGCGCAGCTCCGCGACGCTGAAGCGCCGCCCGGGGAAGAGGACGGCGGGGCTCATGCAGGCCAGTGTCCCGCGCGCGTCGGGGGTCGCGTGGATGCCTGTGGACGACGAAGCGGCCCCGCGTCCGGTGGACGAGGGCCGCTTGCGGCGCGCGGTCAGCCGCCGATCGCGCGCAGCCAGGCCTGTCGGGCCTCGAGAGCCTCCTTGGCGTCGGCGATCGCCTTGCGGTCGCCCTTCGCCTCGGCGGCGGCGAGCTCCTCCTGTAGCTTCTCGATCGCCTCGCGGAGCTGGCTGCCGAGGTCGTTGGCGCGGGCCTTCGTCTCGGGGTTGTTGCGCTTCCAGTCGAGGTCCTCGCGCTGCTTGAGCTCCTGCTCGATCTTGCGGAGCTGGTCGTCGAGCCCGCGCTCGACGTCGCGCGGGAAGATGCGGCCCACCTCGTCCCAGCGGCGCTGGATGCCCGTCAGGATGCGGCGCGCCTCGGTCAGGTCCTTCGTGTCCGGGACGACCTTCGCCTCCTCGAGCAGGGCCTTGCGCGCCTCGATGCGGGGAGCCGACTCGGCCTGCTCGGCGGCGTCGCGCTCGGCGCGCGCCTGGTACAGGGCGTCGCCGGCCGCCTTGAAGCGCGCCCAGAGCGCGTCGTCGGCCTTGCGGCCTGCGCGGCCCGAGCGCTTCCACTCGTCGAGGAGCGTGCGGTAGGCGGGGATGCCCTCCTCGCCGCGCGGCGCGAGCGCCTCGGCCCGCTCGATGAGGCGGTTCTTCGCGTCCCGCGCGGCCTTGTGCACCTCGTCGAGCTCGGCGAAGAACGCGCGACGCTGACGCTCGACCGTCGAGCGGGCATCGCGGAATCGCTTCCACAGCGCCTGCGCCTGCGCCTTGGGCAGGCGCGGCCCGTTCTGCTGGTGGTTCTGCCAGGCCGCGAAGAGGTCGGACAGCTCGGCCGTCGCCTGCTTCCACTGGACCGTCTTGGGATCGCGCGCCGCGAGGGCCTCGGCCTTCTCGACGATCGCGGTGCGCTCGACGATCGCGGCCTCGACGGCGGCGCGGGCGGCCGCGGCCTCCTCGGCCGTCGCCTCGGCGAGCGCCTCGACGAGCGTCGTCAGCCGCTTCTCGAGGCCGGCGAGGTCGCCCACGGCCGTCGCGCCGACGACGTCCTTCTGAAGGCGGGTGGCCTGACCGCGCAGGTCGCTCGCGGAGGCGCCGCCGCGCGTGTGGCGCTGCTCGAGGGTCGCGACCTTGAACTCGAGGTCGGCGAACTTGCGCACGAAGTAGTCGAGCGCCTCCTGGGGCGTGCCGTCGGGGAACTCGCCGACGACGCGCCACTGGTCGCCCTCGCGGACGGACACGACGCCGTTCTCGGTCACGCGGCCCCAGGTCTCCTCGACGACGACAGCGCCGGGCTCGGTCGGCTCGGCGGGCGCCGCGGGAGCCGGAGGACCCGGACGCGGCGACGGAACGGGGGCGGGCGTCTCGTCGGCGGGAGCCGCCGGGCCCGCGGCGTCATCGCCGTCGGGGGCGGGGACCTCGCCGGCCTCGACGACGGCGCTGTCGGCGATGGCCTTCTCCGTGAGCGCGTCCGCGTCGGCGGTCGTCGCTTCGACGTCGGCCGCGACGGCCGCCTCCTCGGGCGTGGAGTCGGTCTGGGGGGTGTGCTCGGGAATCGACACAGGAATCTCCTTGCGCGGGCATCCGCGGGAGGGGAACAGGACGCGCCCCAGCCTAGTACGGGCCGTGGCCGCGGTCTGCGGCGGACGTCATTCCGCTGCGGGCGCCTCCGAGGGGGCGGGCGTCGTGGCCGCAGGCGTCTCGAGCGGCGCCGGGACGGTGGTTCCGGTCGGCGACGGCGTCGGGGTCGGCTCCGGTGCGCCGGGGCCGACGGAGTAGAACAGCGCCTGCGCCGCGATGGCGCCCGCGATGACGACGGCGGCGGCGCTCAGGGCGATGACGTTGTCGCGTCGACGTCGGGCGACCTGCGTCTCGTGGAGACGCCTGCGGGCCTCGTACAGACGCGCGCGCTCACGCGCCTCGCGCTCGGCACGGTTCTTCCCGTTGGCCAACGGATTCTCCTTCGTTCACGGTCTGAGCCGGGCAAGAGACTACGCCGCCGCCCCGCGGGCTCCCAAACCCGTGCCGTGTCGTCCTCGCCCAGGCCGGTGTCGGCGGTCCGGACTAGCCTGGAACGATGACCTCCGCCTCCGCGCTCTTCCAGGGGCAGACGCCGCTCGCCGTGCGCATGCGCCCGACGTCGCTGAGCGAGGTCGCCGGCCAGGCGCACCTGCTGCGGCCGGGCTCGCCGATCGTCGCCCTCGCCGATCCGAACGCGACCAATCCCGGCACCGTCTCGGTCATCCTCTGGGGCCCTCCCGGCACGGGGAAGACGACGCTCGCGCAGGCCATCGCGCGCTCGTCGGGCCGCCGCTTCGTCGAGCTGTCGGCGATCACCGCGGGCGTGAAGGATGTGCGCGAGGTCATGCAGGAGGCGCTCAATCAGCGCGACCTGTACGGGCAGTCGACCATCCTCTTCCTCGACGAGATCCATCGGTTCACGAAGGCGCAGCAGGACGCGCTCCTCCCGGGCGTCGAGAACGGCTGGGTCATCCTCATCGCGGCGACGACCGAGAACCCGTCGTTCTCGGTGATCTCTCCGCTGCTGTCGCGCTCGCTCCTCCTCACGCTCCAGCCGCTCACCGACGACGACCTCGGCTCGCTCATCGACCGCGCCGTGTCCGATGCGCGCGGACTCGCCGACGCCGTCGTGCTGGCGCCCGAGGCGCGCGCCGCGCTCATCCAGCTCGCGTCGGGCGACGCGCGACGGGCGCTCACGGCGCTCGAGGCGAGCGCGGGGGTCGCCGCGTCGGAGGCGGCGGACGACCGCGCGACGGCAGAGGAGCGAGACGCCGACGTCCGGCCCCTGATCACCGCCGACCACGTGTCCCAGGCCGTCGACCGCGCGCTCCTGCGGTACGACCGCCAGGGCGACGAGCACTACGACGTCATCAGCGCGTTCATCAAGTCGATCAGGGGCTCCGACCCCGACGCCGCCGTGCACTACCTCGCGCGGATGATCGAGGCGGGGGAGGATCCGCGCTTCATCGCGCGCCGCCTCGTCGTCCACGCCGCGGAGGACATCGGTCTCGCCGACCCGCAGGCGCTCCAGATCGCGGTCGCCGCGGCCGACGCGGTCGCCTTCATCGGCATGCCGGAGGGGCGCATCCCGCTCGCCGAGGCGACGATCTACCTCGCGACCGCGGCGAAGTCGAACGCCGCGTACCGTGCGATCAGCTCGGCGATCGCGGATGTGAAGGCCGGGCGGATGGGGCCCGTGCCGAAGCACCTCCGCGACGCGCACTACGCGGGGGCGAAGCGCCTCGGGCACGGCAAGGGCTACCTCTATCCGCACGACAGCGACGTCGGCGTCGTGCCGCAGCAGTACCTGCCGGATGAGCTCGTCGGCACGCGCTACTACGAGCCGACGAACCACGGCGGCGAGCGCGAGGTGTCGGCACGGCTCGAGCGCATCCGCCGCATCCTCGAGGGCTGATCGCCGAGCGGCCTCGCCGGCGCGGTCTGATAAGCTGAGTCGGCTCGAAATCCGGGCACATCCCTCTTCGCATTCCTCCGGGCAGTCCGGCGTACGCCCACAACGGGAGAAGAGCGATGTACGTCCGTGTGTCCGCGACAGTCGCGGCCACGTGAAAGGAAACCATGGTCACCAAGTCCCAGGACCGCCGCAAGGTCCGCCTCTCGCGCGCGCTCGGCGTCGCGCTCACCCCGAAGGCCGCGCGCTACCTCGAGAAGCGCCCCTACGGCCCCGGCCAGCACGGCCGCACCAAGCGCAAGGCCGACAGCGACTACGCCGTCCGCCTGCGTGAGAAGCAGCGTCTGCGCGAGCAGTACGGCATCCGCGAGAAGCAGCTGCGCATCGCGTTCAACGAGGCCCGTCGCCAGGACGGCCTGACCGGTGAGAACCTCGTGGAGCTCCTCGAGATGCGCCTCGACGCCCTCGTGCTGCGTTCGGGCTTCGCCCGCACGACGGCGCAGGCTCGCCAGTTCGTGGTGCACCGCCACATCCTCGTCGACGGCAAGATCGTCGACCGTCCCTCGTTCCGCGTGAAGCCGGGCCAGACCATCGAGGTCAAGGCCAAGAGCGAGGCGCTGGAGCCCTTCCAGGTCGCAGCGGCCGGCGGTCACGCCGAGGTCCTGCCCCCGGTCCCGGGCTACATCGAGGTCGAGCTCGACAAGCTCCAGGCGAAGCTCGTGCGTCGTCCGAAGCGCGTCGAGGTGCCCGTCACCTGCGACGTGCAGCTCGTCGTCGAGTACTACGCGGCGCGCTGATCGCGCATCGCGACGCGCGTCGGGAGGGCGTCGGGGCTTCGGCCCCGGCGCCCTCTCGCTTTCGCGCTCCCTTTCGGAACTAGGATGGGAGGACGCCGCGCCGCACGCGCGGCGCCGACGGACGCGACGGGCGCGAGGACGGATGACATGAAGAAGCTGCTGTGGTTCCTGCTCGGCATCGGGGGCGGCCTCGTCGTCGCGCACCTCATGAACAAGGACCCCCGCGGCCACGAGCTCCTCGCGGCGATCGACGCGCGCATCGACGAGTTCACCGAGCGCATGTCGGATGCCTACAACGCGGAGGCAGCCCGCCGCGGCGCCGCCGTCGACGCCTGACCCTCGACGTTCCCGCGGCCGCCCGATCGGCGGCCGCTTTCGCACGTACAGCAAGGACGAATCCCCACCTCATGAAGACCGCGGAGATCGCGCAGCGCTACCTCGACTACTTCGAGAAGAACGACCACACCATCGTGCCCTCGGCGTCGCTCGTGAGCGACGACCCGTCGATCATGTTCACGATCGCGGGCATGGTGCCGTTCATCCCGTACCTGACGGGAGTGGTGCCCGCACCGTACCCGCGCGCGGCCGATGTGCAGAAGTGCATCCGGACGAACGACATCGAGGAGGTCGGCAAGACCGCCCGCCACGGCACGTTCTTCCAGATGCTCGGCAACTGGTCGTTCGGCGACTACTTCAAGGAGGGCGCGATCGCGTACGCGTGGGAGCTCCTCACGACGAGCGAGGCGGATGGCGGGCTCGGGTTCGCCGAGCGCGACCTGTGGGTCACGGTGTACGAGGACGACGACGAGGCCGCCGCGCTGTGGCGGAAGGTCGCCGGCATCCCCGCGGAGCGCATCCAGCGACTCGGACGCGCGGACAACTTCTGGACGACCGGCCAGCCGGGACCGGCCGGACCGTGCTCGGAGATCTACGTCGACCGGGGCCCCGCCTACGGCCGCGACGGCGGCCCCGCGGTCGACGACAGCCGCTTCCTCGAGATCTGGAACCTCGTGTTCATGCAGAACGCGATCGAGAACGTGCGGTCCAAGACCGAGTTCGACATCGTCGGCGAGCTGCCGAAGAAGAACATCGACACGGGCATGGGTCTCGAGCGCGTCGCGTTCCTCAAGCAGGGCGTCGAGAACATGTACGAGACCGACCAGGTGCGTCCCGTGCTCGAGCGCGCGGTCGAGCTCTCCGGCCGCCGCTACGGGGTCGACCACGGCGACGACGTGCGCTTCCGCGTGATCGCCGACCACGTGCGCTCGTCGCTCATGCTCCTCAGCGACGGCGTCACGCCGTCGAACGAGGGTCGGGGCTACATCCTGCGCCGGCTCATGCGGCGCACGGTCCGCTCGATGCGCCTGCTCGGCGTCGAGGAGGCCACCTTCCCCGCGCTCTTCGAGGCGTCGCGCGACGCCATGAAGGCCGGCTACCCCGAGGTCGAGTCCGACTGGCAGCGGATCTCGTCGTACGCCTTCGCCGAGGAGGAGACCTTCCTGCGCACGCTCACGGCGGGCTCGACCATCCTCGACACGGCCGTGTCGAAGACGAAGGCGGCCGGCGGCGCGACGCTCGCGGGCCCCGAGGCGTTCCTCCTGCACGACACCTACGGCTTCCCGATCGATCTCACCCTCGAGATCGCCGAGGAGGCCGGACTCGGCGTCGACCGCGACGCCTTCGACGCGCTCATGCAGGAGCAGAAGCAGCGCGCGAAGGCCGACGCCCGCTCCCGCAAGCGCGCGATCGCCGACGTCGGCGTGTACCGCGAGTTCCGCGCACTCGGAGAGACGCAGTTCACGGGGTACACCGATCTCGAGACCGAGTCGACCGTGCTCGGCGTGCTCGTCGACGGCCTCAGCGTGCCGCAGGCGCTCCAGGGGCAGATCGCCGAGGTCATCCTCGCGGAGACCTCGCTCTACGCCGAGTCGGGCGGACAGGTCGCCGACAAGGGCACGATCGTCGGCCCGGGCTTCGAGCTCGAGGTGCTCGACGTCCAGCGCCCGGTCGCGGGCCTCGTGAGCCACACGGTCGAGGTCACGCGCGGCGAGGTCGGCGTCGGCCAGCCCGCGACGACGGTCGTCGACGCGGCGAACCGCCGCGCCGCGACGCAGGCGCACTCCGCGACGCACCTCGTGCACGCCGCGCTGCGCGACACGCTCGGCAAGGGCGCGACGCAGGCCGGCTCGCTCAACCGCGCGGGATACCTCCGCTTCGACTTCACGTGGGGTCAGGCGCTGAGCCCCGCCACGCGGAGCGAGATCGAGGAGATCGCCAACAACGCCGTGCGGGACAACCTCGAGGTGACCACGCGCGTGCTGTCGCTGGACGAGGCGAAGGCCGCGGGCGCGATGGCGCTGTTCGGCGAGAAGTACGGCGAGAAGGTCCGGATGGTCGACATCGGCGGACCCTGGTCGCGGGAGCTGTGCGGCGGCACGCACGTGTCGACGTCGGCGGAGGTCGGGCTCATCAGCATCACGGGCGAGTCCTCGGTCGGCGCGTCCAACCGCCGGGTCGAGGCCCTGGTCGGGCTCGACGCGTTCCGCGAGCTGACCGCCGAGCGCGCTCTCGTGAACGAGCTCACGGCCGCCCTCAAGACGCCGAAGGAGCAACTGCCGGCGCGGGTCTCCGAGCTCGCCGCCGCCCTCAAGGCGGCTGAGAAGCGGATCGCCCAGTTCGAGGCGAAGGCCCTCGCCGAGCGCGTGCCGGCGCTCGCGGACGCCGCGGTGCGCACGGGCGCCTACCGGGTCGTCGCGGAGTCCCTCGGATCGGTCGGCTCGCCCGACGACGTGCGCGCCCTCGTGACGCAGGTGCGCGACCGGCTCGGGGCGGATGCGGCCGTGGTGGCCCTCGGCGCCGAGGTGTCGGGACGGCCCGTGGTCATCGTCGCGACCAACGAGGCTGCCCGGAGCGCCGGCGCGAAGGCCGGCGCGCTCGCGAAGGCCGCGGCCGCCGCTCTCGGCGGCGGCGGAGGCGGGCGCGACGACATGGCGCAGGGCGGCGGCGCCGACGCGACCGCCCTGCCGGCCGCGCTCGACGCGGTGCGCGCGGGTCTCGCTGCATGACCGGGTTCCGCCGGGGCGTCCGCCTCGGCGTCGACGTGGGGAAGGCGCGCATGGGCGTCGCGCGGTGCGACCCCGACGGGATGCTCGCCGTGCCCGTCGAGACCGTGCCGCGCGACGACCGCTCGATCGCGCGGCTCGTCGAGCTCGCGGCCGAGCACGAGCCGGTCGAGATCGTCGTCGGGCTCCCGCTCAACATGCGCGGCGACGACACGCCCTCGACGCAGGATGCACGGGACTTCGCCGCCGAGCTCGCGACCGCGCAGGCGGCGCCCGTGCGCATGGTCGACGAGCGGCTCAGCACCGTGAGCGCTCACACGGCGCTGCGGCAGTCCGGCCGATCCCAGAAGGGGTCGCGTAGCATTGTCGACCAGGTCGCCGCGGTCGTGCTGCTGCAGCACGCGGTCGACACGGAGAAGCAGACGGGGGTCGCCCCCGGGATCGCCGTCCGCACCGGTTTGGAGTAGACATCCGCATGCCCGATTCCCCCGATCCCCGCGCCGAGCGCGCCCTCACCCGGCGCGAGCGCCGTGAGCGCGAGCTCGCGGCGGAGGCGCGGCGCAAGCTGCCCAGCGCCGCGGCGCACGACGTCGCGGGCGCCGCCGCGCCCCTCGCCGCTCCGGCCCCCGAACGGCAGGCGGCGGAGCCCGCACCCGAGGACCGGCGTCCGGCCGGCCTCGAGGACCTGTTCGCCCCCGAGCACGCGGAGCGCCCGGCGAAGCGCAGGGGAAGCCGGCTCGGCTGCCTCATCTCCGCGCTCATCGTCCTCCTCCTGCTCGGCGGCGTCGTCGCGGGCGGTCTGTGGGTCTGGAGCGCATACGGCGAGCGCATCGCGTCGGTGATGGGATGGGACGGCCCGCACGACTACGAGGAGGGGCAGGCGACCGGCGAGGCGCTCGTCACGATCTCCGAGGGCGACACCGGAGAGGCCATCTCGGAGACGCTGCACGAGGCCGGCGTCACGCTCGAGAGCGACTCCTTCTACCGCCACCTCATCGAGACCGGCGACGAGACGACCTTCCAGCCCGGCGTGTACCAGCTGCAGAGGAAGATGACCTCGGCTGCCGCGCTCGAGGCTCTGAACGACCCCGCGACGCGCCTCGAGAACACGGTGCTCATCACGGAGGGCAGCTTCGCCGCCGACGCGCTCGAGAACATCGCGGAGGTCACCGACGTCCCGCTCGAGGAGCTCCAGGCCGCGGCGGAGGACTACACGCGGTTCGGCATCCCCGAAGAGGCGCCGAGCATCGAGGGATACCTGTTCCCCGCGACGTACACGTTCGATCCCGACGCGACCGCGGACGACGTCATCCGCGTGCTCGTGGACGAGATGTTCGAGCGCCTCGACGCACAGGGCGTCGCGCCCGAGAACCGCTTCGAGATCCTCACGATGGCCGCGCTCGTGCAGCGCGAGGCCGGCGGCGAGGACGACATGCCCAAGATCGCGCGCGTGTTCTACAACCGCATCGAGCAGGGCATGCTCCTGCAGTCCGATGCGACGGTCGCCTACGGCGCCGACAGCACCCACACCGTGTGGACGACCGACGAGCAGCGCGCCGACGCGTCGAACCCGTACAACACGTACGTGCACGAGGGGCTGCCCGCAGGACCCATCGGCCTCCCCGGCGAGGCAGCGATCGCCGCGGCCATCTCGCCCGCGGAAGGGGACTGGCTGTACTTCGTGCCGGTCGACCTCGCCACCGGCGAGACCGTGTTCTCGAGCACCCTCGCCGAGCACGAGGCCGCCGTGGCACGCCTCCAGGAGTGGTGCAGGGCGAGCGAGGAGAACTCGACCTACTGTGAGTGAGATCCGTCTCGAGGTCTGGGGCGACCCGATCGCGCACAGCCGCTCGCCGCAGCTCCACGGGGCCGCGTACCGCGTGCTCGGGCTCGACTGGGTCTTCGAGCGGCGGCGGGTCTCCCGCGACGCGTTCGACGCCGCGCTCGCGGAGCGCGCATGGCGCGGTCTCGCCGTGACGATGCCGCTCAAGGAGCAGGCGCACCGCGCGGCGGCGTGGCGCGGGCGACGCGCCGAGCTCACGCGCGCGGTCAACACGCTGTTCTTCGGCACGCCGTCACCCGACCTGCCGGGCATCGCGCAGTGGGACGGCGAGGGCCCGCTCGGGTTCAACACCGACGTCGGCGGGATCGTCCGCGCGCTCGACGAGCTCGGCATCAGGCGGCTCGAGACCGCGCGCATCGCGGGGGCGGGCGCGACCGCGTCCTCCGCGCTCGTCGCGGTGGGGGAGATGGGCGCGCGTCGCGTCGACGTCGTCGCCCGCAGCGCCGAGCGCGCGGCGCCCCTCGTGGCGATCGGCGAGCGCGCGGGGATCGACGTGCGGGTGTCGTCGTTCGACCATCCGCACGCGCCGGCCGACCTCACGATCGCGACGCTCCCCGGCGGGGCGGAGCTGCCCGGTGCGCAGGCCGACCGCCTCGCGGCGGCCGGAGGGCCGCTCTTCGACGTGGCGTACGCGCCGTGGCCCTCGGCGCTCGCCCGACGCTGGGCGGACGGCGATGCGCACTCGGGCCTCGGGATGCTGCTGCACCAGGCCGTTCTGCAGGTGCGGATCTTCACGACGGGCGACCCCGAGGCGCCCCTCGACCGCGAGGACGAGGTCGTGGCCGCGATGCGCTCCGCGCTCATGGGAGACTAGTGGCCATGCTCCGCGTGCTGACCGCCGGCGAATCGCACGGCCCCGAACTCATCGCCATCATGGAGGGACTGCCCGCAGGCGTCCCCGTCACGGCCTCCGCCATCCAGGAAGACCTGCAGCGCCGCAAGCTGGGCTACGGGCGCGGATCGCGCATGAAGTTCGAGCAGGACGAGCTGTCGATCTCGGGCGGCATCCGCCACGGCCTCAGCATGGGCAGCCCGATCGCCCTGCGCATCGGCAACACCGAGTGGCCGAAGTGGACCGAGGTGATGAGCGCGGAGCCCGTCGAGCTCACCGAGAAGTCGCGCGGCCGCGGCGCCCCGCTCACCCGGCCGCGCCCCGGGCACGCCGACCTCGTGGGCATGCAGAAGTACGGCTTCGACGAGGCGCGGCCGATCCTCGAGCGCGCGAGCGCCCGCGAGACCGCCGCCCGCGTCGCACTCGGCGCCGTGGCGCGGTGCTTCCTCGGCGAGCTGGGCATCCGCCTCGTGAGCCACACGCTGTCGATCGGCCCCGTGCGCGTGCCGGATGACGCGCCGCTCCCCGCGCCCGACGACGTCACCGCGCTCGACGCGGATCCGCTGCGCTGCTTCGATGCGGACACGAGCGCGCGGATGGTCGCCGAGGTCGATGCCGCCAAGAAGGACGGCGACACGCTCGGCGGCATCGTCGAGGTGCTCGCGTACGGCCTGCCCCCGGGGCTCGGCTCGCACGTGCACTGGGACCGCCGCCTCGACGCGAAGCTCGCGCAGGCGCTCATGAGCATCCAGGCGATCAAGGGCGTCGAGGTCGGCGACGGCTTCGAGACCACCCGGCGCCGCGGGTCGCAGGCGCACGACGAGCTGTTCGCCGGCGACGACGGCATCGTGCGCGGCTCCGACCGCGCGGGCGGCACCGAGGGCGGGATGTCCACGGGCACGATCCTGCGCGTGCGGGCCGGCATGAAGCCGATCGCGACCGTGCCGCACGCGCTCCGGACGATCGACGTCGCGACCGGCGACACCGCGTCGGCGCATCACCAGCGCTCCGACGTCTGCGCCGTGCCGGCCGCCGGCGTCGTCGCCGAGGCGATGACGGCGATCGTGCTGGCCGAGGCCGTGCTCGAGAAGTTCGGCGGCGACTCGGTCGCCGAGACGCGCCGCAACCTCGAGGCCTACCTCGCCGCGATCCCCGAGACGCAGCGCACGGCCGCCCTCGCGCATGACGCCGTCCTCTGACGGCCACGCGGCAGGCGCGATCGTCTTCGTCGGCCCGATGGGTGCCGGCAAGTCGAGCCTCGGCAAGCGCGTCGCGCGCGCGCTCGGTCTCCCGTTCACCGACACCGACACCGCGATCGTCCGCGCGCACGGCCCGATCGCCGAGCTCTTCGCGCGCGAAGGCGAGGCGCGCTTCCGCGAGATCGAGCGCGAGGCCGTGCGCACGGCGCTCGAGGGCGGCGGCGTCGTGGCGCTCGGGGGAGGCGCCGTCCTCTCCGCCGAGACGCGCGAGCGCCTGCGCGCGCACCGCGTCGTGCTCCTGACGGTCGACGAGACCGCGATCGCCCACCGCATCCGGGGCCAGAAGCGCCCGCTGCTCAACGGCGACGTCGATCCGGTGGCCGAATGGGCGCGCATCCGCGCCGAGCGCGAGCCCCTCTACGCCGAGGTGGCGGACGCCGTGTTCGACACGTCGCGCGGCCCGACCCAGCGCACGGTCGAGCGGATCGTGGCGTGGCTGCGCGGCGACGAGCCAGCCGACGACGAGACGACAGCGCGCGCGGCGCGCACGGAGGAGGAGTCATGAGCGACACCGTGATCAGCGTGGCCGGCACGCCAGGGTACGACGTCATCGTCGGCAGCGGGGTGCTCGCGCGCCTCGGCGAGGTGCTCCCGCCGGCCGCGAAGAAGGTGCTCGTCGTGCACCAGCCCTCGCTCGGGGCGCGCGCGGAGGAGCTGCGCGAGCGCCTCATGGGCGACACGGGGCGCGAGGTGCTCCTCGCCGAGGTGCCCGACGCCGAGCAGGCCAAGCGCGTCGAGGTCGCCGCGTTCTGCTGGCAGATCATGGGCCAGGCCGACTTCACGCGCACGGACGCGGTCGTCGGGCTCGGCGGCGGCGCCGTGACCGACCTCGCGGGCTTCGTCGCGGCCACGTGGCTGCGCGGCGTCGACGTCGTGCAGATCCCCACGACCGTCCTCGGCATGGTCGATGCGGCCGTCGGCGGCAAGACCGGCATCAACACCGCGGAGGGCAAGAACCTCGTCGGCGCGTTCTGGGCGCCCCGCGCCGTGCTGTGCGACCTCGACCTGCTCGCGACCCTGCCGCAGAACGAGGCCGTCGCGGGATTCGCCGAGGTCGTGAAGGCCGGCTTCATCCGGTACCCGGAGATCCTCGACATCGTCGAGGCCGATCCGGCCCGTGCGACCGACCCGTCGACCCCCGAGTTCCGCCGCTGCATCGAGCTCGCGATCCGGATGAAGGCCGACGTCGTGGGGGAGGACTTCCGCGAGTCGGGCGTGCGCGAGACGCTCAACTACGGCCACACCCTGGGCCACGCGATCGAGCACGCGGAGCGCTACCGCTGGCGGCACGGCGCGGCCGTCTCGATCGGCATGATGTACGCCGCCGAGCTGTCGCGACTCGCGGGCCGGCTCTCGGACGCCGCCGTCGACCGCCACCGCGCCATCCTCACCGCGCTCGGGCTGCCCACGACGTACCGGATGGGCGCGTGGACGCAGCTGCTGGCCACCATGCAACGCGACAAGAAGGCGCGCGCGGGCATGCTGCGGTTCGTGCTCCTCGACGACATCGGGAAGCCGACGGTCGCGCAGGCGCCCGACGAGTCGCTCCTCTTCGCGGCATACCAGGAGATCGGCGAGGAGGACGCGGGTCGCATCCTCCAGGCCGGCCGACCCCGCGACTAGGATGGCCCAACAGCACCCGAGAGTCCCTCTCGTCACCCAGAAGGAAGGCGTCGCGATGATGCAGCTCCGCTCCCGTGCGATCACCGCACTGCTCGTCACCGGCACGGCCGGCCTCGCCCTCGCAGGATGCGCCTCCGGCGCCGGCGAGGAGCCGGCCGAGGAGGGCGGCGTCTCCCTCGTCGAGCCCGGCACGTTCACCGTCTGCTCCGACATCCCCTACGAGCCGTTCGAGTTCATCGACGACAACGGCGACACCGTGGGCTTCGACATCGACATCGCCAACGAGATCGCGGCCGACCTGGACGCCGAGCTCGAGGTGATCGTCGACTCGTTCGAGTCCATCCAGTCGGGCCTGTCGTTCGACAAGTGCGACGCGGCGATCTCCTCGATCTCGATCACCGAGGAGCGCAAGGGCAACATGGACTTCTCCGAGCCCTACATGGACGACGACCTCACGCTCATCGCGAGCGCGGACTCCGGCATCACCGACCTCGAGTCGGCGGTCGGCAAGCAGGTCGGCGTGCAGTCGGGGACGACGGGCGAGGCGTACGCGCAGGAGAACGGCATCTCGCCGATTGGCTTCGAGAACGCCGGCCTCCAGCTCGAGGCGCTCAAGGCCGGGACGGTCGACGCCGTGCTCGGGAACGTCTCGGTCCTCGCATACGGCGTGAAGGACGAGGAGGGCTTCGAGCGCGTGGCCGACTTCGAGACCGGCGAGAAGCTCGGCATCGCGGTCGAGAAGGGCGACACGGCGCTGCTCGAGGTCGTGAACGGCACCCTGCAGCGCCTGACCGAGTCCGGCGAGCTCGACGAGCTCAAGGCGACCTGGTTCGGCGAGGGCTCCTAGGCGGGGCGCCCGATGGCACTCACCGCACGCCAGCGCGCGCGGACGGCGCAGTACGCGCAGGCCGGGCTCTTCGTCGCGCTGATCGTCGTCCTGGCGATCGTCATCGACTGGCCGCGGATCCTCGACTCGTTCTTCGACTTCCCGGCCGTCGCGGGGATGTTCCCCGGGATCATCCTCGTCGGGCTCAAGAACACGATCGTCTACACGATCGTGTCCTTCGCGCTCGGCCTCGCGCTCGGGATGCTCCTGGCGCTCATGAAGCTGTCGTCGTTCGCGCCGTACCGCTGGATCGCGACCGCGTACATCGAGTTCTTCCGCGGCATCCCCGCGCTGCTCGTGTTCATCGCCTTCGGGTTCGGCGTGCCGGCCGCGTTCCCGGGGACGCGCTGGCCGACGATCCTCGTCGTGATGCTCTCGCTCGGGATCGTCGCCGCCGCGTACATCGCCGAGACGCTCAGGGCGGGCCTGCAGGCCGTCCCGCGCGGCCAGTACGAGGCCGCGCGGTCGCTCGGGATGCCCGGATGGCGCGCGATGCTCACGATCGTCATCCCGCAGGCGTTCCGGATGGTGCTGCCCCCGCTGACGAACGAGTTCATCCTCGTCACGAAGGACACATCGCTCATCTACGTGATCGGCCTCGCCGCCGAGAGCTTCGAGCTCACCAAGCTCGGCCGCGACGGCATCCTGCAGTACGGCGCCGGCATCACCCCGCTCGTCGTCGCGGGCGCCATGTACCTCATCATCACGCTGCCGCTCAGCCAGCTGTCGCGGCGCTTCGAGTCGCGCTCGGCGCGGACCAGGCGATAGACGTCGGAGGACGAGACATGACCGGCACATCCGAGAACGCCGCGCAGTTCGGCGTCGTGATCCGCGGCCTGCGGAAGTCGTACGGCTCGAACGAGGTGCTCAAGGGCATCGACCTCGAGGTCGCTCCCGGCGAGGTCGTGTGCCTCATCGGGCCGTCGGGCTCGGGCAAGTCGACGCTGCTGCGCTGCGTCAACCTCCTCGAGGAGCCGACCGGCGGCGCGATCGAGGTCGGCGGCCGCGAGGTCACCGACCCCGACCTCGACATCGACGAGCTGCGCCGCCACGTGGGGATGGTATTCCAGCAGTTCAACCTCTTCCCGCACCTCACGGTGCTCGAGAACTGCACGGTCGCGCAGCTCAAGGTCCTGCGGCGGCAGAAGGCGGAGGCCGAGCGCATCGCGCAGGCCAACCTCGACCGCGTGGGGCTGGGCGCCCTCGCGGGACGGTACCCCGACCAGCTGTCGGGCGGCCAGCAGCAGCGCGTCGCGATCGCGCGATCGCTCTCGATGGACCCCCACCTCATGCTGTTCGACGAGCCGACATCGGCGCTCGATCCCGAGACGGTCGGCGACGTGCTCGCGATCATGCGGCAGCTGGCCGACGACGGCATGACGATGCTCGTCGTCACCCACGAGATGGAGTTCGCGCGGGTCGTCGCGGACCGCGTCGTCTTCATGGACGGCGGCGTCGTCGTGGAGGAGGGCCCGGCGGCGCAGGTGATCGGCAACCCGCAGACCCCGCGCATGCAGGACTTCCTGAAGCGGGTCATCCATCCGACGCACGTCGATCTGAACTAGGATCTTCTCTCGGCCCGTCCGCGGGCCCTGAGTTCTCTCGACGAATCCACACGAACGGATCACTTACGCACATGGCATCCACCGCAGACATCAAGAACGGCGTCGTCCTCGCCATCGACGGACAGCTCTGGAGCGTGGTGGAGTTCCAGCACGTCAAGCCCGGCAAGGGCGGCGCGTTCGTGCGCACCAAGCTGAAGAACGTCGTGTCCGGCAAGGTGGTCGACCGCACGTTCAACGCGGGCGCCAAGGTCGACATCCAGAACGTCGACCGCCGCGACTTCACGTACCTCTACAACGACGGCGACTCGTTCGTCTTCATGGACGCGACGGACTACGACCAGATCAACGTGCCGGCCGCCGTCGTCGGCGACGCGTCGAACTACCTGCTCGAGAACCAGCTCGTCACGATCGCGCTGCACGACGGCCAGCCGCTGTACCTCGACATGCCGGCGTCGGTCGTGCTCGAGATCACGTACACCGAGCCTGGCCTGCAGGGCGACCGCTCGTCGGCCGGCACGAAGCCCGCGACCGTCGAGACGGGTGCGGAGATCCAGGTCCCGCTGTTCCTCGAGACCGGCACGAAGGTCAAGGTCGACACCCGCACGGGCGACTACCTCGGCCGCGTGAACTGAAGCCGCGCGAGTGAGCGCACGCACCAAGGCGCGCAAGCGCGCCCTCGACATCCTCTTCTCCTCGGACGTCCGCGGCGACGCCCTCGAGGTGACGCTCGCCGCGGAGGCGAAGCGCGCGGCGGGGGAGCCCGCCCGACAGGCGTCGTGGCTGTACGCGCGCGACATCGTCGACGGCGTGATCGACCACCGCGACGAGATCGACGAGCAGATCACGACGCACAGCCGCGACTGGAGGCTCGAGCGCATGCCCGCGGTCGACCGGGCGCTGCTGCGCATCGGCACGTGGGAGATCCTCTTCAACGACGAGGTCCCGACGGCCGTCGCGATCGACGAGGCCGTGGAGCTCGCCAAGGAGCTCTCCACAGAGGAGTCCGGCGCCTTCGTGCACGGCGTCCTCGCGCGCATCGCGCGCTCGAACTGACCTCGGTCCGCTCCGCGTGCCCGCGCCGTACGTCCCCGTCGACGCCATCCGCAGGATGGCGGACGACGGAGCGTACGCGCGCGGGCTCGCGTACTTCCAGGAGGGCGCGGTCGAGCACGCGCGGTGGATGACCGACGGCGTCACCCTGACCGCGCGCGTCGCCGGATCGTCGGCGCGCAGCTACACCGTGCGGGTGCGGTTCGACGCGCGGACGTCGGCGATCGTCGCATCGCAGTGCAGCTGCCCCCTGCGCAGCCGCTGCAAGCACGTCGTCGCGGCGCTGCTCGCGGGCAACGCGCAGCAGCGGAACGCCGCGCAGGGGCGGCGCCCCGACGGAGCCGGCGCCTCGTGGCGCAGCCTCGTGACGCCCGCCGAGACCGCGACGGCGCCCGACACGGTCCCGCTCGCGCTCGGGGTCGAGCTGCGGCACCGGCCAGCGCGCTCGGCGGGCGGATGGCAGGCGCGGCGCGCCGAGGCCGCGCATCCGCGTCAGCTCGAGCGCGGCACGGCCGGCGAGCTGTTCGTGGGGCTGCGGCCGCTCCTGCGCAGCGACCGCTCGGGCGCGTGGATCAAGGGCGATGCGTCGTGGGACGCGGTCCGACGCCCCGGCAGCCGATTCCCGCACGCGCAGTCGCGCTGGTTCGCCGAGCTCTACAGCATCGCGCGCGACGTGTTCCGGCTCGACGCGTTCGGCGATGGATCGGAGTGGCTCACGCTCGACTCGATCCCGTCCGCCCTGCTCTGGACGCACCTGCGCGCGGCCGACGGCCTCGGCATCCCCCTCGTGCCGACGCAGAAGCTCCTCGACGTGCGGCTCGCGCGGTTGGCGTCCGCGCGGGTGCGCATCGACGAGGCGGACGACGGCGCGCTGAGCGTGCGGGCGGAGATCGAGATCGACGGCGCGCCGGTCGACCTCGCCTCGGTCCGCCCTGTCGCGCGCTCGGGCGTCTACGCGTTCGCTTCTGAGGGCGGACGCATCTCCCTCACGCTCGCACCGGTCGCGCTGGCCGATCCGGTCGCCCTCCTCGTCGGCGCGCAGGGCGAGCTCGACGTGCCGGCCGAGGATGCGGAGGAGTTCGTCCGCGACGCCCTGCCCGTGATCGCGCGCCGGGTCGAGGTGCGCGCTCCCGAGGGCATCGAGGTGCCGGAGCGGCCGGCTCCGCAGGCGGTGATCGCCGTGACGTTCCATCCCGGCGACCGCACGACGTATGCGCTGTCGTGCGCCTACGCGGGGCTCGCGCGCCATCCGCTGGGCGAGCCGGGCGGCCCGGCCTCGCCGGACCCGGATCGGGACGGCGCGGCCGAGGCGGCGCTCGCGGAGCGCATCGCGCGCGCGTGGGAGGGCGCTGCCGACGTGCCGTTCGCCCCGTCGGGCGAGCTGCGCGACGTCGACGCGGCGGAGTTCTCGGAGCGCATCCTGCCCGCGCTCGAGGCGGAGGGCGTCCGCGTCGAGACGAGCGGCTCGCGGCGGCGGTACCGCGAGCTCGCCGGCGTGCCAGAGATCTCGGTCTCGACCGTCGAGAGCACCGACGCCGACTGGTTCGATCTCGGCGTCGTCGTGACCATCGACGGCCGCCGCATCCCGTTCGCCCCGCTCTTCACCGCGATCAGCCAGCGCCGCAAGAAGCTGCTGCTCGCCGACGGCGACTACTTCTCGCTCGCGCACCCGGCGCTGCAGCGGCTCCGCGATCTCGTGGACGAGGCCGCGACACTGTCGGAGTGGGAGGCCGGACCGCGCATCAGCCGCTATCAGACGGCGCTCTGGGCGGACTTCGAGGACCTCGCAGACGAGTCCGCGCCGGCGGCGTCGTGGCGGGCGACGGCCGAGGGCCTGCGCGACATCGACCGGATCGAGCCGACCCCGCCGCCTGCGGGGCTCGCGGCACGTCTGCGGCCCTACCAGCAGGCGGGTCTCGACTGGCTCGCGTTCCTGTGGCGGCATCGCCTGGGCGGGATCCTCGCCGACGACATGGGGCTCGGCAAGACGATCCAGATGCTCGCGCTCATCCTGCACACGCGCGAGGCGGGGGAGCGGCGCCCGTTCCTCGTCGTCGCGCCCACGTCCGTCACCGCGACCTGGCGCGACGAGGCGGCGCGCTTCGCGCCATCGCTGCGCGTCCACCGGATCGACGCGACGCGCACGAAGCGGTCGGGCACGCTGGCCGACGCCGCGGCCGACGCCGACATCGTCGTGACGTCGTATGCGCTGCTGCGGCTCGACGCGGCGGAGTACGCGGGGGTCGAATGGGCGGGCCTCATCCTCGACGAGGCGCAGTTCGCGAAGAACCCGCAGACGGGCGTGCACCGGGCAGCGGCCGACCTCAGAGCCGACGTGACGTTCGCCGTGACGGGCACCCCGCTCGAGAACGGGCTCTCCGAGCTCTGGGCGCTCCTCTCGCTCGCGGCCCCCGGGCTCTTCCCCTCGGCACGGCGGTTCCGCGAGGAGTACATCGGGCCGATCGAGAAGGGGAAGGTCCCCGAGAACCAGGAGGGCGCCGACTACCGCGAGCGCCGCCTCGCCCGCCTGCGCCGCCGCATCCGCCCCCTCATGCTCCGGCGCACCAAGGAGCTCGTCGCGGACGACCTGCCGCCCAAGCAGGAGCAGAGGCTGCACGTCGAGCTGAGCGCCGCGCACCGCGAGGTGTACGACACCGTGCTGCAGCGCGAGCGCCAGAAGGTGCTCGGGCTGCTCGACGACCTCGACCGCAATCGCTTCATCGTGTTCCGGTCGCTCACCCTCCTGCGCCTGCTGAGCCTCGCGCCCGAGCTCGTCGATCCCGCGCACGCGCACATCCCCTCGAGCAAGCTCGACGCGCTCGTCGAGCAGCTGTCCGAGGTCATCGCCGAGGGGCACAGGGCGCTCGTCTTCAGCCAGTTCACGTCGTACCTCGACATCGTCGCCGCGCGACTCGATCGCGAGGGCATCGCGCACGCGCACCTCGACGGCTCGACCCGCGACCGTCCCGCCGTCGTGGAGTCCTTCCGCTCGGGCGACGCGCCGGTCTTCCTCATCAGCCTCAAGGCCGGCGGATTCGGGCTCACGCTCACGGAAGCCGACTACGTGTACCTCCTCGACCCCTGGTGGAACCCCGCGGCCGAGGCGCAGGCCGTCGACCGCGCGCATCGCATCGGGCAGACCAAGCAGGTGATGGTCTACCGGATGATCGCGGCCGACACGATCGAGGAGAAGGTCATGGCCCTGCAGGAGCGCAAGGCGCGCCTGTTCTCGGCGGTCATGGACGACGACGCGCTCTTCTCGCAGGCGCTCACGGCCGACGACATCCGCGGCCTGCTCGAGCCCTGACGCGCACCCGGTAGACTGGAGCCATCTGCACCTTTAACACCGTCCCGTGAGGCGGAGAAGGGAGCGGCGGATGAGCACGAGAACCGTGCTGCATGACGCTGACATCGCCCGTGCCCTGACGCGGATCGCCCACGAGATCCTCGAGTCCAACAAGGGCCCCGACGACCTCGTCCTCCTCGGCATCCCGACCAGGGGCGTCACGCTCGCCCGTCGTCTCGCGGCGCTCGTCGAGCGCTTCGGCGGCCGCCCCGTGCCCGTCGGCTCGCTCGACGTCACGATGTACCGCGACGACCTCGCGAAGCACCCCACGCGCGCGCCGCGCCCGACCGAGATCCCGCCCGGGGGCATCGACGGCCGGACCGTCGTCCTCGTCGACGACGTGCTCTTCTCGGGCCGCAGCATCCGCGCTGCGCTGGACGCCCTCAACGACATCGGCCGCCCGTCCGCCGTGCGCCTCGCGATCCTCGTCGACCGCGGCCACCGCGAGCTCCCGATCCGCCCCGACTTCGTCGGCAAGAACCTCCCGTCCTCGCGCGCCGAGCGCGTGAACGTGCGCCTCGCCGACGTCGACGGGGAAGAGCACGTGTCGATCGAGACGGCCGGCTGATGCGGCACCTGCTCGACACCCGCACGCTCGGCCGCGCCGACGCCATCCGCATCCTCGACGTCGCGGAGGACATGGCCGACACCCAGGAGCGCGAGGTCAAGAAGCTGCCGACCCTGCGCGGCCGCACGGTCGTCAACCTCTTCTTCGAGGACTCGACCCGCACGCGCATCTCGTTCGAGGCCGCCGCGAAGCGCCTCTCCGCCGACGTCATCAACTTCTCGGCGAAGGGATCGAGCGTCTCGAAGGGCGAGAGCCTCCAGGACACCGCGCAGACCCTGCAGGCGATGGGCGCCGACGCCGTCGTCATCCGGCACGGCGCGTCCGGAGCGCCGCGCACGCTCGCGACGAGCGGCTGGATCTCGGCCGGCGTCGTGAACGCGGGCGACGGGACGCACGAGCACCCGACGCAGGCGCTCCTGGACGCCTTCACGATGCGCAAGCGCCGGTACGGGGCGGCCAGTCGCGGTCGCGACCTCGCGGGCTACCGCGTCGCGATCGTCGGCGACATCCTGCACTCGCGCGTCGCGCGGTCGAACGTCTGGCTCCTCGCGACCCTCGGCGCCGAGGTCACGCTCGTCGCGCCGCCGACGCTCCTCCCGCAGGACGTGTCGCAGTGGCCCGTGACCGTGCGCTACGACCTCGACGAGGCCATCGCCGCGCGGCCCGACGCGCTCATGATGCTGCGGATCCAGCTCGAGCGGATGAACGCCGCCTATTTCCCCTCGGAGCGGGAGTATTCGCGGCGCTGGGGCCTCGACCCCGAGCGCTTCGCCACGCTGCCGGAGGATACGATTGTGATGCACCCCGGGCCCATGAACCGGGGACTGGAGATCTCCGCAGCCGCAGCCGACTCGCCCCGGGCCACCGTGCTCGAGCAGGTGCGAGCCGGCGTGTCGGTGCGGATGGCCGTGCTCTACCTGCTGCTCGCGGGGGAGCGGGAGAGCGAGGGAACGAAGTGACCGAGTCGACATCCCTTCTCATCCGAGGAGCCGCGATCGAGGGCCGCGAGACGGCCGACATCCTCGTCGAGGACGGCCGCATCGCGGAGGTCGGCACGGACCTCAGCCGGGCCGGCGCCCGCATCATCGACGCCGCAGGGCTCATCGCGCTGCCCGGCCTGGTCGACCTCCACACCCACCTGCGCGAGCCCGGCTACGAGGCGAGCGAGACCATCCTCACCGGCACCCGCGCCGCGGCCGCCGGCGGCTTCACGGCCGTGTTCGCGATGCCCAACACCTCTCCCGTCGCGGATGTCGCGGGCGTCGTCGAGCAGGAGCTCGCGCTCGGCGAGGCGGCGGGCTACGCGACCGTGCAGCCGATCGGCGCCGTGACCGTCGGCCAGAAGGGCGAGCGCCTCGCCGAGCTCGGCGCGATGGCCGACTCGCGTGCGCGCGTGCGCGTCTTCAGCGACGACGGGTTCTGCGTGTGGGATCCGCTCATCATGCGCCGCGCGCTCGAGTACGTGAAGGCGTTCGACGGCGTCGTCGCCCAGCACGCGCAGGACCCCCGCCTCACGGAGGGCGCCCAGATGAACGAGGGCGTCGTCTCGGCCGAGCTGGGGCTCGCGGGATGGCCGGCGGTCGCCGAGGAGTCGATCATCGCGCGCGACGTGCTCCTCGCCGAGCACGTGGGCTCGCGCCTGCACGTCTGCCACCTGTCGACCGCGGGGTCGGTCGACATCATCCGATGGGCGAAGAAGCGCGGCATCGACGTGACCGCCGAGGTCACGCCGCACCACCTCCTCCTCACGGACGAGCTCGTGCGCGGGTACGACGCGCGCTTCAAGGTCAATCCGCCGCTGCGGCGCGAGGAGGACGTCCTGGCCGTGCGCGAGGGCCTCGCGGACGGCACGATCGACATCGTCGCCACCGACCACGCGCCGCATCCCGCCGAGAGCAAGAGCTGCGAGTGGGCGGCCGCGGCCAACGGCATGGTCGGCCTCGAGAGCGCGCTGCGCGTCGTGCACGAGGCGATGGTCGCGACGGGCCTCATCGGATGGCAGGACGTCGCGCGGGTCCTGTCGAAGGCGCCCGCCCGGATCGGGCGGCTCGCGGGGCACGGCACGCCGATCGCGGCCGGCGAGCCGGCCGAGATCGCGCTCTACGACCCGCGGCCGTCCGCCCCGTTCGGCGCAGCCGACCTGCGCGGACGCAGCGCGAACTCGCCCTACCTCGGGCGCGAGCTGCCCGGTCGCGTGATGTGGACCATCCACCGCGGCTCCCTCACGCTCGCCGACGGCGAGCTCGTCGAGCGGGAGGGCGCATGAGCGCGTACCTCCCCGGCCTCCTCATGATGGCGGCGATCGCGGCGGTCATCCTCGGCGCGATGGCGTGGGGATGGCGCCGACGATCCCGGCGGGACGCCGGCACCTCCGCGCCCGTGCGCGCGGCGGAGGGCGCCGAGACGGCCCGCTTCGACGGCCTCTACGTCGCCACGACCCGCCACGACCAGCCGCTCGATCGTCTCGCCGTGCGGCACCTCGAGTTCCGGGCGAAGGCCGGCGTCACGGTGACCGACCGCGGCGTCGCCCTCGACCTCGCCGGCGTGCCCGGCATCTTCCTCCGCGCGGACGAGCTCGTCGGCGCGGGCCGCGCGACCTGGACCATCGACCGCGTCGTCGAGACGGACGGCCTCGTGCTCATCGCGTGGCGCGCCTCCGACGGCACCCTCTGCGATTCCTATGTGCGCCTTCAGGGCGGCGATCCCGACGCGCTCGTCGCGGCGATCGAAGACCTGCGCACCTCCCCGACCCCCACAGGAGCGACCTCATGACCTCTCTGCTCGACCGCGACCCCGCGGTCCTCGTCCTCGAAGACGGCACGCGCTTCGCCGGTTACGCCTACGGCGCGCGCGGCACGACCCTCGGCGAGGTCGTCTTCTCGACCGGCATGACCGGCTACCAGGAGACGCTCACCGACCCCTCGTACGCGGGTCAGATCGTGCTGCAGACCGCGCCGCACATCGGGAACACCGGCGTCAACACCGAGGACCCCGAGTCCCGCCGCATCTGGGTGTCGGGCTACATCGTGCGCGACCCCAGCCGGGTCGTGTCGAACTGGCGCGCGGAGGAGCCGCTCGACGCGGCGCTCGAGCGCGACGGCGTCGTCGGGATCAGCGGCATCGACACGCGCGCCGTGACCCGTCACATCCGCTCGGCCGGCTCGATGCGCGGCGGCGTATTCTCGGGCGAGGCCGCCGGCCTCGCCGCCGACGAGCAGCTGCGCCTCGTGACCGAGGCGCCCGCGATGGCCGGCCGCAACCTCTCGGCCGAGGTCTCGGTCGATGTCGCCGCCGTCACGCCCGCGCAGGGCGACCGCATCGGCAGCCTCGCCGTCATCGACCTCGGCATCAAGCAGGCGACGGTGGAGAACCTCGCCCGACGCGGCTTCGAGGTGCACGTGCTGCCGCAGAGCACGACCTTCGAGGAGCTCAAGGCCATCGACCCCGTCGCGGTGTTCTACTCGAACGGCCCCGGCGACCCCGCGGCGAGCGACGCCCACGTCGCCCTCCTGCAGAGCGTGCTGCGCGACGGCCTGCCGTTCTTCGGCATCTGCTTCGGCAACCAGCTCCTCGGCCGCGCGCTCGGCCTCGGCACCTACAAGCTGCCCTTCGGCCACCGCGGCATCAACCAGCCGGTGCGCGACAAGCTCACGGGCCGCGTCGAGATCACGGCGCACAACCACGGGTTCGCCGTGGACGCCCCGATCGACGAGGTCTTCGAGAGCCCCGCCGGGTTCGGCCGCGTCGAGGTCAGCCACGTGGGCCTCAACGACGACGTCGTGGAGGGCCTGCGCGCCCTCGACATCCCGGCGTTTTCCGTCCAGTACCACCCCGAGGCCGCGGGCGGTCCGCACGACGCCAACTACCTCTTCGACCGCTTCGTCGACATGGTGCGCGACACCATCTCGGCTCGCTCCGCTCGCTCAACGTCCGAGGAAGACAATGCCTAAGCGCCCCGACATCCAGTCCGTGCTCGTCATCGGGTCGGGCCCGATCGTGATCGGCCAGGCCTGCGAGTTCGACTACTCCGGCACCCAGGCGTGCCGCGTGCTCCGGGAGGAGGGCGTCCGCGTCATCCTCGTGAACTCGAACCCCGCGACGATCATGACCGACCCCGACTTCGCCGACGCGACGTACATCGAGCCGATCACGCCCGAGGTCATCGAGACGATCATCGCGAAGGAGAAGCCCGACGCGATCCTGCCGACGCTGGGCGGCCAGACCGCGCTGAACGCGGCGATGGCCCTGCACGAGCGCGGCATCCTCGAGAAGTACGACGTCGAGCTCATCGGCGCCAAGGTCGACGCCATCCGCAAGGGCGAGGACCGCCAGGTGTTCAAGGAGCTCGTCGTCGAGGCGGGCGCCGAGGTCGCGCGCAGCCGCATCGCCCACACGATGGAGGAGGTGCTCGAGGCGGCAGAGGACCTCGGCTACCCGCTCGTCGTGCGCCCCTCGTTCACGATGGGCGGCCTGGGGTCGGGCTTCGCCTACGACGAGGCGGACCTGCGCCGCATCGCGGGCGCGGGCCTGCACGAGTCGTCCACGACCGAGGTGCTCCTCGAGGAGTCGATCCTCGGCTGGAAGGAGTACGAGCTCGAGCTCATGCGCGACACGGCCGACAACACGGTCGTCGTCTGCACGATCGAGAACGTCGACCCGGTCGGCGTGCACACGGGCGACTCGATCACGGTCGCCCCGTCGCTCACGCTCACCGACCGCGAGTACCAGCGCCTGCGCGACATCGGCATCGACATCATCCGCGCCGTGGGCGTCGACACCGGCGGCTGCAACATCCAGTTCGCGATCAACCCCGAGAACGGGCGCATCATCGTCATCGAGATGAACCCGCGCGTCTCCCGCTCGTCGGCGCTCGCGTCGAAGGCGACGGGCTTCCCGATCGCCAAGCTCGCGGCCAAGCTGGCCCTGGGCTACCGCCTCGACGAGGTGCCCAACGACATCACGCAGGTCACGCCGGCCTCGTTCGAGCCCACGCTCGACTACGTCGTCGTCAAGGTCCCGCGCTTCGCGTTCGAGAAGTTCCCGGCCGCCGACCCCACGCTCACCACGACCATGAAGTCGGTCGGCGAGGCCATGGCGATCGGCCGCAACTACACGACCGCCCTGCAGAAGGCGCTCCGCTCCGTCGAGAAGCGCGGCTCGAGCTTCCACTGGGGCGAGGAGACGCGCTCGGTCGAGGAGCTCCTCGAGACGATCAAGACGCCCACCGATGGCCGCATCGTCGACGTGCAGCAGGCGCTGCGCCTCGGCGCGACGGTCGAGCAGGTCTTCGCGTCGACGGCCATCGACCCGTGGTTCCTCGACCAGATCGTCCTCATCAACGAGGTCGCGCAGGCCGTCGCCGACGCCGCGGAGCTCGACGAGCGGGCCATCCGCCTGGCCAAGGACCACGGATTCTCGGACGTCCAGATCGCGCAGCTGCGCGGCCTGTCCGAGGCGGAGGTGCGCGGCATCCGCCACGGCCTCGGCATCCGCCCCGTGTTCAAGACGGTCGACACGTGCGCGGGCGAGTTCCCCGCGCAGACGCCCTACCACTACTCGAGCTACGAGTCCGAGACCGAGGTCACGCCGTCCGACCGCCGCAAGGTCGTCATCATCGGCTCGGGCCCGAACCGCATCGGCCAGGGCGTCGAGTTCGACTACTCGTGCGTGCACGCCTCGTTCGCGATGAGCGACGCCGGATTCGAGACGGTCATGGTCAACTGCAACCCGGAGACGGTCTCGACCGACTACGACACCTCCGACCGCCTGTACTTCGAGCCGCTCACGCTCGAGGACGTGCTCGAGGTCCTCCACGCCGAGGCCCAGTCGGGCGAGATCTTCGGCGTCATCTGCCAGCTCGGCGGGCAGACGCCCCTCGGGCTCGCGAAGGGCATCGAGGACGCGGGCTACCGCATCCTCGGCACGAGCCCCGCGGCGATCGACCTCGCCGAGGAGCGCGGCCTGTTCTCCGAGATCCTCGAGCGCGCCGCCCTCGTCGCGCCCCGCAACGGCACCGCGACCGACGTCGAGGGCGCCGTCGCGATCGCCGAGGAGATCGGCTACCCCGTGCTCGTGCGCCCGAGCTTCGTGCTCGGCGGGCGCGGCATGGAGATCGTGTACGACACGGCGAGCCTGCGCGACTACTTCGTCCGCATCGCCGACCAGGCCATCATCGGCCCCGGCCAGCCGCTCCTCGTCGACCGCTTCCTCGACGACGCCGTGGAGATCGACGTCGACGCGCTCTACGACGGGCACGAGCTCTACGTGGGCGGCATCATGGAGCACCTCGAGGAGGCCGGCATCCACTCCGGCGACTCGAGCTGCACGCTGCCGCCGATGTCGCTCGGCCGCACCGAGATCGACCGCGTGCGCGAGGCGACCCTCGCGATCGCCCAGGGCGTGGGCGTGCGCGGGCTGCTGAACGTGCAGTTCGCGATCAGCGCCGGCGTGCTCTACGTGATCGAGGCGAACCCCCGCGCGAGCCGCACGGTGCCGTTCGTGTCGAAGGCGCTCGGCATCCCGCTCGCGAAGGCGGCGAGCCGGGTCATGGCGGGCACGACGATCGTCGAGCTCAAGGCGGAGGGCATGCTGCCTGAGCAGGACGGCTCGCGGGTCTCGCTCGACACGCCCGTCGCCGTCAAGGAGGCCGTGCTGCCCTTCAAGCGCTTCCGCACGCGCGAGGGCGCGGTGGTCGACTCCGTGCTCGGCCCGGAGATGCGCTCGACGGGAGAGGTCATGGGCATCGACCGCGACTTCCCGACCGCGTTCGCGAAGAGCCAGGCGGCCGCGTACGGCGGGATCCCGCTGTCGGGCACCGTGTTCATCTCGGTGGCCGACAGCGACAAGCGCGACGTCATCCTGCCCGCGCACCGTCTGCGCCAGCTGGGCTTCCGCCTGCTCGCGACCGAGGGCACCGCCGAGATCCTCATGCGCAACGGCATCGAGGTCGAGGTGGTCCGCAAGTACAGCGAGACGCAGGACTCGGGCGTGCCGAACATCGTCGACCTCATCAACGAGGGGCGCGTGGACATCATCGTGAACACCCCCAGCGGGATGTCGGCGCGCGCGGACGGCTACGAGATCCGCGCCGCGGCGGTGGGCGCCGACAAGGCGCTCTTCACGACCATCTCGGTGCTCGGCGCCGCGGTGAGCGCGATGGACTCGATGGGCGGCGGCTTCGGCGTGCGCAGCCTGCAGGAGTACGCCTCCGACCGCGTCCAGCGCGAGGCGGCGGTGAGCGCGTAGTGCCGTCGTTCGGAGAGCGGGTCCGCGCCGTCCTCGACGCGCGCGGCCCGCTCTGCGTCGGGATCGACCCGCACCTTCCGCTGCTCGCGCGGTGGGGTCTCGAGGCGGATGCCGCGGGCGCGCGGGCGTTCGGGCTGCGCGTCGTCGAGGCGGCCGCGGGGCGCGCGGGCTTCGTCAAGCCGCAGGTGTCGTTCTACGAGCGCTTCGGGTCGGCGGGGATCGCCGCTCTCGAGGACGTGCTCGCGGCGGCGCGCGCGGCCGATCTCGTGGTGATCGCGGACGCCAAGCGCGGCGACATCGGATCGACCATGGACGCGTACGGCGCGGCGTGGCTCACGCCGGGGTCGCCGCTCGAGGCCGACGCGCTCACGGTGAGCCCGTATCTGGGCGTGGGCGCGCTCGAGGGCACGCTGGCCCTCGCGGATGAGCACGGCAAGGGCGCGTTCGTCCTCGCCGCAACGAGCAACCCCGAGGCGACCGCCCTCCAGCGTGCGACCGCCGACGGCTCGAGCGTCGCGGCGGCGATCGTGGCCGAGGTGTCGGCGCGCAACGCGCGCGTCGCGCGCGAGGGGGAGTGGGGCAGCACGGGCTTCGTCATCGGCGCCACGGTCGACTGGCACGCGGCGGGGCTGGCGCCGTTCGCTCCGCCCGCGCCCATCCTCGCGCCAGGGTTCGGGTTCCAGGGCGCCGCCGCGGCCGCGCTGCCCGAGGTCTTCCGCGAGATGGCGCCGTGCGTCATCGCATCCGAGAGCCGCAGCATCCTCGCCGCCGGCCCGGACGGCCTCGCCCAGGCGATCGCCGACGCCGCGGCCGCCTACCGGGGATCGTCGGAGGGAGAAGCCGATGTCTGAGAGCACCGCACCGGGCCGTCCGAAGCCGCCCGAGGTGGACCGCGCCGCCGCATCACGGAAGGCGGTCGCCGCGCGGCGCGCGCGGGCGAGCCTCAAGCGCGACCTCGCGACCCGCGTCGTCACGCCGCAGGAGGTCCTGCGCCGCGCCGAGGCCGACCCGCAGTCCGCGGCCGGCACGATGCGCGTGCCCGAGTTCCTCATGGCGCTCCCCGCGATCGGCGAGGGCAAGCGCGACCGCGTGCTCGAGGAGCTGGCGATCTCGCCGGTCAAGCGGCTGGGCGGCCTCGGCAGCCGGCAGCGGCACGCTCTGCGCGGCTGGCTCGACAGTCGGATGCCGGAGCCGCAGGCTCGGCCCGGCCGGAGCCGGCTCATCGTCCTCGCCGGGCCGACCGCGGTGGGCAAGGGAACGGTCGCGGCGCACATCCGCGAGCACCATCCGGAGCTCCTCATCTCGGTCTCCGCGACCACGCGCGCGCCGCGGCCGGGGGAGGTCGACGGCCAGCACTACTACTTCGTCGACGACGCCGAGTTCGATCGGCTCATCGCGGACGGCGAGCTGCTCGAGTACGCGGTCGTGCACAACCGGCACCGCTACGGCACGCCGCGCAAGCCGATCGAGCGGGCCCTCGCCGAGGGGCGCGCCGTGCTGCTCGAGATCGACCTGCAGGGCGCCCGTCAGGTCCGCGCGGCCGATCCGTCGGCGACGCTCGTCTTCCTCCTCCCGCCGAGCTGGGACGAGCTGACCGCGCGGCTGGTCGGGCGCGGCACCGAGGACGAGGAGGAGCGGGCCCGTCGCCTGCGCACGGCGCGCACCGAGCTCGCCGCGCAGAACGAGTTCGATTTCCGCATCGTGAACGAGTCGGTCGCCGAGGCCGCGCGCCAGGTCGTAGACTTGGTGCAGGCGTCCGCGCGCTGACACCCGCGCGCCATCCCGCCATGGTCTCGACGAGCGACCGACGTCGCCGAACAGGAGGACTGCTATGAGCAGTGAGCACAAGGGCATCATCGACCCGCCCATCGACGAGCTTCTCGACAAGGTCGACTCGAAGTACCAGCTGGTGATCTACGGCGCCAAGCGCGCGCGTCAGATCAACGACTACTACACGGACCTCCACGAGGGGAACCTGTTCGACAACGTCGGGCCCCTCGTCGACTCGTCGGTCGAGGACAAGCCGCTGACGATCGCGCTGCACGAGATCCACCAGGACAAGCTGCGCCTGCGCCCCGCGGAGTGACCGCGTAAGAACTCGTCACACCGACAGGGCCTCCGTCACCGCGTGTCGGGGGCCCTCGTCATACTGGAGGGCGCGGTGCCCGCAGGCGCCGCGCCCGCCCGATCGTCTGGAGCCGCCATGAGCCTGCGCCTGTTCACGTCCGAGTCGGTCACCGAAGGACACCCCGACAAGATCTGCGACCAGATCTCGGACAGCATCCTCGACGGGCTCCTGGCGGTCGACCGCGACAGCCGCGTGGCCGTCGAGACGCTCGTGACGACCGGCCTCGTGCACGTCGCGGGCGAGATCCGCACCGACGGCTACGTCGAGATCCCCGCGATCGTCCGGCGCGTGATCAACCGCATCGGCTACACCTCGAGCGACATGGGCTTCGACGGAGACTCGTGCGGCGTGAGCGTCTCGGTCGGCGAGCAGTCGAGCGACATCGCGCACGGCGTCGACAAGGCGCTCGAGCAGCGCGAGGGCGACTCGATCGACCGCTTCGACGTGCTCGGAGCGGGAGACCAGGGCATCATGTTCGGCTTCGCCACGAACGAGACCCCGCAGCTCATGCCGATGGCGGCATGGACGGCGCACCGGCTCGCCGAGCGCCTCACGGAGGTGCGGCGCAGCGGCGAGCTGCCGTTCCTGCGCCCCGACGGCAAGACCCAGGTCACGCTCGGCTACGAGGGATTCACCCCCCGGACGATCGACGCGGTCGTGCTCTCGACGCAGCACCACCCGAAGATGACGCAGGAGGAGCTCCGCGACGAGGTCGAGAGGTCGGTCATCCGCCCCGTCCTCGAGCAGACCGGGCTCGACGCCGAGGGCGTCAAGCTCTACATCAACCCCGCAGGGCCGTTCGTGACGGGCGGTCCGAAGGGCGACGCGGGCCTCACGGGGCGCAAGATCATCATCGACACGTACGGCGGCGCGTCGCGCCACGGCGGCGGCGCCTTCAGCGGCAAGGACCCGTCGAAGGTCGACCGCTCGGCCGCATACGCCATGCGGTGGGTCGCGAAGAACGCCGTGGCTGCGGGACTCGCCGATCGCCTCGAGGTGCAGGTCGCGTACGCGATCGGCAAGGCGAACCCGGTGGGCCTGTACGTCGAGTCCTTCGGTACGGGCAAGGTCTCGGACGACGTGATCATCCGCGCGATCGAGCAGGTCTTCGACCTGCGCCCCGCGGCGATCATCGAGCACCTCGACCTGCTGCGCCCGATCTACGCGCAGACCGCCGCGTACGGCCACTTCGGCCGCGAGCTGCCCGACTTCACCTGGGAGCAGACCACGCGCGTCGAGGAGCTGCGGCGCGCCGCAGGGCTCTGACGACGGGACGCGGGCGATGACACGCCGCATCGCGCGCGTGCAGCTCGACTCCCCGCTGCCGCAGCTCGACCGGCTCTTCGACTACGCGATCCCGCGCGAGCTCCTCGACGACGTCGCGCAGGGCGTGCGGGTGAAGGTGCCCCTGCGGACGGCCGGGCGGGTCGTCGAGGGCTTCGTCGTCGAGATCGACGACGAGGACGACGCCGACCGGCCGCTGTCGGAGATCGACCAGGTCGTCTCGAGCGCGCCCGTTCTGCCCGAGCGCCTCTACCGTCTCGCGCGCGCGGTCGCCGACCGTGCGGCGGGCTCCGCCGCGGACGTCCTGCGCCTCGCCGTGCCCAAGCGGATGGTGAGGGCCGAGAAGGCGTGGCTCGCGTCAGAGGCGCGCACGGCGCCGGTGGTGCTGTCGGCGGAGCGGCGGCGGGCCGAGGCGGTGCTCGAGGAGTTCCCGACGCTGCGCGAGCAGCTGCTCGCGGGGGAGCGCGTCGCGGTGGATGCGCCGCCGCGGCTCGTCGACGGCCGGCCGGCCTGGGCGCGCCTGCTCGCGGCCGCCGCCGCCACGATGCTCGCCGCCGGACGCTCGGCGATCGTCGCGGTCCCCGACCACCGAGATCTCGACCTCCTGCAGGAGCAGCTCCTCCCGCTGGTCCCGGACGGGGCGATCATCCGCCACGATGCGGGTCAGTCCGGCCCCGAGCGCTACGCGGGATACCTGCGCACGCTCGAGGCCGCGCCGTGCATCGTGATCGGCAACCGCTCGGCCGTCTACGCACCCGTCAGCGACGCGGGGCTCGTCGCGATCTGGGACGACGGCGACCCGCTGCTCGAGGAGCCGCTCGCGCCGTACGCCCACGCGCGCGACGTCGCTCTCGTGCGTCAGAGCATCGACGGCTGCGCGCTCCTGTTCGCCGGGCACACGCGGACGACCGACGTCGAGCGGCTCGTGTCGATCGGGTTCGTCGCGGAGGTGCAGGCGCCGCGCCGGATCGCGCCGCGCGTGGTGCTCAGCACGGCTCCCGAGCACGAGCAGGTCGCCGCGCGCATCCCGTCGGCGAGCTTCCGCGCCGTGCGCGAGGCGATCGCCGAGGGACCCGTGCTCGTCCAGGTCGCGCGTCCGGGCTATGCGCCGTCGCTCGTGTGCGCGGACTGCCGCACGCCGACGCGCTGCGCCCACTGCGGAGGACCGCTCCACGCGCGAGCGCGCGGTGCGACTCCCGTGTGCGCGTGGTGCGGGCGGTCGGCTCATGCGTGGTCCTGCCCGCAGTGCTCATCGACGCGGCTCCGGCTCGCGTCATCGGGCAGCGAGCGCACGGCCGACGAGCTCGGTCGCGCGTTCCCCGGTGCGCGGGTCGTCGTGGCCGACGGCGCGCATCCCGTCCGGGAGGTCGACGACCGGCCGGCGCTCGTCGTCGCGACGCGCGGCGCCGAGCCGCTCGCGCCGGGCGGCTACCGCGCCGTGCTCCTCCTGGACGGCGACCGCATGCTCCAGGCGCCCGACCTCAGGATCGGCGAGCACTGCCTGCGCTGGTGGTCGAACGCCGCGGCCCTCGCGGCGCCCGACGCGCCCGTGCATCTCGTCGGGGTGACGGGGCCGGTCGGCCGAGCCCTCGCGAGCTGGACGCAGCCGCACTACGCCCGGCTGGAGCTCGGCGAGCGCGCGCCCCTGCGCATGCCGCCGGCCTCGCGCGTGGCCCGGCTGGAGGGCGACACGGCGGCCGTCGACGCGGCGCTCCGCTCGCTCGCGGAGGACGTGCCGGGGCTCCCGTTCGACGCGATCCTCGGGCCGGTGCCGATCGATCGCGACGGGTATCCGGGCTCGCGCGCGCTCATCCGCTTCGACTACGGCCGCGGACCGGCGGTGACCCGGTCGCTGCGCGCGTCGGTCGTCGCAGCGGCCATGAAGGCCCGCGGCCGCGCGAAGGACTCACGAAGCCGCAAGGCGGCCCGCAATACACTCGCAGTGCGCGTCGACATCGCCGACCCCGAGCTCTGAAGGACCAGCCGTCATGACCTCCCCTCGCCCGCTCCGGCTCGTGTTCGCCGGCACCCCCGACGTCGCCGTGCCCTCGCTGCGCGCCCTGCACGCGGCGGGTCACGACATCGCGGCCGTCGTCACGCGCCCCGACGCGCCGCTCGGCCGCAAGCGCGTGCTCACCCCGTCGCCCGTCGCGCAGGCGGCCGACGAGCTCGGCCTGCGCGTGATCAGGGCCGCGCGCCTCGACGCCGACGCGACCGAGGCGATCACCGCTCTGGCCCCCGAGCTCGCCGTCGTCGTCGCCTACGGCGGCCTGGTGCGCGAGCCCCTCCTGTCGGCTCCGCGGCACGGATGGATCAACCTCCACTTCTCGCTCCTGCCGCGCTGGCGCGGGTCCGCCCCCGTTCAGCACGCGCTCATCGCGGGCGACGCCGAGCTCGGGACCGCCGTGTTCCAGCTCGTGCGCGAGCTCGACGCGGGCGACGTCTACGCGCAGGAGGCCGTGCCGCTTCCCGACGACGCGACGGCGGGGGAGGCCCTCGCGGTCCTCGCCGAGGCCGGCGCGGCGCAGCTCGTCGACGTCGTGTCGACCATCGCCGCGGGGAACGCGCAGGCGAGGCCGCAGGAGGGCGACCCGACCCCGGCACCCAAGCTCGAGCTCGCCGACGGCCTCCTCGAGTGGACCGAGCCCGCGGACCGCGTGTTCGCGCGGTACCGGGGCGTGACGCCCGAGCCGGGCGCGCACACGACGCTCGACGGCGCGCGCTTCAAGATCCTGCGGATGGCGAGGGCGGGCGCGGGCGCGCCGCTCGCGCCGGGGGAGACCGCGGCGGCGAAGGACGGCGTCCTCGTCGGCACCGGGACCGAGCCGCTTCTGCTGACCCGCGTCCAGCCGGCGGGCAAGGGGGCGATGGCCGCGGCCGACTGGTTCCGCGGGCTGCGCGAGACGGCGCGGCTGGGCGCATGAGCGCCGCACCACGCCGCGGCGACCGCCGCACCGTCGTCCGGGTGCAGCCGGCCCGCCAGGTCGCGTTCGCCGTGCTGCGCGCGGTGTCGTCGTCCGACGCGTACGCGAACCTCCTGCTGCCGCGCGAGATCGAGCGCGCGGGCCTCACAGGACCCGACGCGGGCCTCGCGACCGAGCTCGCATACGGCACGCTCCGCCGTCTCGGAACGTACGACGCGATCATCCGCCTCGCAGCCGATCGCGAGCCGGATGCGATCGATGCGCCCGTGCTCGATGCCCTGCGCCTCGGCGCGCACCAGCTCCTCGCGACGCGCGTGGCGCCGCATGCCGCCGTCAACGAGTCGGTCCAGCTCGTGCGCGACGAGGCGGGGCCGCGCGCCGCGGGCTTCGCGAACGCCGTGCTGCGGAGGGTCGGCCAGGACGATCTCGCCACGTGGACCGACCGGGCTGCCGCGTCGGCCCGGTCCGACGACGAGCGCCTCGCGATCGCGTCGGCGCACCCGGTGTGGGTGATCCGCGCGCTGCGGCGCGCCCTCGCAGCCGAGGGGCGCGAGAGCGAGCTCGACGCGCTGCTCGCGGCCGACAACGCCTCGCCGTCGGTGACGATGGCGGCGCTGCCCGGTCTCGCGGAGGCGCAGGGCGAGCCGACGCCGCACTCCCCGGTGGGCTTCCGCCTCGGCGGCGGCGATCCCGAGCCCCTCGTGCGCGCATCGGCCGGAGCCCTGCGCGTGCAGGACGAGGGCTCGCAGCTCGTCGCGCTCGCGCTGTCGCGCCTCGCACCGGTCGCGCCACGCGAGCGGTGGCTCGACCTGTGCGCGGGCCCGGGCGGCAAGGCCGCGCTCCTCGCCGCGGAGGCGCTCGCGGGCGGCGCGCGCCTCGAGGCGAACGAGGTCGTGCCCGCGCGGGCCGGCCTCGTGCGCAGGGCGCTCGCCCCTGTGCCGCTCGAAGTCGTCGTGCACGAGAGGGACGGGCGGGAGCTCGCGGCCGCCCAGCCCGGCTCGTTCGACCGGATCCTCGTCGACGCGCCGTGCACGGGGCTCGGCGCTCTCCGTCGGCGGCCGGAGGCGCGGTGGCGCAAGCAGCCGTCCGATGTCGCCGAGCTCGCCGCCATCCAGGCACAGCTGCTCGACGCCGCGGTCACCGCGCTCGCGCCGGGCGGCACGGTCGCGTACGTGACGTGCTCCCCGCATCTCGCGGAGACGGCGGCGATCGTGCGCGAGATCCTCGAGCGACGCGGATCCGACGTCGAGGAGCTCGACGCCCGCGCCGCGCTGCAGGCGGTCGCCCGCACGCCCCTCGACCTCCCCGCCCCGGTAGACGGGTCGGGCCACGCGCAGCTGTGGCCGCATCGGCACGGGACCGACGCGATGTTCCTCGCGCTCCTGCGGAGGCGGTGACCCGCCGCGACGCGCGATAATGGCGGGGTGACACCCCCCGGCGCGCCGCGCATCAACCCGAGCATCCTGTCCGCCGACTTCGTCAACATGCAGGCCGACCTCGAGCGGATCGCGACGGCCGACTTCGTGCATGTGGACGTCATGGACAACCACTTCGTGCCGAACCTCACGTTCGGGCCGCAGATGGTGCAGCGCATCCAGGAGACGAGCCCCGTGCCGCTCGACGTCCACCTCATGATCACGGATGCGAACCGGTGGGCGCCGGGCTACGCCGAGCTGGGGGCGGCGTCGGTGACGTTCCACCTCGAGGCGTCGCACGACCCGGTCGCGCTCGCCCGCCGCCTGCGCGGCATCGGCGCGAGGGCCGGTGTCGCCATCAAGCCCGGCACGCCGGCCGACGCCCTCTACGAGCACCTGCACGAGTTCGACCAGATCCTCGTGATGACCGTCGAGCCCGGGTTCGGCGGCCAGTCGTTCATGCCCGAGATGATGCCCAAGCTCCGGGCCCTCGCCGAGGAGGCGCGTCGGGTCGGGGCGCCGGTGTGGTTCCAGGTGGACGGCGGCATCTCCGAGTCCACGATCGCGCAGGCCGCCGAGGCCGGCGCCGACACGTTCGTCGCGGGCTCCGCGGTGTTCGGCGCCGCGGACATCGACGTCGCGATCGCCGACCTCCGCGCCCTCGCCGCGGAGCACGTGCACGCGAACCGGTAGCCTTGACGGGTGAAGAACTTCGACGACCTGTTCGCCGAGCTGGCTGAGAAGGCCCAGACGCGTCCGGAGGGCTCCGGGACCGTCAAGGAGCTCGACGCCGGCATCCACTTCATCGGCAAGAAGATCGTGGAAGAGGCCGCCGAGGTGTGGATGGCCGCGGAGTACGAGTCCGACGCCGAGGCCGCGGAGGAGATCTCGCAGCTGCTGTACCACCTCCAGGTGCTCATGCTCGCGAAGGGCCTCACCCTCGAGGACGTGTACCGACATCTGTGAGCCGCACCGCTCATCCGTCTGACACCCCGATCGAAAGACCTCGCATGCTCCGCATCGCCGTTCCCAACAAGGGCTCGCTCTCCGAGACCGCCGCCGAGATGCTCGCGGAGGCCGGCTACGCCGGTCGCCGCGACTCGAAGTCGCTGCACCTCATCGACGCCGCCAACGACGTCGAGTTCTTCTACCTGCGCCCGCGCGACATCGCCACGTACGTCTCCGCCGGTGCGCTCGACGTCGGCATCACCGGCCGCGACCTGCTCCTGGACGTGCGGATGTCCGCCCGGGAGATCGAGACGCTCGGCTTCGCGACGTCGACGTTCCGCTTCGCCGCCCCTCCCGGGCGCTTCGCGGGCGTGGCCGATCTCGACGGCGCGCGCATCGCGACGTCGTACCCCGGGCTCGTCGACTCGTTCCTTGACAGCCACGGCGTCGCAGCCGACCTCGTGCCGCTGGACGGCGCCGTGGAGTCGGCCGTCGAGCTCGGCGTCGCCGACGCGATCGCCGACGTCGTCGAGACCGGCACGACCCTCCGGCAGGCCGGACTCGACATCTTCGGGCCCGTGATCCTCGAGTCCGAGGCCGTGCTCATCCAGGGCCCGCGCGAGCACGCGGGCATCGAGACGCTCCTGCGCCGCCTGCGCGGCGTGATGGTCGCCCGGCAGTACGTCATGCTCGACTACGACCTCCCCGCGGCGCTCGTCGACCGCGCCGTGGAGATCGCCTCCGGCATCGAGTCGCCCACCGTGTCGCCGCTGCGCGACCCCGAGTGGGTGGCCGTGCGCGTCATGGTCCCGCGCCGCGGCGTGAACCGCGTGATGGACGAGCTGTACGGCATCGGCGCGCGCGCGATCCTCGTCACGGCCATCCACAACGCGCGCCTCTGATGAGCGTCGTCACCCGGGTCATCCCGTGCCTCGACGTGGCCGGCGGCCGCGTCGTCAAGGGCGTCAACTTCGAGAACCTCCGCGAGATGGGCGACCCCGTCGAGCTCGCCCGCCGGTACTTCGAGCAGGGCGCCGACGAGCTCACCTTCCTCGACGTCACGGCGACGGTCGACGAGCGCGCCACGACCTACGATGTCGTGCGGCGCACGGCCGAGGAGGTCTTCATCCCGCTCACGGTGGGCGGCGGCGTCCGCTCGGTCGACGACGTCGCGCGGCTCCAGGGCGTGGGCGCCGACAAGGTGGGCGTCAACTCGGCCGCGATCGCCCGCCCCGGCCTGCTGGACGAGATCGCCGACCGGTTCGGCGCGCAGGCGCTCGTCCTCTCGCTCGATGTCAAGCGCTCGCCCCGAACGCCCTCCGGGTTCGTCGTGACGACCCACGGCGGCAAGAAGGAGACCGACCTCGACGCGCTCGCGTGGGCGCGCGAGGCGATCGAGCGCGGCGCGGGCGAGCTGCTCGTGAACTCGATCGACGCCGACGGCACGAAGGCCGGCTTCGACCTCGAGCTCGTGGGGCTCATGCGCGAGCTCGCGAGCGTGCCCGTGATCGCGTCGGGCGGGGCAGGCGACGTGTCGCACTTCGCGCCCGCCGTGCGCGCGGGCGCCGACGCGGTGCTCGCGGCCAGCGTCTTCCACTCGGGCCAGATGACGATCGGCGAGGTCAAGCAGGCGCTGCGCGCCGACGGGATCGAGACGCGATGAGCGAGGTCGACGACCGCATCGCGCGCGTGGCGTTCGGCCCCGACGGGCTCGTCCCCGCGATCGTGCAGCAGTGGGACACGCGCGAGGTGCTCATGCTCGCGTGGATGGACGCCGAGGCCCTGCGCCGCACGCTGACCTCGGGACGGGTGACCTACTGGTCGAGGTCGCGGCGCGAGTACTGGCGCAAGGGCGACACGTCCGGGCACATCCAGATCGTGAAGGGCGCGAAGCTCGACTGCGACGGCGACGTCGTCCTGCTCGAGATCGACCAGATCGGGCCCGCCTGCCACACGAACACGCGCACGTGCTTCGACAGCGACACCTCCCGCCCCGAGGTGGGCGACCGCGACCTCCACCCGGTGGTCGGATGACCGACGGGCGGATGGGCGCGGCGCCCGGCGAGGGGGCGCTCGCGGGGCGCGGGCGGATGATCGCGGTGCTCGCGGCGCTCTCGGGCGCGGCGCTCGCGCTGATCGGATCGACGCAGACGTGGCTCACCGCCTCGGTCGCCGGCGCGACGCTCCCGGTCGCCGGCTCCGAGGCGGTCTCGGTGCTCCAGCCGCTCTCGCTCGCGGCCCTCGCGCTGTCGCTCGTGCTCGCGATCGTGGGCCCGGTCGTCCGCTACGTCCTCGCGGCGCTCGCGGTCGCGGTCGGCGGGGGGATCGCGTGGCTGAGCGCCGCGCTCGTGGCGGCACCGCGCGCGACGGCGGCGTCGGCCGTCGTCACCGAGCACACCGGCATCGCCGGGGAGTCGGCGATCGAGGACCTCGTGCAGGGGATGGCACTCACCCCCTGGCCGGCGGTGACCATCGTCGCGGGCGCGCTCATCGCGCTCGCGGGCCTGTGGACCCTCGGCACCGCTCACGCATGGCGGCGCGCGGGGCGCCGCTACGAGAAGCGCTCCGGCCGCACGGCCGCGGCCGACGACGCCCCGCTCGATGCGATCGACTCGTGGGACGACCTGTCCCGCGGCGACGACCCCACCCGCTGACGGCGGCAGGGGCCAGCGCCCGGCCCCGATAGACTGGACGACGTTCCCAGCAGCACGGAGGATGACACGACATGACCCACTCGATCGACGACCCCGGACACGGACACTCGCCCGCCGCCTGGAGCGCTGTGCTCATCATGCTCCTCGGGCTCTCCGTCGCCGCGGTCGCGCTGTTCCTGTGGGTGCCGTGGCTGCTCATCGCCTCGGCCGCGGTCTTCCTGATCGGACCCATCGTGGGCTTCATCCTCACGAAGGCGGGCTACGGCGCAGGCGGATCCAAGTACCAGCCCAAGGCGCACTGATGTCGCTCCTGGCCGAGCTCACGGCCGGGGCCGTCGAGGACGCCGAGGCGCGCAGAGCCGAGCGGCCCTCGGCCGTCGTCGAGAGCGCAGCCGCCGCACAGGCGCCTGCGCTCGACGTCGTCTCCGCGCTCCGTCCCGACGCCCGGGTGAAGATCATCGCCGAGGTGAAGCGCGCGAGCCCCTCGCGCGGCGACCTCGCCGCGATCCCCGACCCCGCGCTGCAGGCGGGGCTGTACGAGCAGGGCGGAGCGTCGGCCATCTCGGTTCTCACCGAGCAGCGCCGGTTCAAGGGCAGTCTCGCCGACCTCGCGGCGGTGCGCGCCCGCGTCTCGCTCCCGGTGCTGCGCAAGGACTTCATCGCGACCCCGTACCAGGTGCTCGAGGCCCGCGCGGCCGGCGCCGACATCGTGCTGCTCATCGTGGCGGCGCTCGAGCAGCCCGTGCTCGAGGAGCTCTACCGGCTCACGATCGAGCTCGGGATGACGCCCCTCGTCGAGGCCCACTCCGCCGATGAGGTCGCGCGCGCCGCGGATCTGGGCGCCGATCTCATCGGCGTGAACGCACGCGACCTGTCGACCTTCGAGCTCGACCGCGACCTGTTCGGGCGGCTCGTCGACGGCTTCCCCGCCGGCGCGATCCGCATCGCCGAGTCGGCGGTGCTCTCTCCCGATGACGTCGCGCACTACCGCGAGGCGGGCGCGGATGTCGTGCTCGTGGGCGAAGCGCTCGTCACGGGCGACCCGGTTTCCACGCTCGGCGCGTTCCTCGCCGCCGGCGACTTCGCAGCAGGGGAGAGGCGCGCATGAGCCTTCGCGAGCAGCCCGGCCCGTTCTTCGGCGACTTCGGCGGGCGCTACATGCCCGAGTCGCTCATCGCGGCGATCGACGAGCTCGCGGTCGCGCACGAGGAGGCGATGGCCGACCCCGCCTTCCACGCAGAGCTGAACGCGCTCCTCGCGGACTACGCCGGCCGCCCGTCGGCCCTCACGGAGGTGCCGCGCTTCGCGGAGCATGCGGGCGGCGCCCGCATCTTCCTCAAGCGCGAGGATCTCAACCACACGGGCAGCCACAAGATCAACAACGTCCTCGGCCAGGCGCTGCTCACGAGGCGGCTCGGCAAGACGCGCGTGATCGCCGAGACGGGCGCCGGCCAGCACGGCGTCGCCACGGCGACCGCGGCCGCGCTCTTCGGGCTCGAGTGCCGCATCTACATGGGCGAGGTCGACACCGAGCGCCAGGCGCTCAACGTGGCGCGCATGCGCCTGCTGGGCGCCGAGGTCGTGGCCGTCAAGACCGGCTCGCGCACCCTCAAGGACGCGATCAACGAGGCGTACCGCGAGTGGGTGTCGAGCGTCGAGACGACGAACTACATCTTCGGCACGGCCGCGGGCCCGCACCCGTTCCCCGCGATGGTCCGCGATTTCCAGAAGATCATCTCCGACGAGGCGCGCGCGCAGCTCCTCGAGCGCGTCGGGCGCCTGCCCGACGCCGTCCTCGCGTGCGTCGGCGGCGGATCGAACGCGATCGGCATGTTCGACGCGTTCATCGACGACCCCGGCGTGCGGCTCTTCGGCGTCGAGGCGGCGGGCGACGGCGTCGACACCCCGCGTCACGCCGCGTCGATCGAGCGCGGTCGTCCGGGCGTCCTGCACGGAGCGCGCACCTTCGTGCTGCAGGACGAGGACGGCCAGACCGTCGAGTCGCACTCGATCTCCGCCGGCCTGGACTATCCGGGCGTCGGCCCCGAGCACTCGTGGCTCGCCTCGATCGGGCGCGCGGAGTACATCCCCGCGACCGACGCCGAGGCGATGGGCGCGCTGCGCCTGCTGAGCCGGACCGAGGGCATCATCCCCGCGATCGAGTCGGCCCATGCGCTCGCCGGCGCGCTGCGGATCGGGCGCGAGCTCGGGCCGGACGCCGTGCTCGCGGTGTGCCTCTCCGGCCGCGGCGACAAGGACATGGACACGGCCGCCCGCTGGTTCGGCCTCTACGACGAGGGAGCCGACGCGTGAGCCGTGTCGAGGACGCGATCGCCCGGGCCGCTGCCGACGGACGAGGAGCCTTCATCGGCTACCTCCCTGTGGGGTTCCCCGACCTGCAGACGAGCATCGACGCGGCCGTCGCCCTCGCCGAGAACGGCGTCGACATCATCGAGCTGGGCCCGCCCTACAGCGACCCCGTGATGGACGGCCCCATCATCCAGGAGGCGACGAACGCGGCGCTCGAGGCGGGCTTCCGCACCGAGCACCTCTTCACGGCGCTGCGCGAGATCACGGCGCGCACCGATGTGCCCGTGCTCGTCATGACGTACTGGAACCTCGTCGTCCAGCGCGGCGTCGACCGCTATGCCGACGAGGTGCGCGCCGCGGGCGGCGCGGGGCTCATCACGCCGGACATCACCCCGGACGCCGCGGCCGACTGGATCGCCGCGGCCGAGCGCACGGGACTGGACCGCGTCTTCCTCGCGGCGCCGACCTCGACCGACGACCGGCTCGATCTCATCGTCGGCGCGACCACGGGCTTCGTCTACACCGTCTCGACCATGGGGATCACGGGGGAGCGCGCGGAGCTCGACAAGGCGGCCAGGGCGCTCGTGGGCCGCCTGCGCGCGCACGGCGCCGCACGCGCGTGCGTCGGCATCGGCGTCTCGAGCGCCGAGCACATCGCGAGCATCGTGGAGTACGCCGACGGCGCGATCGTGGGCACCGCCCTCGTGCGCGCGCTGCGGGACGGCGGGGTCGAGGGCCTCGCCGAGAAGACCCGCGAGCTCGCGGCGGGCACCGTGCGTCACGGAGCCGCACCCGAGAGGAATTAGACTCTCGATCATGCTGTCCTCCGCCCTGACGAGCGTCGTCGCGAGCATCCCCAGCCCCCCGGAGTCGTTCTTCGAGATCGGCCCGCTGCGAATCCACTACTACGCCCTGTGCATCATCACGGGCATCGTCGTGGCGACGCTCATCACGAACCGCCGTCTCACGCGGCGCGGGGCGGAGCCGTGGGTCGTCATCGACATCGCGCTCCTCGCGGTGCCGCTCGCGATCGTGGGCGCGCGCGCCTACCACGTGCTCACGCACTGGGGCTTCTACTTCGGCGAGGGCGCCAACCCGTGGAACCCGCTCGAGCCCGGCTCGGTGTGGGCGATCTGGGAGGGCGGCATCGCGATCTTCGGCGCGCTGCTGGGCGGCGCGCTGGGCGCGTGGCTCGGCTGCCGGTGGACCGGCATCCGGTTCTGGACGTTCGCCGACGCGCTCGCGCCCGGCCTCCTGCTCGCGCAGGCGCTCGGCCGCTTCGGCAACTGGTTCAACCACGAGCTGTTCGGCTGGCCGACCGACCTCCCCTGGGGCCTCGAGATCGAGCCCGACAACCCCGCCTTCCCGCCGGGGCTCCCCGACGACACGCTGTTCCACCCGACCTTCCTCTACGAGATCGTCTGGAACGTCATCGGCGTCGTCCTGCTCTTCTGGCTCGGCCGGAGCCTCGCGTTCCAGTGGGGACGGCTGTTCGCGGTCTACCTCATCTGGTACGGCGCGGGCCGCGTCGTCTGGGAGACCATCCGCATCGACCCGAGCGAGATCATCCTCGGCCTGCGCACGAACGTGTGGGGCGCGATCGCGGCGATCGTCGTGGGCGCCGTCGTCCTCGTCGTGCAGGCGCGGCACACGGGCCTCGAGCCCAGCCCCTACCGACCGGGCCGCGAGCGGGCCGACGCGGACGCGCTACAATCGCAGGGCGACTTCGTCGATGTCAGCGAACCCCCCGCGTCGGAAGCCGCTCTGAAGCCGTCGCCACAAGCACCGTAGCGATGATCCCGCCCCTCTGCTGTCCTTTCGGAAAGGGCACGAGGATGATCGAGCGCGCGAGACGGCGTCCACTGGGCCAACGTCGTCCCGCGCTACGCAACCGACCCCGAGGACGGTAGACACATGTACTTCCAGCCCCCTTACGGAGCCTCCGGCGCGTACCCCCCGAAGCAGGGGATGTACAACCCGGCGTTCGAGAAGGACGCCTGCGGCCTGGCCATGGTCGCGACCCTGCGCGGCGAGGCGGGGCACGACATCGTCGACCTCGCTCTCGAGGCGCTGCGCAACCTCGAGCACCGCGGCGCCATCGGCTCCGATGCGGGCACGGGCGACGGCGCGGGCATCCTCACGCAGATGCCCGACGGCTTCCTGCGCTCGGTCGTCGACTTCGACCTCCCGGTCGTCGGCGAGTACGCGGCCGGCCTCTCGTTCCTCCCGACGGACGACGCGGCGCGCGCCGCGCAGAAGGACGGCATCGCCGCCATCGCGGCGGAGGAGGGGCTCTCGATCCTCGGCTGGCGCGAGGTGCCGGTGGACCCCGAGCACCTCGGACGCCTGGCCGGCGAGGCCCGCCCCGCGATCGAGCAGATCTTCCTCACGAGCGCGCCCGTCGACGGGCGCCCCGGTCTCTCCGGGATCGACCTCGACCGCCGCGCCTACCGTCTCCGCAAGCGCGCCCAGCACGAGCTCGACGCCTACTTCGTGTCGCTCTCGAGCCGCACCCTCGGCTACAAGGGCATGGTCACGACGCTCCAGCTCGAGCCGTTCTACCTCGACCTGCAGGACGAGCGCTTCACGACCGAGCTCGCCGTCGTGCACTCGCGCTACTCGACGAACACGTTCCCGTCGTGGCCGCTCGCCCAGCCGCTGCGCATGATGGCGCACAACGGCGAGATCAACACCGTCGGCGGCAACCGCAACTGGATGCGCGCGCGCCAGTCGCAGCTCGAGAGCGAGCTGCTCGGCGACATCCGCCCGCTCCTGCCGATCTGCAGCGACACCGAGAGCGACTCGGCGTCGTTCGACGAGGTGCTCGAGCTGCTCACGCTCACGGGCCGCTCGCTTCCGCACGCGATGCTCATGATGGTGCCGGAGGCCTACGAGAAGAAGGCGTACGTCGACCCCGACCTCCGCGCGTTCTACGAGTACCACGCGGGCCAGATGGAGCCGTGGGACGGCCCCGCCGCCCTCATCGCGACCGACGGCACGCTCGTGTGCGCGACGCTCGACCGCAACGGCCTGCGGCCCGGCCGCTGGACCGTGACGAAGGACGGCCTCGTCGTGATCGGCTCGGAGACGGGCGTCCTCGACTTCGCCCCCGAGCGCATCGAGCGCCGCGGCCGCCTGCGCCCCGGCACGATGTTCGTCGTCGACACCGCCGAGCGCCGCATCATCGCGGACGACGAGGTCAAGGCCCAGCTCGCGAAGCTCGAGCCCTGGCAGGAGTGGCTCGACAGGGGCACCGTCCGCCTCGCCGACCTCCCCGAGCGCGAGCACCTCGTGCACCCGATCGCGTCGATCACGCGCCGTCAGCGGACCTTCGGCTACACCGAGGAGGAGGTCCGGATCCTCCTGCGCCCCATGGGCCAGACGGGCGTCGAGCCCCTCGGCGCCATGGGGTCGGACACGCCGATCGCCGTGCTCAGCAAGCGCCCGCGCCTGCTGTTCGACTACTTCACGCAGCAGTTCGCGCAGGTCACGAACCCGCCGCTCGACTCCATCCGCGAAGAGGTCGTGACGAGCCTCAAGCTCGGCCTCGGCCCCGAGCCGAACCTGCTCTCGTGGGGGCCGGAGCACGCGCGCAGCGTCATCCTCGACTTCCCGGTCATCGACAACGACGAGCTCGCGAAGATCCAGCACATCGACAGCGCCCTGCCCGGGCGCACGTCGGTCACGCTGCGCTCGCTCTACCGCGTGTCGGCGGGCGAGAAGGGCCTGCAGAAGCGCCTCGAGCAGATGTGCGCCGAGGCCGACCGCGCGATCGAGGACGGCGCGGAGTTCATCGTCATCAGCGACCGCGACTCGAACCAGGACCTCGCGCCCATCCCGTCGCTGCTCGCGGTCTCGGCCGTGCACCACCACCTCATCCGCCGCGAGACCCGGATGAAGGTCGGGCTCGTGGTCGAGGCGGGCGACGTGCGCGAGGTGCACCACGTCGCGACGCTGCTCGGCTACGGCGCGACCGCCGTGAACCCGTACCTCGCGATGGAGACGGTGGAGTACCTCGTCCGCTCCGGCGCGATCGCGGGCGTCACGCCGCAGAAGGCCGTCAAGAACCTCATCTACGCGCTCGGCAAGGGCGTGCTGAAGATCATGTCCAAGATGGGCATCTCGACCGTGTCGTCGTACTCGGGCGCGCAGGTGTTCGAGGCCGTGGGCCTCGCGCAGCCGTTCGTCGACCAGTACTTCACCGGGACCGAGTCGAAGATCGGAGGCATCGGGCTCTCGCACATCGCGCGCGAGAACGCCGAGCGTCACGCGTTCGCGTACCCCGAGGACCCGGCCGTGCGCACGCACGAGCGCCTGTGGACCGGCGGCGAGTACCAGTGGCGCCGCGACGGGTCGCCCCACCTCTTCACGCCCGAGACGATCTTCCGCCTGCAGCACTCCACGCGCACGGGCAGCTACGAGATCTTCCGCGAGTACACCCGTCTCGTCGACGAGCAGGCGGAGGAGCTCAAGACGCTCCGCGGCCTCTTCGCGTTCAAGAAGGGGGTGCGCCCGCCGGTGCCGATCGACGAGGTCGAGCCGGTCTCCGAGATCGTGAAGCGGTTCTCGACGGGCGCCATGAGCTACGGCTCCATCTCGCGCGAGGCGCACGAGACCCTCGCGATCGCGATGAACCGCCTCGGCGCGAAGTCGAACACGGGCGAGGGCGGCGAGGACGTCGACCGCCTCCTCGATCCCGAGCGCCGCAGCGCCATCAAGCAGGTCGCCTCGGGCCGCTTCGGCGTCACGAGCATGTACCTCACGCACGCGGACGACATCCAGATCAAGCTCGCGCAGGGCGCCAAGCCCGGCGAGGGCGGTCAGCTGCCGCCCGGCAAGGTGTACCCGTGGGTCGCGCGCACGCGGCACGCGACCGCGGGGGTGGGCCTCATCTCGCCGCCCCCGCACCACGACATCTACTCGATCGAGGACCTGAAGCAGCTCATCTTCGACCTCAAGCGGTCGAACCCCGAGGCGCGCATCCACACGAAGCTCGTGAGCCAGTCGGGCATCGGCGCGGTCGCCGCGGGCGTCGCGAAGGCGCTCAGCGACGTCATCCTCGTGTCGGGCCACGACGGCGGGACGGGCGCGAGCCCGCTCAACTCGCTCAAGCACGCCGGCACGCCGTGGGAGCTGGGGCTCGCCGAGACGCAGCAGACGCTCATGCTCAACGGCATGCGCGACCGCGTCGTCGTGCAGGTCGACGGCCAGATGAAGACCGGCCGCGACGTCGTCATCGGCGCCCTGCTGGGTGCCGAGGAGTTCGGCTTCGCGACGGCGCCGCTCGTCGTGAGCGGCTGCATCATGATGCGCGTCTGCCACCTGGACACGTGCCCCGTGGGCGTCGCGACCCAGAACCCGCTGCTGCGCAGCCGCTTCACGGGCAAGGCCGAGCACGTCGTGAACTTCATGCAGTTCATCGCGCAGGAGGTGCGCGAGTACCTCGCCGAGCTCGGCTTCCGCTCGATCGACGAGGCGGTCGGCCACGTCGAGGTGCTCGACGTGGATCGCGCGATCGACCACTGGAAGGCCGACGGACTCGACCTGTCGCCGGTCCTCGAGGGGCCCGCGTTCGCGGACGACGAGCCGCGCCGCCACGCGCGCGCGCAGGACCACGAGCTGGACGAGCACTTCGACGTGCAGCTCATCGAGCGCGCGCGCGACGTCATCGAGAACGGGGGAGAGATCACGATCGACCTCCCGGTGCGGAACACCGCGCGCGCGGTCGGCACGCTGCTCGGCCACCACGTCACGAAGGCGCAGGGGGAGCACGGTCTCAAGGCCGGCTCGATCACCGTCAACCTGACCGGCTCGGCCGGGCAGTCCTTCGGGGCGTTCCTGCCGAACGGCATCACGCTGCGCCTCGAGGGCGACTCGAACGACTACGTCGGCAAGGGCCTCTCGGGCGGCCAGATCGTCGTGCGCCCCGCGCGCGGCGCGACATTCGACGCCTCCGAGAACGTCATCGCCGGCAACGTCATCGGCTACGGAGCCACGCAGGGGACCCTCTTCCTGCGCGGCATGGTCGGCGAGCGCTTCTTCGTGCGCAACTCCGGCGCGACTGCGGTCGTCGAGGGCGTGGGCGACCACGCGCTCGAGTACATGACCGGAGGCCTCGCGGTCATCCTGGGCCGCACGGGGCGCAACCTCGGCGCCGGCATGTCGGGCGGGACGGCCTACGTCCACCGCCTCGACGAGAAGCTCGTGAACCGCGAGGCTCTCGCATCGGGCGAGCTCACGCTCGGCCCCCTCGGATCCGGCGACGCCGAGATCCTGCGCGATCTGCTCCAGCAGCACGTCGCGGAGACCGAGTCCGAGCTGGCCCAGCGCATGCTCGACGACTTCGAGAACGCCGTCGAGGAGTTCGTGCGGGTCCTCCCGCGCGACTACGCCGCCGTGCTCGAGACGCGTCAGGCGGCCGAGGCCGAGGGACTCGACCCCGACGGCGACGTCGTCTGGAACCGCATCATGGAGGTGACGGGTGGCTGACCCGAAGGGCTTTCTGAAGATCACCGAGCGCGAGCTGCCCGCTCGCCGGCCGGTGCCCGTGCGCATCCTCGACTGGAAGGAGGTGTACGAGCCGGGCGACTCGGCCGTGCTCCGCCGCCAGGCCGGGCGCTGCATGGACTGCGGCGTGCCGTTCTGCCACCAGGGATGCCCGCTGGGCAACCTCATCCCGGAGTGGAACGACCTCATGTGGCGCGGCGAGGGCCGCACCGCGATCGAGCGCCTGCACGCGACGAACAACTTCCCGGAGTTCACCGGGCGTCTGTGCCCTGCGCCCTGCGAGAGCGCGTGCGTGCTCGGCATCAACCAGCCGGCCGTCACGATCAAGCAGATCGAGGTGTCGACGATCGACGAGGCGTTCGCCAACGGGTGGGTCGAGCCCAAGCCCCCGGCGCGCCTCACCGGCAAGACCGTCGCGGTGGTCGGCTCGGGTCCCGCGGGGCTCGCGGCCGCGCAGCAGCTGACGCGCGCGGGCCACACGGTCGCCGTGTACGAGCGCGACGACCGCATCGGCGGCCTGCTGCGCTACGGCATCCCCGACTTCAAGATGGAGAAGCGGCACCTCGAGGCGCGCCTGCGCCAGATGCAGGACGAGGGCACGCGCTTCCGGGCGGGCGTCGAGATCGGCGTGGACATCACGTGGGACGACCTCCGCGCGCGCTACGACGCCGTCGTGGTCGCCACGGGCGCCACGGTGCCGCGTGACCTGCCGATCCCGGGTCGTGAGCTCGACGGCGTGCACTTCGCGATGGAGTACCTCGTCGAGTCGAACAAGGTCGTCGCGGGCGACCAGGTCGCCAACCAGATCTCGGCCGAGGGCAAGCACGTCGTCGTCATCGGCGGCGGCGACACCGGCGCGGACTGCATCGGCACGGCGCACCGCCAGGGCGCGCTGAGCGTGACGAACCTCGCGATCGGCAAGCGGCCGTCCGACGACCGCCCGGAGCACCAGCCGTGGCCGATGATGCCGCAGGTGTTCGAGGTCTCGTCGGCGCACGAGGAGGGCGGCGAGCGCCACTACCTGGCCTCGACGGTCGAGTTCGTGGCCAACGACGCGGGCGAGGTCCGCGGTCTCGTCGTCGCGGAGACGGAGTTCGTCGACGGGCGCCGCGTGCCGAAGCCCGGCACCGAGCGCGAGATCCCCGCCGACCTCGTCCTCATCGCGATGGGCTTCACGGGCCCCGAGCGCGAGAACCTCGAGGCGCAGCTGCAGGCGCAGTTCACCTCGCGCGGGAACGTCGATCGCGACGCGTCGTTCCAGGCGACCGCGCCCGGCGTGTTCGTCGCGGGCGACGCCGGCCGCGGCCAGTCGCTCATCGTGTGGGCGATCGCCGAGGGCCGCTCGGTGGCCGCCGAGGTCGACGCCTTCCTCATGGGCGAGACGCAGCTGCCGGCGCCGGTCCGCCCGACCGACGTCGCCATCGGCGTCTGACTCCGACACGCGTGGATGGCGGCCGGGAGCACACGATGCTCCCGGCCGCCGTCGTGTGCGCGTGAATCGGATGGCCGGGTGCGCGTAGTGTGGGGTGTGCATCCGGTGGAACCGCGATGGGCCTCGTGCGGAGCGCCCATCGACCCGACGGACGCGGATGCGTCCACAACAGAAGAAGCAAGCAGTGCGGAAGGCAAGCTTTTGAGACGTGCCAAGATCGTCGCCACGCTGGGACCCGCCACCTCGACCAAGGAGACCGTGAAGTCTCTCATCGAGGCCGGACTCGACGTGGCGCGCTTCAACCTCAGCCACGGTGACTACACCGTCCACGACAACAACTTCGCGAACGTGCGCGCGGCCGCCGAGGAGCTCGGCAAGCCGGTCGCCATCCTCGTCGACCTGCAGGGACCCAAGATCCGGCTCGGCAAGTTCGAGAACGGCCCGCACGAGCTGGCCGAGGGCGACATCTTCAAGATCACGACCGAGGACATCCTCGGCACCAAGGAGATCGTCGGGACGACGTTCAAGGGCCTCCCGAACGACGTGAAGCCCGGCGACTTCCTCCTCATCGACGACGGCAAGGTCCGCGTCAAGGTCCTCGAGACCGACGGCACGGTCGTGACGACCGAGGTCGTCGTCGCCGGCGCGGTCTCGAACAACAAGGGCATCAACCTGCCCGGCGTCGCGGTGAACGTGCCCGCGCTCAGCGAGAAGGACGAGGCGGACCTCCGCTACGGCCTCCGCAACGGCGCCGACATCATCGCCCTCTCGTTCGTGCGCAACGCGAAGGACGTGCAGCGCGCGCACGTGATCATGGCGGAGGAGGGGCGCCGCGTCCCGATCATCGCCAAGATCGAGAAGCCGCAGGCGGTCGACCACCTCGAGGAGATCATCGACGCGTTCGACGGCATCATGGTCGCGCGCGGCGACCTCGGCGTCGAGCTGCCGCTCGAGGCCGTGCCGATCGTGCAGAAGCACGCGGTCGAGCTCGCGCGCCGGATGGCCAAGCCGGTCATCGTCGCGACGCAGATGCTCGAGTCCATGATCTCGAGCCCGGTGCCGACCCGCGCCGAGACGAGCGACGTCGCGAACGCGGTCCTCGACGGCGCCGACGCGGTCATGCTCTCGGGCGAGACGAGCGTGGGCGAGTACCCCGCGATCACCGTCCAGACCATGGCGCGCATCATCGAGTCGACCGAGGACCACGGTCTCGAGCGCATCGCGCCGCTCACGGCCAAGCCCCGCACGCAGGGCGGCGCCATCACGCTGGCCGCGATCGAGGTCGCCGACTTCGTCGACGCGAAGTTCCTGTGCGTGTTCACGCAGTCGGGCGACTCGGCGCGCCGCATGTCGCGCCTGCGCTCCCCGCGGCCGATGATCGCCTTCACGCAGGACGAGGCCATCCGCCGCCGGATGGCGCTCACGTGGGGCATCCGCTCGGCTCTCGTCGAGCAGGTCGAGCACACCGACCGGATGTTCCTCCAGGTCGACGACTACCTGCTCGCGAACGACCTCGCGAAGGTCGGCGACAAGGTCATCGTCATCTCGGGATCCCCTCCCGGGATCTCGGGCTCGACCAACGACCTGCGCGTGCACCGCGTGGGCGACGCGGTGCACGGCGCCGCGCCCGTCTACAAGAACGCCTAGCGCGACGCGCCAGCGACGGGGTCCGGTTCAGCACCGGACCCCGTTTGCCGTATCGTCGGGGATGCATGCCGGTGTGGCGGAATGGCAGACGCGGAGCACTCAAAATGCTCTGTCCGAAAGGGCGTGTGGGTTCGACCCCCACCACCGGCACGAACTCCCAGCCACGAGACCTCTAGGATGGAACGGTGACCGAAGAGCAGACCGAGAAGAGCACCGCGACGGCGCCCCGTCGTGTGGTGGTCGCCGAAGACGAGTCCCTCATCCGCCTCGACATCGTGGAGATCCTCCGCGACAACGGGTACGACGTCGTGGGCGAGGCCGGCGACGGCGAGACTGCGGTGCAGCTGGCGACCGAGCTGCGGCCCGACCTCGTCATCATGGACGTCAAGATGCCCCAGCTCGACGGCATCAGCGCCGCGGAGAAGCTCAGCAAGAATCACATCGCGCCCGTCGTCCTGCTCACGGCCTTCAGCCAGAAGGAGCTCGTCGAGCGCGCGAGCGAGGCCGGTGCCCTCGCATACGTCGTGAAGCCGTTCACGCCCAACGACCTGCTCCCCGCGATCGAGATCGCGCTGGCCCGTCACGACCAGATCATCACGCTCGAGGCCGAGGTGAGCGATATGGTCGAGCGCTTCGAGACCCGCAAGCTCGTCGACCGCGCCAAGGGCCTCCTCAACGAGAAGATGGGGCTGTCCGAGCCCGAGGCGTTCCGCTGGATCCAGAAGGCCTCCATGGACCGCCGCCTCACGATGCAGGACGTCGCGAAGGCCATCATCGAGCAGCTCGCTCCGAAGAAGAGCTGAGCAGCAGCACACGCACGACGGGCCGGACCTCCTCGGAGGTCCGGCCCTTCGACGTATCGCGGGCGGTTCACGACGTCGTCTCGCGACGTTTCGACTCGCTCCGCTCGCTCAACGACCGGGGCTGTTCGCTTCGCTCACCGATCTTTGATGATGTTCGTGATGCGGACGGTCGAGCAGCGCCGGCCCTCCTCGTTCGTGACGACGATCTCGTGCACGGTGAGCGTGCGCCCGAGGTGGATCGGCGTGCACACGCCCGTCACGCGTCCGCTCGTCGCCGAGGCGGTGTGGGTCGCGTTGATGTCGACGCCCACGGCGAGCTTGTCGGGGCCCGCGAAGAGGTTGGCGGCCATCGATCCGAGCGACTCGCCGAGCACGACGTAGGCGCCGCCGTGCAGGAGGCCGACCGGCTGGGTGTTGCCCTCGACGGGCATCGTCGCGACCGCGCGCTCCACGGTGAACTCCGTGAACTCGATCCCCATCCGCTCGGCGAGCGCGCCCATCCCGCGCGCCTTCGCCCACGCCATCCCGTCGATCAGCTCCGTCATCCTGCTCCTGTCGTTCGGATGTCGCCACCCCTCGTTACGCTGGACGGGTGACGGACTCCACGAAGCCTACTCTGCTCGTCGTCGACGGCCATTCGCTCGCCTTCCGGGCGTTCTTCGCCCTCCCGGTCGAGAACTTCTCCACATCCGACGGTCAGCACACGAACGCCATCCACGGCTTCCTGTCGATGTTCATCAACCTCCTGCGCGACGAGGACCCGACCCACGTCGCGGTCGCCTTCGACGTTTCCCGCGAGTCGTTCCGCACGCGGGAGTACGCGGAGTACAAGGGCACGCGCGCCGACACGCCCGCCGAGTTCAAGGGCCAGATCCCGCTCCTGCAGGAGTGCCTGCGGGCCATGAACGTGACCGTCCTCGAGAAGCCCGACTACGAGGCGGACGACATCCTCGCGACGCTCGCGACGCGCGGCGCCGAGGCGGGCTGGAACGTGCTCGTCTGCTCGGGAGACCGCGACACCATCCAGCTCGTGAACGACGACATCACCCTGCTGTACCCCTCGGTGCAGGGCGTGTCGAAGCTCAAGCGATACGACCCCGCGGCGGTCGTCGAGAAGTACGGCCTGCCGCCGGAGATGTACCCCGACATCGCGGCCCTCGTCGGCGAGACGAGCGACAACCTGCCCGGCGTGCCCAAGGTGGGCGAGAAGACGGCCGTCAAGTGGCTCACCCAGTTCGGCTCGCTCGACGCGCTGCTTGAGGGAGCGGACTCGATCAAGGGCGTCGTCGGCGGCAATCTGCGCGAGCACATCGAGGACGTGCGCCGCAACCGGCGCCTCAACCGCCTGCTGCGCGACGTCGAGCTGCCCGTCGAGCTCGACGACCTGAAGCGCGACGGCATCGACGCGCAGGCCCTGCGCGACGTGTTCGCGCGGCTCGAGTTCCGCGCGCTCATGAGCCGCGTGCTGCAGGTCGCAGGAGCCCCGGCCGACGGCGTCGAGGCGGAGCCCGCTGTCGAGGTGCCCGCGCCGACCGAGATCCCCGCGGCCGAGCTCGCCGCGTGGGTCGACGCGGCGGCCGACGGCGAGGTCGGCGTCACGCTCGTGATCGCGGGCGGCCTTCCCGTGCGCGTGGGCCTCGCGACCGAGGCCTCGATCGTCGAGGCCGAGTGGAGCGACGAGGTGCGCGACGCGCTCGCGCCCTGGCTCGCGTCCGACGCCCCGAAGGTGCTCGCCGATGCGAAGCCGCAGGTCAAGGCGCTGCGGCGCGCGGGGCTCGACGTGGCGGGGCTGGCCTTCGACGTGCTGCTGGGCGGATGGCTCCTGAGGCCGAGCTTCCCCGACAAGACGCTCGCGAACCTCGTCGACACGTACCTGCAGGAGAAGCTGCCGGAAGCCGACCCCTCGCAGCTCGTGCCCGAGAACGAGGGGGCGACGCCCGGCCAGCGCTCGTGGTTCACCGTGCGCGTGGCGCAGGCCCTGCGGGCGGCGCTGCCCGAGTCGGTCGTCCCCGTCCTCACCGACATCGAGCTGCCGACCCTCCTCGCCCTCGCCGACATGGAGCTCGCGGGGGTGGCCGTCTCGCACGAGAAGCTGTCGGCGTTCTCGAGCGAGCTGGGCGCCCGCGCGCAGCAGCTCGCGCAGGACGCCTACGCCACGATCGGGCACGAGGTGAATCTCGGGTCGCCCAAGCAGCTGCAGGAGGTGCTGTTCGTCGAGCTCGACCTGCCGAAGACCCGCAAGACGAAGACGGGGTACACGACCGACGCCGGCGCGCTCGCGGAGCTGCAGGAGAAGGCCGACCACCCGTTCCTCGGCCTCCTGCTCGCGCACCGCGAGGCGACGAAGCTCAAGCAGATCATCGACGGACTCGACCTCGCGATCGGCGACGACCACCGCGTCCACACGACCTACGTGCAGACTGGGTCGCAGACCGGCCGCCTGTCGAGCACCGACCCGAACCTGCAGAACATCCCGGTGCGCACCGAGGAGTCGCGTCGCATCCGCTCGGCCTTCGAGGTCGGCGAGGGCTTCGACACGCTGCTGACGGCCGACTACTCGCAGATCGAGATGCGCATCATGGCGCACCTCTCGGGCGACCCCGGGCTCATCGAGGCGTTCAACGCGGGGGAGGACCTGCACCGGTTCGTCGGCGCGCGCGTCTTCGGGGTCGCCCCCGAGGAGGTCACGAGCGAGATGCGCACGAAGGTCAAGGCGATGTCGTACGGCCTCGTGTACGGCCTCTCGGCATTCGGCCTGTCCAAGCAGCTGCGCATCGAGCAGTCCGAGGCGAAGACCCTCATGCTCGAGTACTTCGCCCGGTTCGGCGCGGTGCGCGACTACCTCCGCTCGTCGGTCGAGAAGGCCCGGGTCGACGGCTACACCGAGACGATCTTCGGCCGTCGTCGCCCGTTCCCCGACCTGACGAGCCCGAACCGCGTGCTGCGGGAGAACGCCGAGCGCGCCGCGCTCAACGCCCCCATCCAGGGCTCCGCTGCCGACATCATGAAGATCGCGCTCTTCCGCGTGCACCAGGACCTCCTCGGTCTCCGCTCGCGGCTGCTCCTGCAGATCCACGATGAGATCGTCGTCGAGGTCGCGCCGGGCGAGCGCGACGAGGTCGAGCGCATCGTGCGCGAGCGGATGGCGGGAGCCGCCGAGCTCACCGTCCCGCTCGACGTGCAGATCGGCCTCGGCGCCGACTGGAACCAGGCAGCCCACTGACATGGAGGAGAACGCCATGACGCCCGACGCGCGCCCGCAGACCGAGATCGACCGCATCGCGGAGGGCTGGGTCGACACGCTCGTCGAGCTGTCGCCCATCCTCGCGACGTACATCGGGCGCGACGAGGCGAACGACCGCTACGACGACTTCAGCCCCGAGGGGGTGGAGCGTCACGCCGAAGCGGCTCGCTCGGCCCTCGCGGCCCTCGAAGCCGCCGAGCCCGTCGACGACGTCGACCGGGTCACCCGGGCAGACCTCTCGAGCGAGCTCCGACTCGGTCTCGAGCTGCACGAGGCGCGGTGGCACCTGCGCGACCTCAATGTCATCGCGAGCGCGCCTCAGGACATCCGCCAGGTCTACGACCTCATGCCGACCGGCACGGCCGACGAGTGGGCCGTCATCGCGCGGCGCCTGAGCGCCGTGCCCGCGGCTGTCGACGGGTACATCGCGACGCTGCGCGAGGGCATCGCGCAGGGCGTGGTGCCCGCCGTGCGGCAGGTGCGCGAGGTGGCAGCGCAGATCCCGCGCTACACGGCCGCCGACGGGTTCTTCGCGGGCCTCGCATCCGACGCGACGGCCGACGGCGCCGAGCTGCCCGGCGCGCTCGCGTCCGACCTGGAGCGGGGCTCGCGCGCGGCACGCGAGGCCTACGATCGCCTCGAGCGGTTCCTGACCGCGGAGCTCGCCGGAGCGGCCGGCGAGGACGACGCCGTGGGGCGCGAGCTCTACGCCCTCAACTCGCGCCGTTTCCTGGGCGCGACGATCGACCTCGACGAGACGTACGAGTGGGGCATCGAGGAGCTCGCCCGCATGGTCGCCGAGCAGGAGTCGATCGCACGAGAGATCTTGCCGGGAGCGAGCGTCGCGGAGGCCGTCGCGTTCCTCGAGGCCGACCCGTCGCGCAAGCTCGTGGGGACCGAGGCGCTGCGGGAGTGGATGCAGGAGACGAGCGATCGCGCGGTCGCGGAGCTGGGCCGCTCGCACTTCGACATCCCCGAGGCCGTCCGACGGCTCGAGTGCATGATCGCCCCCACCCAGGAGGGCGGCATCTACTACACGGGCCCGACGGATGACTTCTCGCGGCCCGGGCGCATGTGGTGGTCCGTGCCGGAGGGCGTCACCGAGTTCGACACGTGGCGCGAGCTGACGACCGTGTACCACGAGGGGGTCCCGGGGCATCACCTGCAGATCGGGCAGGCCGTGCACAACCGTGCCGAGCTCAACAGCTGGCGGCGACTGCTCGCCGGCACCTCGGGCCACGCGGAGGGGTGGGCGCTGTACGCCGAGCGGCTCATGGAGCAGCTGGGCTACCTCGACGATCCGGCTGACCGCCTCGGGATGCTCGACGGCCAGCGCATGCGCGCGGCGCGGGTCGTGCTCGACATCGGCGTGCACCTCGGCAAGCCGCGCCCCGACGGGGAGGGCACGTGGGACGCCGATTTCGCGCTCGGGTTCCTGCGCGAGAACGTCAACATGTCCGACGAGTTCGTGCGGTTCGAGGTGAACCGGTACCTCGGCTGGCCCGGCCAGGCGCCCGCGTACAAGGTCGGCCAGCGCATCTGGGAGCAGGTGCGCGACGCCTATGCCGCGCAGCGCGGCGACGCGTTCTCGATCAAGGAGTTCCACCGGCGCGCGCTCGACATGGGCGGCGTGGGCCTCGACACGCTCAAGACCGCGCTGCTCGCCTGAGGGAATGCGGCCGCGGTCCGCGCGGTTCATGCGGATGAATAGAGAGGATCCGACATGGACATCGAACTCGGGCTCGACACCTTCGGCGACGTCACGCGCGGCGCCGACGGCGAGCTGATCTCCCACGCCCAGACCATCCGCAACGTCGTCGCGCAGGCGCAGCTCGCCGACGAGGTCGGGCTGCACTTCTTCGGCGTGGGCGAGCACCATCGGCGCGACTTCGCGGTCTCGAGTCCTGAGACGGTCCTCGCCGCGATCGCGGCGACCACGACCCGGATCCGGATCGGCAGCGCCGTCACGGTGCTCTCGAGCGACGACCCGGTCCGGGTGTTCGAGCGGTTCGCGACGCTCGACGCGCTCTCGAACGGTCGAGCGGAGGTCGTCGCGGGTCGCGGCTCGTTCGTCGAGTCGTTCCCGCTGTTCGGCTACGACCTGCGCGACTACGAGGCGCTCTTCGAGGAGAAGCTCGACCTCCTCGTCCGGCTGCTGCGCGAGGAGCCGGTCACCTGGACCGGCACGATGCGCCCCGCGCTCGACAGCGCGGACGTCTTCCCCAAGACCGAGCACGGCATGCCGCTGTGGGTCGGCGTGGGCGGGTCGCCCGAGTCGGTCGTGCGGGCGGCCCGGCACGGCGCGCGGCTCATGCTCGCCATCATCGGCGGCGCGCCGCGGCGGTTCGCGCCGTTCGTCGACCTCTACCGCCGTTCGCTCGCGTCGTTCGAGAAGCCCGACCTGCCCGTCGCCGTGCACTCCCCGGGGCATGTCGCGGAGACCGACGAGCAGGCGTGGGAGGAGGCGTACCCGGGCTTCCAGGCGATGCACGACACGATCGGCGCCGAGCGCGGGTGGCCGCCATACAGCCGCATGCGGTTCCAGCACGAGGTCGGACCCGAGGGCGCCGTGTACGCGGGGTCGCCGGAGACCGTGGCCCGCAAGATCGCCGACACCGTGCGCGCGCTGGGCGTGCAGCGCTTCGACCTGAAGTACGCGACCGGCACCATGCCGCACGAGCTCATGATGAAGAGCATCGAGCTCTACGGCACCCGCGTGCTCCCGCGCGTGCGCGAGCTGCTGGCCGAGGCGGGCTGATCCTCAGCGCTCCCCGCGCGGCTTGTCGAGGCCCATCCGGATCCGCGTGCGCTTGCGCTCGCGGATGATGAACGCCGCCCCGACGAGCCAGATCGGGATCTGCGTGAGGAACGCGATCCGGAACGCCTCGAGCGAGTAGGCCGAGGGGTCGCTCGCGCCCTGCAGGTCGAGGGCGACGCCGATGAACAGGATCGCGAGGAGGCCGGCGAGGAAGCCTCCGACGTTCGTGATGCCCGTCGCGGTGCTCAGCTGGTGCGAGGGGTTGAAGGTCCGCGCGTGGTCGAACGCGATCATCGACGCCGGGCCGCCGAGCGCGAGCGCCACGGCGAGCAGGAGGAGCACCGCGAACGGGGCGGGTCCGGGCCACGCGAGCACGGCGATCCACGCGATGAGCTGGATGGCGACGATCGGCAGGACGAGGAGGTGCGAGCGGCGCGTGGGGTTGCGCGAGGACAGGATGCCGATGAGCGGCCCGAACACGATGCCCATGAGCACGAAGACGCTCTGCACGGTCGACGCCTGAGCGGCCGAGAGCCCCTCGCCCGAGGTGAGGAACGGGAAGCCCCACAGCATGACGAAGGCCGTGCCCGCGAACGGGGTCGTGAAGTGCGACCAGAAGGCCAGGCGCGTGCCGGGGTTCGCCCAGGCGGCGCGGATGCCGACGCGCGTGTCGATCGCGCTCGTGACGACCCGGATCGCGCCCGTCTCGGTGTCCACGGACACATCGGCCTCGCGCTCGGGCGGGTGGTTCCGCACGAGCGCCACGATCAGGATCGTGAAGAGCACGGCGAGGCCGGCGAGGCTCCCGAACGCGATCGACCACGACGTGGCATGCAGGAGCGCGGCGAGGGGGAGGATGGCCACGAGCTGGCCCATCTGCCCGACGATGCCCGTGAGCTGCACCATGATCGGGTTGCGCTGGGCGGGGAACCACGTCGCGACGAGACGGAGCGCGCTCGGGAAGATCGCGGCGTCGCCGGCCCCCAGCAGCATGCGCGCGAAGATCGCGACGCCGACGTTGGGGGAGACCGCCATGATGAGCTGACCGGCCGCCATCACGGCCATCCCGATCGCCATGATCGGGCGCGCGCCGAACCGGTCGAGCCAGAGGCCGATCGGGATCTGCATGAGGCCGTAGACGCCGAGCTGCAGCACCGCGAACATCGACAGCGTCGACGCGTCGGCGCTGAAGTGCTCGGCGGCATCGACGCCGACCGCGGACAGCGAGGTGCGGTTCGCGACCGAGAGCACATACGCGAGGACCGCGACGATCCAGATCGTCCACATCCACGCGGCTGACGGGGGCGCGATGCGGGCTCTCACATGTCCTCCGGGTGTTGGGGAAGTCGTCCTCTCAGGCTACTCCTGGCCGCGCGCGCTTCATGTCGAGGTGACACTAACCTGGAGGCATGGCGAACCCCTCTGCGCGTCTGGATGACCTCCCGTTCAACCGGCAGCATGCGCGGCTCCTCACGGGATCCGGCATCGGGTGGGCGCTCGACGCGATGGACGTCGGCCTCATCTCGTTCATCATCGCCGCGCTCACGGCGCAGTGGGGGATCACGGGCGCCGAGGCGGGGCTCATCACCTCGGTCGGCTTCGTCGGGATGGCCGTGGGCGCGAGCCTCGGGGGCCTGCTCGCCGACAAGCTCGGGCGCCGCCAGGTCTTCGCGCTCACCCTGCTCGTCTACGGCGTCGCGACCGGGGCCAGCGCGCTCGTCGGCGGCGTCGCGATGCTCATCGTGCTGCGGTTCTTCGTGGGGCTCGGACTCGGGTCCGAGCTGCCCGTCGCGTCGACGTACGTCGCCGAGTTCGCGCCCGCGCGCATCCGGGGGCGCCTCGTGGTCGTGCTCGAGGCGTTCTGGGCCGTCGGCTGGACGCTCGCGGCGCTCATCGGGACGTTCGTCGTCGGGGCCTCCGACGACGGATGGCGGTGGGCGTTCCTGCTTGGCGCCGTCCCGGCGGCGTACGCGCTCGTCATCCGCTGGGGGATGCCGGAGTCCCCGCGCTGGCTCGAGTCGAAGGGGCGGCACGCCGAGGCCGATGCGATCGTGCGGCGCTTCGAGGCCGCGTCGCGGCGGCCCGCACCGAGCGCCGCTCCCGCACCGAGGCCGACCCCGTACGCCGCGGCCCCGCTTCAGGGGGCATCGGCCGTCGGCGCGCTGTGGTCGCCCGCGCTCCGCGTGCGCACGAGCGCGATCTGGCTCGTGTGGTTCTGCGTGAACTTCTCCTACTACGGCGCGTTCATCTGGATCCCGACGATCCTCGTGCAGCAGGGCTACGACCTCGTCCGCTCGTTCGAGTTCACGCTGCTCATCACCCTCGCGCAGCTGCCCGGCTACGCGGTCGCCGCCTGGCTCATCGAGGTCTGGGGGCGCCGCATCACGCTCTCGACGTTCCTCGTCGGATCCGCGGTCGCGGCCATCCTCTACGGCACGTCGGGCGAGCTGTGGCAGATCCTCCTCTACGGCTCGCTGCTGTCGTTCTTCAACCTCGGCGCGTGGGGTGCGCTCTACGCGGTGACCCCCGAGCTCTACCCCACGAGCGTGCGGGCGACGGGCGCGGGATGGGCGGCCGGCGCCGGGCGGATCGCATCCATCATCGCCCCGCTGTTCACTCCGTGGGCGCTGACCGTCGGCGGCGCGGGCCTCGTGTTCACGGTGTTCTCGGCGTTCTTCGCGATCGCGGCGCTCGGAACCATCCCGCTCGCCGACAAGCGCGGGGAGGTGCTCGAGGCCACGCTCGCGGACGCTCGATAGCCTGGGTGGATGACGATCCGCTACGTCGCCATCGGCGACTCGTTCACAGAGGGCGTGGGAGACGAGCTGCCGGATGGCCGCCCGCGCGGGTGGGCCGACATCGCCGCCCAGGGATGGGCCGACAGCCTCGGCGAGCCGATCGAGTACGCGAACCTGGCCATCCGCGGGCGGCTCGCCTGGCCGATCGTCGAGGAGCAGCTCGAGCCGGCGCTCGCCCTGCGCCCCACGCACCTGTCGTTCAACGGGGGCGGCAACGACATGCTGCGCCCGGGCGTCGCGATCGAGAGCATCGCGGACGCCTTCTCGCGCGTGCTCGCGCGCTGCGACGAGGAGGGCGTGCGCCTCATCCTGCTGTCGGGGGCGAATCCGTCGGCCGGGCTGCCGCTGTCGGGCCTCATCCAGCGACGCGGCGACGAGCTGTCGGCGGCGGTGCTCCGCCGGATCGAGGGGCGGGGCGACGTCATCCAGGCACTCAACTGGCCCGATCGCGTGCTGTCGCGGCCCGAGTTCTGGTCTGCCGATCGGCTGCACATGAACGTGCGCGGGCATCACCGTGTCGCAGCGCGCGTCCTCACGGCGCTCGGCGCGGACGCGCCCGAGACCTGGTGGGATCTCCCGCACGAGGGCGTCGTGCACCTCGAGCGCACGCGGTACTACCGCGAGCACGTTCTCCCGTGGGTGAAGCGCCGCTTGACGCGCCGCTCGTCGGGTGACGGACGTCAGGCGAAGTACGCGAGCTGGACGACGATCGCCCCCGCGACCTGACCTATTCAATGGAATAAAACGCGCGGCACCCGTGGTTGCATGGTGACGTGAAGCGCATCGGATTCCTCTCCTTCGGCCATTGGACGCCGCACCCCGAGTCGGCGACGCGCAGCGCGGCCGACGTGCTGCTGCAGTCCATCGAGCTCGTGCAGGCGGCTGAGGACCTCGGCGCCGACGGCGCGTACTTCCGCGTCCACCACTTCGCGCGGCAGCTCGCGTCGCCCTTCCCGCTGCTCGCCGCCGCGGGCGCGAAGACGAGCCGCATCGAGCTCGGCACGGGCGTGATCGACATGCGGTACGAGAACCCGATGTACATGGTCGAGGACGCCGGAGCGGCCGACCTGATCTCGGGCGGCCGACTGCAGCTCGGCATCTCGCGCGGGTCACCCGAGCAGGTGGTCGACGGATGGCGCTACTTCGGCTACCAGGCGGCCGAGGACGACCCGTCGGGGGCGCAGGCCGCCCGTCAGAAGACCGAGCTCCTGCTCACGCTGCTCGAGGGCCAGGGCTTCGCCGAGCCGAACCCGCGCCCGATGTTCCCGAACCCGCCGGGGCTTCTCCGGCTCGAGCCGCACTCGGAGGGACTCCGGCAGCGGATCTGGTGGGGTGCGGGCTCGAATGCGACGGCGGTGTGGGCGGCCCAGCACGGCATGAACCTCATGAGTTCGACGCTCAAGGACGACGAGAGCGGCGAGCCCTTCCACGTGCAGCAGGCCGCGCAGATCCGGGCGTTCCGCGAGGAGTGGGCGCGTCACGATCACGGGTTCGAGCCGCGCGTCTCGGTCTCACGGTCGATCTTCGCGATCGTCGACGACCGAGATCGCCGCTACTTCCTGGGCAGCGGCGAGCGCGACGACCAGTTCGGCTACATCGACAGCACGCGCTCGGTCTTCGGGCGCTCGTATGCGGGCGAGCCCGACGAGCTGATCGAGGAGCTCGCGGGGGATGAGGCGATCGCCGAGGCCGACACGCTGCTCCTGACGGTGCCCAACCAGCTCGGCGTCGAGTACAACGCGCACGCGATCGAGTCGATCCTCCGTCACGTCGCTCCGGGCCTCGGCTGGCGCTGAGCGGCCGTAGTCTCGGATCATGACGAGTCCCGAGGTCAATGCGCTCGCCTTCAACGTGTCGATCCCCGAGCATCTCCGGTGGCGCGACGAACGGCGCGGCGAGGAGTTCGAGCTGCAGAGCATCACGGTGCGGCTGCTGCCGGACGGGTCGCTCGCCGCGAAGGCATACGGTCGGCCCACGGCCGGCGGCCGCGGGGCGTACGTGTCCTTCGCGGTCCGGCGCGACGCCGAGATCGACGCGCTCATCGATGCCGCGGCCGGCGAGGCGGCACGCCTCTGGGCCGGGCATCGCGGGCTCGACGGCTGAGAGTCAGCGCCCGCCGGTGACGCGGATGGTCGCGCCGGCCGCGTAGGACGCGTCGGGGGAGAGCGCGAAGGCGACGACTCCGGCGACCTCCTCGGGCCGGCCGGCGCGCCCCAGGGGATGCGCGGCCGCGACGCGCGCCGGGCGCCCGGGGTCGCCCGCATCGGCGTGGATGTCGGTCTCGATCGTTCCGGGCGCGACGCCGATGACGCGGATCCCTCGCGCGGCGGCCTCGATCGCGAGGCCCTTCGTGAGGGCGTCGACGCCGGCCTTCGCGGCGGCGTAGTGGACGTACTCGCCGGGCGAGCCGGTCGTCGCCGCCCCGGACGAGATGTTCACGAGGACGCCGTCCTCGGGCAGCTGGGACACGGCGCGGCGCGCGACGAGGACCGCCGCGGTGAGGTTGAGGTCGATGACCGTCCGGATGACCTCGACCGGGGTGTCGACGAGAGGGCCGATGTGGAGCGTCGCGCCCGCGTTGTTGACGACGCCGGTGAGGCGCGCGGGATCGGCGGCCGCGAACAGCGTGTCGATGCCGGCGTCGGTGGTCACATCGGCCCGCACCACGCGGCACCGGGCGCCGAGATCCTCCATCTCGGCGCGCGTGCGCGCAGCGGCGCCCTCGTCCCGCGTGAAGCCGAGGACGAGATCGTGGCCGTCGGATGCAAGGCGTCGCGCGATCGCGGCGCCGATCCCGCGCGTGCCTCCGGTGATCAGGGTGAGAGGGCGTGACACGCCTCTCACGTTAGTCGTCGGCGGGTTCGGGACGGCCATCCGGGACGAGCTTGAGGCCCACGACCGCGAGGATGATGCCGGCGAGGAAGACGACCTTCCACAGCGACACCGGCTCGACCCCGGTGGCCATGGCCCACACGACGGTGAGCGCCGCCCCGATGCCGGTCCAGACCGCGTACGCGGTGCCGATCGGGATGCGCTTCACGGCCCAGCCGAGGCCGACCAGGCTGAGCACGGCCGTGATGGCGAAGACGAGCGTCGGGATGGGCTGCGTGAAGCCCTCGGAGAGGCCGAGTGCCGTCGCCCACACGGCCTCGAGGAGGCCGCTCGCGATGAGGACGAGCCATGCCATGTCAGCTCACCGCCTTGAGACCCGCGATGCAGGCCACGAGCAGCACGAGCAGGGCGATGCGCGCGGCGCTCGCCTTCTCCTGCTTCGTCACGATCGCCCAGACGACCGTCAGCGTCGCGCCCACGCCGACCCAGACCGCGTACGCGGTGCCCGTGGGCAGCTCGTTCATCGCCCACGCGAGGCCGCAGAGGCTCAGCAGCATGGTCGCGAAGAACAGGACGGTGGGCTTCCATCGCCGGAAGCCCTTCGATGCGGCGAGCGCCGAGGCCCATACGGCCTCGAGGACGCCCGAGAGGATGAGGATGACCCAAGCCATTCTCGGCCCTTCTGAGTCCGTCTTGTCGTGGTGCGGGTACGGCTCCCTCGTCCGCGGGCCGAGTGCCGGCCCCGCGTACGAGGATATCGCCCGCGTCCGAGCATCCGCTGGGCAGCGGATGCTCAAGGGGCGGAGATCCGTCGGAAGACGGATGTCCGCCGATGCAGCGCGACGTAGCGTCGGAGCATGCTGATCGTCGAGGAACTCCACCTGCTGCTCACGAACGCCGCCGGCACCCAGGAGCGCCCGGGCACGATGCGCGCCTACGGAGAGGCGGCCGCGCTCATCACGGATCTCGTGCTCGCGGGGCGTGTGAGTCTCACGGACGGGAAGAGGCCGCGGATCCGCGTGCTCTCGGACGCGCCCACCGGCCATCCCGTGCTCGACGAGGCCATGATCCGCCTGCGGGCGAAAGACGGCGCACGGCTGGAGTCGGTCATCACCTGGTCGAAGCTCGATCCCGAGCGGGAGGTCGTCGCGTCCCTCGTGCAGGCCGGGGTGCTCGAGGTCGGCGAGCGCACGTTCTGGGGGCTCGGCAAGCCGCGCACGCCGGAGCGGGACAGCGCGCCGGAGGCGAGCCTGCGGGCGCGGCTGGCGGCCGTCCTCGACGGCGCGGCGGACCCCGGGGTCGCGGACACGACCATCCTCGCCATCCTCCAGGGGCTCGACGTGGCCCGGCACGTGCTCGCCGACGAGGCGGGCGGGCGGCGCCCGCGGGCGCTCAAGGCGCGCATCGCGGAGATCGTGGAGTCGTCGCCGGCCGGCACGGCAGTCGAGCGGGCGGTGCAGGCGATGAACGCGGCGATCATGACGGCGGCGATCATGCCCGCGATGATCGCCGGCGCGAGCGCCGCGAGCTGAACCCGGCGACAATGGGGGAGTGAGCTCCGTCGACTTCGAGATGGCGTCGATCGCGCCCGGCACCGTCACCCTGCACGATGCGCGTCGGAAGGAGCGCCGCACGGTCGCGCTCGAGCCGTTCCGGATCGGCGTGTATCCCGTGACCGAGGAGCAGCTCGCCGAGCTCCTCGGCGTGACGGCGACGCATCCGCGACGGCCTGCCGTGGACGTGAGCTGGCAGCGCGCCGTCCGCTTCTGCAACGCGGCATCCGAGTGGGAGGGCCTCGACCCCGTCTACACATTCGACGGTGAAGAGGTGCACTGGGACGTCGGCGCCGACGGCTATCGCCTGCCGACGGAGGCCGAGTGGGAGTTCGCGTGCCGTGCCGGCTCGAAGGGCCCGCACTACGGCGAGCTCTCGGACGTCGCGTGGACCGCCGCGGACGGGGTGGCCGCCCCGCAGGAGGCCGGCGGCAAGATGCCGAACCTGAACGGACTGTTCGACACGCTCGGCAACGTCTGGGAGTGGTGCTGGGACCTGCTGGACCCCGCGCGGTACGACGACTACCGCGTGTTCCGCGGCGGCGGATTCGCCGACGACGCGTGGAGCGTGCGCGCCTCGGTGCGGCGCGGCGGCGCCCCGCGCATGCACCACGAGGATGTCGGCTTCCGCCTGGCTCGTGGCGCGTACGACGGCGACGACGCTGCCCAGGGATGGTCGGCCGCCGCCGACCGCGAACGGGCCCTCGTGGATGGGCCCCTCCCGTCCGGCTGGACGCCGCGCCGCTGACGTCAGGCGGGGACGAGGGTGGAGCTCACGATGACCAGCCCCTCTCCGTGGCGATCGTCGAGCTCCTCCTGGAAGCTGCCGTCATCGTGGACGACGGTGATGCCGACGGTGCCCGCGATCCCGTCGACACCGCCGCCGAGAACGCCCGGGCCGTCGATGATCTCCTGGAGGAGCGCCACGAGCTCGGCCTCCGTGCGCTCGGCACGCGTGACGCACAGCATCCCGCCCCACAGGGCTCGGATGGACGCTTCTGCGGCGGCCGGATCGCCCGCGACGGCGACGTTGAGGATCGTGTAGCGCGGGTCGCTCAACTGCGCCTCGACGGCGGGATCCAGGGGATCCGCGCCCGCTGCCGGGTTGCGGGACATGTCCACCCAGGACGCCGCGTACCCCTCGACCGTGGAAGCGTGCGCGGTGGCGGCGTGGAAGTCGTCGAGGGAGACGCGCGACTCGTCGACGACCCGCCACCCGCCGTCCGGATCCGCGCACGGTGTCCCGATGGGCTCGTCCGAGGGGGAATCCGGCGGCTCGGGAATCTCCGCGGCCGGGACGATCTCGACCGGCGTGAACTGCCCGGCATCGGCGTCGTACGAGCCGGTGACGGCGAAGTCGCCCCACCGCACGCCGCTCTGCTCCTCGTATTCACCGTCGAGCGAAGGTGGTCATACTCGGGAGTGTCCCACACGACGTGTCCGTCTCAGGGTCGCTGCTCTCGGTCCTCCTGGAGCGGCCCGACGAAGCGATGGCGCGCCATGATGAAGCCGGCGTTGCGGGCGACGTCGAGCAGCTCGAGGTCGTATCGGCGGGGGAGGAGCGGCCGCCCCGCGCCGAGGGTCACGGGAGCGATCGACGAGATGATCTCGTCGAGCAGGCCCTCGTCGGCGAACTGCCCGACGAGATCGCCGCCGCCGACGACCCACAGGTCCTTCCCTTCCGCGGCGTCGACCATCTCCTCGTAGACCGCGCGGACGCCGCCGGAGCGGAACCGGATGTCGGCGACGTCGACCTCGGGCAGCGCGAGTGTGCGCGAGGTCATCACCCACGCGGGCATCGTGTAGAGCCATTGCCCGGGGTGGTGCCGCACGACCCACTCGTAAGTCGTCGAGCCCATGACGATCGCGCCGATCCCCTCGATGAAGGCGTCGTAGTCGTTGGCTCCGCCCTTGTCGAGCGGCTGCCGGAGCAGCCAGTCCAGCGAGTCGTCCGGATCTGCGAGGAATCCGTCGAGCGTGGTCGCTGTGTAGTAGACGAGCTTGGTCATGTGTCCTCCCGGCGTCGATGTCCGGCCATCCTGCCCCCCACCTCCGACATCGGCACAGCGCTCAGACCGCGTACGCGTGTGCGAACTCCGGTGAGGGCTCGATTGGCTGGATGACGTCGATGAGCACACCGTCCGGGCCTTCGAGGATGGCGTGCCGCTGCCCGAACGCCTCGTCGCGCAGGGGGAGCACCACGCGCACGTCGGATGGCATCTCGGCCATCACGGCGTCGACATCCGTGACCTCGAGGTTCAGGATCACGCCCGCGGGAGGACGACCGAAGCCGCGCGGGATCGTCTCGTGCGCGTGATCGAGGATCGCAAGCTCTGCGTCACCGCGGCGGAGGCTGACGTACCAGTCGGCTTCGAACGTCACCTCGAAGCCGAGGATGCGCCGGTAGAACGCGCTCGTCGTGGCGACGTCGGTGGTCATCAGCACGGGATAGAAGCTCGTCACGGTCATGATGGTCCTTTACGTACAGTGTGTATGTATTGTGCGGCTAGAATACATACGCCACGTACGTAAAGGAAGGGCCATGCCGAGATCATCTGCCGCCGACGCGGCCGCCACCGCCCGGCGGATCCTCGCCGTCGCGACCCGGGCCTTCGCGGCGCACGGGTTCGCCGACGCGTCCGTGGACGACATCGCCCGCTCCGCCGACGTGACCCGCGGCGCGGTCTACCACCACTTCGCCTCGAAGCGCGGGCTGTTCGACGCGGTCGCGGCGCGGCTGCAGGAGGACGTCGCGGCTACCGTCGTCGCGGCGGCCGAAGCCGCGGGGGAGGACCCCCGCGCCCAGCTCGTCGCCGGCAGCCACGCCTTCGTCGACGCGATCACCGAGGGTGAGGCTGCGCGGGTGCTCCTCGTCGAGGCGCCCGCCGCGATGGGATGGAGCCAGTGGCGCGCGCAGGACGACGCGGCGTCGGGTGTGCACCTTCTCGACGCGCTGCGTGCCTGCGGGCTGCGTGGCCAGGAGGCCGAGGCGCTGGCGCGCCAGCTCTCCGGTGCGATGAACGAGGCGGCGCTGTGGATCGTGGAGCAGGGCGGCGGCGCCGCGATCCGACGGCAGGCCCACCTCGCACTCGAGCGCCTGCTCGCGGCCGTCGTGTGAGGCTCAGTCGTCGTCGGCGAACACGAGCTCGAAGCGCTCGCACAGCACCGGCATGTCGGGCGAGAAGGGGCGGCCGCTCTCTCCGTGCTCGGACCAGAATCTCTCGTGGATCGCGCGCCATGCGGCGAGGGTGCGGTCGCCCTCGCCTTCGGCGTGCGCGTGCTCCGCGTCCACCTCGTCGAAGGGCACGACGCGCACGCTCGTGGTCCGGATGACCGCGCGCGGTGTCCCCGAGCCGTCCAGGATGACGCTGAGGTCGCCCGCCTGCGGCAGGCGGTCTCCGGTCGCCTCGTAGTCCCAGAGCGCAGAGGCGGTGCCCGTCTTCACGCCGGCCAGCACGAGAGCGAGCAGGCCGTCGGCATGCTCCGGCGTCGCGCCGAACGCCCAGCTCTCGGTGGGAGCAGCGGGGAGATCCGCGACCGCCCCTCTCGCCCGCTCCCAGAACTCCTCGACGGTCGGCACTGCGCTCATCCTCCGACCCTATCCGCCGTCGGCGCGCTATCCTTCCGCGCCCACGCGATAGCGTGACCGGCATGGGCGAACTCGACCTGGACATCCGTGAGATCCGCGAAGAGGACGCGGGAGAGGTGATGACCCTGCAGCGCGCGGCATTCGTCTCGGAGGCGCAGATCTACGGAAGCGCGGACATGCCGCCGCTCACCCAGACCCTCGACGAGGTGCGCTGGGAGCTGCGGGAGAATCTCGGCTGCGTCGCGCTGGACGGCGGGCGGATGGTCGGGGCGCTCCGCGCGCGGACCGACGGCGAGCTCCTGCTCATCGGACGGATCGCGATCGCGCCCGACATGCAGGGACATGGGATCGGGTCGCGGCTGCTCGACGCCGTCGAAGCCAGGGGAGCGTCCGCCGGCGCCCGTGAAGCGGAGCTCTTCACGGGCTCGCTGAGCGAGGCGAACATCCGGCTCTACGAGCGGCAGGGATACCGCGAGACGGAGCGGATCGACGAGGGCGACGGGACGGCCCAGGTCTTCCTCCGGAAGCGGCTGGGCTGACCGGGACGGAGGCGGGTCGCGACTCGAACGGAACTCAAGAACCCGCTGGCAAGACGCTGGATCGGTTTGTTATCTGTTCGTGATCTCTGCCTAAGGTGGCCACCTTGAACCGCGAAGGATGGCCGTCGAGTCCGCCCCGAGAGTCCTTCGTTCCCTGAAATCGACAGATTCACCGGTCGGGCGGTCGCTGCACGCGAGGTGCGCGCAGCGAGACGGGGCCGCGGAGTTCAGAGTGCACCCGAACAGGAATACCCGACCCGTCACCCGCACGACCCGACGCTTGCGGGGTGGCTTCGCTGTCGCGGGAGTCGCCGCTGCGGCAGCAGCGGCGACGTTCATCCCGACGGCCGCGAATGCGGCCGACGGCGCCACGTGGGACGCCCTCGCGCAGTGCGAGTCCGGCGGCAACTGGGCGATCGACACCGGCAACGGATACTACGGCGGCCTGCAGTTCTCGATGGAGACGTGGCAGGCGAACGGCGGCACGGGCAACCCGGCCGCCGCGTCGCGCGAGGAGCAGATCCGGGTCGCCGAGAACGTGCTCGCAACGCAGGGCTGGGGCGCCTGGCCGACCTGCTCGGCGCAGATCGGCGCGACCGGCGGCGCCGACACGAGCGGCTCGGAGCAGTCGGCGCCCGCGGCACCGGCCGAGAACACCGCGCCGGCCGAGAACTCGGCACCGGCGGAGGAGTCCGCCCCCGCCGAGACTGCTGCGCCGGCGGAGGAGCCGGCAGCGGCCGCTCCCGCCCAGCCGACGTATGACCTCCCGGACGTCGAGCCGTCGGACGAGACTTACACGGTTCAGGCCGGCGACACGCTCTTCGAGATCGCGGAGGCGAACGGCATCGAGAGCGGCTGGCTCGGCATCTTCGCGGTCAACCAGGACATCCTCTCGAACCCGGACCTCATCGAGGTCGCCCAGGAGCTCGTGCTGCCTGCGCAGTGAGGTGACCTATCGGAGGCGCGCGGCCCCATGGCCGCGCGCCTCCGGCGTGCTCAGACGGCGAGCGCACGCGTCCAGATGTCCACGTGCTCCTCGACGAAGGACGTCACGGTTCGCCAATGCCGGCCGTGGCCCTCGACATGCATCGTCGCCCACGGCTCGCGCCCGTCCGCGTGCGCCTCGGCGAGGAGGCGGTGCATGGCCGCGGCGCGAGCGGCCATCGCCTGGGGCAGCGCGTCGCGCAGATCGGCGTCGGCGCCGTACCCGTCGACGAAGGCGCGGAGGCAGGCGGCCGCCTCGAGCGGCGGCTGCGCGGCGTCGTTGAGCGTGAAGGCCTGAGCCGAGTACGCGAGGTCCCACAGGCGCGTGCTCGGGCCCGCGCCGTCCCAGTCGATGAAGACCCATCGCTCGCCGATGACGAGATTCCAGGGAGCGAGGTCGTTGTGGCAGAGGAGATCCGCGTCCGCTGCCGGGATGAGCACATCCCAGTCGTGCGTGCCATCCATCGGGATGGTCGCGCTCGCGTCGTGGATCTCGCGAACCATGCGACCGACTCGAGCCAGCTCGGAGAGCGTGAGCGGATCGCTTTCGAGCGCGGTCGTGCCTCCGATGTACTCCAGGACCATCCGCCCCTGGTCGTCGCGCGGGAGCGGCCGGGGCGCGTCGACACCTTGCGCGCGGAGCGCGGAGAGGAACGTCGCGATGCGTGCGGAGTTCGGCGTCCAGGGCTTGCGCACCGTGTCTCCGACGCGGACGACGTCGCCGGTTGCGTTGCCGCCTGTGAGCGGCACCTCCGTGCACTCTGTCATGCGATCCCGGTGTCGTGCCGGTAGACGTACACCTCAGTGCCCTGGTGCAGGTCGAGGTCCGTTCGACCGCGCGTGTCCGGGTCGTGGTCGAGGATCTCCTCGAGGCGGGAGAGCATGTCGGCGCGCGTGTCCTCATCGGCCGCGCGTGCGGTGCTGACCGTCATCCATCTGGCGAGGTAGTCGTCACGCGTGATGCGCTCACTCCACGGGATCCAGGCGGACGTCACGGGGCGGAAACCGGAGAGGGGGGACATCGCGGGCGGGAGGGTCCGCTCGGAGATCTGGTCGGACCATCCTGGATGCAGCACTCGGGCGCAGGCGCGATCCCATGCGCACTCGGGGTCGTAGGTGTTCCACAGGAGGGCCAGCGCACCGCCTGGCCGGAGGACGCGCGCGATCTCGGCGCACGCGAGCGACTCATCGAACCAGTGGAACGCCTGTGCGACCGTCACGAGGTCCTGACTCCGATCGGGCGCGGGGATGTCCTCGGCGGTGCCGACGCGGACGTCGACAGCCGGCAGGATCATGCGCAGCTGGTCGAGCATCGGCTCCGAGGGGTCGACGGCGACGACGCGATCGGCCAGCGGGACGAGCTTGCGGGTGAGCTTTCCCGTCCCCGCGCCCAGATCGAGGACGTCGCCGAGACGCTCCGAGGCGAACACGGCGACCGCGTCGTCCGGGAACCCGGGGCGGTAGCGCTCGTATTCGGCGCCCATGTCGAGGAAAGTGCGTGCGAGCTCCGGCTGCATGCTCCTCATGCTAGGTGCGGATGCACGGCGCGGGGGAGTGCGCCGCATAGGCTCGGGGCGTGGGCAACTGGCGAGACGACCGGGTGGGACGCGCGCTCGAGGGGCTGGCGCCGCGATGACCTTGCGCGGCGTGATCTTCGACCTCGACGGCACGCTCCTCGACACGCGGTCGGCGCAGGACGCGGCCGCACGCGCCTGGGCGACGGAGCAGGGAGACACCGCCGCGGACGTCGCGGAGCGGTGGCACCTCATCGCCGAGCGCCATTACCGGCGGTACCAGCTGCGTGAGATCGGGTTCGAGGATCAGCGGCGCGAGCGCGTCCGGGAGTTCCTCGGGATGGAGCTGACCGATGCCGAGGCGTCCGAGCTGTTCTCGACCTACCTCGAGCGTTATGAGGCGGGCTGGCAGCGGTACGCGGACGCCCTTCCCGCTCTGCAGAGAGCGCGTGCGGCCTCACTGCGGATCGTCGTGCTGTCGAACGGCCAGGCGGCCCAGCAGATGCGGAAGCTCGAGCGGTTCGGGCTCGCCGAGGCCATCGATGCGGCCGTGTTCAGCAGCGAGCTTCCGGCCGGCAAGCCTGACCCGCGGGCGTTCCATGCGGCGCTCGCGGCGATCGACGTCGACGCTCGTGACGCGTGGATGGTGGGGGACAACTGGGACGCCGACGTCTGCGGGGCACGAGGTGCGGGTGTGTTCCCGGTGTACCTCGATCGTGAGAACTCGCGGCCGACGACCGAGTGCCGGAGGGTGACGAGTCTCGCCGAGCTCGAGTTCTCCTGAGGAATGAGGAAGCGCCGGGCACGGTGCATGTGCCCATTGCTACGCTCGGCCAGGTGGATCCACAACTGAACCCGCTGATCCCGGCCTGGACCGACATCGCGTGGTCCTCATGCGTCGCGGCCGCCGTGGTTCTGGCCATCCTCGCACTGGTGTCGATCGCGCGGATGCGGCGACGAGCCCCTGGCTACGGGGATCTCCTGTGGGGTGCGCTCGTCGTCATCGTGCCTGTGTTCGGAGCCATCGCGTGGTTCGTCGTGGGACGACGACGGCACATGCTTCAGCGCTGACTGCCACGATGACGCCATGGAGATGCTGATCCGGCGTCCGCTGCCTGCCGACGCTCCCGAGCTCGCGCAACTGCATGTGCTCACGTGGCGCGAGACGTACGGGCATCTGCTTCCAAGCGACTTCTCCGGTGACGCGCACCTGGAGATGCGTCAGACGATGTGGGAGCGCATCCTCGCGAACCCGCGACCCGAATGGACGGTGCTCACCGCCGCGTTCGGGGATGAGCTCGTCGGCTTCGTCTCCGCCGGACCGGGCAGCGAGAGCGGGACCGACTCCTCTTCACGCCAGCTGTACACGCTCTACGTGCGCTCTCGATGGCACGGAGCAGGGATCGGGCAGGCGCTCTTCGACGCCGCGGTCGGCCACGATGCGTGTGTTCTGTGGGTGGCGAAGGAGAACCCGCGAGCCATCGCGTTCTACCGCAAGAACGGGTTCGAGTTCGATGGCCAGGAACAGGCCGATGATGCCGTTCCTGGGATCGTCGAGGCGCGGATGCGCCGCGCGTCGCGGGACGCAACGGGGTGACATCCTCGTCGCGGCGCGACACACTCGTTCCATGACTCCGGTTCCCTGGGTGCTGCACGTCGACATGGACCAGTTCATCGCCGCGGTCGAGGTGCTGCGACGTCCGGAGCTCGCCGGAAAGCCGGTCATCGTCGGCGGGCGGGGCGACCGGACTGAGCGGGCCGTCGTCTCGACGGCCTCGTACGAGGCACGGAAATTCGGGATTGGGTCGGGAATGCCGCTCAAGATCGCGGCGCGAAAGGCGCCCGAGGACGCCGTCTTCCTCCCCGTCGACCACGCTGCCTATGAAGCGGCGTCGGAGGAGGTGATGAGCACCCTTCGCGGCCTTCCGGGTGTGGTGCTCGAGGTGATCGGATGGGACGAGTGCTTCCTCGGGGTCACGAGCGATGACCCCGAGAGGGTCGCTCGAGAGGCACAGGCTGCGGTGCTCGAGGCGACATCGCTGCACTGCTCGGTAGGTATCGGCGACAACAAGGTGCGCGCGAAGATCGCAACGGAGTTCGGGAAACCGCGCGGGATGTTCCGGCTCACGGCCGAGAACTGGTTCGAGGTGATGGGGGAGAAGCCCACCCGGGACCTCTGGGGCGTCGGACCGAAGGTGCAGAAGCGCCTCGCCGATCACGGCATCGAGACGGTGCGTCAGCTCGCCGATGCGGATCGTCAGGAGCTCGTGACGGAGTTCGGCCCGAAGATGGGCGTCTGGTATCACGAGCTCGGGTCGGGGCTCGGTCCAGCGGTGGTCGATGACACGCCCTGGATCGCGCGCAGCCACAGCCGGGAGACGACATATCAGCACAACCTGACCACGCCGGACGAGGTGGAGTCGGCGTTGCGCGAGCTCGCGGCCGAGGCGTTCGCCGACTGCGAGGCCGAAGGGCGCGCCGTGACCCGCGTGAACCTGAAGGTGCGCTACGCGCCATTCATCACGAAGACGTTCGGCCGGAAGCTGGCAGAGCCGACGCTGGATCGCGACGTCGTCGTCGCCGCGGCGGTTGCGCTCGGTGAGACGCTCGACCACGAGCGCGAGGTGCGCCTTCTCGGCGTGCGCGCTGAGATGGTCATGCCCGAGGGAGGCGACCCCGTCGAGCGGACTCCCGTCCGCGGTCGCATCTGACCCGTCCCGGCACACACGAACCTGCCCCTGAGATCAGCCTCTCGGCCCGCGGTCAAAAGGGTGGGGGTTCGTCGTCGGGTGGGGTGAAGCGGGCGACGGGTGGTGGGGTGTCGGTGTAGACGCGCCCGTTCGGGGACGTCCATTCGAGCACGCCGCCTTCTCCTTGGGTGACGGTCCATTCGGTCATCTGCTCGAGCATGTGATGCGTTTCACACAAATACTCGAGATTCGCCACGTTCGTGGGCCCGCCCCGGGAGTGGGGATGGGTGTGGTCGACGTCGACGTAGTGCTTCCGGATGGCCTGCCGGCATCCCGGGAACCGGCACCGCTCGTCCCGCGCCTTCAGGAACCGCCGCTGCGCGGTGGTGGGGAATCTCTGATCCACGGTGAGGAGGACGCCGGTGTTCGCGTCGGTGAACGCCCGGTTCCAGATCGTCGCGTCCGCGGCGATCTGCTTGGCGTCGATGATCGGGATGGGGCCTGCTCCGGCGAGCGTGGCGCCTTCGGTGCGGTGGGTGGGGTCGGCGAGCGCCGTGGCGGGGATGGTGATGTGCACGCTCCCGCGGATCGCGCCGAGCCCGACGGGCCTCCGGGCCGGCGGTGCGGCGGGCCTCGCGGCCGGGCCGAACGCCGACCCCGCACCGTCCATGGCGCCCGCGCCAGATGCTGAGCCCGTGACGTCCGTTGGGCTCGCTCCGAGGCCGACATCGCCTGCCTTCGGGTCGGCCGCGCCGCCCGTGCCGTCCGTGGTGGCGCCGAGTCCGACGTCGCCGGTCTTCGCGTCCGCCCCGCCCGCACGGTCGCCCTCGGGCGTCTGGGGGAAGGTGGCGCCGTAGAGGTGGTCGTGGCCGGTGGGGGTGCCGGTGAGGGTGAGGTCGGTGAAGATGTCCGCCCGGATCTCACCCAAGGTGCGGTCATCCGCGAGGGCTATGGGGTCGCCGGCGCGGCGGGCCGCGGCGCGGGCGGCGAGGACGGTCTTCGCCATCTGGTCGATGCGGTCCATCATCCCCACCCCGAGCACGTTCGCGACCTCCGCGTCGAACGCGCCCATCGCGTCCTCCCCGGGACGGAACCCCACCCGCCGCCTCCGCCTGGCCGCCTTGTGGCGGTCGCTGATCGACACCGGGTCCAGCTCCTGCGCGACCTTCCGCGCCACCTCCGCCAACGCCGCCGCGGTCATCGGCACCCGGTCCAGCCGCTCCAGCACCCGCACCTCATACGTCGCCCGCACGGCAGGGGCATCGAGCCGGTCCCCGCACAGCACGATCGTGCGCGCGTGCGGGAGCGACACCGTCCCTTCCGCGAGCCGGTCCCGCACGACCGGGAACCGGGAGACGAGGACCGTCGCGTCGTTCATCTGCCGCTCCACCGACCGGCCCGGGGTGTGCGTGGCCGCGGCGATCTCCTCCGCGACCGCCCGATGCGCCCACGCCCGCGACGAACCCCCGGCCGCGACCTGCCGCTCATGCTGCGCCCACGCCACCTGCGACGCCGACGCCATCTGACGCGCCGCCTGCGCATGCGCGATCACCCTGTCCGCCGCCCGGATCGCCTCGATCGCCGACTCCACCGCCGCACGCTCCCCAGGCGTCGGGGACGGACCATCCCCTTCACCCCACACAGCCCCATCGCTCATGACACCAGTGTCCCGCCCACCACCGACATTCGAAGGCCCATACGACCCCGACAGCCACAGAAAAGGTCACAGAACGATAACGACTCTGCCTTGGTGTGACCGAGCGCAAGCGCTGGGGGAGGGGAGTGTCAGCGTGTCCGGCGATAGCGCTCGTAGATCACGCGGGAGTCGAACGTGCGCGTCTCGATGAGGTCGAGGGGGAGCGGTCGGGCGAGCGGGGGAAGGAACGGCGGACCACCGCCGACGATGATGGGGTACCGGAAGATCCGGATCTCGTCGATCAGGTCGAGTTCGAAGGCGTGAGCGGCGAGATCCGCGCCGCCGATCTCGACGTCCTTGGGTGTGGACTCGATGACCGCCGCGACCTCCTCGGCCAAGGTGCCCTCAGCGAGTCGGCCGTTCCCTTCGACGCCCTCGAGCGTGTGGCTGAACACGACCTTCGGAAGGGCGGTCCAGACGTCGGCGAAGGTGTTCGCATCAGGAGAGTCGCGGAACGACGGATCGGTCTCCCAGACCCGCATCGTCTCGTACAGGCGACGTCCGAGGAGTGTGGCGCCGAGTTCGCTGACCCGATCGAGGTGGAATCGGAACAGGTCATCGCTCGGCACCGACCAGTCGAACGATCCGAAGCGGTCGGCGATGAACCCATCGACCGACACGCCCATCGAGTAGATCAGCATGCTTGAAGGGTTCCATGGCGCCGAGGAGTGGGCAAGAGCCATTCGCACTTGTCGATGTGCGGCCATCCGCTCGCCATGATCACCGACCCGGCCGCTCGTCGAATCGCACGGGGAGCGACAGGGCCCCGCGCAGCGTGGTCGCATAGGGGGCGCGTGTCACTGTCAACCCAGGATGAATCTCGGTGGCGGAGGTACAGCTCGTCGCCGGCATAGCGGGGGAAGACGTGGACATGCAGATGCCACACGTCCTGGTCGCCGGCGGGTTCGTTGTGCTGCCGGATCGAGGTGCCTTCGGCGCCGTAGGCGGATCGGATGGCGGTCGCCACCTGCTGCGTGAGGTCCCACACGGCGTGGCCATCCTCTGGGGCGAGGGCATAGATGCTCTCGACGTGTGCACGCGGCACCACGAGCGCAGAGCCCGCGTTGCCCGGCCACCACTTGGGTGCAATGCGCGCATAGGTCCGCTCGGTCACCGCGACGATGTCGGAGGACCGATTGTGCTCGTCCTCGATTCCCCGCTGGAGACGACAGAACGGGCACGCGTAGCCGCCGGGCGCGTAGGACGGGGCAGGATGGCCGTTCATGCGCCGGTCCGCGCAGGCACACAGCTCATCGAGTCAGGCGTTCCTGCACACATCGACGATCAGGCCGCCGGGGCCGCGGAGGTACGCCGCCTCGGTGCCCCAGTCCGTGAGCAGAGGGCCGCGCAGCAGCTCGGCTCCGGCGGCGACAGCGCGCGAGGTGGCCGCGGAATCGCATCGGTGAGAGCACCGACCGCTGTCGCGACGCACACAGCCAGAAGGATGGCGACGAGCGGCTGGTCGTGCAGCCAGGCCGGCGTTCCGGTCGACGCGCGTCTCGATTCGGTCGTGCTCGACAGCCTGCACCCCCTGATGATCGAACTCACGGCGCGCACGCTGCGTGAGGGGCTCACGAATGCGTCGCGCCACGCACCCGGAGCGGCCGTCCAGGTGGAGCTCTTTGCGGATGGCGCTGAGCACCTCGACCTGAAGGTGCGGTGGGGCGCGTCATCCCGGCAGGGGACGCAGGGGAGTGGGCACGGGATCCCCAGTCTCCAGCGCCGTGCGGCCCTGCTCGGCGCGTCGGTCGAGGCGGGAGCGGTCGCAGACGGCTTCGAGCTGCGGCTCCGGGCGCCCCTTCGCCCTGTGCCGCGGACGGACACGAACGACCGCGTGTGGGATGCGGCACTGATCTCGAACTCGCAGGAGACCCGCCGACGGATCCTGCAGTCGGCTGCGGTTCCTGCGTCCGTCCTCGGGCTCGCCATCGTCGGCATCCTCGTCGTGCAGGCGGTCACCGTGACTCAGACGGCGATCCCGTCCAGCGTCTACGAGCAGATCGAACTGGGCGCCTCCCGTTCGGAGCTCGCACCTCGCTTGCCCGCGGGCATCCCCGCGCCGCCGCCGATCGTCGTGGAGGAAGACGCGCCACCGAGCACGAGGGTCGTGATCCTCACGACCTTCGGCGAGGACGAGTACATCGAGCGCGCGCTGGGCGAGGGCGCGCTGGGCTTTCTCGTCAAGGCCGCTGATCCGCGAGAGCTCATCGCGGGCGTCCGTGCCGTCGCCGACGGGGGAGCCGATCTGTCGCCGACGATCGCCCGAAGGGTCGTCGCGCCCTACCGCGGAGGAGAGCGGATGCGCGACGCGGCCGCGCGGGAGGCGCTTGCGGGATTGACCGAGCGGGAGAAGGCGGTGCTCGCGCTGCTCGGCGCGGGCGCGTCGAATGCGGAGATCGGCGCGCAGCTGCATCTCGTCGAGGGAACGGTCAAAGGCCACGTCAGCGCGATCCTCGGCAAGCTCGGCGCGCGCAATCGTGTCGAAGCCGCGGTGATCGCGCATCGCGCGGGGCTGGTCACCGCGGAGTGAGGGGGAGCCGCGCGCATCTCGCCACGGACCGTCCCTCAAACTCTACTGGTGACCCGGCGTAATCGTGACCGGCGTATTCGCTGTCGAGAATGTCCGTCCGACAATCCGCCGTTTCGGCGGGTCACGTTTCAACGTGTCGCGCACTTGATGGTCATCGTCGGCCTGGTCGCCATACACGATCGTTTCCAGCGACCGCGTTGCTGACGGCGGCAGAATGCGCCGTAAACGTCAGGCGTAAGGGGTTGGTCTCGGCGTCTGGTGTCCGCCTCGCTATGGTGTGCGGTATGACTCTGACGGCAGACGCACACGTTCATAGCGAGTGGTCATGGGATGCGGGCTCGGATCCCGCATCCGCTGGAACTATGAACCGAATCTGCGAACGGGCAGTGCGCATCGGGCTCCCGGCAATCGTCTTCGCCGTCCGGCGGATCGTCGATCCATCCGATTCCTGAGGGGACCGCTGCGCGCCGGGGCGTCATCCGGCCGTCGAAGACCGCACCCGATGAGTGGATGGGACGCGGTCGACGCAGCAGGAGCAGGACCGCCACGCCGCCTCGCAGCAGCCAGCCGGCGAAGCGCGAGGCGACGAGCGGCATCGTCAGTGCTTCCGTCGCGCCGTGCGCCGAAGAGGGGAGAGGAGCAGGACGACGGCGGCGACCCAGGGACCTGCGACGATGATCGGGTCGAGCCGCGCGTGTCGGAGATCGAGACGGCCCCTTCCGACTCGGGATGTCACCGGCCGATGACGCGGTTCCGAGAGCACCCCCGTCTGCGTCACCGGCTCATCGGGGTGCCGGGTGAAGAACGATCGGACGTGTGCTCCGACGGATTCGGTTCTGTCGCCGAGCACGAGGATGAGCCAGCGCAGGTTCTTCGTCTCACTGAGGTGATCGTAGGCGAATCGGCGGATCCGCCCTGAGATCCCGTGGAGCGGTTGCACGGTCCCTTAGACCGGCGTGAGCATCGCATGCTCGATGGATCGTTCCCGACGCGGATCATCGGGCTGCCGATCGGGGAAGCTCCAGTGGGCTCCGGTCGGCTCGAGGTTCTCCCGCTGTTGCCACGTGCGGCGGTGCTCCGGTGGGAGATCCGCGCCCCAGCCGGGAATCCTCGCTCGGAGGTCCTCGGCCGACGGCGCCAGATTGGGCTTCTCGGATTCGTAGGGCATGGTCATTCCTCTCCGACGATCACGACCGGCTTGATGCAGTCGTCGAGTTTCGCTGAGAAAACGTGGTACGCCTCGGCGATGTGCTCCAGCGGGAACCGGTGAGTGAGAAGGTCGCTCGGGCGCAGGTGCCCGTTCCGGATGTGTTCGAGCAGGCGGGGCCACTGACGTTTGACGGGCGCTTGGTTCGCGCGGACGGTCAATCCCTTGTTGACGATGTCTCCGAGCCGGACGGATGAGACGATCGGGCCGTAGGCGCCGATGACCGACACCGTGCCACCCTTCCGTGCAGAGTCGATCGCCCAGTTCACGGCCACGGGTGAGCCGCCCTGCAGCTTCAGCTTCGCGCCGGTCACGTGCTGCAGGACGCTCCCGTCCGCCTCCGCGCCGACGGCATCGATCACGACATCCGCGCCCAGGTAGTCGGTCGCCTTCTTCAGGGCGAGGACGATGTCGCCCACCTCCGACAGATGGATCGTCTCCGCGAACGCGAAGGTCTTCGCCCTCTCCAGTCGGTAGTCGATGTGGTCGACGACGATGACCCGGCCCGCGCCGAGGAACCACGCCGATCGCGCCGCGGCCAGTCCGACAGGGCCGGCGCCGAAGACGACCACCGTGTCGCGCTCGGCGATGTCGCCGAGCTGGGCACCGAAGTAACCGGTCGAGAACGCGGCCGTCAGCATGAGCGCGTCTTCCGAGCTCAGCCATTCCGGGATCACGGAAGGTCCCACATCGGCGAAGGGAACCCGGACGAATTCCGCCTGCCCGCCGTCGTAACCGCCCGTCGTGTGCGAGTAGCCGTAGATGCCGCCGACGGCGGTGGCGTTCGGATTGACGTTGTGGCAGTTCGAGAACAACCCGCGGCTGCAGAAGTAACAGCTACCGCAGTAGATGTTGAACGGGACCATCACGCGGTCGCCGCGCTGGAGGTTCTGCACCGACGGTCCGACCTCCTCGACGATTCCGACGATCTCATGTCCGAAGGTGTGGCCGATGCGCGTGTCCGGCATCATGCCGTGGAACAGATGAAGATCGGAGCCGCACACCGCGGCACGTGTCACGCGGACGATGGCGTCGTGCGGATGCTGGATCTTCGGGCGCGGTTTCTCTTCGACGCGGATCTTGTACGGTCCGCGGTACGCCATGGCCTTCATCGGGTCACGCGCATTCTCGGGGCGCGCGGGGCGAGTCGTCGACCCGCGGGCATGGCGTTCGGGGGAGTGGGATCCGCTGCTGGGGTCATCTGCTGCTCCTCGATCGTGGCGGGGACGGCCTCTGCTCGACCGCACTGGTCGACGGTCCGACACTGATGAGAAGTGGCGCCGCAGAAGAGGGCATTGACGATGTGGGGTCGGCGTCGTAGCTCGCGCGGCCTGTGGGCCGGGCGATGGCCGGGGGAGTGTGGACGAGGACCGGGCGATCGCAGCCCGCAGCGCACAGCCCATGGAATGTCCGAGGTCTGCTGTAGCGTGACGCCCACCGGCCATGTACTCGGCTCAGAGGAGAGTGTTCATGATGCAGTTGAACGGTTTCAGCAATGTGGTTCTGCCCGCGCGAGATCTGCCCGCGAGCATCGCGGCCTGGACGGCGTTGCTCGGTCGAGAACCCGCATTCCACAGCGACGAGTTCGCCGCGTTCTCCGGAGATGGCGTGGAGATCGGGCTGACCGCGGCGCCGTGGGTGGATCATCCGCTGGTCTTCTGGACGGTCGAGAACATCGAGCAGGCCCATCGAGCGCTCGTCGCCGCCGGGGCCACGGCGATGACCGAGGTCGCCGACGGATCCCTCGCCGAGCTCGGCACCGCCGAGGCCGCCGAGGGTGACAACATCGATCCGGGCACCGGGATCGTCGACATGCCCGGCGCCCGTCTCGCCGTGTTGAAGGCGGCCGACGGCAACCTGATCGGTATCACGCAGGAAGTACCGATGGACTGGTTGGTCGACGAGTCGTGAGCGCCGGTGTGCGCGCACTCACGCGGCGAGTCCTGAACCGGACGCTGCTGGAGCGGCAACTGCTGACCCGCCGCGTTTCTCGGACCCCACGGGAGGCGATCGAGCATCTCGTGGCGATGCAGGCGCAGGTGCCGAACGGACCCTATGTGGGGCTGTGGGCCCGGTTGGAGAACTTCCGGCGCGACGACCTCACGTCCCTGCTGGAGGGCCGGGACGTGGTGCACGCGACCATGTTGCGTGGGACGCAGCATCTGGCCCGCGGCGAGGACTTCGGTTGGCTGCGGGCGACGGTCGCGACGCTCGTGCGGAGCGCACTGGCCGAGCCATACTACGCGGCGCAGATCGAGGGGATCGATCCGGACGAGCTCGGCAGCGCCGGGCGGGGGATGCTGACCGGCAGGACGCTGCAGCGCCGGGAGCTCGGCGACCTGCTCGTCCACCGTTTCCCCGGCCGCAGCCCTGGCCGGCTTGCCGAGGCCTTCGAGCTGCTGGAGGCGCTGGTGCATCCACCCCCTCACCCCATCTGGGGCGGGTGGGGGCATCGCCGTGGGACACCGGTCGCCTTGGCCGACGAGTGGCTCTCCCGACCGATCGCCGACGCATCACAACCCGAGACGATGGTGCTGCGCTACCTCGCCGCATTCGGTCCGGCCTCTGTCATGGACGTCCAGGCCTGGTCGGGGATCACGCGACTCCGCGAGATCGTCGAAGGGCTGCGGCCGCGCCTGCGCGTCTTCCGGGATGAACAGGGAGCAGAGTTGTTCGACCTGCCCGACGCGCCGCTCGGCGAACCGGACGCTCCAGCACCCGTCCGGTTCCTGCCCGCCTTCGACAATGCTGTTCTCGGGCACCGGGACCGGACGCGGGTGATCAGCGAGGAGAATCGTCGACGTATCGCACCCCGGGCGTCCGCGGGCGTACCTCTGTTCCTCGTCGACGGCTTCGTCGAAGGAAGCTGGAGCCTGACCCGCGATCAGTTGCGCATGGCGCCCTTCCGGCCGCTGACGGATGCCGAGACAGCAGCTGTGCGGGACGAGGCCACCCACCTGGCCCGATTCGTCGCGCCGGACGGCACGGAGCCGGCGATCATCATGACGTGAACGTGGTCGGCGTCGAGCCTGCTCGTCGCGGTCGGGAACGGCTGTCATCACGCCTGAGGAGGGTGCCACCTGCACTGAGGGCAGATGCGGGGGAGCGCACCCGGGTTTTCGATTACCGACCGGTGACTCGGCGTACTCGTGACGGGCGTTCTGATTGTCGAGAGCGCTCGTCCGACTCTGCGCCGAATGCGTACCACACGCGTTTCGGCGCCGTGAGGTTTCGGCGGTGGGTTTCGGCGGGTCAAGGTCGGCGTGTCGCGCGCATGAAGGTCATCACCGGCCGGATTGCCGTAAACGATCGTTTTCGGTCGGTCAACTATGCGCTGTACCGGCGGACGCCGCCGCGCGACTCAATGTCGCGCTGCACGCCGCTTACGCTGGCTCGGCAGGAAGCCGAGCGCCACCGGAACAATGATCCCGAGGGCACAGACGATGGCGAGGATCGGAGTGCTCATACAACCGATGGTCCCATGGATGGCGCGTCACGGGTACCGCAACGATGCGACGACGTCTTCGGCGATCACGAGGCGGCTCCACCGCAAACGATCGTCACCGGCGGGCCTACCCGCGCCAGGGTGGGAGAGCGCACCGGCGCAGACATGTCAGCTTCAAACTGACATAATGTGCATTATCGGATGATCCCGAGCGCGCGGGCTGCCCTCAGATCAGCCACTCGCCATCCGACATGAGCATCCGTCCGGGGAACTCGTCCACTTCGCGCCAGGACTGGATGCGCGTCGGGCACAGCACGAGGAACACGTAGCCTGCGAGGCCGCGCGGGTCCCAGTCCGCCTGCGCGGCATACGCGTGTCCGGTGCTCTCGACGTCGTCGACGCCGTGCGTCGCGTCGAGCGACGCGTCGATCAGGACGACATCTCTCGTCTGGCCGACACCGAGCCGCGCGACGCCGGAGGACGCGATATTCCGCGCCGTGAGAGACGAGCCCTCGAGCGCGATGACAATGCGATCGTCCACCCACGCGATCGACAGCGGCACGAGATGGGGTCGCCCGTCGGGCGACGCCGTCGCCACCCATGCGTCCGCCGCAGGCGCGGTCAGCTGGCGGAGCGCATCGGCCTTGCGCGTCGCGCGGTCGCGCGGCGGTGCGGCGTCGCTCACCGGGTCAGCCTGCTTCCGTGACAGCCGGAGCGCCGACGTACTGCGCCAGGTGCTCGCCGGTGAGCGTCGACCTCGCGGCGACGAGCTCGGCCGGCGTGCCCTCGAAGACGATGCGCCCGCCGTCGTGACCGGCCCCGGGCCCGAGATCGATGATCCAGTCCGCATGAGCCATCACCGCCTGGTGGTGCTCGATCACGATCACGGTCTTGCCGGCGTCGACGAGCCGATCCAGCAGCCCGAGGAGGTTCTCGACGTCGGCAAGGTGGAGACCCGTCGTCGGCTCGTCGAGCACGTAGACCTCGGCCTTCTCCCCCATCTCGTTCGCGAGCTTGATCCGCTGACGCTCGCCGCCCGACAGCGTCGAGAGCGGCTGGCCGAGCGTCAGGTAGCCGAGACCGACGTCCTCGAGCCTGCCCAGGATGGCCGCGGCCGCGGGGATCCGCGCTTCGCCCTCGGAGAAGAACGCGCGTGCCTCCGCGACGGGAAGGTCGAGCACCTCGGTGATGTCGCGCCCGCCGAGCTTGTATTCGAGCACGCCCGCCTGGAACCGCTTGCCGCCGCAGTCCTCGCACGGCGTCTCGACGGTCTCCATGAACCCCAGTTCAGTGACGATGACGCCAGCGCCCTTGCACGTCGGGCATGCGCCCTCGGAGTTCGCGCTGAAGAGCGCGGGCTTGACGCCGTTCGCCTTCGCGAAGGCCTTGCGGATGGGATCGAGGAGCCCGGTGTAGGTGGCGGGATTGCTGCGTCGCGATCCGCGGATCGCGCCCTGGTCGATCGAGACGACGCCCTCACGTCGCGCGACCGATCCGTGGATCAGCGAGCTCTTGCCCGACCCCGCGACGCCCGTGACGACCGTGAGGACGCCGAGTCGGACGTCCACGTCGACATCCTGCAGGTTGTTCTCGCTCGCACCGCGCACCTCGATGGCGCCCTTCGGCTCTCGAACGCTCGGCTTGATCTGCGCGCGGTCGTCGAGGTGCTTCCCGGTCAGGCTTCCGCTGGCCTTCAGCCCGTCGACCGTCCCCTCGTAGCAGATCGTTCCGCCGGCGCTGCCCGCGCCGGGCCCGAGATCGACGACGCGGTCGGCGATCGCGATGGCCTCGGGCTTGTGCTCCACGACGAGCACCGTGTTCCCCTTGTCGCGCAGCTGCAGCAGGAGTGTGTTCATGCGCTGGATGTCGTGCGGGTGCAGGCCGATCGTCGGCTCGTCGAACACGTACGTGACATCGGTGAGCGCGGAGCCGAGGTGACGCAGCATCTTGATGCGCTGCGCCTCGCCGCCCGACAGCGTGCCGGATGGCCGGTCGAGGCTCAGATAGCCCAGGCCGAGGGTCACGAACGCGTCGAGGTTCGCGCCGAGCGCTGCGAGGAGCGGGCCCGCGCCGGGCTTGTCCAGCCCGCGCACCCACTCCGCGAGGTCCGTCACCTGCATGCGGCACGCGTCGGCGATGCTCACGCCGTCGATCTTCGAGCCGCGCGCCGCCTCGGTCAGACGCGTGCCGTCGCACTCCGGGCACGTCGCGAAGGTCGCCACGCGCTGCACGAAGGCGCGGATGTGCGGCTGCAGCGCGTCGACGTCCTTCGAGAGCATCGACTTGGTGATCTTGGGGATGAGCCCCTCGTACGTCATGTTGATGCCGGCGATCTTGACCTTGGTCACCTCGCCGTAGAGGAACGTGTGCCGCTGCTTCTCGGTGAACTGGGCGATCGGCTTGTCCGACGGGTAGAACCCCGACTGCGAGAACCCCTTCACCATCCAACCGTCCGGCGTGTAGCCGGGCACCATGATCGCACCCTCATCGAGCGACTTCGACTCGTCCACGACCTGGGAGAGGTCGATGTCGGACACCGCTCCCCTCCCCTCGCACCGCGGGCACATGCCGCCGAGGTACACGACGTCCTTGACGATGGTCTTCTCCCCCGTCGCCGACGTCATCACGCCGCTCGCCTTCTGCGTGGGGATGTTGAACGAGAACGCGGTCGGGCCGCCGATGTGCGGCTCCCCGAGCCGACTGAACAGGATGCGCAGCATCGCGTTCGCGTCGGTCACGGTGCCCACGGTCGAACGCGGATTCGCTCCGAGCCGCTCCTGGTCCACGAGGATGGCCGTCGTGAGCCCCTCGAGGACGTCGACGTCGGGGCGCGGCACCGACGGCATGAACCCCTGCACGAACGCGCTGTAGGTCTCGTCGATGAGACGGCGCGACTCGGCGGCGATCGTGTCGAACACGAGCGAGCTCTTGCCCGACCCCGAGACGCCCGTGAACACCGTCAGCCGCCGTTTCGGGATCTCGATGCTGACGTTCTTGAGGTTGTTCTCCCGCGCGCCCTGCACGCGGATGACGTCGTGCGTGTCGGCGACGTGAGCGGAGGGGCTGTCGGAGGCTGCGGTCATCGTCTCTCCAGGCCGGCAGAAGGGGCTCGGGGCGGTCAGGGGCGCTGCTGCAGGCGGATCATGTTGCCCGCCGGGTCGCGGAACGCCGCGTCGCGAACGCCGTACGGCTGGTCCATGGGCTCCTGCACGACGTCGACGCCCAGGGCCTCGAGCCGCGCGAACTCGGCGTCGACGTCGGGCGTCGCGAGCAGGAGGCTCGCATACGTGCCCTTCGCGATCATCTCGAGGATGGTGCGGCGCTCGTCATCGGTGATCCCGCTCTCGACGGCGGGCGGGTAGAGCACGATGTTCGTGTCGGGCTGGTCGGCCGGGCCCACGGTGAGCCAGCGCAGCCCCTCGTAGCCCACGTCGTTGCGCACCTCGAAGCCGAGGGCGTCGCGGTAGAAGCCCAGAGCGGCATCAGGGTCGGTCTGCGGCAGGAAGCTGGAGTGGATCGTGATGGTCATGTCGCTCACGCTATCCGCGGGTCGGATGGTCGCGCTTCTCGATTCCTGATCGGTCGCGTCACGTGCTTGGTGATGAGGGTGGGAACGCCAGCGAGATCGCCCTCGGACCGCCGCCGGTACTCGCTCGGCGGCATTCCCACGAGCTCGGTGAAGCGCGTGCTGAACGTGCCGAGCGATCCGAAGCCGACCTCGAAGCAGATCTCGGTGACGGTCAGATCGCCGCGTCGCAGGAGCGACATCGCCCTCTCGATCCGCCGCGTCATGAGGTAGGAGTACGGCGGCTCCCCGTACGCGAGCTTGAACTGCCGGCTGAGGTGGCCAGCGGACATGCCCACGCCGCGCGCGAGGGCCTCGACGTCGAGTGGCTGGGCGAACTCGCGGTCCATCCGGTCGCGCACCCGGCGGAGGAGGGCGAGGTCCCGAAGCCGGTCTGCGGGGGCGGGTGGGCTCGTCACGTAGGCGATCCTGCCATGCCCTGCCGACGTCGCCGGATCAGCGGCTCTCCGCACGCCGGAAGACGAGATGCGTGGCGAGCGGCGTCGACCGCGCCGAGGCGGGGACGAGCCCGAAGCGAGCGACGCCCTCGAAGAGCCGCGCGCCCGGCCCGAGCGTGATCGGGGCGATATGGAGCCGCAGCTCGTCGACGAGATCGGCGCGCAGGTACGCGTTCGCGGTCTGCGCGCCGCCGCACACCGAGACATCCGCATCGCCGGCTGCGGCCCGTGCGCGATCGAGCGCGGCCTCGATGCCGTCGGTGACGAAGTGGAAGGTCGTGCCGCCCTCGAGCTCGAGCGGGCGACGCGCGTGGTTCGTCAGCACGAAGACCGGCGCGTGATACGGCGGATCGCTCCCCCACCACCCCTGCCACGACTCGTCCGGCCACTCCCCGCGGATCGGCCCGAACATGTTCCTGCCCATGATGAACGCGCCGGCGCGCGTGATCGCGTCGCGCTCGTCCCTGTTCTCCTCGGCCGCCTCGAACATCCAGCGATGCAGGTCCTCGCCGCCGATGCCGAGCGGGTCCTCGAGACTCTGGTCCGGGCCGGCGACGCACCCGTCGAGCGAGACCGTGACGTCGCAGAACACGCTCATGAAGATCCTCTCGTCGCCGGGTGACTCCGCCCTGACCATAGGCGCGAGCCATCGGCGCCGGCAAGGGGGTCAGGGACGCGGCGCGGGCGATCCCCACTTCGGTGCCGGCGGCTCCCAGGTCTCGAGGGCGTCGAGCAGCGCGCCCGCGTCGTCCGCCACGATCAGGGTGTCGCGGAACGCGGAGCGGACGAAGCCCTCCGCCGTCATGTGGTCGAGGGCATCGAGCAGCGGGCGCCAGAAGCCGGCGACATCGAGGAGGGCGACCGGCTTGCGGTGGATCCCGAGCTGCAGCCAGGTCCAGGCTTCGAAGAGCTCCTCGAGCGTGCCCGCTCCCCCGGGCAGCGCCACGAAGGCGTCGCCGAGCTCGGCCATGCGCAGCTTGCGCGCGTGCATGTCGGGCACGATCTCGAGAGCGGTCAGCCCCGGGTGCGAGATCTCGGCGTCCACGAGGTCCTGGGGCATTACCCCGATCGCCTCTCCGCCCGCCTCGGATGCGGCGTCGGCGACCGTGCCCATGAGCCCGACCCGCCCGCCGCCGTAGACGAGCCCCGTGCCGCGCGCCGCGAGCGCACGGCCGAACGCGGTCGCGGCCTCCGCGTAGTCCGGCCGCACACCCGTCGCCGACCCCAGGAACACCGTCACGCGCTCGATTCCGCTCACCCCGCGAGCCTATCCAGCGCACGGGGCGGGTCGCCGCGGGGCGTAGGTTGGAGGGGTGAGAGAGACCCCCGCATGATCGACGTCCTCACCGGCTTCGCGGTCGTCGGCGTGGCGATCCTCACCGGCTACGTCGTCGGGCGCGTCGACCTCCTCGGGCCGCAGGGCCGATTCGTGCTCAGCCGACTCTGCTTCTTCGTGCTGAACCCGTTACTGCTCTTCACCGTGCTGGCAGAGGCCGATCTCGGCGTGCTGTTCTCGGCTCTGCTGCCCGTCTCCGCGCTCGCGGCCGCGGCGATCTTCATCCTCTACGGCCTCGTGGCCCGGCTCGGCTGGCGTCGCGGCTGGGGCGTCACGGCGGTCGGCGCGCTGGGAGCCGGGTACGTGAACGGCAACAACATCGGCATCCCGATCGCCACCTACGTGCTCGGCGACGCCGCGTACGCCGCGCCCATCCTGCTCCTGCAGCTCCTCGTGTTCACGCCGATCGTGCTCGCCATCCTCGACGGCTCGTCATCGGGAGAGGCGTCTTTCGGGGCGATCGCGCGGCGGACGCTGCGCAACCCCATGATCATCGGCGCGGCCCTCGGGGTTCTCGTGGCGCTCCTCGACGTCGAGCTCCCGCCCATCGTCATGGACCCGCTGCGGCTCCTCGCGGGCGGAGCCGTGCCCGTGCTCCTCATCAGCTTCGGCATGTCGCTCTACGGCCAGCGCGTCCTCACGCAGGTCGGCACGCGCCGCGACATCGCCCTCGCGACGGTCTGCAAGCTCGCGCTCATGCCGCTCGTGGCATGGGCCATCGGCCGATTCGCCTTCCAGCTCGACGACCACGCGCTGCTCGCGGTGGTCGTGCTCGCCGCGCTCCCCAGCGCGCAGAACGTCTTCAACTACGCGCAGCGCTACGAGGTCGGCGAGGTGGTCGCCCGCGACACCGTGTTCCTCACGACGCTGGGATGCCTGCCGGCTCTGTTCGCGTGCGCTCTGCTTCTGGGCTGAGCGAGCGCTGACGCAGGGCGATCACGCGATCGATCGCGATCCCGAGCACGATCGCGATGCCTGCGCCGATCGCGGCGCCCAGGAGCGGCTGCTCGCGGAGCCAGGTGCCGGCGATGAGGCCGATGCCGACGGAGTACGCCGCCCAGGCGGCCGCCGCGACGAGCGCGAGCGGCACGAAGCGGCGGGGCGGATAGCGCGTCGCGCCGGCGGTCAGGTTCACGGCGACGCGCCCCACGGGGATGTAGCGCGCGATGAGGATGAGCGAGGCGCCGCGCCGATCGAGGCCCGCCTGCGCCCACTCGATCGTCCGACGTACGCGCCCGATCCGCATCCATCCGAATCGCTCCGTCCCGATCGCGCGCCCCAGGAGGTAGGTGAGCCCGTCGCCGACGAAGGCGCCGCACGCCGCGAGGAGCGCGATGAGCCAGGGCATCGGCTCCCCAGTCGCTGCGCCGATCGCCGCAGCCGACACGATCACCGTCTCGCTCGGGACGGGCGGGAACAGCCCGTCGACCGCGCACACGGCGAACGCGACGAGGTAGATCCAGGGCGAGGTCGCGGTGTCGAGCAGCACCGTGGCGACGAGGTCGAAGAACGCGGTCATGGGGATCCCTCCGGGTCGCTTCCGACGCTACGGAGGGGCGTGCGGCACGTCGTCACCCCGTGGGTGCGTTCCCATCCCCCTGGAGGATGACTCGTGTCCGTCCGGGACGGCCGCGCGAGCGATGCGCGGCCGTCCCGGACGGGCTCGGCTCAGGCAGCGGCGGCCGTGAGAGAGCGGATGGTCTCGCTCCCCTCGGCGAGGACGCGGTAGACCCGCTCGTACCCCTCGGCCATCACCGGCAGATCGAACCGCGTCTCCGCATCGCGGCGGCAGGCCGCGGGATCGAGATCGCCCGCGCGCTGGATCGCCTGCGCGAGGGCGTCGAGGCCGTCGACGACGAACCCGGTCTCGCCGTGCCGGACGATCTCGGGCACGCTGCCGCGCGGCGTCGCGACGACGGGCGTGCCGCACGCGAGCGCTTCGGCCATCACCATGCCGAACGGCTCCTCCCACTGGATCGGGAAGACGAGGCAGGCGGCGCTCGCGAACAGCTCGCGCTTCACGCTCGCGTCCGCCTCGCCCACGTACTCGGCGTTTCGGCCCAGCAGGGGGCGCACGGCGTCGGCGAAGTACTCGCGCTCGGCGGTCTCGTTGAGCTTGCCGGCGAGCACGATGCGACGCCCCGCACGCCGCGCGGCCTCGATGGCGAGATGCGCCCCCTTGTCGGGGCTGAAGCGCCCGATCCAGAGCACGTGATCCTCCTTGTGCGGGCGGAACGGAAAGCTCGGCACGTCGATCGCGTTGTGCACCGTCCCGACCCAGTTCAGATCAGGAGCCTGACGGCGCTGGGCGTCGGAGATCGCGACGAGGTCGACGCTCGACCCGAGCCGGCGGTAGTAGTCGCCGTTGTCCCCCGTCACCGGCCCATGCATCGTCACGAGCGTCGGGATGGCGCGCGAGCGGGCGAGCAGGGGCCCCGCCGCGGAGTTGTCGTGGACGATGTCGAGCTCGCGCTCGTCGAGCGAGCGCGCCGCCTCGGCCGCGAGCACGACCTCGGGCATGACGCTCGACCCCAGCAGGTGCGAGGGCGGCTCGTCGTACACCCGCACGTGGCGCTGCGCGCGTGTGCGGCGCTCCCCCGAGGCGACGAGGGTCACCTCGTGTCCGCGGGTGACGAGCTGGTCCACGAGGGCCGCGACGACGGCCTCGGTTCCCCCGTAGCCGCGCGGCGGGAGCTCGAACCACGGCGGCGCGATCATCCCGATCCGCAGCGGGCGCGTGGCCACCTCGTCCTCCGGTGTGCCCTCTCGTTCGACGATCAGCGACATGCGCGTACCTCCTCCTCCATCGGCGCTATCGCAAGGTGGGGTGAAGAGCTCGACGTTGAGCCGTCGCTTGTCAGGTTATTGAGAGGAAACCTACGATTGCAAGTGAAGGTTTTCAGAGCGCCCGTCAGAGAGGAGCACCGTGACCGACATCGTGTCGTCCCCCGTCGAGACCGCAGACGACGTGGAGCCGCGGACCTCCCGGCTGCCCATCGACGACGATCGCACCCGGCCCCGAGGACTCGGCACCGTGCAGCAGCCGCAGGCATCCGTGACCCTCGTCGAGGGATCGTCGTTCTGCGTCTCCCGCCCCGATGGCGACATCGTCCCTCGTCAGGCCGATGGCCTCTTCGTGCAGGACACCCGCGTGCTGTCTCAGTGGGAGCTGCGCATCGATGGCCATTCGGTCGAGCCTCTCGGGATCATCCCGGCAGAGCCCTTCGAGACGCGTTTCATCGGCCGCGTTCCGGCCCGCCCCGGCCACATCGAGCCGACGATCATCGTCGAGCGGCGCCGGCTCGTCGGCAGCGGCATGCGCGAGGACCTCGCGATCTCGAACTACGGGAGCGAGCCGGCGGGTCTCGACGTCGTCCTCCACGTCGACGCGGACTTCGCCGACCTCTTCCAGGTCAAGGAGCGCCGGGCCGAGCGGCCGGCGGGCGTGACGGGCGGGTTCGACCGGGACGGACTCCACTTCCGCCTGGAGGGCGAGGGGACGGCCCAGCGGGGCGTGCGCGTGTCGGCGCCCGGAGCGCAGGCCGCCTCGGGAGCGCTCGCCTTCCGCATCGTCGTCGAGCCGGGCGGCACGTGGCGGGGCAGCATCGAGGTTCGACCGGCCGTGGACGGCAGCGAGCTGGCCGCGTCCTTCCCGCTCGGCGACCCGGTGGAGGGCACGCAGCCGGCGCTGCGCATGCGCGGGTGGCACGACGCGACACCCTCGATCTCGGTGGCGAACACGGTGCTGGCGGCCGCACTCGCGACAAGCGAGCGCGACCTCGGTGCGCTCCGCATCGTCGACCCGTCCCATCCCGAGGACGAGGTCGTCGCGGCGGGAGCGCCGTGGTTCATGGCCCTCTTCGGCCGGGACTCTCTGCTCACCAGCGCGATGATGATGCCCTTCGCGCCGAGTCTCGCACTCGGGACCCTGCGCGCCCTCGCTCGGCTGCAGGGCGCGCGCGAGTCGGCGATGACGGAGGAGCAGCCCGGGCGCATCCTCCATGAGGTGCGGCTGGGAGCGGACCTGTCGCTCGCCCTCGGCGGCGATCGGGTCTATTACGGATCGATCGACTCGACCCCGCTCTTCGCGATGCTCGTCGGCCAGGCGCGGCGCTGGGGAGCTCCCCGCGAGGCCATCGAGGAGCTGTGGCCGCATGTCCGACGCGCCATCGCGTGGATCGACCGCTTCGGCGACCGCGACGGCGACGGGTTCGTCGAGTACCAGCGCAGCACCGACCGCGGGCTCGCGAACCAGGGATGGAAGGACAGCTCGGATGCCATCGCCCACCGCGACGGCACCGACGCGCAGGCGCCGATCGCGCTCGCCGAGGTCCAGGGCTACTGCTACGCGGCGCGGCTCGCGGCCGCCGAGATCGCGGAGACGCTGGGCGAGGCGGCGTACGCGGCCGAGCAGCGCTCGCGGGCCGCTGATCTGCAGGCGCGCTTCCACGAGGCGTTCTGGCTGCCCGACGAGGGCTTCTACGCGCTCGCGCTCGACGCGCGCAAGGAGCCTGTGCGCGTGCTCTCCTCGAACGTCGGGCACTGCCTCTGGACCGGCATCGTGCCCGACGAGGTCGCCGACCGGGTGATCGACCGCCTGCTGCAGCCCGATCTCTTCACCGGCTTCGGCATCCGGACCCTCTCGTCGCGGTCGCGGCGATTCAACCCCGCGAGCTACCACAACGGGTCGGTCTGGCCGCATGACACCGTGCTCGCGGCCGCAGGCATGGCCCGGTACGGGCGCCGGGATGCCGCGGTCGAGGTCGCGACCGGTCTCCTCGATGCGCTCGAGGCGTTCGACGGGCGTCTCCCCGAGCTCTTCTGCGGCTTCGCGCGCGACGACAAGCCCCTGCCGGTCCCCTACCCGACGTCGTGCTCCCCGCAGGCGTGGGCCGCCGCGACGCCGTTCGAGATCCTCCGGATCTGCCTCGGGCTGGATGCCGACGTTCCCGAAGGCCGCCTCGACATCCGATCCGTGCCGCCCGCGATCGGCCGCGTGGAGATCACCGGCCTGCCGATCGGGCCGTGGCGGCTCGACCTCCGCGCAGATGAGACCCGCACCGAGGTCTCTGGACTGCCTGAAGGGATGGGGACATGAGCGATGACGCCGAGACGAGCGACGGGGAGCCTGCGTCGCCCCTGGACGACCAGACCGCGCCGTTCTACACGATCGGGCAGGTCTCGTCGCTGCTCGGGATGCCGCAGGCTGCGCTGCGTCGCCTCGACGACCAGGACATCGTCTCGCCCGAGCGCTCCGAGGGCGGCCAGCGCCGGTACTCGCGGAACGAGGTCGATCGACTGCGCGAGGTGGCGACGCTGACGGAGGAGGGTGTCACCCTGCCCGGCGTGCGGAAGGTGCTCGCCCTCCGGCGCCGCGTCGAGGCCCTCGAAGAGGAGATCGCCGACCTCCGCGCGCGCCGGCCGGAGTGAGGCCTCGGGGCAGGATCGGGCCGGCCGCCGACAGCCGCACGGCGAGCGCGGCGAGGAGCGCGGAGAGGACGGCCGTCGCGGGGCCGAGCCCGAGCGCGAGCACCGCGGCCACCGCGGCCGCCCCCGTGAGGGTCGCGAGGGCCGCGCGCCCTGCCTGCTCGGTGACCGGCTCCGCACCCGAGCGCGCGTGCCGCGTCTCGAAGCGGCTCGCGGCCCAGGCCCCCGCGCCCACGACGACCGCGCCGAGCACGAGCCACGCCGGGCGGTCCAGCCACCATGCGGGAGATGCGGGCGCCGGAAGGTCGGCGCCGGTGACGAGGGCGCTCCCCGCGACGGCTCCCGCGAGCGCCACGAGCGCCGGCATGTGCCACAGGTAGACGGTCATCGCGCGACCGCCGATCGCATCCACCGCTCGTGCGATCGGCGGCCGCCCTGCCCATCGGCGCAGAGCCGGGCGCGAGAGCGTGAACAGGGTGACCTGCGCGAAGGCGAACAGAGCGAGCGCGACCGTCGGCGGATTGAGGTTCACGTACATGTCCGCCGCGTAGGCGCCCGACACGACGAGGACGAGGAGGACGCCGACGGTGCCCGCGGCCATCCGCCAGCGCACGCGCGCCGCGATCGCGTCAGCGCGGCCATCCTCGATCCAGAAGCCGAGCTGCTGCACCGTGAGCCACACGGAGGCGAGACCGAGCAGGCCGAGAGCCTCGACGCCGCTCGTCATCCGGAGGACGTCGCCGGCGACCACGGCCGCGGCGAGCACGGCGAGCGTGACGACGGGAGCGCGATCATGCGCGGCGACCAGCGCGGGCACGAGCGCCTGCGCGAAGACGAACACCCCGAGGAACCACAGCGGCTGCGACATCCGGAATCCCGCGACCGCGACGAGATCGCCCGGGACCCCCGCGACGAGCAGCGCCGAGAGGCCCGCCGCCAGGACGAGCATGACGAGCGGGAGGGGCCGCAGGAGACGCCGCACGCGGGTGGCGGCGAACGCCGCACGGGAGGCCCCGCGAGCGCGCGAGCGTCGGAACGAGCGGGCAGCGGTGAATCCCCCCGCCGCGAAGAACAGGGGCATCACCTGCACGAGCCAGCTCCAGGGAGCGAACCCGTCGATGTCGAGCGCGTTCGAGAACACGGGGCGACCGTCCTGCACGTCGATGCCGACCATCGTGGCGTGCAGGAGCACGACGACGACGAGGGCGCCCGCGCGGGCGAGATCGATGCTGCGGTCCCGATCGGGACCGTGAAGCGGTGGGGCGGATGGTGCGGTGGCGGCAGGCGCGGACATGCGGGTCTCCTCGACGGTCGGTGTCGGGGAACCGTACGGAGGCGACCGCGCCCAGCGGATCACCCCGGGGGTCGATCTGCGCGGCGGCGCTGCCCTCCCTCGGGGTGAGCGCGGGCGTCAGGCCGGGGTGACAAGCCCCGCGTCGTAGGCGAAGATGACCGCGTGCACGCGGTCCCGCGCGCCGAGCTTCTGGAGGACCCTCCGCACGTGCGTCTTCACGGTCTGCTCGGCGATGAAGAGCGCGCTCGCGATCTCGCCGTTCGACAGACCGCGGCCCATGAGCGTGAGCACCTCGCGCTCCCGCTCCGTGAGCCCGGCGAGGTCGAGCCGTGCGCGCGTGGGCGGGGCGGGTCGCCGGGTGACGACGTCCTCGATGAGCCGTCGCGTGATGCTCGGCGCGAGCAGTGCATCGCCAGCGGCGACAACGCGCACCGCCTGGACGAGCTCGTCCGGCCGAGCGTCCTTGAGGAGGAATCCGCTCGCCCCCGCGCTCAGCGCGTCATAGACGTACTCGTCGATGTCGAACGTCGTGAGCATGATGACGCGCGGCGGCGATGGCCGCGGGTGCCGCGGCTGCAGGATCGCGCGCGTCGCCTCGATCCCGTTCTGCACGGGCATCCGCACGTCCATGAGGACGATGTCGGGGTGCGTCTCGTTGACGAGCCGAACGGCCTCCTCGCCGTCCCCGGCCTGGCCGACGACGCGGAAGTCGGGCTGAGCGGCGAGGATCGCCGCGAATCCTGCGCGCACCATGGCCTGGTCGTCGACGACCGCGATCGTGATCATGCCTCGCCCCTCTCGCCCGCGACGTCGACAGGGAGCTCCGCGTGCACGCGGAAGCCGCCCTCTGCCGTGGGGCGGGCGTCGACCGTGCCGCCGACCAGCGCGGCGCGCTCCCGCATCCCCCGGAGCCCGAGGCCGGCGCCTGGAGACGCCTCGACCGCGGCGGCCGGCCGCGAGTTCTCGACCTCGATCACGAGCATGCCGCCATCCTCCCGCACCGTCACCGTGGTCGCGCTCCCCGGTGCGTGGCGGAGCGCGTTGCTCAGCGCCTCCTGCACGATCCGGTAGGCCGCGAGCTGCAGCGAGGCGGGCAGGTCGTCGGCGTGCGCGTCGCTGCGCAGCGTGACCGCCGCGCCGGCGTCGACCGCGTCGCGCGCGAGTGCGGGGATGTCGGCGAGGCCCGCGACGGGCGCGAGAGCCGCCTGCTCGTCGCCTGAGCGCAGCACGCCGAGCAGACGGCGCATCTCGCCGAGGGAGCGGCGTGCGGCACCGCCGATCTCCTCGAACTCCGCCGCGGCCGCGTCGTCGAGCTCGGGGAGCCGGAAGCGCGCGGTCGCGGCCTGCACCTGGATGAGCGACAGGCCGTGCGCGACGACATCGTGCAGCTCGCGTGCGATCCGCTGACGCTCCTCGACCTGAACGCGCGCGGCGTGCTCGTCCTCGGCGATCGCGCGCTCGCGGGCGAGGGCGGCGCCGAGCGCGCGTCGCTCGCCGAGCAGGGCGGCGACGCCCAGTGCCACGGCCCCGATCGAGAGCGCCACGATCGCGTTCGCCGGCACCGCGTCACCGCGCGCCGTGAGCACGTGCGACGACACGAGCGCCCCGGGGAGCACCAGCGCCCAGACGCCCGTGCGCCAGCCTCGGCGGAGAGCCACGAGCCCGCACAGCAGCGCGAACCCGATGATGCCCGTGACCGACCAGGGCCACGGCACGCCGACCGGGGGCGCCCACAGGGCGAGTGCCGCGGACGCGCCAGTGAACGCGACGATGGCCGGCCAGGGCGCGACCGGCGCCACCGCGATCGCGCCGGCCTGCAGGAGGGCGAGTGCGAGCGCCCAGCCCGGCGGGACGCCGTGCACGGCGGCCTCGAACGGCGCGCCGACGGCCGCGAGAGCGGCGCTCGCGAACCCGATGGCGACCCACCAGGCAGGCGAGAGCCCCCGCGCGCTGTCGGTCACTCCGTGCCGCGGAACCCGCTGATGTCGCCGACGATGCGCTCGTTGTCCGCGGGGATCGGGTCGACGATCGCCTGCGCGATCTCGGCGGCGAACTCCGAGACGTTGTAGAGGCGACCCGCCTCCTCGCGCCGCGCCGCGATCGCGCCGGGGTTCACGCGCTCCAGGAGCGTCGCGGTGATCGTGCCCTCGATCATGTCGCCCGAGACCACGACGAAGTCGACGCCCTTCTCGGTGAGGGCGGGGATGCGCTCGCGCAGCGCGTCCTCGCCCGCGCGCTTCGACAGGGCCACGGGCGCGTACGCGTCCATCGTGGGCGTCGTGCGGATGAAGTGCGCCTGGTGGCTCGTGACGAACACGACGCGTCCGCCCGCGGGGATGATCGGCAGCGCGGTCTCGAGGACGTTCACCTGGGCATCGCGGTTGAGTCGGAGCGCGTAGTCCTCGCCGACGCCCGTCTCCATGCCGCCCGAGGCGTTGAGCACGAGCACGTCGAGCGACCCGAACTCCTCCTTGACCGCGTCGATCATCGCCGAGACCGAGCCCGGGTCGGTCAGGTCCGCGCCGACGACGAGCGCCTTGACGCCGAGCTCGCGCACCTCGGCGGCGAGCTTCTCGGCGCGGGGGGCCTTGTTGCGGAAGTTGATGACGACGTTCGCCCCCGCCTGCGCCGCGTAGCGCACGGTGTCGGCGCCGATCCCTCGTGACGACCCCGTCACGAGGACGGTCTTGCCGGCGAGGGACTGCGGTGCGAGAGGCTGCGACACGAGGACTCCGAGAGCGTGGGGACGGGAACCGTCCGACCCTACCAAGTGCGGTCTGCGCGCGGGAATCGCAACGCGATATCCCGGGCGGATCAGACGTCGCGCGTGCGTGATAGGTTCCGAGCAGAGCCCGCCCCGAGGAGGTCCCATGGAAGCGATCGAGCAGTTCGCCTGGATCGGATGGCTGGCGCTCATCGCGATCTTCCTCGCGGTCGAGATGGTCTCGGGCGAGCTCACGTTCCTCATGCTCGGCCTCGGCGGCGTGTTCGGCCTCGGATCGGGGCTTCTGGGCGCGCCGCTGTGGCTCCAGGTGATCGTCGCGGCCGCCGCGGCCGTCGCCCTGCTCGTCTTCGTGCGCCCGCCGCTTCTGCGGCGCCTGCGCCGCGGCGCCGACCCGAAGGCGTTCAACGTCGACGCCCTCGTGGGGCTGTCCGGCGTCGTGACCGAGACGGTCACCGCGATGTCGGGCCGCGTCAAGCTCGTCAACGGCGACTCGTGGTCCGCGCGCGTGCGCGGCGACCGGTCGCTGGCCCCGCAGACCCCGATCACCGTCGAGTCCATCCAGGGCGCGACCGCGTTCGTCACGACCCGCACGCCCGAGGAGAGCTGAAATGGACGACAGCAACGTCATGGCGATGGTGCTCACCTGGATCCTGGTGATCGCCGTCGTCATCTTCGTGATCACCATCCTGGTCCGGTCCATCCGGATCGTGCCGCAGAGCGACTCCGTCATCGTGGAGCGCCTCGGCAAGTACCACCGCACCCTGTTCGGCGGGCCGCACCTCATCGTGCCGTTCATCGACCGCGCACGCACGCGCGTCGACCTCCGCGAGCAGGTCGTCACGTTCCCGCCGCAGCAGGTCATCACCGAGGACAACCTCTCGGTGGCCGTCGACACGGTCGTCTACTTCCGCGTCACCGATCCTCGCTCGGCGACCTACGAGATCGCGAACTACCTCGGCGCGGTCGAGCAGCTCACCATCACCACGCTGAGGAACGTCGTCGGAAGCCTCAACCTCGAGGAGGCGCTCGTGAGCCGCGACGTGATCAACGGCAAGCTCAGCGCCGTGCTCGATGAGGCGACCGGGCAGTGGGGCATCAAGGTGAGCCGCGTCGAGCTCAAGGCGATCGATCCGCCCGCGACGCTGCAGGACGCGATGGAGAAGCAGATGCGCGCCGAGCGCGACCGTCGCGCGGCCATCCTCACCGCCGAGGGCCAGAAGCAGTCGCAGGTGCTCGTCGCGGAGGGCGCGCGGCAGGCCGCGATCCTCAAGGCCGAGGGCGACAAGCAGGCGCAGGTCCTGCGCGCGCAGGGCGAGTCGGAGGCGATCACGACGGTCTTCCATGCGATCCACGAGGGGCGCCCCGACGACAAGCTGCTCGCCTACCAGTACCTGCAGACCCTGCCGAAGATCGCGGAGGGCGAGGCGAGCAAGCTCTGGATCATCCCGAGCGAGCTGACGGAGGCCCTCAAGGGCATCTCGGGCGGTTTCGCCGGACGGATCCCGGGGCTGGGCGACCGCACCCCACCGCCCGCGTGACGCATCCGTACCTGGCGGGCACGCGCCATCCGCGCGTGCTCGCCCATCGCGGACTCGTGACGGCCGACATGGCCGCCGACGGCATCGTCGAGAACTCGGTCGCGGCGATCGCGGCGGCGCACGCGGCGGGCGTCGAGTACGTCGAGTCCGATTGCCATGTCACGGCGGATGGCGTCGTCGTCCTCTTCCACGACGACACGCTCGAGCGCGTGACGGGAGACCCGCGCGCGATCGCCGACGTGACGCTGCGCGAGCTCGATGAGATCATGGCGCCGCGCGGCGGCCTCGCGCAGCTCGCCGATGTGCTCCGGGACTTCCCGTCGACGCGCTTCAACATCGACGTGAAGGCCGCGGCCGCCGCCGAGGGCGCCGGCCGCATCGCCGCCGAGCACGCCGACCGCGTTCTCCTCACGAGCTTCGACGAGGCGCGGCGCGTGGCGGCCATGGCCGCTGCGTTCCCTGCACGGCCGGCCACGAGCGCGAGCTCGGCGATCATCGCGCGCCTCGTTCTCGCGGCCGCGCTCGGTGCACGGCGGCGCGCACGACGGCTGCTCGCCGGAGTCGACGCCCTGCAGATCCCCGAGCGGCGCGGCATCGTGCCCGTGCTCACCCGCCGGCTCGTCCGCTGGGCGCATGAGGAGGGGGTCGAGGTGCACATCTGGACCGTCGACGATCCCGCGCGGATGAGGGCGCTCGTGCGGCGCGGGGTCGACGGGATCGTCACGGATCGCGCCGACCTGGCGCTGGCCGCTCTGACGCCCTGAACGTCGCCTGGGAATAGCGCATCCGGCGCCGTCCGTTCGGATGATCCGCTCAGCCGGACGCGTTACAAATGGTGACCGACGAGAGGACTTCACCATGGCAGATCGCAGCCTTCGTGGTATCCGACTCGGCGCCCAGAGTCTTCAGAGCGAAGAGGGCGTCGTGTTCATGGAGCGCAAGGAGCAGACGTACGTCTGTGCTGCCTGCGGGCGCGAGACGACGCTCATGTTCGCAGCGGACGCCGAAGCTCCCGAGACGTGGGAGTGCCGCACGTGCGGCGGCGAGGCGCTGCTCAAGCTCGAGAAGGGCACGGTCGAGGTCGACCACTCCGGCGACAAGGCCGCGCGCACGCACTGGGACATGCTCCTGGAGCGCCGTTCGATCGAGGAGCTCGAGGAGATCCTCGCCGAGCGCCTCGCGTTCATCCGCGAGCGCCGCGGAGCGGGCCAGGACCCGACGCGGGTCAAGAGCGCGTAACGCGCACGTCTGCAGACGCCGGTCTCGATGAGGCCGGCGTCTTCTTCGTGTCCGGAGGCTCCGCGCGCTCCCAGTAAGCTGTCAGCATGGCGAAGACTGTGGATCGTGCTGTCGGAATCGACATCGGAGGGACCGGCATGAAGGCCGGCATCGTCGACCTCTCGGAGGGCACGCTGCTGAGTGACCGGGTGCGCATCGACACCCCCAAGGGCGCGCACCCGAAGGACGTGCTCCAGACCGCGCACGACCTGCTCGAGCTCCTCGGCGAGGACGCGGCCGGGCTCCCCCTCGGCGTCTGCTTCCCCGCCATCGTCAAGGACGGCCGCACGCTCTCGGCGGCCAACATCTCCGACGAGTGGATCGACTTCGAGGCCGAGAAGTTCTTCCAGGACGGCCTCGGCCGCGACATCCACTTCGTGAACGACGCCGACGCCGCCGGCCTCTCGGAGGCGCGCTTCGGCGCCGCGAAGGGCCAGAAGGGCCTCACGATCCTCACGACCCTCGGCACGGGCATCGGCTCGGCGTTCATCTACGACGGCGTCCTCATCCCGAACACCGAGCTCGGCCACCTCATCTGGAAGGGCGAGTCGATCGAGCGCTACGCCGCCGCGACGGCGCGCGAGCGCGAGGGCCTCTCGTGGGAGAAGTGGGGCCACCGCCTCCAGAAGTTCTACGCGCACGTCGAGTTCCTCTTCTCCCCCGACCTCCTCGTCGTGGGCGGCGGCGTCTCGAAGAACCCCGAGAAGTTCATGCCGTACATCACCACGCGCGCCAAGATGGTCACCGCCGTGCACCGCAACAACGCGGGCATCATCGGCGCCGCCTCGCTCGCGAACGCCTGACCCCTCGACCGCACAGCGCCCCGGCCCCGCATGGAGCCGGGGCGCTTCTCGTCCAGGGCGAATGGGCCGGCCTGTACGCCGGGTTCTGTTCCGGGGCTCGCGCCCCATCGACGGCCATCTCTCTCGGCGACACGTTGCCGTGCCGCTCCAGCGGTCTACCCGAGGACTCGGCGGGCCGCGTCATCATCCTCTGTCTGACCTTGCTCCGGGCGAGGTTTACCTGGCGGGCCATGTCGCCATGGCCCCCGGTGGTCTCTTACACCGCCGTTTCACCCTTACCGGGACGGATCCCGGCGGTCTGTTCTCTGTGGCACTGTCTCGCGGATCGCTCCGGGTGGGTGTTACCCACCGCCCTGCCCTGCGGAGCCCGGACGTTCCTCGGCGCGAGGCGGCGAACCGCTCGCGACGCGACCGTCCGGCCGACCCATTCGCCCCTCCATTCTACGGCGGCTGGGCGGGATCACTTCGCGGCGGACTCGTCGATGCGCACGTCGAGCGGGAAGTCGATGGGGAACGTCCCGAACAGCAGCCGACCCGCGGCATCCGCAGCGGAGCGGATGGCCGCCGCCACGTCGTCGGCGAGATCGGCCGGCGCATGCACGAGGACCTCGTCATGCAGGAAGAACGCCAGGTGCGGACGTCGGGAGAACACCGGGCCCGACGCCGAAGCCGATCGGTCGGCGCCGACGGCTCCGAGCGCGGCGAGGCGCAGGCGCAGGTCGGCGAGCCACGCGAGCGACCACTCGGCCGCCGTGCCCTGCACGACGAAGTTGCGGGTGAATCGCCCGCGGTCGCGTGCCGCGCGCCGCGCCCGCGTCTCGTCGGCGGCCGAGGCATCCGAACCGCTCGCCCGGGCCTGCTGCTGCACCCACGCCGGATCCGGCGCCGGGGAGGTGCGCCCCAGCCACGTGCGCACCACTCCCCCGTCCTCGCCCGTGCGCGCCGCGGCATCGACGAGCGCCATCGCCGCCGGGAACACCTTGCGAAGCCGCGGCACGAGGCGGCCCGCGTCGCCCGTCGTCGCACCGTACATCGCGCCGAGGACGGCGATCTTGGCCTCCGCGCGGGTCGCGACCGCGCCGCTGGCCACGATGCCCTCGTAGAGGTCCGCGCCCGCGGCGGCCCGGGCCATCCGCTCGTCGCGTGCCATGCCCGCGAGGACGCGGGGCTCGAGCTGAGCGACATCGGCGGAGACGATGCGCCACCCCGCGTCGGCCCTGACAGCGCCGCGCAGCGCGCGCGGGATCTGCAGAGCGCCTCCTCCGGAGGACGCCCACCGGCCGGTGACGACGCCGCCCGGCACATAGACCGGTCGGAAGCGGCCTTCGTGGACCCACTCGTCGAGCCAGGACCATCCGTTGGCGGTGAGGAGGCGCGCCATGCTCTTGTACTCGAGCAGCGGTGCGACGACGGGATGATCGTGCTCGGCCAGCTCCCACTTGCTCGTCGAGTCGACGTGCACGCCCGCATTGCGGAGCGCGCGCAGAAGACGCGGCGGCGAGTCGAGGCTCACGCGCGGATCGCCCAGCGCCTCGCGGACGCGCGCGGCGGTTTCCTCCATGCGCGCAGGGAGGCCGCCGCCCCGTCGTGGGCCGAGCGCCTCCGTGAGGATGGCGTCGTGCCGGCGGACATCCCAGGGCAGGCCGGCCGCCCGCATCTCGGCGGCCACGAGGGCGCCCGCCGACTCCGCGGCGAGCAGGAGCCGCATGCGCGACGGATCCTCCGCGCGCGCGAGGAGGCCCTGCTGCGCGCGCGCCTCGTCGACGGTCGCGTCGAGGTCGTGCATCGACTCCCCCGCGACGCGCGTCGGCTCGACGTCGAACAGCGCCGGCTGCGTCGCGACTTCGGACTCGGCCGGTGCCGCGTCCCACGGGTGCGCGGAAGCATCGGGCGTGACGGCGTGATGGAGGATGCGGTGGCGCAGGCGCAGGTCGTCGCAGCGCGCGACCCGCACGCCCTCCGCGAGCAGACGCGGGTACCACACCGCGGTGTCCGACCAGACCCAGCGCGGGGCGTCCGCCTCCTCGCGTGCGGCGACCCACCGAGCGAGCGCGGCGTCGTCGCCCGCCCGTGCGATGCGCTCGGCGTCGCCCTCCGCGATCGCGTCGGCGTCACGCGCGACCGCGACGATGTCGTCGCCCGCGCGGCCGAGGACGACGGATGGCGTCAGAGCCCGGACTCCTCGGTGCGCACGAGGATGCACCCGCACTCGGGGCAGTTCGCCACCGCATCGGCGGGCACGGAGCGGAGCGCCTGCAGATCGCTCGGCGCGAGCATCACATGGCAGCCTCCGCACGCACCGCGCGTGAACGGCGCGGCGGCGACGATGCCCCGGGCCGCCAGGCGGTCGTAGGCGGACACGAGTGGGTCGGGGATGCGCCCGGCGACGGCGCCGCGGTCGCGCGTGAGCGTCTCGATCTCGCGGCCGGCCGCCTCGACCTGGGCCTTGCCCTCGGCGCTCAGCCGCTGGCCCTCGGCCGTCGTCTCGTTCAGGATCGCCTGCTGCTCTGCGACCGACGCCTCTGCGGCCTCCAGGCGCTCCATGAGCTCGAGCTCGGCATCCTCGAGCGCGCTCAGCCGCTGGGTGAGCGCGGCGATCTCGCGCTCGAGCGCCTGCGCGTCCTTCGCGTTCGCCGAGCCCTCCAGGCGCGCCCGGTCGCGGTCGCGCCGCTGCTGCGCGAGCGCGACATCCGACTCGATGCGCGAGACCTCGGCCTGCAGCTCGTCGCGCGCGCCGACGCGCACGGCGAGCTCATGGCTCTGCGCGGTGCGCTGCGCGACGAGCTCCTGCACCCGCGCTGCCTGCGGCGGGTTGCGGCGCGCGGCCTCCGCCTGCCGAAGTCGGCGGTCGAGGTCGGCGAGGTCGAGGAGGAGGCGCTGGTCGGCGGGGCTGGCGTTCACCTCTCCAGCCTACGGTCGGATGGCGACATCCCGTGCGCCTAGAATCGTCGGGAGGGGCCTTTAGCTCAGCTGGTAGAGCGCCACGTTTACACCGTGGATGTCGTCGGTTCGATCCCGGCAGGGCCCACCGTTCCGCGCCCTGCTCGCCGGCGACTAGCCAGAGCGGAGCTCTCGGTCAAGCGCCTGGGCTGCCTCGCCCGCCGCCCCTAGCGTGAGCAGCACCTCACGCGAAAGGACGCGATCATGTCGAACCCCTACCCCGCTCCGTACCCTCTGCCCGATGACGGCGAGAACCGCGACGACCTGCCGACGACCGAGGTCGACGGCGACGAGGTGCTCGACCCCGATGCGAACGACGACCTCATCGACAGCGCCGACGCCGACCGTCTCGCGGCGGGCGACGACGACGTCGATGACGAGGTCTGAGCACCGCGCAGGCCCGCTCGCGGGCCGGGTCTACCGCCTGTCGGCGCTCCTGAGTACAGTGCGGATATGAGGGCCTTCGACCGCGATTTCATCGACGCCGCCATTCAGACGACGCAGCTCGTGACCGTGGGCGGCAGTCTCTACTCGTTCGAGCCGACGCCGGTCCAGAGCACCATCTGGTACCCCGACCTGCGCGTGAAGCGCGACCGGCGACCGTGGGGCTGGGTCGTCGCCGAGGGCGACGGCTCGTACGCGATCCACGTCGCCGAGCAGCCCGGCGACATCCCCGCGAAGGTGGGCCGCGGCGCGACGGTCGAGCAGGCGATCCGCGCCGCGCTCTGAGACGTCACGTCGAGCAGCTCAGTCGAGCAGCTCCACGCTGTCGCCGACGCGGACGGCGCCGCCTCCCTCGGCGGGCAGCAGCAGGATGCCGAGGGTGGGCTCCGCCTGGCCGAAGACGCGGGTGAGGGTCTTCAGGAGCGGGGCGTCCCGCTCTCCCGAATCGGGGTCGGCGTGGATCGCGAGGCAGCGGATGATCGGGCGCTGCACGGCGAAGACCACCTCCCCGATCCGCACGCGACCACGCCAATCGAGCTCGCTCCACGGCTCGAGACCATCGACGACGATGTTCGAGCGGAAGCGGCGGTCGTCGACGACGGCGTCCGGAGTGACCTCGTCGACCGCGCGCACCGACGGGCGACCGTGCAGCGACACGAAGCCGCGCGGCCGATCCTGGAAGCGCGACGTCCGACCATCCCCCACGAGGACGAGCGGCAGGCGGCCACCGCGCTCCAGGCGCCGCCCGTCGGGCGTCGACAGGACGAACCGCGCGATCCGCTCGGAGGCCTCGCGTCGCCCCTCGGCATCCAGCGTCGTCTCGAGCACGAGCTCGTCATCCAGGCGGACGGAGAGCCGGCCGAGGCCCTCGTCGAAGCGCAGGCGGAGGCGCGCGAGGGACGGGAAGTCCATGAGCGCGAGACCCTTTGACTTGGGCCAGTAGTCCAGTCCGTCATGCTCCTCGGGCGTGGCTGCGTCCGCGAAGCGGAACGCCAGCACGCGATCGCCCTCGATGCGGCCGTCACCCTGGACGACGAGCGCGTCGCGCTCCTCGGCGGTGAAGCCCTTGACGGGATGACGGTAAAGCGCGGAGACGTGGGGCACTCCCCGATTCTGCCGCGTCCGGACGAGGGCACGCGACCGGAGAGCGCTTGCCGAGAGCCGACGCCACCCTGGCCGCGCGTGCCCGCCCCTCCTCGGAAGGACTAGGCTGTCCCCGATACGCGTGCATCGGCCCGACCGGGCTCCGGCACGCCTCGTCCCGTTTCCGCGGCACGATCTGCCCGCCAGACGAAAGGTCACCTGTGGCTGTTCACGACCAGGATCCGTACTCGCAGGGTGCGCACGACAGCGACCCGGAGGAGACCAGCGAGTGGCAGCAGTCCCTCGACGAGCTGGTGGACGTCAAGGGCCACCAGCGCGGCCGCGAGGTCATGCTGAGCCTCCTCCAGCGCTCGAAGCAGCTGCGTCTCGGTGTGCCCATGGTGCCGACGACCGACTACGTCAACACCATCGCGCCCGAGGACGAGCCCGAGTTCCCCGGTGACGAGGAGCTCGAGCGCCGGTACCGCCACTGGATCCGCTGGAACGCCGCGATCACCGTGCACCGCGCGCAGCGCCCCGGCATCGGCGTCGGCGGGCACATCTCGACGTACGCGTCGGCGGCGTCGCTCTACGAGGTCGGGTTCAACCACTTCTTCCGCGGCCAGGACCACCCGTCCGGCGGCGACCAGATCTTCTACCAGGGCCACGCCTCGCCGGGCGCCTATGCGCGCGCCTACCTCGAGGGCCGCATGAGCGAGGCGCAGCTCGACGCGTTCCGCCAGGAGAAGTCGGGCGCGCCGAACGGCATCCCGTCGTACCCCCACCCGCGCATGATGCGCGACTTCTGGCAGTTCCCCACGGTGTCGATGGGCCTCGGCCCGATCAACGCCATCTACCAGGCGATGACGAACAAGTACCTCGCCAACCGCGGGATCAAGGATGTCTCGGACTCGCACGTCTGGGCCTTCCTCGGCGACGGCGAGATGGACGAGGTCGAGTCGCGCGGTCAGCTCCAGGTCGCCGCGAACGAGGGCCTCGACAACCTCACGTTCGTGATCAACTGCAACCTCCAGCGTCTCGACGGCCCGGTCCGCGGCAACGGCAAGATCATCCAGGAGCTCGAGAGCTTCTTCCGCGGCGCCGGCTGGAACGTCATCAAGGTCGTGTGGGGCCGCGAGTGGGACGACCTGCTCGCGCGGGACACCGACGGCGCGCTCCTGAACCTCATGAACGTGACGCCGGACGGCGACTTCCAGACCTACAAGGCGGAGTCGGGCGCCTACGTGCGCGAGAACTTCTTCGGCCGCGACCCCCGCGCGCTCGAGCTCGTCAAGGACCTCTCCGACGACGACGTGTGGCGCCTGCGCCGCGGCGGCCACGACTACCGCAAGGTGTACGCGGCCTACAAGGCGGCCATGGAGCACAAGGGCCAGCCGACGGTCATCCTCGCGAAGACCGTCAAGGGCTACGGCCTCGGCCCGCACTTCGAGGGGCGCAACGCGACGCACCAGATGAAGAAGATGACGCTGGACGACCTCAAGCTGTTCCGCGACACGATGCAGATCCCGGTGTCCGACGCTCAGCTCGAGGCCGACCCGTACCGCCCGCCGTACTACCACCCGGGTGCGCAGGACGAGACCATCCAGTACATGCTCGAGCGCCGCCGCGCGCTCGGCGGCTTCCTCCCCGAGCGCCGCAGCACGCACATCCCCCTCACCATGCCCGAGGACAAGGACTACGCGTTCCCGAAGAAGGGGTCGGGCAACCAGGAGGTCGCCACGACGATGGCGTTCGTCCGGATGCTCAAGGACCTCATGCGGGTCAAGGGCTTCGGCAACCGCATCGTGCCGATCATCCCCGACGAGGCGCGCACGTTCGGCATGGACTCGTACTTCCCGTCGGCGAAGATCTACAACCCGAACGGCCAGAACTACACCTCGGTCGACCGCGAGCTGCTCCTGGCCTACAAGGAGAGCCCGCAGGGCCAGATCATGCACGTCGGCATCAACGAGGCCGGCGCCGCCGCGGCCTTCACCGCGACCGGAACGTCCTACGCCACGCATGGCGAGCCGCTCATCCCGGTCTACATCTTCTACTCGATGTTCGGATACCAGCGCACGGGCGACGCGTTCTGGGCGGCCGGCGACCAGCTCGCGCGCGGGTTCATCATCGGCGCGACCGCGGGTCGCACGACCCTCACGGGCGAGGGCACGCAGCACGCGGACGGCCACTCGCCGCTCCTCGCGTCGACGAACCCCGCGACCCTCACGTACGACCCGGCCTTCGGCTACGAGGTGTCGCACATCGTGCAGGCCGGTGTCGAGCGCATGTACGGCGGATCGCACCCCGACCCCGACGTCATGTACTACATCACGGTCTACAACGAGCCGATGCGCCAGCCGGCCGAGCCGGCCGACGTCGACGCAGAGGGCATCGTCAAGGGCATCCACCGCGTCTCGGTCGGCACGGGAGACGGTCCGCGCGTCCAGCTCCTCGCGTCGGGCGTGGGCGTGCCGTGGGCGCTCGAGGCTCAGGAGCTCCTCAAGAGCGACTGGGGCGTCATCGCCGACGTGTGGTCGGTGACCTCGTGGTCGGAGCTGCGCCGCGACGGCCTCGCCGCCGACGAGCACAACTTCCTCCACCCCGAGGAGGAGCCGCGCACGGCGTACCTCACGCAGAAGCTGCAGGGCGCCGAGGGGCCGTTCATCGCGACGAGCGACTACATGCACGCCGTGCAGGACCAGATCCGGCAGTGGATCCCCGGTCCGTACTACACGCTCGGCGCCGACGGCTTCGGCTTCGCCGACACGCGCGCCGCGGCTCGCCGGTTCTTCAAGATCGACGGCCCGTCGATGGTCGTGCGCGCGCTGCAGTCGCTCGCCGACCAGGGCGCCGTCGACCGCTCGGTCATCGGGCAGGCGATCGAGAAGTACCGCATCCACGATGTGACGGCCGGCACGTCCGGCAACGCAGGCGGAGATTCCTGAACCGCGTGAGCGGAACGGCAGACGGCGGGGCCCCCGGCAGGCGGGGCCCCGCCCCTGCGTCGACGGAGGAGAGGGCGACGATGGACAAGGCGGCGACGCTGGCGTGGCTGCGCCGCATCTCCGGCGACGTCGCCACCGCCGTGCTGCAGCGCCTCGAGGAGTCGCTGCCCTGGTACACCGAGATGCCTCCGGCCCGTCGGTCGGCCGTCGGGCTCGTCGCGCAGGCCGGGATCAGCTCGTTCATCGAGTGGTACGAGGATCCGACGAGCACACCCTCGATCGCCGCGGACATCTTCGATGCGGCCCCGCGCGAGCTGCTGCGCAGCGTCAGCCTCCAGCAGACCCTGCAGCTCGTCCGCGCGACCGTGGATGTCATGGAAGAGCGCGTCGTCGGACGCGGCGAGCAGCTGCGCGAGTCGATCCTCCTCTATTCGCGGGAGGTCGCGTTCACGGCGGCCGACGTCTACGCCAGGGCCGCGGAGTCGCGCGGACTCTGGGATGCCCGACTCGAGGCGCTCGTGGTGGACTCGATCCTCACGGGCGAGACCGATGAGGAGCTCCCGAGCCGCATCGCGGCACTCGGCTGGCACGGACACGGCGAGGTGTCGGTGCTCGTGGGCACCACTCCCCCGCTGTTCGACGTCGACCAGGTGCGGCGCACCGCGCGCAAGCTCGGGGTCGACGTGCTCATCGGCGTGCAGGGCTCGCGCCTCGTGCTCGTGCTCGGCCGAGCGCACGCCCCCGGCAAGGAGCAGTCGGAGCCGAACGGCGAGCTGAGCTTCGTGGAGATCGCCGATGCGCTGGAGCCCTGCTTCGGCGCCGGGCACCTCGTCCTCGGCCCGGCCGTCCCGGCCCTCGTCGACGCGAGCCGCAGCGCCCGCGCAGCACTCGCCGGCTTCGCCGTCGCACGTGCGTGGCGTCATGCGCCGCGCCCGGTCGAGGCGGATGACCTCCTTCCGGAGCGCGCGCTCGCGGGCGACCCGCTCGCGAAGCAGACCCTCATCGAGCGGATCTTCCGCCCTCTCGAGGCGCACTCGACCGACCTCGTCACGACGCTGTGGAGCTACCTCGACAACGGGCGCTCGCTCGAGGCGACCGCGCGCGAGCTGTTCGTGCACCCGAACACGGTGCGCTACCGCCTCAAGCGCGTGAGCGACGTGATCGGCTGGGACGCGACCGGCCCGCGTGAGGCGCTCATCCTGCAGACGGCGCTCATCCTCGGCTCGATCGGCCCCAAGGATGCCGTCCGGCGCCCGGTCCGCCGTCCGCGCGACGGGCGACGATGACCATCCGAGGTGTCCGCCACGCACAACGGATCCAGGGATTCTTGTGACGATCTCGCCAGCGAGCCGCCGTTCCGGTTGGCATGATGGTCAGGTGATCGTCGCCGCATTCCCCGGACAGGGGTCCCAGACGCCCGGATTCCTCAGCCCCTGGCTCGAGCTCGACGGGGTGCGCGAGCGCCTCGAGGCCGCCTCCGACGCCGCTCAGGTCGACCTCATCGCGGCCGGAACGGAGTGGGACGCCGACCGCATCCGCGACACGCGGGTCGCTCAGCCGCTCATCGTCGCAGCGAGCCTCGTCTCGTACGAGGCCCTGCAGGCGCGCGCGTCCGCCCCGGGCGGGGTGGCCGGCCACTCGGTCGGCGAGATCGGCGCGCTCGTCGCCGCCGGCGTGATCGGATTCGAGGACGGCATGCGGCTCGTCGGCCTGCGCGGCCGCGCGATGGCCGAGGCGGCCGCCCAGGCCGAGACGGGCATGAGCGCTGTCGTGGGCGGCGTCGAGGAGCAGGTGCTCCAGGCGATCGCCGACGCGGGCCTCGAGCCCGCCAACTACAACGGCGGCGGGCAGATCGTCGCGGCCGGAGCGACGGACGCTCTCGCCGCCCTCGCCGCGTCCGCTCCGCGTGGAGCGCGGGTCATCCCGCTTCAGGTGGCCGGCGCCTTCCACACGTCGTACATGGCTCCCGCCACGGGCCCGCTACAGGAGGCCGTCGAGGGGATCGCCGAAGTGGGCGATCCCGCGCTCCCGCTCTGGACCAACAGCGACGGCACGACGGTGGCGACCGGGCGCCGTGCGCTCGAGCTCATCGTCCACCAGGTGAGCCACCCGGTGCGGTGGGACCTGTGCATGACATCGTTCGCCGACGCGGAGATCGCGGGGCTCATCGAGCTCGCGCCCGCGGGCGCTCTCGTCGGGCTCGCGAAGCGCGGGCTCAAGGGCGTGCCGACGGTCGCGGTGAAGACCCCGGATGATCTCGACGCGGCAGCGGCGCTGCTCGCGTGAGTGAGGAGAAGAAGAGCAGGATGACGACCCCCACGCTGAAGGAAGCCACCGGCAGCGCCCACTCGCGCATCTACGCCTACGGCGCCGCGCGCGGCCAGAACGCCGTGCCCAACGACGACCTCGTCGGGCCGATCGACTCGAGCGACGAGTGGATCCGCCAGCGCACCGGCATCATCACGCGCGTGCGCGCCGACAAGGCGACGACGGCCGTCGAGCTCGCGGCCGACGCGGCGACGGAGGCCATCCAGCGCTCGGGCGTCGATCCCTCCGAGATCGACCTCGTCATCGTCGCCACGATCAGCAACCCGCGGCAGACGCCATCCGTCTCGGCGATCGTGGCCGACCGCGTCGGCGCGAACCCGGCCGCGGCGTACGACATCAACGCCGCGTGCGCGGGCTTCTGCTACGCGGTGGCGCAGGCCGACGCGCTGATCCGCTCGGGCGCGGCGCGGTACGCGCTCGTCATCGGCACGGAGAAGCTGAGCGACATCGTCGATCCCACCGATCGCTCGATCTCGTTCCTCCTTGGCGACGGTGCGGGTGCCGCTCTGCTCGGCCCGAGCGAGACGCCCGGGGTGTCCCAGACCCTGTGGGGCTCCGACGGGTCGAAGTCGGAGGCCGTGCGCATGAACGCCACGCTCACGGCGTTCCGCGACGGCGAGGCGGAGTGGCCGACGCTGCGCCAGGAGGGCCAGACGGTCTTCCGCTGGGCGGTGTGGGAGATGGCGAAGGTCGCCAAGCAGACGCTCGAGGCCGCAGGGGTCGAGCCGTCGGACCTGGCGGCGTTCATCCCCCACCAGGCGAACATGCGGATCGTCGACGAGTTCGCCAAGCAGCTCGGGCTGCCCGACACGGTCGCGATCGCTCGTGACATCGCCGACACGGGCAACACGTCTGCCGCGTCCATCCCGCTCGCGACGCACCGCCTGCTCGAGGAGAACCCCGAGCTCTCGGGCGGTCTCGCGCTCCAGATCGGCTTCGGCGCGGGGCTCGTCTTCGCCGCTCAGGTCGTCGTCCTGCCCTGACGTTCCACGGATCGGGCCGCCTCCGCCTCTAGACTGATGGGCGGTTCCCGACCCGGATTCTGATCACCCAACCCTGAAAGAGAGAAACCCATGGCATTCACGAACGACGAGGTCCTCGCCGGACTGGCTGAGCTCATCACCGACGAGACCGGCATCGACGCTTCCGAGGTCGCCCTCGAGAAGTCGTTCACGGACGACCTCGACATCGACTCGATCTCGATGATGACGATCGTGGTCAACGCCGAGGAGAAGTTCGGCGTGACCATCCCCGACGAGGAGGTCAAGAACCTCAAGACGGTGAAGGACGCCGTCGACTTCATCACCGCCAACCAGTGAGGCTTCCGGGCGTCACGCCGCGCGGTCGCGCCGACTCGGCGTGACGCCCGATCTGCACTTCCGAGGAACACAGGGAACCAAGCCATGACCAAGCGCATCGTCGTCACGGGCCTCGGCGCGTCGTCCGCCATCGGCGGCAACGTCGAGGACAACTGGCGCAATCTCCTCGCAGGCGTCTCCGGCGCCCGCACGCTCGAGCACGACTGGGTCGAGAAGTACCAGCTCCCGGTGACCTTCGCCGCTGAGGCGATCGTCCGGCCCGAGGAGGTGCTCCCCCGCCACGAGGCCAAGCGCCTCGACCCCTCGACGCAGTTCGCGCTCATCGCGGCACGCGAGGCCTGGGCGGACGCCGGCGAGCCAGAGGTCGCGCCCGAGCGCCTCGGCGTCGACTTCGCGACCGGCATCGGCGGCGTGTGGACGCTGCTGGACGCATGGGACACCCTGCGTGAGAAGGGCCCCCGCCGCGTCATGCCGCTCACGGTGCCCATGCTCATGCCGAACGCGGCTGCCGGCAACCTCTCGCTCCAGTTCAACGCGAAGGCGTACGCGCGCACGGTTGTGAGCGCCTGCGCATCGAGCACGGAGTCGCTCTACAACGCCTACGAGCACCTCCAGCAGGGGCTCGCCGACGTCGTCATCGCCGGCGGCGCCGAGTCGGCCATCCACCCGATCACGGTGGCCTCCTTCGCCTCCGCGCAGGCTCTCTCGCGCCGGAACGACGATCCCGCAACGGCATCGCGTCCGGGCAGCATCGACCGCGACGGCTTCGTCATGGGCGAGGGCGCGGCCGCGCTCGTGCTCGAGACCGAGGAGCACGCGAAGGCCCGCGGTGCGCGGATCTACGCGTACCTCGTGGGAGGCGGCGTCACCGCGGACTCGTATCACATCACGGGCAACGACCCCGAGGGCTGGGGTGCGGCGCGCGCCGTGCAGCAGGCCTTGGAGGTCGCGGGTGCTCAGCCCGACGACGTCACTCACATCAACGCGCACGCGACCTCGACGCCGGTCGGCGATCCGAACGAGTACGTCGCCCTCAAGCGCGTGTTCGGCGACCGCATCGACGAGATCCCCGTCTCCGCCACGAAGGCGTCCACCGGGCACCTCCTCGGCGGCACGGGCGCTCTCGAGGCGGTCTACACGGTGCTCGCGCTGCGCGACCGCGTCGCTCCCCCGACGATCAACATCACCGAGCAGGACCCCGAGGTGCCGTTCAAGCTGTCCGGCCAGCCTCAGCCGCTCGGCGACGGCCCCCAGCTCGCGATCAGCAACTCGTTCGGCTTCGGCGGACACAACGCGGTCATCGCGTTCGCCTCGTACGACGGCTGATCCCACAGCGGACAGCGAGACGCCCCAGGAGTTCTCTCCTGGGGCGTCTGCAGTCTGTGGACGGCGGGACGCGGCTCCCGCCGCGGGCTCAGCCGACCTGGTGCAGCCACACGACCGGCGAGTCGTCGCCGGCGGTGCGGAAGGCCTCGAGCTCCTGATCCCATGCGCTGCCGAGGGCGACGTCCAGCTCGCGACGGAGCTCGAACGGGTCGGAGCCCGCGATCTCCATCGCGTAGCGAACGCGATCCTCGGGGATCACGACATTGCCCGCCGAGTCCATCTGCGCGTAGTGGATGCCGAGATCGGGCGTGTGCATCCAGCGGCCGCCGTCACTGCGCGGAGTGGGATCCTCCGTGACCTCGAACCGGAGGTGCTCCCATCCGCGGATGGCGGTCGCGAGGGCGGCGCCGGTGCCGGCGGGACCCTCCCAGTAGTACTCCGTGCGACGCGCGCCGTGCAGCACGGGCTGGTCCTGCCACTCGAAGTTCACGGCTCGGCCGAGAGATCGGCCGACCGCCCACTCCAGGTGCGGACACAGCGCTCGTGGCGCCGAGTGGATATAGACCACTCCGCGCGCGATGGGTGTCGCCATGATCTTCTCCGTTCGTCAGGTGCGTCTTCCCCTACGACCTGACCGGGCGATCCGGCGATTCCTCTTCAGTTCTCCCTGCATTATGACCCGCCCGCGCGTCAAATCACAAGCGTGTCGTTCCATCCGCCCGCCTCGCTGTCACTGATGGCCGCACGCGCATCCGATGATGCACTGCTGTGCGCGGAGTGCGCACTGCCGTGCTCTATAGTGGGCGGAGCTTTCGAAGGGAGCTGTTCAATGACGAATCAGGCTCGGTCGCGCGCCGTCGCCGTGCGCGCCGGTAGGTCAGTCGCCGTGCGTCTCGGAGGCCTTCGGCGATCCGACGCCCGGCTCGAAGACGGAAAGCGTGAACCGCGCCGGGGCCGAGCCGGGGTTGGCGTACGCATGCGGCGCGTCGCCCGAGAAGGCGATGACATCGCCGGTGGCGAGCGGGTGAGTCTGCTCGCCGACCGTGACCTCGATGTCGCCGTCGAGCACCTGCAGGAGCTCCTTCGTCCCGGTCGCGTGCTCCTCGCTCTCGTGCCGTTCTCCGGGCTGCACCGTCCAGTCCCAGAGCTCGAGCACGTCGGGCGACTCGGTTCCCGACAGGAGGACCCCCACCCCTCCCCTGTCGCCGCGCCAGAGAATCGATCCCTCGCCCCTGCGCGTGACCTTCACGGCGGCGACCTGCGGATTCTCGACGAGGGCGGGCAGCCCGATGCCGAGCGCCTGGCTGATCCGGAGCAGGATCCCGACGCTCGGGTTGGTCGCGCCCTGCTCCACGTTCACGAGCATGCGACGGCTCACGCCGGCGGTCTCAGCGAGCGCGTCCAGAGTCCAGCGGCGGGCCTGCCGCTCCTGGCGCACGCGCGCGCCGATCGCCGCAGACAGGGCCGTCGTCGTCACATCCATACCGTGCACCATACTGCACCGAAGCCCCATTCCCTCGACAAGGAGCCACATTGAGCACCTCGACATCCGCGACGCGCATGCACGAGATCACCGGCGAGAACCGCAAGGTCGTCGACCTCGTGCTGAGCTACTCCCGCGAGCGACTCCTCGCGGAGGACACTCCCCTCGACAAGCCGCAGACCGAGGCGGCACTCGACGCCCTCGTCGGACAGACGATCAGCGAGGAGGGCCTCGGTGCCGAGCAGGCCCTCGCGCACTTCACGGAGACGCTCGCGCCCGCGTGCATCACGACAGACGACCCGAGCTACCTCTCCTTCATCCCGTGTGCGCCGACGAAAGCGGCCGCCGCATTCGACGTCGTCGTGTCGGCGAGCGGGCTCTACGGAGGGTCCTGGCTCGAGGGCGCCGGCGCCGTCTACGCCGAGAACCAGGTGCTGTCGTGGCTCGCAGCGGAGTTCGGCCTGCCCGCGACCGCCGGCGGGGTCTTCGTGCAGGGCGGCACGCTCGGCAACCTCTCGGCACTCGTCGCCGCGCGGGAGTCTGCGCGCTCGGCGGGGCGCACGGTTGCCCGCTGGAAGGTCGTGTGCAGCGAGGAGGCGCACTCCTCGATCGCATCGGCGGCCCGGGTGATGGACGTCGACGTCGTGGGTGTCGCACCCGATGCCGACGGAGTCCTGCGCGGCGACGCCGTGCGGGCGGCGCTCGACGAGCACGGCGAGAGCGTGTTCGCCGTCGTCGCGACGACGGGCTCGACGAACTTCGGCATCGTCGACGATGTGGCGTCGATCTCCGAGGTGACGCGCGCACGGGGCATCTGGCTCCACGTCGATGGCGCGTACGGTCTCTCGGCGATGCTCGCGCCATCCCATCGCCACCTCTTCGCGGGCGTCGAGCATGCGGATTCGGTGATCGTCGACCCGCACAAGTGGCTCTTCGCGCCGTTCGACGCGTGCGCGCTCATCTACAGCGACCCCGAGAAGGGGCGCCGTGCGCACACTCAGCACGCCGCGTACCTCGACACGCTCACAGAGAAGGCCGACTGGAGCCCGTCGGACTTCGCCGCCCACCTGACGCGCCGCCCGCGCGGGCTCCCGCTCTGGTTCTCGCTCGCCTCCTACGGCGCCGCAGCGTACCGCTCGGCCATCTCCGCGTCCCTCGAGCTCGCGCAGGAGATCGCCGACGAGATCGAGCGGCGTCCGTATCTCACGCTCCTGCGCCGCCCGCAGCTCTCGGTCGTGGTGTTCGAGCGCGACGGATGGTCGAAGGATGACTACGAGGACTGGTCCGCTCGCCTGCTCGACGAGCAGCGCGCCTTCGTCACGCCGAGCGGGCATGAGGGGCGGACGAACGCCCGCTTCGCCATCATCAACCCGCGCACGACCATCGAGGCGCTGCGCGGCATCCTGGATTCGATGGCGGACTGATCACTCCGCCGGCGCGACCGCGCGAGACTCCCGGACCAGATCCAGGATGGCCGGTGCTCCGGCTTCGATGAGCGAGAGCGTCTCCTCGAAGTCGGAGCGGTCGCCGTACCAGGGATCCGTGACGTCGCGAGTCTCGGCACCGGGGACGAACTCCATCCACAGACGGGTGCGTGCGGGGTCCGCGCCCTGGCGCAGAAGCGACGCGCGGTGAAGCTCCGTCATCGCGAGCAGCAGGTCGGCGTCGAGGTCGTCATGGCTCACGACCTGCGCGGTCCGGGTCGGGACCCGATAGCCGCTCTCGGCGAGGACGGATGCCGCGCGCGGGTCGATCGGGTTTCCGAGCTCCTCCGCGCTGATGCCGGCTGAGCGCAGCGTGACGTCGATCCCGGCGGATGCGAAGCGGTCGCGCAGCACGACCCCCCCATCGGCGACCGGCAGATGTTCCCCGTGCACACGACGACGATCGTGCGGATCATGCGACTCGCTGTCTCTCGGCTCACGACGCGAATCTAGTGGATGCCCGGCGGCTCCGTTCGCGGATGCTCGCTGCGCCGCGCGGAGACGTCAACCCCATCGACACATCCCGCGGTGTCCTCGACTCTCGAGACATGGCAGAGACGGTTGCTCGGAGCCCGCGACGTCACGACGTCATCGTGATCGGCGGCGGAAACGGGGGCATGTCGCTCGCTGCGCGACTGCGGAAGCGCGGATGCCCGGACGTCGCGCTCATCGAGCCGTCGGCGCACCATGTCTACAAACCGCTGCAGAACTACGTCGCCGGCGGTCTCGCTCGGCGTGACGAACTCGTGCGGGCGCAGACCTCGCTTGTCCCCCAGGGCGTGCGCCTCTATCCGTCGGCGGCGCAGCGGGTCGATGCGGGCCGACGGGAGGTCATGCTCGCGGACGACACGGTCCTCGTCGCTGGGGATGTCGTCATCGCGTGCGGCGCCGAGACCGACTGGGAGTCGCTCCCGGGCGCGCGGCGGGCGCTTCGAGACGGCATCGCGTGCACATCGTTCGAGCTCGAGCATGTCGAGCGCACCTGGGACAGGATCCGCGCTCTCGACCGCGGGACGGCCGTGTTCACTCTGCACGGGCAGCCCGCCTCGGGTCGAGAGACCGCGCTGAAACCTCTCTTCCTGGCCTGCGACCACTGGCGACGCCGGGGCGTTCTCAGCGACCTCCGGGTCGTGCTCGTGCACGACGCCGACCGCCTCCATCCCGTCGACGAGATCGCTGGGGCCATCCGGACGGCGATCGACGACTACGGAGTCGAGGTCCTGGCCTCGACCCGCGTCGAGAGCATCGAACAGGACGTGCTGGCCGTCGACGGACCCGAGGGAACAGCTCGGATCGCAGCGGACCTCATCCATCTGCTCCCGCCGTACCGCGCTCCCGCCTTCGTCGGCGAATCGGGGCTCGCCGGTGAGCAGACGCGGGGATTCGTCGACGTGGACCCACGCACCCTGCAGCACCGCGACCATCCGCACATCTGGGCACTCGGCGACGCGGCCGACCTCGGCGATGCCCGCACGGGCGGCGCACTCCGTCACCAGGTCAAGACGGTGGTCGAGAACATCCCTCGGCGCCGCTCCGGTCGGCCGCTCCTCGAGTACGACGGCTATACCGTCGCACCCATCACGACGTCGCGGCGCGCACTCGTCTTCGGCGAGTACGACAGCCGCACTCATCGCGTCATGCGGACCATCCCGCTGCTCGACCCGCTCCGGCCGCGCCCGTGGTGGTTGGCACTCGATCGGTGGGTGCTCCCCCAGCTGTACTGGCACGGCATCGTCCGCGGGAGAGTCTGAGCGCCCTCCGTCGAGATGGGGCACATGACGCAGGCACGACGCCATGCGGGAGTAGGGCGGGTCGGACTTGAACCGACGATCGTTGGGTTATGAGCCCACTGCCTTAACCAGCTTGGCCACCGCCCCGTACAGCCCTAGAGCCTATCGCGCGTCGAGGCCCGAGCCCTCGTCGCCGTCTCGCGGCCCGTTGCGCCGCGAGAGGAGATCCTCGGGGTCGCGCGCCGCGCGCAGCGCGTCCAGTGCCGAGGACCCGCTCTGGCCATCCGCTCGGTCGCCGTCCTCGCCATCCGAGCCGCGTCGGATCGACAGCTCCTGGCTCTCGCTGACGACCTGCGGATGGTGCCGCGCGAGGAGGAAGACGCCGAGCGACGCGACCGCGCCGACCACGACGAAGACGATGAGCGCCCACAGCGGGGCGTTCGCCGCCTCGCCGAGGACGATCGCGCCGATGAGCACCGCGACGATCGGGTCGATCACCGTGAGGCCGGCGATCACGAGGTCGGGCGGCCCCGACGCGTACGCGGTCTGCACGAAGTACCCGCCCGCGGCAGCGGCCGCGACGAGCGCGACGATGCAGAGCCAGACGGTCCAGTCCACGTCGCCCGCCTGGAAGCGCTTGATGACGATCTTCGCGAGCGTCGCGACGAACCCGTAGAGCGCGCCGGCGGCCGTGATGTAGAAGAGCGCGCCGATCCGGCGGCGCAGGATGAGCCAAGCCGCGCCGAGAAGGATGATCACGGCGAGCAGGATCGCGAGCACCACGAGCAGCTCGAAGTCGGTGATCGAGCGCTCGGTCGCGAAGAGCGCCGCGACGAGCACGAAGACGAGGATGCCGCCGACGCACAGGCCGATGGCGGTGATCGAGTTCCGGGTCGGCATGTGGCCCGTGATCTGCGCGTTCAGCAGGGTCGTGATGACGAGGGAGATCGCTCCGAGCGGCTGCACGACGATGAGCGGTGCGACGGCGAGAGCACTCAGCTGGCAGATGATCGCGACGCCGAGCAGGATCGTCCCGATGATCCACGACGGGCGGGACATGAGGCGCAGGAGGTGCGCGGCCCCGAGGCCTGCGCGGCCCTCGGCGCCGGCGAGCCGCTCGACCTTCTTCACGCCGCGGCTCTGGTACTGGGCGCCGAGCGACATGAAGACGGCACCCGCGATCGCGAGCGGGATGCCGAGCAGCAGGCCGGGGTTCTCGAATGCGCCGACGAGCTGCTCGCCGATGTCCGCCGCTGCCAGGCTCATGGCCTCCGAGGTTCCCCAGGTCACCCACCGAGACTAACGCCCGATCGCGCCGACTACCCTGAAGGGATGGCCGTTCTGCCGATTCGCATCTGGGGCGATCCCGTCCTGCACGCCCCCGCTTCGCCCGTCGACGAGATCACCGACGAGATCCGCACGCTCGTCCGCGACATGTACGAGACCATGGACGCCGCGCCCGGTGTCGGGCTCGCGGCGCCGCAGGTCGGCGTCGGCCTGCGCATCTACACCTACACCTACGAGGACGACGACGGGAACCCCTGGCGCGGCGAGATCATCAACCCCGAGCTCTGGATGGTGCCGCTCGAGCCGGGCGACCCCGACGAGGACCTCGAGTCGGAGGGCTGCCTCTCGTTCCCCGGCGAGCGCTTCCCGCTGCGGCGTTCCGACCGGGTCGTCGTCACGGGGATCGACCTCGAGGGTGCTCCGGTCCGCATCGAGGTCGACGGATGGCGCGCGCGCATCATGCAGCACGAGTTCGACCACCTCGAGGGCGTCGTCTACGTCGACCGCCTCTCCGAGCGGGACTGGAAGACGGCGCAGAAGATCTCGAAGAAGCGCGGGTGGGGCCGTCCTGGCGTGAGCTGGATGCCCGGCGTCGACGACCTCGACGCCTGAGCGCCGCCGCGCGGAAGGGCTCTTTTGAGCCTGCTCGCTTTGCGCGAGGATCGAGGCGACGCGTAGCGTTCTGAGTGGGGTGCGGGCGTGAGGCTTCTGGTGCCCCGACCTACGCACACAGGAGAGTGACCCCATGATTCGCACCAACCCGACCCGTCGTGTCCTCGTCGCGGGTGCCGCCGTCGCCCTGGCCTTCTCGCTCGGCGGGTGCTCGAGCATCGCCAACCTGCTCAACGGCGAGACCGCCGCGCGCGACGAGGAGACGCAGGAAGTCACCGAGGGCGGCACGGTCGACGTCTTCTCGCTCGAGGTCGGCGACTGCACCGGCGCCACCGCCGAAGGCGAGGTGACCGACATCGAGGTCGTCCCGTGCGACGAGCCGCACGACTCCGAGGTCTACCACGAGTTCGAGATGGAGGACGGCGAGTGGCCCGGCGAGGCCGCCGTCGACACCGCGGCGGAGGAAGGCTGCACGGGCGAGGCGTTCGAGGCCTTCATCGGGCTCCCCTACGACCAGTCCGAGCTCTACGTGACCTACCTCACGCCGCTCGAGGACACGTGGAGCGACCCCTCGGTCGCCGACCGGCTCATCCAGTGCATGGCCTACATGCCCGGCGAGGAGCTCACCGGAACGCTGCGCGATTCCAACCGCTGAGCGCAAGGGCGTTTCGCTCGCCCCCGTGCCCGCCTACGGTGGGGCGCATGGCCTCGCACCATCCGCGCCCGCCGCAGGCGGCACCATCCGCCCCCATCGAGGACTACGCACTCGTCGGCGACCTCCACACCGCGGCGCTCGTCTCGCGGACGGGCAGCGTCGACTGGCTCTGCCTGCCGCGCTTCGACTCCTCCTCTCTGTTCGCCGCGCTCCTGGACGACGAGCGCGCGGGCCGCTGGTCTCTCCGCCCTGTCGACGAGACGGCGACGTCGAGACGCTCGTACATCGACGACACCTTCGTTCTGCGGACCACCTGGCAGACTCCCGACGGCGAGGCCGAGGTGCTCGACTTCATGCCGCTCGGCGACAGCCGGCCCAATCTCGTGCGGCGCATCCGCGGGCTGCGCGGCTCGGTCGAGTTCTCGGAGCGGTTCGCGGTGCGATTCGACTACGGCGCCGCCCTTCCCTGGGTCCGTCAGATCGAGTACGGAGACCGACCCGCGATCCTCGCGACAGCGGGGCCCGACTCGATCATCCGGCGCGGGCCGCGTGTGCGGGCGCAGGGCCTCGAGCACCGCGGTGAGCACGCGGTGTCGGAGGGGCAGACGATCGACATCGTGCTCACGTGGTACCCGTCGCATCGTCGTCCGCCGAAGCCGCTCGACGTCGACGCAGCGCTCGATCTGACACTCGACTGGTGGCGCGAGTGGGCGCGACGCAGTGCGCCGCCTGCCCCGTACGCGCAGGAGGTGCGGCGCTCGCTGCTCGTCCTCCGGGCGCTCACCGACGAGGACACCGGCGGCATCTCGGCGGCCGCCACGACGAGCCTGCCCGAGACCGAGGGCGGCGTGCGCAACTGGGACTACCGGTACGTCTGGCTGCGCGACGCGGCGCTCACGATCGCCGTGCTGCTGACGCACGGCTACCGCGAGGAGGCGGAGGAATGGCGCGGATGGCTGCTGCGCGCCATCGCCGGGGATCCTGCGGATGTGCAGATCATGTACGGGATCGGGGGCGAGCGCCGCCTGCCGGAGTTCGAGCTCGAAGGACTGCGCGGCCATGGCGGCGCTCGACCGGTGCGCATCGGCAACGGCGCATACCGGCAGCGTCAATGGGACATCTTCGGCGAGGTCATGGTGGCGCTGCACGGCGCTCGCGTCGCAGGCCTTGAGGAGACAGCCGCGTCGTGGCCGCTGCAGCGGGCGCTGCTGGCGTTCCTCGCCGACAACTGGCAGCGGCCGGATCACGGGATCTGGGAGATCCGCGGCGACGAGCGGCACTTCACGCACTCCCGCGCGATGGTCTGGGCCGCCTTCGATCGCGGGGCGCGCGGTGTGCGCGAGTTCGGCCTGCCCGGTGACGCGGACCGGTGGCAGGAGCTCGCCGACACCATCCGCGCGGAGATCCTCGCGCGCGGATTCGACGAGCGGCGCGGCTCGTTCCGGCAGCACTACGACACCGACGAGGTCGACGCCGCGCTGCTCCAGCTGCCGCAGATCGGATTCCTCCCTCCGGACGACGAGCGCATGACGGGCACGGTGGCCGCGATCGAAGAGGACCTCATGGCGGACGGACTGCTGCTGCGCTATCGGACCTCGTCCGGGGTCGACGGTCTCGCGGGCGAGGAGCATCCGTTCCTCGCGTGCTCCTTCTGGCTCGTCGAGCAGTACGCGGGATCGGGGCGCCTCGACGACGCCGAGGCGCTCATGGCACGAGCGCTGGAGGCCGTCAACGACGTGGGCCTGCTCGCCGAGGAGTACGACCCCGTGCGCCGTCGGCAGATGGGCAACACCCCGCAGGCGCTCTCCCACCTCGCGCTGGTCCGCGCCGCGGACGCGATCGACATCGCGCGACGCGGGCGCGACGACCTTGCCCCGCACGTGCGCGGCGAGAGCGAAGGCGATGCGGAGGCGACCGGCACGCGCGAGAAGGAGCCGACGCCCGCCGAGGCGCGCGAGAGCTCGGGGACGCCTCTGCCCGCTCGCGACCCGGTCGAGTGACCGGTCAGCCCGCCGCGGTCCCCCATCCGTCGGGGCCCGCGCTGCCGGCCGCATACTCCTCGAGCGGCACGAGCCCGTCGCGCCACGCATCGAGAACCGGGGCGACGATGCGCCAGCACTCCTCCGCGATGTCGCCGCGGACCGAGAGCAGCGGGTCGCCGTCGAGGATGCCCTCGAGCACCTGCCCGTACGGGAGGAGGTCGCCCGGGGCCTTGTCGGTGGACAGGCGCGTCTGCTCGAGAGTGAACGGATCGCCGCTCCCGTTCATGGAGAGGTCGAGGGCGACCTCGCCCGAGAGCAGGTCGAGCACGATGCTGTCGCTCTTCGGCTCGCCGATGAAGCCCGGGATCTCCGGCGCCGGCTTGAAGCGGACGGTCACCGTGGTGCGATCGGCCGAGATGGCCTTGCCCGACCGGAGGACGAACGGCACCCCGCGCCAGCGCGGCGTGTCGACGGCGCACGTGATCTGAGCGAGCGTCTCGGTCTCGCGGGCCGGGTCCACACCCTCTTCGTCGACGTAGGACGGGAGGTCCCTCTCCCCCACGCGCCCGGCCGTGTACCGCGCGCGCTTCGACGCGGCGACGGGGTCGTCGTCCCAGACGCGAGTGCTGCGCAGCACCTGCGCGATGTTGGAGCGGAGCTCGGCCTGGTCGAGTCGCGGGAGCGGCTCCAGCGCGACGAGCGACAGCACCTCGAGCAGGTGGCTCTGGAGCATGTCGACGAGGGCGCCCGCGCTGTCGTAGTACCCGCCACGGCCCTCGAGCGCGAGCGTCTCGTCGAAGACGATCTCGACGCGCTCGACATGCTCGGCACGCCATGCGCCCTCGAGCACGCGATTCGCGAACCGCAGGCCCAGCACGTTCAGCACCATCGACATCCCGAGGAAGTGGTCAATGCGGAAGATCTGCTCCTCGGGGACGAGCAGCGTGAGCAGGCGATTGAGACGCCTCGCGCTCTCGAGGTCGGTGCCGAACGGCTTCTCGAGAGCGAGTCGCGTGCCCTCGGGCAGCTCGACCTCGCGCAGCGCCTCGCAGACCTTGGCGCTCACCGCGGGCGGCAGCGCGAAGTAGATGACGGGCGTGTGCGCGCACGCATCGAGGAGGCGCTTCAGGACCTCGGCGCTCGTCGCGTCGGCGGGGATGTACTCGGTGGAATCGAGGAGCGCGTCGGGGTCGGCTCCGACGTCGGCGGCCTCGAAGCTCGTGCGGACGATCTCGTCCCACACATCGCTGCGGTCATCGAGGCCCGCCCCGATCACCTGGACGTCGTACTCGCGTCGGGTGAGAAGGCTCGCCAGCCCGGGCAGCAGGAGCCGCTTCGTGAGATCGCCGCCTGCGCCGAGGATGAGGATGCTCGCACTCGTCTTGGTCATGCCTGCGACGCTATCGAGAGCGCGCCGCGCGCGTCGAGGGGTTGCGCGAGCGCGTGTCGGTTGGCGCCGAGTGTGTTCGCTGGCGCCGAGAGGGGCGGCGGCGGTGCCGCGCTCGGCGCGGGTTCGGCGCCTCGCGCGGGGGTGCGGCGCTCGGTGCAACGGCACGGGGCCGGCCGGAGACTCCCGACCGGCCCCGCATCCGCGCGCGATGTCAGCCGCAGCTGGCGGCCTCGGTCGGGATGTCGCGCTGCACCTCGACCTGCTCTCCGTCCACGGTCGCCGTCGCCGTGACCGTCAGTGAGCCCGCGTCGACCTGCGAGTGCCGCGTGTTGATCGCGGCCGACCTCGCGGCACCGGGATCGACGGCGCCCAGCTCACGCCGTCCGAACGCGGACTCGACGACGAAGGTCGCCGCGACATCGTCCTCGTTCACCACCCGCACGGTCTGCATGATCTGCTTGCCGGCCAGGCAGCGGTCGAGCACCTCGACGGTGAAGGCGAGCGCGTCGTCCGCCGCGAACGCCCAGTTGTCCACCTCCAGCAGATCAGCGTCCGCTGCCGCGCCATCCGCCCCGGCGAAGACGAAGAACACGTCGTGCTCGCCGGTCGCGCCGGTGACCGGCGCCTCGACCGTCGTCCACTCCCCGAGCGTGCCGTCGACGGGGATCTCCGCGACGACCTGTCCGTCGACATCGTCCAGGCGCACCTGGACGCTGGCGCCTTCGACGAGCGGCTTGACCCGTGTGGACACCGTCTTCGCCCCGTCGCCGAAGTCCACGCCGGCGACCGCGGCGAAGTCGCCGTCGTTCACGTCGGCGAGCAGCATGTTGCCGCCGCCGTTGTGCTCGGGGAACTCCACCGACGGGGCGTCGGCCTGCTCGGTGCTGATGCCGAGCTGCCACGCGAGCGTCTCCGCCTCGAACGTGCGATACGGATCGAAGCTCTCGACCTGATCGACGCCCGCGCGCGTGCCCTGGACCGGCTTGATCGTGCCGTCCTCGTTGAACTCGAGCTTGTCGATGTGGACCGACCGGTACCCCTGGGTGGCACCCGGCGTGCCGAGTGCGGCGGCCCACGCGGCACCGCGGGTCTGGGCGTGGTAGGTGAGGTACGTCTCGCCCTTGAACGTGAACATGTCCGAGTGGTTGTTGCCGCCGTTGCCCGCGCCGAAGTGCACGGCGGGGTTCTGGAACGCCACACCCGCGTACTTCGCGGAGGACAGGTCCATCGGATCGTCCGTCATCATGTACGCGATCGCCCCGCGCTCGGGGTACTTGCCGGGCTCGGGCGTGACCTGGAAGTTCGACGAGTACGAGTAGTAGTACCGGCCATCGTGCTTGAACATGCTCGAGGCCTCGAAGATGCCCGGGGCATCGATCTCGACGGGGTCGCCGGCGAGCGTCACCATGTCGTCTTCCAGCTTGGCCACGCGCGTCGACTTCGGGTTCTGGGGCCCCTGCTGGTTGGGGCTCGTGCCGATGACCGAGTTGCCGCCGAAGTACAGGTACCCCTGACCGTCGTCGTCGATGAACACCTCGGGGTCGAACAGCCACATGCCCGCGGGGAAGCCGCCGTTCGCGATGTACTCGGGCGAGACCGTGTCGGGGATGATCTTCTTGCCCACCGGGTCCGTCCAGGGGCCGAGCGGCGACCCTCCGACGACGACCGCGGTTCCTGTGCCGCTGTCGCAGAAGTAGAGGTAGACCTTGCCATCCTTCTCGATGGCCGCGGGCGCCCACGAGTTGCGCGCCCACGGAGCCGCACCTCCCTCGCGTGCGATCGGAACGCTGCCGTGGTCGACCCAGTTGACCATGTCGCTGGTCGACATGACGTTCAGACGGGTGATCGCTCCGTAGCCGTTCGGCTGAGTCGGGAGTCCGTTCGCGTCCTTGCTGTTCGCCTCGTACTGCTGGGTGTCGTCCGTGGAGTAGATGTAGAGCCGGCCGTTGTAGATCAGGTGGTGCGGATCGGCCCCGAACTTGTGCCCCACGAGGGGGTTGTGGTCGCCGATCGGCTTCGTCTGGACCGACTCCAGGTTCGTGTACGCCGGCGCCTCAGGAGCGTCGGCGATCTTCACCAGCGAGAGCTCGTCGACCTTGAAATCCTGAAGGGCCGACGACCCCCACGGCGTCTCGACGAAGAACCACGACGCGGCGACGTGACGATCCTCGGCCGTGAACTCCCGCGTGAACGTTCCCCACCGGCCCTTGGTGAACGAGTTCCCGTAGTCGACGCACCCGTTGAAGTTCGACGGGCAGAACGTGAAGTTGAACTGCTGTGCGGCGGCACCCTCGTCGTACTTGAGCTTCCCGGTCATGCGGTACGTCGCGCCGAGCTCGAGCTTCCCCTGGACGTCGGCGAACGGGCCTGACTGCGTGTTCTCGCGATTCGTCACCGAGAGCGAGTGCGCGCCGCTCGCGGCGTCGTCGCTGAGGGCGAGCGTGCCACCGCGCTGGCTGGTCCAGCCGGAGGCATCCTCCACGAATCGCCCATCCGGCAGGAGGCTGCCGGGAACGGCGGGCGGCTCCGGCGCGGTGCCGAGTTCCGCCGGGACGGGCGCCGCGACGGCCTCCGGTGCCGCATAGGCGACCTGGCCGGCCAGCGTGACCGACGACGCGATCAGCGTCGCGATGCCGAGAGCCGCCGCTGCGCGGCGTCGCCGCCCGCGGGGACGGATGTGTCGTGATCTCACTTGCTGCACTCCTTTGTCCATGGTGGATGTCACGGGGGTCGTGCCTCGCGCATGGCCCGAGAAGGCGCACGAAGGCAGCGGGATCCGGAGATCCCGCAAGCGGTTCAGGCGCCGTGGTGACCCTCGCGACGGATCGATATCGTTTTCGTCGATGGCACTTCTGCACCCTCCTCCTCGAGGTGCACACGACCGCGTCGGCGCCTGCCTGGATGTTACCGGGAACAATGTGCGGGGAGCAAGCCTCGAACAATGCGTGGGGGGAGCAAGCCTCCGCGACGCCGATTCCCCCGGGATGCGGGTGACACGCTGAAGCGCCGAGGGCAAAGGGAAAGGGCCCGTCCGATGGACGGGCCCTTCTCAGCTCCCCGGCTTGGACTCGAACCAAGAACCTGCCGGTTAACAGCCGGCTGCTCTGCCAATTGAGCTACCGAGGATCACTCGCCGCCCCGCGGGGCAACTCCCCTAGCTTAGCAAACGCGCGAGCGCACACGGAAACCGAGCCGTGCACGCGGGCGTGTCGTCACGCGATGAGCAGCGTCTCGGTGCTCTTCATGCCCGGCGTCCAGTCCAGATGCTCGGCGTCGCCGGCGGCCACCACGTGCCCCGAGCGCAGGATGAGGCGATCGGCGTCGAGCTCGCGCGCGAGGTCCGCATCGTTCGTCACGAGCAGCGCGGCCATCCCCCACTCCTGCTGACGGCGGATGATCGCGTCGAAGATGACGTGCCGCACCTCGAGCCCGATGTTGGCGAGTGGCTCGTCGGCGATGAGCACCCGCGGATCGAGGATGAGCGCGCGCGCGAACGCGACGCGCTGGCGCATGCCGGCGCTCAGCTCGTACGGGAACTTCGAGGCCGCGCCGAGCGGCAGGTGCATCTCGTCGAGCAGCGCAGCCACGCGCACCGCGAGGGCCCGCTGATTCACGCGCCGGTCTCGTGACGTGATCGGCTCCGTGATGACCTCGGAGACGGTCAGGCGCGACGGCAGGGCGGCTCCCCCGCCCTGCGGCACGTAGCCCGTGCGATACGTCAGCACGCGGTGCGCGCGACCGGGGCGACGCACCGAGATGCCCGTGACGAACGCGTCGCCTCCCGACACGGCGATCGAGCGGTCGCGCGTCCCGGCGAGGACGGACGCCAGGCTCGACTTGCCCGATCCGGTCGGGCCGGAGACGCACAGCGTCCCGCCGACGGGAAGCGTCGCGGTCACGCCGTCCACGGCGCGGATGGCCTGGCCGCGGCCCGAGCGGGACACGCTCAGGTCGACGCAGCGGACGGCGTTCTCGGTGTCGTCGGGCACGCGCATTGTTCCATCCTGCCTTGCCGTCTAGAACTCGTCGAGCAGCTGGCGCCGCTCGATGTCGAGATCGCGCAGCCGCACGCGCACGGCGCGGCCCTCCTCGGACTCGGGAGCCACCCGCTGCACCGCTCCGAGCAGCTCGTTCTTCTCGGCATCGATCGCCCGCAGGACGATGCGACGGCACAGATCGTTCACCGAGAGCACGGCGCGCTCCTCGTTGAGCGCCGGGAAGTCGCGCGTGATGAGCTCGGCCGCGAGCGAGCGGTAGGGCTCCCGCACCATCTCGACCGCGGCGACCGACCATCCGATCTTCGTGCGGTCGACGGCCTCGACCGCCACCCGCACCGCCTCGAGAGCCGGCGTGCGGAACGGCAGCGAGAGCGCGCGATGCAGGAGATTCGGCTCGACGCGGTGCCCGTACTGGAGGATGCCCGTGAGCGCGTCGCGCTCGATGGCCGTGTCGGTGCCCCGCGGCAGCGTCGCGAGCGACACGCGCACCACGGGCACGGCGTCACCTTCGGGCACCTCTGTCCGGGCCGGCTCCGGGCGGCGCTGCGCGTCGCCCGACGTCTGCCGTGCGGCGCGCTCGACCTCCCCGTGGACGTCGGTCGGATCCATGCCCAGTCGCCGGGCGAGGACGCGCTCGTAGCCGGGGCGCAGAAGCCGGTCGCGGATCTCGGCCACGATGGGCGCCGCGGCGCGCAGGGCGCCGACACGGCCCTCCACCGTCCCGAGGTCGAACCGCGAGACGGCGCGGTCGATCACGAACTCGAACATCGGGACCTTGTGGTCGACGAGACTGCGCACCGCACCGTCGCCTCGCTGCAGGCGCAGGTCGCACGGATCGAGTCCGTCGGGGGCGACCGCGACGAAGGTCTGCGCGCTGAAGCTCTTCGCGTCGGTGAAGGCGCGGATGGCGGCCTTCTGGCCTGCGGCGTCTCCGTCGAAGGTGAACACCACCTCGCCCGAGGCAGAGGAGTCGCCCAAGACGCGGCGCAGCACCGTGACGTGCTCGGCCCCGAAGGCCGTGCCGCACGTTGCGATCGCGGTCGTGACGCCCGCGAGGTGGCACGCCATGACGTCGGTGTAGCCCTCGACGACCACGACCCGCCGAGGGTCGCCGCGCGAGATGTCGCGCTTCGCGAGGTCCAGGCCGTAGAGCACCTGCGACTTCTTGTAGATGGGCGTCTCGGGGGTGTTGAGGTACTTCGGGCCCTGGTCGTCGTCGTAGAGCTTGCGCGCGCCGAACCCGACGGTCTGGCCGGTCACATCCCGGATGGGCCAGATCACGCGCCCGCGGAACCGGTCGTAGACGCCTCCGCGCTGATTCGTGGAGACGAGCCCCGCCGTCGTCAGCTCCTCGCGCGTGAAGCCCTTCGCCGTGAGCGCGTCGAGCATGTGGTCCCAGCCCTTGGGGGCGTATCCGACACCGAAGTGCGCCGCCGCGCCCGCATCGAACCCGCGCTCCCCCAGGAAGCGGCGCGCGGCATCCGCTTCGGGCGACATGAGCTGCGCGCGGAAGAACTCCGCAGCGGCGGCGTTCGCGGCGAACAGGCGTGCGCGGCCGCTCGTCTCGGGCGCGGGCCCGCCGTCCTCGTAGTGCAGCGTGTAGCCGATGCGCGCGGCCAGCTTCTCCACGGCCTCCGTGAACGAGACGTGGTCCATCTCGCGCAGGAAGGTGTAGACGTCGCCCGACTCGCCGCAGCCGAAGCAGTGGTAGAAGCCCACCTGAGGGCGCACGTGGAAGCTCGGGCTCTTCTCGTCGTGGAAGGGGCAGAGCCCCTTGAGCGACCCCACGCCCGCGGACTTCAGCGCGACCCGCTCCCCGATGATGTCGGCGATGTTCGTCCGGGCCTTGACCTCGTCGACGTCGGCCTGCCGGATGCGCGGCATCAGGCCACCTGCGACGCGCGTGCGGCCTTCGAGGGCGCCCCGCGGCGCGCGTGACGAGGGGCCCAGATGCCGACCTCGGCGGGGTCGACCTCGCCCACGAGCCGGTTGTGCCACGCGACGGCGGTCTGGTCGGTGAGGGAGGCGACCTGGTCCACGACCACGCGGGTGCGCGCGGCGTCGCTGTCGGCGGCGAGGAAGTCGGCCGCGAACGCCGGCTCGAGGGCGTCGGCGCCGGTCGACCACAGCGCGTCCGTCGAGACCAGGGCGTCTGCGATGCGCTTGAGCACGCGCCGCTGCTCGGCGTAGATGTGCCGGCGCTCGTCGATCGTCACGATCGTCGCGCCCATGAGGCCCTTGAGCACGGCGATCTCGACCTCGATCTCGCGCGGGACGACGACGTGGCCGCCGTATCGCGTGAGCGACGCCGCGGGGTAGGCCGCACGCGTCGCGTCCACCGCGGCGCGGGCGAACCGGCCGATGAGATCGCTCGTGAGGTTCTTCAGGCGGGCCAGGTCGCGCCGTGAGCGATCGAAGGCGCGCATCCACATCGGGATGCGCGTGAGGCGGTAGAGGGCGTCGGCGAGCTCGTCGCGCGGGTAGTCGTATCCGACCCATTGCTGCACCTGGCCGATGAGCGGATGGTGCGCGACCGGATCGCTGACGTGGGCGAGATCGAGGTACCCGTTCACCACCGCGTCCTCGAAGTCGTGCACGGAGTACGCGATGTCGTCGGAGAGGTCCATCACCTCCGCCTCGATGCAGCGCTCCTTGGCCGGGGCGCCCTCGCGCAGCCAGCGGAACACGTCCTCGTCCTCGGGGTACACGCCGAACTTCAGGCGCCCGCCCGGATCGGCCACGGGGTCGGCGACCGTCCACGGGTACTTGCAGGCGGCGTCGAGCGTCGCGCGGGTCAGGTTGAGCCCGTAGGAGCGCTCGTCGTCGAGCACCTTCGACTCGAGCCGGGTGAGGATGCGCAGGCTCTGCGCGTTGCCCTCGAACCCGCCGATCTCGGACGCCCATTCGTTGAGCGCCTTCTCGCCGTTGTGCCCGAAGGGCGGATGGCCCAGGTCGTGGCTGAGGCACGCCGCGTCCACGACGTCCTCCGCGAGCCCGAGCGCGGTGCCGAGCTCGCGCCCGACCTGCGCGACCTCGAGCGAGTGGGTGAGGCGGTTGCGCGCGAAGTCCGCGGGACTCGCGGGACTCAGCACCTGCGTCTTCGCGGCGAGCTGCCGCAGCGCAGCGGAGTGCAGCACGCGCGCACGGTCGCGCGCGAAGTCATCGCGCTGCGAGCGATGCGTCTCGCGGTGGAAGCGCTCGGCATCGGCGTCGGTGTAGCCGGCGGGGCGGGGCGCGGCGCCCGTGCCCTCAGCCGCCACTGGTGTCCAGCTCCGCTTCGCGCAGCTCGCAGCTCGCGGCCTCGCCCAGCTCGCGCGAGTCGAGCCAGCCCTCGGGCAGCACGGGGCGCTTGGGCGTGCCCGCGCGACCGCGCTGGCCCTCCGCGGCCTCGCCCGGATACGGTGCGTCGTGGTCGAGCTCGGCGAGCAGGTCGTCGATCTCGGCGAGACTCGACGCCGTCGCCAGTCGCGCACGCAGGTCGCCGCCCACGGGGTATCCCTTGAAGTACCAGGCGACGTGCTTGCGGATGTCGCGGCATCCGCGATCCTCGTCGTCGAAGAACTCGACGAGCAGCTCCGCGTGGCGGCGGAAGGCCTGCGCAACGAACCCGAGGGTCGCGTCGACCTCGCGTTTCGCCTCGCTGCGCTCGCTCAACGACCGGAGGCCGCTCGCTCCGCTCGCCGAGTGCTTCGCCTCGCTGCGCTCGCTCAACGACCGGAGGCCGCTCGCTCCGCTCGCCGAGTGCTTCGCCTCGCTGCGCTCGCTCAACGACCGGGGGCCGCTCGCTCCGTTCGCCGAGTATCCTCGCGCCCCGAACGCGCGCGCGAGGTCGCCGAACAGCCACGGACGCCCGAGGCACCCTCGCCCGACGACGACCCCGTCGCACCCGGTCTCGTCCATCATCCGCACGGCGTCGTCGGCCGACCAGATGTCGCCGTTGCCGAGCACGGGGATGCTCGTCACGGCCTCCTTGAGCTTCGCGATCGCCGACCAGTCGGCGTGGCCCGAGTAGAACTCCGACGCCGTCCGCGCGTGCAGCGCCACGGCGGCGGCGCCCGCGTCCTCCGCGATGCGGCCCGCATCGAGATACGTGAGGTGATCGGCGTCGATGCCCTTGCGCATCTTCACCGTGAGCGGGATGTGGCCGGCGGCCTCGACCGCCTGCTCGACGATGTCGCGGAAAAGGCCGAGCTTCCAGGGCAGAGCGGACCCGCCGCCCTTGCGCGTGACCTTGGGCACCGGGCAGCCGAAGTTCAGGTCGATGTGGTCGGCCCTGTCCTCCTCGGCGATGATCCGCGCGGCGGCCGCGATCGTCTGGGGGTCGACGCCGTACAGCTGGATCGAGCGCGGCTTCTCGGACTCGTGGTGCCGGATGAGGCGCATCGTCGCGGCGTTGCGCTCGACGAGCGCGCGCGACGTGATCATCTCGCTGACGTAGAGGCCGCCGCCGTACTCGCGGCACAGCCGGCGGAACGCCGTGTTGGTGATGCCGGCCATGGGGGCGAGCACGACGGGCACGCCGATGTCGAGCGGGCCGATCCGCAGCGTGCGCGCAGGGGTGAGGACGGTGGTCACCCCTCGATTCTTCCAGACCCCAGCCGAGGCGGAGCCGAGTGTGCACAGCCGTCTTAGGCTGGGGCCATGACCGCCCCCGATGATCTCCGCCGTATCCCGTTCCGCGACGCGGACGGCGTCGAGAAGACGCTCGCCGACTACGGCGACGGTGTCCTGCTCGTCGTCAACGTCGCGTCGAAGTGCGGCCTCACGCCGCAGTACGAGCAGCTCGAGGCGCTCCAGCGGACCTACGGCGACCGGGGCCTGACGGTGCTCGGCTTCCCGTGCAATCAGTTCCTCGGCCAGGAGCCGGGGTCGCTCGAGGAGATCCTCGACTACTGCGCCACGACGTGGGGCGTCAGCTTCCCGATCCACGAGAAGGTGAACGTCAACGGCGCGCATGCCGCTGCGCTCTACAGGGCGCTCAAGAAGACCCGCGACGGCGTGGGCCTGGCCGGGCCGGTCGCCTGGAACTTCGAGAAGTTCCTCGTGCTCCCCTCGGGAGAGGTGCGCCGGTTCCGGCCGCCGGTCAAGCCGGACGCGCCCGAGATCGTCGAGGCGATCGAGGCCGCGCTCCCCCGCTGATCAGGCGGCGGGCTCTCCCGCCGCACGGCGCTCGGCCCACACCTGGCGTGCGACCTGCGCGAACGCCTGCGGCGGCTGAGCGCCGCTCACGCCGTACTTCCCGTCGATCACGAAGAACGGCACGCCGTTGATGCCGTATGCGCGGGCCTGCTCCTGGTCCCGACGGACGTCGGGCAGGTGGCGACCCGACTCGAGGGCCTCGCGCGCGCCATCCGGATCGAGCCCCGCCTCCGCCGCGATGTCGACGAGGTCGTCGATGCGCCCGACGTGGCGCCCCTCGGTGAAGTAGGCCTGCATGAGGCGCTCGGTCACCTCGAGCTGCCGTCCGTTCGCCTTCGCGTGGTGGATGAGCTCGTGCGCCTTGACCGTGTTCGTGTGCTGGAGGATGTCGAACCGGTACGCGAGCCCCGCCCCCGCCGCGACATCCGTCACGCGCTGGAGCATCTGCTCGACCTGCTCTCGCGCCATGCCCTTGTGGCCGACGAGGAAGTCGAGCTCGGAGCCGTCGAAGTCCACGGGGGTGTCGGGCGCGAGCTCGAACGAGTGGAACGTCACCTCGACGCGCGGCGCGTCGTCGTCGCCGGCCACCTCCGCGAGCCCGGTCTCCAGGTTCCGCTTGCCGATGTAGCACCAGGGGCAGGCGATGTCGCTCCACACGTCGATCTTGATCGCATCCGTCACACCGGATGCAACGGGCCGCGACGCCTCGGCATTCCCCTCACGCCTTCGGCGCGTCGACCGCCCCGCCGTACCGCCGGTCGCGACTGTGGAAGATGCGGATGGCCTCCCACAGGTCCTCGCGCGTGAAGTCCGGCCAGAGGCGGTCGAGGAAGACCATCTCGGCGTACGCGGCCTCCCAGAGCATGAAGTTCGACGTGCGCTGCTCTCCGCTCGAGCGGACGAAGAGGTCGACGTCCGGCATGTCGGGCACGTAGAGCCGCTTCGCGATCGACTTCTCCGAGATCGCCGACGGCTTGAGCCGCCCGGCCCTGACCTCCTCCGCGAGCTCGCGCACGGCGTCGACGATCTCGTACCGGCCGCCGTAGTTCACGCACATCGTGAACGTCATCGTGCGGTTGGAGGCCGTGAGCTTCTCGGCTTCCTGCAGATCCTTGATGACGGAGCCCCACAGTCGCGGCTTGCGCCCGGCCCAGCGGATGCGCACACCCCACTCGTTGAGCTGGTCGCGGTAGCGGTGCAGCACGATCCGGCTGAAGTTCATGAGGAAGCGCACCTCCTCGGGCGAGCGCTTCCAGTTCTCGGTGGAGAACGCGTAGACCGACAGGTGCTTCACCCCCGCCTGCACCGCGCCCGCGACGACGTCGAGCAGCTGCTCGATCCCCTGTCGGTGACCCTCGACGCGCGGCAGGCCCTGCCGGTTCGCCCAGCGGCCGTTGCCGTCCATGACGATCGCGACATGGTGTGGCACCGGACCGGCGAACGCCGGCGGCTGGAGCCCCGTCCAGTCGAGGGGCTTGTACGGCTCGGCGTCGGGGTGGGTGTAGGGCTTGGGGCTCATGTGCTCTCTCGCGGGGTCGTCAACGGTGCTTCTCGACGTGGCTGAACGAGCGGATGGCGCGCTCGAGGTGGAACTGCGCGTACGCCGCGACGAGGCCGGAGGCCGCGGACAGCTCGCCCGCGGGCGTGGCGTCCACGCGCTCCCAGTCGCCCTCGAGAAGCGCCGCGAGGAGGCTCAGGGTGCCCCGGCTCACGCGGGGGCTGCCGGCCGGCGCGCATGCCTCGCACACGACGCCGCCCAGCTGCGCGACGAACCGGTCGTGCGGCCCCGCCGCGCCGCAGCGCGCGCAGTCCTCGAACGAGGGGGCCCATCCGGAGAGCGCCATCGTGCGCAGCAGGTACGAGTCCATGATCGCGTTCGGAGCGTGCTCGCCGCGCGACAGCGAGCGCAGCGCGCCCACGAGCAGGAAGAACTGCTGCGGCGTCGACTCCGCCTCGTTCACGCGGTCGGCCGCCTCGACCATGGCGCTCGCGGCCGTGTAGCGCTCGTAGTCGGCGACGATGTCGGCACCGTAGGCGCCCAGCGAGTCGGCCTGCTGCACGATGTCGAGGCTGCGGCCGATGTAGAACTGCGCGTCGACCACCATGAACGGCTCGAGGCGCGCACCGAACTTCGACGAGGTGCGGCGCACGCCCTTCGCGACGGCGCGCACCCGCCCGTGCTGCTTCGTCAGCAGCGTGACGATGCGGTCGGCCTCGCCCAGCTTGTGGGTGCGGAGCACGACGGCTTCGTCTCGATAGGTGGGCACCGTTCGATTATCGAGCCTGTGCGCGAGGATGGACGCGTGACCGAGCCGCTCTTCGTCATCCCGCTCTGGGCCGACCTCCTCGCCGTCGGCCTCGGCGGCATCCAGGGCGCGCTGTTCGCGTCGGGCTTCCGCGGGCGCGCGCGACTGGACCTCCTCGGCGTCGCGATCATCGGCACGATGATCGGGATGGGCGGAGGGATCATCCGCGACATCCTGCTCGGGCTCGCCCCCGCGACCCTCCAGAACAACTGGTACCTCGTGACCGCCGTGGGCGCCTCGCTCGTCGGCATGCTGCTCGCGGGCATCTTCGACCGCCTGAACAAGGTGATCGTCATGCTCGACGCGGTCGTGATCGGGATGTTCGGCGCGTTCGGCACGGCGAAGGCGATCGCGAACGGCATCCCGCTCATCCCCGCGATCTTCATCGGCGCGTGCGCCGCGGTCGGCGGCAGCGTGATCCGCGACATCGCGATGGGACTCCCGGTCGCGATCATGCACGTCGGGTCGCTCTACGCGGTCGCCGCGGTCGTCGGCAACGCCGCACTCGCGGTCTCGTATGCGCTCGGCCTGCCGATCGTCGCCGCCGCGATCCTCGGCATCGTGCTCACGACGATCATCCGCGTCCTCGCGGTGGTGTTCGACCTCTCGCTGCCGGAGCAGCGGCGCCTCAACCGCCGCCGGGTCGCGCTCGAGACGCGCGAGATCCCTGTCATCTCCGCCGGCGACATCCCCGCGGCGGCCGATCTCGGGCACACCGGCGCGATCATCCTGCCCGACGACATCACGAGGCCGCGCGAGGACGACTGATCCCGCACATGCGGAGCGGGTCGGGCCCGGAGGACCCGACCCGCTCCGATGTCGCCGGATCAGGCGCCGACGAGCTCGCCCTCGCGGGCGCGGATCGACCGGTTGACGGCCGAGATGATCGCCTTGAGCGATGCCGTCGAGATGTCGCCGTCGATGCCGACGCCCCACAGGCGCTCGCCGTCGACCTGCAGCTCGACGTAGGCGGCCGCCTGCGCGTCGGCCGAGGCGCTCATCGCGTGCTCGACGTAGTCGTAGAGCGTGACGTCGATGCCCTGCTCGCGCACGATCTCGAGGAACGCGGCGATGGGTCCGTTGCCCGCGGCAGACGCCTCGACCGTCGCATCGCCGTCGCGGAGCGTCACCGAGAGCGTGCCCTCACCCGACGCGTCGCGGTTCGAGCGGGTTCCGAGCAGCTCGAACCGGCCCCAGCGCTGCTCGTCGACGGGCGACGGCAGGTACTCGTCCTGGAAGATCGCCCAGATCTGGTCGCTCGTGACCTCGCCGCCCTCCTGATCGGTCTTCGCCTGGACGACGCCGGAGAACTCGATCTGCAGCTTGCGCGGCAGGTCGAGCGCGTGGTCGGCCTTCAGGAGGTACGCGACGCCGCCCTTGCCGGACTGCGAGTTGACGCGGATGACGGCCTCGTAGGAGCGCCCCAGGTCCTTCGGGTCCACCGGCAGATACGGGACGGCCCACTCGATCTCGTCGACCGAGACGCCCTGGGCCTTCGCCTGCGCGTCCATGGCCTCGAAGCCCTTCTTGATCGCATCCTGGTGCGATCCGCTGAACGCGGTGAACACGAGGTCGCCGGCCCACGGGCTGCGCTCGGGAACCGGCAGCTGGTTGCAGTACTCGACCGTGCGCTTGACCTGGTCGATGTCGCTGAAGTCGATCTGCGGGTCGATCCCCTGCGTGAACATGTTGATGCCCAGTGCGACGAGGTCGACGTTGCCCGTGCGCTCGCCGTTGCCGAACAGGCAGCCCTCGATGCGGTCGGCGCCCGCCAGGTACCCCAGCTCGGCCGCGGCGACGGCCGTCCCGCGGTCGTTGTGCGGGTGCAGCGACAGGATCACGTTCTCGCGGTTGTCGAGGTGACGGCTCATCCACTCGATCGAGTCCGCGTACACGTTCGGCGTCGTCATCTCGACCGTCGCCGGCAGGTTGAGGATGATCTTGCGCTCGGGCGTCGGCACGAGCACCTTCATGACCTCGTTGCAGATCTCGACGGCGAACTCGAGCTCGGTGCCGGTGTACGACTCGGGCGAGTACTCGTAGTAGACCGTCGTCTCGGGAACGGTCTCCTCGTACTGCTTGCACCAGCGCGAGCCGGCCAGGGCGATGTCGATGATGCCCTGCTTGTCGGTGCGGAACACGACCTCGCGCTGGAGCACGCTCGTCGAGTTGTAGAGGTGCACGATCGCCTGCTTCGCGCCCTTGATCGCCTCGTAGGTGCGGGCGATGAGGTGCTCGCGCGCCTGCGTGAGGACCTGGATCGTCACATCCTCGGGGATGAGATCCTCTTCGATGAGCTGGCGCACGAAGTCGAAGTCGGTCTGGCTGGCCGACGGGAAGCCGACCTCGATCTCCTTGTATCCCATCTTGACGAGGAGATCGAACATCACGCGCTTGCGCTCGGGGCTCATGGGATCGATGAGCGCCTGATTCCCGTCGCGCAGGTCGACGGCGCACCACCGGGGCGCCTTCTCGATGCGCTTGCCCGGCCACGTGCGGTCCGGGAGGTCCACGGCGATCTGCTCGTGGAACGGCCGATAGCGGTGGATCGGCATGGCGCTGGGCTTCTGGTTGTTCTTCATGATCGATGCTTCTTCCGGGTTCTGCAGACGAGATCGGGCCGACAGAAAGCTCCGCGACGAGGGGCCCTAGATCGAGATCTCGTCGCGGCAGCTAAGAAGAAGCAGACCGCCACAGCGCATGCATCTACCGTAACACGCAGAGTGCACAGTCGGAGCCGCGAGTTTCCCCTCTTGCTTGAGCACTCTGATCTACGGCGACGCGGCTTGCAGAGCAGGCTGCTTCACTCAGCCCGCGACGATGTCGGGTAGGCGCTCGAATACGTCGCCCACGCCCCCGAAGTGGCTCGTGCCCGCGCGCACGAGGAGGAAGCCGATGATCCCGATGATCCAGGCGGTCATCTCGCCTGCCTGCCGGGTGAGCCAGGCGTTCACGCGACGCAGGAGCGGCTCCACCGCGGCATGCGCGACCATGCGCAGCACGAGGAGCGCGAGCGCGGGGGCCACCATGACGAGGCAGTAGGCGGCGAGCAGGCCGAGGTGCGCGGCGGGCGGCAGCCGGGCGGCGTCCATGATCCCGATCGCCATGAGGTACGGCAGCAGGGTGGCGATCTCGATCGCCGTCGCGGCGAGAGCGAGCAGGATGAGCGGGCGGATGGGCCCGTTCTCCGCTCCGACGGCGCGCTCGCGCCAGGCGAGCAGGCGCGGCGACGGACCGGCGTCCTTCCTCGTCCCGGTGAGGATCGCGCCGGCGAGCAGCACGCCGCCCACGACGAGCATCGCGATCGCGCCGCCGTCCGACGCAAGCCAGTCCCGGATCCCGTCGAGGAGGAGGCGGGCCCCGATCGACAGCAGGACGCCCATCGCCAGGTAGAACCCCGCCACCGTCGCGAGATAGGCGAGCATGCGCGAGGGGCGGGGCCGCGAGCTCGCGAGCAGCAGCCAGAGGGGGATGAGCAGCGTGCCGAAGCTCGTCGAGTCGGCGAGGGCGAGCAGCGCGAGGGTGCCGATCGTCGTGATGTCCATGTCGACAGCGTCGCGTGATGCCCGCAGGCGCGCATCGGCCGAAGGTGGCGGTCTCCGCGCCGCCGTCTCCGTCTTTCGGAGGAGGGCGAGCAGCCGGATCGATGCTGGGATGGGAGCATGGCGCGCGCTCCCTTCGACGAGTGGGTCCTCCCCTTCGTCCGCTACCGCTCGACGGCGGGCGACCTCGCGAACGCGGGCATCGTCCTCCTGCTCGGCGCCGTCGCCTCCTGGGCGGGCGTCGTTCCCGACGGCGACGGCGGCCGCCCGCTCGGCCAGCCCTGGATGCCGTGGGTGCTCGCCGTCGCGTGCCTCGTCCCGCTCCTGCTCAAGCGGCGTCTGCCGACGGTCTCTGTCGCCACGGCGGGCGCGATCCTCGTCGTCAGCGTGCACCTCGTGTCGGGCTCGATCGCCTTCGTGCCGACCGTCGCCATGTTCGACGCGCTCTACGCGGCCGCGCTCCTGCTCGATGCGCGTCGCATGCGCGTCGTCCTCGCGATCGCCGTCGCCGTCCTCGCCGCGCTGGCGATCGCCGCGCCGATCGAGGGCCTCGTCGCGGTCATCCTCACCTACGGCGCGCTGCTCGGCCTCCCGATCGCGTGGGGCACATCGGTGCGCCAGCGCGACGCGCTGGTCCGCCTCGACCGCGAGCGCGCCGACGCCGTCGCCCACGCCGCCGAGCTCGACCGGACCGCGGCCGTGCGCGCCGAGCGCGCCCGACTCGCGGCCGCGCTGCATGACGAGATCGCCGCGCGCCTCAGCGCGATCTCGCTCCAGACGAGCGCGCTCGGCGCGCGGGGAGGCCTCGACGCGCGCACCGGGGCATCCGTCGACGCGGTGCGCACCGCGAGCCGCGAGGCGCTCGCCGAGCTCCGTGCGCTGATCTCCCTGCTCGCCGCCGATCGCGAGGAACCGGCGCTGCCGCCCGCCGACGACCCCGTGAGCGCCCTTCAGCGCACCGCCGACGCCTTCGGCGTCGCGCTCCGCGTCGCCTCCGACCGCCCGCCGCTCGCGCCCGACGTCTCGGCCGCGCTCGCGCAGATCGGGCGAGAGGCGATCGTCAACGCCGCTCGCCATGCGCCGGGCGCTGCCGTCGACGCGTCGCTGCACGCAGACGGGTCCGTCGCCGTGCTGGAGATCGACAACCCTCTCGTCGGCGCGCCGTCGACGGTTGCTCGCGGACTCGGGCTCGACCTGATGGAGAGGCGCTGGTCGGCGATCGGCGCGCGCGGCTCGGCCGGCCCCGTCGACGCGCGCTGGCGGGTGCGGGTGGAGGCGCCGCTGTCGACGACAGCCGGGACGACGGGGGCGCCCGCATGACCATCCGCGTCCTCGTCGCCGACGATCATGCAGCGGTGCGCGCCGGCATCGCGGCCGTCCTGTCCGCCGCCTCCGACATCGAGGTCGTCGGCGAGGCCGCCGACGGTCAGGTGGCCATCCGGCAGGCTGCGGCGCTCGAGCCCGACGTCGTGCTGATGGACGTGCGGATGCCGCGCGTCGACGGCATCGAGGCGACCGCCGCCCTGACCGCACGCGGGTTCCCCGTGCTCGTGCTCACGACGTTCGCGGTGGACGCCTACGTCGACGGCGCCCTCGCGGCAGGCGCCTCCGGCTACCTTCTGAAGACCGCGGAGGCGGACGAGATCATCGCGGGCGTCCGCCGCGTGGCGGCCGGCGAGGGCGTCCTCGCGCCCGAGGTGACGCTGCGGGTCATCCGGAGCGTCGGACGCGCACCGGAGCGGCCAGAGCCTCCCGCAGCGCTCGACCTGCTCACGCCGCGCGAGCGCGAGGTGCTCGTCGGGCTCGGCGCCGGCCGGTCCAACGCCGAGATCGCGCGCGAGCTCCACGTATCGGAGACGACCGTCAAGAGCCATGTCTCGCACGTGCTCGCAAAGCTGGGCGTCGCGAGCCGGATGGCCGCGGCCGTGATCGCGCGCGACGCCGGGCTCGCGTAGCGATCGCCTCAGAAGCCGAGGCGCCTCAGCTGCTTGGGGTCGCGCTGCCACTCCTTCGCGACGCGCACGTGAAGCGAGAGGAACACCCGCGTGCCGAGCAGCGGCTCGAGCTGCGCTCGCGCCCGCGAGCCCACCTCCTTGAGGCGCGTGCCCTTCCGGCCGATGATGATGGCCTTCTGACTGTCTCGCTCGACCACGAGGTCGGCCCAGACGTCGGTCAGCTCGGGATTGTCCTCCCGCGGCGCGATGTCCGAGATCGTGACGGCGATCGAATGCGGCAGCTCGTCGCGCACGCCCTCGAGCGCGGCCTCGCGGATGATCTCGGCGACGCGGTCCTCGGTCGACTCGTCGGTGACGACGCCGTCGGGATAGAGCGCAGGGCCCTCGGGCATGAGGGCGAGCAGCTCATCCGTCAGCACGTCGAGGCGCTCTCCGGTGATCGACGACAGCGGGATGACCGCGGCCCAGTCCTCGCGGAGGGCGTCGACCTCGAGGAGGCGCTCCATGATCTGCTCGTGCGACGACGCGTCGGTCTTCGTGACGATGGCGACCTTCTTCGCGCGAGGATAGCCGTCGAGCGATTCGGCGATCCGGCGGTCGCCCGGTCCGACCTTCTCCTGCGCGGGCACGCAGAAGGCGATGACGTCGACGTCGCCGAGCACCGATTCGACGAGGTCGTTCAGACGCTGGCCGAGGAGCGTGCGCGGGCGGTGGATGCCCGGCGTGTCGACCACGATGAGCTGACCGCCGGGGCGGTTCAGGATGCCGCGGATGGCACGGCGCGTGGTCTGCGGCTTCTCGCTCGTGATCGCGACCTTCTCGCCGACGAGCGCGTTCATGAGCGTCGACTTGCCCACGTTCGGCCGGCCGACGAAGGTCACGAACCCGCTCCGGCTCGTGTGCTCCGGGGAATCAGTCATGGGGTTCGTCCTTCCTCGCGGCGTCGTCCGAGCGGCCGCCGTTCCTCTTCGCCGCGGACTTCCGGCCGCCGCTCTTCTTCGCCGGCTCGCGCACGGTCGGCACCTCCACCGTCACCGGCAGCGCGAGCTCGCCCGTGCGCGGGTGACGGCCGCGCACCTCGTCGACGGCGCGCAGAGCAGAGCTCCGGTCGACGAACACGGTCGCGATCCCCCGTCCGCGGCCGCGCGAGGTGCCGCCGGTGAGGATGAGGCCCTCGACCTCGGCCATGTCGCCCGGCTGCGGCACGCGGCCGATGTGCTTGCCGAGGAGCCCGCCGATCGAGTCGACGTCATCGTCCTCGAGCTCGATGCCGAACAGCTCCCCCACCTCGTCGAGCCCGAGGCTCGCGCTCACCCGGAAGGTGCCATCCGGGAGATCGACGATCTCCTTCGACGGCTGGTCGTACTCGTCCGAGATGTCGCCGACGAGCTCCTCGATGAGGTCCTCGAGGGTCACGAGGCCTGCGACGCCGCCGTACTCGTCGACGACGATGCAGACGTGCACGGCGTCGCGCTTCATCTGCTGCAGGAGCGTCTCGGCGCGCATCTGCTCCGGGACGAACACGGCAGGCCGCGCGAGGGCCCGGGCGGTCGTGCCCTCGTGCCACGCGGCGCCCTCGCGGAACGCATGCAGGACGAGGTCCTTCAGATACAGGACCCCGACGACGTCGTCGATCTCCCCGTCGACCACCGGCAGGCGCGACATGCCGCGCTGGAGGAAGATCGTCATGGCCTCGCGTGCGGTGGCGTCGGCCTCGACCGTGACCATCTCGGTGCGCGGCACCATGACGACGCGCACGACCTGGTCGGTGAAGTCGAACACCGAGTGGATGAGGTCGCGATCGTCGGCCTCGATGAGGTCGTTCGACGCGGCTTCGTCGACCATGCTCAGCAGCTGGTCCTCCGACTCGAAGCTGCGCCGGCCGCCGCCCGGCGTGATCGCGTTGCCGACCACGACGAGCGCCTTCACGAGGGGCCCGAGCACGATGCGCACACCACGCACGAGCGGTGCGAACCAGGACAGCAGCGCCTCCGCATGCCGGCGCCCCGCGGAGCGCGGACTCGAGGCGACCGCGACGAACGAGAAGCCCGTCATGACGACGACCGTCGCGAGCACGGCCCACCAGACGCTGTCGAACAGCAGGATGAACGCGACCGTCGCGAACACGGCGGCGCCGGTCTCCGCGAGCACCCTCAGGAAGCCGATCGCGTTCGCGTGGCTGTCGGGATCGTCGGCGATGTGGGCGAGCGACCGCGCGTTGCGGCCCTCGGTCGCGAGGTCGACGAGGTCGGCCCGCGAGCTGACCGACAGCGCGGCGTCCAGTGCGGACATGAGGCCCCCGACCGCGACGAGCACGACGGCCCCGATCAGCAGCAGCGTCTCGATCATGTGCGCGGGCGTCTGCGTTCCTCGGCGGCGAAGCTCGCGATGAGCCGATCCTGGAGCCCGAACATGACGCGGTGCTCCTCCGGCTCGGCGTGGTCGTACCCGAGCAGGTGGAGCAGCCCGTGGGTCGTGAGCAGGATGAGCTCGTCCATGAGCGAGTGGCCGGCCTTCTCGGCCTGGCCTTCCGCGACCTGCGGGCACAGCACGATGTCGCCCAGGAGTCCCGCGGGCGTCGGCATGTCGTCGGTGCCCGGTCGCAGCTCGTCCATCGGGAAGCTCAGGACGTCGGTCGGGCCGGGCTCGTCCATCCATTGCACGTGCAGCGCCTCCATAGCGCCCTCGTCGACGAGGACGATCGCGACCTCGGCGTCGGGGCTGACGTGCAGCTGCGCGAGGTTGTGCTGCGTCAGACGCAGCAGGACGCTCTCGTCGACCGCGATGGCGGACTCGTTGTTGATGTCGATCATCGGATCCCCCGCTTCGGCTTGCGGTCGCGCGGACCGCCCGTGCGCGACGCACCGCGCCGCTCGGCGCGGTTCGCGAACTCGCGCGCCTCGTCCAGCTCTGCTCGGTGCGCGGCGCGCTTCTCGTCGTACTCGCTGTAGGCGTCGACGATGCGGCCCACGAGCGTGTGGCGCACGACGTCATCGCTCGAGAGCCGTGCGAAGTGGATGTCGTCGACGCCGTCGAGGATGCGCGTGACGAGCCGCAGTCCCGACGTCCCACCCGGCAGGTCGACCTGCGTGATGTCGCCCGTGACGACCATCCGGGTGCCGAACCCGAGGCGCGTGAGGAACATCTTCATCTGCTCGGGCGTCGTGTTCTGGGCCTCGTCGAGGACGACGAACGAGTCGTTGAGCGTGCGCCCGCGCATGTACGCGAGCGGCGCGACCTCGATCGTCCCGCTCGCCATGAGCTTCGGCACGAGCTCGGGGTCCATCATCTCGTTGAGCGCGTCGTACAGCGGCCGGAGGTACGGATCGATCTTGTCGGTCAGCGTTCCCGGCAGGAAGCCGAGCCGCTCCCCTGCCTCGACCGCGGGGCGCGTGAGGATGATGCGGTTCACCTCGCGGCGCTGCAGGGCCTGCACGGCCTTCGCCATCGCGAGGTAGGTCTTCCCCGTGCCCGCAGGGCCGATGCCGAAGACGATCGTGTTCTCGTCGATCGCGTCGACGTACTTCTTCTGGCCGAGGGTCTTCGGGCGGATGACCTTGCCGCGGGTCGACAGGATCGCCTCGCCGAGCACCTCGCTCGGGCGCGGCCCACCCTGCTCGAGGATGCGGTTCGACGTCGCGATGTCGGCGGGGCCGAGGTCGTGCCCCTCGCGCGTGAGCTGCAGCAGCTCGTCGACGAGGGCGCGCGCGGCGCGCACGGCGGAGGCCGACCCGCGCAGGGTGATCTCGTTGCCGCGCACGAGGACGTCGACGGCGGGGTGCTCGCGCTCGACCATGCGCAGGAGGCGGTCCTGCGGTCCGAGGAGCTGCACCATCGCGACGCCGTCGGCGTGGATGGTCTGGGTGACGACGTCGTCGTCCGGCTGGGCGGCGCCCATGGGGTCAGTGGCCAACGAGGCTCTTCTCCTGGAGTTCTCCGGCGAGCACGTGCGCGTGCACGTGGAACACGGTCTGGCCCGCGTCTGCGCCGGTGTTGAAGATCAGACGGAACTGCCCGCCGGCGTGGTCCTCGGCGACCGCCTTCGCGGTCTGGACCATCTCGGCGAGGAGCGAGGGGTCGCCCGCCGCGAGTTCGACGACGTCGCGGTACTCCTGCGTCTTCGGGATGACGAGGAGGTGGACGGGCGCCTGCGGACTGATGTCCTGCAGCACGAACACGCGCTCGGTCTCGGCGACGATGGTTCCCGGGATCTCGCCCTGCAGGATGCGCGTGAAGATCGACGGCTCGCTCATGCCGTCGAGTCTATCCACCGCGGTCACCAGCGCCCGAGCTTCGCGTTGAGGACGGCGAGGGCCGCCGGGCCCGCGGTCGAGGTCCTCAGGATGGTGTCGCCGAGGCGCACGCGCTCGGCGCCGGCGGCCGCGAGGCGCTCCAGCTCGTCGGGCGCGATGCCGCCCTCGGGGCCGACGACGAGGACGAGATCGCGGGCGTCGTCGACGTCGATCGAGGTCAGGGCGGCCGGCGCGCTGGGGTCGAGCACGAGCACGCGCGCCGACGCCGCGCGCTCTGCGACCTGCGCGGTCGTCGCGATCGGCGAGACCTCCGCGATCCACGCCCGGTGCGCCTGCTTCGCGGCCTCGCGGACGATCGAGGCCCAGCGGGCGCGGCCCTTCTCCGCCTTCGGCCCCTGCCAGCGCGAGACGCTGCGCGCCGCCTGCCACGGCACGACCTCGTCGATGCCGAGCTCGGTCGCCGCCTGCACCGCGAGTTCGTCGCGGTCGCCCTTCGCGAGCGCCTGCACGAGCACGAGCCGCGGGGACTGGGGCGGCAGATCCTGGCGCGAGGCGATCCGCACGACGACGCGCTGCGGCGAGACGCTCTCGCACGTGCCCGCGAGCCACGCGCCGCGGCCATCCGTGACCGTGACCTCCTCGCCGACGCGCACGCGGCGCACGGATGCGGCGTGGTGCGCCTCCGCACCCGTGAGATCGAGCTCGCCGCCGGGCGAGACCGCCCCCGCGCGCTCGTCGTGGAAGTGCAGCGCCATGGGCCCTAGCCGCGGAACCGGTCGCGGAGCTTCGAGAACAGCCCCTGGTGGAACTCGGCCAGGCGCGGCGCGGGCGCCTTCGTGCGCCGCGCGAGCTCCTCGAGGAGCTGACGCGTGCGGTGATCGACCTTCGTCGGCGTGACGACCTGGACGCCCACGCGCAGGTCGCCGCGACGCGAGGTGCGCAGCCCGGTGATCCCGCGCTCCTTGATCGTCAGCACCTCGCCCGACTGGATGCCAGGGCGCACCTCGACCTCGACCTCGCCGTCGAGCCCGGCGATGGTCGTCGTCGTGCCGAGGATGGCGTCGGTCATCGACACCTCGAGGGTCGCGAGCAGGTCGTCGCCGTCGCGGCTGAACACCCGGTGCGGGGCGACCGTGACCTCGACGTACAGGTCGCCGTTCGGGCCGCCGGCGGGGCCCACCTCGCCCGAGCCCGGCAGCTGCAGACGCAGGCCCGTCTCGACGCCCGCGGGGATGTCGAGCGACACGGTGCGGCGCGAGCGCACGCGGCCCTGGCCGCCGCAGGTCGCGCACGGGTGCGGGATGACGGTGCCGTAGCCCTGGCACGCGCCGCAGGGCTGCGACGTCACCATGTTGCCGAGAAGGCTGCGCACCTGGCGCTGCACGTGGCCCGTGCCGCCGCAGATGTCGCACGTCGCGGGGCTCGTCCCCGGCTGGCAGCAGGACCCCTGGCAGGTCTCGCAGACCACAGCGGTGTCGACCTCGATGTCGCGGTGCGTGCCGAACACGACATCGCCGAGCTCGAGCGTCACGCGGACGAGCGCGTCCTGTCCGCGCTCTCGGCGCGAGCGCGGCCGACCGCCGCGACCGCCGCCCGAGGCGCCGAAGAACGTCTCGAAGATGTCGCCGAATCCGCCGAAGCCCGCGCCGCCGAACGGCGACTCGTCGCCGCCCATGTCGTAGCGGCGGCGCTGCTCGGGGTCGCTGAGCACGTCGTACGCGTGCGTGACCGACTTGAACTCCTCCGCGGCCTCGGGCGCGGGGTTCACATCCGGGTGCAGGCGACGCGCGAGCTTGCGGTACGCCTTCTTGATGTCCTCCTGCGACGCGTCCTTCGACACGCCGAGGGTCTCGTAGTGATCAGCCACATCAGCCTTCCTGCGGGCGTCGTGCGCCCGTGCTCCGATCCGTCGGGCGACGCGTCAGCGTCGGCCCTCGTCCTCGTCCAGCAGCCTCGTCAGGTAGCGGGCGACCGCCCGCGCCGCGGCGAGGTTGCGGGGATAGTCCATGCGCGTGGGCCCCATGATGCCGATGCGCGCCGCGCCGACGGCCGAGTCGTACTCGCTCGCGACGATCGACGCCTCGGAGAGCCCGAAGGCCGCGTTCTCGCGGCCGATGCTCGCCGAGAGACCCTGCTCGTCGGCGACCATCTCGCTCATGAGCCGCAGCAGCGTCACCTGCTCCTCGATCGCCTCGAGGAGCGGATGGATGCTGCCGCGGAAGTCCTGCTCGCGCTTCGCGAGGGTCGCCGAGCCCGCCAGCACGAGGCGGTTCTGGCGGAACTCGTCGAGCTCCTCGGCTGCCGCCTGCGCGATCCTGTGCAGCGCGCGATCGACGGCGCTGACGGGAGCGGCAGCGAGCTCGGCGCCCCGCTGCAGCTGCTCGGCGGCGTCGGCCACGGAGCGGCCGGCGAGGAGAGGCACGAGGCGCGCGGCGACCCGCTCGATCGACTCCGCGTCGAGCTCGTCGGCGAGGCCCGTGATGCGCTGCGACACGCGGCCGGTGTCGGTGACGATGATGACGAGCACGCGGCGGCCGTCGAGCGGCACGAGCTGCACGTGCGTCACGCTCGCCCGGGCGAAGGACGGGTACTGCACGAGCGCGACCTGTCCGGTGAGCTGCGTGAGCAGACGGACGGTGCGCGCGAGGAGGTCGTCGAGGTCGGCCGGATCGCCCAGGAACGACGCGATCGCCGACCGCTGGGCCGACGACAGCGGGCGCAGCTCGGCGAGGTGGTCGACGAAGACGCGGTAGCCCTTGTCCGTCGGGACGCGGCCCGACGACGTATGCGGCTGGGCGATCAGCTCCTCGTCCTCGAGGAGCGCCATGTCGTTGCGGATGGTCGCCGCCGAGACGCCGAAGGAGTGCCGCTCGACGATGGAGCGGCTGCCGACCGGCTCGTGCGTGTCGACGTAGTCCTGCACGATGGCCCGGAGCACCTGCAGTCCGCGGTCGCTGACCATGTGCGCGCTCCTCTCCTGGCACTCGATGTCTCGGAGTGCCAGTCTACCGACCCGGGGCCGGGAACGGCATGAGCGCCGGCCGCCTGCGCGGCTCGGCCTACCTCAGTCCGTGAGTGCCCGCACCACGGCGTCCGCGAGAAGGCGGCCGCGGAGGGTGAGCACGATCCGCCCGCGGAGCGCCGCGCCCGGCTCGATGAGGCCGTCGGCGATGAGGCCGGCCACCGCGCGCCGCGCGTCATCCGGCAGCGCATCGATCGCGAGCCCCTCGCGGATGCGGCTGTGCAGCAGCACGCGCTCGAGCTGCTGCGCGGCTGCGTCGGGGCGCTCCCGACCGGCGGCCGGCGACTCCCCCGCGGCGAGCCGCTGCGCGTACGCGGCGGGATGCTTGACGTTCCACCAGCGCAGACCCGCGACGTGGCTGTGCGCACCCGGACCGAAGCCCCACCAGTCGGCGCCGCGCCAGTACGCGAGGTTGTGGCGCGAGCGACGGCCGTCGCCGCGCGCCCAGTTCGACACCTCGTACCACGCGAAGCCCGCGTCGGCGAGCATGCTGTCGGCGAGCTCGTACATGTCGGCCTGGAGGTCGTCGTCGGGCGCGGGCACCTCGCCGCGGCGGATCTGCCGCGCGAGCTTCGTCCCGTCCTCGATGATGAGCGCGTAGGCCGAGATGTGGTCGGGTTCGAGCGCGAGCGCGGCCTCGAGCGACGCGCGCCAGTCGTCGATCGACTCGCCGGGGGCGCCGTAGATGAGGTCGACGCTCACGTCGAGCCCGACCGAGCGCCCTGCCTCGACCGCCGTCCGCACGTTCGACGGCGTGTGCGTGCGATCGAGCGCCGCGAGCACGTGCGGCACGGCCGACTGCATGCCCACCGACATGCGGGTGACCCCCGCCCGCGCGAGCTCCTCCGCGACCGCGGGAGTCACCGTGTCGGGGTTCGCCTCGACGGTGGTCTCCGCGCCGTCCGCGATGCCGAACGCGCCGCGGACCCCCTCGAGCATGCGCGCGAGGTCGCCGGCGGGCAGCAGCGTCGGCGTGCCTCCGCCGAAGAACACCGTCTGCGCGGGACGCAGCGCGCCCGCCTCGGCGAGCACGTCGCGCGCGAGCGCGACCTCGCGCAGGAGGACGTCGGCGTACTCGTCCTGTCGGGCCCCGCGCAGCTCATCGGAGGTGTAGGTGTTGAAGTCGCAGTACCCGCAGCGCACCCGGCAGAACGGCACGTGCAGGTAGACGCCGAGATCCGTCGCCGGATCGATCGGGAGATCGCGCGGAAGGCGGCCGTCGGCGGGAGCGGGATTGCCGACGGGGAGGGCGCCGGCCATCAGGAGCCGGTGTGGAACAGCGGCGAGATCGCGCGGAGGTACCCCGCGAAGAGCGCCTTGCGACGACGGCGCACGAGCGTCTTGAACAGGCGGTTCCAGAAGGTCATGGGGCGGTCGAACGCGCGCACCTCGAACCACACCTCGTCGTTCTCGCGCCACTCGATCATGAACGACTCCTCGCCGCTCACGACCGAGTTGCCGACGGTGCCGAGCGCGAAGCCCACGCGACGCGCCTCCTCGATCACGAAGATGACCCGCAGCTCGGCGTCAGCCCGCGAGCCGCCCACCTTGCCGTGCACGGTGACGGTCGTGCCCGCCCCGACGTACGGCGTTCCGTCCGCGTCGAACCGCTGGTCCGCATCCGATCGGCTCGGCGCGACGGCGTTGCCCGCCTCGTCGAAGCTGACGCCCGTGTAGGTGGGGCCGGGAGCGGGCCGGACGTCGCTCAGCGTGAGCCCCGCGCCCTTCAGCGCGCCCCACGACAGAAGGGCGTCGACCGCGGTGCGGAAGCGCTCCTCGCCGCTGCCGATCCGCCAGGCGGACGCCGCGGGAATGCTGTGCTCCGGCGGGTACTGGAGCAGGTCAGGAGCCTGCGTCGCCCCGACAGCGGCATAGTCGACCGTCTCGTCTCGGAAGGTCTCCCGGCGCATGGTTTCCACCCTAACCGCAGCCCCTGGCTACTTCCCGGCCTTCGACTCGACGTCTCCGGAGAGCGCGGCGATGAAGGCCTCCTGGGGCACCTCGACCCGGCCGACCATCTTCATGCGCTTCTTGCCCTCCTTCTGCTTCTCGAGCAGCTTCCGCTTGCGCGAGATGTCGCCGCCGTAGCACTTCGCGAGGACGTCCTTGCGCATCGCGCGGATGTTCTCGCGCGCGATCACGCGCGCGCCGATGGCGGCCTGGATGGGCACCTCGAACTGCTGGCGCGGGATGAGCTTGCGCAGGCGCTCGGTCATCGTCGTGCCGTAGGAGTAGGCCTTCTCGCGGTGGACGATCGCGCTGAACGCGTCCACGCGCTCGCCCTGGAGCAGGATGTCGACCTTCACGAGGTCGGCCTCCTGCTGGCCCTCGGGCTCGTAGTCGAAGCTCGCGTAGCCCTGCGTGCGGCTCTTGAGCTGGTCGAAGAAGTCGAACACGATCTCGCCGAGCGGCATCGTGTACTTCAGCTCGACGCGCTCCTCGGAGAGGTAGTCCATGCCGAGCATCGTGCCGCGGCGCTGCTGGCACAGCTCCATCACGGTGCCGACGTACTCCTTGGGCGCGAGGATCGAGGCCTTGACGATCGGCTCGGACACCGCCCCGATCTTGCCGTCGGGGTACTCGCTGGGGTTCGTGACGACGATCTTCTCGCCGGTCTCGGTCGTGACCTCGTAGACGACGCTGGGCGCCGTCGTGATGAGGTCGAGCCCGAACTCGCGCGAGAGCCGCTCGGTGACGATCTCGAGGTGCAGGAGCCCCAGGAAGCCGCACCGGAAGCCGAAGCCCAGGGCGACGGATGTCTCGGGCTCGTACGCGAGCGAGGCATCCGAGAGCTTGAGCTTGTCGAGCGCCTCGCGGAGGTCGGGGTAGTCGCTCGCGTCGATCGGGTAGAGCCCCGAGAACACCATCGGCTTCGGGTCGGTGTAGCCGGGGAGCGGCTCGGTCGCGGGCGTGCGCTGGTTGGTCACCGTGTCGCCGACCTTCGACTGGCGGACGTCCTTCACGCCGGTGATGAGGTACCCGACCTCGCCGACGGAGAGGCCCTTCGAGGGCGTCGGCTCGGGGCTGGAGACGCCGATCTCGAGGAGCTCGTGCGTCGCGCGCGTCGACATCATCTGGATGCGCTCGCGCGGAGAGAGGCGCCCGTCGACCATCCGCACGTAGGTGACGACGCCGCGGTAGGCGTCGTAGACCGAGTCGAAGATCATCGCGCGGGCGGGTGCATCGGCGTCGCCCCGGGGTGCCGGGATCTCGGCGACGAGGCGGTCCAGCAGCTCCTCCACGCCCTGACCGGTCTTGCCCGACACGCGCAGGACATCGGCCGGGTCGCCGCCGATGAGGTCTGCGAGCTCCTTGGCGAAGCGGTCGGGGTCGGCCGCGGGGAGATCGATCTTGTTGAGCACGGGGATGATCGTGAGGTCGTTCTCGAGCGCGAGGTAGAGGTTCGCGAGCGTCTGCGCCTCGATCCCCTGGGCGGCGTCGACGAGCAGCACGGCGCCCTCGCACGCCGCGAGCGAGCGCGAGACCTCGTAGGTGAAGTCGACGTGCCCCGGCGTGTCGATCATGTTCAGCGCATAGGTGTCGCCCTCGAGCTGCCACGGAAGACGCACCGCCTGGCTCTTGACGGTGATGCCGCGCTCGCGCTCGATGTCCATCCGGTCGAGGTACTGCGCGCGCATGTCGCGGTCGGACACGACGCCGGTGAGCTGCAGCATGCGGTCGGCGAGCGTCGACTTGCCGTGATCGATGTGAGCGATGATGCAGAAGTTGCGGATGCGCTCAGGCGGTGTCGCGGCAGGCGGGAGCGGAGTCGTGGCACGAGGGGACATATCCGTCTGATTCTACGGGCCGCGCGCCGTCGCGCGTGCCCGGGTCGCCGCGCGACGCGCCGCCGCTTCCGCGCGAGATCCCGGTAACCGGCCGTTCATGCGACGACGATTGCCTGACATCCTCCCGTGCGGCGACCGCCGCGCCCTCCTGCACATCCGAAGGAGACCATCGTGCAGCAGTCCTCTCCCCCGCGCGGCACCCGGCGCCTGTGCGCCGCGGCAGCGACCGCATCGGTCGCGGCCGCGCTGCTCGCTCCCGTCGCGGCTCATGCCGCCGTCTCTCCCGGCGACGGCGTCCTCATCAACGAGGTGTACGGCGGCGGCGGCAACAGCGGCGCCGCATTCAGCCGGGACTTCGTCGAGATCGTGAACACGACCGACGCCCCGCAGAGCCTCGCCGGCTGGAGCGTCCAGTACGCCTCGGCGACGGGCGCGACGTGGCAGGTCACGCCGCTCGGCGATGTCGTGCTGCCGCCCGACGAGACGCTCGTGGTCGGGCAGGCCTACGGCTCGAACACCGCCCTCCCGGACGTGGAGGCGGATGTCGACGGCGGCATCGCGATGAGCGGATCCCAGGGCAAGGTGGCGCTCGTCTCGCAGGTGACGCCGCTGTCGGGCGCGACCGGCCTCGCGACGGCGGCGCCCGTCGTGGACTACGTGGGCTGGGGCGGCGCGACCGACTTCGCCGCCTCCGCAGCGCCCGCCACGACGAACGCGACGGCGATCGCCCGCACGGGAGGCGCGAACACGGCCGACAACGGCGCGGACTTCGTCACGGGTGCGCCCACGCCCGAGCCGCTCGGCGGCGACACGACGCCCACTCCCACGCCCACTCCGACGCCCGGGGAGCCCGTCGAGATCGCGGAGATCCAGGGCACCGGCGACGCCTCGCCCCTCGTCGGCCAGACGGTGACGACGACGGGCGTCGTCACGGCCCACTACCCGACGGGCGGGTTCGACGGATACGTCCTCCAGACCCCCGGCACCGGCGGCGAGCTCGACCCGGCCGCGCATGTCGCGTCGGACGCGATCTTCATCTACTCGGCCGCCACCGTGGGCGCGGTCGCGATCGGCGACACCGTGCGGGTCACCGGCGAGGTCAAGGAGCACTACGGCCTGACCGAGCTCGTCGTCGGCGCGGGAGGCGCCGAGATCGTCGCCGACGCCGCGCCGGTCGAGCCCGCCGTCGTGGGCTGGCCCGCGACCGACGCGGAGCGCGAGCGCCTGGAGTCGATGCTCGTCGCGCCCGCCGGCGAGTTCACCGTCTCCGACACCTACGCGACGAACACGTTCGGGGAGGTCGTGCTCGCCGCGGGCCCGGATCCCCTGCGCCAGCCGACCGACGTCGCGCGCCCCGGCTCGCCCGAGGCAGAGGCCGTCGCGGCCGACAACGCCGCGCGGCGCGTCGCCCTCGACGATGGATCGACCGCGAGCTTCTCGCGCAACCGCGACCTCACGCCCGCGTACATCTCGCTCGTCGAGCCCATCCGGGTCGGTGCGTCCGTCACGTTCGCGGAGCCCCACATCGTCGACTTCCGCAACGACGCGTGGAAGCTGAACCCCACGGAGCCGATCGTCGCCGACGGATCGGGTGTCGACGGCGTCGTGTTCGAGAACACCCGGACCGCGGCCCCCGAGGCGGTGGGCGGCGACGTGTCGGTGGCCTCGTTCAACGTTTTGAACTACTTCACGACGCTCGGGATCGAGGACCCGGCCTGCGTGCCGTACCGCGACCGCGCGGGCGACGGCGTCACGGTCGACGAGGGCTGCGATCAGCGCGGCGCGTGGGACGCGGAGGACTTCGGCCGCCAGGAGGCCCGCATCGTCGCCGCGATCGAAGGGCTCGACGCGAGCGTCGTCGGGCTCATGGAGATCGAGAACTCCGCGCGTCTGGGCGAGCCCGCCGATGAGGCGCTCGCCACGCTCGTCGCTGCGCTGAACGACGCCGCGGGCACCGAGAAGTGGGCGTTCGTGCCCTCGCCCGCGAACCTGCCCGACGCGAGCGAGCAGGACGTGATCACGTCGGCGATCATCTACCAGCCTGCCCTCGTCTCCCCGGTCGGCGCCTCCGCCGCGCTCGACACGAGCGACGACGAGGTCGACGCGTTCCAGAACGCGCGCGAGCCCATCGCGCAGACCTTCGCTCCGGCCGCGGGCGGCGAGCCCTTCACGGTCGTCGTGAACCACTTCAAGTCGAAGGGGTCTGCAGGGCCGTGGCCGGGGGACGCGGACCAGGGCGACGGACAGGGCGCATCCACGCAGTCGCGCGTCTATCAGGCGCAGGCCCTCGCGGACTGGATGGCCGGCGACCCGACGGGAACGGGCGCCGAGGCCGCGCTGCTCGTGGGCGACTTCAACTCCTACACGCAGGAGGACCCGATGCAGGTGCTCTACGAGGCGGGCTACGTCGACGCCGAGAGCGCGTTCGGGTCGACCGAGAGCAGCTACGTGTACCAGGCGCTCTCGGGCTCCCTGGACCATGTGCTCCTCAACCCGGCGGCCGCCGAGCTCGCGACCGGTGCGGACATCTGGTCGATCAACAGCGGCGAGGCCGTCGCGCTCGAGTACAGCCGCTACAACAGCCACGGCACGCTCTTCTACGCGCCCGACGCCTACCGCTCGAGCGACCACGACCCGATCATCGTCGGGCTCGATGCCGTGGCCGACGCCCCCGCGGCGGAGACCGTCACGACGCTGCGCACGACGCCTCCCGGCCAGGCGAAGAAGGGCGCGCCGAACCTGCTCACCGCCACCGTCCGGACGGTCGACGGCGCTGCGGCGACCGGCGAGGTCGAGTTCCTCATCGACGGCGCTTCCGTGGGTGCGGCTGTGCTCGACGGCGGCTCTGCCGTGCTCGAGGTGCCCGCCGACCTGGCCCGCGGCAACCACCGCGTCGTCGCCGTCTTCGCGCCGGATTCCGCGAGCATGCTTCCCTCGGAGAGCGGGGAGCGCACGCTCGTCCTGCGCTGACGCGACTGCGCAGGATGGCCAGGAGGGGCGGACCGTGGTCCGCCCCTGCTTGGCATTCTGCCCATCGTCCAGAAATCCCGACGCAACTTCCGCCAAGACCAGCACAGATCGATAACGCTTTTCGGCACGGTGCGCCCGGGATGGTCGACTTGAGTCAACCGGGGGTAGAGTCGACGCTCAACGTGTGCGATGACCGCGCCAGAAGCGCGCGATCGCAGTCCGAAGAAGGAAATCCACGACCTTGATCCGATACCTGCTCCGCCGCATCCTGGGGTGGCTGCTCATCATCGCCGTGGCGACGAACCTGACGTACTTCCTCGCGTGGCTCTACCTCGACCCGCGCAGCAACTACGTCGGCCGCCGCCCGCCGCTGTCCGAGCAGCAGATCGTCGCCCTGCTCGAGCCGCGCAACCTCAGCGACACCGTCCCGCTCGTCGAGAGGTGGTGGACCTGGCTCTCCGCGATCATCACGCGCTGGGACTGGGGCGTGAGCCCGACGGGCGGCTCGGTGAACGAGCAGGTCGCGTATCGGATGTGGATCTCCGCGGAGCTCGTGCTCGGTGCGACGATCCTCACCGCGGTCGTCGGCATCGCGATCGGCGTCTACACGGCATCCCGGCAGTACAAACTCGCGGACCGGATCGGCCAGGCGACGTCGATCATCACGATGAACATCCCCGTGGTCGTCGCGGCGCTCGGCATCGTGCTCCTCGCGATCTCGATCAACCAGGCCGTCGGCACGCGCGTGTTCTATGTCACCGGCTCGGCGAGCCTCGGCGTCGAGGGCTTCTTCCCGATGCTCGTCGACGTCGTCCAGCACCTCACGCTGCCGACCCTCGGCCTCGTGCTGACCGGCTACGCGGGCTACCACTTCCTGCAGCGCTCCCTGCTGCTCGACAACATCAGCGCCGACTACGTCCGCACGGCGCGCGCGAAGGGCCTGACGAAGTCGCAGGCCATCCGCCGGCACGCGCTGCGGACGTCGCTCATCCCCGTGACGACGCAGGTCGCGTTCAACATCCCCGCCGCCTTCACGGGCGCGATCCTCACCGAGACGATCTTCGGCTGGAGCGGCATGGGGCAGTACTTCTCCCAGACGATCGCGACGAACGACATCCACGGGACCGTGGCGACGGCCGCGTTCGGCGCCTTCATGACCTTCATCGGCGCGATGCTCGCGGATGTCGCGGTCGTCGCCCTCGACCCTCGAGTGCGGGTGAGCTGACATGACGATGCAGACCGATATGCGCGACCCGCTCGAGCACGGCGACAACCCGCCGCCGAGCGAGACGGTGCTGACCGCAGGCCGCAGCAAGCCGATGCGGAAGTCCGCGCTCTACACGCGGCGCTTCATGCGCAACAAGCCCGCCGTGGGCGGCCTCGTGATCTTCGTGCTCCTCGCGCTGTTCGCGGTCGTCGGGCCGGTGTTCCAGCAGTACGACCACATCGAGCTCGACTTCCTGGCGCTGTCCGATCCGCCGAGCGCCGAGCACTGGTTCGGCACGAACAACTCGGGCAACGATCTCTACGCGATGGTCGTCGTCGGCCTCCAGCGCTCGCTGATGATCGCCGTGCTCGTGTCGATCGGCACGACGGTCATCTCGGCGCTCGTCGGCGCCACCGCGGCCTACTTCGGCGGCTGGTACGAGCGCGGGGCGCTCGCCGTCATCCACTTCCTCATGGCCGTGCCGACGTTCCTCATCATCGCGATGATCTCGAACGACTCGGGTGGCGACTGGAGGATGATCACGATCATCCTCATCCTGACGAACTGGTTCATCGCGGCCCGCACGATCTGGACGCTCTCCCTGTCGCTGCGCGAGCGCGAGTACATCCAGGCGGCCCGCTACATGGGCGTCAGCGGATTCCGCATCGTGCTGCGCCACATGATCCCCAACATCGGCTCGCTCCTCGTCATCAACTTCACCCTCGGCGTCGTGAGCGCCGTGATGCTCGAGACCGGCCTGTCGTTCCTCGGCTTCGGCGTGAAGCTCCCCGATGTCTCGCTCGGCTCCCTCATCGGAACCGGCTCGGGGATCATCACGAGCGCACCCTGGATGTTCTACTTCCCCGCCGGCGCCCTCACGCTGCTGACCGTCTCCATGGCGCTCGTCGCCGACGGACTGCGCGACGCCCTCGACCCGACTTCGGCGGCTGGAGGCCGCGCATGACCGAACCCGTTCTCTCCGTCCGCGACCTCCGGGTCAGCTTCGCCTCCGAGGCGGGCAGGGTCGACGCCGTGCGCGGCGTCTCCTTCGACCTCCTCCCCGGCCAGACCCTCGGCATCGTCGGCGAGTCCGGCTCGGGCAAGTCCGTGACCTCGCTCGCGATCATGGGCCTCCTCGCCGAGACCGCTCACGTCACCGGATCGATCGTCTTCCAGGGCGACGAGCTCATCGGCAAAACCGACAAGCAGATGTCCGCCATCCGCGGCAACGGCCTGGCGATGATCTTCCAGGACCCGCTCACGTCGCTCACGCCCGTCTACACGATCGGCGACCAGCTCGTCGAGGCGCTCGTCGTGCACAACGCGGGGATGGGCCGCAAGCGCGCGTGGGAGCGCGGCATCGAGCTCCTCACGCTCGTCGGGATCACCGATCCCGAGCGCCGCATGAAGGCCTTCCCCCACGAGTTCTCGGGCGGCATGCGCCAGCGCGTCGTCATCGCGATCGCCATGGCGAACAACCCGAAGCTCATCATCGCCGACGAGCCCACGACGGCTCTCGATGTGACGATCCAGGCGCAGATCCTCGATCTGATCCGCACGGCGCAGCGCGAGACCGGTGCCGCGGTGATCATGATCACCCACGACATGGGCGTCGTCGCGAACATCGCCGATGACGTGCTCGTGATGTACGCGGGCAAGCCGATCGAGCAGGCGTCGGCCGTCGATCTCTTCGACGACACGCGCATGCCGTACACGATCGGCCTCCTCGGCGCGATCCCGCGCGTCGACAAGAAGGAGAAGCAGCCGCTCGTCGCGATCAAGGGCAATCCGCCGCTGCTCATCGACCTGCCGGATGCGTGCCCCTTCGCCGACCGCTGCCCGATCGTGCTCGATGCGTGCCGCGTCGGCGAGCCCGAGCTTCTCCAGGTCAGCGGAGACGCGGACCACCGCGCCGCGTGCATCCGTGCCGACGAGATCCATGCGGGGCTGATCGGCGGTCGCCCCGTGTACCCCGTGCCGGTGATCCCCGAGAGCGACCTGGTGCGCACGCCCCGCGAGGAGCGCAAGACGGTCCTCGAGGTGTCGCACCTGTCGAAGACGTTCCCGATCCTCAAGGGCATCCTCAAGCGCAAGGTCGGCGAGGTGCAGGCCGTCAAGGACATCTCGTTCGACATCAAGGAGGGCGAGACCCTCGCGATCGTCGGCGAGTCGGGCTCGGGCAAGACCACGACGCTCCTCGAGATCATGGAGTTCGCGGCGCCCGAGGGCGGCGACATCCGGATCAACGGAACGAGCGTGCGCGAGCTCAAGGGACGCCATCGTGAGCGCGCGGCCCGCCGCGACATCCAGATCGTCTTCCAGGACCCGATGGGCGCCCTCGACCCGCGCATGACGGTGTTCGACATCATCGCGGAGCCGCTGCAGACGATCGGCACCTCGAAGGAGCGCACACACGAGCGCGTCGACGAGCTCATGGGGCTCGTCGGACTGAACCCCGCGCACAGCGATCGCTTCCCGCAGGCGTTCTCGGGCGGTCAGCGCCAGCGCATCGGCATCGCCCGCGCGCTCGCGACCGAACCGAAGCTCGTGGTGCTGGATGAGCCGGTCTCGGCCCTCGACGTGTCGATCCAGGCCGGTGTGCTGAACCTGCTCGACGAGCTGAAGATGCGACTCGGCATCAGCTATCTGTTCGTCGCGCACGATCTCTCGGTGGTCCGGCACCTCGCCGACCGCGTGGCGGTCATGTACCGCGGCGACTTCGTCGAGTTCGGCGACGTCGACGACGTGTTCGACACCCCGCAGCACCCGTACACGCAGGCGCTGCTGTCGGCCATCCCGATCCCCGATCCGAAGGTGGAGCGCGGCCGGACGCGCGTCGAGCTCGACCACGACCTCCTCAGCCGCGGGCAGATGTCCACCGGCTGATCCATCGTGGGGTCACGGCGCGTCGTGCGAAGACGACGGCGCGCCGCGCCCCGCTCTCGGGACGAGACCCGCAGGTCACGGCTCGCTCACGTTCTCACAAGCGCGCGCGGCCCGCGGTTAGCCTCGATCTCATCTCTCCCATATCCCGACGCCTACAAGGCGCGAAAGGAGCACCATGAAGAAGCAGCAGAAGTGGATCGGGGCGGCGGCCGCAGCCGGCGCGCTCGCCCTCGTCCTCGCGGGCTGTGCCGGTGGCGGCAACGACGGCGGCAACGGCGGCGGGTCCGGCGGAGGCAACGAGGGCGCCACCGAGATCACCGGTGCCGACTACAACCCGCAGCCCCGCGAGAACCTCCAGCAGGGCGGCGAGGCGGTCTTCCCCATCACGGAGATCCCCGAGCAGCTGAACGCGAACCACTCGGACGGCTCGGTCGACACGGCGACCATCTGGGAGTGGTACAACCCCCAGACGATCCTCATGACGCCCGAGGGCGAGGCGTACGCCAACCCCAACTACCTCACCGACTGGACGACCGAGGAGGTCGACGGCAAGACGGTCGTCACCTACACGATCAACCCGGACGCGGTCTGGAACGACGGCACCCCGATCACGTGGGAGGCCTACAACCAGACCTGGATCGCCAACCGCTCGCTCGACGAGGGCTACATCCCGAACACCACCGACGGCTACTCCCTCATCGAGTCCGTCGAGCAGGGTGAGGACGAGCGCCAGGCGGTCGTCACGTTCAAGCAGGTCTACCCGTGGACCAACGGCCTCTTCTGGCACCTCGTGAACCCGGCGATCAACACGCCCGAGCTCTTCAACGAGGCGTACGTCAACCAGGTGCACCCCGAGTGGGGCGCGGGTCCGTACACGGTCGACGAGTACGACGCGAACGGCGGCACGATCACGTTCGTCCCGAACGAGAACTGGTGGGGCGACGAGCCCCTCCTCGACAAGGTGACCTTCCGCGTGCTCGACGACACGGCCGAGATCAACGCGTTCCGCAATGGCGAGATCGACATGGCGGTGACGGGCACGGAGGACCGCCTCGCCCAGGTCGCCGACATGGAGGGTGTCGTCACCTACCGCGCGCAGCGGACGTCCACGAACCTGCTCGAGATCAACGCGGAGCGCCCGCAGTTCGCCGACCTCGAGGTGCGCAAGGCGCTCCTCATGGCGATCGACCGCGACCAGATCAAGGAGGTCGTCTGGAACGGCCTCGACTACACCGAGCCGGACTCGGGGTCGTTCAACCTCTTCCCGTTCCAGGAGGGCTATGTCGACGCACTCCGTGAGGCGGGCTGGGAGTTCAACGTCGAGGAGGCCAACGCGATCCTCGACGAGGCCGGCTGGGTGCGCGGCGAGGACGGCATCCGCGAGAAGGACGGCGTCCGGCTCGAGGGCGTGCTCCCGCTCTTCGGCGACGACCCGATCGTCGAGGCGCGCGGCCGCATCATCCAGACGCAGCTCGCCGAGGTGGGTGCCGACATCACCCCCGAGGTGCGCCCGTCGTCCGACTTCTCGAACGACCTCACGACGAAGAACTGGGACCTCGTCATGCTCGGCTTCTCGTCGAGCGACCCGTACGGCGTGGCCTACATGTGCCAGCTGTACTGCTCGGACAGCGGCCTCAACCTCTCGTCCACGGGCACGCCCGAGATCGACGAGCGCATCGCGAACGAGGTCTCGGCGCTGCCGACGGCTGAGGAGCAGACCGAGGCGGGCATGAAGCTCGAGTCGGAGATCATGGCGGAGACGTGGGGCATCTTCCCGCTCTACGCCGGTCCGTGGATCGTGACGGCCAAGGAGGGTCTGGCGAACCTGACCCCCGAGACCTACACGGGCCTCGACCTCTTCGGCCTCCAGCCGGTGGAGAACGTGGGCTGGGAGAAGGAGTGATCCTCCGTCTCTGACCCGAAGGGGCCGGCGGCTTTCGAAGCCGTCGGCCCCTTCGCCTGTCCGGATACGATGGCGCGCATGAGCGGTGTCCAGGTCGTCCTCGTTCACGGCATCCGGACATCCGCGACCATGTGGCGCACGCAGGTCCTCCATCTGCAGGGGCGCGGCGTCGACGTGCACGCGCTGGACCTGCCCGGCCACGGCTCGCGCATGGACGAGGAATGGTCGCTCGAGGAGGCCTTCGCGACGCTGGATCGCGCCCTCCGCTCGGCCGGCGAGGCGGGCCCGGTCCTGCTCGTCGGGCACTCCATGGGCGGCATCCTCTCGACGGCGTATCTCGCGCGAGACGACGCCGCTCCCGTCGCCGCCTTCGTCGCCGTAGGCGCGACCGCGCTCCCCCGCGGCGCCGGGCTCGCGCTGTATCGGATGCTCCTGCGCGGCATGCAGCGGATGCCCGGCAACGGCATGTGGCTCGTGCAGCGGATCCTCCGCGCGACGCTCCCCGAGGACACGCGAACCGACCTCGGCGCGGGCGGCTATGCCCTCCGCTCCGAGGACGCGGCCCTCGCGAGCCTCGCGACCCTGGACATCCGCACCGCGCTCACGCGTCTGACGATGCCCGTGTGGTTCGTCAACGGCGAATGGGATCAGCTCCGCCTGCACGAGCGCCTCTTCACGCGGCTCGTGCCCCACGCGGAGCTCATCGTCGTCCCTCGGTCGACGCACCTCGTGACGACGATGCGCCCCGCGGCATTCTCGGCCGTGCTGGATCTCGCGATCGCGGTCGTCGAGAGCACGGCCGCCCAGGCATGACCTGGTAGCATTGACCCTTGGCTTGCGTGTGGGGCCACCCACACAGCCGTACGACGCCCCTCTCTCGTCACGCGGCAACTGAAGAAGCACACTCGGATGGCCGTCATGCGACCATCCGAATCACTCCGAACGAAAGTCATTCGACGTGGCAAACATCAAGTCGCAGATCAAGCGCATCAAGACCAACGAGAAGGCGCGCGAGCGCAACAAGGCCGTCAAGAGCGAGCTGAAGTCGCTCGTCCGCAAGACGCGCGAGGCCATCGCCGCCGGCGACAAGGCCGCCGCCGAGGCCGCCCTCGCCAAGGCGTCGAAGAAGCTCGACAAGGCCGTGAGCAAGGGCGTCATCCACAAGAACCAGGCCGCGAACCGCAAGTCGGGCATCGCGAAGCAGGTCTCGTCGCTCTGAGCCGCGTGCATGTCGAAGGCCCGTCCCGCATCAGCGGGACGGGCCTTCTGCTGTACGCGGCGTCCTGCCTCAGCGCCCGAACGGAGCGCGCGTCGCCACGACCGTGACCATCCGCTCGAGGGCGAAGACGGGGTCGCGCGACGCGCCCTTGACCTCGGCATCGGCCCGCGCGATCGCCTGGATGGCCAGCGCGAGCGCGCGGTCGTTCCAGCCCGACTGGAGATCGCGGCGCGCGCGGTCGACCTGCCAGTCCTTCATCCCGAGCCGGTTCGCGAGCTGCCGCGACGGCTCGCGCGAGCCCGCGACGCGCGCCATCGTGCGCACCTTCATGGCGAACGCGGCGACGAGCGGCACGGGATCCGCCCCGGAGTCGAGGGCGTGCCGCAGCGCGACGAGCGCCTCACCGTAGCGTCCGGCGATCGCGGTGTCGGCGACCGTGAAGGCGTTCGTCTCGACGCGTCCGCCGTAGTAGCGCGACACGACGTCCTCGGTGATGTCGCCCTCGACGTCCGAGATGAGCTGCTGGCACGCGGCCGCGAGCTCGGCGAGCTCGCCCGTGAACGCCTGCGTGAGCGCCTGAAGGGCCTTCGGGGCGATGCGCCGTTCGGCGGCCTTGAACTCCCCCGCCGCGAAGTCGAACCGGTCGGCGTCGCGCTTGACGGCCGGGCACGGAACCTCGACCCCGCCCCCGACGCCCGAGCGGATGGCGTCGAGCAGCTTCTTGCCGCGGACGGTCGCGCCGTTGTGGCGCAGGATGAGCGTCGCGCCCTCCTGCGGCGCCTCGATGTACGCGAGCGCCTCGGTGAGGAACGCGTCGCTGCACTTCTCGACGCCGGACACCCGCACGAGGCGCGGCTCGCCGAAGAGCGAGGGCGAGGTGACCGCGAGCAGCATGCCGGACGTGTAGTCCGACGCGACGATGTCGGTGATCTCGAGTGACGGATCCTCGGCCTTGAGGTAGTCGCGCACACCCGCGATCGCGCGCTCGGCGCAGACCTCCTCGGGGCCGGACACGAGCACGATCGGCGCGGGCTCCGGGCGCCGCCACGGCAGCTGCGGGATGGCCGTCTTCGTCGCCTTCGCGGGAGTCTTGCGGGGTGCAGCGGCCATTCATCCAGCCTACCGGCGCGTGCCGACACCGACCCGGGAGCGACCGCTACTCCGGGAGGTCGGCACGGGCCGCGTCGACCGCGGTCTGAGCCTCTGCGTCGCGCTTCGCGGCGCCCGCCACCTGGGCGTCGAGGTCGTCGATCCGCTCGAGCGCCGCGGCCAGATCCCGCTCCGCCGATGCGAGATCGCGGCGCAGCTTCTCCACGCGCTCCTCGAGCGCGTCTGCGTTCTCGTGTGCGCGCTCGCGTCGCTCGGTGGCCTCGGCGAGAGACCGAGCTGACGCCGCGGCGTCCTTCTCGGCTGCACGGACGGCCCGCTCGGCCTTCGCCCGCGACCGCGCGACGGCGGCGCTCTCCTTCGCGGAGCGCGGCGGGTCCTTCCGCGGCGGCGAGACGGGCGCATCCGCTGCCCCACCCGCGATCGCTCCCTCGAGGTCGACGGAGAACCCACCCGACGCCTCGAGCGGGCGCGTCAGCCGTCCCGACGCGACGGCGGCCGCAGCATCCGCGTCGAACACCGCCGCGTTGAGCGTCTCGCGCACGGCCTCGACCGTGCTCGGTGAGAGCCGCTCCCCGCGGGCCTCCGCCAGCTGCGAGACGAGCTCCGTCAGCTTCTCGAGAACGCTCCGGCGCTCGTGTCCGAGCTCGGCCAGCCGGCGGGCGTCCAAAGCCGATTGCGCGTCGCGGAGCGCCGAAGCCACCTCGAGAAGCCGGTCGAGCTCCGCACGCCGCTCCTGAGCGAGCACGTTGACCGCCCACGCAGCGAGAACGGGCTTGCGCAGCGCCTTCACCTCGGACGCGAGCGCCCGGTCGTCGATCTGCTTCGCCCGGGCCGCGCGCGCGGAGACGAAATCCCGCGGCGGGACGACCGAGAGCTCGGTCGCGATCGCGTTGAGGGTCGCGTCGGAGTCCGCGGGCATGGAGCCATTGTGCCGGACGCCGGATAGCCGCGTCCGGGTGCTGCTCTGCGATGATGGGGCCATGGCCCTGCTTCGCGTGATCCTCAACGTCATCTGGCTCGTGCTCGCGGGCCTGCCGCTCGCGATCGGCTACTTCCTCGCGGGCATCCTCTGCTGCATCCTCATCGTGACCATCCCGTGGGGCATCGCCTCGTTCCGCATCGCGAACTACGTGCTGTGGCCGTTCGGGCGCACGGTCATCGATCGCCCCACGGCCGGTGTCGCGTCGACGATCGGCAACGTGATCTGGATCCTCGTCGCGGGCATCTGGCTCGTCATCGGGCACATCCTGAGCGCCGCAGCGCTCGCCGTGACGATCATCGGCATCCCGCTCGCGATCGCGGAGATCAAGATCATCCCCGTGACGCTCACGCCTCTCGGCAAGCGCATCGTGCCGAGCGACCAGGCCTTCGCGACGCTCGGCTCGATGCGGATCTGAGCGAGCGCCCGGACCTGGCCGTGCGCCCTGCGCCCTGCGCCCTGCGAGCCGACGTGGAACCGCGCACCCAGCCCACGACCCAGCGGTCATCGGCCGCCAGGGCCATCCGCGTGTCGGCCCTCCTCCTGTCGGCCATCGCCGTTGTCGCCGCGGGCGTCACCCTGTACTCGTGGATCGTCAACGAGGAGCACTTCGCCCGCCCGAGCGCGGCCTTCGACGCGCTCGAAGACCGCATCGGATCGCTGCCGGGCGTCGTCGCCGTCGAGAAGGAGCGCTGGGTCGAGGCGCCGACCTTCTCCCAGCCGACGTCGTGGATGCGGGTCGAGGTCGAGCAGAGCGGTCTGCGCGGGCTTCTCGATGCCGCGTGCTCGAGCGACTACCCTGACCCGGTGTCGTGGTCGAGCACGTCGACGACGCGCACGGCGTCGGGGCTCGCCGACCTGCTCCCCCTGCTCGGACACGTCGACGAGATCGCAGAGTCCGCCGGACGTGACCGCGCCGGGAGCGTCGAGGTCAACTCCCCCTTCCTGGCCGTGACGATCGCCGACGGGGAGAGCGACGAGTACGTCGCGCTCCTGAGAGAGCTCGTCGAGGACCATTCGGTCACGAGCTTCTGGGCGGATGACAGCGGCACGCAGGTCGACGGCGTCGAGCGAGTGCAGATCGTAGCTCCCACTGACGACCCGGGAGAGATCGAAAGGGCCCTCCGCGCCTCGGGCCTGGCCATCGCCGACCTGCCCGTGCGATTCCTCGCGCAGTGAGGCATCTGAGGCCGCAGCTCAGTTCGACGTCATGCCCTCGGCCGCTGCGGGCTCGCGCACGCCGCGATCCAGGGCGTCGATGACGGCGGCACCGCCATCCGTCGCGATGAGAACAGACAGCAGGCCACGTGAGAGCGTGCCTGCGTCGGTGGAGTCGCCTTCCACGACCTTCCGCAGGAACTCCCCGACAGGCACTTCGCGGACACGACCGAGCTTTTCGGGCTCGCGGCTTGTTGCGCCGTCCCGTCGAGCCGACAGCGCGAGCACCAGGTGCTTCCTGCGGTTCGCGTTCGCTGCAAGCCACTCGGAGCCCAGGTACACGAGCCTCTCGGCCACATAGCCCGTCTCCTCGAGGAGCTCACGCCGTGCAGCGTCCAGGGGCGACTCGCCCTCATCGACGTAGCCCCCCGGAACCTCGTCGAGGACGACGCCTGCACCGACCCGGAACTGCTCGAAGACCACGACCCGCAGCTCCGCCGTGAGCGCCAGGACCGCGACCGAGTCGGGGCTCACGACGACATCCCAGTCGGATACGCGGCCATCCGGGAGTCCGTATGTGCGCCGGTCGACCTTCGTGAATCCGTCGTACGCGCGACGGGTCGCGACGAGCGTCCATTCCCCGACCCGCTCCGGCTCGTGCTCCGTCATCGCCGCCTCGACTTCCTCTGCGCGGTTCTTCATCTTCTCTCGCGAGAACGTGCACTGGCATCATCGTCCAGGGCTTCTGCGGGCTCCGACTCGCGCGGCCGTTCCCGCCATACCCAGGGCACGCCGTCCTCGCCCTGGCCGACGAGAACCAGACCGTCCTCGTCGGTGCGAGCCACGGTGGCGCCGATGGCCCGCAGCTCCGCGAGGATGCTCTCGGCCGGATGGCCGTAGTCGTTGTCCGCGCCCACGCCGATGAGCGCGAGCGCGGGACGCGCGATCCGATAGAGCTCGGCGTCCTGATCCGCGCTGCCGTGGTGCGCGACCTTCACGACGTCGTACCTCCCCGACACGCCGCCGGTCGCCCGCAGCGCCGACTGCGACGATGCGCCGAGATCGCCGAGCAGAAGCGATCGCGGGATGCCGCCTCCCGCGATCTCGAGCACCACGCTCGCATCGTTCCCCTCGGGGAACGCGCGGCTCTCGGGCCGAGGCCAGAGCACCCGCCATGCGGCGCCGCCGAGCACGCCGCTCATCCCGTTCGATGCGTCGACGAGGCGCGCTTCATCCACGTGCGCGAGCCACTGCGCCCCATCCGCTCCGAGCGGGCCGTGAAGAGCCGTGTCCACGCGCCCGCTCACGGCCGCGATCCCGCCGACGTGATCGAGATCGAAGTGCGTGACGACGAGCAGGTCGATCCGCCCGACGCCCAGACGGTTCAGGCATGAGGCGAGGCGCTCGGGTTCGGGCCCGGTGTCGACGAGCGCAATGGCCCCCTCCGAGCGCAGCAGCACGGCGTCGCCCTGGCCGATGTCGCACAGGGCGACACTCCAGCTCGTCGGCGCTGTGAGCGGCCCGGCGACGCCCGTGAGCGCCGTCGAGCCGGACACGACGCCCACGACGACCGCGAGCGATGCGCCGGCAGCGCGCCGCAGTCGCGCGGGAACAGTCTCGGGACGCACGAGCACGATGACCACCCACACGCCGACCAGCGCGAGCGAGGCGAAGCCGGCAGCGCCGCCCCACCATGGCACGGAGGCCGTCGGCAGGCCCGAGAACAGCACCGCGGTCTGCGCGATCCAGGCGGAAGGCACCCAGGCGATCGCGGCGAGCCCGTCGGCGACCACCGGCACACCCTGCAGGACGCACGCGAGCATCCCGACCACCGTCGCAAGCGGGGCCGCTGGCGCCGCGATCATGTTCGCCACGACGCCGTACACGGGCACCGCGGGCGCGAGCAGGACGATGACGGGTGCGCATGCGATCTGCGCGGCGAGCGGCACCGCGATCCCCAGGGCGAGCGCGCGAGGCAGCCAGCGCTCGAGCCCGCGTGCGAGCGGCCCCGCGAGCAGCAGCAGCGCACCCGTCGCGAGCGCCGAGAGCACGAACCCGAACGACGTGGCGAGCCACGGGTCGAGAAGCAGCAGGACGATCGCGGCGCCTCCCAGTGCCGCGGCGCCCGCGCCCGCGCGGCCCAGGAGCAGCCCGAGCATCGCGATCACGGCCATCGTCGCCGCCCGCACCACGCTCGGCTCGGGCGTCACGAGGAGCACGAACCCGCCCAGCGCGGCGAGCGCCGCCCCGACGCGAGCCCACCGGGGCAGTCGGATCAGCGCCGCGAGTGCGAAGGCGAGCCCGGTCACGATCGCGCAGTTCGCCCCGCTGACCGCGGTCAGATGCGTAAGCGACGAGGCCTTCATCGCGGCGTCGAGGTCGGCCGACACCGCGCGGGTGTCGCCGACCGCGAGGCCGGGGAGCAGCCCGGCGCCCGGCTCGGGAAGCCCCGCCGCGACGTCGTGGACGAAGCCGTCGCGCAGGTCGCTCATCACCCCGAGCACGTGCGGCGGGCCGCGCACGACGGAGCCTCGGTCGGCGAACAGGACGAGCACGGCTCGGTCGCCCGGGTCGGCGGCCCGAGCGCCTCCCCGCAGCGCGACGGTCGACCCCAGGTCGAGCGCAGCACCCGCGAGCGCGTCGCGCTCGACCGAGACCGTCACGGTGGCGGCCGCCGCGCGCTGCTCCCTGCCCACGCGGAGGGCGGTGATCTCGACCTCGAACCACAGTGCGTCCCGCAGGGGCCGGACCTTGCTCGACACGACACCGTCGATCTCCACGACGCGGCCCGCGCGCGCGACGAGAGCGGTCAGCTCGCCGCGGGCGGGGGCCGCGAGCCCGACGTGCGTCGAGACGGCGGCTCCCAGGCCGAGAGCGATCGCGAGCAGGGGCACCGCCGCGCGACGCGCCCTTCGTCCGCGAGCCGCGCACAGCCATCCGCATGCCGTGGCCGACACGCACCAGAGCGCGACCGCGATCGCGGTCGCGGCGTCGGGCCACAGCACGCTCGCGAACGCCGCACCCCACACGGCCCCGGCGATCACGAGGAGCCGCACGTCGCGCACGCCGGTCACAGCGTCACCAGCGGTCGCAGCGTCTCGAGCATCTTGTCGCCGATCCCCGGCACCGCGAGCAGGTCGTCGATCGCCGTGAACGGGCCGTTCTCGTCGCGCCACAAGATGATGCGCTCGGCGAGCGCCGGGCCGATGCGCGGCAGCGTCTCGAGCGCGGCCTGGTCCGCGCTGTTGAGCGACACGAGCGCGCCTGTGCCGCCTGGGGCGGCCGTGCCTCCGGCCGGCGGCGCGGGAGGGGCCTCGCCCACGACGGGCACCGCGAGCTGCTCGCCGTCGGCGAGCGGACGCGCGAGGTTCACTGCCCCCGAGTCCGCATCGTCGGCGAAGCCGCCCGCGGCGGAGATCGCATCGACGACGCGCGCCCCCGCCTCGAGCACGTACAGGCCGGGTTCGGCGACCGCGCCGTGCACATGCACGTACAGCTGCCCGGGCTCGACCGCGACCGCGCTCGCGCTCGGAGCGGGGGTGACGACGACCTCCTCGACGGGCGAGGCCGCGCCGCGCCACACGCCGAGCGCGACCGTCACCCCGAGAGCGCCCAGCACCAGCAGGACGACCGCGCCGGCGCCGAGACGGGCGCGCGGCGAGCGGAAGCCCGTCTCTGCCGTCACTCCGCCACGCTACGGCGGCCGATTCGGCGTTCGCGGGGCGACGGCCGCCTCCTGCCGCGACGCGCCGCCCGCACGACCCTGTGCACACGGCGAGGCCGGCACCCCGCCTGGGATGCCGGCCTCGTCGAACGCGTCCTACTTCGTCGAGAAGCTCACGACCTTCGGCGGACGGACGATCGCGCGCGTGATGGCGCGGTCGCCGAGCGCGCGCGTGATGCGCTCGTCCGAGCGTGCGAGGTGCTCGAGCGACGGCCCGTCGATCTTGGCCGGCACCTCGAGCGTCGCGCGCACCTTGCCGTCGATCTGCACGACCGCGGTGACCTTGTCCTCGACGAGGAGCGTCGGGTCGGCGTTCCGCCACGTGACGAGTCCTACCGAGGGCTCGTACCCCAGGATCTCCCACATCTCCTCCGCCGTGTGCGGAGCGAAGAGGTCGAGGACCATCGCCGTGACCTCGGCCGCCTCGCGGACGGCGGGGTCGGCCGCGCCGGCACCCGAGTCGATCGTCTTGCGGATGGCGTTGACGAGCTCCATGAGGCGCGCGACGACGACGTTGAACTTCGTCTGCTCGACGAGCGTCGGCGCCTCCGCGAGCAGGCGGTGCGTGACCCGGCGCAGCGCGACGTCGCCCTCGGCCCAGACGACGTCGGTCGGGCTCGACACCTCGTGCGCGATGCGCAGCGCGCGCTGCAGGAACTTGTGCGCGCCGGTCGTCGAGACGTCCTTCCAGTCCTTGTCGTCCTCGACCGGGCCCGCGAACGCCAGCGCGACGCGCAGAACGTCGGCGCCGTGCGCGGCGAGCTCGTCGCTGAAGAGCACGAGGTTGCCCTTCGACTTCGACATCTTGGCGCCGTCGAGGATGACCATCCCCTGGTTGATGAGCGACGAGAACGGCTCGGTGAAGTCGACCCTGCCCATGTCGAACAGCACCTTCGTGATGAAGCGCGCGTACAGCAGGTGCAGGATGGCGTGCTCGACGCCGCCGATGTAGGCGTCCACGGGCGCCCAGCGGTCGGCGTCCTGCGGGGCGAACGGAGCGTCCTTCAGCCCCGGCGACAGGAAGCGCAGGAAGTACCACGAGCTGTCGACGAACGTGTCCATCGTGTCGGGGTCGCGGAGCGCGGGCGCGCCCGTCTCGGGCTCGGTCGTCGTCACCCACTCGGTCGCGGCGCCGAGCGGCGACTTGCCCTTCGGCTTGAGGTCGAGGCCCTCGGCGCTCGGCAGCCGCACCGGCAGCTGGTCCTCGGGCACCGGCACGACGCGGCCGTCCTCCGTGTGCAGCATCGGGATGGGCGTGCCCCAGTACCGCTGACGCGAGATCAGCCAGTCGCGCAGGCGGTACTGCTTGGCCGCGCGCCCCGTTCCCGCGGCTTCGAGCTGCTCGATGACGCGCGTGATCGCGTTGCGCTTCGACAGGCCGTCGAGCGCGCCCGAGTTGATGAGACGGCCCTCGCCCGTGAGCGCGACGCCCGTCTCCTTGGGGTCATCGAGCGGCATGGGGTCGATCGGCACGCCGTCCTCGTCGACCTCGATCACGGGGATCGCGCCGGTCACGGGCGCCGTGGTGTCGACGACCACGCGCACGGGCAGGTCGAAGGCGATCGCGAAGTCGAGGTCGCGCTGGTCGTGCGCGGGCACGGCCATGACGGCGCCGTGCCCGTAGTCGGCCAGCACGTAGTCGGCGGCCCAGATCGGCAGGCGCTCCCCGTTGACGGGGTTGATCGCGTAGCGGTCGAGGAAGACGCCCGTCTTCGGCCGGTCGGTGTTCTGACGCTCGATCTCGGTCTGCTTGCGCACCTGGTCGAGGTAGTCCTGGAAGGCCATCCGCACGTCGGGCGACGAGCCGGCCGCGAGCTCGGCGGCGAGGTCGCTGTCGGGCGCGACGACCATGAAGGTGGCGCCGTGCAGCGTGTCGGGGCGCGTCGAGAAGACCGTGACCTTCTCGTCACGGCCCTCGATCTCGAAGTCGATGTCGGCGCCGACCGAGCGGCCGATCCAGTTGCGCTGCATCTGCAGCACCTTGTGCGGCCAGAATCCCTCGAGCTGGTTCAGATCGTCCAGCAGGCGATCGGCGTACTCCGTGATCTTGAAGTACCACTGCGTGAGCTTCTTCTTCACGACCTCGGCGCCGCAGCGCTCGCAGTGGCCGTCGACGACCTGCTCGTTCGCGAGCACCGTCTGGTCGTTGGGGCACCAGTTGACCGGGCTCTCCTTGCGGTAGGCCAGGCCGCGCTCGTGCAGCTGCAGGAACAGCCACTGGTTCCAGCGGTAGTAGTCCTCGTCGCTCGTGTGGAGCACGCGGCTCCAGTCGAACGAGACGCCGTACGCCTTCAGGCTCTCGCGCTGCTGCGCGATGTTGTCGTACGTCCAGCGGCTCGGGTCGGCCCCGCGCTGGATGGCCGCGTTCTCGGCGGGCAGGCCGAACGAGTCCCAGCCGATCGGCTGCAGCACGTTGTAGCCGCGGTGACGCCAGAAGCGCGCGACGATGTCGCTGTAGAGGTAGTTCTCGGCGTGCCCCATGTGCAGGTCGCCCGAGGGGTACGGGAACATCGCGAGCACGTACTTGCGCGGACGGGTGTCGGCGTCCCCGCCGGCGAGGAACGTCCCGTGGTCGTTCCAGTAGCGCTGCCACTTCGCCTGGACGGCGTGGATGTCGTTCTCGGGATGCTCTGCGGGGTTCTGCGACACGGTGCGATGAAGCCAATCGGAATCGAAACGCGCCGCGCGGGGAGCCGCGCGGCGGGAGATCGGGAGACTCCAGGTTAGCGCGCGCCGTCGTCTCGTATGCTCGGCACGTGATCAACGAGATCCTCCTGTGGATCCTGGACGTCGTGGGGTCGGTCGACCCCGTCCTGAGAACCGCGCTCGCGGGGCTCGCGATCATGCTCGAGACGAGCGTCCTCGTCGGGCTCGTCGTCCCCGGCGACACCGTCGTCATCGTCGCCGCGACCGCGGTCGCCTCGCCCGTCGAGGGGGTCGTCCTCGGCGCCGCCGTCGTGCTCGGCGCGCTCGTCGGCGAGAGCATCGGCTTCGCTCTCGGGCGCTGGCTCGGGCCGCGCATCCGGCACTCCTGGCTCGGCCGGCGCATCGGCGAGCGCAACTGGCAGCGGTCGGAGCGCTATCTGCGCCGGCGCGGCGGGATCGCGATCTTCCTCTCGCGATTCCTGCCCGTCCTGCACTCCCTCGTCCCCCTCACGGTCGGGATGAGCGGCTACGGCTACCGGCGCTTCATCGCGTGGACGCTGCCCGCCTGCGTCCTGTGGTCGTCGCTCTACGTCTCCATCGCGGCGGGCGCCGCGACCGGCTTCCGCGAGATCGCCGACCAGGCGCACTACGCGGGCTACCTCTTCGTCGGCGCGATCGCGGTGTTCCTCCTGCTCGTGCTCCTCGGGAAGCGGATCATCGCGCGCCTCGAGCACCGCCACCTCCACGCGGGCGACGACGACCCATCCGGGGACCACGCCGGGCCCGGCGCCGACGGAGCACCCGGGCGCATGGAAGACTGAGGGCGATGCCCTCCACGACGCCCGCCCCAGGCAAGATCCACTGGGTCGCCCGCCTCGAGCGCCGCTTCCATGCGTGGCGCGAGCGCGTCGCGCGCCGGAAGGGCCGCACGCCGACCGCTGTCCCCTTCTCCGGCTACGGCGGGGAGGGATGGATCCGGGTCGTCGGCCGCGTGCTCATCGTCCCCGCGCCCAAGCACACACCCGAGGGCGAGGCGGCGAGCGTGCGCGGGTGGCGCTCGTTCGCGGGCATCCCCATCGCGTTCGCGCAGGTGACGGTGACCGTGGGCGGCGAGACGCACGAGGTGGTCGCCGACCGCGGCGGCGTCGTCGACGCGGTCATCCCCGCCGACCTCCCGTCGGGATGGCAGACCTTCCACATGTCGGTCGAGGGCGGCACGCCCACCCCGGGCAGGGTCTTCGTCGTCGACCCCGCTGTCCGCTTCGGGATCGTGTCCGACATCGACGACACCGTCATGGTCACGGCGCTGCCGCGCCCCCTGCTCGCGGCGTGGAACTCGTTCGTCCTGCACACGCACGCGCGCCAGCCCGTGCCCGGCATGGCGGTGCTGCTCGAGCGCATCGTGCGCGAGAACCCGGGATCCCCCATGCTCTACCTCTCGACGGGCGCGTGGAACGTCGCCCCGACCCTGACGGGCTTCCTGTCGCGTCATCTCTTCCCGCCCGGCGCGATGCTCCTCACCGACTGGGGGCCGACGCACGACCGGTGGTTCCGCAGCGGCACCGACCACAAGCGCACGAACCTGCGCCGGCTCGCCGACGAGTTCCCCGACATCGCGTGGCTGCTCATCGGCGACGACGGGCAGCACGACGACGAGATCTACACCGAGTTCACGCGCGAGCATCCCTCGTCGGTCTCGGCCGTGGCCATCCGCCGGCTCTCGCCCGCTCAGGCGGTGCTCGCGGGCGGCCGCACGGTCGTCGACGACCACAGCGCGGCCGGCGTGCCGTGGGTGACGGCCGACGACGGTGCGGGGCTCGCCGAGCGGCTCGAGGCCGTCGGCATCCTGAAGGCGTAGCCTGCCAGCGTGTGCGGACGCTTCGTGGTGGCCCGGGTGGGCTCGGAACTGGTCGGCCAGCTGCGCGTGGACCTCGTGTCCGACGATCTGCCGGCGCCCTCCTTCAACGTGGCGCCCACTGCGCGCGCCGCGATCGTCCTCGACTCCGCGAAGACCGACCCGCCGACGCGGAGACTCGAGCCGGCGCGCTGGGGCCTGGTGCCCTCCTGGGCCAAGGACCCGTCGATCGGCTCGCGCGCCTTCAACGCGCGCGCCGAGGAGCTCGAGGAGAAGCGGATGTTCGCTCCCGCGCTCCAGAAGCGGCGCGCGGTCGTCCCGGTGAGCGGCTACTACGAGTGGCAGGTCACGGAGGACGGCAAGATCCCGCTCTTCATCCACCCGTCGGAGGATGAGGCCCTGCTGCTCGCCGGCCTCTACGAGTGGTGGAAGGATCCGTCGAAGGCGGATGACGACCCCGCCCGCTGGATGCTGAGCTTCACGATCCTTACGCGCGACGCGATCGGCCAGCTCGGCTCCGTCCACCAGCGGATGCCCGTCTTCCTCGACGCCGACCACGCCGACGCGTGGCTCGACACCGACGTGGACTACCCCCTCGACATCCTCGACGCGGCGCTCGACGACGCGCCGCGCGTCGCAGAGGGGCTCTCCTTCCACCGCGTGAGCGCGGCCGTGGGCAACGTGCGCAACGACTCGCCCGAGCTCATCGAGCCGGTCGACTGACGACCGCCGTCGTCGAACCGGTCGATACCCTGGAGGGATGACCGTCCCCGCCGCCGCACGCGCCCACATCGAGGATCTCGCCGCCTTCGTCACGGCTTCGCCGTCGTCGTATCACGCGGCCGAGGAGATCGCCCGCCGCCTCGTCGCAAGCGGGTTCGCTCGACTCGCGGAGACGGATGCGTGGGACATCGCGCCCGGCGGGCGGTATGTCGTCGTGCGGGACGGCTCCGCGATCGCGTTCGCGGTGCCCGAGGCCGCCGGCGCCACGACGCCGTTCGCGATCGTGGGCGCCCACACGGACTCCCCCGGCTTCAAGCTCAAGCCGAAGCCCACGACCTTCGGACCGGGCGGATGGTGGCAGCTCGGCGTCGAGGTCTACGGCGGGCCGCTCCTCAACTCCTGGCTCGACCGCGAGCTCGAGCTCGCGGGGCGGGTCGTGACGTCGGATGGCGACGAGCACCTCGTGCGCACCGGCGCGCTCCTGCGCATCCCCCAGCTGGCCGTGCACCTCGACCGCGCGGTGAACGAGGGCCTCGCCCTCGACAAGCAGCGCCACACCCAGCCCGTGTGGGGCTTCGGCGACCGCGAGAGCGCCGACATCCTCGCAGCGCTCGCGTCGCTCGCCGGCACGGCGCCCGACCGCATCGACGGGTACGATCTCGTCGTCGCCGACACCCAGGAGCCGCGCGTGTTCGGCGCCGACGGCGGGCTGTTCGCGTCGGGCCGTCTCGACAACCTGCTCTCGGCGCACGCCGCCGTCACGGCCATCCGCGACGCCCGCCCCGTCTCCGCGATCGCGATGCTCGCCGCGTTCGACCACGAGGAGATCGGCAGCGCCTCCCGCTCGGGAGCGGCCGGCCCGTTCCACGAGGAGGTCCTCGTGCGCATCTCGACCGCGCTCGGGGCCGGCCCCGAGGAGAGGGCGCGCGCCTGCGCGGCGTCGCTGCACGTGTCGAGCGACGTGGGTCACGCCGTGCACCCCAACTACGCCGAGCGCCACGACCCCGCGAACCAGCCCGTGGTCGGCGGCGGCCCCATCCTGAAGATCAACGCGAACCAGCGCTACGCGACCGACGCGCACGGCGCCGCGGCCTGGGCGGCCGCGTGCCGCACCGCGGGCATCCCGACGCAGGAGTTCGTCTCGAACAACGCCATCCCCTGCGGCTCGACCATCGGGCCCATCTCGGCGACCCGACTGGGCATCCGCACGGTCGACGTCGGCGTGCCCATCCTCTCGATGCACTCGGCCCGCGAGCTCACCGCGGTCGTCGATCCCTGGTACCTCTCCCGCGGCATGGCCGCCGTCCTCGCGCGCTGACATGCCCGCCGTCGCGACCGCCGCTCCCGCGCGCCTCTCGCGCGCGCAGTGGCGCGCGCGAGAGGCGGCGCATCGGGAGCGCGCCGACGCCCTCACCGCCGGGCACCGCGAGCGCGCGGTCCGCGGAGAGAAGCACCCCGTGTGGGACTTCCTCTTCACGTACTACTCGTACAAGCCAGCTGTGCTGAGGCGCTGGCACCCCGGCGCGGGTGTCGAGCTCGACGACGCGGCCGCCGACGAGCGCGCGCAGTGGCGCTGGTACGCCGCGGGGGCGCATCCGGGCGGGCTCGTCGTCGACCGCGCAGGGTTCGAGGCGGCCAAGCCCCAGCTCGTCGGGCTCATCGACGCGATCCTGCGCCGCACCGCGGCGCGCCCCGGGCAGTTCGGCTGCTTCGGCCTCCACGAGTGGGCGATGGTCTATCGGCAGGGTGCGCACCGACATCCGCAGCCCCTCCGGCTCGGCCAGGACGGCACCGACGCCGTCGTCGACGCGCACGAGCTGCGCTGCACGCACTTCGACGCGTTCCGGTTCTTCACTCCCGAGGCCGTTCCGCGCAACCGCGAGGCCCTCACGCGCGACGGGCAGCCCGAGCGCGAGCAGCCCGGCTGCCTGCACGCGGGGATGGACGTCTACAAGTGGGCGATCAAGCTCGGCCCGCTCGTGCCCGGCGAGCTCCTGCTCGACGCCTTCGAGCTCGCCAGAGACATCCGACGTCTCGACATGGAGGCGTCACCGTACGACCTCGCGGACTGGGGCTTCGAGCCCGTGCCGATCGAGACGCCCGAGGGCAAGGCGGAGTACGTGCGGCGCCAGCGCGCGTTCGCGGAGCGCGGGAACGCGCTGCGTCGCCGGATCCTGGAGGCGTGGCAGGGCGCGCCTGCGTCATCCGATCAGCTCTGAGGCGCCGCGCACTCCCCCTCGCACGGCAGGAACGACCGCCCGGAGCCGGCGACCTGCAGGCGCAGCGCGACGACGCGCGTGGCCGCCTCGGCGAGCCGCTCCTCGGGGAGCGTTCCCGCCGCCACCGCCGCGGCGATGCCCGCGGCCATGTCCGGAGCGGTCTGCGCGTTCGAGCTCGCGACGCTGAGGACGAGGTCGGCCCCGGCGGAGATCGCGGTGACCGCGTTCTGCACGGGGTCCTGGTACGCGGGGACGCGGCTCTGGACGAGCATCCCCAGGTCATCGGTCACCGCGACGCCCTCGAAGCCGAGCTCCTCCCGGAGGATGCGGTACCACTCCGGCGAGAGCGACGCGGGCGCCGCGTCGACCGCCGTGTAGGCGAGATGCCCGGTCATCACGAGCGGCACCTGCGCCGAGATGCCCGCGGAGAACGGACGCGCGTCGCGCGAGCGCCACTGCGACAGCGGCGTGTCGGTCGTGGGGATGGTGAAGTGCGAGTCCTCGCGGACGGCCCCGTGACCCGGGAAGTGCTTGAGCGCCGAGAGCGCATACGGGGCCTCGCCCGTCACCGCGGCGGCCACACGCGAGGTCGCGTCGCTCGGCGTCTCGCCGAGCACACGGCGCCAGATGAACGACCCCGTGTCGGACGTCGTGTCGGCGACGATGCCGAAGTTCACGCCGATGCCGGCACGCGCCACGAGGGCGCCTCGCGTCGCGAACGCGTCCTCGGTCGCTCCCGGCGACTCGTCGCGCAGCGCACGCGCGGAGTCGGCGCGATCCCAGTAGAGCCGCGACACGGAGCCGCCCTCCTGGTCGACGGCGACAAGGGGCGGCAGCGCCGGGTCGACGACCATGGCGTCGGTGAGCGAGCGCACCTGCTCCTCCCAGCCGACGTTCGCGCCCATGAGCAGGAACCCGCCGAGATCGCTGTCGGCGAGATAGGCGCGCACGGTGTCGGCGTCGCGCGAGGGGATGTGCCCCATCACCACCGTGCCGGCGCGCTGCTCGGGGGTCATGTCCGCGACGATCTGCGCCGCTCGCTGGGTGTACGCGTCGGCATCGGCCGCCTCGACGCGGACGGTCTGCTCCGCGGGCGGCTCCGGCGCCTCGGTGGGCGCCTCGCTCGGGCTCTCCGAGGGCGCGGGGGTCGCGTCCTCCTCGGCGGGCGCGTCGGTCTCCGACGGCGCCGCGGTGCCGGTCGGCGACGCCGTCGGCGTCGGCGTCGGCGCGGCCGAGGGCGCTGCGGTCGCGGGCGCCGCGCCGAGCAGGATCGCGGTGAGGGCGATGGCGGCCGCCGCTCTCGTGAGCCCCTGAATCCCGCCGCGCCCGCCGTGTGCCATCCCCATAGCGCAATGCTAAGCCGGGCCGCGGTTTGTGACGGTCTTGTAAACACCCGCGGCGGCTCACTTCCCAGGTCCCGGCGCTGTGAAAACCCTGTGCGAGGATTCTCGGGTCAGCGCCGACGAACCCGTTCGGCGCTCCTTTCGATGTGCGAAGCATCAGGAAAGAGGAAAGTTCCATGACGACTGTCCACAACGGCGTCCGACGTCGGGCCTGGATCACGGCGGTCCCCGCCGTCGCGGCGATCGCCCTCGCGGGCTGCGCGGGCGGCCAGGGCGGCGGCGGCGAGGAGCCCGCAGCGGGCGAGAACCAGATCCTCGTCGGCACGACCGACAAGGTCACGACGCTCGACCCGGCAGGCTCCTACGACAACGGGTCGCTCGCGGTCCAGACGCAGGTGTTCCCGTACCTCGTGAACACCGCGCCCGGCAGCACGGAGGTCGTGCCCGACCTCGCCGAGAGCGCCGAGTTCACGTCGCCGACGCAGTACACGGTGACCCTGCCCGAGGGCCTCGAGTTCGCCAACGGCAACCCGCTCACCTCGAGCGACGTGAAGTTCTCGTTCGAGCGCCAGATCGCGATCGCCGACCCGAACGGCGCCTCGTCGCTGCTCTACAACCTGGACTCGATCGACACCCCCGACGAGACGACCGTGGTCTTCAACCTGAAGACCGAGAACGACCAGGTGTTCCCGTACATCCTCACGAGCTTCCCCGGCGCGATCGTCGACGAGGACGTCTTCGCCGCCGACGCGCTCACGCCCGACGAGGACATCGTCGAGGCCGAGGCGTTCGCGGGACCGTACTCGATCACGTCCTACACGTTCAACGAGATCATCGAGTTCACGCCGAACGAGGCCTACCAGGGCCTCATCGACACGCCCGCGAACGACGGCGTCATCCTGAACTACTACGCCGAGTCGTCGAACCTCAAGCTCGCGGTGCAGCAGGGCGATGTCGACGTCGCGTACCGCAGCCTGTCCCCCGCCGACGTCGCCGATCTCTCGGGCGACGACGCGCTCACGGTCCACGAGGGCCCGGGCGGCGAGATCCGCTACATCGTGTTCAACTTCCACACGCAGCCCTACGGCTCGGAGACGGAGGACGCCGACGAGGCCAAGGCGCTCGCCGTGCGGCAGGCGGTCGCATCGCTCATCGACCGCGACGAGCTGAGCGAGCAGGTCTACAACGGCACGTACACGCCCCTCTACTCGTACGTTCCCGAGGGATTCATCGGCGCGACCGAGGTCCTGAAGGACCTCTACGGCGACGGCGACGGCGGCCCCGACGCGGCGAGCGCCGAGCAGATCCTCTCCGACGCGGGGGTGGAGACGCCCGTCGCGCTGAGCCTGCAGTACAGCCCCGATCACTACGGGCCGAACTCGGGCGACGAGTACGCCCTCATCGAGAAGCAGCTCGAGGCGGACGGCCTCTTCGACGTCTCGCTGAACTCGACCGAGTGGACGCAGTACTCGGAGGACCGCGTCGCCGACGTGTACCCCGCGTACCAGCTCGGATGGTTCCCCGACTACTCGGACGCCGACAACTACCTCACGCCGTTCTTCCTCACGGAGAACTTCCTCGTGAACCACTACGAGAACCCCGAGGTCAACGACCTCATCCTCCAGCAGGCCGTCACGCCCGACGAGGGCGAGCGCACGGCGCTCATCGAGCAGATCCAAGCGATGGTCGCCGAGGATCTCTCGACCGTGCCGTACCTCCAGGGCGCGCAGACCCTCGTCAGCGCGTCCGACATCGAGGGCGTGCTCCTCGACGCCTCGTTCAAGCTGCGCTTCGCACCCCTGACGCGCTGACCGCCGAGGAGAGGGCGGGCCGGACGACCTCCGGCCCGCCCTCTCCGGCATGATGGAGAACCTCCTGTGACCGACACCCTCACTCCGCCGGAGGCGACCACAGCGTCGCTCGTCCGGCGTGCGAGCGGAGGGCACGGCCTCTGGCGCTACGTGCTCGTCCGCTTCCTGCTCATCTTCCCGACCGTCCTCATCCTCGTGACGACCGTGTTCGTGCTCATGCGCGCGACCGGCGATCCGATCACCGCCGCGCTCGGCGGCCAGCTCACGCCCGCGCAGCTCCAGGAGCGCATCGAGGCGGCCGGCTACGACCGGCCCATCCTCGTGCAGTACCTCGAGTACCTCGGCCGCATCGCGGTGGGCGACTTCGGCACGACGCTCGACAACCAGCCCGTCGGCGACGTGCTGCTCCGCTACGGCGGCGCGACGCTCGAGCTCGCGGTCTATGCGCTCATCGTGGCGTTCGCGGTCGGCATCCCGCTCGGCATGATCGCGGCGGCCGTCCGCGACCGCTGGGGCGACGCCGTGCTGCGCGTGTTCGCGATCCTCTGCTACGCGACGCCCGTGTTCTTCGCGGGGATCCTGCTCAAGCTCGTCTTCTCGGTCTGGCTCGGCGTCCTGCCGACCTCGGGTCGCGCGTCCCCGCGCGTGGAGATCGGGCTCAACCGCCTCGACGGCGCGACCGGGATCTACACGATCGACGCCATCCGCAGCGGCAACCCCGCCTACATCTCCGACGTGCTCTCGCACGCCGTGCTGCCGAGCCTGGCGCTCGGGCTCCTCACCGCGGGCGTGTTCCTCCGCCTCGTGCGGACGAACGTCATCGGCACGCTGTCGATGCCGTACATCGACGCTGCGCGCTCCCGCGGCGTCCGCGAGCGGCGCCTCGTCGCGACGCACGCGTATCGTCCTGCGCTCATCCCGATCGTGACGGTCATCGGCCTCCAGATCGCGATGCTCCTCGGCGGCGCCGTGCTCACCGAGACGACGTTCGAGTGGACGGGCCTGGGCTTCCAGCTCGCCGAGTTCCTCCGGGCACGCGACTTCGTCGCGGTGCAGGGCATCGTCGCCCTGCTGGCCGTCATCGTCGCGCTGTCCAACTTCATCGTCGACATCATCGCGGCGTTCATCGACCCGAGGGTGAGGTACTGACATGGCGAGGGAATCCCTCTTCGCGCGTCTCCCCGTCGTCCGCTCGTACCGGCAGTCGGTGGGTCTCCAGCGGGGCATGCTCACCGCGGGCCTCGCGATCTGCGCGGTGTTCCTCCTCACGGCGATCCTCGCGCCGGTGCTCGCCCCGTACGGCTTCTCGCAGCTGTCGGATGCCGACGGCACCTTCGGCGCGCGACAGGCGCCGAGCGCGGAGCACGTCCTCGGAACGACCGCCGGCGGCTTCGATGTGCTGTCCCGCGTCATCTGGGGCACGCAGACCGCACTGTTCGCGATCGTCGTCTCGGTCGCGATGTCGATCTTCATCGGCATCCTGCTCGGCGTGGTCTCCGGCTATCTCGGCGGCTGGATCGACCGCGTGCTCGTCGTGATCTGCGACGCGATCTACGCGTTCCCCACGCTCCTGCTCGCGATCGTCGCGGCGATCGTCATCTCGGGCGGTCAGTCGAGCCTCGTCGGCGGCGTCTTCGCCGCCGCCATCTCGATCACGGTCGTGTTCATCCCGCAGTACTTCCGGGTCGTCCGAGCGGAGACCGTGCGCATCAAGTCGGAGGCGTTCGTCGAGTCGGCGAAGGTCATCGGCGCGTCGCCCTGGCGGATCATGATGCGCCACGTGCTGCGCAACGCGACCCGCACGCTGCCGCTCATCTTCACGCTCAACGCGTCGGAGGCCATCCTCACGCTCGCGGGGCTGGGCTTCCTCGGGTTCGGCATCGAGCCGACCGCGGCGGCCGAGTGGGGCTACGACCTCAACCGCTCGATCGAGGACGTCACGAGCGGCGTGTGGTGGACGTCGATCTTCCCCGGCGTCGCCATCGTGCTCGTGGTGCTCGGCATCACGCTCGTCGGCGAGAGCCTCAACGACCTCGCCGACCCGCGACTGCGCACGCGCCGTGCGGTCGCGAAGAGGGCCGCCGTGGCGGTCGAAGGAGGAGTGAGCGCATGACGCAGGAGCAGTCCGCCATCCGCATCCAGGGTCTCGACGTCACGTTCGCGACCGATGGCGGCGACGTCCACGCGGTGCACGGCATCGACCTCGACGTCCGCTCCGGCGAGGTGCTCGCCGTCGTCGGCGAGTCGGGCAGCGGCAAGACCGTCACGGCGCGCGCGATCCTCGGGCTCCTGCCCGAGACCGCGCGCGTCGACGGCGCCGTCGTGCTGTCGGGGCAGGATGTCGTCGCGCTGTCGCCCGATCGCCTGCGCGCGGTGCGCGGCACCGAGGCGGCGATGATCTTCCAGGAGCCGATGACCGCGCTCAATCCCGTCTTCACGGTGGGATGGCAGATCGCGGAGGGCATCAGGGCCCACGAGCGCATCGGGCGGAAGGAGGCGCGCGAGCGCGCCGTCGAGATCCTGCGCAAGGTCGGCATCCCCGACCCCGAGCGCCGCGTCGACGACTACCCTCACCAGTTCTCGGGCGGGCAGAAGCAGCGCATCGTGATCGCGCAGGCACTCGTCCTGGGCCCGAAGGTGATCATCGCCGACGAGCCGACGACGGCTCTCGACGTGACCGTGCAGGCCGAGATCCTCGACCTCCTGCGCCGGGCCCGCGACGAGTTCGGCACCGCGATCGTCCTCATCACCCACAACATGGGGGTCGTGGCCGATCTCGCCGACCGGGTCGCCGTCATGTACCGCGGCGACATCGTCGAGACCGCGCGCGCCGTCGACCTGTTCGCCCGCCCTCAGCACGCGTACACGCAGCGCCTGCTCGCGGCCGTGCCGCGGCTCGCCATCGCCGATCGTCCGTACACGGGCGACGTCGACGCCGAGCCCGTCGTCCGCGCCGAGGGACTCGAGATCGAGTACCCCGGCCGCTTCGGGGCGCGCGGCTTCCGCGCGGTCGACGGCGTGAGCTTCGACATCCGCCCGGGCGAGGTGCTCGGGCTCGTCGGGGAGTCCGGATCGGGCAAGACGACGATCGGCAGGGCGATGGCCGCGCTCGCTCCCGTCACGGGCGGCTCGCTGCGCGTGCTCGGGGCGGAGCTCAACGGCATCCGCGAACGGGACTTCCGGGCGCGTCGGAGGGAGATCGGCTTCGTCTTCCAGGACCCGGCGTCGAGCTTCAACCCGCTGCTCACGATCGGCGCCTGCGTCGCCGAGCCGCTGCGCGTGCACGGCGTCGGGCAGAGCGAGGCCGACGACCGCGTCGCCGAGCTGCTCGAGGCGGTGCACCTGCCACCCGAGGTCGCACGGCGGTTCCCGCACGAGCTCTCTGGCGGCCAGCGGCAGCGCGCGAGCCTCGCGCGGGCACTCGTGCTCGAGCCCAAGCTCGTGATCGCCGACGAGCCGACGAGCGCGCTCGACGTCTCGGTCCAGGCGCGCGTGCTCGAGCTCTTCACGGAGCTGCAGGAGCGATTCGGCTTCGCTGCCCTGTTCATCACGCACGACCTCGCCGTGGTCGACCTGCTCGCGCATCGCGTCGTCGTGCTCCACAGGGGCCGCATCGCCGAGCAGGGCCGCACCGCCGACGTGCTGGGCGCGCCGCAGGATCCGTACACCCGCCGGCTCATCGCGTCGCTGCCCGTGCCCGACCCGGTGCTGCAGGCGCAGCGGCGCGCGGAGTGGGAGCGCGTCGCGGCAGCGGGCTGACCGCTCCCGGTCGCCGGGCTCCGGCTCGGCGACCGGGACTCAGCCGCCGATCGCGTTCATCCCGCGTGCGGGCTGCAGGAACGACGGATCGTCGATCGCGTGGCCGGGCAGCTTGCGGATGATGCAGCCGCGCAGCATCGCGTCGAGGTGCTGCTCCTCGACGCCCGGCGCGTGCCCTGCGCGCAGGATCGGCAGCAGGTCGAACTCGGTCGTCGAGAAGAGGCAGTTGCGCAGCTGGCCGTCGGCCGTGAGCCGCAGCCGGTCGCAGGTGCCGCAGAACGGCGCCGTGACCGAGGCGATGACGCCGACCGAGTGCGGCCCGCCGTCGAGCAGCCAGGTCTCCGCCGGAGCGCCCCCGCGCCCGGGCACGGGCGTGAGCTCCCATCGCGCGGACAGCGCGTCGAGGATCTCCTCGCGCGTGACCATCCGCTCGCGCGACCACGTGTGGCCCGCGTCGAGCGGCATCTGCTCGATGAACCGCATCTGCGCGCCGTGGCCGACCGCGAACGCGACGAGGTCGACGAGCTCGCAGACGTTGACGTCGCGCATCGCGACGGCGTTCAGCTTGAGCGGACGCAGCGGCGAGGCCGCGGCCGCCGCGATGCCCTCGAGCACGTCGCCGAGGCGATCCCGGCGCGTGAGCTCCCGGAACCGCTCGCGGTCGAGCGTGTCGATCGAGATGTTCAGGCGGCTCAGCCCCGCCGCGACGAGACCGGGCAGGAACTCCGGGAGGCGGATGCCGTTCGTCGTCATCGCGATCTGCACGGGGCCATCCGGGCCTTCGAGCCGTGCGAGCCGCCGCACGACCTCGACGATGTCGGAGCGCAGCAGGGGCTCCCCGCCCGTGAGGCGGAACGTGGTGATGCCCGCGGCCGCGGCCACCGCCGCCACGCGCTCGATCTCGTCGAGGGAGAGGATGCTCGTGCGCGCGAGCCACTCGTTCCCCTGCTCGGGCATGCAGTACGTGCAGCGCAGCGAGCAGCGGTCGGTCAGCGAGATGCGCAGGTCCCGGTGGACACGGCCGTGCGTGTCGACGAGAGGCGGTGAGCTGCGCATCCGTCCAGCGTAGGCCCGCGGCGGCGCGCGGGGGCGCGCCGCGGCGGTCAGGCCGGCCGCACGCGGACGTCGGACGGGTCGACCGAGAGCCAGATCGGGTCGTCGCGCTGCAGGCGCAGCTCCGCGAGGCGGGCGGATGTCAGGTCGACCGCGATCTCGGGAGCGCTCGTGCGCACGCGGCCGCCCGCGGGCAGGGGCTCGATCCGCGCGACACGCGAGAGCCAGCGGCCGGGCGACGCCGGGCTGTCCCCCGCTACGCGCACCGCGCCGGTCCAGGTGCTCTCTGCCGTGTGCTCGACGCGGACCGACCGCATCGGGAAGATCGCCGCGGCCGGGGCGCCCTCGGCGACATGCGTGCGGTGGGACGACGCGAGAAACGGCCCGGGGCCGGATTCGCGCTGCGTCCAGTGGCCGTCCGCGAACACGCCCTCGAGCCGGTTGAGTCCCGCGATCTCCGCGATGTAGGCGGTCGCGGGAGCCGCGAGCACGGCGGGGATCCGGTCCGACTGCGTCACGCGCCCCCGCTCGAGGACGACCATCCGCTGCGCGAGCGCGACGGCGTCGACGAGATCGCGCGTGACGACGAGCGCGGTCGTCAGGGTCGCCGCGAGCTGCTCGCGGAGCATCTGGCGCACGTCGTCCGCCTCGCGTGCGTCGAGCCGCGCGAGCGGGTCATCGAGGAGGAGCACCCGCGGTGCCGCCGCAAGGGCGCGCGCCACCGCGACCCGCACCCGGCCGCCGGGCGAGAGCTCGCGCGGGTGATGGTCGCCCGCTCCGGGGAGCCCGACGTGCCACAGCCACTCGTCCGCCTCCTGGCGAGCGAGACCGCGCGGGACCCCCCGATGCCGCAGCCCGTCGGCGACGATGTCCCGGAGGCGGAGGTGCTCGGGCAGGTCCGGCGCGCCGGCGACGAGCGCGATGCCCCGCCGCGCGGGGCGGAGGTGCCGACGGCGGTCGATCCGGATGCCCGCATCGAGCTCGATCGAGCCGTCGGACAGGCGGATGGTCCCGGCGAGCGCGGCGAGGAGCGTCGAGGCGCCCGAGCCGCGGGGTCCCATCACCGCGACGATCTCGCCGTGGTGCAGCTCGATCCGCGCGTTGAGCGCGAGCGCGCGGCTCCGGTCGACGCGCACATCCGCGCGGAGCACGGGCGGGCTCAGCCGCAGAGCGCCGGTGTCCACCGGCACGGTGTGCGCGCCCCTGCGCATCCGGACCGATTCCCCCATGAGCCCCCTCCCCCTTCCGATCCTGCCTCGGCGATGCCCGGAAGGGAATGGATCGCCGGAGAATCGCGGGCGACGCGGACGCCGTACCCTGATCCCATGCCGTTCCCGCCGCTCGTCGAGCCCGTCCCCGCGCTGAGCGCCGCCGAGCAGCGGCGCACGGCCCGCCACCGCTCGCTCGCTGCGCTCGGCGATGACGGGCAGCGCCGGCTCGCTGCGGGGCACGTCGCGATCGTCGGCGCGGGCGGGCTCGGCTCCCCGGCCGTGCTCGCCCTCGCCGCCGCCGGTGTCGGGACGCTCACGGTGATCGACGACGACGACGTGGAGCTGACCAACCTGCAGCGGCAGGTCATCCACCGCCTCTCCGACGTCGGGGCGCCGAAGGTCGACAGCGCCGTGCGCGTCGCGGGCGAGATCGCACCGGAGGTGCGGGTGCGGGCCATCCGGGAGCGCCTCACGGACGACAGCGCGGCGCGCCTCCTCGAGGGCGCCGACGTCGTGCTCGACGGCTCCGACCTCTTCTCGACGCGCTCGGCCGTCGCGGCGGCCTGCGCGACATCGGGCACGCCGCTCGTCTGGGGCACCGTCCAGGAGACCGACGCGCAGCTCACGGTCTTCTGGTCGCGCCCTCCCGCTGGCGTCGCGCCCGTCGTGCTCGACGACCTCTACCCGGCTGATCGCATCGGCGAGCCGCCCACGTGCGCCGCCGTGGGCGTGCTCGGGCCCCTCTGCCTGCAGCTCGGAGCCCTCATGGCGACGCAGGCGATCGCGCTCCTCGCGGGCGTCGGCGACCCGCTCGTCGGCCGCCTGCTGCTCATCGACGCGCTCGGCACGCGCTTCCGCGAGATCCCGCTGCGCGGTGCGCCGCAGTCGCGCGAGGGCGGGGCGACCAGCCGACCGCGCACGGTGACCGCGTCCGACTCTCCCGCGCACCCGATCGAGATCGTGCCGGTCGACGCCGCGGCTGCCGAGCTCGCGGGCCCCGCCGCCCCGATCGTGATCGACGTGCGCGAGGCCGAGGAGCTCGAGGCGGGCATCGTGCCCGGCTCGCGTCACATCCCCCTCGCCGACCTACTCGACGCGCCCGAGCGCGTCGCCCGCGAGGTCGGCGACCGCCCCGTGCTCATCGTGTGCCAGATCGGGGGCCGAGCGCGGCGGGCGGCGACGGCCCTCGCCCCCTTCACGCGAGCGAGGGTGCTCGATGGCGGCTACGCGGCATGGCGCGAGAGGGAGGACGCGCGGTGAGCGGCCGCCTGCGCACCGTGGAGGAGCATCTCGCGGCCATCCTCGCGGAGGTCCGCGCCCTCGACCCGGTCGAGGTCCCGCTCGCCGCAGCGGTCGGGCGCGTGCTCGCCGAGGCGCTGCGGGGGCGCGTCGACATCCCGGTGTTCGACAACTCCGCGATGGACGGCTTCGCGGTCCGCTTCGACGACGTCGCCGACGCGAGCCCGGAGCGCGCCGTCACCCTGCGCGTCGTCGCCGATCTGCCCGCGGGCGACCCTGCCGACCCGGCGCTCGGCGCAGGGGAGGCCATCCGCATCATGACCGGGGCGCCCGTGCCGACGGCTGCCGACGCGATCGTGCCGTTCGAGGACACGCGCGACGGCCTCGCCGCGTCGCTCGGCGAGATCGCGGTGCTCCGGGCGCCGCGCCGCCGCAGCGCTCACATCCGGAGACGGGGCGAGGACCTCCGCGCGGGCGACGAGGTGCTCCCGGCCGGGACCGTGCTCACTCCCCATGCCCTCGGCGCCGCGGCCGCCGCCGGCATCGGCGGTGCGGTGCGGGTGCACCGCCGCCCTCGAGTCGTGGTCCTCTCCACCGGCAGCGAGCTCGTGCCGGCGGGCGAGCCCCTGGCCCGCGGCCAGATCCCCGAGTCCAACTCGACCCTGCTCGCGGGGCTCGCCGCCGCGGCAGGGGCCGAGATCGTGCGCGTGGCCGTGTCGTCCGACGATGAGCAGGCGTTCGCCGAGCTCCTGCACGCGGCACACGACGCGGATGCGGTGATCACCTCCGGTGGGGTCAGCGCGGGCGCGTACGAGGTCGTGAAGAACGCGCTCGCCGGGCAGGTCGCCTTCGTCAAGGTCGCGATGCAGCCCGGCAAGCCGCAGGCCTTCGGCCGGCTCGCCGACGGCCCGCTGCTGTTCGGCCTCCCGGGCAATCCCGTGAGCGCCGCGGTGTCGTTCGAGGTGTTCGTGCGCCCCGCGCTGCGCGCGATGCAGGGCATCCGGGACACCGCTCGCCCCGTCCTCCGGCTGCCCGCCGCGGTCGGATGGCGCACGCCCGCGGGGCGACGCCAGTACCTGCCGGCGATCGTGGACACATCGGACCCCGCGCGCTGGTCGGTGCGCCCGGCCGCACCGGGCGGATCGGGCTCTCATCTCGCGGGGAGCCTCGCCGCGGCGACGGCGTACGCGGTCGTGCCCGCGGAGGTCGACGCTGTCGCGGCGGGCGACCCCGTGGATGTCATGCTGTTGTCATGACCTTCACGCACCTGGATGCCGCGGGCCACGCCCGCATGGTCGACGTCACGGCCAAGCAGCCCACGGTCCGCTCCGCGACAGCGCGCGGCTTCGTGCGCTGCGCACGCGCGACGGCCGACGCTCTGCGCGACGGCGCCGTGCCGAAGGGCGACGTCCTGGCTGTCGCGCGCATCGCGGGGATCCAGGGAGCCAAGCGCTGCGCCGAGCTCCTGCCGCTCGCGCACGTGATCGGCGTGCACGGTGCACGCGTCGACCTCGCCGTGGAGGACGAGGGCGTCGCGATCGAGGCGGAGGTCCGCACCGCCGACCGGACGGGCGTCGAGATGGAGGCCCTCACGGCCGTGACGGTGGCGGCGCTCGCGGTCGTCGACATGATCAAGGGCATCGACCGATCCGCGGCGATCGAGAGCGCGCGCATCGTCGCGAAGTCCGGCGGGCGCTCCGGCGACTGGATCCGCGACGGCGAGGCACCGGCATGACGCGTGTGCGCTACTTCGCCGCCGCAGAGGAGGCCGCGGGCGTCGCCGAGGAGGAGCGCACGGAGGCGACGCTCGACGCGCTCCGCGCGGCGCTCGTCGCCGACCACCCGGCCCTCGGGTCCGTGCTGCCGCGCTGTGCCGTCCTCGTCGACGGCGAGCGCCGCGACGACGACGCTCCGCTCGCGGGCGCCGGGCACGTGGACGTGCTGCCGCCGTTCGCGGGCGGGTGAGCCTCAGCCCCCGATGCCCTTCCAGGCGGCCGTGCCGTCGGCCTCGACCTGGCGCTTCCACACGGGGAGCTCGCGCTTGATGTCCTCGATGAGCTGACGGCACGCCGCGAACGCCTCGGCTCGGTGCGCCGACGAGGCCGCGATGACCACCGCCGCGTCGCCCACGCCCAGGCGCCCGACGCGGTGGCTCACGGCGACCGTCGCGCCGTGGTCCGCGGCGGCCCGCTCGGCGAGCGATGCGAGCACGCGCTCGGCGTCCGGATGCGCGGTGTACTCGAGCGCCACGACCGCTCCCCCGGCGTCCGGGTCGTGGTCGCGCACACGGCCGACGAACGACGTCTCCGCGCCTGCGCGCGGATCGTCGACGGCCGCGAGGTGCGCGGCGACGTCGAGCGGCTCGGCCCTGATGCGCGCGATCGCGACCCGACCGGCGCCGGTCACGCGTGGTCTCCGCCGTCGAGCTGCGACACGACGTGCCCGGCGACCGAGAGCACGACCGGCATCCCGCTGTCCACGGCTCGCGGCGCACCGGGCAGGTTCACGACGAGCGCTGCCCCGGCGATGCCCGCGAGGCCGCGGGTCAGCATGCCGGCCGGCTTCTCCTGCGCGCCGCGACGGCGCAGCTCCTCGGCGATCCCGGGCACCTCCCGATCGAGCACCGCGCGCGTGCCCTCGGGCGTCCGATCGCGCGGCCCGACGCCCGTGCCGCCCGTCGTCACGACGAGGCGCGCGCCGTCTGCGACCGCCTGCCGCAGAGCCGCCGAGACGGAGGCCTCGCCGTCCGGGACGACCCGCGCGGGCTCGCACCGCCATCCCGCGGCACGCAGGGCGTCGACGGCCCGCGGGCCCGCGGCGTCCTCGCGCTCCCCCGCCGCCGAGCGGTCGCTCACGGTCACGACGACCGCGAGCGGCGGCGTCTTCTCGTCCGACATCACAACGACCAGCCTAGGGCGCGATGCGGCGCGATACGCTCGTGGCCATGTCGTCCGCGCACGCACAGCTCCCGGCGTCGATGGCGCGCGCGCAGCTCGAGGCGCTCGCGGCCGACCCGGGGTTCGAAGGCCCGTGGGCGCGCGAGCGGGCGCAGCTCATGGCGGGCGCCACTCGGCCCGCGGCCGTCCTCGTGCTGTTCGGCATCCTCGACGCGCTCCCCGCATCCGCCGGGCACGATCGCTGCGCGGTCTCGAGCGACCTCGACGTGCTGCTGCTCGCGCGCGCGACCACCCTGCGCTCCCATGCAGGGCAGATCGCCTTCCCGGGCGGCCGCGTGGAGCTCGGTGACCGCGACATCGTCGCGGCCGCCTTGCGGGAGGCGCGCGAGGAGACGGGGCTCGACCCCGCCGGCGTCGACGTCCTCGGCGCGCTCCGCGAGATCCCCGTGCCGGTCTCGGGCCACCTCGTGACCCCCGTGCTCGCCTGGTGGCGGCGCCCCTCGCCGGTTCGCGCGGTCGACGCGGCCGAGTCGTCGTCCGTGTTCCGCGCTCCGGTCGCGGATCTCCTCGCCTCTGAGAACCGCCGCACCTCCCTCACTCGCCGCGGCGGGCGCGAGTGGCGCGGACCCGCGTTCGTGCTCGCGGATCCGCGCACGGGCGAGGAGCGCATCGTGTGGGGCTTCACGGCGGGTGTGCTCGACGCGATGTTCGATCGGCTCGGCTGGACCGAGCCGTGGGACGAGGGCCGGATCATCGACGTGCCGGTGTGATCCCGTGATCGGGGAGGATGGAGCGGTGACCCTCGGACTCCTCCTCGACGTCGACGGCCCGCTCGCGAGCACCGTCACCCGCACCCTGCGCGTGCCATCGATCGCGCCCGACCTCGTCGCCCTCGCGCATGCGGGTGCGCCCGTGGTGTTCAACACCGGGCGCTCGCACGCCTTCCTCGTGGAGCGGGTCATCCCGGCGCTCGCGGATGCGGGGCTCCGCGCCGACGCCCCGGTCTGGGGCGTCGGAGAGAAGGGCGCGACGTGGTTCGCGCTCGACGCGTCCGCCGAGACGCCGCGCGCCGGGCAGGTGCACGCCGACGAGGCGCTGCGGCCGCCGCAGGAGCTGCTCGACGCCGTCCGCGCGATCGCCGTGCGCGAGCGCGACCTCATGTTCTGGGACGACACCAAGCGGACGATGATCTCCGTCGAGCAGAACGTCGACACGGCCAACGCCGACTACCTCGCGGCGCAGCCCGCGTTCGTCGCGGCCTGCCAGGCCGTGATCGACGAGCTGGGGCTCGCCGCCGACTTCCACATCGTCCCGACGATCATCTCGGTCGACATCGAGCATGTGACGGCGGGCAAGGCCCTCGGCGCCGAGCGCGCGCTCGGGCTCATCGAGGAGCGGATGGCCGCGCCGCGCCGCTGGTTCACGGCGGGAGACTCCCCGAGCGACTACGACATGGCCGCCTGGCTGCATGCGCGGGGCGACGACGTCGTGCACCTCGACGTGCGCCCTGCGGGCGGCGTCCCCGCCGTCGGGTTCGAGGTCATCCGCGACATCCCCACCGCGGAGCGCGCCGAGGACGACCTGACCGCCGCGCACCTCACGCGCCTGCGCGGCGACCTCGGCGCCTGACGGCCCCTCTGCTCCCCCGCGCGACGTAGCCTGGTGACGCGGAGGTGATGGCGATGGCAGCACGCGAGCGCGAGCAGCCCGACGACCCGCGGCTCGCGGCCGCCCAGTACCGGATCGACCGCATCCGCGAGGAGCTCGGCGAGCCGGCGGATGAGGACGAGCGCCGCAGCACGGCGGGCTCCACGACCCCGGCCGATCGGCATGCCTACGTCGAGATGGTCATCCAGCAGGCGATGCGCCGCGGCGAGTTCGACGACCTGCCGGGAGCGGGCCGCCCGATCGAGGGACTCGGGACGTCGCACGACCCGGACTGGTGGATCCGCCGCAAGATCGAGCGCGAGGGGCTCACCGGGATCGGCCCGCCCGCTCTCCAGCTGCGCACCGAGCATGCCGCATTGCACGAGACCCTCGACGGCTTCTCGCGCGAGGCCGACGTGCGCGCGCATCTCGACGACTTCAACCGCCGCGTCAGGCTCGCCCGCATGCAGCTGCTCGGCGGGCCTCCCGTCGTCACGCCCATGGTCGACATCGACGCCGAGGTCGCGGCGTGGGCGGAGCGCCGCGACGAGCGTCGGCGCGCCGCCGCTCGTCCGGCAGCACCCGAGGAGCCCCCGCGCCGGGGCTTCCTCCGGCGTCGCCGCACCTGACTCCTCCTCCGGTCTCGTAGCATCGTCCCGATGACCGATGCACCTTCCGGCGGCCCCACGGCCGGCGCACACGACCCCCGCACCGCCCGGCGCGTGCCCGAGGCGCTCGACGCGTACCAGCAGCGCGAGCGGAACCCGGAGTACCGCGTCGACGTCGAGCGGATCCGCTTCTCGCCGTACTACTCGCGGCTGTCGGCCGTGACGCAGGTCATCGCGCAGGCCGGCGCGGGCCTCGCGGTGCACAACCGGCTCACGCACTCGGTCAAGGTGGCCGCCGTCGCCCGCGGCATCGCGGTGCAGCTCGCGAACGGCGAGCATGCCGCGCTCGTGGATCGGCTCGGCGGATGCGACCCCGTCGTGGTGCAGGCCGCCGCTGCGGCCCACGACCTCGGCCACCCGCCCTTCGGACACCTCGGCGAGCAGACCCTCGACCGGCTCGCGAAGGACCGCTTCGGCCTCCGCGAGGGCTTCGAGGGCAACGCCCAGACGTTCCGCATCATCACGCGCCTCGACGAGTATGACCGCGCGGGCGCGGGGCTCAATCTCACGGCGGCCGTGCGCGCGGCCGTGCTGAAGTACCCGTGGCTGCGGGGCGAGGGCGACGACTGGTTCGGCCGCGACGAGGCTCCGCGCGGGATCACGCCCGCGAGCCCCGGCACGGGCGCGTACAAGTTCTCGGCCTTCGCGCTCGACGTGCACGAGATGCACGAGGCCCGCGCGGCGTACCCCGAGATCGCACCCCTCCAGCAGACCGTCGAGTGCTCGGTCATGGACATCGCCGACGACATCGCCTACTCGCTCCACGACCTCGACGACTTCTACCGTGCCGGTCTGCTCAACCAGTCCACGATCTCGGCCGAGTTCCGGGCATGGCGCCGTGAGCGCGCCGAGCTGCACGCCGCCGAGCAGGGCGATCTCGTCCTCTCCCAGCGTGCTCCGGGCCGCGCCCTCGAGCTCCTGTGGCGCCGTCTCGCCGCGAAGGATCCGTGGATCGCCGACGAGGACGCGTTCGCGGACGCGGTCGCGCGCGTGAACGACGAGGTCATCGACGGCCTGCTCGCGGTCCCCTTCGACGGCTCGATGCTGACCGAGCGCACGCTCTCGCAGTTCACGGCCGCGTGGATCGCGCGCCTGCAGCACTCGATCGCGGTCACCGCGACCCCGCCCATCCGCTCGGGTCACGTGAGCCTCGACCGCACCGCGTGGCACGAGGTCGCTGTGCTGAAGTTCCTGCACCAGCGCTTCATCCTCGAGCGGCCCGATCTCGCGCTGTACCAGCGCGGACAGGCGAGCGTGCTCGAGCGGCTCGTCGACGGCTTCGCCGCGTGGCTCGACGATCCGCGCGACGTGCGCCGGGCGCCGCGCCGTCTGCTCGATCTCGTCGATCTCGCGGCAGAGGACTACGCGCGGGTGCGCCGCGAGGCGCCGGAGCTCGCCGACGCGTCGGATGGCGCCGAGCTCCGGCGGCGCGCCACCGGGCGCGGGATCGTCGACTACGTCGCGTCGCTCACCGACGCCCAGGCCATGCACATCGACGCGCTCATCAACGGCTCCCCCGAGCGCCTGTGGGACGCCGGCCAGGGGCTCTGAGCGCCCGCAGCGCGGCGTCCGCGCCCGCGGCGATCGCGACGCCGGCCGCATACCAGGCGAGGTCTGCGGCCGAGAACACCGTGCCGAGCACGAGCAGGAGGGGCGGGAAGGCCGCGCCCCAGCGCGCGGGGAGCCCGGTCAGCTGCAGCAGTTCGACGGCCGTGCACCAGGCGAGAGCCGCTGCCGCGACGACGAGCAGGCGCGCACGGGGAGCCGCGAACGCCGCGAGCAGGTACACGAGCACCGCGTAGAGCGCGTCGCCCGCCGCGTCGGACGCGGCGGTCTCGGGCAGAGCCGTGTGGACGAGGAGCCCCGCCGCGACCGTGAGCGCCCCCGCGACGGCGAGCGCGACGCGCCTCACCGCGCCGCGAGCGCCTCGTCGATGGGCGTCCCTCCGTTGCCGAACGGGATGGAGCGCCCCGCCGTCGCGTCATCGCTCAGCACGGCCGCGGCGACCGCCGCGACGTCGCCTCGCGTCACGTGCCCCGTGCCCGGCTCCGCCGTCTCGATGAGACCGGTCGGCTCGTCGAGCGTGAGGGGCCCCGGCTGGAGGATCGTGTACGCGAGCCCGCTCGCGCGCAGATGCTCGTCGGCGGCGGCCTTCGACTCCGCATACGCGAAGAACGGCTCGTCGCGCGGAACGCCGTGATCGGGTCGTGAGCCGAGATACGACACCATGACGTAGCGGTCGACGCCCGCCGCACGTGCGGCGTCCATCGAGCGGATGGCCGCGTCGCGGTCCACGGCGTAGGTCCGGGCCGGATTCCCGCCGCCGGCTCCCGCCGACCACACGATCGCGTCGTGGCCGCGCACGAGCTGCGCGAGCGCATCGACGTCGAGCGTCTCGACGTCGGCCACGCGGGGCTCCGCGCCGGTCGCTGCGACCTCGTCGGCGTGCGCGGGATTGCGGATCACGCTCGTCACCTCGTCTCCGCGGCCCGCGAGGAGCGGCGCCAGCAGGAGCGCGACCTTGCCGTGCCCTCCGAAGATCAGGATGCGGGCCATGGGATCCCCTTCCGTTCGCGTCCTCCCACCCTACGGTCGCGCGCGGCCACAGGCGCGGAGACGCCGAGAGCCCGTGCCGGTCGGCACGGGCTCTCGCGAAGCGGCGGCTCAGGCGCCGCAGAGCTCGGTGAGCTCGGACTGCGCCTCGGTGAGCGCGGTCGACGCGGCCGTCATGTCCTCGCTCACCTTGGTCATCGCCTCGGTGTCGGTCATGTCGAGCTCGCCCATGCCCTCGATCTGCGTCGTGAGGTCGCCGAAGGCGCCCGCGAACTTCTCGTAGACCGGGGCGACCTCCTCGTTGGTGACCTTCTCGCCGATCGCGGCGACCTCGTCGTTGATGGCCGAGACCTGCTCGCTGAGCGCCTCGGTGTCGCCGCTCGTCATCGCGGTGGAGAGCTCGCTCATGCTCGAGTTCATGTCCGAGGTGCCCGAGGTGATGAGCTCGCACGCGTCGGCGACCGACTGCCCGCCGGCGCCGCAGGCGGCCAGGCCGGGAAGGAGGGCGAGCGCGGCGGCTGCGGCGAGGACGGTCTTGGTGGTGCGGCGGATGGCCATGAGTGCTCCTGTCGTCGTGTGCGGCGAGCCGCGCAGACGACACCACGCCGAGCACGATGCCGGCGACCCCCGCGATCGACCCTATCGGACGCGGTCGGCGCCGCGGGAGTCGCCCGGACGCCCGGGCGTGGGGACAACTCCCCCGTCGAGATCGACGCGCTCGGCCCCTGCGTAGACGTTCATCGTGTCGCCTCGGAGGAACCCGACGAGCCCGATGCCCCGGCTCGCGGCGAGCTCGACCGCGAGCGACGACGGCGCCGACACGGCCGCGAGCAGCGGGACGCCGGCCATCGCGGCCTTCTGCACGAGCTCGAAGCTCGCGCGCCCCGACACCATGAGCACGGTGCCGCGCAGCGGCAGCATCCCCCGCGCGAGCGCCCATCCGACGACCTTGTCGACCGCGTTGTGGCGCCCCACGTCCTCGCGCACGACGAGGGGCTCGCCGCCCTCGGCGGGGAACAGCGCCGCCGCGTGCAGGCCGCCTGTCCGGTCGAAGAGCGCCTGCGCGGATCGGAGGCGGTCGGGCAGGGTCGCGAGAACCGGTGCCGCGACGCGCGTCGGGTCCGAGCGGATGTCGAACGCCGACACGGTCTCGACGGCCTCGATCGAGGCCTTGCCGCACACGCCGCACGAGCTCGTCGTGTAGAAGCCGCGTGCGACGGGAGGACGGTTCCCTGGCGCGAGGGCGACATCGAGCACGTTGTAGGTGTTCTCGGTGCCCCCGGTCCCTGGCCCTCCGCAGTGGATGGCCGCGCGCACGTCGTCCTGCGCATGCACGGCCCCCTCCGAGACGAGGAAGCCGGAGGCGAGCTCGACATCATGGCCCGGGGTCCGCATCGTGACGGCGACCGGCTCGCCCGCGACGCGGATCTCGAGGGGCTCCTCGACGGCGAGCGCGTCGGGTCGTCGCGCGGCCGACGCGCCGTCGTCCCCGAGACGGACGCGGACGACCGGGCGGTGCGCCGTGAGGCGGCCCATGCTCAGCGCGCCTCGAGCCGCACGACGACGGCCTTCGACGTGGGGGTCCCGCTCGTGTCGGCGACCGAGTCGAGCGGCACGAGGACGTTCGTCTCGGGGTAGTACGCGGCCGCATTGCCGCGCGGCGTGTCGTAGGCGACGAGCCGGAACGCCTCGGCGCGACGCTCCTCGCGGCCGAGCGGGCCATCCCACTCCGAGACGAGATCGACGATGTCTCCCTCCGCGAACCCGAGCGCGCGGATGTCGTCGGCGTGCGCGAAGACGACGCGACGCCCGCCGCGGATGCCGCGATAGCGGTCGTCGTGGCCGTAGACCGTGGTGTTGTACTGATCGTGCGAGCGGAGGGTCTGCAGCAGCAGCCGCCCCTCCGGGATGCGCGGGTGCTCGAGCGCATTCGCCGTGAACACCGCCCGCCCCGTCGGGGTGTCGAAGCGGCGCGCGTCGCGCGGCCCGTTCGGCAGCAGGAAGGTGCGGCCCTTCTCGATGCGGCGCTCGTAGTCGTCGAACCCGGGCACGACGCGCGCGATGTGCGCGCGCACGCGCGCGTAGTCGTCCTCGAGCGCGCGCCAGTCGGCACGAGGCGCGTTCGGCCGGTCCGCGAACACGCGCTCCGCGAGGCGCGCGATGATCGCGACCTCGCTGAGCAGGTCGCCGCTCGGCGGGGCCAGGCGTCCGCGCGAGGCGTGCACAGCGCCCATCGAGTCCTCGACGGTCACGCGCTGCTCGCCGCGCCCGCGGCGGTCGCGGTCGGTGCGGCCGAGCGTCGGCAGGATGACTGCACGGCGGCCGTGCACGACGTGCGACCGGTTGAGCTTGGTGGACACGTGCACGGTGAGGTCGACGCGCGACATCGCCGCCTCGACGACGGCGGTGTCGGGCGTCGCCGAGACGAAGTTGCCGCCCATCCCGAGGAACACCCGCACGCGTCCGTCCCGCATCGCGCGGATCGCCGCCACCGTGTCGTGCCCGTGCGCGCGCGGGGCGCGGAACCCGAACTCGGCGTCGAGCGCCGCGAGGAACGTCTCGGACGGCTTCTCGTAGATGCCCATCGTCCGGTCGCCCTGCACGTTCGAGTGGCCGCGCACGGGGCAGACGCCCGCTCCGGGACGCCCGATGTCGCCGCGCAGGAGCAGCACGTTGACGACGTCGCGCAGCGTCGCGACGGAGTGCTTGTGCTGCGTGAGGCCCATCGCCCAGCAGACGATCGTGCCGCGCGAGCGCCGCACGCGCTCCGCCGTCGCCCGGATCGTCCGCTCGTCGAGCCCCGTCGCCTCCTCGATCTGCGGCCAGCCGACCTCCGCGACCGCCGCGGCGTACGCGTCGAAGCCCGTGGTGAAGCCCTCGATGAAGGCCCGGTCGAGGACGCCGCCCTCCTCCGCCTCGCGCTCGAGCAGGTGCTTGCCGATGCCCTGGAACAGCGCCTGGTCGCCGCCGAGCCGGATCTGCAGGAACTCGTCGGCGATGCGCGTGCCGCCGAGCACGAGCCCGTGCGGGGTCTGCGGATTGCGGAACCGGATGAGCCCGGCCTCGGGCAGCGGGTTGACGGCGATGATCGTCGCGCCGCGCCGCTTCGCCTTCTCGAGGGCCGACAGCATCCGGGGGTGGTTCGTGCCGGGGTTCTGCCCCGCCACGATGAGCAGGTCGGCCTCGTGGATGTCCTCGATCGAGACGGTCCCCTTGCCGATGCCGATCGTCTCCGTGAGCGCCGACCCGCTGGACTCGTGGCACATGTTCGAGCAGTCGGGGAGGTTGTTCGTGCCGAGCCCCCGCACGAGCAGCTGATAGAGGAAGGCCGCCTCGTTCGATGTGCGCCCCGAAGTATAGAAGACCGCCTCGTCCGGGTCGTCCAGGCCTGCCAGCGCGCCCGCGACGAGATCGAGGGCCTCGTCCCACCCCGCCTCCCGGTAGTGCGTCGCGCCCTCGTCGAGCACCATCGGGGTCGTCAGGCGGCCCTGCTGGCCGAGCCACCAGTCATCGTGGCCGCGGAGCTCGTCGACCGAGTGCGCGGCGAAGAACGACGGCTCGATGCGGCGCAGCGTCGCCTCCTCGGCCACCGCCTTCGCGCCGTTCTCGCAGAACTCCGCGACATGGCGCCTGTCCTCCTCTGGCCATGCGCAGCCGGGGCAGTCGAAGCCGTCCTTCTGATTCACGCGCAGGAGCGTCCGCGCGCTCCGGACGACGCCCATCTGCTCGAGCGACGTCTTCATCGCGTGGTACACGCCCGGCACGCCGACCGCGGAGGTCTCCCGCTCCCCGACGACCAGCCGCGTCTCGTCGATGTCCGCCCGGGGTGCCCTCTTCGCCATTCCGCCATGCTACGGCGGGTTTCCCTGCGTTACACGGCGGCGTGACGGGCGCGGCGAGGGACCGTACCGTGGTCGAAACGCCCGACCGCACCCGTCGACAGGAGCATCCCGTGACCAGCCCCCTCCGCGTCTCCGCCGAGCACACCGTCGTGTGCCTGCACGAGGCCGGCGCCCTCTGCGCCGAGGTCGGACCGGGTCACGACATGCACCTCATCCAGCGGCGCATCGTCGCCGCGACCCCGAGCCGCTGGATCGACGCGATCGCGGGCGCCGTGGACGCCGACGGATGGCTCGAGCTGCGCGATCTCGAGGGTCGCGCGCTCACGCGCGTGTGGCACCACGCGCCGCTGGCGTCGATCGTGGCGCCCGGCGAGCCCGTCGCCCTGCACGCCGGCTACCACGTGCTCTCGGCAGCGGGCAGGTGGCTGAACGTGCGCGACGAGCGCGGCTGAGCCGCGCCCGTCGCATCCGGCCCGCCGCGCCTCACATCGAGGCCGAGCTCATGCTCTTCATCATGGCGTCGCACGCGTTCGCGCAGTCCATGCACGCCTGAGCGCACATCCGCATCGCCTCGCTCGTCTCGGCGTGCTTCATGCACTCGTCGTAGCACGCCATCGCCATGGTCTTCATCGCCTCGTGCATGGCCATCATCGCGCCCATGTCCATGCCCATGGGGCGGAGCATCATGCGCATCATCGTGTGGCACATGTCGGCGCAGCTCATGCACATGCTGCGGCACATCGACATCTCGGCGCCCGACTCCATGTCGGCGGCCATCGTGCACGCCTGCTCGCACGCCATGCACGCCTCCATGCAGGCCTGCATGACGTCGTGGTCCATCGGCATCATCGTGTCCGAATCGGCCATCATGTCGGTCATGGTCTTCATGTCCATGTCAGCTCGCTCCCTGCGCTTCGCGCGAGCCGACGGCCGACCCGGTGGACGCGAAGCGCCTCCTTGTGGGCGATGCTACGACCGCTCCCCCGCCGTGTCGATGCTCACTTGAGCCCGGTCGTCGCGATGCCCTGGACGAGGTACTTCTGACCCGCGATGAAGAACCCGACGATCGGCAGGAGCGACACGACCGACATCGCGAACATCGGCCCCCACGACGCCTGGCCCTCCGAGTCCATGAACTGGCGCAGCGCGAGCGGCACCGGGTACAGGTCGGTGTCCGTGATGTAGATGAGCGGCGAGAAGAAGTCGTTCCAGGTCGCGATGAAGGTGAAGATCGCCGTCGTCGCGAACGCGGGCGTGCACAGCGGGAGGATGATCCGCCGGAAGATGCCGAAGGTCCCGCATCCGTCGATGCGCGCGGCGTCGTCGAGCTCCCGCGGCAGCGCGCGCATGAACTGCACCATGAGGAACGTGTAGAACGCGTTCGATGCGAGGAAGTGCGGCACGACGAGCGGCAGGTACGTGTTCACCCACCCGAGCTCGGCGAAGATGATGTACTGCGGGATGAGCAGCACGTGGCCAGGGAGCATGAGCGTTCCCAGCGTGAGCGCGAACATGAGGCGCCGCCCCGGGAAGTTCAGCCGGGCGAACGCGAACGCCGCGAGCGCGGTGGACACGAGGGTGCCGATGATGCTGAGGACCACGATGATGAGCGAGTTCACGAGGTACACGTCGAACGGATGCTCGAGGGCGTTCCAGCCGTCCGTGTAGTTCGCGAGATCCCACTCGGCGGGCCACAGGCCCTGCTCGGTGAAGATCCTGTCGTCGGGCTTGAAGGAGCTCGAGAGCATCCACAGCAGCGGGTAGAGCATGAAGAGCCCCACCCCCGCGATCACGACGTGCCGGAGGAAGCGCGAGCGGGCGGTCTCGCGACGGCGGCCGACCGCGCGGACATCCTGCGGGGGCCGGCTCCAGCGACGGGGCCGGACGACGGTCTGGACCTCGGTGACGGTCATCGCTCCTCCGCGTCCTCGTAGAACACCCAGTGCTTCTGGGCGATGAAGTTGACCGCGGTGAGCGCGGCGATGATGAGCAGCAGCAGCCACGCGAGCGCCGACGCGTACCCCATGTTGAAGCGTCCGAATCCCTCGATGTAGAGGTTGAGATTGAAGAAGAGCGTCGATCCGGCCGGGCCGCCCGACCCGTTGCTCATGACGTAGCCCTGCGTGAAGGTCTGCAGCGACCCGATGATCGACAGGACGAGGTTGAAGAAGATGATCGGGCTGATGAGCGGCACGGTGATGTAGCGGAACTGCCACCACTTCGTCGCTCCGTCGACCGCCGCGGCCTCGTAGTACATGGCGGGCACCTGCCGGAGTGCCGCGAGGAAGATCACCATGGGCGACCCGAACGTCCAGATGTTCAGCATGATGAGCACGCTGAGTGCGGTGTCGGGATCGGACACCCAGGCGGGGCCGTCGATCCCGAGCCAGCCGAGCGCCGTGTTCACGACGCCGCGCGTGCCGAACAGCTCGCGCCACAGCATCACGATCGCGACGCTCGACCCCAGCAGGGAGGGCAGGTAGTAGATCGCGCGGTAGAACGAGAGGCCGCGCAGACCCTGGTTGAGCGCCATCGCGACGCCGAGCGCCGCGACGAGCGACAGCGGAACCGACACGAACGTGTAGACGAAGGTCACGATGAGCGACTGCCCGACCCGGGGATCCGAGAGCATCTCGGCGAAGTTCTCGAAGCCCACGAAGACGGGGGCGTTCAGGAGGTTGTAGTCGGTGAAAGCGAGGTACAGCGATGCGCCGAACGGAATGATCGTGAGGAGCATCCCGCCGTACCACGGGATGAGGAAGAGGTAGCCGGACCAGTCGATCCGGCCGGCCCTCGTCGGCTTCCGCCGACGGCGCACGACCGGCGCCGTCGGCGGAAGGGTGCGCTCGCCGCGGGGCGGCGCATCCACGGTGGCGACCATCGTCAGGCCTGCCCGAGGGCTTCGCTCGCCGCGGCCATGACCTGCTTCGCGGCCTCCTGAGCCGTGATGCGGCCGAAGGTGACCTCGGTCGCGATGTCGGTCAGCGCATCCTGCACGGCCTGGCCTCCGATGGGGTCGGGGCGCGAGTCCGGCAGCTCCTCCTCGGCGAGGGCCGTGATGTACGCGATCGAGCGCTGGTCCTCGGGGGTGAGGGAGTCCGCGATCGCCTCCGCCACGACCGTGCTCGCCGGAAGGCCGCGGGTCGCGCCGACGGCCTCGTTGCCCTCGACGCTGTTGACGATGAAGTCGAGCAGCTCGAGCGCCATCTCCTGATTCGGCGACTCCTGGCCGATCGACCAGTACATCGACGTGTCGATCGACATGCCGCGCCGAGCGCCCTGGACCTCGCCCGGCATGCGCAGCAGCTCGAGCGCGCCGCCCGACGCGTCGTTGTAGGCCTTGAGGTTGTTCGTCGGGATGACCTGCCCCGCGACGAGACCGGCGGCGAGCGGCGACTGCTCGGCCGAGCTGCCGACCGTCTCGATGTGCCCGGCCGGGGCGAGCGCGCCGGCCGCGCGCTGCTCGACCGACATCGCGAACCAGTCCGTGAGCGTCTTCTCGCTCGCGCCGAACGAGCCGTCCTCGTTGTAGAGCTCCTCACCCGTCTGACGCACGAAGACGACGAGGTTCTGCACGGTGTCGAAGGCCATGTCGACGCCGTAGACCTGACCGCCCGACGCGTCGGTGACCGCCTTGCTGAACGCCCAGAGGTCGTCCCACGACCACGTGTCGCCGTCGGGGATCTCGACGCCGTACTGGTCGGTGAGGTTCCGGTTGATGACGAAACCGACCGCGTTGAGGCCCGCGGGGATGCCGTAGAGCGCGTCGCCCACGACGCCGAGCGGCGCCGTCTTGGGGACGTCGTCGAGGTTCAGCACGTCGAGGTGCTGGTTGAGGTCGAGCAGCGCGCCGCGGTCGGCGTACTCGCGCAGGCTGTCGCGGCGCTGGTTGAACAGGTCGGGGATGTCGCCGGCCGCGAAGCGGGTCGCCATCTTGTCGGCGTAGGGGCCAGAGTCCTGGTACTCGGTCTTGATCGTGAGGCCGTCGTGCTCCTTCGTGAAGACCGCGAGCATCGCCTCCGTCGCCTCGGCGCGGGCCGCGTCGCCCCACCAGATCATGTTGAGCGTGGACGCCGCCGTCGACGGCTCGGTGCTGATGCCGAAGCGGTTGCAGCCGGCCAGCATGAGCGCCGTGGCGCCCAGTCCGAGACCGAGGAGTGTCCGACGGCTCATCTCCACACGTGATGCGCTCACTGTCTTCCCTTTCGCGTCGTTGCGAGGACGAGAACCGGAGAAACCGGTTTCTGGCATCATAGGCGCACTCTCGGGGGTCGTGTCAAGCACGACGGGCGCCCGGGTCATCCTGCCTGTCGACCACCTGCTTTGCAACGTGGGAACACGAGGCGCGCGCAGACGGCGAGGCGCCCCGCAGGCGTGCCTGCGGGGCGCCTCGCGCGGGTCGCGGTCAGATGAGCTCGATCACGGCGCTCTCGTTGTTGAGGACGATCACGGGCGTCACGGTGGGATGGCCGGCCGCGCGGATGCGGTCGAGGTCGACGCGCAGCAGCGGGGTCCCCGCGGTCACACGCGCCCCGGCCTCGACGAGGGCCTGGAAGCCCTCGCCCTTCATCGCGACGGTGTCGATGCCGACGTGGATGAGCAGCTCCGTTCCGTCGTCGAGCACGAGGGCGATCGCGTGCCCCGTCTCGAAGACGTGCCCGACGGTCGCGTCGACCGGGGCGACGACCGTGTCACCGGTCGGCTCGATCGCGACGCCCGGGCCCATGATGCCCTCGGCGAACGTGGCGTCGGGCACCGACGAGAGCGGCACGACGGCACCCTCGATCGGCTGACGCAGCCGCACCGTCGCGGGAGCGGCGACCGCGGTCGCCGTCTGCGGCGGGGCCGCGACCGGCTCGGCGGTCGGCGCGGACGGCGCCGGCGCCTCGGCGCGCCCCGACATGATCTGCTCCATGGCGTCCTTCACGAACTGCACGTTGAGGCCGTAGATCACCTGGTACGAGCGCCCGCCGGGCTTCATCACGCCCGCCGCGCCCGCGCGCTTGAGCGCGGCCTCGTCGGCCTTCGCGACGTCGCCCAGCTCCATCCGGAGCCGGGTCGCGCAGTTCTCGAGCTCCACGATGTTGTCGCGCCCGCCGAGCGCGTCGATGAAGCGCGCGGCCGTCGCGAGGTAGCCCCCGTCGGCCGTCGTCGCGTCGGCCCCGTCGAGCGCGACGTCGTCGTCCTCGCGGCCCGGCGTCTTCAGGTTGAACCGCAGGATGACGAATCGGAACACGAGGAAGTAGACGACGAACCAGAACACGCCCATGACGAGGATGAGCCACGGGTTCTGCGCCATCGGGTTCACCCATCCCAGGAGCAGGTCGATCCCGCCGCCGGAGAAGCCGAAGCCCATCCGGACCGGGAGGATCGCGCTGACGGCGAGCGAGATGCCCATGAAGACGGCGTGGATGAGATAGAGGACCGGGGCGAGGAACATGAACGCGAACTCGAGGGGCTCGGTCACGCCGACGACGAACGACGAGATCGCGCCGGAGAGGAGCAGACCCGCGGCGACCTTCTTGCGCGTGCTCTTCGCGGTGACGTACATCGCGAGCGCCGCACCGGGCAGGCCGAACATCATCACGGGGAAGAAACCGGTCATGTACTGGCCGGTGACGCCGTACTCGCCCGTGCCCGAGAGGAAGTTGTTGAGGTCGTTGATGCCGGCCACGTCGAACCAGAACACCGAGTTCAGCGCGTGGTGCAGCCCGAGCGGGATGAGCAGGCGGTTCATGAAGCCGTAGATGCCCGCGCCCACCGGGCCGAGCGTCGCGATGAACTCGCCGAAGGCGACGAGACCGCTGTAGACGAACGGCCAGATGAAGAAGAGGAGGATCACGACGAGGAGCGAGATGCCGGCGGCGACGATCGCGACCGAGCGCTTGCCCGAGAAGAAGGCCAGGGCGTCGGGCAGCTTGACATCCTTGAAGCGGTTGTACGCGAACGCGCCGATGAGACCCGCGATGATGCCGACGAAGACGTTGTTGATGACGCCGAAGGCCGGGTTGACCTCAGCGGCCTCGACCCCCTGGAAGAGGGCGACGGTGTCGGTGCTCAGGAGCGTCGTGATCGTGAGCCACGAGACGAGCCCCGCGAGCGCCGACGTGCCGTCGGTCTTCGTCGCCATGCCGAGTGAGACGCCGATCGCGAAGAGGATCGGCATGTTGCCGAGCAGCGCACCGCCCGCGCCGTTGAGGAACGTCACGGCGATGTTGTCGCCTGCGACGTTCTGGATCCAGTACCCGACGCCCATCAGGATCGCGGCGATCGGGAGGACGGCGACCGGCAGCATGAACGACCTGCCGAGCCTCTGGAAGAACTTCATCGGTACCTCCTGGAAGGGGCGCACTTCGGGCGTGCGCGGGCTGTGATGCGCATGACGGTACACGCTCGCGGATGCCGCGCCAAGCTAATCGTTAAAATCCCTTACAAATCCGCGCGGGGCGTCGTGATGCGGATCGGAGGGCGCGCGGTCCTATGCTGTGGGAGGTGGCAGGCACGGAGATCTCACAGTCCGGCGATGACGAGGTGGACCTCATCATCGACGCGTGGTCGACGATCCTCCCCGACGTGGACCTCTCCCCTCTCGACGTGATGTCGCGCCTGCGACGCGTGGCGCGCGATCTGCAGCGCGTCCGCGAATCCGCCTTCTCCGCGTCGGGTCTGCGCGCATGGGAGTTCGACATCCTCTCCCTCCTCCGCCGCTCCCCCGACGACCTGTCCATGACGCCGTCGCAGCTCGCCGCGTGGACGACGGCGACGAGCGGCACGATCACGTACCGGATCGAGCGCCTCGAGGAGCGCGGCTACGTCGCGCGCACCGACAACCCTGCCGACCAGCGCAGCCGCATCGTCACTCTCCTCCCCGCGGGTCGCGAGCGCGTCGAGTCGGCCATGCGCACCCTCGTCGCGGCCGAGGCGCGCCTGCTCGAGGGCCTCTCCTGGAACCAGGTCGCGGCGCTCATCGACGCGCTGCGCACGATCGGCGCCTCCGCCGAGCGCGACGCGCGACCGTGACGCGCTCGCGCCGGACCGTCCGCGGGAGGATGCTGACACCATGAGCCTTCGCCACGCCCTCATCGCCGAGCTGCTGCGCGGCCGCCGGGCAGAGCTGCAGCCCGAGGACGTCGGGATCCCCCGCGGCGACGGCCGCCGCGTTCCGGGCCTCCGCCGTGAGGAGGTCGCCGAGCTCGCCGGGATCAATCGCGACTACTACATCCGCCTCGAGCAGGCGCACGGGCACCTCCCGTCGCCTCAGGTCGTCTCGGCGCTCTCTCGCGCCCTGCAGCTGGATCCCGACACCACCGAGTACTTCCAGCAGCTCGCGCAGACGAGCGCGACGCGGGCCCTGTCGACGCGCGAGGGCCTCCCGGCCGGCGCGTTCGCCATCCTGCGCCTCGTCGAGCCCCACCCGGCGTACATCACGAACGGCGTCCACGACGTGCTCGTCGTGAACCGCTCGTGCGCGGGCATCGCGAAGGGATTCCTGGACGAGGGGCGGAACCTCCTGATCGAGGTCTTCGAGCACGAGCACGAGGCGCCGTCCGCCGAGGAATGGCGCGCGACGGCGACGCGCCTCGTCGACTCGATGCGCTTCCACACCGCGCCCGACGAACCGCGGTTCCAGGAGCTGCTCGCGCTCCTGCGGCGCCGGTACCCCGCCTTCCGGGAGCTGTGGTCACGCCAGCGGGCGCGGAAGCTCACGTTCGGCACGAGCCTCTTCTACGACGCCGAGCACGGCTGGCAGCGCGCGACCTGGCAGACCCTCATCGTGCCGGATCACCCCGACTCGCTGCTGACGATCATCCATCCGTGACGCGCGCGGCCTCGGCCGGCCCCGAGCGCCGTCGAAGCAGCTTGAGCGCGACGTGGAGCACGCTCCTGCGCACGCCGTCCGCGAGCTCCGCGCGGACCGGCTCTGGCAGGTTCTCGAGACGGTAGTAGAGCGTCGTGCGATGGAGGTGCAGCCGCCGGCAGGCCTCGGAGACGCGCGCACCCGCGTCGAGATACGCCTCGACCGTGTCGAGCTGCTGGCGATCCCCCGCACGCCACAGCGCGAATGCACCGGGCGACGCGCGCCGGATGAGGTCGATCGGCACGGGGAGCCCGTCCAGGAGCGCCCGGATGCCCGCCGGCGTGACGTGTTCGGGGTCTTCGAGGAGAAGCCGCGCCTCCCGCACGGCGGGCCGGATGTCGTCCTCGTCCGGCGCGACGGCCGCGGTCGCGAAGCGCGCGGCGGGATGGCCATGGCGGTGAGCTGCCGACGCGAGGACGTCCTCGACGTCGCCGTCGAGCCTGCTCCGGGAGACGACGAGGACCGGATGGTCGGCCAGATCGCCGACGTGCCACGTCGCGCCGCGCCCGTCGGACTGGATCGCCGTCGCGAGACGGCGCCGCTCGTCGTCCGATCCGACGGTGTCGAGGAGCGCGACAACGAGGCCCTCCGAGCGGTCGAGCCAGCGGCGATCGGCCGCCTGGGCGAGCGCGCGCACGCGCACGGCGCGTTCGTCGTCGAGGAGCCTCCGGAAGACGTGGACGCGAGCGCCTGACGTCGCGTCCCCTGAGATGTGCCCGATGCCTTCGCGCGATCCTCGCGTCTGAGACGTCACTGCCACTCCGCCATGTCCTGCTCACCTCACGCCGCGCGCACGCGGCGCTGTCCTTCCCCTCGACGGTAGGACGACGCGACGGCCCGGCGCGTGCCCTTGACGCACCCACCCCGGCGTCCGCGCGGTCCGCGAGGGCGCTTTTCCGACGATCGTCGGAAAAGCGCGCGCCTCCCGCGTCGGTGTGTCGCGGTCGTCCCCCGCGCCACGAGCGGGAGCGCACCTTTCCGGCAGTCTGCCGCGCGGCCGCGCGGGCCGAGCGGTGCGCGGCGGCCCGGTCTAGCGTGACCGCCATGGGAGTGCTCTACTACGGCGCGAACGCCTCCGCCATCCACATCGACGACCGTGCGCTCGCGCACATCAAGGTCGTCATCATCAGCAAGCTGCGCCGTGACGAGAGCTTCTCGGTCTCGTGGCGACACCCCGACGAGCGCGAGGGCGGCCGCAGCACGATCTGGATCCACCCCGCGATCCCGCTGCGCTTCGAGTTCGACGAGGCCGATGCGCCGACGCTCAACCGCGAGTGGCTCGAGGAGCTCGCGGTCTCCGCGAACGCCCTCGGCGGCATCCAGCTCGTCGAGGAGCACATCCGGACGCCCGAGAAGCGCTGACGGCGCGACACGGCCCCCGCACTCCGATCACCGGAGCGGCGGGGGCCGATCTGCGCGGATCAGTCGATGTCGCCGCGCCACGCACCGGTCTCGGTGCCGCGGGACTCGATGAACTCCTTGAACTTCCGCAGGTCCTTCTTGACGGCGTGGTCGTCGATGCCGAGGGCGGCGCCGACCTTCTCGGTGAGGTCCGTCGGCTCCCAGTCGAGCTGCACGGTCACGCGCGTGCTCGCGTCGCCGAGCCGGTGGAAGGTCACGACGCCGGCGTGATCCGCCTCACCCGCGACGCTCGTCCACGCGACGCGCTCGTCGGGGTGCTGCTCGGTGATCTTGGCGGTGAACTCGCGCTCGGCGCCGCCGATGTTCACCTTCCAGGCGAGCGTCTCATCGTCGATCTGCCGGATCGACTCGACGAAGCTCAGGAACTGCGGGAACGTCTCGAACTGCGTCCACTGGTCGTACGCCGTCGTGACGTCGACGTCGACATCGATGCTCTCCGTGATGCGAGCCATGGGGGTGTCCTTCCGATCGTTGGGTTGGGCTCCATCGTGTGCCGCGCTCGGATGACGCGTCACGGGGGTTGCCACATCGCGAGGCCTCCGGTATCGGGCGTCCCGCCGCGCACGGGCCCTCGTAAGCTGTCGGCAGGACGCACGTCTCGAGGAGGGTGAGGACGCATGGCGCTTCCCGACCGGATCGGGCCCCGCGACGAGGATGCGCGCCGCGCGGTCTTCGCATTCGACCAGGCCGTCGACGCTCTCGCCGAGGAGTCCGCGTTCCTGTCCGTCGGCCCCGACCGCCAGGCGGCCCGCTACCTCGCGGACGCGCATCGGACGCTCGACGGCGTGCGCACCTCGATGCACCGGATCGCGGCACGCGCCTCCGACACGGGCCTCCGCAAGGGCGCTCGGCGGCGCCTGCAGGCTCTCGCTGCGGATCTCGCCCAGGCCGGCCTGCGCGACGCCGGGCACGCGCGGGCAGCGGCGCAGCGGCTGCGCGCCGCCGCCGTCGCGCCGACCGGCGGCTGGGGTGCGACCCTCAGGCACCAGACCGCGCGGGCGACCGCGTGGGGCGTCGAGAAGTGGACGGGCTCGCCGCTCGCGCCGGTCGAGCTGCGCAGCACGAAGGCGGCTGCGCTCGCCGAGTCGTCGGCCGACGCGGTCGCGCAGCGCGGCCGCGCACCCGCGCGCTCCCGCGTGCGGACGTGGCTCATCGTCGCGGGGTCGGCCGCCGCCGCAGCGGTGATCGGCGGCGCGTCGCTGGCCGTGTACGGCGCCTGGAGCCTCATCGGGCTCCTCTTCGGCGCGGGCTGACGCAGGACAGCGGGCGGGCTCCGCGGAGCCCGCCCGCTGTCCTGCCGGAGTCAGCTTCCCTGCACGTTGTCGCGCGCCTCCTGGGCGCGCCCGGCCACCGCGTCGGCCGAGCCCTGAGCCTCCGACTTCACGTGCTCGGCGGCCTCGGTCGCGGTGTCCCTGATCGACTCCGCCGCCTGCTGGGCAGGCTCCCTGAGGTGCGCGCCGACCTCTTGTGCGACGTCCTTGACCTCGTCGACGAGCGGCTGAGCCTGCTCCCTGACATCCTGCGCGATCCGCTTCTCCCTGCCGGACGCGGGGATGAGCGACGAGGCGAGCAGCCCCACGCCGAAGGCGATGAGGCCGACAGCCATGGGGTTGCCCTCGGCCTTCGCCGCGGCGCGGTGCGTCGCGTCGGCGACCGTCTCACCGGCGTCGTGCAGGCTCGAGCCGGCGTCGTCGGCCGCTCCCATCACGCGCTCGCGCAGCGATCCGAAGGCCCCCTTGAGCCTGCTCGTCTGCCTGTCCATGATCTTCGAAGGCGTCACCTTGTCGACGAGGGCGTCGGCGTCGCGGCCCAGCTCGCGGCGCGTGCGCTCGATGTCGGCGCGGATGGCGTCGGGTGAATCGGTCATCGGTTCTCCTCATCTCTCCCCAGAGCGCCGGGGATCTTCTTGAGCGACTCCACGGTCTGCGGAGCGCCCTTCACGTTCTTCAGGTCCTTGCGGCCGATCGCGAACATCACGGCCGCGGCGATCGCCCAGAGGACGGCGACGATGACGGCCGACCACCCGAGGCCCGTGAGCAGGCCGATGGCCCACCACAGCGCCACGGACAGGAAGAACACCGCCATGAGCGCGGAGTACGCTGCGCCGCTCAGCAGGCCGGCGCCCTTCCCCGCGCGGGTCGCCGACTCCCGCAGCTCCGCCTTGGCGAGCTCGAGCTCCTGCCTCATCAGCAGGGACATGTCGCTCGTCACCTCGGACAGGAGGTCGCCGAGCGAGGTCGTCGCCGCCTTCTGCTCCGACGGGGTCGGCTGGTCAGAGGTCATTCCCGATCCCCTCCCCCGGGCGCGCGCGCTCGGCGCGCGAGCGGTCGTAGACGGGCGTGCCCTCCCCGCGCGACGGCGGAAGGTCCGACGGCGTGGCGAGCGGGTCCGACACCGGCGCGCCCGGCGCGCCCGGCTCGCCGTATCCGCCCGGGGCTGCCGCCGACGGCGTGCCGTCGCCCGCGGTCGTCGTCGGTGCGGCGGCCGGCACGGCGGGAGCTGTCGGAGCCGCGGCGACGTCCGCCGCGCGCTCGGCCGACGCGCCCTGCGCGCTCTCCGCACCGCTCTCCGCGAGCGCGCGCGTGAGGCGCCCGGCGGCGAGCCCCGCGAGCAGCGCGCCCGCGATGAACACGCCGGGGCGACGGCGGGCGAACGAGGTGACCTCGTGCATGAGCGAGCCGGGGTCGCGGTCGTCGAGCCAGGTGGACGCGCCCTTCAGACGGGTCGAGGCCTGGCGCACGATGTCCGTCGCGACGCCGGGATTCTCCGAGCCCGCTGCGAGCGACTCGAGCTCGTCGCCGACCGAGCGGAGCCCCTCGGCGACGCGCCGCTGCTGCGCGGCGGCCTGATCCCGCAGCTCGCGCTGCGTCTGGCTGTAGACGTCCTTGAGCTGCGCCTTCGCCTCGTGGGCGACATGCGACGCCTCCTGCTTGGCGGTGTCGACGACGTGGCCGGCCTCGGCCCTGGCCGTCTCCGTGACGTCGGCGGCCTCCTGTCGCGCCGTGTCGACGGCACCCGTGGGGCGGCTGTCCGCCTCGGTCGGCACCTGACCAGAGAACTGAGACATGGGGGACTTCCTTTCCGTTACCGCTGCGGATGGATTCACCGGCGATGCAACACCGTCCCGCGTCCGATTTCGCGAGGGTTGACGGACCCCCTCCGCGTGTGGCACGCGCGGCGCGCGATCGAGAGGTCGCCGCCTCCGGCCGCCCGCGTCAACCCCGAGACACCGTCCGCCCGGAACGGGAGACTGGGTCCATGACGACCGACCGACTCGTGCGCGTGGCCGATGCGACGTTCCGCGTGCGCACGCGCGGGCGGCCCGGCTCCGGCCATCCGCCGATCGTGCTCGTGCACGGGATCGGCATCTCGCACCGCGCCTTCTCCCGGCTCGCCGAGGTGCTCGCCGCAGACGACGTCGTGCACGTCCTCGACATGCCGGGCTTCGGCGACCTGCCGCGTCCCGGGCATTCCCCCGACGTGCCCGCGATGGCCGAGCTGCTCGCCGACGTGGTCGCTGGCCTCGGCGACGGCCCGTTCGCGGTCGTCGGCAACTCGATGGGCACGCAGTGGGCGATCGAGCTCGCCTGCCGGCACCCCGGCCTCGTGTCGCGCGTCGTCGCGATCGGGCCGGTCGTCGACGAGCGGCGTCGCTCCGCCGCGCGGCAGGCCCTGGCTCTCGCCCACGACTGCCTGCGCGAGACCGTCTCCGCGAACGCGATCGTGCTGAGCGACTACGTGCGCTGCGGGCCGCGCTGGTACTTCCGCCAGCTCCCGCACATGCTCGCCTACCGGCCGGAGGAGCGCGTGACCGCGCTCCGTCGGCCGCTGCTCATCGTGCGCGGAGAGCGCGACCCGGTCGCCCGACGGGCGTGGTGCGTGCGCCTGCGCGACGCCGCGCAGGACGGCAGGCTCGTCGAGATCGCCGGCCAGCCCCACCTCGTGCAGCACACGGCACCCCGCGCCGTCGCCGCCGTGCTGCGGCCGTTCCTCGCCGCCGACCGGGAGCCGTCGCGCGCGGGGGACGCGGAGGGCCCGTGATCGGGCCGCTGCGGCGGCTCGCCTGGTGGGCGGCCGACTACGCCTACGCGGCCCTCGCTCAGCTGCGCGCCCTCACGCGGCGTCGCTCAGCGGCCGAGTTCCGCTCGGGCTCCCTCGCACCGGTGGTCGTGATCCCCGGGGTGTACGAGTCGTGGCGATTCCTCACCCCGCTCGTCGTCGCCCTGCACGCACGCGGCCATCCCGTGCACGTCGTCGAGCCGCTCCGGCACAACCGCATGCCGTTCTCGGCCGGAGCGGACCTCGTCGCCGAGCTCCTCGAGACGCGCGAGCTGCGCGACGTCGTCCTCGTCGCGCACAGCAAGGGCGGGCTCATCGGGAAGCGCGCGATGTCGCTTCCGGCCGCCGCCCGGCGCGTGCACGGGATGGTCGCGGTCGCGACGCCGTTCGGCGGCTCGCGCTATGCGCGCTTCCTCGCCGCCCCCACTCTCCGCGCATTCTCGCCGCGCGACGCGGCCCTCCGTGCGCTCGCGCAGGCGACCGAGGTCAACGCGCGGATCGTGTCGGTGTACGCGCGCTTCGACCCGCACATCCCCGAGGGCAGCGAGCTCCTCGGTGCGCGCAACGTCGTGCTCGAGACGGGCGGCCACTTCCGGGTGCTCGCGCATCCGCGGGTCATCGCGGAGGTGGCCGCCCTCGCCGAGACGGCGGACCGATGAGCGCCTACTCGCGGTGCAGCCTGTCCTGCGCCGCGCCCGCGATCCGCTCGACCGTGTTCGGGACGTCCGTCGTGCCGTAGAAGCGCGCGTCCGGGTGCGTGGGCGCCGGCATCGGAGCCGTCGTCGTGGGCCCGTCGTGGTAGGTGAACTCGCCCTTCCCGTCGGGCGTCGGGCCCGACGCCCACGATCCGTCGCGGGCGGCCGCGCCGTCGCTGAAGTTCAGGTACTGGTAGGAGACCTCGCGGTCCTCCTTCGCCAGCGGGAAGTTGCTCGGCACGGGAAGCTCCTCGATCCCCTCCGACTTCAGCTCCTCCGCCGCCGCGAGCCACTGGTTCTGGTGCATCGTGTCGCGCGCGAGGAGAAACGCGAGCAGGTCCCGCACGCCGTGGTCATCCGTCATGTGGTACAGCCGCGCGACCTGCAGCCTGCCCTGCATCTCGGCGTTGGCGTTGGCCGTGAAGTCGGCGAGCAGGTTGCCGCTCGCGGTGATGTACGAGCCCGACCACGGGTTGCCGTTGCTGTCGACGGGGCGCGCGCCGGCGCCGGCGACGATGCCCTGCTGGACGTCGGTGCCGCCGACCACCGCCGCCACCGTCGGGTCGCTCTGCACCGCGTCCTCCGTGATCCCGAGCGGCGACTTCTCGAGGAGCTGCGCGATCATCACCGCGAGCATCTCGACATGGCCCATCTCCTCCGCGCCGATGCCGAAGACGAGGTCGCGGTACTTGCCGGGCATGTGCATGTTCCATCCCTGGAACTGGTACTGCAGGGCGACGGTGATCTCGCCGTACTGGCCGCCGAGCACCTCCTGCAGCTTCCGCGCGTACACCGCGTCGGGAGCGTCTGGCTTGGCTGCGTGCTGGAGTTCCTGCCTGTGGAGAAACATGGATCGCCTTCCGTGTGTCGTCGGTTTCGGGCGCCAGTCAAGCTCGCGCGCCCCGTCGGCGACACGGGGTTCCGGATGGCCCGACCACGTGACACAATCACGCTCCGCTCGGAGGGGCGGCCTCGCGCGCGCTGCTTCTACTCCTCCTTCTCCTTCTCCGCAAGCCACTTCTGACGGGCGCCCCTCCTTCGCTTCAGTGGGAGCCAGACCTCTCCGCGAGCACTGCTCCGGAGCCGCAGACACCGCCCGCGCCACGGGCCGCACGCGTGCAGACGCGGTGCCCCAGCGCGCCCTCGCAACGCTTCGAAAGAGGTGCCCCATGCCCGTCTCCGCCATCGCTCCGACACCGGCTCCCGCCCGCCGCGCCCCGCGAGCGCAGGAGGATCGCAACGCCCGTGCGGTCGCGCTCCTCGAACGCGCGCGGTCCGCGCCCGAGGCCGAGCGCACGCGGCTCCAGCAGCAGGTGGTCGTGGAGTACCTCGACGTCGCCGATGCGGTGGCGAGCCGGTACGTCTTGCGACCGCAGGACGCGGGCGACGTGCGGCAGGTCGCGTATCTCGGCCTCACGAAGGCGGTCCAGCGCTTCGCGCCCGACCGCGGCGCGGACATCGTGTCCTTCGCCGTCCCGACGATCGCGGGTGAGATCAAACGGCATCTGCGCGACACGAGCTGGGTGGTGCGCCCGCCCCGGCAGCTCCAGGAGCTGCACGCAGAGCTCCGCACGGCCGTCCCCCGCATCGCGCAGCAGCTCGGGCACGACCCGTCTCCCGCCGAGATCGCCGCGGAGACGGGGTTCGCGGTCGAGCACGTCGTCGAGGCGATCGACTGCGGACAGGGCCGCCAGCCGGCCTCGCTCGACGCGCCGCACGCCGCGACCCCGGACGGGTCGCTCACCCTGGGCGACACGCTGCACGCGAGCGGCGCCGACTTCGCCCGCGCGGAGGTGAGCGCCGCGCTCGCCGCCGCCTGCCGCACCCTGAGCCCGCGCGAGCGGAGGATCCTCTACCTGCGCTTCTTCCACGAGCAGACGCAGGCGGAGATCGCCCGGGAGTGCGGGGTCACGCAGATGCAGATCTCGCGCCTTCTGACCAAGATCCTCTCGACCCTGCGCGGGCAGCTGACCCCCGACCTCCTCGCGGCCTGAGGAGAGCGCGGATGGCGGCCGGATTCCCCCTCCCCTCAGCGACGCACCGAGCGGGCTGCGGCGATCACCTCGTCTGCCTGGACCGCGAGCAGCGCAGGGTCGGGGGTCGCCGCGAACGCGTCGCCTCGGCGAGCGGCCGGATCGGTGAGGGCGATGTGCGGCCCCTCCGGCGGCCCCCATTCCTCGACCGGAGCCGGCCCGAACACGACGACCGACGGCGTGCGGTATGCGGAGGCGAGATGCGCCGCGCCGGTGTCGGCAGACACGACGACCGACGCGTCGGCCACGAGGGCCGCGAGCTCATCGAGGCGCGTCCGGTCCGCGAGCACCGCGTCCTCGTCGAGACCGGCGGCCGACGCGACGGCCTCCGCGCGCTCGCGGTCGGCCGCGCCGCCGGTCAGCACGATCCGGAGGCCGTCCGACCGGAGTGCGCGCGCGACCGCGGCGAACCGATCGACGGGCCACTGCCGCGATCCGTAGAACGCGCCCACGTGCAGCACCGCGGCGCCCGGGGCGGGCGATGCCGTCGACGGGAGGGCGATGGCGACGTCGTCCTCGTCGGCGATCGCTCCGTACGCCGAGACGAGTCGCGCCCAGCGGCGCCGTTCCAGGATCCCGTCGAGCCACTCGGGGCCGTCCGGGTCGCTCGGCGAGCGGTGCACGATCCGCACGCGGGCGCCCAGCGCGTCGATCAGCGCCCGCGATTCCGGGCCGTTGCCATGGAGGTTCGCGGCCACGTCGACGATTCCCGCGTCGAGCGGCAGGGGGTCGTCGAGGCCCGGCGTCGGCAGCAGCGCATCGACGCTGCCGACGAGCGCGGCGACCGGCGCCAGCCACCCGGGAGCGGCGAGCACGACCTCGTGGTCGGGGTGCGCACGCCGCAGACCGTGCAGCGCAGGCACCGCGACGAGCAGGTCGCCCAGCTTGAGGGCCCGCAGCGCGAGGACGATGGGGCGATCGGACGGCTCGGTGAAGATGCGCACCGACCCATCGTGAACCGGCTCGCACGCCGTCCGAACCCCCTTGCGCCGCGGCCAGGGCGGATGGCAGGAGCGCGGGACGCGAGGAGAAGTTCGCACCGGGGCGTTTGCCTCGCGGTGCGCGGGGGAAGTGCTTCTCGTATGGACGACCGTGACCGACCGCTCCGCGCGATCCTCTTCGATCGCGACGACACGCTCGTCGTCGACGTGCCGTACAACGGCGACCCCGACCGGGTCTCCCCCATGCCGACCGCTGCCGACGCGCTGCGGCTCGTGCGCGCCCGCGGCCTGCGCACGGGGGTCGTCAGCAATCAGTCCGGCATCGCCCGCGGCATCCTGTCCGCCGACGACGTGCGCCGGGTCAACGCGCGCGTGGACGAGGTGCTCGGCCCCTTCGACGTCTGGCGGTTCTGCCCGCACGGGCCGGACGACGGCTGCGCGTGCCGGAAGCCGCGGCCGGGCCTCGTCCTGTCCGCGGCCGACGCCCTCGGCTTCGCGCCGGCCCAGCTCGCGGTGATCGGCGACATCGGCGCCGACATGGGCGCCGCCGCTGCCGCCGGGGCGCGTGCGGTGCTCGTGCCGACCGCCCGCACGCTGCCCGACGAGATCGCCGCGGCGCCGCGGGTCGCGCCGGATCTGGCCGCGGCCGTCGCACTCCTGCTCGGGGAACCGGTGCCCGAAGGGAGGGCGGCCTCATGAGGCGGCGCGTCCTCGTCGCGCGGCTCGACAGCATGGGCGACGTCCTGCTGGCCGGGCCGGCCGTCCGCGCCGTCGCGCGCGAGGCCGAGGTCATCATGCTGTGCGGGCCCCGGGGCGCCGCGGCGGGAGCGCTTCTGCCGGGTGTGCGCGACGTCATGGTCTGGGACGCCCCGTGGATCTCGGATCCGGCGCCCGCGGTGACCGGTGGACGCATCGACCAGCTCATCCACCGTCTGCGCACCGCGCGCATCGACGAGGCCGTGATCCTCACGTCGTTCCATCAGTCTCCGCTCCCCCTTGCCCTCCTCCTCCGGCTCGCGGGCGTGGACCGGATCGCGGGGGCCTCCGTCGACTACCCGGGCTCCCTCCTCGACGTCCGCCTGCGCCCCGGAGAGGATCTTCCCGAGGACATCCCCGAGGTGGACCGCGCGTGCGCGATCGTCGAGGCCGCCGGCTTCCCGGCCGAGGCCGACCGGCGCCTGCGCGTGCGCGACGTGGCCGACGCGTCCGCCCTCGTCGGCGACGGGCGCTACATCGTCCTCCACCCGGGAGCGGCCGTGGGCGCGCGCCGCTGGCCGGCTGAGGGGTTCGCCGGAGCGGCGCGGCTCCTGGCCGAGTCAGGGCGCCGGGTCGTCGTGACCGGCGCGGAGGGCGAGCGCGACCTCACGGCGCTCCTCGCGAGGGCGGCCGGGCCGCACGCCGTCGACCTCGCGGGAGCCTGCGACCTGCGGCTGCTGGCCGGCGTGCTCGCCGGCGCCGACGCCGTCGTCGTCGGGAACACCGGGCCCGCTCACCTCGCCGCAGCGGTCGGGACGCCGGTGGTGAGCCTGTTCTCGCCCGTCGTGCCGGCCGTCCGCTGGGCGCCGTACGGCGTGCCCGTCGCGCTGCTGGGCGATCAGGATGCGCCCTGTCGCGGGACGCGCGCCCGCGACTGCCCCGTGCCCGGCCACCCGTGCCTCGCCGGCGTCGCCCCCGCGGAGGTCGCGGCGGCGGCCATCCGCCTCGCGGACGCTCGCGAGGCCCACCCGATCGAGGCGAACCCGATCGACACGAAGGACGGAGCGATCAGATGAGGATCCTGGTCTGGCACGTGCACGGCGGATGGATGAACGCCTTCCTCCGCGGGACGCACGAGTACGTCGTGCCCCGCCCAGACGACGAAGCGACGCCTCCGCACCTGCCGGATCGCGCGCGGGCCGTGGCCGAATCGGCGCTGCGCGGTGAGGAGGTCGACCTCGTCGTGCTGCAGCGTCTCGAGGAGCTGGAGGCCGTCGAGCGCCTCCTCGGGCGCGTCCCCGGCCGCGACGTGCCCGCGGTCTTCGTCGAGCACAACACGCCGAAGGAGCGGCCGATCGACCAGCGTCACCCGCTCGCGGAGCAGCGCGCCATCCCGATCGTGCACGTCACGCACTTCAACCGGCTCGTCTGGGACAGCGGCGACGCGCCTACAGCGGTCATCGAGCACGGCGTGCCCGATCCCGGTGCCCTCTACACGGGCGCCCTCCCCGCGCTCGGCGTGGTGGTCAACGAGCCCGTGCGGCGCGGACGGGTCACCGGGACGGATCTGCTGCCGGCCTTCGCCGAGATCGCGCCGCTGCACGCGTTCGGCATCGACACGGACCTCCTCCCAGGCGCGCTGGGCCTCGGTCCAGACCGGCTGCAGGTCGTCGGCGACCTGCCGACGCCCCTCCTGCACGGCGAGCTCGCGCGGCGGCGCGCGTACCTCCACCCGCTGCGGTGGACGTCGCTCGGCCTCTCCCTGCTCGAGGCGATGAGCCTCGGGATGCCCGTGCTCATCCTCGCGACCACCGAGGCGGCCCGCGCCGTGCCGCCCGAGGCGGGTGCGATCTCGTCGGATCCGGACGACCTGCGCGCCGCCGCGCGGACGCTCATGGACGATCCGGACGACGCGCGCCGCCGCGGGCTCGCCGCACGCGCGTTCGCCCGCGCGCACTACGGCCTCGAGCGCTTCCTGCAGGACTGGGACGCGCTGTTCGAGGAGCACGTCGCGGCGCACGCCGCGGCGCGACGCAGACGAACGCGCTCGCTCGCGGGTGCCACGCAGCCCGCGCTCGTCTCGATCATGGAAGGAACGGACCGATGAAGATCTCGATGGTCTCCGAGCACGCGAGTCCTCTGGCCGCGCCGGGAAGCGTGGACGCGGGCGGACAGAACGTCCACGTCGCCGCGCTCTCGCGAGCGCTCGCGCGGCGCGGGCACACCGTGACGGTCTGCACGCGCCGCGACGACCCCTCCCTGCCCCGTCGGGTCCGGCTCGATGACGGCGTCGAGGTCGTCCACATCGACGCGGGCCCGGCCGAGCACGTCGCGAAGGACGATCTCCTGCCGTTCATGGGCGAGCTCGCCGCCGGCCTCGCCGAGGAATGGCGGGACGACCGCCCCGACGTGGTCCACAGCCACTTCTGGATGTCGGGGCTCGCCGCGCTCGACGGCGTCGCCGCCCTCCGCGGCGCAGCTGCTCCGCCGCCCGTGCTGCACACCTTCCACGCCCTCGGGGTCGTGAAGCGCCGCCACCAGGGCGCGGCCGATACGAGCCCGCCCGAGCGGGAATGGCTCGAGCCCCGGGTCGGCCGCGAGGTCGACATGGTCGTGGCCACCTGCTCGGATGAGGCGTTCGAGCTCCGCGCGCTGGGCGTCCCGTCGCGACGCATCTCGATCGCGCCCTGCGGCGTCGACCTCGACCTCTTCCGACCGCAGGGCTCGGTCGAGGAGCGCCGAGCCCGCCATCGCGTGCTCAGCGTCGGGCGGCTCGTGCCCCGCAAGGGCGTCGACCTCGTGGTGCGGGCGATCGCCCGCCTCCGCGCCGAGGGGATCGACGACGTCGAGCTCGTCGTCGTCGGCTCCGACGGCGCGGCAGGCGCCGCCGACCCCGAGGCGGCTCGACTGCGGGCGCTCGCGGCCGACCTGGGCGTCGCCGACCGCGTCGTGTTCCGAGGCCAGGTGAGCCGCGACGACATGCCGGCTCTCCTGCGCTCGTCCGACGTCGTCGTGTGCGCGCCCTGGTACGAGCCGTTCGGCATCGTGCCGCTCGAGGCGATGGCGTGCGGCGCCCCCGTCATCGCGGCATCCGTCGGCGGGCTCATCGACACCGTCGTCGACGGCGTGACCGGTCTGCACGTGCCGCCGCGCGATGCCGACGCGATCGCCGCCGCGCTCCGGCGCCTGCTGCCCGACCGCGATCTCCTCCGCGCGTTCGGCACGGCGGGGCGCGGGCGCGTCGAGGCGCGCTACTCGTGGGATCGGGTCGCCGCGCAGACCGAGCGCATCTATGCGAGCACGCTGTCCCGCGCCCGCCGAGCGGGCGGCCGACTGGAAGGAGCGGCGCTGTGACCATCGCCGAGACCCGAGGCGCGGCGCGCGTGGGCGCCCCCGCGCGTGTCGACCCCGTCCGCGACCACCTCCGCGGCCTCGGCGCGGCCCTCGCGTCGGCGGAGCGTCATGCCGCGCAGCTCGAGGCCTGGGGTGTCGAGCTCGCCGCCCGACTGCGGCGCGGCCAGCGCGTGCTCGTGGCGGGCAACGGCGGCTCCGCCGCCGAGGCGCAGCATCTGACCGCGGAGCTCGTCGGCCGCTACCGCGAGGAGCGTCCGGCGTACTCCGCGATCGCCCTCAACGCCGAGACCTCGAGCGTGACGGCGATCGGCAACGACTACGGGTTCGACGAGGTGTTCGCGCGGCAGGTGCGCGCGCACGCCCGCGCGGGCGACATCGTGCTCCTGCTGTCCACGAGCGGCGCGAGCCCGAACCTGCTCCACGCCGCCCGCGCGGGTCGCCTCGCCGGCGCGGCCACCTGGGCGCTCACCGGCCCCGGCCCGAACCCGCTCGCGGAGGTGTGCGACGAGGCCGTCTGCCTCGATGGACCGTCGCCGCACGTCCAGGAGTGCCAGCTCGCCGCGATCCACGCGGTGTGCCGCGTGTTCGACGCGATCGTCATGGATGAGGAAGGACGCAGCTCATGAACATCGTCGTGGTCGGGGACGTGCTCCTCGACGAGGACGTCGACGGCGCGTCGACGAGGATGTCGCCGGACGCCCCGGTGCCGGTGATCGACGTCGCGTCGCGCACGCGGCGGGCCGGCGGGGCAGGACTCGTCGCGACGCTGCTCGCGCGCGACGGGCACGACGTCGCCCTCGTCACGGCGCTGTCCGACGACCCCTCCGCCGACCGCGTGCGCGCGTGCCTCGCGGGTGTCCGGATCGTCGCGGGCGCCTCGCACGCGCCGACACCCGTGAAGTCCCGCATCCGCGCGAACGGCCATCCGATCGGGCGGCTCGACGACGGCTGCGGGCCGGCCCCGGAGCCCGAGGTCACCGACGAGATGCTCACGGCGATCGCGGAGGCGGATGCGATCGTGGTGGCCGACTACGGCAGGGGGCTCGCGGCGCGGGCTCCGCTGCGGAGCGCGCTCGCGCGCCGCGCCGCGCACGCGCCGCTCGTGTGGGACCCGCATCCGCGCGGCGCGCAGCCCGTGCCGCAGGCCCGCCTCGTCACGCCGAACCTCGCCGAGGCGACGAGCGCATCGGGCGAGGGCGACCCCGAGGACGCGGCACGCCGTCTCCGCGATCTCTGGGGATGCGCGGCCGTCGCCGTGACGGCGGGCGAGCAGGGCGCTGTGCTCGCGACGGGCGACGACGCGATCCGGCTGCCCGCGCTGCCCGTGGCGACGAGCGATCCGTGCGGAGCGGGCGACCGGTTCGCCGCGACGGCAGCCGTGGCCCTCGCCCGCGGCGACGACGAGCGCACGGCCGTCCGCGCGGCGGTCGACGCGGCGGGGGCCTTCCTCGCGGCGGGCGGCGTGTCGACGCTGGACGCGGGCGCTCTCTCCCGCCTTCCCGACGGCCGACGCGACGCGCGCGCGGTCGCCGAAGCGGTGCGGAGCCGAGGCGGCACCGTGGTCGCGACGGGCGGCTGCTTCGACCTCGTCCACGCGGGCCACGTGCGGACCCTCGAGGCGGCGCGCGCCCTGGGCGACTGCCTCATCGTCTGCCTCAACTCCGACGCCTCCGTCCGCCGACTCAAGGGCCCGCAGCGCCCGATCATCGGCGAGAGCGACCGCGTCGAGCTGCTCGGCGCCCTGGCGTGCGTCGATGCCGTCGTCGTCTTCGACGAGGACGGTCCCGAGCGCGCGATCGAGGGCATCCGGCCCGACCTCTGGGTCAAGGGCGGCGACTACAGCGCCGAGAGCCTTCCCGAGGCGCGCATCCTCGAGCGCTGGGGCGGCCGCGCTCTCACGCTCCCGTACCACCTCGGCCGTTCGACCACCGCGCTCGCCTCGGCGCTCGCGAAGGTCGGCTGAGCCATCCCGATCGCCGGCGTCAGCCGGAGAAGGAGGAACCACATGCAGGACACCTATCCGCGCCCCCTCGGCCGCGTGCTCGTGACCGGAGGCGGCTCGGGCCTCGGCGAGGCCGTCGTCCGCGCCGTCGCCGACGGCGGCGGAACGCCGGCCGTCATCGACCGGGATGTCTCGGGGATCGTCGGCGCGATCACGACCCGGCAGGCGGATGTCTCGGACCGGCTCGCGGTCGAGCGCGCGGTCGCGGAGATCGCCGAGGAGCTCGGCGGCATCGACGCGGTCGTGACGGCCGCGGGAATCGACCGCTGCGGACGCCTCGACGCCGTCGCCGCCGAGGAGTGGGAGCGCGTGATCGGCGTCAATCTGCTCGGCACGGTCTCCGTGGTCCGCGCCGCGCTGCCGCACATCGAGCGGGCCCACGGACGCGTCGTGACGGTGGCGTCGTCGCTCGCGCTGCGGGCGCTCCCCGATGCCACGGCGTACTGCGCATCGAAGTTCGGCGTGCTGGGGTTCTCCCGGGCGCTCGCCGCGGAGACGCGCGGTCGCATCGGGGTCACGACGCTCATCCCGGCGGGGATGCGCACGCGCTTCTTCGACGACCGCGACGAGCAGTATCGGCCGGGTCCCGACGCGCAGCTCAACGACCCCGCCGAGGTGGCGCGCACGGTGGTCTTCGCGCTGCAGCAGCCGCGGGGCTGCGAGGTCCGCGAGCTCGTCGTCTGCCCCGAGGAGGAGCCGTCGTGGCCGTGATCCGGTGAGACCCGCCGGGCCCCGCTGACCGGCGGGGCCCGGCGGGTCTCACCGCGCGCGCTCCGCCGCGGCGTCCTCGAGGAGGCGCAGAGCGTCGTCGCGCACGGCGGCCACCGGCACATCGGCGACGAACGAGACATCGTGCGCGCACCGCTCGGCGGTCCATCCGATCTGTGTCGCGTCCCGCCCGCACACGGGGCAGTGCGTCGTCCACCCCAGCTGCACGCGGTGACGTCCCCGGCTGAGGGGCCCCGCGTTCACGACGTTGCCGAACCAGTACACCGCGGCGGTCCGGGCGCCGACCGCCTGCGCGAGGTGGCGCGGGCCGCTGTCGTTCCCGATCACGACCGCGGCGTGGGCGAGGACGCCGGCGAGCGCGCCGAGATCGAGCGCGCCGGACAGGTCCCGCACGCGGTCGGACCGCGCGTCGACCGCGGCGGCGATGCGACCGCACAGATGGGCGTCCTCGCCATCGCCGACGAGGACCACGCGGGCTCCCGCGCCCACGAGCGCGGCGGCGACGGCGGCGAAGCGCTCGGCGGGCCATCGGCGTCGCGGGTCCGTCGCGCCGGGATGGATCACGGCGACGGGGCGATCCGCTCCGCACCGCTCCGCGGCGTGGGCGCGCTCGCGCGCGGACGTGCCGAGGCGCGGCTCGAGAGCGACCGGCGCGGCGCCGGCGAGGCCGGCGACCTCGAGGCCGCGGAGCATCTCGTGCTGGTAGTAGACGTAGTCGATCGTGCGCTCGAGCGGCGCGGCATCGTCCGTGCGCGTGCCGACCGTGTGCCGCGCTCCGAGCGACAGCAGGAACGGGTTGGAGAAGCGCCCTCCCCCGTGCAGCTGGACGGCCAGATCCCACCCTTCCTCCCGCTGCTCGGCCGCGAACCGCTCGATCTCCCGGACGTCCGCCGCGACGTCGGGCGCCGCGCCCACGCCCGGGATCGCCGGCAGGACGCGCACGCGATGCGGCGCGCCGTCGCGCCCCGGCAGGAGGGCGCGCGCGACGGGCGCGCCGAGCAGCGTCACCTCGGCCTCGCGATACGACGCCATGAGCGCCTGCATCGCCGGCACGGCGAAGAGGAGGTCGCCGAGGCCGCCCGCGCGCAGCACGGCGATGCGCCGCACGCCGGCGAATCGGTCGCGCGGCGGCGCGACCGCCGGAGCGGGTGCCGCGGGGCGGGCGCCCAGCGGATCGGCGAGCGCTGTCTCCGGCGTCATGTGCGGCTCCTTCTCGTTCGGCAGGGTTCCTCTCCTCCTTCCGTTCCCCCGGGCCGCGCACGGCAAACCCCGGCGAGCGCGGTGTGTGAACGCGCGGCGCAGTGGGTACGTGGGGAGGAGGAGCACGCGAGCGGAAGGAGCAGGACGATGAGCAGCGACACAGCCATCCGGGCGCGAGACGAGATCGTGATCAGGGATCCGCGCGACGGAACGGTGACCGGGTCGGTGCCCGTCGCCGATGTCGCGGAGGTCCGTGCCGCCGTCGCGAGGGCGAGGGCCGCGCAGCCCGCCTGGCGCGCGACCCCGGCCGCCGAGCGAGGTCGAGCGCTGCGGGCCGCCGCGCACGCGCTCGCTGAACGCGGCGCGGAGCTCGCGGAGGTCGAGCAGCGCGACAACGGGCGTCTGCGCGCCGATGCCGACGGCGGCATCGCGGCGGCCGTCGACACGCTCCTGCAGTATGCCGAGAGCGCTCCGCTGCACCGCGGCCGCAGCCTCCGCGGCGCCCCCGACGCGCTCGACCTCACGCGCGCGGAGCCGCGCGGCGTGGTGGCCGCCGTCACGCCGTGGAACGATCCCATCGCCGTGGCCGCCGGCCTCATCGGCGCCGCCGTCGCGACGGGCAACACCGTCGTCCACAAGCCGAGCGAGCGCTGCCCGCACGCCGGGCGCCTGCTCGGCGAGATCCTCGCCGCCGCCCTTCCCCCGGATGTGTTCGTGACCGTGCTCGGGGGCGCCGACGTGGGCGAGGCGCTGGTCAGCTCGCCCGGGGTCGACGTCGTGGCGCATGTCGGGTCGACGGCTGCGGGCGAGCGCATCGCGCGCATGACGGCGCTGACGGGCGCGCACCTCGTGCGCGAGAACGGCGGCAACGACGCGCTCATCGTCGACGCCGACGTCGACCCGCGCTGGGCGGCGGCCCAGGCGGCACTCGGGGCGTTCGCGAACAGCGGCCAGATCTGCACGGCCGTCGAGCGCATCTTCGTGCACCGTGCGGTCGCGCAGGAGTTCACGAGCGCCCTCGTGGCGGAGGCGGAGAGCCGGACCCTCGCGCCGCTCGTCGACGCGCGGATGCGCGACGAGGTGCATGCGCAGGTGACGGCGTCGCTCGCCGACGGCGCCCGGGCCCTCACCGGCGGGACGATGCCGGACGGCCCGGGCTTCCGCTACCCCGCGACCGTCCTCGTCGGCTGCACGCCCGACACCGCGGTCTTCCGCCAGGAGACCTTCGGCCCGGTCGCCCCGGTCATGGTCGTGGACGACTTCGACTCGGCTCTGCGCCACGCCGTGCAGGACGCGTACGGTCTGGCCGCGACCGTGCTCACGGGCGACATCGCGCACGCGCATCGCGCGATCGACGCGCTGCCGGTCGGCACCGTGAAGATCAACGCCGTCTTCGGCGGAGCTCCGGGCGGCTCCGCCCAGCCGCGCGGCCGCAGCGGCTCCGGCTTCGGGTACGGACCGGAGCTCCTCGACGAGATGACGAGCGTCAAGGTCGTCCACATGGCACCGGCGGTGACGCGGTGAACGCGCTCGACGCCCTCGCCGCGATCCGCGACCGTGCGCCGCGCGTGACGGTCATCGGCGACTTCCTCCTCGACGGCTGGTGGAGCGGCGGCATCTCGCGGCTCGCCCGCGAAGCGCCGGCGCCCGTCGTCGAGGTCGCCGAGCGCGCCTGGGCGCCCGGCGGCGCCGCCAACACCGCGATGAACCTCGCCGCGCTCGGCGCCCGCGTGAGCGCCGTGGGGCTCATCGGCGCCGACCACGCAGGGCGGCTGCTGCGCGAGCGGCTCGCCGCGGCCGGCATCGACACGGCGCAACTGCGCGAGGTGGCCGATGCGCGGACGACGACGAAGATCCGCGTCGTGTCGGGCGATCAGGTGATGCTGCGTCTCGACGAGACCCAGGATTCACCGTGGCCGGCGGATGCCCTCGCTCGTCTCGTCGAGGATGCGCGCCACGCGAGCGCGGACGCGGACGCGCAGCTCATCTGCGACTACGCGTCGACCCTCCTCGCCGACGAGGTCGTCGAGGCGCTGGCTCGGCTGCCGCGGCCGCCTCTGCGCGTCGTCGACGCGCACGATGCGGCGCGCTGGCGGCGAGCCGAACCGGACGTGATCACGCCCAACGCCGCGGAGGCCGAGCGCCTCGTCGGAGCCGAGCTCGGCACGGGCGAGGAGCGGGTCGAGCGGGCCGCCGCCGTGGCCGACCGGCTGCGCGCGGCGGCGGGCGCGGGCGCCGCTGTCGTCACGCTCGACCGCAGCGGGACGGTGCTCCTGCGCCCCGGCCATCCGCCCGTCCGCACGCGCGCGCACCCGACGCCGGAGAAGCAGGCGTCGGGCGCAGGCGACGTGTTCGTGGCCGCGCTCACGGTCGCCGTGGCCTCGGGAGCGCCCCTGCCCGTCGCGACGGAGCTCGCGCAGGCCGCGGCCGACGTCGCGGTGAGGAAGCCCGGGACCTGCGTGTGCTCCCTCGACGAGCTCGCGGCCTGGGCGGGCCGCCCGTCGGATGCGGCTCTCGATGCGGACGAGCTCGCCGAGCGCATCGCGGCGCACCGGCGAGCCGGCGAGCGGGTCGTCTTCACCAACGGGTGCTTCGACGTCCTGCACCGCGGCCACACGAGCTACCTCCGCCAGGCCAGGCGCCTCGGCGACGTGCTCGTCGTGGCGGTGAACGGCGACGCGTCCGTGCGACGGCTCAAGGGGCCCGGCCGCCCGGTCAACAGCGCCTCGGACCGCGCGAACGTCCTCACAGCCCTCGAGTGCGTCGACTACGTGACGGTCTTCGACGAGGACACGCCCGCCGCGCTCATCCGGCGTCTGCGCCCGGACGTGTACGCGAAGGGCGGCGACTACACGCCGGAGATGCTGGCCGAGACCGCCGACGTGCACGCGGTCGGCGGAGAGGTCGCGATCCTCGACTACGTCTCCGATCACTCGACGACCGAGATCATCGGACGGATCCGGTCCCGCCCCGCGCCGGCGGATCTGGCTCGCGAGGGGCGGCGCTGATGCGGAGCAGACGCGGAGCGGCGCGGTGGGCCCTCTCATCGCAGCCCGCGCCGCCGGCCGTCGACGTGCTGGTCCCCACCGCCGGCCGCACGTCGGCGCTCGCCGTGACGCTCGCCGGCCTCGCCGCGCAGGACGACCCGGCCTTCCGGGTGATCGTGAGCGACCAGTCGCCCTCCGCGCCTGTCGACGCAGACCCCGCCGTGCGCGCGATGGTCCGCGTCCTCCGGGCCCAGGGGCGCGAGGTCGTGCTGCTTCGTCACCTCCCCCGCCGCGGGATGGCAGAGCAGCGCCAGTTCCTGCTCGACACGTCCCGCGCGCCGCGGGTGCTCTTCCTCGACGACGACGTATGGCTCGAGCCGGGCGCGCTGGAGCGGCTCGACGCCGCACTGACCGAGTCGGGCGGCGGCTTCGCGGGGTACGCGGTGCAGGGACTGTCGCATCTCGACGACGTGCGCCCGCACGAGCGCGAGGCGTTCGAGCCGTGGGGGCCGGCGGGCGTGCGTCCCGAGCGGATGCGCCGCGGCGCACCGGGCTTCGAGCGGTGGCGTCTGCATAACGCCGCGAACATGGCGCACGAGGCCGCCGATCGCGGGCTCGACGACGACGCGCGGCTGGCCTACCGCATCGCATGGGTCGGCGGGTGCGTGCTCTTCGAGCGCGCGGAGCTGCTCGCCGCCGGCGGGTTCCGCTTCTGGCGCGACCTGCCGTCGGCGCACGCGGGCGAGGACGTCGTGGCGCAGTGGCGCGTCATGGAGCGTGCGGGCGGCGCCGGCGTGCTGCCGAGCGGGGCCGTCCACCTCGAGGCCCCCACCACCGTCGTCGACCGCGGGACGGAGGCGAGCGAGATCGTCTTCGCGGGCGAGTCGGCGCAGCAGGGCCCCGCGGGGCCCGAACGAGAGAGGAGAGAGAAGGATGAGCGACACGCCAGGCCCCATCCAGGTGCAGAAGTTCCTGGGCGGCATCGACTATCCCGCGAGCAAGGAGGACATCCTCGCATCGGCGCGGGACGCGGGCGCGGATGACGCCGTGCTCGATGCGCTCGGCCGCATCCCCGATCGCGAGTACGACGCGCCGACGGCCGTCAACTCGGCCGTGAGCGACGCGGAGTGACGCGAGGGGGGCGCCGGCCGACGTCGGCGCTCCCTCTCCGCTCGGCCCCATGAGGCATAGACTGCGGTCTATGCCCGCCGCGACCTCCCCCGCTCTCCTCGCGACGGTCGCCGACCCGACGCGCGCCCGGATCATCCGGCTCATTCTCGACTCCCCCGAGGGCCGCGTGAGCGTGACCGAGCTCGCCGTCGAGCTCCGACTGCGCCAGCCGACCGTCAGCCACCACATGCGCGCGCTCGCGTCGGCGGGCGTCGTCGAGCGGCGGCAGGAGGGACGGCGGGCGTGGTTCTCGCTCGCACCGGGTCGCGTCGATGAGGTGATCGGCCTCGTGGGCCAAGCCCCCGCCGCCGGCCCGGACCTCGAGCGCATCGCCGCGGACCTCACCGAGCGGTACCAGGGCGTGCACGGCGCCGAGACCGTGTCGCTCTTCGTGCGGACGAGCCATGAGCTCCTCCGCCGACAGGAGCGCACGCCGGCCCGCCTCGCCTCGCGGGTGTCGGCCCTCGCCGTCGAGCGCCTCGACGCGCTCACGCGCTCCCGATCCGTCGACCGCGGCGTGCCCGAGGTGCTCTTCGTCTGCGTGCGCAACGCGGGCCGCTCGCAGCTCGCCGCGGCGATCCTGCGGCATCTCGCCGGCGACCGGGTCCGCGCCCGGACGGCCGGCTCCGAGCCGGCCGAGGAGGTCAAGGCGCACGTCGTCGCGGTGCTCGACGAGATCGGCGTGCCGCTGGGCGACGAGTTCCCCAAGCCGCTGACCGCGGAGGCCCTGCGCGCGGCCGACGTCGTCGTCACGATGGGGTGCGGCGACGCGTGCCCCGTGCTCCCGGGCAAGACCTACCTCGACTGGCCGCTCGACGATCCCGCCGACCAGCCGCTCCCGCGCGTCCGGGCCATCCGCGACGAGATCGAGCGCCGCGTGCGCGGTCTTCTCGGGGATCTCCTTCCCATCACATAGACAACGGTCTATGCTTTGAGGCGACCCGACCCGGAGGCGCCATGACCGAGACCACCCGCCCCGCCGTCCTCTTCGTCTGCGTGCACAACGCGGGCCGCTCGCAGATGGCCGCGGGCTATCTGCAGGCGCTCGCGGGCGACCGCATCGACGTGCTCTCCGCGGGCTCGGAGCCCAAGGACCAGATCAACCCGGTGGCCGTCGCCGCCATGGCCGAGGAGGGCATCGACATCTCGGCGGCCACCCCGAATGTGCTGACCGTCGACGCCGTCCGGGAGTCCGACGTCGTCATCACGATGGGCTGCGGCGACGCCTGCCCGATCTTCCCGGGGAAGCGCTACGAGGACTGGCAGCTCGACGACCCGGCCGGACAGGGCATCGAGGCGGTCCGGCCGATCCGGGACGAGATCCGGGCGCGCGTCGAGAGCCTCGTCGCGGAGATCGCGCCCGCCTGAGAGTGGGCATCATCGAGGACCTCCCGGCCCGCGGCAACCCCCTGTTCGCGGTGTTCCCCCGCGCCTAGTGTGCGGGGGAACGCCGACGACACAGGAGGTCCACATGACGCGCTTCGGGTACACGCTGATGACCGAGCAGAGCGGCCCGCGAGAGCTCGTCGCCTACGCGCAGGCCGCGGAGGCGGCGGGGTACGACTACCTCGCGTGCAGCGACCACTACTCCCCGTGGCTCGTGAGCCAGGGCCACGCCCCCTACGCGTGGACAGTGCTCGGCGCGGTCGCCCAGGCCACGTCGCGCGTCGAGCTCATGACGTATGTGACGTGCCCCACGATGCGGTACCACCCCGCCGTGGTCGCGCAGAAGGCCGCGACGATGCAGGTGCTCTCGGACGGGCGGTTCACGCTCGGCCTGGGATCGGGCGAGAACCTCAACGAGCACGTCGTGGGCGAGGGATGGCCTGCTGTGCACGCGCGCCAGGACATGCTCGCGGAGGCGATCGAGATCATCCGCGCGCTGCACACGGGCGACCTCGTGACCTACGAGGGCGAGTGGTTCCGCGTCGACTCCGCACGCGTGTGGGACGCCCCGGACGGCGGCGTGCCGATCGGCGTCGCGGTGTCCGGAGACAGCTCGGTCGCGGAGTTCGCACCTCTCGCCGACCACCTCATCACGACCGCTCCCGACGCCGACCTCCTCGCCTCCTGGGACGAGGCTCGGGGAGGCCGCGCATCCCGCAAGATCGGGCAGATCCCGATCTCCTGGGACCCCGACCGAGACGCGGCCGTCGCGCGAGCGCACGAGCAGTTCCGCTGGTTCGCGGGCGGCTGGGCCGTGAACGCCGACCTGCCCACGCCCGCCGGCTTCGAGGGGGCCAGCGCGTATGTGCGCCCCGAGGACGTCGCGGCCTCGATCGCGTGCGGACCCGACCTCGACGCCCTCGCGGAGAGCGTGCGCCCGTTCGTCGACGCCGGCTTCACGGATGTCGCGATCGTCCAGGTGGGAGACGCTCAGCAGGAGCGCTTCCTCGCCGAGGTCGCGGAGCCGCTGCTCGAGCGACTCCGCGCACTCTGACGGTTCCCCGGCAGCGCGGGGCCGGCGCGGATCAGCCGGACGGGTTGTCGAGCGGCATCCCCCGCTCGTCGGTGGTGTCCGGCAGCATCTCGTCGGCCACCTCGGCCGCGTCGGCCCCGCTCTGCTCGTCGCTCGCGACCCCCGTCGGCTCGCTGTCGACGACCCGGTGCGGCACCCCGAGGCGCTCGGCGAGCGCGCGCCCGGCCTCGATGGCCTCCTCCCTGCTCGCCGAGCTCTGCGAGAGCTCAGTGTCGCCGGCGACCCGGCTGATCCACTGCCCGCGCTTGGCGAACGTCTCCACGTGCGTTCCGGTCATGCTGCGTCCTCCCTCGTCGATGTCGGGAGCGACGCTACGACGGGCGCCGGGATGACGACAGGGGGTTGCGCCCTGGCCCGGTGCGGCCCACGCCGTGCGCGAGCAGCGTCAGCCGAGAGCGGAGTCCGTCCCTGCGAGCAGGCGTCGCGCGACCGTCGCGCCCGCGCCGAGGTGCTCGACGAGCGCGTCCGCGGCGGCCTCCAGCTCGGCATCCGACGTCGGCGCGAGAGCGTCGAGGATGAACAGGGCCCTGCGCGTGCCGTCGGTCAGCCGCGTGCGGCGGCCCTGACGCCAGTTCCATCGGCGGCACGTCACGCCCTCGCCGTCGCACCAGACGACCTCACCCGGGTCGGGGTGCTCGACGACCGGGTCTCCGCCGGCCACCGTGTCGAAGGGCTCCGACCCGGTCGCGCGCACGAGGCGCGGCGCACCCACGTACCGGTCGAGATCCTCACCGCCGAGCGGGAGCCCATGGAGGACCGAGACGGCGTTGTACACGTCGGTGAGGCGATTCACTCGCGGCAGCGCATCCGCCGCACGGCGGGTGAGCGCTTCGAGGCTGTTGCGCGTGCGCTGCGGCTTCGCCCCGAACGCGCGATAGGCCTCGCGCCACGACGCGATATGCGGCTCATCCTCGATCGGCCCGGCGGCGGCCACGCGCCGGGCGTGCTCCTCGGCGCGGACGAGCAGCGCCTCGCTCTCCGCGTCGCCTGCCGCCGGAGCGATCCCCTCGATCACGACGAGCATCGCCCGGTAGTCGGGGCGGAGGGCGAACACCTCCTCGTGGACGAAGCTGTCCTCGAGGATCCTGTCGATCCGCGTCGTTCCCACCATGAGCTCCTCCTCGGTCTCCCGTTCCCCCCGAGCATAGTGCACGAAACTGCACTGGATGGCCCAGCTCCGAGAAACCGGTATCGACGCGCCCGCAGGCGGGTGATTGACTCTCCGGGAGATGTCTCCTACGGTCGAGACACGCATATATTTAGATACTCAATCATCCGGGCGTCGATGCCCGGAGAGAGAACGAGGAACAGTGACACAGCAGTCCTCCCCCACTCCCGCTCGTCGCATCCGTGCAGGCGTCGTCGGAATCGGATGGGCCGGCCAGCAGCACATGGCGGCGTACGCCGCCCGCCCGGAGGTCGACCTCGTCGCGATCGCCGGGAAGGAAGACGACGTCCGCGCGCAGCTCGCGGAGACCTACGGCATCGACGAGACGTACGCCGACTGGGAGGAGATGATCGGCCGCGGCGACCTCGACGTCGTCAGCGTCGCGGTGCCGACCTTCCTCCACGCGCCGATCAGCATCGCGGCGCTGCGCGCCGGCGCGCACGTCCTGTGCGAGAAGCCGATCGCCCGCACGGGCGACGAGGGCCAGAGCATGGTCGACGCCGCGCGCGAGGCCGGGCGCATCCTCGAGATCACCTTCAACCACCGCCGCCGCGGCGACATCGAGGCGATCCGCGCGGCCGTCGACGACGGCACGATCGGTCGCCCCTACCACGCGCGCGCCATGTGGCTGCGGCGCTCGGGCATCCCGGCTCTCGGGAGCTGGTTCACGAACGCCGAGATGTCGGGCGGCGGGCCGCTCGTCGACCTCGGTGTGCATGTGCTCGACTGGACGCTCCACCTCATGGGAGAGCCCCGCGTGACCGCGGTGTCCGCGGTCACGCACTCCGAGCTCGGCCCGCGCGGCCTGGGCGGCTCGGGAGGCGTCAAGCACGGGACCGGTCACGCGTACGAGGTCGAGGACCTCGCCACCGCGCTCCTGCGCCTCGAGGGCGGCGGGTCGATCGTGCTGGAGACGAGCTGGGCGTCGCACCGCTCGACCCCCGATCAGTTCGGCATCGCGCTGTACGGCACCGACGGCGGCGCCGACCTCTCCGTCGTGGACTACGCCCCGTCGGGCGAGCTGACGATCTTCACGGGCGATGGCGCGTCGCGCCAGGACACCCCGATCCAGGCGCCCGCAGGTCGCGGTCACGCCGCCGTCGTGGAGACGTTCCTCGACCACGTCGCCGATCCCGCCACGTGGGCCGAACACGACGGGAGCGTCGGGCTCAGCCGCGCGCGCCTCGTCGACGCCTGCTACGCGTCGGCCGCCGCCGGGCGCGAGATCGCCCTCGACACCGACCTCAACATCATCGGAGGAACAGCATGACCATCCGCGCCCTCGTCTGGAACGAGAACGTCCACGAGACGACGCAGGACGACATCCGCGCCATCTATCCCGACGGGATCCACGGCGCGATCGCGCAGGGCCTCGCCGAGCTGCTCGGCGACGACGTCGCGGTGCGCACAGCGACGCTCGCGGAGCCCGAGCACGGCCTGACGGAAGATGCCCTCGCGGCCGCGGACGTGCTCCTGTGGTGGGGCCACATCGCGCATGATCAGGTGGCGGACGAGGTCGTGGCGCGCGTGCAGCGCCATGTCCTCGGCGGGATGGGCCTCATCGTGCTGCATTCCGGCCACTTCTCGAAGATCTTCACGCGACTGCTCGGCACGACGTGCTCCCTCGCCTGGCGCAACGACGGAGAGCGCGAGCTGGTCTGGACGACCGCGCCCGGGCATCCGATCGCGGAGGGCGTCGAGAATCCGATCGTCATCGAGCGACAGGAGATGTACGGCGAGCACTTCGACATCCCGAACCCCGACGACCAGGTCTTCATCAGCTCGTTCGAGGGCGGCGAGGTGTTCCGCTCGGGCGTGACCTTCACGCGCGGCCGCGGGCGGATCTTCTACTTCAGCCCCGGCGATCAGGAGTACCCCGTCTACTTCCACCCTCAGGTGCGCCGCGTGCTCGCGAACGCCGTCCGCTGGACGGCCCCGACGCCGGGCGAGCGCCGACAGCCGGAGGTGAGCAACCCCGCGCGGAGGACATGGTCCTGACGCCGTCTGCCCGATCGCGGCGACCGTGTCAAGCCTCGAGCCCCGTCTTGGAGAGGAGGCGGCGCGGTCGGTAGACATCTTCTATCGCCGCACCCCGCGGCACCGAGAACGGAGGACAGATGTCGCTGATCGCAGAGACAGCCCCGCAGGCCCCCGCACGCACCGCGTCGACCATGAGGACCGGTCACCCGAGCCTCGGACGCGCGCCGGAAGCCGTCCTCATCCCCATCAGCCTCACGTGCTACCAGGTGGCGCTCGCAGACCAGGTCAAGGGGTACATCTGCGTCAAGGGACGCGAGTGGGAGTGCTTCGCCGGCGCGCACATGGCCGACGCGCGCTCGATCGGGACCCGCGCGAGCCTCACCGTCGCCATCCGCGATCTCGTCACCGACATCCCGCACGGTCTCACGGCCGTGTGACCGATCGCGACGAGGAGGCGCCGCCCGGATCGCCGGGCGGCGCCTCCTCGTCTGTGCAGACCCTCAGGCGAGAGCGCCGAACGCGGACATCACGGCCAGCGCGGTGCCCGCCACGACCGCGGAGAGGATCGCGCCGAGCCCCAGCGGGCGCCACCCGGCTCGGAGCACGGCTCGGATGTCGGCCGAGAGGCCCACACCCGCGAGCGCGGCCGCGATGAGGAACCCGCTCACCTGCGAGACCGCGTCCTGCATCCCGGCCGGGATCCATCCGGCCGACCGGGCGAGCGCGAGGAGCGCGAACCCGATGAGGAACCACGGCACGAGCGTCGCCGCGCGGCTCGGGGTCAGCGGGCTCCCTCCCCCGCCCCGTCGGCTCTCGCCGATCGAGAGCGCGATGCTCAGCGGGATGATCGCGAGGGTGCGGACGAGCTTGACGGCGACCGCCACGGCGAGTGCGCCTCCGCCGAACACCCCCGCCGCCGCGATGACCGAGCTCGTGTCGTTCACGGCGGTGCCCGCGAGCACGCCGAACGCGTGCGCATCGAGCCCCAGGGCGTGCCCGAGCACGGGGAACACGACGACCGCGAGGAGGTTGAAGAGGAAGATCGTCGACATCGCGTAGGCGATCTCGGCGCTCGAGGCGCCGATCACGGGGGCGATCGCGGCGATGGCGGACGCGCCGCAGATCCCGGTGCCCGCGCCGACGAGGGTCCGCAGCCGCCGCCCCACGCCGAGCACCCGGCCGACGACGACCGTCGCGATCGCGCACGCCGCGAGCGTGGCGGCCATGACGGGAAGCGCCTCGGCACCGGCCGCGACGACGCTCTGGATCGGAAGGCCCGCGCCAAGGAGCACGATGGCGACCCGCAGGCCCGGGCCGCTCGCCCACGCCATCCCAGGGTGCAGCGCAGGCCCCGGAGCGCGGAGCACCGCGCAGCCGACGCCGAGGGCGATCGCAGGCGCCGCGCTGCCGACCGCGGGGGCTGCGCGGCCGATCACGAGGGAGACGAGGGCGATCGCGCCGCAGGCCGCGAGACCGGGGGCCGCCCGCATCGTGCGGTGCAGAAGGAGCTGGGGCATGCTCCCACGGTCGCCGGATCACGGGGCGCGCGGTATCCGGCTGGCGTGCGTGGGGGTACAGGGCCAGACTGTAGGGACCATGCGACACGTGCCCTCGATCGACGCCCTCGAGCTCCTGAGCGCCGTCGCGCACCACGGCTCGATCTCGGCCGCGGCCCGCGAGACCGGCTGCACGCAGCAGTCCGCGTCAGCGCGCATCCGCTCGCTCGAGCGCACGCTCGGCCTCGAGCTCGTGACGCGCTCCCCGCACGGCGTGGCACTCACCGCGAGCGGACGCCGGGTGCTGACCTGGACCGACGACCTGCTCGCGGCCGCTGAGCGGTTCCGCGCGGGCGTCGAGCGGCTGCGCGGGGAGAGCACGCGCGCGCTCGTCGTCGCCGCGAGTCAGACGGTCGCCGCGCACATGCTGCCCGCGTGGCTCCTCGCCCTGCGCGCCGCGCAGCTCGAGGACGGGAGGGAGCCGACGTCCGTTCGCCTCGTGACGGCGAACAGCGACGAGACGGCCGAGCTCGTGCGCACGGGCAGGGCGGACCTCGGGTTCGTCGAGAGCCCGGACATCCCGGACGACCTGTCGAGCTCGACGGTCGCGGACGATGTGCTCGTCCTCGTCACGGCGCCCTCGCACCCGTGGACCGACCACGGGAGCGTGTCGCTCGACGACGTCGCCGACACCGCGCTCATCGCGCGCGAGGATGGCAGCGGCACGCGGAGGGCGTGGGAGTCCGCGGTCCGCAAGCGGCTCGGACGCACGCCGGTCGCGCCGGCCATGGTCCTGTCCACCTCGGCGGCCATCCGGTCTGCGGTCGCCGAGGGCATCGCCCCCGCCGTTCTGAGCGACCTCGTCGTGGCCGACGATGTGCGCCTGGCGCGTCTGCGGCGGATCGCGATCGCCGGGCCCGCCATCTCGCGCCCGATCACGGCGCTCTGGCGCGGCACACCGCGCGACCTCGCACCGACGAGCCGCGACCTGCTCGAAGCCGCGGTTCGGCGCGGCATCCCGACCTGAGTCACCGGGCGAGCGCAGAGCTCCGCAGGTGCCCGACGACCCGCCCGGCCGGCGTCGGGCCGACGGCGATGGGCCGCCCCGGGCTCTGCACCCACCGGCTCCACGAGCCCGAGAAGACCCGCGCCTCGATCCCCGCTGTCGCGAGGGCGAGGGCACTGTGGGCGGATGCGACGCCCGACGCGCAGTACAGCCCGATCTCACGGCCCGGTCGAGCCCCGATCCGCGCGAAGGCCGTGAGGATCTCGGCCGGCGTGCGCAGCGTGCCGTCCGGTCGGATGTGCGTCACGGCGGGGAGGCTGACGGCGCCCGGGATGTGGCCTGCGGTCGGATCGGCTCCCGCGTGCGCACCGCGGTATCGCTCAGGGGACCGCACATCGACGAGCACGCCGCGGCTCGGCAGGGTCGCCGCCTCGTCGATCGGCAGCTCCCCGGGATCGACGTCGCGCAGCGTCGCGTCACCACGGGGCGGAGCGACGTCGCCCGTGTCGAGGAGGTGTCCGGCGGCGATCCACGCGCGCAGGCCTCCGTCGAGGACGCGGACCTCGAGCCCGGTGCGCCGGAGCAGCCACCACGCCCGCGCGGCGGCGACCGAGTCGTTGTCGTCGTAGACGACCACGAGGTCGCCGCGGCGTACGCCCCATCGGATGGCCGCGCGCTCGAGATCGCGGTGGGCCGGACGCGGATGCCGGCCCTCCTCCGGATGCCCGCGACGGGCGAGCTCGGTCTCGAGGTCGACGTACACCGCGCCGGGGAGGTGACCCGAGAGGTAGGCGGGTCGGCCCTCCGGGAGGTCGAGGCGCCAGCGGACGTCGACAAGGCTCACGCGTGCGCCGCCGGAGAGCCTTTTGTGCAGGTCGGCAACGGAGATGAGAGGCGACATGAGGCCATCCTCACCCCGCGCACGGCATTCCCGATCATTCCGATAGGGAATATGACGTCGTGCGTCGTCGGCCCGGGCGCTACACGCCCGCGGCCACCGGGGACGACGTCGCGAGAGCCGCGCGCACCGACGGCAGCCCCCGACGCACCGTGAGCTCGAGCCGGTCGCGCAGAGCCGCCGAGGCGATGCGACCGTCCGTGAAGTCCGTGTCCCGCGCGTAGACCGCGAGCGGGAGCGTGAGGGACTGGAAGAACGCGAAGAGCGGGCGGAACTGATGCTCGAGCGCGAGCGCATGCCGATCGCTCCCGCCGGTCGCCGCGAGCTGCACGGGCGTGTCGACGAGGGCGTACTGGTCGACGAAGTCGAACACGTGCTTGAACAGCCCCGTGAACGAGGCGCGGTAGACGGGGCTCGCGACGACGAGGAGGGACGCGCTCTCGATGCGGCGCAGGGCCTCTTCCGCTCGCACCGATAGCTCATCGCGGCGCAGCGCGCCGCTGAACTCGCGACCGAGTTCGCTGAGCTCGATCACGTCGGTCGTGACGAGATGCTCGTCGCCGAGGGCGTCGGCATACGCGGTGAGGATGTCGCGCGCGAGAACGCTCGAGCGCGAGGGCGACTGGAGGCTGCCGGAGACGGCGACGAGGGAGACGGTGACCATGCGAGCACGCTACGAGCGCATCCGCGTCGTCGGGGCCGAGCGCGTAGCCGGGCGACGAACTCGGTAACACGACGTCACCGGCGCACGTCGCGGCTCAGTCCCCCGCGGCGCGATCCGCGTGCCCGAGCGACTTGCCCGGCGCGATGAGGTCGCGCACGCGCCGCTTCAGGTCAGCGATCTCCGGGAAGCCGCCGTCGCGCTTCCGGTTCCACACGTGCACCTCGCCGACGTCGATCCGGAACACGCCGCCCGTCGCCGGCACGAGCGCGACCTCGCCGATCTCGTCCTCGAACGACTGGAGGAGCTCACCCGCGTACCACTGGGCGCGCAGCAGCCAGCGGCACTGGGTGCAGTAGGTGATGACGATGCGAGGGGAGGCCATGCACCCACGGTATCGACTCGTCGGAGGAGGCTACGGCGTCGCGGCGCCCCCGTGCACGTGCGCGCGCTGCCCATGACGGCCGACGAGGCTCAGGTACTCGACGGCTCCCGCGCTCGTCGCACCGAACCAGTGCGGGGTGCGCGTGTCGAACTCCACCGCCTCGCCCGCGTGGAGAAGGAGGTCCTGGTCGCCGAGGACGAGCCGGAGCGTCCCGTTGAGGACGTACGCCCAGTCGTGCCCCTCATGCGAGCGGAGATCGGGAGCTCGGTCGTCCCGGTCGGCCGGCAGCACGAACTTGAACGCCTGCACCCCACCGGGGCGCCGGGTGAGCGGGATGATGACCGAGCCGTCGCCGCAGGAGATCGGGCGCAGGTCCACCCGCGGGTCGGCCGTGCGCGGGGCGTCGACGAGGGAGTCGATCGTGACGCCGTAGTACCGGGCGAGGGGCAGGAGCTGCTCGAGGGTGGGCCGGCGCAGACCGGCCTCGAGCCGCGACAGCGTGCTGACGGAGATCCCGGTCGCCTCCGCGAGCGCCGTGAGCGTGATGTCGCGCCGCAGCCGAAGGTGCTTGAGCCTCGGCCCGACCGCGTCGAGAGTCTGGTCTGCAGATGGTCGCATGGCACCAGTTTGCCATTCGGCAAGAATATTTGCCACCGTGAGCTCCGGGATGGGACGCTCTTCCCGCACCCCGCGCACGGTCGGGGAGAAGGAGATGAGCATGCACGACTTCGACAAGGCCTTCTGGGAGGATCACTGGTCCGCCCACGCCCCTTCGGATCCCGGGCTCGACGCACCCCACCCGTACCTGGACAGGGAGATCGGCGGCCTCGCGCCCGGCACGGCGCTCGACGCAGGGTGCGGGACCGGGGCCGAGGCGGTCTGGCTCGCCGAACGAGGATGGCAGGTCACCGGCGTCGACCTCTCCGCGAACGCACTGGCAGCGGCCGCGCGTCGCGCCGCCGCTGCGGGGGTCGCGGACCGGATCGACTGGGTCGAGGCGGACATCGCACGATGGCGACCGAGGCGGACGTGGAGCCTCGTCCTGACGAGCTACGCGCACGCCGACATCGGCCAGCTCGACCTCTTCCGCCTCCTCGCGTCACAGGTCGCACCGGGCGGCACGCTCCTCGTCGTCGCCCACGCGCCTTCGCCCGCCCACGGGCATGGCACCGTCGCGCATCCCGCGCACGCGACCGCCTCCCCCGGCGACATCGCGTCGCTGCTGACCGCGCCCGAATGGCAGGTCGACAGCCGGTACACGTCGTCCCGGGCACTGACGATCGGCACCCACCGGCAGCATCTCCGCGACGTCGTCGTGCGCGCTCATCGTGTCCACTGAACCGGAAAGGCCCGCTCCATGACCTCGACCTCCCCCGTCCGCGTCCATCCGCCGTCCCTCGTCGTCGACGATCCGCGGCGACGCCGCGCGATCCTCTGGGCTGTCGGCATCGCGCTCATGGCCGTCGTCGCGTCGGTCTCCGGGCTCAACGTCGCGCAGCCGCAGCTCGCGAGCGCGTTCGACGCGTCGCAGGGCGACGTGCTCTGGATCATCAACACCTACACGCTCACGCTCGCGGCCCTCCTGCTTCCTCTCGGCGCCGCAGGAGACCGACTGGGACGACGCCGCGTGCTCCTGCTCGGGCTCGCCCTCTTCGGGCTCGCCAACATCGCCGGCGCTCTCGCGCCCGTGCTCGAGGCGATGCTCGCCGCGCGGCTCCTGGCGGGGGTCGGCGCCGCGATGATCATGCCCGTGACGCTCGCGGTCATCACCGCCACCTTCCCCGAGGGCGAGCGCTCGCGCGCGATCGGCATCTGGAGCGCGGTCGCGGCGAGCGGCGGCCTCCTCGGCATGTACCTCTCGGCCCTCCTCGTCGACCTCGCCTCGTGGCGATGGCTCTTCGCGCTGCCCATCGCACTGACGATCGCGGCGCTCCTCGTCGCCATCCGAGCGGTGCCGGACTCGCGCGAGGTCGCGAGCGGCCGTTTCGACCTCGTCGGCGCCGTGACCTCGGTCGTCGCCGCCGTGGGATTCACGTTCGCGCTGCACGAGGCTCCGACGCACGGCTGGACCGATCCGGTCGTGCTCATCGCACTCGCGGCGGCCGTGCTCGCCGCCGTCGCGTTCGCGGTGTGGGAGCTCCGCGCGGACGACCCCCTGCTCGACCTGCGGTTCTTCCGCCGGCGCGGCCTCTCCTCCGGGTCCGCGATCCTCCTCGTGCTGTTCGGCGTGCAGGGCGGCGTCTCGCTGATGCTCTATCCGTTCCTCCAGGTCGCGCTCGGGTGGAGCGGCCTCGTCGCCACGCTCGGCCTGATGCCGCTGGCGCTCATGATGATGCTCGCGTCCGGCCTCGCTCCGCGGTTCGCTGCGCGCGTCGGCACACGGACTGCGATGGTCGCGGGCCTCGGGATGTCGGCGGCGGGTCTCGCGCTCATGGCGGGTCTCGTGTCCGCGGACGGAGGCTACCTCAGCGTTCTGCCGGGCCTCGTCGTCCTGGGCGTCGGCGCAGGGCTCGCGATGACCCCGTCGACCGAGGCGATCACCTCGTCGCTTCCCGAGGAGCGTCAGGGAGTCGCATCGGCCGTCAACGACCTCGCACGCGAGCTCGGCGCGGCCCTCGGCATCGCCCTGCTCGGCGGGCTCCTCGTCGCCGGCTACCGCGATGCGATCTCGGTGCGGCTGGACGGCGTCCCGGCGGAGTGGGCCGGCGCCGCGAGCGAGGGCATCGCGACCGCCGCCGCGATCGCGACGGAGGCCGGTCCCCATGCGGCGCAGATCCTCGATGCCGCCCGCGTCGCCTTCGTCGTGGGCTGGCAGCAGACGATGTGGGCGGGCGCCGCGGTGCTGGGTGCGGTCGCCATCGCCATCCTCGTGCGCGGACCGGTATCCGCCGTCGACCGCTCGCCGTCCGCGGGCGCGAGCTGAGCCGGGACCTCGCCGCACAACGCGAGAGCGCCCCGTCTTCCGACGGGGCGCTCTCGCTCTTCTCTGGTGGACCTGAGGGGACTCGAACCCCTGACCCCCTGCATGCCATGCAGGTGCGCTACCAGCTGCGCCACAGGCCCAGACGCTGTCCGGTAGAAGCCCCGGACAACTCCTTTAGCTTACATGACGGTTTCCGCGCGGTGAAATCCGCTCAGTCCGCCGGGCGCGTCGCGGGGAGGTCGATCGGCACCACGGGGCAGTCCTTCCAGAGGCGCTCGAGCGCGTAGAACGACCGCTCCTCCTGGTGGAAGATGTGCGCCACGAGGTCGCCGAAGTCGAGGAGCACCCAGCGCGCCTCCGAGCGGCCCTCGCGGCGCAGGCACTTGTGGCCCGCCTCGAGGAGCTTGTCCTCGATCTCGTCGGCGATGGCCGCGACATTGCGCTCGCTGCGCCCCGTCGCCAGGAGGAAGATGTCCACGAGCGGAAGGGGCTGCGAGACGTCGAGCGCGACGAGATCCTCTGCGCCCTTGGAATCCGCCGCGGCGGCGGCGATCTGCAGCATGTCGATGGACGACTGTGTTGCCATCAGCCGAATACTCCTGTCGCGTAGGCGATGACGACGGCCGCGACGACGGCGATGCCGAGGCCTCCTGCGGTGATGCCGAGCGTCAAGATGAGCTTGTGGTTCTTCTCGGGCGCGGGAGGGCGGATGACCTCTCCCGGGCTCTTCGAGGTCGACACCGCGTCGCTCGCGGCGATCGGCGTCGGGGACGAGGAGAGCGGGATCTCGCCGTCGATGAGCACCGCGTCGACCTCGCGGCCGTCGGTCGTGCCCTTCGCGGCGCCGCTCGAGCCGAAGCCCTCGGGGAGCTTGTGCGAGCTCGTGATGAGCAGCTCGCCGGTCGCCGTGATCGGCGCGCTGAGCGCCGCGGTCGCCGGGATCTCATCGAGGACGAGGGTGCTCGGGGCCGAGCTGGAGCCGCTCGTCTCCTGCGGCTGGGTGAGGAGCTCGTCGAACGACGCCGGCGAGTGCGTGATCGCCTCGACCTCGACGCCCTCTCCGAAGTCCGGGCGGAGCGTGGCCTGCTGCTCCCCCGCGTCCTCCGCGGTCGGCGCCTCGGACGACGCGCGCGGGGTCGGCGACGCGGCAGGGGCCTCATCCTCGACGGGCGCTTCCTCGACGGGCGCTTCCGGAGTCTGCTCCACGAGCTCGACGTCGACCGTGGCGGGCGCCGCCGTCTGCGGCACCTCGTCGGTGACGATGGTGGCCTCGATCGTCTCCGGCTCGGCCTGCTCGGCGTTCACCGTGGGGGTCGCGTTGGTGCGCAGACGCTCCTGCTCGCGCAGCTGACGGCGCGTCAGGACCGGGTGAGCGGGAGCGGGCGACGGGGCGCTCTCCCCCTCGGACGATGTCCGGTCGTCGGGCGTCGCCGACGCAGTGGGCTCAGCGTCCACGAGCTCAGCGGGCTCGTCCACGGGCTCAACGGGCTCGTCCACGGGCTCGTCCACGGGCTCAGCGGGCTCGGCGTCCGCGGTCTGCGCCTCCTCGCGCTCCTCCTCGGCGACGGCCGGCACGACCTCGAGCTCCTCGACCTCGTCGGTCGCCTCACCGTCGTCCGACGCAGGGTCGGGGTTCTCGTCGGACGGCTCCTCGATCGCGGGCGCTGCCGTCTCCTCCTCGACGGCTCTCGCGTCGCGGTCGGCCGCGATGTCGTCCTCGGTGAGGATCGGCGTCTGTCCGGTCTGGCGCAGCTCACGCAGCTGACGTCGTGTGAGGGGACGACCGTCTGATGTGCTCATGACTTGCTCCGATACAGATGATGCTTCGCGATGTACTGCACCACGCCATCCGGCACGAGGTACCAGACGGGAAGATCGCGTCTCACGCGGTCCCGGCAATCGGTGGAGGAGATCGCCAGTGCGGGGATCTCCAGGCGACTCACGCCGTCGTCGGGCAGTCCATCCGTGCTGAGCACGTGACCGGGACGCGAGACGGCGACGAAGTGGGCGAGCTCCCACAGCTCATGATGGTCCCGCCAGCTGAGAATCTGCGCCACGGCGTCGGCGCCGGAGATGAAGAACAGCTCGGCGTCGGGGCGCTCGGCCTTCAGATCGCGCAGCGTGTCGACCGTGTAGGTGAGTCCTCCGCGGTCGATGTCGACTCGGCTGACCGTGAAGCGCGGGTTCGACGCGGTCGCGATGACCGTCATCTCGTACCGCGCCTGCGCGGGCGACACCTTCTCCTTCTGCCACGGCTGCCCCGTCGGCACGAAGACGACCTCGTCGAGGTCGAACGACGTCGCGACCTCGCTCGCGGCGACGAGGTGACCGTGGTGGATGGGATCGAACGTCCCGCCCATCACCCCGATCCGAGGAGCACGCGTCGTGGTCGTCACCTTCCGAGGCCTAGTGGCCGTGCCCTGCTTCGCCGTCGACGTGCTCGCTCGCGTCGGCGTGGCGGTTGGCGACGTTGCGGTACGACGCGGCCACGAGCGCGAGGACGCCGAAGATCCCGAAGGCGACGAGTCCGAAGGGCAGGGTCTCCAGGGCGACGTTGCCGTGCTCGGATTCTGCGGCGAGGGTCGCGATCGCGGTGGCGAAGTGCATAGATGTTCCGTTCTACGGTCGGGCGGACCCTTCCAGCTTACCGTCAGCCCCGCACCTGGCCGGAGCCACGCCCGACCCACTTGGTGCTGGTCAGCTCGGGAAGGCCCATCGGCCCGCGCGCGTGCAGCTTCTGCGTCGAGATGCCGACCTCGGCGCCGAACCCGAACTCGCCGCCGTCCGTGAAGCGCGTCGACGCGTTCGCGAAGACGGCAGCCGAGTCGACCTCGTCGAGGAAGCGCTCGGCGTTGCGCACGTCGGCCGTGACGATCGACTCCGTGTGGCCCGTGCTGTACCGGCGGATGTGCGCGATCGCGTCGTCGAGCGTGTCGACCACGCGCATCGCGATGTCGAGGCTGAGGTACTCGGTCTCCCAGTCCTCCTCCGTCGCGGGGACGATGCCGGACGCGAGCGCCGCGACGGCCTCGTCGCCGTGGACGGTCACGCCCTCCGCCTGCAGCGCCGCGACGACCGAGGGGATGAGCCGGTCGGCCGCCTCGCGGACGACGAGCACGGTCTCCGCCGCGTTGCACACGCTCGGCCGCTGCACCTTGGCGTTCACGACGATGTCGCGGGCCCAGTCCTCCGGGGCCGACGCATCGAGCACGACGTGCACGTTGCCCGCGCCCGTCTCGATCACCGGCACGATCGACTCCGTGACGACCGTCTCGATGAGACCTGCGCTCCCGCGCGGGACGAGGACGTCGACCAGCCCGCGGCCGCGCATGAGGGCGCGCGCGCCGTCGCGCCCGAAGTCGTCGACCGTCTGCACCGCGTCGCCCACGACGCCCTGCGCCTCGAGAGCGCGGCGCATCACGTCGACGAGGACCGTGTTCGACGACCGGGCGGCGCTGCCGCCGCGCAGGACGACGGCGTTCCCCGACTGCAGCGCGAGCGCCGCGATGTCGACGGTGACGTTGGGGCGCGCCTCGTAGATCACGCCGACGACGCCGAACGGCACACGGCGCTGCTCGAGCAGCACCCCGTTGTACATCCGCTGCCCCCGGACGAGCTCGCCCACGGGGTCGGGCAGCGCGGCGACCTGGCGCACGGCGGCCGCGAGCGCGTCGATGCGCGCCTCGTCGAGGCGCAGGCGGTCCAGGAGCGATGCGCCGATCTGCTGCTCCTCGCCGCGGCGCAGATCCTCGGCGTTCGCGGCGATGATCTCGGCGCGGTGCGCGATGAGCGCATCGGCGATCGCATGCAGCGCGGCCTTCTTCTCGTCGCTCGTCAGACGCGCCACAGCGCGCGACGCCTCCTTCGCGCGCCGCAGGCGGTCCTCGGGGACCTCGACCGCGGTGTGCTCGGGGGCGATGAGTGCGTCTGTCGTCATCCGCCCATTCTAGCGAGCGGGCCGGTCGCGACGGCCCCTCCGTCGGACGGCGCGAACCACGTGCCGACGGGCGCGCCCGCGAGGGCGTCGGCGACCTGGTCGGCGCTCGTGACGAGCACGCCGATGCCGGCGCTCGAGGCGAGACGCGCGGCCGAGGCCTTGGTCGCCGCTCCCCCGGTGCCGACGCTGTTGACGACCTTCGAGCCGAAGGCGTACGACGACAGATCGTCGTCCGGCTCGATGACGTGGATCGGCTCGGCCCCCGGCTCCCCCGGCGGACGCGTGTACAGCGCCGTGATGTCGCTCAGGAGAACGAGCGCGTCGGCTCCGACGAGACGCGCGACGAGGGCGGCCAGGCGGTCGTTGTCCCCGAACCGGATCTCGTGCGTGGCGACCGTGTCGTTCTCGTTGATGATCGGGAGGATGCGCAGTCCGAGCAGGCGCTCGATCGCGCGACGCGCGTTGCTGCGGTGCGTCGGGTCCTCCATGTCGTGGGCGGTGAGCAGCACCTGCCCCGCCATGATGTCGAAGGGGCGCAGCGCCTCGAGGTAGCGGTACACGAGGACGTTCTGGCCGACGGCGGCGGCCGCCTGCTGCGTCGCGAGATCGTGCGGGCGGGACTCCAGGTCGAGGAACGGCATCCCCGTCGCGATCGCCCCGGACGAGACGAGGAGCACCTCGGCACCGCGCGCGTGCGCGGCCGCGAGGGCCTCGACGAGGACCGGGATCCGCCACGCGGCCTCGCCGCTGATCGACGACGAGCCGACCTTCACGACGATGCGACCCGCGGTCGCCAGCTCGCTCCTGTGCCGCACCGTCATTCGGCGTCGTCCTCCTCGTCGTCGCGACGCGCCCGGCGGCGCTCCTCCTCCATCGCCCGCTCGAGCGTGCGGGCATCCTGACGGGCGTAGTACTGCTCGCGCCGCTCGGCCGTCGTGCGCCGGCGGTTCGGGTCCAGGCGCGGGTCGAGGCCGCGCGGCGCCTGGATGAGCTCCGCCGCCGACGCGATCGACGGCTCCCAGTCGAAGACGATGCCGGCGTCGCCGCCGATCACGACCGTGGAGCCGGGCACGGCGCCGAGCCGGAACAGCTCGTCCTCGACGCCGAGCTTCTCGAGGCGGTCGGCGAGGAAGCCCACGGCCTCCTCGTTCTGGAAGTCGGTCTGCTGCACCCAGCGCAGGGGCTTCTCGCCGAGCACGTGGTACACGTTCCCGTACGTTCCGCCCTCGACGCGCACCGTGAACTCCTTCTCGGAGCCCTTGGGGCGGATGACGACCCGTTCCCGCGGAGGCTCGACCGGCGCGGCCTTCCGGTGCTCGTCGATGATCTCGCCGAGGGCGAAGGTCAGCTCGCGGAGCCCGCGCCGCGCGACCGTCGAGATCTCGAACACGCGGTAGCCGAGCACCTCGAGGTCGGGCCGCACGAACTCGGCGAGCTCATGCGCCTCGGGCACGTCGACCTTGTTGAGCACGACGATCTGCGGGCGCTCGAGGAGCGGCACCTGGCCGTCCGCCACCGGGTAGTTCGCGAGCTCCTGGCGGATGGTCTCGAGGTCGGTGATCGGGTCGCGTCCGGGCTCGAGCGTGGCGCAGTCGAGCACGTGGACGAGCGCGGTGCACCGCTCGACGTGGCGGAGGAACTCCAGGCCGAGCCCGCGCCCCTCGCTCGCACCCTCGATGAGACCGGGCACGTCGGCGACCGTGTAGCGGATGTCGCCGGCCTGGACGACGCCGAGATTCGGGTGCAGCGTCGTGAAGGGGTAGTCGGCGATCTTGGGCCGCGCGGCGGAGATCGCCGCGATGAGGCTCGACTTGCCCGCCGACGGGAACCCGACGAGCGCGACGTCGGCGACGGTCTTCAGCTCGAGGACGACGTCGCCCTCCCAGCCGGGGGTGCCGAGGAGCGCGAACCCCGGCGCCTTCCGCTTGGGCGACGCGAGCGCCGCGTTGCCCAGCCCGCCGCGGCCGCCGGGGGCGGCGATGAAGCGCATCCCCGGCTCGATGAGGTCGACGAGCACCTCGCCGTCGGGCGACTTCACGACCGTGCCGACCGGAACCGGCAACTCGAGGTCCTCGCCCTGCGCGCCCGATCGGTGGTCGCCCATCCCGAAGCCGCCGTTGCCCGCCGAGCGATGCGGCGAGTGGTGGTAGCTCAGAAGGGTGGTCGTCTGGGGATCGGCGACGAGCACGATGTCGCCGCCGTCTCCGCCGTTGCCGCCGTCGGGGCCGCCGAGCGGCTTGAACTTCTCACGGTGCACCGAGACGCAGCCGTTGCCGCCCTTGCCTGCGCGCAGGTGCAGCGTCACCTCGTCGACGAACGTGACCATGTCGGTTCCTGACCTCTCGCGGGAGCGTCCCGGACGAACCGGGGGGAAAGAGAACGGGGCGGGCCGAAGCCCGCCCCGTCCAGATGCATGTGCGTCTGCGGTGATTACTCGCCCGCGACGATGTTGACGACCTTGCGGCCGCCCTTGGTGCCGAACTCCACGGCGCCGGCAGCGAGCGCGAAGAGCGTGTCGTCGCCGCCGCGGCCCACGTTGGCGCCCGGGTGGAAGTGCGTGCCGCGCTGACGGACGAGGATCTCGCCCGCGTTGACGGTCTGGCCGCCGAAGCGCTTGACGCCGAGGCGCTGCGCGTTCGAGTCGCGGCCGTTGCGGGTGGAGCTTGCGCCCTTCTTATGTGCCATCTCTGGAGCCTCTTCCGCTTACTTGATGCCGGTGACCTTGACGCGCGTCAGGTCCTGACGGTGACCCTGGCGCTTCTTGTAGCCGGTCTTGTTCTTGTACTTCTGGATGACGATCTTGGGGCCGCGCAGGTCGCCGAGGACCTCGGCGGTGACCTTGACCTTCGCCAGCTTCTTGGCGTCGGTCGTCACGGTGTCGCCGTCGACGAAGAGGACGGCGGGCAGCTCGATCGTCTCACCCTCGGCAGCCTTGAGGCGGTCGAGCGTCACGATGGTCCCGACCTCGACCTTCTCCTGCCGGCCACCGGCGCGAACAACTGCGTAAACCACGTTCATACCTGTTTCATTGGGGAAGCCGTGCGGCTTCCGAATCTCACGGGAAGACTTCGCTTGCGGGTCGCACCGGATGTGCGAGGTGCGTCTCGGGCAAGACTTTCGTCGCGCCGCCAGTGGGAGAGCGCGCGACAGGGGACGCACCAAAGGAATACTTTACCCGATGTCGGGCGGTTCGGCCAAAAGCGGCGACGCGGCGCGTCGGGCGCGGATGTCCGTAGGCTGGATGGCCATGACCGTTCTCGTCGACCAGGCGATGTGGCCCGCGCACGGGCGCCTGTGGGCCCATCTCGTGAGCGACGAGAGCCTCGCCGAGCTGCATGCCTTCGCAGCGGCCAACGACATCCCACGGCGGGCGTTCGACCGCGACCACTACGACGTGCCGGAGGACGCGCTTCCCCGGCTCGTCGCGGCGGGCGCCACGGCGGTCTCGGCGCACGAGCTCACGCGCGCCCTCATCGCCTCCGGCCTGCGGGTGCGCGCTCGGGACCGCCGCTGAAGCCCCGAGCGCGTGACGTCACTCCCCGTCGCGGGTCGCGGGATTGACGGTGACCGCTGTGCCGAGCAGCGCGGCCGTCGTGACACGACGGCGGGCACGGCCCTGACCGGGCGCCTTCGGCTCGGGGAGCGCCTCGAGCACGGAGTCGAGCAGCTGGGCGGCCTCCGACGTCGGCGCGACCGACGGGGGCTTCTCGACCGAGCGCTTCTTGCGGGGTCGCCGCGGACGCTCGCGCTCCTCGCTCTGGGCGCCGCCGCGCGGCCCCTCGGGGAGCTCGATGCCGAGTGACGCGAGGTCGGCCGGCTGCTCCGCGCGCGCGGGCTGCTCGGGGCGCTGCGGCTCCGACGCCTCGGACTCCGGCTTCGCGATCGTCGACGCGGCGATCTGCGCGAGCGCCGACTTCACGCCGTCCGTGATGACGTGCGCGGCCGACGACGGCTGCGCGGGCGCCGCGCTCTGGGACGACTGCCCGCCGCGCGAGCGACGGCCGGAGCCGCTCGAGCCGTTCGAGCCTGCGCCGTTCGAGCGGTGCTTGACCACGGGGTCGTGATGGACGATGACGCCGCGGCCCGCGCACACCTCGCACGGCTCGCTGAACGTCTCGAGCAGGCCCAGGCCGAGCTTCTTGCGGGTCATCTGCACGAGGCCGAGCGAGGTGACCTCGGCGACCTGGTGCTTCGTCCGGTCCCGGCTCAGGCACTCGATGAGGCGCCGCAGGACGAGGTCGCGGTTGGACTCGAGCACCATGTCGATGAAGTCGACCACGATGATGCCGCCGATGTCGCGCAGCCGCAGCTGGCGGACGATCTCCTCGGCCGCCTCGAGGTTGTTCTTCGTGACGGTCTCCTCGAGGTTGCCCCCCGAGCCGACGAACTTGCCCGTGTTCACGTCGACGACCGTCATCGCCTCGGTGCGGTCGATGACGAGCGAGCCGCCCGACGGCAGCCAGACCTTGCGGTCGAGCGCCTTCTCGATCTGCTCCGTGATGCGGTACTCGTCGAAGGGGTCGCGGTCGCCCTCGTAGTGCTCGACGCGGTCGAGCAGGTCGGGCGCGACGCCCGTGAGGTAGTCGACGATCGTCCGCTGCGCCTCCGCGCCCTGGATGAGGAGCTTCGTGAAGTCCTCGTTGAAGACATCGCGGATGATCTTGACGAGCAGGTCGGGCTCGCTGTGCAGCAGCGCGGGTGCGTTGCCCTTCTGCACGAGCTCGTTGATGTGCGCCCACTGCGAGGTGAGGCGGTTGACGTCGCGGGTCAGCTGCTCCTCGGTGGCGCCCTCCGCGGCGGTGCGGACGATGACGCCCGACGACTCGGGGAGCACCTCCTTGAGGATCTTCTTGAGGCGCGCCCGCTCGGTGTCGGGCAGCTTGCGCGAGATGCCGTTCATGGCGCCGCCCGGCACGTACACGAGGTAGCGGCCCGGGAGCGAGATCTGGCTGGTCAGGCGCGCGCCCTTGTGGCCCACGGGGTCCTTCGTGACCTGCACGAGGACGCGGTCGCCCTGCTTGAGCGCGAGCTCGATGCGACGCGGCTGGTTGCCGGTCTCGACGGCATCCCAGTCGACCTCGCCCGAGTACAGCACGGCGTTGCGGCCGCGGCCGATGTCGACGAACGCGGCCTCCATACTGGGCAGCACGTTCTGCACGCGGCCGAGGTACACGTTGCCGATGAGCGATGCGTCCTGGTTGCGCGCCACGTAGTGCTCGACGAGCACGTTGTCCTCGAGCACGGCGATCTGGATGCGCCCGTTCTTCGAGCGGACGATCATCTGGCGGTCCACCGCCTCGCGGCGGGCGAGGAACTCGGCCTCGGTCACGACGGGGCGACGGCGGCCCGCCTCCCGGCCGTCCCGACGGCGCTGCTTCTTCGCCTCGAGGCGCGTCGAGCCCTTGATGCGCTGCGGCTCGGTGATCACCTCGACGACGCGCTGCCGGCGGCGCGGCTCGTCCTGCGGCGCCTCGTCGACCCCGTCGGATCCGCCGCGACGGCGCCGACGGCGCGACGAGCGCCCGCCCTGCTGCTCCTCGGGCTCGGGCTCGGGGAGCGCGGGCAGCGGCGTGATGTCGGGCGCGTAGAAGTGCAGGTCCGTCGTGACGCGCGAGACGAAGTCGGCCGGGAGGAGGCCGAGGCTCACCGCGGTGACCGGCTCGGGCTCAGGCTCCTCCGCCGGCACCTCGTCCTCTGCCGGCGCGTCGGAGTCCGCCGTCGCCTCGGAGTCCTCCGCCCGCGCGTCGGAGTCCGCCGTCGCGTCGGATTCCGCGGATCCGGCTTCCGAGCTCTCGTCCTCGGCCGCGTCCGTCTCGGCGGCCGGCTCCGCACCATCCGATGCCTGCTCGGCCTTCTCGACCTGCGGTGCGTCGGGCGCGTCCGGCGTCTCGTCCGCGGCGCTCTCGCGCTGCGCGTCGGGCTGCGTCGTGGGCTCGACAGCCGCCTCGTCGCCTCCGTTCGCGTCGAAGGTTCCGTCTGTGTCGTTGTTCACTTCAGCCATCGCTGGCGTACTCCCTGCGGGGCGGAGGTCCGCCCGAGAATCTCGTGCGGCCCCGCATCGCGCGGCCGCGAACTCCATCGGCATGCGACCGGCACTTCGCTCTGGTCGCGCGGGGCAGCCGTTGCCCCGAAGTCTTGTCACTCGACGGCTCCCCGACCTCGCCGGGGTGCACGTCGGGACCATTATCTCACTACCTGCTGTTCACCCGCACCCTGAGGCGCGAGGAAGGGTGCCCGGGCGCGCCGCGCGGACGGCGCGCGCAGGCCGCGATGCGATAATCCGACCATGCCCGAGACTCGCACGCGCCCCACCGCTCTGGCCATCTGGCTCGTCGTCGCCGGCGTCATCGGCTGGTGGGCGGCGTTCTCGCTCACGGTCGAGAAGTTCCACCTGCTGGAGAACCCGAGTGCGGCGCTCGGCTGCGACTTCAACGTGCTCGTCCAGTGCGCCGCGAACCTCGACGCCTGGCAGGGCTCCGTGTTCGGCTTCCCGAACCCGCTGCTCGGGGTCACCGGATGGGTCGCCCCGGTCGTCGTCGGGATGGCGCTCCTCGCCGGCGCGCGCTTCTCCCGCTGGTTCTGGGCTCTGTTCACCCTCGGAATGGCGTTCGCGTTCGGCTTCGTGTGCTGGCTCATCGGCCAGAGCATCTTCGTCATCGGGACGCTGTGCCCGTGGTGCATGGTGACGTGGGTCGTCACCATCCCGTCGTTCTACGCGGTGCTGCTCCACGCCATCCGGATCGGGGCGATCCCCCTCCCGCGTCCCGTGCGCAGGGGCGCCGACGCGCTCATCGGCTGGCTGCCGCTCCTCGCCGTGCTGAGCTACGTCGCCATCGCGGTCATGGCCCAGCTGCGCCTCGACGTCCTCGGGATGCTGTTCTAGGCCGACGCATGCAGAGAGCCGGCATCGGGAGCGTTCCCGATGCCGGCTCGCTCGGCTCGCTGAGTGCGTTTCGACTCGCGGAGACCCGTGCTGAGCGAGGGAGCGCAGCGACTGAGCCGAAGCATCGCTCAACGACCGGGGGCGGCTCGCTCCGCTCGCTGAGTGTCTAGAACCAGATCTCGAGCTCGCGGGCGGCGGACTCGGGGCTGTCCGAGCCGTGCACGAGGTTCTGCTGCACGGCGAGGCCCCAGTCGCGGCCGAGGTCGCCGCGGATGGTGCCCGGGGCGGCGGTCGTCGGGTCGGTCGTGCCGGCGAGCGCGCGGAAGCCCTCGATCACGCGGTTCCCGGCGACGCGGATCGCGACGACGGGGCCCGACAGCATGAACTCGAGGAGCGGCTCGTAGAACGGCTTGCCCTCATGCTCGGCGTAGTGCCGGGCGAGGAGGTCGCGGCTCGGCTCGACGAGCTTGATGTCGACGAGCGAGTAGCCCTTCGCCTCGATGCGGCGGAGGATCTCGCCGGTGAGGCCGCGGGCGACGCCATCGGGCTTGACGAGGACGAGGGTCTCTTCGGTGGCCATGGGAGTGCCTTTCTCGTGGAACGGGTGGTGCGGGTGCCGGTCAGTCGGTCTCGGACTCGGCCGCGGCGCGCTGCGCGGAGACGCGCCGCTCGATCCGCGCCCCTCCGATCGTCGCATACGCCCACATGCCGCCGAACACGAGCGTGACGAGCAGGATCGCGGGCACGAAGAGCGCGCCCAGGGCGGTCGCGACCTGGAGCGCCCATCCGACGGCGAACGCCCAGCGGTGCCGGAGCAGGCCGCTCGTGAGCACCATCAGGATGGCGACGACGGCGCCCGCGACGATCCCCCACCACGGGGCGATCGGCTCGGGAAGCGCGCGGAGCCCGTAGATCGACAGGCCGGCGAGGAACACGACGACCGCCTCGAACACGAGGACGATCGAGCCGATCTTCTCGGGCAGGGCGCGGTAGCGCGGCGCCCGGCGCGCGGCGCCCGTCACGCTCCGCTCACCGGCTTCCACTCCTCCTCCTGCGCGAGCAGGACGGCCTCTCCCGCGAGCACGACCGAGCCCGCGATCGCGACCGCGCGGCGCGGCGCCTCCTGCGCCCACGCGCGAGCCGCCTCTGCCGCGTCGTAGACGCCGGAGTGCACCGTGACGCGGAGGCCCGCGGCCTCCGCGATGTCGGCGAGTCGATCCGCGTCGCTCGCGCGGTCCGACGACGGAGCCGTGGCGAAGACGTGCGCGGCGACCGGGGCGAGCGCGGCCACGATGCCCGCGGCGTCCTTGTCGTCGAGGACGCCGAGGACGACGCCCCACTCGTCGAAGTCGAACGACTCCTTCAGCGCGGCCGCGAGGGCGCGCGCGCCGTGCGGGTTGTGCGCGGCGTCCACGACGACGGTCGGCTCGATGCCGACGAGCTGGAGCCGACCCGGCGAGGTCGCCTGCTGGAGCCCGTCGGTGAGCACGCCCGACGCGATCGCCTGGCTGCCCGCGCCGATCAGCGCCTCGACCGCCGCGATCGCGACCGCGGCGTTCTGCCCCTGATGACGCCCGTAGAGCGGGAGGTACTCCTCGTCGTACGAGCCGGCGAGGCCCTTGACGGAGATGAGCTGACCGCCGACCGCGAGCCGGTCGTCGACGAGGGCGAAGTCCTGCCCCTCGAACGCGACGGTCGCGTTCCTCTGCGCGGCGACGCGGCGGATGACGGCCTCGGCCTCGGGACGCTGGACGGCGGAGACGACCGACGCGCCGTCCTTGATGATGCCGGCCTTGACCTCGGCGATCTCCTCCACGGTCGATCCCAGGCGGCTCACGTGGTCGATGTCGATGGGCGTGAGCACCGCGACGTCGCCGTCGGCCGTGTTCGTGGAGTCCCAGCTGCCGCCCATCCCCACCTCGAGCACGAGCACGTCGACGGGCGCGTCCGCGCACGCGACGAACGCGAGCACGGTGAGGAGCTCGAAGAACGTCAGGCGCGCGTCGCCGCGGGCCTCGAGCTCGGCGTCGACGATCCCGACGAAGGGCTCGATCTCGTCCCAGGCGTCGGCGATCGCCGCATCCGCGATCGGCTCGCCGTCGATGAGTATCCGCTCGGTGAAGCGGGTGAGATGCGGGCTCGTGAACAGCCCCGTGCGGAGGCCGTGCGCGCGGATGAGGCTCTCGATGATGCGTGCCGTCGAGGTCTTCCCGTTCGTCCCCGTGATGTGCACGACCCGGTAGGTGCGCTGCGGGTCGTCGAGGAGCTCGAGGATGCGGCCGACGCGCTCGACACGCGGCTGCACCCACTGCTCCCCCGCCCTCGCCAGCAGCGCGTCGTAGACGGCGTCGGCCCTGGCCCGGTCGTTCGCGCTCACGCGGCGCTCCCCACTCGCGAGACGGCGACGGCGAAGTCGCCCGCGTTCGCGTAGGTTCCCGCGGGCACGGTCGCCGTGTGCTCCGCGGCGTCGGTCGTCGAGCCCTCGACGACCGCGTGCTCGACGGCGAGGGTCTCCCCCGCGACGTCGGCGACATCCCACGCGCGGCGCACGGCAGCGGCGTCGTCGGCCGACGCGAACGCGAGCTGCAGGCGGATGCGGTCGCTCACCTCGAAGCCCGCGGCCTTGCGCGTGTCCTGCACGGCGCGCACGACGTCGCGGGCGAGGCCCTCGGCCTCGAGCTCCGGCGTCGTCGTCGTGTCGAGCAGCACGAAGCCGCCCGACGGCAGGGTCGCGATCGCCTCGCCATCCGGCCGGCCCGACGTGTCGAGTGCGAGCTCGTACTCCCCCGGCTCGAGGGCGATGCCGTCGGCGGTCACGACGCCGTCCTGCTCGGTCCAGGCGCCCGACTTCGCGGCGCGGATGACCTGCTGCACCTGCTTGCCCAGACGCGGTCCCGCGGCGCGCGCGTTGACCGTGAGGCGGTGCGAGATGCCGTACTGGGCCGCCGTGTCGTCGCCGAGCTCCACGAGCTCGACGGCCTTCACGTTGAGCTCGTCGCGCAGGATGTCGTCGAACTGCGCGAGCGCCTCTGCGTTCGCCGTCACCACGGTCAGCTTCGCGAGCGGAAGGCGCACGCGCAGCCCCTCCTTCTTGCGGAGCGCGTTCGCGACGCTCGAGGCCTCGCGCACGGCGTCCATGGCCGTCCGGATGTCGGCCGCATCGGCGAACTCGGCGGCATCGGGCCAGTCCTCGAGGTGCACGCTGCGTCCACCCGTGAGCCCCTGCCACACGCGCTCGCTCACGAGCGGGATGAGCGGCGCCGCGACGCGCGTGAGCGTCTCGAGCACGGTGTAGAGCGTGTCGAAGGCCTCGCGGCTGCGCGGGTCGTCCGTGACGCCGAGCCAGAAGCGGTCCCGCGAGCGGCGGATGTACCAGTTCGTGAGGACCTCGGCGAAGTCGCGCAGCCGCGCCGAGGCCGTCGTGGAGTCGAGCTGGTCGAGGTCGGCCGCGACGTCGCGCACGAGGTCGCCCGTGAGCGCGAGGATGTAGCGGTCGAGCACATCCGTCGAGTCCGTGCGCCGCGTGGCCTCGTAGCCCGCGCCATCCGGGCCCGCTGCGGCGTTCGCGTACGTCGCGAAGAAGTACCACGAGTTCCACAGCGGGAGGAGGAACTCGCGCACGCCCGAGCGGATTCCCTCCTCGGTCACGACGAGGTTGCCGCCGCGCAGCACGCTCGACGACATGAGGAACCAGCGCATGGCATCCGACCCGTCGCGGTCGAAGACCTCCGACACGTCGGGGTAGTTCCGCAGCGACTTCGACATCTTCTGGCCGTCGTTGCCGAGCACGATGCCGTGGCACGAGACGCCCGTGAAGGCGGGCCGGTCGAACAGCGCGCCCGAGAGCACGTGCATGACGTAGAACCAGCCGCGCGTCTGCCCGATGTACTCGACGATGAAGTCGGCCGGGGCGTGCGTCTCGAACCAGTCCTTGTTCTCGAACGGGTAGTGCACCTGCGCGAACGGCATCGAGCCCGAGTCGAACCAGACGTCGAAGACGTCCTCGATGCGGCGCATCGTGCTCTTCCCCGTCGGGTCGTCGGGGTTCGGGCGCGTGAGCTCGTCGATGTACGGGCGGTGCAGGTCGACCTCGCCCTTCTCGTTGCGCGGGAGGCGGCCGAAGTCGCGCTCGAGCTCCTCGAGCGAGCCGTAGGCGTCCACGCGGGGGTGATTCGGGTCATCCGACTTCCACACGGGGATCGGCGAGCCCCAGAAGCGGTTGCGGCTGATCGACCAGTCGCGCGCGCCCTCGACCCACTTCCCGAACTGGCCGTGCTTGACGTTCTCGGGCGCCCACGTGATCTGCTCGTTGAGCTCGACGAGGCGGTCGCGGAAGTCGGTCACCCGGATGAACCAGCTCGACACGGCCTTGTAGATGAGCGGGTTCCGGCAGCGCCAGCAGTGCGGGTACGAGTGCTCGTACGACTGCAGGCGCAGGAGCCGCCCGCCCTGGCGCAGCAGGCGCACGAGCGGGGTGTTCGCGTCGAGCCAGAGCTCGCCGGCGACGTCCGGGACGATGTCGAGGAAGCGGCCGTCGTCGCCGAGCGACACGATGGTGGGGATGCCCGCGGCGTCGTTGAGGCGCTTGTCGTCCTCACCGTAGGCGGGAGCCTGGTGGACGATGCCCGTGCCGTCGCCGGTGGTGACGTAGTCGTCGACGAGGATCCGCCACGCGCGCTGCGTGCCCCAGGTCTCGGCGTCGGCGAAGTAGTCCCACAGCCGCTCGTAGGCGACGTCGCGGAGCTGCTCGCCCGTGACGCGGACGCGCACGGCCTCGCGCGCGGCGGCCGCGTCGTCGTAGCCGAGGTCCTTGGCATAGCCGCCGAGGAGGTCCTCCGCGAGCAGGAACTCCGCGCCATCCGCCGCCTCGCCTGCCCCGTTCGGGCCGACCGGGACGACCGCGTACACGATGTCCGGGCCGACCGCGAGGGACATGTTCGTCGGCAGCGTCCACGGGGTCGTCGTCCAGGCCAGGGCGCGCGCGCCCTCGATGCCCAGCGCCGCTGCCTTCTCGCCGACGAGCGGGAAGGTCACCGTGACCGACGGGTCCTGCCGCATCTTGTAGACGTCGTCGTCCATGCGCAGCTCGTGGTTCGACAGCGGCGTCTGGTCGCGCCAGCAGTACGGGAGCACGCGGTAGCCCTCGTAGGCGAGGCCCTTGTCGAACAGCGTCTTGAACGCCCAGAGGACGCTCTCCATGTACGTCGTGTCGAGCGTCTTGTAGCCGCGCTCGAAGTCCACCCAGCGCGCCTGGCGGGTGACGTAGTCCTCCCACTCGCGCGTGTAGGCGAGCACGGAGTCGCGGGCCTTGGCGTTGAACGCGTCGATCCCCATCTCGAGGATCTCGTGCTTCTCGGTGATGCCGAGCTGCTTCATCGCCTCGAGCTCGGCGGGGAGCCCGTGGGTGTCCCAGCCGAACACGCGGTCGACCTTGCGCCCGCGCATCGTCTGGAAGCGCGGGAAGAGGTCCTTCGCGTACCCGGTGAGGAGGTGCCCGTAGTGCGGCAGGCCGTTCGCGAACGGCGGCCCGTCGTAGAAGACCCACTCCTCGGCGCCCTCGCGCTGCGCGATCGACGCACGGAAGGTGTCGTCCGCGGCCCAGAAGTCGAGGATCTCGCGCTCGATCTCGGGGAAGCGGGGGCTCGGCACGACGGTGCTCTTGTCGGCGGCGGGGCCGAACGAGGACTTCGGGTAGGTCATCTCACTCCAGCAGTTCCTAGGGGACTGCGAGGACGACCTCCGCCGACGAGACGGCAGGAGCCGCGGTACCACCCCGCGTTGCGCCGCATGCGACGCCGCTCTCACTGCGGCTGTGACGGGCCTGCCCCGCGCGGTTCTACTGAGGTCCTTGCGTTCCCGTTCTTCCGCGAGCTCCCCGGTGATGGCCGGATCGGTGCCGATGCCCCCATCCTACCGCCGCCGGGCGCCGGTGCGCACGGCGTGTCGGCGCGGGCGCGTAGGGTCGACGGATGGCCAGGAAGCAGGATCGCCCGATCGCCCCGCGCGTGAGCGCACCGGATCTGCCGGACGCCCTCGAGGACGCCGTCCCTCGGCGATACGCGGACCTGCAGCGGTCGCGCCTGGCGGGTCTCGCGGGCGACGTCGACCTCGAGCACGCGTCGCTCGAGGAGTGCGTCATCGCCGCGCCGTCGGTCGAGACCCTCGCCCTGCGCGGCGCGACGCTCATCGACGTCGAGATCTCCGACATCCGCGCCGTCTCCGTCGTCGCCCGCGACGCGACCATCCGTCGACTGCGCGTCACGGGCGGCCGCATCGGGACGCTCGACCTCGCGGACGCGGGCGTCGCGGAGCTCGAGCTGCGCGACGTGCGCGTGGACTACCTCTCGTTCGCGGGCGCACGACTGGAGGATGTGCGCATCGTCGACAGCACCATCCGTGCGATCGATCTGCCGCAGGCGCGCCTGACGCGGGTGGCGTTCGAGGGCTGTCGGGCCGACGAGGTCGACCCGCGCGGCATGCGCGCCGCCGACCTCGACCTGCGCGGGCTCGACGCGCTGTCCTACCTCGACGTGCTCGCCCTGCGCGGCACCACGCTCACGGACGACCAGGTGCGGATGCTCGCTCCCGCGTTCGCGGCGGCCGCGGGGATCGACGTGAAGGGCTGAGGCGCGGCGGGCTGAGGCGGTCGCATCCCGGTTCGCCGCAGACCGCGTCCAACCCGAGGCTGATCACCGCATTCCGAGGCAGGTCCACAGGAGGCTCGCCGCAGAACGCGGCGAACGGATGGCGGATCGCCGCGATTCGCGGCAAGGCCGAAGTGCACAGTCAGCGTCGCCGTGCGATAGCCGCTCGCACATCCGCGAGCAGCCGACGCGGGTCGTCGAGATCCGCCTGCGTCACCGGGATGTAGACCCATCCGAGCGCCTCGATCCTGCGTCGACGTGCGAGATCGCGCCGCCACTGCTCCTTGTCCCGGTGGTGATCGCCCTCGTACTCGATCGCGATCCTCAGCGCAGTGAGCGCGAGGTCGACGCGAGCGACGAAGCGGCCCTCATCGTCGAAGAGCTCGAAGTTCGTCTCGAGGGTTCCGAGCCCCTCCTCGACGAGGAGGACGCGCAGCTCCGACTCCTTGGGCGACTCCGCGCCGGGATCGACGAGCTCGATCGCACGGCCGAGCTTTGCCGGTCCTCGCCCGCGAGGAACCGCCTCCGCCGCGCGACGCAGGGCTTCGGACCCGCACATGCGCGCCGCCGCGTCGCCGAGCGCGACGAGCTCCGCCAGCGTCAGGGCACCGGCGAGGTCGCAGAAGGTGCGCGCCGGCGTGGTCACGGGAACGCCGCGCAGCACCTCCACCGCGTCAGCGGGCAGGCCTCGCTCGTGTCCGACGATCCGCCGCCCGCGGCGCGCGCGCACGCCGGTGGGAGTCGTGACGTGCACCCGGCCCGGGGCGATGAGCCGGCGAGGCAGGGGAAGCGCCAGGAGCCGGGCGGCCGTCTCATGGCTGAACGCCGCCGACGGAGGCATCGTCAGGAGAATGGCCTGGCAGATGCTCTCGAGGTCGGTGAACTGCGTCGGCAGGCGCACCCCCTGCGCGGGAATCCAGAGATCGCCGGCGCGGAGCCGCGCTGACGACACCTCCGGCACCTCCTCCACGCGGAAGGCGCGACCGGAGACGCGCTGCGGCAAGGGGGACGGCGATCGCGACATGCTCCGACTCTGCGCGCGGACCGGGGCCAGTCGACGACTCTCCCCAGCCGGGGGAGGAGGCACGCCGTCGTCGCGCTCCTGTGCACACGGCGTGCGGCTGCCGACGGGCGCGGCGGGCTCGATCCCGCACGCCGCGGAATGCGGCGAAGCGGCGCGGGTTCGCCGCAGAACGAGGCGGATGTCCGCGGGACGTGCCCCGAAACGCGGCGAATGCCATCCGAATCGCCGCGAAACGCGGCGAACGGCGCCGACCGCCCGCCGGCCCCGCCCCGCCGGCCCGGCCACGCCCCGCCCGCCGGCCACGCCGCCCGCCGGCCCCGCCGCCGGCCCCGGCCCTCCCGGGCCAGTCCTCCCCGCCCCGGTACACTGGTCGCGCACCCACACTCAGGCACGCAGACACCGTGCCGTACATAGCGCGCGAGGAGATCCCATGGCCGCCATTCCCGACAAGCCCGCACTCGAGGGTCTCGAAGCGAAGTGGGGTGAGTCCTGGGAGCAGCAGGGCACCTACCTCTTCGACCGCGACGCCGCCCGCGCGAAGGGGCGCGCCGGCGTCTTCTCGGTCGACACCCCGCCGCCCACCGCGAGCGGCAGTCTCCACATCGGCCACGTGTTCTCGTACACGCACACCGACGTGAAGACCCGCTACGAGCGCATGCGCGGCAAGACGGTCTTCTACCCGATCGGCTGGGACGACAACGGCCTGCCCACCGAGCGCCGCGTGCAGAACTACTACGGCGTGCGCTGCGACCCGTCGCTGCCCTACGACCCCGACTTCACACCGCCGTTCGAGGGGACGACGAAGACGATCAAGGCCGCCGACCAGATCCCGGTGAGCCGCCGCAACTTCATCGAACTGTGCGAGAAGCTCACAGTCGAGGACGAGAAGACCTTCGAGGACCTGTGGCGCACCCTCGGGCTCTCGGTCGACTGGACGCAGACCTACCGGACGATCTCGGACGACACCATCCGCACGAGCCAGCTCGCCTTCCTGAAGAACCTCGAGCGGGGCGAGGCGTACCAGGACCTCGCTCCCACCCTGTGGGACGTCGACTTCCGCTCCGCGATCGCGCAGGCGGAGCTCGAGGATCGCGACCAGCAGGCCGCCTACCACCGCCTCGCGTTCCACCGGACGGATGGCTCGGGCGACATCCACATCGAGACGACGCGTCCCGAGCTGCTCGCGGCGTGCGTCGCCCTCGTCGCTCACCCCGACGACGAGCGCTACCAGCCCGTCTTCGGCTCGACCGTGACGACGCCCGTGTTCGGCGTCGAGGTCCCCGTCCTCGCGCACCCGCTCGCGCAGCCCGACAAGGGCTCGGGCATCGCGATGATCTGCACGTTCGGCGACGTGACCGACATCATCTGGTGGCGGGAGCTCGACCTCCCCAACCGGACCATCATCGGCAAGGACGGCCGCGTCGTCGCCGACGCGCCCGAGGCGATCACGTCGGATGGCGGCAGGGCCGCGTTCGCGGAGATCGCCGGCAAGACGGTCTTCAGCGCCAAGAAGCGGATGGTCGAGCTGCTGGAGGAGTCCGGCGAGCTCACGAGCGTGTCGGCCCCGTTCACGCATCCCGTGAAGTTCTTCGAGAAGGGCGACCGACCGCTCGAGATCGTCTCGACGCGCCAGTGGTACATCCGCAACGGAGCGCGCGACGCCGAGCTGCGCGAGCGGCTCCTCGCGCTCGGCCAGGAGATCGAGTGGCACCCCGAGTTCATGCGGGTCCGCTACGAGAACTGGGTGAACGGCCTCACGGGCGACTGGCTCGTGTCGCGTCAGCGCTTCTTCGGCGTGCCGATCCCGGTCTGGTACGGCCTTGACGACAACGGCGAGCGCGACTACGCGCGCGTCCTCGTGCCCGACGCCGCGAGCCTCCCGGTCGACCCGTCGAGCGACGTCCCGCCGGGCTACACCGAGGACCAGCGCGGCGTGCCGGGCGGATTCGAGGCGGAGACCGACGTCTTCGACACGTGGGCGACGTCGTCGCTGACCCCGCAGCTCGCGGGCGGATGGCAGCGCGACGAGGATCTGTGGAGCCTCGTGGCGCCGTTCGACCTGCGCCCGCAGGGCCAGGACATCATCCGCACGTGGCTCTTCTCGACCCTGCTGCGCAGCGCTCTCGAGGACGACCGTGCGCCGTGGGCGCACGCCGCGATCTCCGGCTTCATCGTGGACCCGGACCGCAAGAAGATGTCGAAGTCGAAGGGCAACGTCGTCACGCCCGCCGACATCCTCGAGAAGCACGGGTCCGACGCCGTCCGGTACTGGGCCGCGTCGAGCCGCCTCGGGACGGATGCCGCGTTCGACCCGCAGAACCCGACGCAGATCAAGATCGGACGCCGCCTCGCGATCAAGGTCCTCAACGCCGCGAAGTTCGTGCTGGGCTTCGAGGCACCCGAGGGCGCCTCGGTCACCGAGCCGCTCGATCTGTCGATGCTCGCCGCGCTCGACGACGTCGTGGTGCAGGCGACGGCCGCGCTCGACGCGTACGACCACGCCCGCGCCCTCGAGCTCTCGGAGTCGTTCTTCTGGACGTTCTGCGACGACTACCTCGAGCTCGTGAAGGAGCGCGCGTACGCGGGCGGCGACGCGGGCGCCTCGGCGGCCGTCGCGCTGCGCACCGCGCTCTCGACGCTCCTGCGCCTGCTCGCGCCCGTCGTCGTCTTCGCCGCGGAGGAGGCGTGGTCCTGGTTCGAGACCGGCTCGGTGCATCGCGCAGCCTGGCCCGAGCCGACCGGGCTCGGCGGCGACACGGCCGTGCTCGCCGCCGCGAGCGAGGCCCTGATCGGCATCCGCCGCGCGAAGACCGAGGCGAAGGCCTCGCAGAAGACGCCCGTCGCCCGCGCAGTCGTCGCGGCTCCCGCCGAGCGCGCGGCCGCCCTGCGGCTCGCCGCCGACGACCTCAGGGCCGTCGGCCGGATCGCCGCGCTCGAGATCGAGGACGCCGACGCGTTCGCGGTCACCGACATCCAGCTGGCCGAGGAGGCCTGATGCAGCTCGGAACGCGCTGGTCGGCCGGCTCGGAGCCGCCGGCCAGCGTGCCCGCCTCGCTGCGCGCGGAGATCTCGCGCGTCGAGGCGGAGCTGCCGGATGACGCTCCGCGGCCGTCGTGGACGCTCACGTGGCTGGAGGGACGGCCGATCGCCGAGCTCGACACGGGGATCGAGGTCGTCATCGGCCCCGACGGGGTCGCGATCTCGCGCCCGTTCTCCGATTGAGAGGCGCCGCCGACGTCGTCGGCGGCGCCTCACCAGCGCAGCGCTCCGACGCCGTTCGCGGCCGCGGCGCGATCGCCGGCGCGCCGCGACTCGGCGATGAGCCCCTCGCGGGCGAGATCCGCCGCGATGCGCGCCGTCCGCGCGGCCGCGCGCCGATGCACGCGCGCCTGGAGGCCCTCGGCGACGCGCAGCGCCAGCCGCTCCCCCGCGCCGAGCGCGAACGGCGGCGCCGCGTCGGGCATCGTGACCGACAGCGTCACGGTGAGCGTGGTCATGATCCTGCTCCTCTCTGCGGAAGGGGGAAGAGGTCGGCGCGCAGAGACACGCTCCGCACACCCTCGCCCTCCTGCCCGCGGTAGCGGTCGACGTACTCGCTGAACAGCGCGTCCGCGCGCTCGGCGAGCTCCTTGAGCTGCGCCGCGGTGAGATGGGCGGTCGACGTCGTCGAGACGCTCGCGTCGCGCCACTCCTCGGGCTCGTCGTCGTACCCGCCCGTGAAGTAGTCGAACATCTCCTGGAAGCGCGCCCGGTGGTACTCGGCGACGGCCACCTGGAGCACGGCTCTGCCGGCCGGCGAGTCGCCGACCGACTCGCTGCCGAAGGCGATCCGGCCGCGGGGCCGCTCCCACCACCGCTCCCGGCCGCCGCGCCCCGCGACCTCGCGGACGAGATCGTGGCGCGCGAGCATCCGCAGGTGGTAGCTCGTCGAGCCGGATGACTCGCCCGTGAGCGCGGCGAGCGAGCTCGCGGTCTGCGGGCCCTCCCTGCTCAGCAGGTCGAGGATGCGCACCCGCAGCGGATGTGCGAGCGCACGCAGCGCCGCCGTGTCGAGCACGCGCGTCTCGCGCTCCTCGGACACCTTCGCCTGTTCGTCGGTCATAACGCAAAGATATCTTTGCAAACGGCTCTTTGCAACCATCTCTTTGCATCACGCGGCGCGTGCCGCGCCGAGCACGACGGCCCTGGATAGGCTGACGGGATGACCGCGCCCGTGTTCAACCCCCTGCTCGCGCCCTCGCCCCTCCCCTACGGACTGCCCGACTACGCGGCCATCGAGCCCGGTCACTACCTGCCCGCGTTCGAGCGCGCCTTCGCCGAGCACCGCGCCGAGATCGACGCGATCACGGCCAACCCGGACGCCCCGACCTTCGAGAACACGCTCGAGCCGCTCGAGCGCTCCGGCGCGCTTCTCGACGCGGTCTCGCGTGCGTTCTACACCGTGAACTCGGCACACGCGACGGCGGAGATCCAGGAGATCGACGAGCAGCTCGCCCCACTCATGTCGGCGCACTCCGACGCGATCGAGCTCGACGCGGCACTGTACGCGCGGATCGGGTCCGTCCGCGACCGGCTCGACGAGCTCGACCTCACCGCGGAGCAGCGCCGCCTCGTCGAGCGACGCCACACCGAGATGACGCGCGCCGGCGCCGCCCTCGACGACACGGCCAAGGAGCGGCTCACCGAGCTCAACGCGCGCCTGTCGACCCTCACCACGCGATTCGAGAAGAACCTCCTCGCCGACACGAACGACCTCGCGGTCGTCTTCGACAGCGCGGAGGAGCTCGAGGGCCTCGCGCCCGGCGAGCTGTCCGCCGCGGCCGAGGCCGCCCGCGAGCGAGGGCTCGATGGGCGCTATGCGGTCACCCTCACGCTCTTCACGGGCCATCCGCACCTGTCGTCCCTGGTCCGCAGAGACGCGCGCGAGCGCATCCTCGCCGCCTCCCGCGCCCGGGCGTCGCGCGGCAACGCGAACGACAGCTCCGAGGTCGTCCGCGAGATCGTGCGGCTCCGCGCCGAGCGCGCCGCGCTGCTCGGGTACCCCTCGCACGCGGCGTACGTGACCTCCGACGAGACCGCCGGATCTCCCGAGGCCGTGCGCGCTCTGCTGCGTCGCCTCGCCGGGCCGGCGGCGCGCAACGCGCAGCGGGAGAAGGCCGCGCTCCAGCGCATCGTCGACGAGACGGAGCCCGAGCCGTTCCCCCTCGCAGCGCACGACTGGGCCTTCTACACGGAGAAGGTGCGTCAGGCCGAGTACGACATCGACACGGCGGCTCTGCGGCCCTGGTTCGAAGCCGAGCGCGTCCTCCGCGACGGCGTCTTCCACGCGGCGCAGGAGCTCTACGGGCTCGACTTCCGCGAGCGCGCCGACCTCCCGAGCTACCACCCGGACGTGCGCGCCTTCGAGGTCCTCGACTCCGACGGCACGCCCCTCGGCCTCTACCTGCTCGACCTCTACACGCGCGACACGAAGCGCGGCGGCGCCTGGATGAACTCGCTCGTCGCGCAGTCCGCGCTCCGCGGCACGAAGCCGGTCGTCGTGAACAACCTCAACGTCGTCAAGCCGGCCGCCGGCGAGCCCACCCTCCTCACGCTCGACAACGTGACGACCCTCTTCCACGAGTTCGGCCACGCCCTGCACGGGCTCTTCGCGCGCGTGACGTACCCGCACTTCGCGGGCACGGCCGTCCACCGGGACTTCGTCGAGTTCCCCAGCCAGGTGAACGAGATGTGGATCCTCTGGCCCGAGGTGCTCGCGAACTACGCCGTCCACCACGAGACCGGCGAGCCCCTCCCCGCGGACGTCGTCGAACGGCTCCGCGCGAGCGAGACGTTCAACCAGGGCTTCGAGACGAGCGAGTACCTCGCGGCCGCCTGGCTCGATCAGGCGTGGCACGCGCTGTCGCCGTCCGAGGCGGCGGCGGTGACCGACGTGGCGGCCTTCGAGGCCGCCGCGCTCGCCGACATCGGCCTGGACGAGCCGACCGTGCCCACGCGGTACTCCTCGACCTACTTCCAGCACATCTTCGCGGGCGGGTACAGCGCGGGGTACTACTCCTACATCTGGGCCGAGGTGCTCGATGCCGACACCGTCGAGTGGTTCCGTGAGAACGGCGGGCTCTCGCGCGCGGGCGGCGACCGCTTCCGCGCGCGGCTGCTCGGCGTGGGCGGTGCGAAGGATCCGCTCGAGGCGTACCGCGACTTCCGCGGGCGCGACGCCGAGATCGCCCCGCTGCTGAAGCGCCGCGGCCTCGACGCGTGACGCCTCAGGGCCGGTAGCGGTACCCGAGCCCCGGCTCCGTCAGCAGATGGCGGGGCCGGGCCGGGTCCGCCTCGAGCTTGCGCCGCAGCTGGCTCATGTAGAGGCGGAGGTAGGCGTCCTCCCCCGTGTACGCCGGGCCCCAGACGGCCGTGAGGAGCTCGCGCTTCCCGACGAGGCGGCCCACGTTGCGCAGCAGCACCTCGAGCATCGACCACTCGGTCGCGGTGAGGTGCACCGGCTCACCGTGGCGCGTGGCCGTGTGCGCCACGAGGTCGATCTGGGAGGGGCCGATCGCGTGCCGATCGGCCTCCTCGGATGGCGCGGGCGCGGTCCGCAGGAGGGCGCGCACGCGCGCGAGCAGCTCATCGACCGCGAACGGCTTCGTGACGTAGTCGTTGGCGCCCGCGTCGAGCGCCGCGACCTTCTCCGCCGTCTGCGATCGTCCGCTGAGCACGAGGATGGGCATCCGGTGCGCGCCGCGCACCGTGGTGATCACCCCCACGCCGTCGAGCGCCGGCAGTCCCAGGTCGAGGATGACGAGAGCGGGCTCGTTCCGAGCGATCTCCCTGACCGCTTCGGCGCCGTCCGCCGCCTCGCGCACCTCGTACCCGCGCGCCTCGAGGTTGAGGGCGAGCGTGCGGCGGATCGCCGCGTCGTCCTCGACGATGAGGATGGTCATGCGACGCCCCCATTCCGCGGCGCGACAGGGGCGATGGGCAGCTCGAGCACGCACGTGAGCCCTCCGCCCTCCGACGGGCGCAGCTCGAGCGTGCCGCCCATCGCCTCCGCGAACCCGCGCGAGAGGGAGAGACCGAGCCCCGCGCCGGACCCGCTGTCGTCGAGGCGACGGAATGCGCGGAACGCCTCCTCGCGCGACGCGGCCGGGATCCCCGGGCCGTGGTCGACGACCGCGAGCTCCACGCGCGCCCCGGCCGTGCGGATCCTCACCGCGACGTCGCCGCCGCCGTGGCGGAGAGCGTTGCCCACGAGGTTCGCGACGATCCGCTGCACGAGCACGGGATCGGCGAGCGCGTCCGGCACCCCGGGCGCCACCGTGACGGCGACGGCGCCGTCGTCGCCCAGCTCATCCAGCGCGAGCGCGGCGGCGTCCTCGACCCGCATGGGCTCGATCGAGACCGGCAGCACGCCCGCGTCGAGCCGCGACGAGTCGAGCAGGTCGTCGAGCAGCCGCTCGAGGCGAGCGAGCGAGGCGATCGTCGTGCCGAGGAGCTCGCCCCGCTGGCCGGGCGTCCAGACGACGTCGGAGCTGGCGAGGCTCGTCGCCGCGGCCGATGCGGCGGCAAGCGGAGTGCGGAGGTCGTGCCCGACGGCCGCGAGAAGGGCGCTGCGCAGCCGGTCCGCCTCCTGCGCGGCGTCGGCTCGGCTCTGCGCCTCGAGCGCCTGACGCGCGAGCAGGAGGCGCGCCTCCGACTGCCCGACGACGAGGCTCACGATCACGCCCGCCGCGACGAACACGCCGATCGCGACGAGCTGCGCGCCGTCGGTCACGTGCAGGGTGTGCACGGGCTCCGCGAAGAAGTAGATGAGGAGCGGCCCCGCAGCGATCGACGCGACGAGGGCGACGACGATCCCACCCAGCACGGCGCCCACGACGACGATGAGCAGGTACAGGAGCGCCGCGACGACGAGGTCCTGCGCGTCGACCGAAGCTGCGACCGCCGCCGTCGCTCCCACGAGCGCCGCCGTGACCACGGCCGCGGCGGCGAGCTGCCGTCGCACGGGGAGCATCGCGAACCGCTGCACAGAGGAAGTCTCGCGGCTCCGGTCGGGCTGACGACGGCGGCGCGCGCGGGCGGCGGAAATCCTGACGGAATCCTGACGCGAAGGCGGGTCCCGCGCGCCGCGACGGGACTAGCGTCGTCCGGTGTCCAGATCGAGAGGCGGAGAAGAGATGCTCGTCGAGAGCGCAGTGCCCCCGGACGTCACCGGGGAGTCCACATCGGAGATCGACTCCGGGAGGGGCGCGCCGTGGTGGCGCGTCATGTGCCTCACGGGCGTCGACTACTTCTCGACCCTCGGCTACCAGCCGGCGATCGCAGCCCTCGCCGCGGGCCTTCTCTCCCCCATCGCGACGCTCGTGCTCATCCTCGTCACGCTGCTGGGCGCCCTGCCGGTCTATCGGCGCGTGGCGAAGGAGAGCCCGCACGGCGAGGGGTCGATCGCCATGCTCGAGCGCCTCCTTCCCTGGTGGGGCGGGAAGCTCCTCGTGCTCGTCCTGCTCGGCTTCGCCGCCACCGACTTCATGATCACCATCACCCTGTCGGCCGCCGACGCGACGGCGCACATCGTCGAGAACCCGTTCGCGCCCGACGAATGGGAGGGGATGGAGATCCCGATCACCCTGTTCCTCGTGGCGCTCCTGGGGGCGGTGTTCCTCAAGGGCTTCCGCGGCGCGATCTCGATCGCGGTCGCGCTCGTGGGGGTCTTCCTCGCGCTGAACGCGGTGGTCGTGCTCGTGTCCTTCGCCGAGGTGGCCGCACATCCCGAGGTCGTCGGCGACTGGACGGCCGCGCTCACCACCGCGCACGGGAGCCCGCTCGCGGCCATCGCCGTGGCGCTCCTCGTCTTCCCGCAGCTCGCGCTCGGCCTCTCCGGCTTCGAGACGGGCGTCGCCGTGATGCCGCAGATCCGCGGCATCCGCGGCGACACGGAGGCGCGGCCGGTCGGCCGCATCCGCGGGGCCCGCAAGCTGCTCACGGCCGCCGCGCTCACGATAAGCGCGTTCCTGCTCGGCTCGAGCGTCGTCACGACGCTGCTCATCCCCCAGGAGGAGTTCGCGCCCGGCGGCTCGGCGAACGGCCGGGCGCTCGCGTACCTCGCCCATGGCCTGCTCGGGGAGGGCTTCGGCACCGCCTACGACATCGCGACCGTGCTCATCCTCTGGTTCGCGGGCGCGTCGGCGATGGCGGGCCTGCTGAACCTCGTGCCCCGCTACCTGCCGCGCTATGGCATGGCCCCGCGCTGGGCGGCCGCCACGCGCCCCCTCGTCATCGTGTTCACGGCGATCGCGTTCGCCGTCACGCTCGCCTTCGAGGCCGACGTCGACGCCCAGAGCGGCGCCTACGCGACCGGCGTGCTCGTGCTCATCACCTCGGCGTCGATCGCGGTGGCGCTGTCCGCGCGTCGGCGGCGGCACCCGCGCGCGGCCGCCGGCTACGCGGTCATCGCCGCCGTCTTCCTCGCCACGACCGCGGTCAACGTCGTCGAGCGGCCCGACGGGGTCAAGATCGCCGCGCTGTTCATCCTCGGCATCGTGACGGTGTCCGTGCTGTCGCGCATCCCGCGGTCGTTCCAGCTCCGCGCGCGCTCGGTCGTCTTCGACGAGGCGGCCCTCGCGTTCGTCCGTCACGACGCGGAGCACCACGGTGCGATCCGCGTCGTCCCCAAGGAGCCGGGCTCCGGGACGGCGGCCGAGTTCGCCGACAAGCTCCGCAACGAGCGGCGCTTCAACGGCATCCCCCGCTCGGCGCAGGTGGTGTTCCTGCAGGTCATCCTCGGCGACTCGTCGGACTTCGAGGACGACCTCGTCGTCCGCGGCGAGGAGCACGCGGGGCACCGCATCCTCAGCGTCCATGCCACGAGCGTGCCGAACGCGATCGCCGCGGTGCTCCTCGCCATCCGGGACGAGACCGGCGTCGTCCCCGACGTCTACTTCGAGTGGAGCGAGGGCAATCCGGCGTCGAACATGCTGCGCTTCCTCGTCTTCGGGACGGGCGAGATCGCGCCGGTCACGCGCGAGGTGCTGCGGCGCGTGGAGCCCAAGCGGCGGCTCCGGCCCGACGTCCACGTGGGCTGAGCGGCTCCGGGCCGAGGATCCTCGATCCCCGGCCCGGAGGCGTCCGCTCGGCTACGCGCTCTTCTTGCGCTGCCGCAGCACGACCGTGGGGGGCGCGCCCTCCTCGACGGCGGCGCGGGTGACGATGACCTTGGCGACGTCGTCGGTGGACGGGATCTCGAACATGATCGGCCCGAGCACCTCCTCGAGGATGGCACGCAGCCCGCGGGCTCCCGTCTTGCGCCCGACGGCGAGATCGGCGATCGCGCGCAGCGCGTCCTCCTCGAAGTCGAGCGCCACGCCGTCGAGCTCGAACATGCGCTGGTACTGCTTCACGAGCGCGTTCCGCGGGACGGTGAGGATCTCCATGAGCGCCTCCTGGTCGAGCGCGCCGACCGACGCGATGACGGGAAGGCGGCCGATGAACTCCGGGATGAGCCCGAACTTGTGGAGGTCCTCCGGGAGCACCTCCGCATAGAGCCCGCCGTCGTCGCGCTTGTCCTGGAGCGGGGCGCCGAACCCGACGCCGTGGCGCCCGACGCGCGCCGAGATGATGTCCTCGAGCCCGGCGAACGCGCCGGCCACGATGAAAAGCACGTTCGTCGTGTCGATCTGGATGAACTCCTGATGCGGGTGCTTGCGCCCGCCCTGCGGAGGGACGGACGCCACCGTGCCCTCGAGAATCTTCAGGAGCGCCTGCTGCACGCCCTCGCCCGACACATCGCGGGTGATCGACGGGTTCTCCGCCTTGCGGGCGATCTTGTCGACCTCGTCGATGTAGATGATGCCGGTCTCGGCGCGCTTGACGTCGAAGTCGGCGGCCTGGAGGAGCTTGAGGAGGATGTTCTCGACGTCCTCGCCCACGTAGCCCGCCTCGGTGAGGGCCGTCGCGTCGGCGACGGCGAACGGGACGTTGAGCCGCTTCGCGAGCGTCTGCGCGAGGTAGGTCTTGCCCGACCCGGTCGGCCCGAGCATGAGGATGTTGCTCTTGGCGATGTCGACGTCCTCGGCCTTCTGCTCGGCCGTCTTGATCTCGCCGCGGGCGCGGACACGCTTGTAGTGGTTGTACACCGCCACCGCGAGCGCGCGCTTGGCGGGCTCCTGGCCGACGACGTACTCCTCGAGGAAGCCGAAGATCTCCCGCGGCTTCGGCAGGTCGAACTCCGCAACCCCGCCGTCGGCGTTGGACTCGGCCATCCGCTCTTCGATGATCTCGTTGCAGAGCTCGACGCATTCGTCGCAGATGTAGACGCCGGGTCCGGCGATCAGCTGCTGGACCTGCTTCTGGCTCTTCCCGCAGAAGGAGCACTTGAACAGGTCGGCACTCTCACCGATGCGAGCCATGGTCCTTCTCCTCCTGGGTCCCGGAAGGGGGTCTTCTTCGAGCCTAACCGCTGCCGCCGACACCGACGCCGTCCGACGCGGCATGGATGCGGGATGCCCCGGCCGTGCGAGCGCGCGACCGGGGCATCCTGCAGGATCCTGCTCGTCCTACTTCGTCAGCGGCGTGCGCTTGCGCGACGTGAGGACCTGGTCGACGAGGCCGTACTCGACCGCCTCGGTGCCACCCAGGATCTTGTCGCGGTCGATGTCCTTGTGGACCTCGGCCTGCGACTTGTTCGAGTGCTTCGCGAGCGTCTCCTCGAGCCACGTGCGCATGCGCAGGATCTCGGCCGCCTGGATCTCGATGTCCGACGCCTGCCCGTGGCCGGACTCGCCGACCGCGGGCTGGTGGATGAGGATCCGCGCGTTGGGCAGCGCGAGGCGCTTGCCCGGCGCGCCGGCCGCGAGCAGCACGGCCGCCGCCGAGGCGGCCTGACCCAGCACGACGGTCTGGATCTGGGGCGAGATGTACTGCATCGTGTCGTAGATCGCCGTCATGGCCGTGAACGAGCCGCCGGGCGAGTTGATGTACATGATGATGTCGCGGTCGGGGTCCTGGCTCTCGAGCACGAGCAGCTGCGCCATGACGTCGTCCGCCGACGCGTCGTCGACCTGGACGCCCAGGAAGATGACGCGGTCCTCGAAGAGCTTGTTGTACGGGTCCTGGCGCTTGTAGCCGTATGCCGTGCGCTCCTCGAACTGCGGCAGGATGTAGCGGCTGCTCGGGAGCTGGAAGCCCTGCGGGGTCGCCGCGCCGGTGTAGGGGGTGTTCATCGTGTGCGTCCTCGTCTCTCGGCTCACTGCGCGTCGCGGTCGGTGCCGCCCGCGCCCGTCACGTCCGCCGCATGCTCGCGGATGTGGTCCACGAACCCGTACTCGAGCGCCTCGTCGGCGGTGAACCAGCGGTCGCGGTCGCCGTCCTCGTTGATCTGCTCGACGGTCTTCCCGGTCTGCGCCGCGGTGATCTCGGCGAGGCGGTTCTTCATCGAGACGATGAGCTCGGCCTGCGTCTGGATGTCGCTCGCTGTGCCGCCGAAGCCGCCGTGCGGCTGGTGCAGCAGGACGCGTGCGTTGGGCGTGATGTACCGCTTGCCCTTCGTCCCGCTCGTGAGCAGGAGCTGCCCCATCGAGGCGGCCATGCCGATGCCCACCGTGACGATGTCGTTGGGCACGAACTGCATGGTGTCGTAGATCGCCATGCCGGCCGTGATCGAGCCGCCGGGCGAGTTGATGTAGAGGTAGATGTCCTTCTCGGAGTCCTCCGCGGCGAGAAGGAGGATCTTCGCGCAGATCTCGTTCGCGTTCTCGTCGCGCACCTCCGAGCCCAGCCAGATGATGCGGTCCTTGAGAAGCCTGTCGAAGACACTCTGTGCCATCAGCGGTTCGGCCATGAAATCACTCCATTTCGGTGATGCGTCGAGATCGACCCTACCGGCGCCGTTTCAGCGGTCCGGTCGTGTTCGCCCTGGGCATATCGGGTGTCGCATGCCCTGTCGGACCGCCCTTCCGCAAGCCCTTCCCTCCGGCACGTCGCGCCCGTTAGCGTGGCGGCATCGGCGCGGATCAACGGAGGGGTCCGCCCCGGGAGCCTCCGGACCGCGAGGAAGGCGCGCATGAACACCTGGCCCGGAAACCCCTACCCCCTCGGAGCGTCGTACGACGGCGACGGGACGAACTTCGCCCTCTTCAGCGAGGTCGCCGAGCGCGTCGAGCTCTGCCTCTTCGACGATGCGGGGGCCGAGACCCGCGTCGAGCTCACCGAGGTCGACGCGTTCGTCTGGCATGCGTACCTCCCGGATGTCGGCCCCGGCCAGCGCTACGGCTACCGCGTGCACGGGCCGCGCGACCCCGCCCAGGGGCTCCGGTGCAACCCGCACAAGCTGCTCGTCGACCCGTACGCGAAGGCGCTCTCCGGCGCGGTCGACTGGGACGCGTCGCTCTACGACTACGACTTCGACGACCCGGAGAAGCCGAACGAGGCCGATTCCGCGGGCCACACGCTGCTCGCGGTCGTCGTCAACCCGTACTTCGACTGGCGGGACGACCGGCCGCCGTCCGTCCCGTACGACCGCACGCTCATCTACGAGGCGCATGTGAAGGGCCTCACGGCGCTGCACCCCGACGTCCCCGAGGCGCAGCGCGGCACCTACGCGGGCATCGCCCATCCGAGCGTCATCGCCCACCTGCGCAAGCTCGGCGTGACCGCGATCGAGCTCATGCCGGTCCATCAGTTCGTGCACGACGGCCATCTGATCGAGCGGGGCCTGCGCAACTACTGGGGGTACAACACGCTCGGCTTCTTCGCGCCGCACAACGAGTACTCCTCATCGGGCGACGCCGGCGCGCAGGTGCAGGAGTTCAAGGGGATGGTCCGCGCACTGCACGCGGCCGGCATCGAGGTCATCCTCGACGTCGTCTACAACCACACCGCGGAGGGCAACCACCTCGGCCCGACCCTCTCGTTCCGCGGGATCGACAACCGCGCGTACTACCGGCTCGTCGACGACGACCCGTCCTTCTACATGGACTACACCGGCACGGGCAACAGCCTCAACGTGCGCAACCCGCACGCGCTCCAGCTCCTCATGGACTCGCTCCGGTACTGGGTCACCGAGATGCACGTCGACGGCTTCCGCTTCGACCTCGCGGCGACGCTCGCGCGCGAGTTCTACGACGTCGACCGGCTGTCGAGCTTCTTCGACCTCGTGCAGCAGGACCCGGTCGTCTCGCAGGTCAAGCTCATCGCCGAGCCGTGGGACGTCGGACCCGGCGGCTACCAGGTCGGCAACTTCCCTCCGCAGTGGACGGAGTGGAACGGCAAGTACCGCGACACCGTGCGCGACTTCTGGCGCGGCGAGCCCGCGACGCTCGGCGAGTTCGCGTCTCGCATCACCGGGTCGGCCGATCTCTACGAGACCTCGGCACGGCTTCCGTCGGCCTCGATCAACTTCGTCACGGCGCACGACGGGTTCACGCTCAACGACCTCGTGTCGTACAACGAGAAGCACAACGAGGCCAACGGGGAGGGCGGGCGCGACGGCGAGTCCCACAACCGCTCGTACAACCTGGGAGTCGAGGGGCCGACCGACGACCCCGCTGTCCTCGAGCTGCGCGCGCGCCAGCAGCGCAACTTCCTCGCGACCCTCCTGCTCTCGCAGGGCGTTCCCATGCTTCCCCACGGGGACGAGCTCGGACGCACGCAGCGCGGCAACAACAACGGCTACGCGCAGGACAGCGAGCTCACGTGGGTGCACTGGGACGAGGCGGACGGCCCGCTCATCGAGTTCACGGCCGCCGTGTCGCGCCTGCGCCGGCGGCACCCGGCGTTCCGACGACTGCGGTTCTTCGACGGGCGGCCCGTCCGCCGCGGCAAGGGCGACCCCCTGCCCGACATCGTGTGGCTGCGCCCCGGCGGCGACCCCATGGAGCCCGAGGACTGGGAGACCGCGTACGCGCGCTCGCTCGGCGTCTTCCTGAACGGGCAGGGCATCGGCGGCCGCGGCCCGCGCGGCGAGCGGATCGTCGACGTGCACTTCCTCATCTGCTTCAACGCGCATGACAGCGAGGTGGAGTTCACGCTGCCGCCCGACGAGTACTGCCCCCAGTGGGAGATCGTGCTCGACACCGCGGACGGCGCAGATCCGACGCCGCGCGCGGCCGGGTCGTCGCTCGCCGTGACGGCCCGCTCGATGCTCGTGCTCCGCGAGCACCGTGCACCGGAGGAGTCGCCCGATCACTCCCCCGCCGCATCGGTGCGGCTCCGGCTCGAGCGCGCCGCGGAAGAGGACGGCTCGTGACCCCGCGAGCGCCGCGCTCGACGTACCGCCTGCAGATCAGCGCGGACTTCGACCTCGATGACGCGGCGGGTGCCGTCGCGTATGTGCGCGCACTCGGGGCAGACTGGCTCTACCTCTCGCCCCTGCTCGCGGCGGAACCCGGCTCGAACCACGGCTACGACGTCGTCGACCACACGCGCGTGGACCCGCTGCGCGGCGGAGCCGACGGGCTCGCCCGTCTCTCCGCGGCCGCACGGGAGGCCGGGCTCGGCGTGCTCGTCGACGTCGTCCCGAACCACATGGGCGTCGCGACGCCGGCGAACAACCCCTGGTGGTGGGATGTCCTCGCGCACGGCCGGGCGTCCCGGTGGGCGGATGCGTTCGACATCGACTGGGCCGCGGGCGGCGGACGCGTGCGCCTGCCCGTGCTCGGCGACGACAGCCCGCCGCTTCGGATCGAGGACGGCGAGCTGCGCTGCGGCGATCAGAGATTCCCCCTCGCCCCGGGATCGGCCGACGACGGCGCCGATCCCGAGACCGTGCACGGCCGCCAGCACTACGAGCTCGTCGACTGGCGGCGCGGCGACGCGGAGCTGAACTACCGCCGGTTCTTCGCGGTCTCCTCGCTCGCGGCGATCCGCGTCGAGGAGCCGTGGGTGTTCGACGCATCGCACGCCGAGATCCTCCGCTGGCTCCGCGACGGCCTCGTGGACGGGCTCCGCATCGACCATCCGGACGGCCTCGCCGACCCGGGAGGGTACCTCGCGCGCCTCGCGGACGCGACCGGGGGCCGCTACGTCGTCGTCGAGAAGATCCTCGAGGCCGGAGAGCACCTGCCCGCGCACTGGGCGACGGCTGGCACGACCGGGTACGAGGCGCTCGGAGACGTCGATCGCGTGCTCGTCGACCCGGCCGGCCGCGCCCAGCTCGACGCGCTCGAGGAGGAGCTGCGCGGCTCGCGCGCCGCGTGGGACGACCTCGTCCACGACGGCAAGCGCGCCGCGGCCGACGGCATCCTCGCGTCCGAGGTGCGTCGGCTCGTGCGGCTCCTGCCGGACCGGGCCCTGCCCGGCGGCGCGGACGCCGCCGACGCGCTCGCCGAGATCCTCGCCTGCTTCCCCGTGTACCGGTCGTATCTGCCCGCCGGAGCCGAGCACCTCCACGCCGCCGTCGCCGAGGCGGCGCGGAGACGGCCCGACCTGGCGGCGGCCGTCGAGGCGCTCCTCCCGGTCCTCTCCGACCCCGCGGAGCCCGCCGCGGCGCGCCTCCAGCAGACCTCGGGCGCCGTGATGGCCAAGGGCGTCGAGGACACCGTGTTCTACCGCGTCGCGCGCCTCGCCTCGCTTGCGGAGGTGGGTGGCGATCCCTCGGAGTTCGCGATCGATGTCGCCGAGTTCCACCGGCGCCAGATCGAGCGTCAGGCGCGCACGCCCGCATCGCTCACGACGCTCTCGACGCACGACACGAAGCGCGGCGAGGACACCCGTGCGCGGATCGATGCGCTCGCCGAGGTGCCGGAGCTCTGGCGCACGACCCTCGCGACGCTTCTCGCGCGCGCTCCCCTGGGCGACGCGCCGCTCGCGGCGCTCCTGTGGAGCACACTCGCGGGGGCGTGGCCCGTCTCCCGCGAACGCGCTCACGCCTACGCGGAGAAGGCCGCACGGGAGGCCGCGACCGGCACATCGTGGCGCTCTCCCGACGCGGACTTCGAGGGGCGGCTCCACGCCCTCGTCGACGCGGCATTCGACGACCCCGAGGCGGCCGCCGCCCTCGAGGGCCTCGTGGACGCCATCCGCCCGGCCGGCTGGTCGAACGGCCTCTCCGCGAAGGTGCTGCAGCTCGCGATGCCCGGCGTGCCTGACGTATACCAGGGCGCGGAGCTCTGGAACCGCTCGCTGGTCGATCCCGACAACCGGCGCCCCGTCGACTTCGGCGAGCGGCGCGCCCTGCTCGCGCAGCTCGATGCCGGGCCGCCGCCGCCCCTCGACGAGAGCGGCGCGGCGAAGCTGCTCGTCACCTCGCGCGCGCTGAGGGCGCGGCGCGATCGACCCGAGCTCTTCACGCGCTACGCGCCCCTGACCGTGATCGGCGACACGGGACGGCACGCGATCGCTTTCGACCGCGGCGGGGCCGTCGCGATCGCGACCCGCCTCCCGATCGGCCTCGCCCGCGCCGGCGGATGGGGCAGCGCATCCGTGCTCCTGCCTCCCGGCCGATACGCGGACGCCCTCACCGGCGCGGAGACCGAGGGCGGTGCCGTCCCCCTCGCCGAGCTTCTGCGCACCTACCCCGTCGCCCTGCTCCTGAGGCAGGCGCCGTGAGCTTCGAGGTGTGGGCGCCGCACGCGCGGACCGCGACGCTCCTGCTCGACGGATCGCGGCTCGCGATGCGAGCAGCGCCCGACGGATGGTGGACGTCCGACGCCGAGCCGCGGCACGGCGCCGCCTACGGCTACCTGCTCGACGACGACGACACGCCCCTGCCCGATCCGCGCTCGCGCTGGCAGCCCGACGGGGTCGACGGGCTCAGCCGCGTGCACGACCCGTCAGCACACGCGTGGCAGGACAGCGGATGGACGGGCCGGCAGCTCGCGGGCGGCCTCATCTACGAGCTCCACGTGGGCACGTTCACGCCCGAGGGGACGCTCGACGCCGCCGCGGCGCGTCTGCCGCACCTCGTCGACCTCGGCGTCGACTTCGTCGAGCTCCTGCCCGTGAACGCCTTCGACGGCCCGCGGAACTGGGGCTACGACGGCGTCCTCTGGTACGCGGTCGACGAGAGCTACGGCGGCCCGGACGCCTACCAGCGGTTCGTCGACGCCTGCCACGCCGCGGGCGTCGGCGTGATCCAGGACGTCGTCTACAACCACCTCGGGCCGAGCGGCAACCACCTCCCCCGGTTCGGGCCGTACCTGCGCGAGGACGACGAGAACACGTGGGGCGCAGGCGTCGACCTGCGCCTGCCCGCCGTGCGCGCGCATATCGTCGAGAACGCGCTCATGTGGCTGCGGGACCACCATGTCGACGCCCTCCGGCTCGACGCCGTCCACGCGCTCGTCGACGACAGCCCGACGCACATCCTCCAGGAGCTCGCCGAGGAGGTCGACGCGCTCAGCGCGCACCTGCGTCGGCCGCTCACGCTCATCGCCGAATCGGACCTCAACGATCCGACCCTCATCTCGCCCCGAGAGGCGGGCGGGTACGGCGTGCACGCGCAGTGGAGCGACGACTACCACCACGCTGTCCACGTCGCGCTCACGGGCGAGACGCACGGCTACTACGCCGACTTCGCTCCGCTGTCGGCCCTCGCGAAGGCGGCGACCCGCGGGTTCTTCCACGACGGCACGTGGTCGTCCTTCCGCGGACGCGCCCACGGCCGCCCCCTTCCGCCCGGCACTCCCGCGTGGCGGCTCGTCGCTTACACGCAGAATCACGACCAGATCGGCAACCGCGCGACGGGCGATCGCCTGGCCGCCGCGCTCGACGAGGACCTGCTCGCCGTCGCGGCGCTCCTCTGCCTCGCGTCGCCGTTCACGCCGATGCTCTTCATGGGCGAGGAGTGGGCAGCGTCCACGCCCTGGCAGTTCTTCACGTCGCATCCCGATCCGCAGCTCGGGGAGGCGACCAGGGAGGGGCGAAGGGAGGAGTTCGCGCGGATGGGATGGGAGCGCGAGACCGTGCCCGACCCGCAGGACCCTGCGACGTTCGCGCGCTCGCGGCTCGACTGGAGCGAGCCCTATCCCGCGGATGGCGCTCCGACGCGGCACACGCGCATCCTCGCCGTCCATCGCGCGCTCGCGCGCCTGCGCAGGGCGGAGCCCGACCTCGTCGATCCGCGCCTCGAGCGGGTGTCGGCGGAGTGGAGCGAGGACGAGCGCTGGATCCGGCTCCGACGGGGCGGCCTGGAGATCGTCGTCAACCTGGCGGACGCGCCGCTGCGCATCCGGCCGGCCGCGGACGTCGTCTTCGCGACGGCGCCGCTCGATGACGACGACGGCGCGATGCTCGTGCCGCCGCGCGCGGGAGCCGTCGTGCGGATCTGAGTCGGCAGACGCGAGGAGGGCGGGTGCCGAAGCACCCGCCCTCCTCGAGATCCGCTGAGATCACTCGGCCTCGTCGGCCGCCTTCGCGGTCTTGCGCGTGCGCTTGGGCTTCTTCTCGGCCGCGGGAGCCTCCTCGGCCGGAGCCTCCTCCGCAGCGGGAGCCTCCTCGGCCGCACCAGCCTCGTCGGCCGGAGCCTCCTCCGCGGCAGCCTCTTCGGCCTCGGGCTCGTCGTCGACGGCCGCGAAGTCGCTCACGTCGACCGGGTTGCCCGCGGTGTCGACGACGGACACCTTGCCGAGGACGATCGCGATCGCCTTGTTGCGCGCGACGTCGCCCATGAGAGCCGGCAGCTGGTTGCCCTGCTGGAGCGCCTGCACGAAGTCCTGCGGCGACATGCCGTACTGGCCCGACGCCTGGATGAGGTACTGCGTGAACTCGTCCTGCGAGACCTGCACGTCGAGCTTCTCGGCGATCGCGTCGAAGAGGATCTGCGTGCGGAACTGCTTCTCGCTCGCCTCGGTCACCTCGGCGCGGTGCTCGTCGTCCTCGAGGCGGTTCTCCTGCTCGAGGTGACGGTGCACCTCGTCCTCGATGAGGCTCGCGGGAACCGGGATCTCGACCGCCTCGAGCAGCGTCTCGACGAGCTTGTCGCGCGCGGCGGAGCCCTGCGAGAACGCTCCGCGCGTCGCGGCCGTCTCCTTGAGCGACTCGCGCAGCTCGGCGATCGTGTCGAACTCGCTCGCCATCTGCGCGAAGTCGTCGTCGGCCTCGGGGAGCTCGCGCTCCTTGACGGCCTTGACGGTCACGGCGACCTCGGCCTCCTCGCCCGCGTGGTCTCCGCCCACGAGCTTGGAGCGGAACGTGGTCTCCTCGCCGGCGGTGAGCGACTCGACGGCCTCGTCGATGCCGTCGAGCAGCTCGCCCGAGCCGACCTCGTACGACACGCCCTCGGCGCGGTCGATCTCCTGGTCGTCGATCTTGGCGACGAGGTCGAGCTCGACGAAGTCGCCCTTCGCGGCCGGGCGGTCCACGGGAACGAGCGTGCCGAAGCGGGCGCGCAGGCTGTCGAGCTCCTCGTCGATCTTCGCGTCGTCGATCTCGACGGCGTCGACCGTGACGGTGAGGCCCTCGTAGGCGGGGATCTCGAACTCGGGGCGCACGTCGACCTCGACGTCGACGACGAGGTCGCCCGAGAAGTCCTTGTCGCTCGGCCACTCGACGATGTCCGCCTGCGGGCGCCCGAGGATCTTCACGTCGTTCTCGGCGACGGCGGCGCGGAAGAACCCGTCGAGGCCCTCGTTGACGGCGTGCTCGATGACCGCGCCGCGGCCGACGCGCTGGTCGATGATCGGAGCGGGAACCTTGCCCTTGCGGAAGCCGGGGACCTGCACGTCGCGCGCGATGTGCTCGTACGCGTGCTGGATGCTCGGCTTGAGGTCTTCGGGGCTGACCGTGATGTGAAGCTTCACCCGCGTCGGGCTGAGCTTCTCGACGGTGCTGTTCACCATGCTGGTTCGTTTCTCCTTGTGACGGACCCGCACGCCGGTCGCGACGCGGGCTGAGGTCTGGATGGGCCGTTGGTCGGGGCGACAGGATTTGAACCTGCGGCCTCCCGCTCCCAAAGCGGGCGCTCTACCAAGCTGAGCTACGCCCCGCGGATATCCCCGCGCACGGGAACACGAAACGGCCTCGGAAAGTCTAGCCGACCGATCGGGCGGGACTCGCCACCCGGGGCGGCGAGAGAGGAGATGGAGGGGATGACGGGAATCGAACCCGCGTGACCAGTTTGGAAGACTGGGGCTCTACCATTGAGCTACATCCCCGGAACTGCGTCCGGCAGCGTGAACGATCCTATCCCACGCGCGCACGTGCTTCCGACACGGCACGGTCTGAGGTACCTCATCCGGCTCGTCCGGCCCCGGGAATACGGCGTTCTGCCGATGCTCGGGCGCCGCCTCAGGGACGACCGTGGAGTCATGTTCATCGATCCTCTCCACAGCCTCTCCGTCCACCGCGCCGAGATCGAGGAGGCCGAGCGCCGTGCGGCTCGCGAGCGCTCGATCCGCGAGCGACTCGAGGCCGACGCCGCACAGGGCGATCGGATCCCGACTCGGCGCGCATCCCGGGCGCGTCGGCTCCTCCCGCGCCTCTCGTCGTGACATCCGCCGTCCGCCGCGATGTCGACGGTCCGTGTGATGATGACGCGGTGACGATCAGGACCAGTCCGCGCACGGTCGGGCGCGAGAGCGAGCACGCCCAGCTCGTCGCGCTCTTCGAGGCCGCCGAGCGCGGCGAGCCCGCGCTCGCGCTCGTCTCGGGCGAGGCCGGCATCGGCAAGTCGCGGCTCGTCTCCGATCTCGCGGCCGCGGTCGGCGGCCGCGCGCGCGTCCTCGTGGGCCACTGCGTCGACCTCGGTCGCGTCGGCGAGGCGTACACGCCCTTCACCGCCGCGCTGCGGGTCCTCATCGCCGACCTCGGCGTCGACCGCGTGCGCGAGCTGGCGGGCCCCGGGGCCGCCGCCCTCTCGGGCATGGCGCCCGCGCTCGCGAGCGAGGCGGAGCCGACCGGCCAGCAGCCCTACGAGGCGCTCGCCCATCTGCTCGAGACGGCGAGCCGCGAGCAGCCGGTCGTGCTCGTCCTCGAGGACGTGCACTGGATGGACAGGGCGAGCCTCGGCGTGCTCGCCTACCTCGCGCGGGTCTCGCTCGACGCCCGTCTGCTCGTCGTGGCCACGTACCGGCCCGAGGACATCGGCCGCACGCACCCCGCGCGCGATCTGCTCGGCGAGCTGGCGCGCAGCCGCGCCACGACGCGCGTCGAGCTGGGCCGCCTGGACCGCGAGGACGTCCGCGCGCTCGTCGGCGAGCTGACCGGCACGGCGGTCGCGGGGCCGCAGCTCGACGCGATCGCCGCCCGCAGCGACGGCGTGCCCTTCTATCTCGAGGAGCTCGTCGCCGTGGAGGGCTGCGACGACGAGCGCGCCCTCCCCGGCGGCCTGCGGAGCCTGCTGCTCGCGCGGTACGAGCGGCTGTCCGATCCGGCACGAGCGCTTGCGCGCGCTCTCTCGGTCGGCGGGCTGTCCGTCGCGCACGCGCTCCTCGAGAGGGTCGACGGCCTCGACGCGACCGCGCGCGACGCCGCCCTCCGCGAGGCCCTCGACGCGGGCCTCCTCGTCCTCACGGACGACGGCTACGCGTTCCGGCACGCGCTCGTGCGCGAGGCCATCCTCGAGGACGCCCTTCCCGGCGAGCGCGAGCGGCTCCACGAGCGCTACGCCGAGGCGCTCGAGGAGCGTGCCGCATCCGGCGCGCGCGTGGCAGCGGCCGTCGCGCACCACCTGGCGTCGACGGGAGACGCCGCGCGGGCGTTCCCCGCCTCGATCCGCGCGATGCAGGAGGCGCGGGCGAGCTCCGCCTACGCGTCCGCCGCACAGCACGCCGAGCAGGCGCTCGCGATGTGGGATGCCGTGCCCGACGCCGAGAGCACGGCCGGGATGCCGTGGCTCGAGCTCATGGGGAGGGCCGCGACCTACCTCCGCAACGCCGGCGAGACCGAGCGCAGCATCGCCGTGTCGCGCTCCGCGCTGGCCGCGTGCCCTCCCGACTCCATCCACCACGTCCGCCTCACGCGCAATCTCGCGCGCGCCCTCTCCAACGCCGCCCGTCCGGGCTCCATCGAGGCGTATCGCGACGCCCTCGCGACCGTCGAGCGGATCGGCGGGCACGAGGAGCTGCGCGTCGATCTGCTCATCTCCCTCGCCGGGCGGCTCATGCTGGCCGGCGAGCGCGCCGATGCCCGCCGCCTGGCTCTCGAGGGCGCCGCCGTCGCGGAGCGGCTCGGAGCGACCGCGCTCGTCTCGAACGCGATGAACGTCGCCGGGCTCTGCCTCGCGCACGGCGGCGACCTCGCAGCGGGGTGGGCCGAGCTTGAGCAGGCACGGCAGCTGGCAGGCGACGATCGCGCCGCGCGCCTGCGGTACTGGGTCAACGCGTCGGATCTCGCGCAGCGGGCCGGAGACCCGGATCGCGCGCTCGAGCTCGCCCGGCTCGGGATGGCCGAAGCTCAGGCCTACGGCCTCGAGCGCACCTCGGGCACCGTCCTCGCGTCGAACGCCGCCGACCCGCTCGCGAGCCTCGGCCGGTGGGACGAGGTCGACGCCCTCATCGACCGCGCTCTGGCCGCCTCGCCCCCGTCGGTCAACGTGACCTACCTCGCGGTCGTCCGCGCGTGGTCCCTCGTCTGGCGGGGCGATCTCGCCGCCGCGGCCGCGACGCTCGAACCGCACCGAGCCGTGCTCCGCTCGACCGCCGAGAACGAGATCCAGGCCCTCCTCACCGTGGCGCGCGTCGACATGGAGCTCGCGCTCGCGGACGGGCGGCCCGAGGTCGCGTGGGACGCGGCCGCGGGCGTGCGGGCCGTGCCCGTGGAGCGACTCGCGCTGAACTCGGGCAACGCGGTGCCCCTGGCCTGGTCGTTCGCCCGCGTCGCGCGTCTCGCCGGAAGGCGCGGCGGACACGCGTTCGGGCAGGAGGCTGGCCGGCTCGCCGAGCGCCTGATCGACCAGTTCGCGGGCTGGCCGACGCACGGCGTGTGGAGTGCGCTCACCCGCGCCGAGCTCGCCGACGACGAGCCGTCATGGCGCGCGGCCGCGGCAGCAGCGGAGGGCCGCGAGGCGCCGGTCGGGCTGCTGCCCTACGCGCTCACCCAGCAGGTGCGGGCACGGGTCGAGGCCGGAGACCGCGCGGGCGCCCGGGCTCTCGTTCCGTCCGCACGCGCGGCCGCGCGCGAACGCGGCGTCCTCGGCGTCCTGCGCGACCTGGATGCACTGGCCGACGAGGCCGGTCTCCAGGGACGCGACGGGCACGCCGATCCGGTGCTCACGGCGCGCGAGCTCCAGGTCCTCGAGCTCGTCGCCGAGGGCCTCAGCAACGGCCAGATCGGGCAGCGCCTGTTCATCAGCACGAAGACCGTCAGCGTGCACGTCTCCGCGATCCTCCGCAAGCTCGGAGCGGCGACGCGCACGGAGGCCGCACACCGGGCGGCCGACCTCCCCGGCGCGACCGCGCCCTGATCAGCGCTCGCCGTCGCGGAGCGCCGCCTCGTGGCGCGCCGCGTGCGCGAGGTAGTTCTCGGCGTTTCGGAGGAGTCCGGCGACCTCCTCGTCCGTGAGTGCGCGGCGGACCTTCGCGGGCACTCCCGCGACGAGACTCCGCGGTGGCACGACCGTGCCCTCGAGCACGACCGCTCCCCCGGCGACGAGGCACTCGGCCCCGATCTCGGCCCCCTGCAGCACGACGGCGCCCATGCCGATGAGCGACCGGTCGCCGATGCGGCAGCCGTGCACCACGGCGTTGTGCCCGACCGACACGTCGTCGCCGATCTCGGTGTCGAAGCCGCCGCCGACGTGCACCGAGACGCTGTCCTGGAGGTTGCTGCGCGCGCCCACGCGGATGGCGCCGGTGTCGCCCCGGAGGACAGCGTTGTACCAGACGCTCGTCTGAGGGCCGAGCACGACGTCGCCGACGACGCGCGCTCCGTCGGCGAGGAACGCATCGGGCGGGACGACCGGCCGCACGCCGTCGAGAGGCAGGACCGTGGCACGGGGCGAGACGCTCATGGTCCGACGATACGTCCGCGCGCGCCCTCTCGCTTTCGATGCCAGGTTCGGCAAGCCTAACTTTCGCCCGATCATCTGCGATTTAGCCGAGCCTCTGCTTGCTTGCGGAATGCCAGCCGACGAGTAGCGTTGTCCTCAGCGACAGGGCGCGACACGCGCCCGGCAAGACGAAGGAGAATCCTCATGAGCGACGCACAGACCATCTCCGCGACCGCCGCCGACCCGACCGTCGCCGCCGGCTCGGCCCAGTTCCTCTCTCCCGTCGTCCTCGGCCTCCAGGCTCTCGGCGTCAACGGCAAGCAGGCGCACTGGCACGTGCGCGGCGCCAACTTCATCGGCGTGCACGAGTTCCTCGACACGCTCGTCGACCACGTGCAGGAGTGGGCGGACCTCGCCGCCGAGCGCATCGTGGCCCTGGGCCTCCCCATCGACGCGCGCCTCGCCGCCGTCGCCGGCAAGGTCCCGACCACCGGCGCGCCCGCGGGCTTCGCCCAGTCGGACGCCGTCATCCGCGGCATCGTCTCCGACATCGACGCCGTTCTGGCCGACCTCCAGGCCGCCATCGACGGTCTCGACGAGGTCGACCTCACGAGCCAGGACGTCGCCATCGAGATCAAGGCGGGCCTCGAGAAGGACCGCTGGTTCCTGGTGGCGCACATCGCCGAGTGACCCTCGCTCTCCTCGTCAGAAGGCCTCGCTCCGCTCGGAGCGAGGCCTTCGACGTGTCACGGCGCGGTGGCGCGCGGCTCCCTAGCCGAGGTGCGTGAGGCGCCCGTCGACGAGGGTCGCGTGCACCGGCATGGCACGCAGCGCGTCGGCTCCCGCCGTCAGCGGGTCGTGCCCGACGAGTGCCAGGTCAGCCGGCTCGCCGGGGAGGACCCGCGCCGGATCCGCCGTGCCGCCGTCGGTCGAGGCGGCGAGGGCCGTGCGGGCGTCGAGAGCCTGATCGACCCGCCAGGGCTCGCTCGCGTCGCGGGCGCGGAAGACCGCGGCGGCCATCTGGACCCACGGGTCGAGGGGCGAGACCGGCGCGTCGGACCCGAGCAGCAGGCAGGCTCCGGCCTCGACCAGCTCGCGGAGCGGATAGGCGACCGCCGTCTGCGCAGCCCACTCGACGCCGGCGAGCTCGCGATCGTCGAGGGCATGCTCGGGCTGCACGCTGGACTCGACGCCGAGGCGGGCGAACCGCGCGATGTCGGTGCGCGCGACGAGCTGGACGTGCTCGATGCGCCCGGGCACGTCGGCGGCCGCGAACGCGTCGAGCGCGTGCCGGGCCGCGACGTCTCCGATCGCGTGGATCGTCGTCGCGATGCCCGCGCTCGCGGCGCGCGCGACGAGCTCGATGAGCGCGCGCGGCTCGACGTTCAGGCGCCCGCGGCTGACGCCGTCGGCGTACGGGGCGCTCGTCGCGGCTGTCCGCGTGCCGAGCGACCCGTCGGAGATGACCTTGAGCATCCCGAAGGACACGCGGTCCGACCCGTCGAGCGCCTCGCCGGTCGACAGCCCCTCCGCGATCGCCCGGTCCAGGTCGTCGGGATACACGTCGAAGCGCACCCGGACGCGCTCGTCGCCCCGCGCCATCCGCCGTCGCCACCGATCGGCGTTCCACCCGATCTCGAGGTCCTGCACGCCGACGATGCCTCTCGCGGCGGCGGCCGCGAGCATCCGGTCCAGCGCGGCGTCCTCGTCCTCCGGGGCAAGCTGCTTGAGACGCTGCTCGACGAGGAAGGCGGCGCCCTCGCGCACGAGACCCGCGGCGTCGGCCGCGAGGCCCTCACGCCGCGCGGCGGCCGAGTTCAGCCAGACGCCGTGGAGATCGGAGCTCACGAGATAGGTCGGGATGTCGCCGGTCACCTCGTCGAGGAGGCCCAGGTCGGCGGCATCCGTCCAGAGGCCGTCACGCAGGCGCGCGACGACCCGGCGCCCGTCTGCTCGGACCGGGGCGGCCGCGGCCGCGCGCGCGGCCTCCTCGGCGGACGCGGCGTGCTCGACCGACGGCGTGCCCTGCGCGAGCGCGCACTCGAGCGTGTGCACGTGATGGTCCCAGAGGCCGGGGACGAGCCATCCGCCCGCGCCGTCGAGCACCGCGCCGCTTCGGCGGATCGCGCCAGCGGGCGCGATGTCGGCGATCCGTCCGTCCGCGAGCCACACGTCGTACACGCCGTCGACGTCGTACTCGGGGTGGGCGAGCAGCTCGCGCCCCTCGCCCCCGATGCGGACATCCGCGATGACGTCGACCCGGTCGCCTCGGCTCAGCGCTGGCATGCCGGGCACCAGTAGAGCTTGCGCGCCTGCATCTCCTCGAGCACGATCTCCGTGCCGCAGACCCGGCAGGGCAGGCCCGCGCGGTGGTAGACCCAGTGGCGGTCGTCCCTGCTCGCCATCGCGCGACGCCAGGCGTCGCCCTCGAGCCCGTCCATGGTCATCATCTGCCCCGTCTCGACGCCGATGCGCAGGAGCACGACCCAGTCGCGCCACAGCCCGCGCACCGTCTCCTCGGGGATGTCCTTGCCCGGCGTGTGCGGGTCGAGCCCCGCGCGGAAGAGCATCTCAGCGCGGTAGACGTTGCCGATGCCGCTCACGACCGACTGGTCCATGAGCAGCTGGCCGATCGCGACATTCCGGCGGCGGACCGCCGCGAGGAAGCGCTCCTCGCCCTCACCGACGTCGCCGACGAGCGGATCGGGGCCGAGCTTGGCGATCACGCGGGCGATCTCGTCCGGCCGCTGCACGACGCATGCGGTGGGTCCGCGGAGGTCCGCGCAGGTCGTCTCCGTGAGGAGGCGGACGCGCACCTGGCCGACGACGGGCGGCGGCCACTCGGCGTCGGAGGCGGCCAGACCGTCCGGCTCGTCGAGCCCTCGCGTCTGCTCGGACATCCGCACGTGCACGCGCGTGCGACGCGGGGCGCCGATCGACGCGAGGGAGTTCTCGCCGGCGTCGTCGAACACGCGGTCGGCGTCGGAGAGGTCGGTGCCGCGCTGATTCGTCTGCCCCATCCGCCCGTTCGCGGACGCGATCGTCGGGTCGACGAGGATCTCGCCGGCGAAGTCCCACGCTCCGTACAGGCCGAGGTGCACGCGCAGCCAGACATCCTCGTCGAACTCGAGGAACATCTGCTTGCCGACCGCCTCGGCGCGCGTCATCGTGCGGCCGTCGAGGATGGCCGCACCCTCCGCGAAGCGCCCCTGCGGGCTCGTCGCCCCGACCGGGCGGCCGACGAAGTTGCGCGCGAACTGCCGCGCGATCCGGTGGACGGAATGACCCTCGGGCATCCGCTAGGACATCGTGCGCGGAGCGGGCCCGTCGACGAGGGCGCCGTCGCGCTCGTAGGCGCCGATCTGCGCGATCCGGCGGACGTGACGCTCGTCGTTCGAGAACGGCGTCTGGATGAAGCGGTCGATGAAGCGCGTGACGTCCTCGAACGTGTGCTGGCGCGCGCCGATGGCGATGACGTTCGCGTCGTTGTGCTCGCGCGCGAGCTCGGCGGTCGAGAGGTTCCACACGAGCGCCGCGCGGATGCCCTCGACCTTGTTCGCCGCGATCTGCTCGCCGTTGCCCGAGCCGCCGAAGACGACGCCGAGCGCGGGGACGCCGGCGCGCTGGTCGTCGACGACCGCCTGCGCCGCGCGGATGCAGAACGCGGGGTAGTCGTCGAGCGGGTCGTACTCGACCGGCCCGTGGTCGATGACCTCGTGGCCCTGGGAGGCGAGGTGGTGCTGCAGCTGGGTCGAGAACTCGAGACCCGCGTGATCGGTCGCGATGTGGATGCGCATGGAGACGATTCTCCCCTACCTGCGAGGGTGCCCGTGCACGGTCAGGGCGCGACGCCCGCCGCGGCGGGCAGGAAGCCCAGCCGCGCGTTCTCGCAGTCGCCGGGGCGCGCCACGTCGTACCAGGGCCCCAGGTCGGTCAGGTGCGGCCGCTCGCTCGCGGGCGTTCCGTGCAGGCGCTCCTCCACGAGGTCGACGAGGCCCGCCACGAACGCCGGATGCGTGCCGGGCGTGCGGGTGCGGACCGCGCGGATGCCGGCCTCCGCGGCCGACGCCATCGCCTCGTTGTCGAGGTCCCAGAGGACCTCCATGTGGTCGCTCACGAAGCCAAGCGGCACGATCGCGACAGCCTCGACACCCTGCGCGGGCAGCCCGGCGATCACGTCGTTGACGTCGGGCTCGAGCCACGGCTGCGACGCGGGGCCCGATCGCGACTGGAAGACGAGGTCCCATCCGGTCCCCGCTGCGGCCGGGATCTCGTCGGCGAGGCGCTGCATGATGTGCGCCGCCACGGCCCGGTGCTGCGCCGCGTACGCTCCGCCCTCGGGCCAGGAGCGGTCGCGCGGACCGGAGCGGTCGGCGTCGGCGGTCGGGATCGAGTGCGTCGAGAACAGCACGCGCACCGCCCCGGCGCCCACGCCGTCCGCGAGGAACCCGGCGACCGCGTCGCGCACACCCTCGTAGAAGGGCTCGACGAAGCCGGGGTGGTCGAAGAACAGGCGCACCTTGTCGATCGTCACGGGGTCGTCCCCCGTTCCCAGGCCCGTCTCGGCGAGGACGCGTGCGTAGTCCTCGCGGTACTGACGGTCGCTCGAGTACGAGCTGTAGGCGCTCGTGGCGATCGCGAGCAGGGTGCGGTGTCCGTCGGCGTGAGCGGCCCGAACGGCGTCATCGAGGTACGGCGCCCAGTTGCGGTTGCCCCAGTACACCGGCAGGTCGAGGCCCCGCCGGGCGATCTCGGCCTCCAGCGCGGCCTTGAGCGCGCGGTTCTGGGCGTTGATCGGGCTCACGCCGCCGAAGTGGCGGTAGTGGTGCGCGACCTCCTCGAGACGCTCGTCGGGGATCCCCCTGCCGTGCGTCACGTTGCGCAGGAAGGGGATGACGTCGTCCTGCCCCTCGGGGCCGCCGAAGCTCGAGAGCACGATCGCGTCGTAGGCGACGGGGACCTCGACAAACGGGTCTCCCCCGGCCGCGGCCGGGGAGGCGAAGGGGACCGCTGACTGCGTCGGGGTGCTGCTCGTCGTCACCCCTCCATCTTCGCACCCGCGTAGAAATCAGGGTGTTCAGGCGGCGTTCAGGGTCCCGTCACGGGCGGTCCCGCCGCGATTCCCGCGAGCGGAGCCCGTCGAGCACGTAGGCTGTTCAGGTTGCCGCAGGCGTCACCCGCGCGCCCGGAGATCTTTCGTCCCCTACCCCATGGGAGTGAAACAGTGCCTGGAGAGAACCTCACCCGCGTCGAGGCGCAGGAGCGCCGCGCGATCGTCGAGACGCAGACGTACGAGATCGCGCTCGACCTGACCAAGGGCGCAGAGGTGTTCGGATCGCGCAGCGTGGTGCGATTCGCCGCGACGCCGGGAGCGAGCACCTTCATCGACCTCATCGCGCGCGACGTGCGGGAGATCACCCTGAACGGCCGCGAGATCGACCCGTCATCCGCCTACGCCGACGCGCGCATCCGACTCGACGACCTGGAGGCCGAGAACGAGCTCGTCGTCGACGCCGACTGCCTGTACACGAACACGGGCGAGGGCCTCCACCGCTTCGTCGACCCCGTCGACGGCGAGGTGTACCTCTACTCCCAGTTCGAGGTGCCGGACTCGCGGCGCGTCTTCGCGGTGTTCGAGCAGCCCGACCTCAAGGCGACGTTCCAGTTCACGGTGACCGCGCCGGCGTCGTGGAAGGTCGTGTCGAACCAGCCCACGCCCGAGCCCATCCCGCACGACGACGGCGTCACCGCGACATGGGGCTTCGAGCCCACCCCGCGCATCTCGTCCTACATCACGGCGCTCATCGCGGGCCCGTACGAGGAGACCCGCTCGGAGCTGACGTCGGCGTCCGGCCGCGTCATCCCGCTGGGCATCTTCGCCCGGAAGAGCCTGTGGCAGCACATGGACGCCGACTACGTCTTCGAGAAGACCCGTCAGGGCTTCGCGTACTTCGAGGCGAAGTTCGGATACCCGTACCCGTTCGCGAAGTACGACCAGCTCTTCGTCCCCGAGTTCAACGCGGGCGCGATGGAGAACGCGGGAGCGGTCACCTTCACCGAGACGTACGTGTTCCGCAGCAAGGTCACCGACGCCGTGAGGGAGCGTCGCGTCGTCACGATCCTGCACGAGCTGGCCCACATGTGGTTCGGCGACCTCGTGACCATGAAGTGGTGGAACGACCTGTGGCTCAACGAGTCGTTCGCCGAGTGGGCGTCGACGATCGCCACGGCCGAGGCCACCGAGTGGACCGAGGCGTGGACGACGTTCAACGCCATGGAGAAGACCTGGGCGTACCGCCAGGATCAGCTCCCCTCGACGCATCCGATCGTCGCCGAGATCAACGACCTCGAGGATGTCCAGGTCAACTTCGACGGGATCACGTACGCCAAGGGCGGCTCCGTCCTCAAGCAGCTGGCCGCGTGGGTCGGCATCGACGCGTTCTTCCAGGGCGTCGGCGCCTACTTCCAGAAGCACGCGTACGGGAACACCACTCTCTCCGACCTCCTCGTCGAGCTCGAGAAGACGAGCGGCCGCGACCTCGCCCCGTGGTCTCGCAAGTGGCTCGAGACGGCAGGCGTCAACACGCTCTCCCCCGTCGTCGACGACGACCACGACGGCCGCATCACGCGCTTCGCGATCACGCAGACGGCCCCGGCGGACTACCCGACCATCCGCCCGCACCGCCTCGGCATCGGCTTCTACGACCTGCAGGACGGCGCCCTGACGCGCACGCACAGCGTCGAGATCGACGTGGACGGCGACCTCACCGAGGTGCCGCAGCTCAAGGGCATGCGCCGCCCCGCCCTCGTCCTCCTCAACGACGGAGACCTCGCCTACGCGAAGATCCGCCTCGACGACCGCAGCCTCGCGACGGCGATCGACCACCTCGCCGACATCGCGGACCCGCTCGCGCGCTCGCTCGTCTGGGGCGCCGCGTGGGATCAGACGCGCGACGCCGAGACCGCAGCGAGCGACTACGTCGACCTCGTCCTGCGCAACATCGGCCGCGAGACCGAGTCGACGACCATCCGCACGACCCTCGCGCAGCTCCAGCTCGCGGCGAACAGCTACGTCGCGCCCGAGACGCGCACCGAGACGCGCCGCACGGTCGCCGACGGCCTCTGGGCGCTCCTGCAGGACGCCGAGCCCGGCAGCGACCTCCAGCTGCAGCTGACGACGGCCTTCGCCTCCGCCGCCTCCGAGCCCGCGCACTGGGATCGGGTGCGCGCGCTGCGCGACGGCGAGATCGTGCTCGAGGGGCTCGAGATCGACACCGACCTCTCGTGGCAGCTGCTCGTCTCGCTCGCGGCCGGCGGCCGCGCCGACGACGCGGCGATCGACGCGGCACTGGCCGCCGACAACACGGCCAAGGGCGCCGAGTCCGCCGCCCAGGCGCGCGCCGCGCTCCCGACTGCCGAGGGGAAGGCCGCCGCGTGGGCGTCGCTCATCGACAGCGACGCGCTTCCCAACACCGTCGTCCGCTCGGCGGCGCTCGGGTTCGTCCACCCCGCGACGCGCGAGCAGCTCGAGCCGTTCGTCGAGAAGTACTTCGAGATGCTGATCCCCGTGTGGGAGTCCCGCACGTTCCAGATCGCGTCGTACCTCATCGAGCTGCTGTACCCCGCGCCGCTCGCGAACGCCGACCTGCGCAAGGCGACGCGCGCGTGGCTCGGCGAGCACGCCGATGCGCCGGCCGCGCTGCGCCGGATCGTCGCCGAGAACCTCGCCGGCGTCGAGCGCGCGATCGCCGCGCAGGAGCGCGACGCCGAGTAGCCCCGCTCACAGCGAGCCCCGGTGCGATCCAGAGGATCCACCGGGGCTCGCGCCGTACGATCGAGGTGATGATGAAGACCGAGACAGCGGACGTGACCGACCTCAGCTGGTGGCAGGAGCGCCTCGTCGAGCTGGGGCAGTTCGGCTGGCTCCTCGTGCGGGCCGCCATCGCCGTCGCGGCGTGCGTGATCGTCGCGTGGATCCTCCGCCTCGTCATCCGACGCGTCGTGAAGCGCATCGTCGAGGGCGCGAAGAGCAAGGCGAAGGTCGACGACACGCGCGCGCTCGAGCGGTCGCCGCTCGCATCCGTGCGCGTCGTGCAGCGCACGCGCACGCTCGGCTCGATCCTCACGAACGTCGTCAACATCGCGATGGTCGTCGTCGCGCTCGTCCTCGTGGCCTCGATCCTCGTGCCGGACGTGCTGGCGTCGCTCTCGCTGCTCACCGCCGCTGTCGGCGCGGGCCTCGGCTTCGGCGCGCAGAACATCGTCAAGGACGTCCTCAACGGCATCTTCATCGTCGCGGAGGACCAGATCGGCATCGGCGACGTCGTCGACCTCGGCCTCGCGACCGGTGTCGTGGAGTTCGTCAGCGTGCGCATCACGCACGTCCGCGACGTCAACGGGGTGCTCTGGTACGTCCGCAACGGCGAGATCACGCGCATCGGCAACATGACCCAGGGATGGTCGCGGGTCGTCCTCGACCTGACCCTCCCGAAGGACATCGTGATCGAGGATGTCGAGAGCCTCATCGCCGACACCTCGCTCGGACTCGCGCACGATCCGCGCTGGCGCTCGCGCGTCATCGGCGAGCCGGAGGTCTGGGGCCTCGAGTCGCTCGAGGGCGAGACGCTCGTCGTCCGCCTCGTGATCAAGGCCAAGCCGACCGCGAAGGACGACGTCGCGCGCGAGCTGCGCGAGCGCCTGCGCGCGGTCCTCCTCACCGAGGGCATCGACGTCACGGGCATCGCCCGCGCGACGCTCGAGGGCGCGGAGGGCGCCCTCCGCGTGCGCGGGGCGAATCCGCCGACGATCACGAGCGAGCTCCCCGAGAGGCCGACGTGGCGACCGCGACCGCGTGACGAGAAGAGCCAGACGGCGCCCGCGGGGCGCCAGGAGGGCGGACAGGACGAGGAAGAGGGAGCCGACACGTGAGCGAGCCGAAGAGCCTGCGCCCCCTCGGCGTGGGGACGTTCTACGAGCAGGTCGGCGGGCGCCCGACGTTCCAGAGGCTCGTCGCCGCCTTCTACCGCGGCGTCGCGGACGACGAGGTGCTGAAGCCGATGTACCCCGAGGAGGACCTGGGCCCCGCCGAGGAGCGCCTGCTGCTCTTCCTCGAGCAGTACTGGGGCGGTCCGACGACGTACAGCGAGACCCGGGGCCACCCGCGCCTGCGCATGCGGCACGTCGGGTTCCACATCGACCCCGAGGCGCGCGACCGATGGCTGGCCCACATGCGCGCAGCCGTCGACGAGCTCGGCCTGTCGCCCGTCCACGAGGCGACGCTCTGGGACTACCTCGAGCGCGCCGCGCACGCCATGGTGAACACGTTCGAGCCCCAGCCCGGACGCTGACGGGTCAGCGCTCCCGGCTCAGCGCGCGCCCGTCTCCCGAACCGGCGTGAGGCCGACCGCCGCGGGCCCGCGGGTGAGGATGTGACCGCGCTCGAGCGTCACGCGGGTCCACCGGCCCGCGGTCGACACGCGCGCCTCCTCCTCGCCGCCGATGAACCCGAACGAGAACGCGGCGAACGCGACGCCCCGCGGCAGACCGCCGAGCTCCTCGTCCGGCTCGCCCCAGACGCTGCCGCGCACCTGGCGGACGACGTCCTCCCCCGGCTGATCCGGGAGCGCGTGCGCGACCGCGGCGATGCCCCACTGCGCGCGGCTCGCGAGCGACGCGGCGGCGATGCCGCCCGTGCGGGTCCAGCCGCCGCGAGGCGGCGACACCCCTGCCCACGCGGGCGCGAGCGCGGTGTCGGGCAGCGCGAGGGCGCGGGGGTCCTCGGTCTCCGTGAGCGACGCCACGGTGAGGTCGCACTGCAGCTCGGGATCGGCTCGCAGGACCCGCATCGCGAGGACGGTCGGCGTGCGGTCGAGCAGTCCCTGAGGCGCCAGCGCGGCCGAGGACATGACGAGGACACCCTCCGACGCCTGCAGCCGCACGCCCTCGTCCCCGATGCGGGAAGCGCGACCGGCGAAGGTCAGCGCATCGCGGGCGGTCTGGTCGTCGGCGAGCACGAGGCGAGCGGTCACCCGCTCTAAACTAGCAAGGCACGCCTCGGCTGCGTGCGCTCGCGCTCACGAGGCGCGGGCGGAGCGGCGAACGGAGACCCGAGTGACCATCGACGCACGGACCGACGACCCCGTCCAGACGATGCTCGACGTGATCGAGCTCGAGCGGATGGAGGCCCGCACGCACGAGGACATCTTCCTCGGCCGCTCGCACTTCATGCCGAGCGGGCGCGTGTTCGGCGGCCAGGTGCTCTCGCAGGTCGTGTCCGCCGCCGCGCGCACGATCGCCGACGACCGCCACGTGCACTCGCTCCACGGCTACTTCCTGCGGCCGGGCGACATGCGCAAGGACATCACCTTCGGCGTCGACCGCATCCACGACGGACGATCCTTCGCCCGCCGGCGCGTGCAGGGATATCAGGACGGCGTGCCGATCTTCTCGGGCATCCTCTCCTTCCAGGACGAGGACGAGGGCGTCGAGCACCAGCTGCCGATGCCCGAGGTCCCCGCGCCCGAGGACCTGCCCGATCCGCTCCGGGAGCTCGACCGCCATCCGCACTCGCAGCGTCTTCTCGCGGCGAATCCGATCGAGGTGCGGCACGTCGAGGGAAGCCTCCTCGTGGAGCCGACGGGCGGCGCTCGACCGACGCAGGCCGTCTGGACGCGCGTGCGGCGCCCGATCGGCGACAGCCGCCTGCTCCATCAGGCCGCTCTCGCCTATCTCAGCGACTACACGATCCAGGAGCCGTCGATGCGCGGCGCGGGCGTCGCGTGGTCGACGACCGGACTGAAGGTCGCGAGCCTCGACCACGCGATGTGGTGGCATCGGCCGGCGCGCGCCGACGAGTGGCTGCTCTACGTGCAGGAGTCGCCGGGAGCACAGGGCGGCCGCGGTCTCGCGTTCGGCCGCCTCTACACGCGCGACGGTGCGCTCGTCGCGTCGGTCGCGCAGGAGATCATGCTCCGCGTGCCGACGTCCGACGCAGTCAGCCCGCCTGCCTGAGATCGGCTTCGAGGGCGACCCAGCCGAGCATGGCGCACTTGATGCGCATGACGTACTTCGCGACGCCCTGCAGGGCCGCGGCATCGCCGAGCGCCTCGGACGGCGCGATCGACCCGCGCGAGCGCAGCATGGTCCGGAACTCGTCGATGCGCGCGAGCGCCTCCTCGCGCGTGGCGTGCTCGAGCAGCCCCGTCATGATCGACGCCGAGGCCATCGAGATCGAGCAGCCGTGGCCATCCCACACGATCGAGGCGATCGCGTCGTCGTCGTCGAGGCTCACGCCGACCGTGATCTCGTCTCCGCACGACGGGTTGAGCTCGTGGTGCGTGTAGTCGAGCGCCGTCGGGTCGCCCTTGCCCTCGGGATCGCGCGCGTGGTCCAGGATCAGCTCCTGGTACAGGCTCTGCAGGTCTGCGCTCATCGGTCCGCTCCGAAGAACCCGCGGACCTCGCGCAGCGCGTCTCGCAGCGCCGCGATCTCGTCCGACGTCGTGTAGAGATAGGCGCTCGCGCGCGTCGTCGCCGCGACCCCGAGACGACGGTGCAGCGGCTGGGCGCAGTGGTGCCCCGTCCGCACCGTGATGCCGCGGTCGTCGAGGAACTGGCCGACGTCGTGCGCGTGCACGCCGTCGACGATGAAGCTCGCGAGCGCGGCGCGCTCGGCTCCGGGCTCGGGGCCGACGAGCCGCACACCGGGAACCGACGCGACGGCGTCGACGAGCTCGCCGGCGAGCTGCGCCTCATGCGCGTGCACGGCGTCCATCCCGATGCCCGCGAGGTAGTCGACGGCTGCTCCCAGGCCCACGACCTGCGTGACGGGCTGGGTGCCGGCCTCGAAGCGCTGCGGTGCGGGAAGGAACTCGGCGTCCTCCATCGTGACGGTCGTGATCGTGGAGCCGCCCGTGCGTGCGGGGGGCAGCTCGTCGAGGAGCTCGGCGCGCCCGTACAGCACCCCGATCCCGTTCGGGCCGAGCATCTTGTGCCCCGAGAACGCCGCGAAGTCGACTCCGAGCGCGCCCAGGTCGAGCGGCAGATGCGGCGCCGACTGGCACGCGTCGAGCACGCTGAGCGCGCCGACGTCACGCGCGAGCGACGCGATCTCGGCCGCCGGCGCGATCATCCCGGTGACGTTCGACACGTGCGCGAACGCGACGACCCTGGTCCGCGCGGTCAGCTGCGCGCGCAGGTCGTCGATCGTCCAGAGGCCGCGGTCGTCGACCGGCACCCAGCGCAGCGTCGCGCCCGTCCGGCGCGCGAGCCGCTGCCACGGGATGAGGTCGGCATGGTGCTCGGCCTCGGTGACGAGGATCTCGTCGCCGGCGCGCAGCGCGAAGCGCTCTCCGCCGAGGCCGGCCGACGCGTCCGCGATCCCGAGCGCGACCATGTTGAGCGCGTCGGTGGCGTTCTCGGTCCAGACGACCTCGCGCTCCCCCGCGCCGACGAACGCCGCGACGCGCTCGCGCGCGGTCTCGAAGGCGAACGTCGCCTCGCCGGTCGCGAGGCTCGATCCCCGGTGCACGGCCGCGTAGTCGTGGCGCGCGAAGTCGGCCTCGGCGGAGATCACGGCCTCCGGACGCTGCGACGTCGCGGCCGAGTCGAGGTACACGCGGTCGGGGCGCCCCGAGATCCCGGGGAAGTCCGCGCGGACGTCCTCGCGGACGGGTGCGGGCGTGACGTCTGGCATGGATGGCTCCCTGCAGGGGTGGAGGAGGGCGTCTTCCAGTCTCTCATCCGCAGGGCCGGTCGTCTCCGTCACCGACGGGTGAAGGCCACCGGCTCCTCCAGGAACGGCTCCCATGCGGCGCGCATCTCGGGGGTGAGCCGGACCGGTCGGCCGGTCGCGATGTCGACGAGCACGACGACGGCGTCGGCTCGCGCGTACACGACGCGCTCCTCCTCGCCGACCGCGCTGTGCACCTCGTAGCAGACGTCGATGCTCGACCCGCCGATGCGCCCGAGCCAGAGCTGCACGTCGAGCGGGCGGTGACGGTACGGCACGGGCCGCAGGTACTCGATGCTCTGCCGCGCGATCAGCGTCACGACCCCCGTGGGCGACCCGAGGACCTCGGGATCGAACACGGCGGTCGGCGGGATGTCGTCGTCGGAGTCCTCAGCGCGGAAGAACGCGCGGCACCGGGCCTCCTCGAGCAGGCGCAGCATCGAGGCGTTGTTGACATGGCCGAAGGCGTCGAGGTCGCCCCAGCGCAGCTGGATGGGCACGTGCACGCGGGTCATCGGGCTCCTCTCCGGCCCGGACGGACCGCGGCCGATAACGATACGGTCACGGTCGCGACCGGTCATCCTCGTCCGACGATACCCCGTCCTTCCGCATGATCACGCGGATCGCGGCGGAGCGGTCGACGTGGGAGCGCGCCCGCGGCGCCGCCGACCGGCTTGCTAGGGTGACCGAGGTCGTCCTGCCGCAGCGCGGGACGCGCCTCACACCGCCGGCGACGCGTCCGACACGACCGGGGTGTTCCGCCCAGGACCGCGGATGCCGCCATGTCGCGGCATGCGTATGGCAGACGATCCAGTCGTCAACCCGGACGACTGCGCCAGGAGCCTCGTGCCCGGCCCGTCGCCTGCCCGGACCGCAACCGATGACCGAACGCGGATCGCGCTGCCCTGAGTCTCCGCGCTCGGCACAGGGGACACGTGACCGAGAACGACACTTCCATCGCCCTGCGCGCGGAGGGCCTCTACAAGGTCTTCGGGCGCCGACCGCACGACGCCGTCGAGCGGCTGCGCGCCGGAACCCCGCGCGATGAGCTCGACGGCGCCACGGCGGCCGTGATCGACGCCTCCTTCGAGGTCCGCCGCGGCGAGATCTTCGTCGTGATGGGGCTCTCCGGCTCCGGCAAGTCGACGCTCATCCGCATGCTCAACGGCCTGCACGACATCACCGCCGGGACGATCACCGTGAACGGGGAGCCGATCGCGGGGATCCCGGCGAGTCGGCTGCGCGCGACCCGGCGCGAGCACGTCTCGATGGTGTTCCAGCACTTCGCCCTGCTCCCCCATCGCACGGTGGCCGCGAACGTCGCGTACCCGCTCGAGCTCAAGGGCGTCGACCGCCGCTCTCGCGAGGCGAAGGCGACCGAGATCCTCGCCATGGTGGGCCTCGAGGGATGGGGCGACAAGCTCCCCGCCGAGCTCTCCGGAGGGATGCAGCAGCGGGTCGGCATCGCGCGCGCTCTGGCCGCCGACACCGACATCCTGCTCATGGACGAGGCGTTCAGCGCCCTGGACCCGCTCATCCGCCGGGAGATGCAGGACCAGCTCATCGAGCTGCAGCAGCGCCTGCAGAAGACGATCGTCTTCATCACGCACGATCTCAATGAGGCCATGTACCTGGGCGACCGCATCGCGGTGATGCGCGACGGCCGCATCGTCCAGATCGGCACGCCGGAGGACATCCTCACCGACCCCGCGAACGACTACGTCGAGCAGTTCGTCCAGGACGTCGATCGTGCCCGCGTGCTGACCGCCGGCAATGTCATGGAGCGCCCTCGCCCCGTCGTCGCCGAGGGCGCCGGCCCGCGCACGGCGCTGCGCACGATGCGCGACGCCTACATGTCGGCCGCCTATGTCGTCGGCCGCGATCGTCGCCTCGCCGGGATGATCACCGACCGCGACGCGATGAAGCTCATCCGCCGCGGCGAGAGCGCGCTCGCGTCGATCCTGAAGCCGGTTCCGCAGGCCGTGAGCCAGGACGACGTCCTGATGGACCTGTTCGTGCCCGCCGTCGAGTCGCCGCTCCCGCTCGCGGTGACCGATGACACGGGTCGCCTCGTGGGCGTCATCCCCCGTGTCACCCTGCTCGCCGCCCTCGGGCCCGGCCCCGGATCCACCGAGGAGATCACCGTGCTCCAGCCGCCCATTCCCTCGACCGTGATCGACCAGGTGCTCGCGGAGGCCGATGCCGCCGCGGCGGCCGCCGCCGACTCCGAGGAGGTGCGCTGATGGACGGGTTCCGCCTCCCGATCGGCGACGCGGTCTCCGCCGCCGTCGACTGGGCCAAGGACAACCTCGAGGGCCTCCTCGACGTCGTCGCGCTCGTCGTGCGCACCCTCGTGGACGGCCTCACCGACGCGCTCGTCGGGACGCCCTTCCCCCTCACGATCGCGGTCGCCGCGCTCCTCGCGTGGCTCGTCCGCTCGTGGCAGCTCGCGGTCGGCACGGCGATCTCGTTCGCCGTGATCGTCGGCATGGACCTCTGGGAGCCCGCGATGCAGACGCTCGCGCTCGTGGTCGTCGCCGCGTTCGTCGCGGTCCTGATCGGCGTGCCGCTCGGCATCTGGTCGGCGCGCAGCGATGCCGTCCGCGCCGTCCTCAAGCCCGTGCTCGACTTCATGCAGACGATGCCGGCGATGGTGTACCTCATCCCCGCGATCGTCTTCTTCAGCATCGGCGTCGTCCCCGGCCTCGTCGCGACCGTGATCTTCGCTCTCCCTCCCGGCGTGCGCCTCACCGAGCTCGGAATCCGCGGCGTCGACGCCGAGACGGTCGAGGCCGGGCACGCGTTCGGCGCGACACCCGGGCAGATCCTGCGAGGCGTCCAGCTCCCGCTCGCGATGCCGACCATCATGGCCGGGGTCAACCAGGTGATCATGCTCGCGCTCTCGATGGCCGTGATCGCCGGGATGGCGGGAGCCGACGGCCTCGGGAAGATGGTCGTGCAGGCGATCTCCACCGTCAACACCGGTCAGGGAGTCGAGGCCGGGCTCGGCGTCGTCCTGCTCGCCGTGTTCCTCGATCGCTTCACCGCGGCCCTCGGCACGCCGAGCGAGTACCCGTCCTCGCTTCTGGGCCTCGTGTCGCGGCGACGCGCCGCGCAGCGCGCGGCGACATCGGACGAGGCCGCGATCGCGCATGCCCCCGACGCCCGCACCGCCGTGCCCACGCCATGACCATCCGCACCCATCGACCATCCGAAACGCACGACATCACACGCAACGAGAGAAGGAACACGAACATGACGAAGCGACGCATCACGGCCGTCCTGGCCCTCGGCGCCACCACGGCCCTGGCCCTCGCGGGCTGTGCGAGCGGCGACGGCGACGCCGCCGGCGCAGGCGAGGGAGACAAGGGCACGATCACGCTCGGCTTCCTGCCCGCCTGGACGGATGGCCTCAGCACGGCCTACCTGCTCCAGGATCAGCTCGAGAAGCTCGGCTACACGGTCGAGATGCAGACGCTCACCGAGGCCGGCCCGCTGTACGCCGGACTCGCGCAGGGCGACGTGGACATCTACCCCTCCGCCTGGCCCGAGCTCACGCACCGCGACTACATGGAGCAGTACGGCGACGACATCGAGGATCTCGGCGCCTACTACGACAACGCGAAGCTCACGATCGCGGTGCCGACCTACATGGACGACGTGAGCTCGATCGAGGACCTCGCGGGTCAGGCCGACCGCTTCGACGGAAAGATCTACGGCATCGAGCCCGGCGCGGGCCTGACCAAGCAGACGCAGGAGGTCATGATGCCCGAGTACGGCCTCGATGCCGACTACGAGCTCGTGACGTCGTCGACCGCGGCCATGCTGACCGAGCTCGGCAGCGCCATCGACGCGCAGGAGGACATCGCGGTCACGCTGTGGCGTCCGTTCTGGGCGAACGACGCCTACGACATCAAGGACCTCGAGGACCCGAAGGGCGCGATGGGCGACCCCGAGGCGCTGCACTTCCTCGGCACCGCCGGCTTCGCGGAGGAGTTCCCGGAGGCGGCGGAGCTCATCGCCGGCATCCAGCTCGACGACGCCGAATACGGCTCGCTCGAGGACCTCGTCGTGAACGAGTTCGGCGAGGGCAAGGAGGCGGAGGCCGTCGACGCATGGCTCGAGGAGCACCCCGACGCCTTCGACACGATCGTCGCCGACTGACGGACACCCACGACGAAGCCGCCCCGGGAGAACCCGGGGCGGCTTCGTCGTGTCGGCGCGACGCCGCTCAGTCGCGCGTGAGCTTGCGGTGCGTCGTGCGGTGCGGGCGCGCGGCGTCCGGACCGAGCCGGTCGATCTTGTTCGCCTCGTACGCCTCGAAGTTGCCCTCGAACCAGTGCCAGTTGGCCGGGTTCTCGTCGGTGCCCTCGTACGCGAGGATGTGCGTGGCGATGCGGTCGAGGAACCACCGGTCGTGGGTGATCACGACGGCGCAGCCGGGGAACTCGAGCAGCGCGTTCTCGAGCGAGCCGAGCGTCTCGACGTCGAGGTCGTTCGTCGGCTCGTCGAGGAGGAGCAGGTTGCCGCCCTCCTTGAGCGTGAGCGCGAGGTTGAGTCGGTTCCGCTCGCCGCCCGAGAGGACGCCGGCCTTCTTCTGCTGGTCGGGGCCCTTGAAGCCGAACTTCGACACGTAGGCGCGCGAGGGGATCTCGGTCTTGCCGACCGTGATGTAGTCGAGCCCGTCCGAGACGACCTCCCAGAGCGTCTTCTCCGGGTCGATGTTCGCGCGCGACTGGTCGACGTAGCTGATCTTCACCGTCTCGCCGATCTTGAGGTCACCGCCGTCGAGCGGCTCGAGGCCCACGATCGTCTTGAAGAGCGTCGTCTTGCCGACGCCGTTCGGGCCGATGACGCCGACGATGCCGTTCGGCGGGAGGCTGAAGCTGAGGCCGTCGATGAGCGTGCGCCCGTCGAAGCCCTTCTGCAGGTTCTTCGCCTCGATCACGACGTTGCCCAGACGCGGGCCGGCGGGGATCTGGATCTCCTCGAAGTCGAGCTTCCGCGTGCGCTCGGCCTCGTTCGCCATCTCCTCGTAGCGCGCGAGACGCGCCTTCGACTTCGCCTGGCGGCCCTTCGCGTTCGAGCGGACCCACTCCAGCTCCTCCTTGAGGCGCTTCTGGAGCTTGGCGTCCTTCTTGCCCTGCACCTCGAGGCGCTCTGCCTTCTTCTCGAGGTAGGTGGAGTAGTTGCCCTCGTACGGATAGAGACGCCCGCGGTCGACCTCGGCGATCCACTCCGCGACATGGTCGAGGAAGTACCGGTCGTGGGTGATCGCGATCACGGCGCCCTTGTAGGACTGCAGGTGCTGCTCGAGCCACAGCACGCTCTCGGCGTCGAGGTGGTTCGTGGGCTCGTCGAGGAGCAGGAGGTCGGGCTTCTGCAGCAGGAGCTTGGCGAGCGCGACGCGGCGCTTCTCACCGCCGGAGAGCGGCGCGATGGCGGCATCGGCAGGCGGCGTGCGGAGAGCGTCCATGGCCTGCTCGAGCTGGGAGTCGAGGTCCCAGCCGTCCGCGGCGTCGATCTCCTCCTGCAGCGCGCCCATCTCGGCGAGAAGCGCGTCGAAGTCAGCGTCGGGCTCGGCCATGAGGCCCGAGATCTCGTTGAACCGGTCGAGCTTCGCCTTGATCGCGATGCCGTCCTGGATGTTCTCGATCACGGTCTTCGACTCGTCGAGCTCGGGCTCCTGCATGAGGATGCCGACGGAGTACCCGGGGGTCAGGGTCGCGTCGCCGTTCGACGGCTGATCGAGCCCCGCCATGATCTTGAGGATCGTCGACTTGCCGGCGCCGTTGGGGCCCACCATGCCGATCTTGGCACCGGGCAGGAACGCCATCGTGACGTCGTCGAGGATGAGCTTGTCGCCCACCGACTTGCGGGCGCGCACCATTTGATAGATGTATTCAGCCATTTGGCATCCAGTCTAGGGGCCGCTCCCTCAGCGGACCGAGAGCCTCGCACGGGTTCTGAGACGATCCTCCGGTTCGCGGACACCCGACAGTGAGAGTTGCACGCCGACGACGATGCTGGAGGCCGACATGCGCACCCCCGACCGCGAGATGACGACCATGGGGATTCCCCACCGCCGAGGAGGCCGCACGGCCGGCGGATGGGCCGCGGCGGTCGCGTGCGCCGTCCTCCTCTCCGGCTGCGCGACGCCGGGAGCCCGGCCGGGCCCCGATGCGGACGGCGACCCGTCGCCGTCGGCGACCATCCCGGCCCACGACGTCGAGCCGGGCCAGACGCTCCGCTGCGGTGGCCTCTCGTTCTCGTCCGACGCGCTCGTGAAGCCCGTCCCCCTCTCCCGCGCCGATGAGCGCGTCCGCGAGGCCGTGCAATCCGCGGCCGACGATGCGGGCATGCCGGTCGCTGCGGCCGAGGCGCCCGAGACCTGGCTGGTCGCGAGCGCGGACGACCGTCAGATCGCCCTTCTCCATCCGCGTGCCGATGCCGAGGGCTCGGCACCCGCCTTCGAGCAGGTCACCCTGCTCTGGCACGAGGCGGGATCCGACCGGCCCGCCGAGTGGACCGTCGCATCGTCGGGCCCGTGCGCGCCGCGCGCAGACGCGGGCGAGCTGAACGCGGCCGCCATCGCTCTGGACCCCGAGCAGCCGCCGGCTCCCTCGGACACGACCGTGCACCTGCTCGTGACGGAGCTCGCCTGTCATGGCGGCGAGGACGCCGAGGGCCGTGTCGAGCTCGCGAGCCTCATCGAGACGGAGGAGTCGGTCGAGATCGTCATCGGAGTCCGACCGGATGAGACCGCCGAGGCCTGGACCTGTCAGAGCAACCCGGCCACCCCGTTCGCGCTCGAGCTGAACGCGCCCCTCGGCGACCGCGACATCGTCGACGTGGGGGTCGTTCCCGCGCAGACCCTCGAGCCCGTCGACACCGCGCGCTGACGCTCAGAACGGCGTCGCCGCGGGCTCTCCCTCCGGAACGGTGACGACCTCCCAGGCGGCATCGGACGAGGCCTCATCGACGGCGCTGTCGTCGCGTGTGTCCCGCTGTCCGCGGCTGTCGCTGCCCGCGAAGCTGTTGCGCGACACGCTGGCCGTCGCGAACTGGAGGTCTATGCCGATCGCGTCGGCGATGATCTCGATCCCCGTGCCCTTGCCTCTGTCGTTCTCCCAGGAGCGGACGCGCAGCCGGCCGCAGACGACCACCCGCATGCCCTTCGCGAGCGACAGGGCGCCGTTGGCGGCGAGCGACCGATACGCGCTCACCGAGTAGAAGTTCGCCGCCTCCTCGACGTACGTGTCCTTCTCCCGGTCGAAGCGCCGATGATTCGTCGCGAGCCGGAAGCTCAGGGCAGCGGTCCCGGATGGCAGCGTGCTCGACGTCGGGTCGGTCGCGATGTTCCCGACGACGGCGATCTGGTCCTTCATGGCGATCCCTCCTGCCGGGGGCTGTCCCCGGCGTGATCTCACCAGGACAGCGGCTCCCTCCTGCCGGCGGAGCAGGACCAGCGCATCTGTGGATGCGCAGAGCCCCTCCGCGCCGCTGTGCACACGGCGTCGGAGGGGCTCGGCGTCAGACGGCGTACTCCGCGAAGCGCGCGCGCACCTTGTTCACCTTCGGAACGGCGACCGCGAGGCAGTACCCCTGCGTCGGGTTCTTCGCGAAGAAGTCCTGGTGGTAGTCCTCGGCGTCGTAGAACTCGCCCAGGGGCTCGAGGCGGGTCACGATCGTGCCCTCCTCCTCCCCGATGGGAGCATCCCAGATCTCGGCAGCCCGCTCCCGCGCGGCCGCGAAGAGGGCCTTCTGCTCCTCGTCGGCATAGAACATCGCGCTGCGGTACTGCGTGCCGCGATCGGCGCCCTGATGGTTCAGCTGGCGGGGGTCGTGCATCGTGAAGAACGCGTCCAGGATGACGTCGGGCGCGATCACCTCGGGATCGAACGAGATCTTCACCGCCTCGGCGTGACCGGTCGCGCCCGTGCACACCTGCTCGTAGGTCGGGTGCGGACGCTGCCCTCCCGTGTAGCCCGACACCACGGACTCGACGCCCCTCAGGGCGCGATATGCGGCGTCGAGGCACCAGAAGCAGCCTCCCGCGACGACGAACGTCTCTGTCATGTGCACTCCTCAGAACGGATGTCGGTGCCCCCTCCTATCGTCGCAGAGGACACGGAAGGAGCACTGATGTCGAACGCCGCCGCTCTCATCGCCATTCCCCTCGCGACGCCGCGCCTGGCGCGTGCACGGGCGCGCCTCACGCGAGCGGGAGCATCCCTCTGGCGTGTCGTCGGCCTCGACGAGCGGGTCGCAGGCCACCTGCGCGCCGTCGAGTCGGAGCTCGGAATGCGGTACCGCGCGGAGCGCTTCCACCCCGCGTCGGGCGCCCTGCTTCCGATCGGCGAGTTCTGGACGCCCGATGAGGCCGTGGAGACGCTCCTGCTGTCTCGGTGAGCGTCACACGAGCGCGTCCGACATCCGCTCGGCGAGCGCCGCGGTCGGCTCGTCGACGACCTCCGCCCACGCCTCCTCGAGGATGCCGGCACCCCGCTCGAGCACCTCGGGCGCGGCCGTGAAGGGGATGCGCAGATGACGCTCGTGACCGCCGCCCACCGAGAAGCGCGGGCCCGCCGAGAGAAGCAGTCCGCGACGGCGCGCGGCGAGCACGAGCGCGGAGCTGCGCGCGAGCCCGAGCTCGACCCACAGGGCGACACCGCCCTGTGCGGCGTGCACGCGCCACTCCGGGAGCCGCTCGGAGAGCGCGGAGACGAGCGCGTCGCGCCCCGCGCGAAGCGACTCCGCGCGCTGAGCGACGATCTCGGGCATGAGCGGGATGAGCCGTTCGACGACGGACTGCTCGAAGTCGGGGGTGCCCAGGTCGCCGACGGGGCGCGCCGCGAGAAGCCGACGGATCGTGTCCTCGTCCGCTCGGATCCAGCCGACGCGCAGTCCTCCCCACACCGTCTTGCCGGTCGACCCGACAGTGATGATCTCCGCGCCCGACGGAGCGGCAGCGGCGAACGGCACGGCAGCCCCGCCCCGATCGATGTCGAGCTCCGCCGTCGTCTCGTCGATGACGAGCACCGTTCCCGAGTCCCGTGCCACGCCGGCGATGTGGGCGATCTCGTCGCGCGACATCGACTCGCCCGTGGGGTTGTGGAAGTCGGGCATCAGATACGCCATGACGGGGGCGGCGCGGCGGAACGCGTCTTCGGCCCGGTCGAGGTCCCAGCCGGAGCCCGGCGTCACGGGAATGCCCACCAGCCGCGCGCCCGCGGCGGCATAGCATTCGGCGGCGTGCGGGTAGGTGGGCGTCTCGATGATCACGCGGTCGCCGCGCGACACGAGCAGCCGGGCAGTGAGGGCGATCGCGCTCTGCGCGCCGTTGACCACCATGATCTGCTCGGCGGAGGTGGGGAGCCCGCGCGCGGTGTACCGATCCGCGAGCGCGGCACGGAGACTCCGCAGGCCGTGCATCTCGTAGCCCGAGCGTGCGACGAGGCGCGGGGCGTCGGCGGCGGCCTCGGCGTACACGGCGGGCAGCCCCGGCCACGCGGCAGGGCTCGCCTGCTGCAGATCGAGCGCACCATCGACGTCGCTCGCACGGCCCAGATCCCGCCGCCCGAGCGCCAGGGTCACACTGCCGGAGCCGCGGATGCTCTCGATGTGCCTGCTCTCTCGCAGACTGCGGTACGCCGCCGCGACCGTGGTCCGGCTGACCCCGAGACGTGCCGCGAGCTCGCGCTCGGCCGGCAGGGCCGTCCGCGGCGCGATCCGGTTGTCGAGGCAGAGAAGGCGGATGGCGTCGGCGAGCGCCTCGTACGCGGGCTCGCGCGTCCGCCACGGGCCGAGGCGGTCGCTCAGCGCCCTCGCGCTGAGCCGTGAGTCCATCATGCGGACCACCGTAGCAGGATTGGCATCTTGCAAGCAGTCCACTTCTCGGGTGGCATGGAGGGCATGCCGCCCGCACGCCACACTCTCACCGTTCGCCTCGCCCGGCTTCTCGTGGGCCTGCCTCTCTACGGGGTCGGATGCGCCCTCACCGTCGCCGCCGGCCTGGGCGTGGACCCCTGGACCGTGCTCGCGGAGGGGATCTCGCTGCGCACGGGCCTCGGCGTCGGGTGGGTGACGAACGCGCTCGGCGCGCTGATCCTCCTCGCGTGGATCCCGCTGCGCCAGCGTCCCGGCATCGGAACCGTGCTCAACGTGCTCCTCGTGGGCACGTGCATGCAGATCACCCTCGATCTGCTCCCGTCCATCGACCATGCGCTCCTGCGCGTGCTCGCCCTTCTCGCGGGCATCGCCCTCGTGGCGATCGCCTCCGGCATCTACCTCGGCGCCGCTCTCGGCGCCGGCCCGCGCGACGGCCTCATGACGGGACTCAGCCGGCGGACCGGATGGCCGGTCTGGCGGTCCCGCGCCAGCGTCGAGCTGACGGTGCTCGCGCTCGGATGGGTGCTGGGCGGCACGGTCGGCGTGGGCACGATCGTCTTCGCGCTCGGCATCGGCCCTGCCGTGCATCTCGCGATGCGCCTCCTCGCTCCGGGCGCGCGCGAGAGCGGCTCCCGCGCGGTCGAGAGCGTCCCGGCCGCGCGGGCGGCGCGGTGACCCGGCGCGTCAGTGGCGCCGGAACTCCGGGCGCTCGGCGCCCGGCTTGAGGTGAGCGTGCAGCGCGCGCTTGGCGATCTCCAGCTCCGGGTACGTGCCGACGGGCTCGTCGACTCCGACCATCCGGACCTCGAAGCTGCCGTCGACCTCCCTGATCGAACCGACCGCTCCCACGGCGCCGTGCGCCACCCACAGGCGACTCGTCTGCGTCATCGTCATCCTCGACTCCCTCCGCTGGTCCCCCTGTCGACGACGGTACGTCGCCCGCCGCCGAGAAGCCAGACCTTGACAGGGCCACCCGCGGCTGGTGGGGTCCGAGATGATCCGCCGAGGCGAACCCGGTAACCTGAGGGCACCGCCCCCAGTAGCTCAGTGGATAGAGCAACGAACTTCTAATTCGCAGGTCGCACGTTCGAGTCGTGCCTGGGGGGCCGATACGGCGACGTCCCACCCCCTCGATAGGCTGGGGGGATGGTAGGCGCCTCCGAGAACGACCGGCTCGTCTGGATCGACTGCGAGATGACGGGTCTCGACCTCACGGTCGACGAGCTCGTGGAGATCGCGATCGTCGTGACCGACTTCGAGCTCCGCATCCTCGACCCGGGATTCCAGGTCGTCATCAAGCCCTCGCAGGCCGCCCTCGACCACATGGGCGACTTCGTGACGGAGATGCACCGCAGCTCCGGCCTGCTCGACGAGATCCCCCACGGCGTCTCCCTCGAGGAGGCGGAGCGGCAGTCCCTCGAGTACATCCGCCGGTTCGTGCCGCTCGAGCGGAAGGCGCCCCTCGCGGGCAACACGATCGGGACGGATCGGATGTTCCTGGCCCGGTACATGCCGAGCGTCGACAGCCACCTGCACTACCGCAACGTCGATGTGTCCAGCGTCAAGGAGCTCTCGCGACGCTGGTACCCCCGCGCCTACTTCCAGGCGCCCGGAAAGGACGGCGGGCACCGCGCGCTGGCCGACATCCTCGAGTCGATCCGCGAGCTCGAGTACTACCGTCGTGCGGTCTTCGTCGCCGAGCCCGGACCCACCTCCGACGAGGCGCGCGACATCGCGACCCGCGTCGTGTCGTCATTCGCTCCGAACGTATGACAGAATAGAGAAGTTGCCCCGGCAGGCCGGGGAGACATGGTGGCTATAGCTCAGTTGGTAGAGCACCTGGTTGTGGTCCAGGGGGTCGCCGGTTCAAGCCCGGTTAGCCACCCCAGCCCGCACGAGGCCCGGGGTTCCCGCAAGGGGAGCTGCCGGGCCTCGTGTCTTTTCCGCGGCCGCCGCCCGCGATGCGCACCCGACTAGACTCGGAAGCCGATGATGGACATGGATGCCGACGCCTTCGAGGCGCTCGTCGTGGATGAGCTCGATCAGCTCCCCGATGAGATGGTCGACGGCCTCGACAACGTGATCTTCGTCGTCGAGGACCGCTCCGAGGACGGTGAGGACCTCCTCGGGCTGTACGACGGCCTCGCCCTCACCGAGCGCGGCCGGTACGGCATGGGCGAGCTTCCCGACCGCATCATCGTCTACCGGGAATCCCATCTCGCGCGATGCGAGACCGAGAGCGAGCTGCGCGACGAGGTCCACACGACCCTCGTGCACGAGATCGCGCACTTCTACGGCATCGACGATGAGCGTCTCCATGAGCTGGGGTGGGCATGACCCCCGCGCACACGGTCTTCGCGTCGACGGCGGTCGAGGAGGAGCTGGATCGCGTCGAGGCACCCGCGCACGCGACCCCGTGGCAGACCGTCGTGTGGGACGACCCCGTCAACCTCATGAGCTACGTGGTCCGCGTCTTCCGTGAGTACTTCGGCTACGACGAGGAGCACGCCACGCGTCTCATGCTCGCCGTCCACAACGAGGGGCACGCCGTCGTCGCCGAGGGCGCGCGCGAGCAGATGGAGCTGCACGCCCAGGCCATGCACGACTACGGACTGTGGGCGACCGTCCGCAGAGCGCCGATGTGAGGACACCGCACCCCATGACCGAACGACTCGTGATCCTCACCCTGACGCGCATCGAGGCCGCGCATCTCCGCGACCTCGTGAGGCAGTTCGCGACCCTCGTCGAGAGCACGCCGACGGCGGCGGACCCGGCGCTCGAGCGCCTCACCCCCGACGCGTACCCGGACGATCCCGACGCGGCGGACGACTTCCGCAGCGTCACGCGCGGAGACCTCCTCGGCCGCCGCTCACAGGACGCGGCGACCGTTCTGCGCGACCTCTCCGCGATCGAGGAGGCGCCGCTCGAAGACGCGCTCTCCCCTGTCGACGTGTCCATCGCCGGCGACGCGCTCGAGGCATGGCTGCGGACGCTCGCCGCCGTGCGCCTCGTGCTCGCGAGCCGACTCGGCATCGAGAGCGCGGAGGATCACGACGACGAGGACCCGCGCTTCGCCCTCTACGACTGGCTCGGCTACCGTCTCGACGGACTGCTCCAGGCCGCCGACGGCGCCTGATCGGGCCCCCTCACCCGCACCCACCGCTCCTCCACCGTCGCATCCCACGACAGCGGATCCACAAACCGCGGCTTCCTGCTCGTCACACCCCCATCATCAACCCCACCACCGACATCCGAGCGGGATGCGCGTGCCCCTGATCAGCGGGTCAGGAGGGCGAGATCCGCGCGCGCCTCGGGCGCCTCGCTCACGATGTGCGCGTCCTCCTGCGCAGCCCACATGTCCCAGTAGGGCGCGAAGCCGTCGCCGTCGCGCGCGAGAGCGCGCTCGCGACGCAGCGCGGCCTCGGCATCGAGCCAGACGCTCGCATCCGCGACCTCTGCGGAGGCGGGTGTGAGCGCGCCGCACCCCTCCACGACGAGGGGCCGATCCGGATCGACACGGACCTCGGCGCCCGCGAACGTGCCGAGGGTCCAGTCGAAGCGCCGGTACCGTCCGACGGAGCCGGCGGCGTGCGGAGCCAGTACGAGGGCGCACGCGAGCGCCGCGCCCTCCCGCAGTCCGCCCCACCCGGGGTAGAGCTCGTCGAGCGAGACGAGCTGCGCTCCCGGCCACGCCTCCACGACGAGCCGCGCGAGCGTCGTCTTCCCGGCGCCGCTGCGGCCGTCGACGACGACCCTCCGCGCCGCCCTCGCGTCGATGAGCGCGCGCACGCGGTGCGCCGCCTCCGTGATCGCGACCTCGGCGCGCTCGCTACTTCTTGAGGGCACGGATGAGCTTGGCGAGCACGCGGCCGGTGACCCACACGAGCGGGATCGCGACCGCGAGCGTCGCGATGAGGTTCGGCTCGAAGCGCAGCTCGCCGTCGCGTCGCACGTACGCGCCCACGGGCGCCGAGAAGCCGCCGCCTCCGCCTCCGCCGTTGCCGGCCTCGTCGGAGCCGCCGCCGAAGCCGGTCCACGTCGCCGCGACGGGGACGAAGCGCTCGCCGTCGAGCTCCTGGGGCTCGCCGTAGGCGGCGGTGACGCCGAGGTTCGCGGAGATCTTGCCGATTTCGAGGGCGATGTTGGGCATGTCCCCCACGCTACCGGGGCGAGCCGCGCCTGTCAGTCGGAATCCTCCGGCGGGCGCGGCGTGCGCGGCACCTCCGGATGCCGCTCCGCGCGCCCGAGGAAGGCCGCGCGGGTCACGGCGCCGTCGCCGAAACGGCTCACGGCGTCGTCGAGCGTGCCCTCCACGCGCTTCCAGTCGGCGTCCTCATCCCACAGGGCGAGGGCCGACGAGCCCGCCTCGCGGAGGCGCTCGGCGCGGACGCCGATGAGACGCACGGCCTGGCGCAGCTCGACCGACCCGAGCAGCTCGCGCGCGACCTCGCCGATCCGCTGGCCGAGCGCGGTCGGCTCGGCCAGCGCCTGGGAGCGCGTGATCGTCGCGAAGTCGGCGAAGCGCACCTTGATCGCGACGCCGCCGGCCTCCACGCCGCCGCGGCGCAGCCGCACGGCGACCCGATCGGCGAGGCGCAGCAGCTCGGCTCGGAGCAGCTCGACGTCGGAGACGTCGGTGTGGAACGTCTCCTCGTGCGAGATGCTCTTCTCGACGCGCGTCGTCTCGACCTCTCGTGCGTCCTCGCCGCGCGCGAGCGCGTGCAGCCTGTGGGCGGACGCCTGCCCCAGGGCGCGCGCGAGGACGGGCAGCGGCGTGTCGCGCAGATCGGCGATCGTCCGGATGCCGCGCCCTTCCAGCACCTCGGCCGCCTTCGGCCCCACGCCCCACATCGCGCGCACGGGCCGCGCCCCGAGGAACTCGAGGGTCCGGTGCCCGGGGACGACGAGCATCCCGTCGGGCTTCGAGATCGTCGATGCCATCTTCGCGACGTGCTTGGTCGCGGCGACGCCGACGCTGCACGTGATGCCCGCCTCGTCCTTCACGCGCGCGCGGATGAGCTGCGCGATGCGCCCCGGGCTCCCCCAGAGCCGGCGGGCGCCGCGCACGTCGAGGAACGCCTCGTCGATCGAGAGCTGCTCCACGAGCGGCGTGAAGCTGCGGAAGATCTCCATCACCTGGACCGAGACGGCCCGGTAGCGGTCGAAATGGGGTGGCACGATGAGCGCGTGCGGGCACAGGCGGATGGCCTGGCTCACGGGCATCGCGGACCTCACCCCGTAGCGGCGCGCCTCGTACGACGCGCTCGAGACGACCGAGCGGCCATCCGGAGCGCCGATGATGATCGGCTTGCCCGCCAGGGTCGGGTCGTCGAGCACCTCGACCGCCGCGTAGAACGCGTCCATGTCGACGTGCAGGATCCCGGTGCCGCTGTCGTCTGCCCCGTCGGCCGACACGAGCCTGCCCGTGCCGTCTGCCCGCCCCATGCGTCCATCCTCCCCGTCACCGCCGACATCCGCCCCGGACGGAGCGAGGGCGGAGGCTCGCGCCTCCGCCCTCGCTCACCGGGATCCGGTCGTCACTCGTCGTCTTCCTCGAGCTCGGCCTGCACCTCGGGCGTCAGGTCCATGTTCGTGAAGACGTTCTGCACGTCGTCGCTGTCCTCGAGCGCGTCGATGAGGCGGAACACCTTGCGCGCGGTCTCGGCGTCGACCTCGACCTTGAGGTTCGGCACGAACTCGGCATCGGCCGACTCGTACTCGATGCCTGCCTCCTGCAGCGCGGTGCGGACGGCGACCATGTCGCTCGCCTCGGTGATGATCTCGAATCCGGCGGGGTGCGGCTCGATCTCCTGCGCGCCGGCCTCGAGCGCGGCCAGCATGACGTCGTCCTCGCTGACGCCCTCCGAGGAGGCGACGATGACGCCCTTGCGCTCGAAGTTGTACGCGACGCTGCCGGGGTCGGCCATGTTGCCGCCGTTGCGCGTCATCGCCGTGCGCACCTCGGCGGCCGCGCGGTTCTTGTTGTCGGTGAGGCACTCGATGAGCATCGCGATGCCGCCGGGCGCGTAGCCCTCGTACATGATCGACGTGTACTCGACCGCCTCGCCGCCGATGCCGGCGCCGCGCTTGATCGCGCGGTCGATGTTGTCCTTCGGGACCGACGTCTTCTTCGCCTTGAGGACGGCGTCGAAGAGGGTCGGGTTGCCCTGCAGGTCGGGGCCGCCGAGCTTGGCCGCGACCTCGATGTTCTTGATCAGCTTGGCCCACGACTTGGCACGCTTGGCGTCGATGACCGCCTTCTTGTGCTTGGTCGTGGCCCACTTGGAATGCCCGGACATAGATCTCCCGCTCGTCTGACTGCGCGACTGCGCGCTGCGCGCGCCGTCCAGGACGATTCTATTCGCTCGCGCCGAACTGCTCGTGCGGGCGGCGCACGGCGCTCACTCGTGGATGTAGACGGGAGTCCCCGCGGGCAGCTCGGCCAGGCGCGCGATCGCCTCGCCGCCCAGGCGGATGCATCCGTTCGAGATGGGCCCCGACCGCACGTCGTGGTAGTGGAAGGCGGTCACCGCGACGCTCTGCCCGTCGAACCCGTCCAGCGTCGGCGACTGCGCCGACAGGTAGACGATCGGCAGCCCCGCCGTGTACGCCAGCTCCGGCACGGCCCGCGTGAGCATGATGAAGGAGCGCCCGAGAGGCGTGGGCGTCGCCGTCGTCCCCGACGCGAAGTCCGTCGCGACGCGCTCGGCGCCATCCGGCGTGACGATGTCGATTGTGCGGTCGCCGAGGTCGACCTCGACGCGCGCGGCGTTCGCGCTCAGCTCGACGTCGGCCATCCGCAGCCATCCCGCGACCTGGCGCGCGTCGCCCTGCGACGGCGTGCTCTGGCGCCCGACGAGGAGCACCTTGACCCAGTGCTCCTCTCGCTCGACGACCGGGACGACCGTGCCTTCGAAGGGCAGCTCGCGCGCGAGCGCCGCGACCGGCTCGCCCTCGGGATCCGCGAAGACCGGGGCGCCCTCGCCGAGCGGACGAGCGGACAGGGACGCGGTCTCGCCGTCGGGGTCGTCGTCCAGCGGGAGCTCGGGGATCACCGCGAAGACGTCGAGCGCCGGCAGCGCCCCGAGGTCGTACTCCTCGGTGTTCGCCGGATGCCCCGTGGGCGTCGGAGTCGGAGTCGGCGTGGGCGTCGGCGTCGTCGAGACCGACGCGGATGGCGTCGGCTGCGCGGCCGGCTCGGCCTGCGGCTGCAGAACGGACCAGAGGAACACCGCCACGAGGCCCAGCACCACGAGCCCGATCGCGCTCCACGCGATCGCGACCCCGCGTCGACGCCCGTCCACGGCTTCCCCCCTCGTCCGCGTCCATTCCACCACGCCGATCGGACGCGCGGGCGGCGATGAGATGATCTCAGGATGAAGATCCTCTCGATCCAGTCGGCCGTCGCGTACGGGCACGCCGGCAACTCCGCCGCCGTCTTCCCCATGCAGCGCATCGGCGTCGAGGTGCTCCCCGTCTACACGGTCAACTTCTCCAACCACACCGGCTACGGCGCGTGGCGGGGCCCGCTCATCCCGCCGGCCGACGTGGCCGAGGTCATCCGCGGCGTCGAGGAGCGCGGCGCCTTCGCGTCGCTGGACGCGGTGCTCTCGGGATACCAGGGCAGCGAGGGCATCGCCGATGTGATCATCGACGCCGTGGCACGCGTCAAGGAGGCCAATCCCGCAGCCGTCTACGCGTGCGACCCCGTCATGGGCAACGCGAAGTCGGGCTGCTTCGTCGCCCCGGCGATCCCCGACCTCCTGCGCGAGAAGGTCGTGCCCGTCGCCGACGTCATCACGCCCAATCAGTTCGAGCTGGGCTTCCTGACCGGCACGGCGCCCGACACGCTCGAGTCCACGGTCGCAGCGGCCGACGCCGCGCGCGACATGGGCCCCCGCACGGTGCTCGTCACCTCGGTCGAGCGCCCCGACCGGCCCGAGGGCACGATCGAGATGATGGTGGTCGACGACGACGGCGCGTGGGTCGTGCAGACGCCGCACCTCCCCATGAAGGCGAACGGCTCCGGCGACGTGACGGCCGCCCTCTTCACCTCGCACTATCTCGCGACGCGGTCCGCGCCCGATGCGCTCGCGCGCACCGCGTCGAGCGTCTTCGGCCTTCTCGAGCAGACGCTCGCCGCGGGCGACCGCGAGCTCCAGCTCGTGCAGGCGCAGGAGCACTTCGCGCATCCGCGACTCGAGTTCGCGGTTCGCCAGGTGCGCTGACGCCGCAGCGGCAGGGCCCGCCGTGCGGACCCTGCCGCGCTCAGGCCGCGCGCTGCACGCGAGCGAGGAAGCGGCGGTGCAGCCGCTCCTCCCCCGAGACCTCCGGGTGGAAGGAGATGCCGAGGAGGCCATCCTGCTCCACCGCGACCACGCGGCCGTCCGGGAGCGCAGCGATCGCCTCGGCGTGCGCGCCGACCTGCTCGACCACCGGCGCGCGGATGAACGTCGCGTGCACGGGAGGGGCGCCGAGGACCGGCGTCGACAGCTCCGTCTCGAACGACTCGACCTGTCCGCCGAACGCGTTCCTGCGCACGGTGACGTCGAGCCCGCCGAACGTCTGCTGACCCTCGATGCCGTCGCTGATCCGGTCGGCGAGCAGGATGAGCCCCGCGCACGTCCCGAATGCGGGCATCCCCGTGCGGATGGCCGCCACGAGGGGCTCGCGGACGTCGAAGGCGCGCGCGAGCTTGTCGATCACGCTCGACTCTCCACCGGGGAGGACGATGCCGTCGATCTCGTCGAGCTGCTCTGGCCGACGCACGCGCACGACGTGCGCGCCGAGGTGCTCGAGCACGGCGACGTGCTCGCGCACATCCCCCTGCAGCGCGAGCACCCCGACGCGCGGTGCGGCGGGCACGGCTACCAGCCGCGCTCGGCGAGGCGGTGCGGCGCCGGCAGGTCGGAGACGTTGATGCCGACCATGGCCTCGCCGAGGCCGCGCGACGCCTCTGCGACGACCTTGGGGTCGTCGTAGAACGTCGTGGCCTTGACGATCGCCGCCGCGCGCTTGGCCGGCTCGCCCGACTTGAAGATGCCGGAGCCGACGAAGACGCCGTCCGCGCCGAGCTGCATCATGAGGGCCGCGTCGGCGGGGGTCGCCACACCGCCGGCCGTGAAGAGCACGACCGGCAGCTTGCCCGTCTCCGCGATCTCCGCGACGAGCTCGTAGGGCGCCTGCAGCTCCTTGGCCGCGACGTAGAGCTCGTCCTTGGTCTTCGAGCGGAGCACGTTGATGTCGCTCGTGATCCGGCGGATGTGCTTGGTCGCCTCGGAGACGTCGCCCGTGCCGGCCTCGCCCTTCGAGCGGATCATCGCCGCGCCCTCGGTGATGCGGCGCAGTGCCTCGCCGAGGTTCGTCGCGCCGCACACGAACGGCACGGTGAATCCCCACTTGTCGATGTGGTTGACGTAGTCGGCCGGCGAGAGCACCTCGGACTCGTCGATGTAGTCGACGCCGAGCTCCTGCAGCACCTGCGCCTCGACGAAGTGCCCGATGCGCGCCTTCGCCATCACCGGGATCGAGACGGACGCGATGATCTCGTCGATGAGGTCGGGGTCGCTCATGCGGGCGACGCCACCCTGCGCGCGGATGTCTGCGGGCACGCGCTCGAGCGCCATGACGGCGACCGCTCCCGCGTCCTCGGCGATGCGCGCCTGCTCGGCCGTCACGACGTCCATGATGACGCCGCCCTTGAGCATCTCGGCGAGTCCGCGCTTGACGCGCCCGGTTCCAGTGGTGGCAGTGGCCACGGTGCTTCCTTTCACGTCGTCGCCGTCCGGCGACGGTCGGGTACATTCTGGTTTTTGACCTAGGTCAAACCGTAGCACGGTGCGGGCCGTAGACTCGGCGGAATGGAACAGGGCGTCATCGAGATCACGGGCCGCTCCGCGTCGGACATCGCCGACAGCGTGCGCGCCCTCCTCGAACGCGGCCGGCTCCGGCCCGGCGACGCCCTTCCCCCGGTCCGCTCGCTCGCCGAGCATCTCGGCGTGAACCGCAACACCGCCGTCGCCGCGTACCGTCAGCTCGCCCAGGCGGGGATCGTCCTCACGCAGGGGCGTGCGGGCACGCGGATCGCCGACCGCTCCCCCGTCGCTCAGGAGGGCTATGCGACCGACAGCGTGCTGCGCGACGTCGGGACGGGCAATCCCGATCCCGCTCTGATCCCCGACATGTCGCACGCGCTCGCCTCGCTCGCCGGCCGCCCGGTGCTCTATGGAGAGCCCGTCATCGACCGAGAGCTCGAGGAGCGCGCCCGCGCGTGGATGAGCCAGGACCTCGCACCGGCAGGCCCTCCGCGTCTCACGATCACGAGCGGCGCCGTCGACGCGGTCGAGCGCCTCCTCGCACAGGCCCTCATGCGCGACGACGCGGTCGCCCTCGAGGACCCGTGCTTCCTCGCGAGCATCCAGACCGTCCGACTCGGCGGCTACCGCGCGGTGCCCGTGCCGGTCGACGCCGAGGGGATGACGGTCGACGGACTGCGTCACGCGCTCGAGCAGGGGGTGCGCGCGATCGTCTGCACCCCGCGCGCGCAGAACCCGACCGGTGCCGGACTGTCACCCGCGCGCGCAGCGGACCTCCGCGCCGTGCTGTCCGACCATCCGTACGTCCTCGTGATCGAGGACGACCACTTCTCTCTCCTGTCGCGCAGGCCGTACCACTCGATCATCGGCCCCGCGCACCGGCGCTGGGCGCTCGTGCGCTCGGTCTCCAAGTTCCTCGGGCCCGACATGTGCCTCGCGGTGACCGCGTCCGACCCCGAGACGGCGGACCGTCTCGCGCTGCGGCTGAGCCCCGGGACGACGTGGGTCAGTCATCTCCTCCAGCGACTGACCGTCGCGCTCCTCACCGACCCGGTCGCGCTCGCGACCTTCGAGCGCGCCGGCGCGCACTACGCCGAGCGGAACGCGGCGTTCGCGCAGCGCCTGTCGCGCCACGGCATCGAGGTCGACGCCGGTGATGGGCTGAGCCTCTGGGTGCCGCTCCCGGCGCCGGCCCGCGCCGTCTCCGAGCAGCTCATGCGCCGCGGCTGGCTCGCGCGGACGGGTGACGACTTCGTGCTCGACGACGCCGCGACGCCGTCACACCACCTCCGTCTGACGGTGCACGGTCTCGCCGACGACGATGCCGAGGCGCTCGCCCGAGACCTTGCCGCCGCGTGCCGGGCAGCGCGCTGACCGGGGCTTGCGTTTCGACTCCTCGCTGGCGCTCGTCGCTCAACGACCGGGGGCGGCTCGCTGCGCTCGCTGAGTCGCGTTTCGACTCCTCGCTGGCGCTCGTCGCTCAACGACCGGGGGCGGCTCGCTGCGCTCGCTGCGTGTCTAGTGGTACTCGGGCCAGGCGCCGGCGATGGCCGAGCGGACCTCGCCGAGGAGCTGCGGGAGCGCCTTCGTCTTCGCGATGATCGGGAAGAAGTTCGCGTCGCTGGCCCAGCGGGGCACCACGTGCTGGTGGAGGTGCTCCTCGACGCCCGCGCCCGCGACGTGGCCCTGGTTCATCCCGATGTTGAACCCGTCGCACCGGGACACGGAGCGGAGCACGCGCATCGCCGTCTGCGTGAGATAGGCGATCTCGGCCGTCTCGTGCGGGTCCGCCTCGTCGTACAGGCCGATGTGGCGATACGGGCACACGAGCAGGTGCCCCGAGTTGTACGGGAAGAGGTTGAGCAGCACGAAGGCGTGCTCTCCCCTGTGCACGATGAGGGCGTCCTCGTCGCTCTTGCCCGGCGCCGCGCAGAACGGGCAGCCCGTGCCGCGGTTCGCGTCCGCGCCCGCGTTGATGTACGCCATCCGGTGCGGCGTCCAGAGTCGCTGGAACGCATCGGCCGACGACGGGAAGTCAGACGACGGCTCGAGGCGCGCGAACTCCTCGCGCGCCTCGTGCTCCTCGGTCATGTCAGAGGTCCTCGTCCGTCAGGATGAGCTTCTTCTCGGCGATCGCGCCCGTGACAAGGCGCACCGCCTCGTCGATCGGGACGCCGTTGCGCTGCGATCCGTCACGGAAGCGGAACGACACCGTGCCGGCCGAGCGGTCCTGCTCCCCCGCGATGAGGATGAGCGGAACCTTGCCGGTCGAGTGCGTCCGGATCTTCTTCTGCATGCGGTCGTCGGACCGATCGACCTCCACGCGCACGCCCTCGACCCGCAGGCGCTGGGCGACGTCCTCGAGGTAGGGCGCGAACTCATCGGCCACGGGCACGGCCACGACCTGCTGCGGCGCGAGCCAGACCGGGAAGTCGCCCGCGTAGTGCTCGAGGAGGATCGCGAAGAAGCGCTCGATCGAGCCGAACAGGGCTCGGTGGATCATGATCGGCCGCTGCTTCGACCCATCCGCCGCGGTGTACTCGAGGTCGAAGCGCTCCGGGAGGTTCGGGTCGACCTGGACGGTCGACAGCTGCCACACACGGCCGATCGCGTCGCGCGTCTTGAGGTCGATCTTGGGACCGTAGAACGCGGCCTCTCCGGGGACCTCGGTGAGCTTGAGCCCGCTCGCGACCGCGACATTGCGCAGCGCGTTCGTCGAGTACTCCCAGAACTCGTCCGAGCCGATCCACTTGGCCTTCTCGTCATCGCGCATCGACAGCTCGAGCTCGAAGTCGTCGAGGCCGAAGTCGCGCAGCATCGAGATGATGAACTCGAGCACCTTCGTCACCTCGGCCTCGAGCTGCTCGGGCGTCACGAAGAGGTGGGAGTCGTCCTGCGTGAAGCCGCGCACGCGCGTGAGGCCGTGCAGCGCGCCGGACAGCTCGTTGCGGTAGACCGTCCCGTTCTCCGCGAACCGCAGCGGGAGGTCGCGGTAGCTGCGCGCGCGCTCCTTGTAGATGAGGATGTGCATCGGGCAGTTCATGGGCTTCAGGTAGTAGTCCTGGCCCTGCTTCGTGATGTTGCCGTCCTCGTCGCGCTCCTCGTCCATGACGATCGGCGGGAACATCCCGTCCTTGTATGTGACGAGGTGGTTCGAGGTGAGGAACAGGTCCTCCTTCGAGATGTGCGGCGTGTAGACGTAGGTGTAGCCGCCCTCGATGTGGCGCCGACGCGCGTGCTGCTCCATCTCGCCGCGCACGATCCCTCCGCGCGGGTGCCAGACCGACAGGCCCGACCCGATCTCGTCGGGGAACGAGAAGAGGTCGAGCTCCTTGCCGAGCTTGCGGTGGTCGCGACGCGCGGCCTCGGCGAGGCGGTCCTGATAGGCCTTCAGGTCATCCTTGGTGGGCCACGCCGTGCCGTAGATGCGCTGGAGCTGCGGGTTCTTCTCGCTGCCGCGCCAGTACGCGCCCGCGACCCGCACGATGTCCCAGCCATTGCCGAGCAGGCGCGTGGAGGGCACGTGAGGGCCGCGGCAGAGGTCCTTCCACTGCGTCTCGCCGCTCTTCGCGTCGACGTTGTCGTAGATGGTCAGCTCGCCGGCGCCGACCTCGACGCTCGCCCCCTCCGCGGCCTCCTTCTTGCCGCCCTTGAGGCCGATGAGCTCGAGCTTGAACGGCTCGTCGGCGAGCTCGGCCTGCGCCTCCTCGTCTGTGACGACCCGGCGGACGAACCGCTGGCCCTCCTTGACGATGCGCTGCATCTCCTTCTTGATCGCCTTGAGGTCGTCGGGCGTGAACGGCTCGTCGACGCCAAAGTCGTAGTAGAAGCCGTCGGCGATGAACGGGCCGATGCCGAGCTTCGCGGCGGGGTTGATCTTCTGCACCGCCTGCGCGAGCACGTGCGCGGTGGAGTGGCGCAGGATGTTCAGCCCGTCGGGGCTGTCGATCGTCACCGGCTCCGTCGTCTGCGTCTCCGCGACCTCGGCTGCGAGGTCCTTCAGCTCACCGTCGACGCGCATGGCGACGACGTTCTTCTCGGGGTACAGGTCGAATCCGGTGGTCACTCGACCATCCTAGTTGCGCCGCCTCCGTGGGCTCGCACCGCGTGCACCCGAGAGAACGACGAAACCCCCGCCGAAGCGGGGGTTCTCGGGTGGGCGATACTGGGATCGAACCAGTGACCTCTTCCGTGTCAGGGAAGCGCGCTACCGCTGCGCCAATCGCCCAAAGGAACAGGGCCCCACGAGGGGGCCCTGTGCGCGAGCGGATGACGAGACTCGAACTCGCGACCCTCACCTTGGCAAGGTGATGCGCTACCAACTGCGCTACATCCGCGTGCGCGATACTGGGATCGAACCAGTGACCTCTTCCGTGTCAGGGAAGCGCGCTACCGCTGCGCCAATCGCGCTCATCAAGAGCTATTCAGTTGTCGAGCGAGGTGGCGACGGGATTCGAACCCGTGTAAACGGCTTTGCAGGCCGGTGCCTCGCCTCTCGGCCACGCCACCGCGGGGATCGAACCCACGTGCCTGGATCCCTTTCGGAACCCCTGCACTCGAGCGGATGACGAGACTCGAACTCGCGACCCTCACCTTGGCAAGGTGATGCGCTACCAACTGCGCTACATCCGCATTTCGCCCCCGGAGTCTCGCTCCGGGCACTTGCACCACTTTAGCCCACGTTCCACGACCGGCCAAACCACGACCCGGATCCGGGCGTGTCACCGACTGTTCACGTGCGACACGCGAGACGGGCGATCCGGTTCGCCTGCGCCGAGCCGATCCGGTATGCTCGACACCTGTGCCGCCGAGGCACGACAACTCCACATGGGCGATTGGCGCAGTTGGTAGCGCGCTTCCTTCACACGGAAGAGGTCATCAGTTCGAGTCTGGTATCGCCCACCATGAGAAGCCCCCGGTCCCGCCGGGGGCTTCGTCTTCTTCCCCGCCCGCGCGGTACGCGAGCAGGGCCGCGCGGTGACCGGCATCGCATGAGAGACCATTGCCCTCCCTCCGGAGCTTCCGGCCGCCGCTGAGCATCGACTACGGCGAGCGGCTCGTGATCGGCGACCGCACGTTCATCAACGCGGACTTCCTCGTCGTCGGAGGCGGGCTCGTGACGATCGGCAGCAGGGTGTGGCTCGGAGGCTCCGTCACGAACACCCCTGGCGACACGATCGGGGACGACGCCATCGTCGGGGGCGGGATCCGTCGTCCCCCGCGATATCCCCGCCGGCGTCGTCGCCGTCGGGAATCCGTGTCGCCCGGTTCGCGAGATCACGACCGCCCGGCGTGCGCCCGGCTCAGCTCAGGAGACGGCCGATGCGCTGTCATGACTGCGACGCCGTCGGCGTCGAGAACCTGGCACTCGCAGTCTGCACCGAATGCGGCGCCGGCCTGTGCTCGGCCCACGCGCGCGAGCTCACCACCGAGGTGCAGACCTGACCCTGGGAACCCGACGGCGCGCCGGCTCCGGTGCGGCGCGTGCGCCTACGCCCCCGTGCGCCAGCCGTAGCGGCGCACGAGCTCCTGAGCGACGCGCTCGAACCGTCGACGGTCGAGCTCTGCCGCCTCGCGCCGCATCCCGGCGACGTGGACGCTGTAGAGCTGGTCGAGGTCGACCCACGACTCGCGGCCCTGGGCATCCCACTCCCCGGAACCGATCGAGACGTACTCCCGGTCGCCGTCATGAGACTTGCTCGTGAGCTTCACGGCGTACGAGCGATCGGACGTGTGCCGGCCGATCACGAGGACGGGCCGATCCTTCCCGCGCCCGTCGTTCTCGGCGTACGGCACCCAGGTCCAGATGATCTCGCCGCCGTCGGGTGCCCCGTCGCGGTCGGGCGCATAGGTCAGGACGAGGTCGCGAACCGCGCGAGGGTCCACCTCCACGGTGTCCGCACCCGAGTGCGCGTCCGACGCCGCATGCGGGACCTCGCGCACCGTATCGCGCGCGGGGCGCGGCGCGGACGGAGCCCGGTCGGGGGCGGCCGCGCGGGTGCGCTCCTTCCGCCGGGGCCTGGTCGCCTGCGCGAGGACGTCGAGCGCGATGCCCGCGAGCGCCCCGAGGAATCCCTGTCTTGCCACGCGGTCACCCTACCGGCTCCCGCACGCGAGGACGCCCCCGGCCGCTCGGCCGGGGGCGTCCTGGGTCCGTGGTCGGAGGCTCAGCGGGCCTCGATCGCGTAGCCCTCCTCGCCGTGGATCACCGTGTCGACTCCGGCGATCTCGTCCTCGTTCTTGACGCGGAAACCGAGCGTCTTCTCGATCGCGAAGCCGAGCAGCCACGCGACGATGAAGGAGTACACGAGCACGGCCAGCGCCGAGATGACCTGCACGACCAGCTGCTCGATGCCGCCGCCGAGGAAGAGCCCCGTGCCGGTTGCGAAGAAGCCGAGGTAGATCGTGCCGATGATGCCGCCGACAAGGTGGATGCCGACGACGTCGAGCGAGTCGTCATACCCGAGCTTCCACTTGAGCTCGATCGCGAGCGCGCAGACGATGCCGACGACGAAGCCGAGCACAAGCGCCCAGCCGGGAGCGAGGTCGGCGCACGCGGGAGTGATCGCGACGAGTCCCGCGACCGCGCCGGACGCGGCTCCGACCGAGGTCGCCTTGCCGTCCTTCACCTTCTCGATGATCAGCCAGCCGATGATCGCCGCGGCGGTCGCACCCAGCGTGTTCAGGACGATGAGGCCCACGGTCGTCTCTCCGCCGAGGGCACCGGTGCCCTCAGCACCGGCGTTGAAGCCGAACCAGCCGAACCAGAGGATCGCGGCGCCGAGCATGACCAGGGGAACGTTGTGCGGCTTCTGGATGCCCTTCTGGAAGCCGATGCGCTTGCCGAGGACGAGCGAGAGCGCGAGCGCCGCCGCACCGGCGTTGATGTGCACGGCCGTGCCGCCCGCGTAGTCAATGACCTCGACGCCCGCTTCGGGGAAGAGGCTCGAGCCGAGGCTGTAGATCCAGCCGCCGCCCCAGACCCAGGCCGCGACGGGGAAGTAGACGAGAGTCGCCCAGATGCCGGCGAACACCATCCACGCGCCGAACTTCGCGCGGTCGGCGATCGCGCCCGAGATGAGGGCGACGGTGATGATCGCGAAGGTCGCACCGAACGCCGTCGCGAGCAGCGCGTCGCTGTCCTCGGCGATGCCCACCAGGCCGAAGTCGCTGAACGGGTTGCCGGCGAACGCCCAGGCGCTCTCGACGGCGCTCATGTTCGCGCCGTAGAGGATCCACAGCACGGCGACGAGGCCGAGCGCGCCGAAGCTCATCATCATCATGCTGATGACCGACTTCGCCTTGACGAGTCCGCCGTAGAAGAACGCCACGCCCGGCGTCATGAAGAGAACGAGGGCCGTGGCGGTGACGAGCCACGCGGTGTTTCCGCTATCCATGTGTTGCTCCAGATCGAGTGAGGGGACACCGGTGAGCAATCTGGTCGACGTGGTGCGCTCGACCGGGTGGACTCAGTGTCCCGACAGCGCGTTACCCGTCTGGTGCGGCTGGTGTTTCCGATGTGTTACGAGGATCGGCGTTCCGTAAACATCGTGTTTCGCCGCCCTGGGGAGGACCTCGGGCGGCAGCGCGTCACGCGTGCGTCGACGCGACGAGACGCGAGATCGCGCGGAGGTACTTCTTGCGGTAGCCCCCCGCGAGCATGTCGGCGCCGAACACGTCCTCGAGCGGTGCGCCCGTGGCGCGGATCGGCAGCTCGGCGTCGTAGACGCGGTCGACGAACGCGACGAAGCGCAGCGCCTCCGACTGGTCGGTGAGCTGGCGCACGTCGCGCAGACCCACGGCGCTGAGGCCGTCGATGAGGCGGATGTAGCGCGAGGGGTGCACGCGGGCGAGGTGCGAGATGAGCGCATCGAAGCCGTCGTCGGAGGCCGAGCCGCCCGCGCCCGCGAGCGCCGCGTCGTACTCCGCGTCGTCGAGGACGACGGCGTGCCCGTCGAGGGATCGCTGGCGGAAGTCGACGCCGTCGATCCTCAGGGTGCGGAAGCTGTCGGACATCGCGTGGATCTCGCGGAGGAAGTCCTGCGCGGCGAAGCGCCCCTCGCCGAGCGCGTTCGGCGGGGTGTTGCTCGTCGCCGCCAGACGCGTCCCCGACGCCACGAGCTCGCCGAGGAGCCGCGTCATCACCATCGTGTCGCCCGGGTCGTCGAGCTCGAACTCGTCGATGCACAGCAGCGCCGATCCGCGCAGCAGCTCGACCGTGTTCTTGTAGCCCAGCGCGCCGACGAGGGCGGTGTACTCGATGAACGAGCCGAAGTGCTTCCGCCGGGCGGGGACCGCGTGGTAGATCGCCGCGAGCAGGTGCGTCTTGCCGACGCCGAACCCGCCGTCGAGGTACACGCCGGGCTTGGTCTCCGGGAGCTTGGGCCTGCGCGAGAAGAGCCCGCCGCGCCGCGCGGGCTGGGCCCCCGTCGCGAACCGCTCGAGCTCCTCCTTCGCCTCCAGCTGCGAGGGATAGTCGGGGTCGACGCGGTACGACGCGAATGTCGCGTCGTCGAACTGCCGCGGCGGCACGAGGCTGGCGAGCATCTCCTCGCCGGACAGCTGCGGATGGCGGTCGGCGAGGTGGACGATCTCGGTCGCGGTGGAGGTCATGGGTCCTCAGATGTCTGTCGGTTACGCGCCCCGGCCGACGGGCCGAGCCGCACCGTGCTCGCGGGCCGTAGGCTCGAAGACGGGTCCCCACAACGATAACGAGGAGCAGCCATGGCCGTCGCACCGGATGAGTCGCAGGAGAAGTTCGCCGCGTACGCCGAGCCGTGGCGGCTGGTCTCGACCCAATGGCTTGAAGAGCACCGCGGCGAGCCGGGTCTCGTGGTCGTCGAGTCGGACGAGGACGTCCTCCTCTACGAGACCGGCCACATCCCGGGCGCCGTCAAGATCGACTGGCACACGGAGCTGAACGACCCGGTCGTGCGCGACTACCTGGACGGCGCGGGCTTCGCCGAGCTGCTCGGCCGCAAGGGCATCTCCCGTGACGACACGGTGGTGATCTACGGCGACAAGAGCAACTGGTGGGCCGCCTACGCCCTCTGGGTGTTCTCGCTCTTCGGGCACGAGGACGTCCGCCTCCTCGACGGAGGCCGCGATCGCTGGATCGCCGAGGGCCGTGAGCTCACGACCGAGCGCACGGTGCGGGCGGCCGTCGAGTATCCCGTCGTCGAGCGCGACGACGCCACGCTGCGCGCGTTCAAGGACGACGTCCTCGCGCATCTCGGCGCGGGTCCGCTCGTCGACGTGCGCTCCCCCGAGGAGTACACCGGCGAGCGCACGACCGCTCCCGCGTACCCCGAGGAGGGAGCGCTCCGCGCCGGCCACATCCCCACGGCCCGCAGCGTGCCGTGGGGGCGGGCCGTCGCGGAGGACGGCGGCTTCCGCCCGCGCGCCGAGCTCGAGGCGATCTACCGCGACGAGATCGGCCTGCAGGACGACGACGACATCGTCGCGTACTGCCGCATCGGCGAGCGCTCGAGCCACACGTGGTTCGTCCTCAAGCATCTCCTCGGCTTCCCGAAGGTCCGCAACTACGACGGCTCCTGGACCGAGTGGGGCAGCGCCGTCCGGGTGCCGATCGCGACGGGCGGCGAGCCAGGGGCGCTCACCGCGCAGTAGTCTGGGGCGGATGACCGACCACGCGCTCCCCGACGCCCTCGCGGAGATCCGCGACGAGTTCCTCGCGCTCGATGAGCCTGAGCGTCTCCAGCTCCTCCTCGAGTTCGCGAACGAGCTCCCGGAGATCCCCGCGCGCTACGCCGATCACCCGGAGCTCACCGAGCGCGTCGCGGAATGCCAGTCGCCCGTGTTCATCGTGCTCGAGGTCGACGCCGATCGTCGCGTCGCGATGCACGCCACCGCGCCCGCAGAGGCGCCCACGACGCGCGGCTTCGCGAGCATCCTCGCTCAGGGACTCACGGGCCTCACCGCCGACGAGGCCCTCGCGGTGCCCGATGACTTCCCGCAGACCCTCGGCCTCACCCGCGTCGTGTCGCCGCTGCGGATCTCGGGCATGACCGGGATGCTCCTGCGCGCCAAGCGGCAGATCCGCTCGCGTCTCGTCTGAGGCGGCTCAGGCCCCGCCGACGTCGGGCACGAGCGCCTGCGTGCGCAGCCAGGAGCGGATCGCGCTGTTCCAGCGGTGCTCGTCGAAGTTCCACAGCTTCGTGTGGCGCGCCGTGTGGAAGCGCTCGAGCGTCACGAGGTCGGGGCGCTCGGACGCGAGCCGGTGCGAGGCGTCGGACGGCACGAACCCGTCGTCGTCGCTGTGCAGGAGCAGGATCGGATGCCGCAGCTCCTCCGCGCGGGAGACGATGTCGAGGTCGTCGAGCGAGATCGGGTCGCCGTGGCGCACGACCCGCGACGTCCACTCCTGTCCGAGCGCGCCCATCGCGAGGCGGGTGAAGGGCGACGGGACGCGGAGCTCGCGCGCCTGGAATCCCAGCACGAGCCGCCAGTCCACGACGGGCGACTCCAGCATGACGCCCGCGATCGCGTCGGCGTGCGCCGAGTTGAGCGCGACCTGGAGGACGATCGCCCCGCCCATCGACCACCCCATCAGGACGATCCGGCGGGCTCCGCGCCGCAGCGCCCACGCGACGGCGGCGTCGACGTCGCGCCACTCGGTCGCGCCGAGACCGTACCGGCCCGAGCGGCTGCGCGGCGCCTCGCCGTCGTTCCGGTACGAGACGCACAGGACGGGGAGCCCCTCCTCATGGAGGACGGGAACCGCGCGGAGCACCTCGGCGCGGGTCGTCCCGCGCCCGTGGACCGCGACGACCCACGTGTCCGCATCCGGATCCTCGGCCGGGAAGTACCACGCGGGACAGGGCCCGACGGGGGCACCGATGAACTCGGTCGTGAACGGGAGGTGGAGCTCCTCGGCGCGCTCCCAGTACCAGCCGCTGAAGGCCGCGTACGGTCCGATCTGCGAGCTCGAGTCGACCTGCGTGAGCAGCTTCCTCCGCACGCGCTGCCCGTCCTCCGCGAGGACCGCGCCGAGCTTCAGGTAGTGCTCCGATCCGCCCGTGAAGAGCCCGTAGCGCCCGGGGAGGACCGTATCGGGCGTGCGCGAGAGCGTGATCGTCTGCGCGCCGGTGTCGAACCCGTGGACGGCGACGTCGGCCACGCGCGGGCCGGGCGTGACCGCCTTGCGCGCGATCCGCAGCGAGACGTAGGCGACGGCGCCCGCCACGCCGGCGAGCATGGCGGCGAGCACGGTGAGAGCGGAGCGGAGACCGATGAGGACCGGGGATGCGGCGCGCCTGGGGGTGTTCATGGCACCCTCACTCTAATCTGTCGACGTGACGGGAGATCGGGCGCGCTCAGACGCCTTCGCGGAGGCGGAGGCGGCCGTGCGCTCGGCGACGTTCCGGGGCGATCTCACCGTGCGCGACATCCCGTCGCCGCAGGGTCTGGCGCCCTTCAGCATCGCCCTCGCCGCCGATGTCCGACCCGACGACCACGGCGACTCGCCGTACGGGACCGGCCGGCTCATCCTGCTCCACGACCCCGACGGGCAGGAGTCATGGGGCGGCAGCTGGCGCATCGTGACGTTCGCCCAGGCTCCCCTCGAACCCGAGATCGGGACCGATCCGCTCCTCGCGGATGTCACCTGGTCGTGGCTCGTCGACGCGCTGGAGACCCGCGGGGCGCCGTACCACTCCCCCTCCGGCACCGCGACGAAGATCCTGTCGAAGGGGTTCGGGGCACTCGCCGCCGAGGGCGACGGCGCGCAGATCGAGCTGCGCGCCTCGTGGTCGCCCGTCGGATCGTTCCGCTCCCACGTCGAGGCCTGGGCCGAGCTCGTCTGCATGCTCGCCGGCCTCCCGCCGGGGTCGGAGGACATCGCCGTGTTCGGCGCCCGGAGGCCCAGATGACCGACCAGCAGCCGGCAGCGGACTTCCCCGTGATCGACGACCCCGCGGTCTTCGCCGAGGCTGTCGAGCGCCTGGCCGCGGGCACCGGCCCCGTGGCCGTCGACGTCGAGCGCGCCTCCGGATTCCGCTACTCGCAGCGCGCCTACCTCGTGCAGCTCTACCGCCGCGACGGCGGCGTCCTGCTCGTCGACCCGATCGCGGTTCCCGACGTGACGGCCATCCAGCGCCTCCTGGGCGACGAGGAGTGGGTGTTCCACGCGGCGAGCCAGGACCTGCCCTCCCTCCGCGAGCTGGGGCTCGATCCTCGGCGCATCTTCGACACGGAGCTCGCCGCCCGCCTCCTCGGCTGGGAGCGCGTCGGCCTCGGCGCCGTCGTCGAGGCCGCGCTCGGGATCGAGCTCGCGAAGGCGCACTCGGCCGCGGACTGGTCGACCCGGCCCCTCCCGCCCGCGTGGCTCGAGTACGCGGCGCTCGACGTCCTCCACCTCGTCGACGTGCGCGACCGGCTGAAGGACGAGCTCGAGGCGTCGGGCAAGGCCGAGTTCGCCCGTCAGGAGTTCGAGGCGACGCTCGCGCGCGAGCCGAAGGCGCCGCGCCCCGACCCGTGGCGGCGCCTGAGCGGATTGCACAAGGTGCGCGGCCGTCGCAATCTCGCGGTCGCTCGCGAGCTGTGGCGCGCGCGCGAGGAGCTCGCGCAGGCTCAGGACGTCTCGCCCGGTCGACTCGTGCCCGATCGCGCGCTCGTCGCCGCGGTGCTGGCCACGCCGCGCACGAAGCAGGCCCTCGCCGGCATCCGCGAGTTCACCGGCCGCGCGAGCCGGACCGAGCTCGACCGCTGGTGGAACGCGATCGTCGCCGGACGCGAGAGCGACGACCTCCCTGCCGAGCGGGTCCCGAGCGATGCGCTGCCGCCCCATCGGGCATGGGCCGACCGCAACCCCGAGGCCGACCAGCGGCTCAAGCAGGCTCGGCCCGACGTCGAGGCCAAGGCCGCCGAGCTGTCGATGCCCACGGAGAACCTCCTCACACCCGAGACGCTGCGCCGGGTGGCGTGGGAGCCGCCCGCCGTCGTGGATGCCGCCACGGTCGGCGACGCCCTCCGCGCGCAGGGAGCCCGCCCCTGGCAGATCGAGGCCACCGCTGACCTCATCGCCGCCGCGTTTGTGCGCGCCGCGCAAAGGCCCGGAGAGCAGGGCGATCCGGCTTCGTAGGTTCATCCCAATCGATGCGGAGACGCGCGCCCGCCCGTGCCTAGGCTGAGGTCAACTGACACAGGGAGGCAGAGTGGCCGAGCTTTCGGATGTCTACTTCGTCGATGGCGTGCGGACCCCGTTCGGGCGCGCCGGCGAGAAGGGCATGTACGCCAACACCCGAGCCGACGACCTCGTCGTCAAGGCGATGATCGGGCTCATGGAGCGCAACGGCGGCGTCCCCGCCGACAGGATCGACGACGTCGCCATCGCGGCCACGTCGCAGACAGGAGACCAGGGCCTGACCCTCGGCCGCACCGCGGCCATCCTCGCGGGACTCCCGCAGACCGTGCCGGGCCTCGCGATCGAGCGGATGTGCGCGGGCGCGATGACGGCGGTCACCACGATGGGCGCGTCGATCGGCGTCGGCATGTACGACCTCGCCATCGCGGGCGGAGTCGAGCACATGGGCCGGCACCCCATCGGGTCGAACGCCGATCCGAATCCGCGCTTCGTCGCCGAGAAGCTCGTCGATCCCGGCGCGCTCAACATGGGCGTCACCGCCGAGCGCATCCACGACCGGTTCCCGCACCTCACGAAGGAGCGCGCCGACCGCTTCGGCATGCTGAGCCAGCAGAAGGTTCAGGCGGCCTACGACGCCGGGCGCATCCAGCCCGATCTCGTCCCGGTCGCGGTGGCGCGCCCTGACGGAGCGTGGGCGCTCGCCACCGAGGACGAGGGACGCCGCCCCGAGACGACGATGGAGGGCCTCGCCTCCCTCAAGACGCCGTTCCGGCCGCACGGGCGCGTCACCGCAGGGACGTCGTCGCCGCTCACCGACGGCGCGACCGTGAGCCTGCTCGCCGGGTCGGCCGCGGTCAAGGAGCTCGGCCTCGCGCCCAAGATGCGGATGGTCTCCTTCGCGTTCGCGGGCGTCCAGCCGGAGATCATGGGCATCGGCCCCATCCCCTCGACCGAGAAGGCCCTCGCGAAGGCGGGGCTCACGATCGACGACATCGGCCTGTTCGAGCTCAACGAGGCCTTCGCGATCCAGGTGCTCTCGTTCCTCGACCACTTCGGGATCGCCGACGACGACCCGCGGGTCAACCCCTGGGGCGGCGCCATCGCGGTCGGGCATCCCCTCGCGGCGTCCGGCGTGCGACTCATGATCCAGCTCGCTGCGCAGTTCGCCGAGCACCCCGAGGTGCGCTACGGCCTCACCGCGATGTGCGTCGGGCTCGGTCAGGGCGGCAGCGTCGTGTGGGAGAACCCGCACTACACCGGCAAGAAGAAGCGGAAGTGAGCACGATGACCGACTACTCCTCCATCGACTTCTCCGGGCTCGAGGCGCTCACGGCCGACGAGGTCGTCACGCACTCCCTCGTCAGCGACATCCGCACGCGCGGGGGTCGCACGATCGCGCTCATCACGCTCCACAACGGGCGCGACCACAAGCGGCCGAACACGATCGGCCCGCGCACGCTCGCGGAGCTCGACGGCGTGCTCGAGACGCTGCGGGCGCGCGCCGCGGCCGGCGAGATCGATGCGGTGGCGATCACGGGCAAGCCCTACATCTTCGCCGCAGGGGCCGACCTGTCGCAGATCAGCGCTCTGCGCGAGCGGAAGGACGCGCTGCTCATCGCGCAGCAAGGCCACCACGTCCTCGGCAAGCTGTCTGACCTCGGCGTGCCGTCGTTCGCGTTCGTGAACGGGCTGGCGCTCGGCGGCGGGACGGAGATCGCCCTCAACTCCACCTACCGGACCGTCGACTCGTCGGCAGCCGCGATCGCGCTGCCCGAGGTGTTCCTCGGGCTCGTCCCCGGCTGGGGCGGCGCCTATCTCCTCCCGAACCTCATCGGGATCGAGAACGCGCTCGAGGTGGTCATCTCGAACCCGCTCAAGCAGAACCGCACGCTCAAGCCGCAGCAGGCGTTCGAGCTCGGCATCTTCGACGCGATCTTCCCGCCCGCGAACTACCTCGAGGACTCTCTCGCCTGGGCCGACGGCGTGCTCGCCGGGACGATCAAGGTCGAGCGCAGGAACGCTCCGGGAAAGATCGAGCGCCTGACGAAGTGGCCCGTCGCGATCAAGGTCGCGCGCGGGATGCTCGAGAGCCGCATCGGCACGGTCCCCCGCGCGCCCTACCGCGCGCTCGATCTGCTCGACAAGGCGCGCTCCGGCACCCGCGCCGAGGGGTTCGCGCGCGAGGACGAGGCGCTCGCCGACCTCATCGCGGGCGATCAGTTCGCCGCGTCGATGTACGCGTTCGACCTCGTGCAGAAGCGCGCGAAGCGGCCCGTGGGCGCCCCCGACCGCTCGCTCGCCCGCAAGGTCACGAAGGTCGGCGTCATCGGCGCGGGCCTCATGGCGAGCCAGTTCGCACTCCTGTTCCTGCGTCGGCTCGAGGTGCCCGTGCTCATCACCGACGTCGATCAGGCGCGTGTCGACAAGGGTCTCGCGTACATCCACGAGGAGATCGCGAAGCTCGAGCAGAAGGGGAGGCTGGACGGCGACGCCGCGAATCGCCTCCGCGCGCTCGTGCACGGCACGATCGACAAGGCCGAGTACGCGGACTGCGACTTCGTCATCGAGGCCGTGTTCGAGGAGACGAAGGTCAAGCAGGACGTCTTCGCCGAGATCGAGCGGATCGTCTCTCCCGAGGCGATCCTCGCGACGAACACGTCGTCGCTCTCGGTCGAGGAGATCGGCTCGGTGCTCGCGCACCCCGAGCGCCTCGTCGGCTTCCACTTCTTCAACCCGGTCGCGGTCATGCCGCTCATCGAGGTCGTCCGCACGCCGCAGGCGAGCGAGGAGGCGCTCGCGACGGCATACGCGGTCGCGAAGGACCTCCGCAAGAACGCGATCGGCTCGGCCGACGCTCCGGGCTTCATCGTCAACCGCCTGCTCGCGAAGGTCATGGGCGAGGCTGCACGCGCGATCGACGAGGGCACGCCGCTGATGACGGTCGAGCGCGCCTTCGCGCCCCTCGGCCTTCCGATGACGCCGTTCCAGCTCATCGACCTCGTCGGCTGGAAGGTCGCAGCCCACGTGCAGGACACGATGGTGTCGCACTTCCCCGACCGCTTCCACGCCTCGGCGAACCTGCACGCTCTCGCCGACCTGCCCCAGGCGGTCGAGAAGGACAGGTCCGGTCGGGTCACCGGCTGGACGAAGGACGCGCAGAAGGCGCTCTCGGTCGGCTCCTCCCCTGTCTCCGAGCAGGAGATCCTCCGTCGTGTCGAGGACGAGCTCGCGCGCGAGATCCGGATCATGCTCGACGAGGGCGTCGTCCCCGAGGTCGAGGACATCGACCTCGCGCTCATCCTGGGCGCCGGATGGCCGTTCATCGACGGCGGCGCCTCGGTCTACCTCGACCGCGTCGGCGCATCCGAGCGCGTGTTCGGCGGCACGTTCCACGATCCCGTGATCCGCGGCGTCGACGCCTGAGACGGCCAGCGAGGCGACGACAGCGGGGCGCACCGACACGGTGCGCCCCGCTGTCGCGTCTCAGGAGCTGTTCGCGATGCGGCCGATCTGTCCGGTCACGGTCGGGACGCCGCGGCCGTCCTTCTCTGGCCGCGCGACCGGCACGCGGGTGCCGAGCACCTGCGCGACGACGTCCTGGGCGATCTTCGCGGGTGTGAGGCCCGCATCCGCGAGCACCTGATCGCGCGAGGCGTGGTCGATGAAGGCGTCAGGAAGGCCCAGCTCGTCCACCGCGGTGTCGACGCCCGCCTCGCGCAGCACCTGGCGCACGCGCGTCCCGATGCCGCCGACGCGGATGCCGTCCTCGAGGGTGATGACCAGTCGGTGTCGCGAGGCGAGCTCGACGATCGACGCGGGAACCGGGACGACCCACCGCGGGTCGACGACGGTGGCGCCGATGCCCTGTGCCCTGAGCCGCCGTGCGACGTCGAGCGCGGTCTCGGCGAAGGTGCCGATCGCGACGATGAGGACGTCCTCCTCGCCACCGCGCGCGAGCACGTCGACGCCGTCGGCGAGGCGCTCGAGCGCGGGGATCTCCTCGCCCACCGCCCCCTTCGGGAAGCGGACCACGGTGGGCGCGTCATCGACCGCGACGGCCTCGCGCAGCTCCTCGCGCAGCCGCTCCCCATCGCGGGGCGCGGCGAGGCGGATGTGCGGGACGATGTGCAGGAGCGCGAGGTCCCACATGCCGTGGTGGCTCGGCCCGTCGGGGCCGGTGACGCCTGCGCGGTCGAGGACGAACGTCACCCCGGCGCGGTGCAGGGCGACGTCCATGAGGACCTGGTCGAACGCGCGGTTCACGAAGGTCGAGTACAGGGCCACGACGGGGTGCAGGCCGCCGTAGGCGAGCCCCGCGGCTGACGCGACCGCGTGCTGCTCGGCGATCCCGACGTCGTACACGCGATCGGGGAACCGCTCGGCGAACGGAGCGAGTCCCGTCGGCCGCAGCATCGCGGCCGTGATCGCGATCACCTCGGGGCGCTCCTCACCCACCTGCACGAGCTCCTCGGCGAACACCTCGGTCCAGCCGCGGCCAGCGGACGCGCCGATCGGATCGCCCGTCGCGGGGTCGATGCGCCCGACGGCATGGAACTGGTCGGCCTGGTCGTCGAGGGCGGGCTGGTACCCGCGCCCCTTCTCCGTGATCGCGTGCACGATCACGGGCGCGCCGAACGCCTTCGCGAGCTCGAGCGTCTCGATGAGCGCAGGCAGGTCGTGGCCGTCGACCGGGCCGAGGTACTTGATGTCGAGCTGCGAGTACAGCTGGCTGTTGTTCGTGAGACGCGACAGGAAGCCGTGGGTCCCCCCGCGCACGCCGCGATACAGTGCGCGGCCGGCCGCGCCGAACTTGCCCGCGAGCCGACCGGACTTCTCGCCGAGGTCGCGGTACACCTCGCCCGTGCGCACGCGGTTCAGGTAGCGGGCCATGCCGCCGATGGTCGGCGCATACGACCGGCCGTTGTCGTTCACGACGATGACGAGGTTGCGCTCGTTGTCGTCGGTGATGTTGTTGAGCGCCTCCCAGGTCATGCCGCCCGTGAGCGCGCCGTCGCCGACGACGGCCACGACATGCCGATCGCTGCGGCCCGTGCGCTGGAACGCGCGGGAGATGCCGTCCGCCCAGCTCAGCGAGCTCGACGCATGGGAGGACTCGACGACGTCGTGCTCGCTCTCCGAGCGCTGCGGGTAGCCCGCGAGGCCGCCTCGGGAGCGGAGACCGGAGAAGTCCTGCCGACCGGTCAGGAGCTTGTGCACGTAGGACTGGTGCCCTGTGTCCCAGATGATCGGGTCGCTCGGGGAGTCGAAGACGCGATGCAGCGCGATCGTCAGCTCCACGACGCCGAGGTTCGGTCCGAGGTGGCCGCCGGTGCGCGCGACGTTCTCGATGAGGAAGGCGCGCACCTCCTCCGCGAGCGTCGCGAGCTCATCGTGCGAGAGCGCGTCGAGGTCGCGGGGCCCCCGGATGCGGTCGAGCAGAGTCATGCTCCGAGCCTACGCCGGGCACCTGGGAGACGGCGCGCGACGGGCCCGGCGACGACGACGGGCCCGGCGACGACGACGGCCCCGGGATCGCCTCCCGGGGCCGTCGATGCGCGCGACGCGATGCGTCAGACGAGGCTGCGCAGCACGTACTGCAGGATGCCGCCGTTGCGGTAGTAGTCGGCCTCACCGGGGGTGTCGATGCGGACGACCGCGTCGAACTCCACCGTCTCCTTGCCGGGAGCGGAGTGCTCGCTCGGCGCGGCGGTGACCTTCACGGTCTTCGGCGTGACGCCCTCGTTGAGCTGCTCGAGACCCTCGATCGAGACGATCTCGGTGCCGTCGAGACCGAGCGACTCCCAGCTCTCGCCGGCGGGGAACTGCAGCGGGACGACGCCCATGCCGATGAGGTTCGAGCGGTGGATGCGCTCGAAGCTCTCCGTGATCACGGCCTTCACGCCGAGCAGGCGCGTGCCCTTGGCCGCCCAGTCGCGCGACGATCCGGAGCCGTACTCCTTGCCGCCGAAGATGACCAGCGGCGTGCCCTGGGCCTGGTAGTTCTGGCTCGCGTCGTAGATGAACGACTGCGGACCCTCGGGCTGCGTGAAGTCGCGCGTGTAGCCGCCCTCGATCTGCTGGCCGTCGTTGACCGCCTTCACGAGCGCGTTCTTCAGGCGGATGTTCGCGAACGTGCCCCGGATCATCACCTCGTGGTTGCCACGGCGCGAGCCGTACGAGTTGAAGTCGCGCTGCGCGACGCCGTGCTCGGTCAGGTACTGCGCGGCCGGCGTGCCGGCCTTGATGTTGCCCGCGGGGCTGATGTGGTCGGTCGTCACGGAGTCGCCGAGCGTCGCGAGCACGCGAGCGCCGGTGATGTCCTCGACCGGCGTGAGCTCCATCGTCATGCCGTCGAAGTACGGAGCCTTGCGCACGTACGTCGAGCTCTCGTCCCACTCGAAGACCGGGCCGGTCGGAGTGGGCAGGTTCTTCCAGCGCTCGTCGCCGTCGAACACGGTGGCGTACTGCTTGATGAACTGCTCGCGGGAGATCGACGAGTCGATGATCTCCTGCACCTCGTCGGGCGAGGGCCACACGTCCTTGAGGAAGACGTCGTCGCCGTTCTCGTCCTTGCCGAGCGGGTCGGTCTCGAAGTCGAAGTTCATCGAGCCGGCCAGAGCGTAGGCCACCACGAGCGGCGGGCTCGCGAGGTAGTTCATCTTCACGTCGGGGCTGATGCGGCCCTCGAAGTTGCGGTTGCCCGAGAGGACGGCCGTGACGGCCAGGTCGTTCTCGTTGATCGCCGCGGAGACCTCCTCGATGAGCGGTCCCGAGTTGCCGATGCAGATCGTGCAGCCGTAGCCGACGGTGTAGAAGCCGAGGCCCTCGAGGTCCTTGTCGAGGCCCGACTTCTCGTAGTAGTCCGTCACGACCTTCGAGCCGGGGCCCAGCGTCGTCTTCACCCACGGCTTGCGCGTGAGGCCCTTCTCGCGCGCCTTGCGGGCGAGAAGGCCTGCGGCGATCATGACCGACGGATTCGAGGTGTTGGTGCACGACGTGATGGCGGCCAGGGTGACCGCGCCGTTGTCGAGGAGGTACGACTCGCCCTCGGGCGTGGTCACCTTCACCGGCTGCGACGCCGCGTGCCGCTCGCCGCTCGCGAGCAGGCCCGCCGCCGCGTGCTCGGCGTGCGCCGCGTGCTGCTCCTCGTGCTGGTGCGACACGCCGTTGGCGGGCACGTGCTCGTGCTCCACGCCGGGGGTGCTGCCGGGGTCGGACGCCGGGAAGGTGCCCTCGACCTCGACCGTGTCCTCGGGGAGCGAGGCGTAGTTGAGGATGTCCTTCTGGAACTGCGGCTTGGCCTCCGACAGCAGGATGCGGTCCTGCGGGCGCTTCGGACCCGCGATCGAGGGCACGACGGTGCCGAGGTCGAGCTCCATGTACTCGCTGAAGACGAGCTCGCGCGACGGGTCGTGCCAGAGGTGCTGCTCCTTGGCGTACGCCTCGACCAGGGCGACCGTCTGCTCGTCGCGCCCGGTGAGGCGCAGGTAGTCGAGCGTGACGTCGTCGATCGGGAACATGGCCGCCGTCGAGCCGAACTCGGGGCTCATGTTGCCGATGGTGGCGCGGTTGGCCAGCGGCACCGAGGCGACGCCCTCGCCGTAGAACTCGACGAACTTGCCCACCACGCCGTGCTTGCGCAGCATGTCGGTGATCGTGAGCACGACGTCGGTCGCGGTCACGCCGGCGGGGATGTCGCCCGTGAGCTTGAAGCCCACGACGCGCGGGATGAGCATCGACACCGGCTGGCCGAGCATGGCGGCCTCGGCCTCGATGCCGCCGACGCCCCAGCCCAGCACGCCGAGGCCGTTGACCATGGTGGTGTGCGAGTCGGTGCCGACGCAGGTGTCGGGGTACGCGCGCAGCACGCCGTCGACGGTGCGGTCGTAGACGACCTTCGCCAGGTGCTCGATGTTCACCTGGTGGACGATGCCGGTACCGGGGGGAACGACCTTGAAGTCCTGGAACGCGGTCTGGCCCCAGCGGAGGAACTGGTAGCGCTCGCCGTTGCGCTCGTACTCGATCTCGACGTTGCGCTCGAGGGCGTTCTCGGTGCCGAAGAGGTCGGCGATGACCGAGTGGTCGATGACCATCTCGGCGGGCGAGAGCGGGTTGATCCTGTCGGGGTCGCCGCCGAGGGCCGTGACGGCCTCGCGCATGGTCGCGAGGTCGACGATGCAGGGCACGCCCGTGAAGTCCTGCATCACGACGCGAGCCGGCGTGAACTGGATCTCCGTGTTCGGCTCGGCATTCGGGTCCCACGAGCCCAGGGCGCTGATCTGCTCCTTGGTGATGTTCGCGCCGTCCTCGGTGCGAAGCAGGTTCTCGAGGAGGACCTTGAGGCTGAAGGGGAGCTTCTCGAAGCCGGCGACCGCGTCGAGGCGGAAGATCTCGTAGTCGGTGCTGCCGACCGTCAGGGTGCTCTTCGCACCGAAGCTGTTCACCGTGGACACGGGCTGTCTCCTCCTGGTCGACCGCGCACTTACGCCCCCATCATGCTCGCCGCTGAGCGCGTCGGCTAGGAAGGCGGACCTTACCGGCCGCGGCCGGGCGACAGGTTCCCCGAAGTGCGCAATTTATCTCGATGTCAAGATAAATCTACCACGCGCCCGCGGCCGGTCCCCGTCGCGCCGCGCTCAGCCTTCGCGTCGGCCGTACAGCGCGCGCACGGCGAGCCAGGTGACGGCGACCATGGGCGCGAACAGCGGCAGCCCCATGACGATCTTGAGGGTGCCGAGGGCCGTGACGTCGCCCGCGAAGTAGAGCGGCAGCTGCGCGGCGAGCCGCGCGAAGAAGAGCGCGGCCCATGCGATGCCCAGCCAGAAGAACACCCGCCGCTTGCGCCGGTCGGCGCGCCACGCCGTCCCCTCGCCCATCAGGAAGCCGGCCGCGAGGCCGATGAGCGACCAGCCGACGAGCGCCGAGACGAGCAGCGCCGTGCCGTAGAGGCCGTTCGTCAGGAACCCCGGGACGAAGTTGTCCTCGCCGCGCCCCGTCCACAGCGCGAGCGCCGCCGCGGCGGCGGCCGCGACGAGGCCTCCGAGCGCGGCGGACGGGGGCGACTTCTGGACGAGACGCACGACCGTGAACACCGCCGCGACGCCGACCGAGACCCCGAGCGCGAGAGCGAGGGCGTCGGGCCGCAGCGTGAAGAGGACGACGAAGGCGAGGCTCGGCAGCACCGACTCGAGCACGCCGCGCCAGCCGCCCATCGCCTTCCAGACGACGTGGCCGGTGCTCCGCTCCTCAGCGGGGTCCAGCCCCATGCGGCGCGCGGCGTCGCCGAGTGCCGCTCCGAGTGCGTCGGACGCGCGCGGCGGCTCGAGGGGCGTCTCGTCCCCCCGGTCGTCCTGTCCGGTCACGCCGCGCCCGGCGTCTGCGGCATCTTGAGCGGGATGAGGTCGCGCGGCGGCATGGGAGCGCCGCCGCGCACGACGACGATCGAGCGGAAGAGGTCCTCGATCCGCTCCGCAGCCTCGGGGTCGCTCGTCGCGCGCCCGCCCACGACGCCGCGCAGGAACCAGCGCGGGCCGTCCACTCCGATGAAGCGGGCGAGGCGCTTCTCCGCGCTGCCGCCGCCCGCGACGACCGGCACCTCGGCGAGGAGCTCGGGGCCGAGGGGTCCCTCGCGCTCCTCGACCCGCCCGCCCTGCTGACGCACCTGGTCGCGGATCTGGTCTCGCGTCTCATCCCACAGTCCGCTGGACCGCGGCGCCGCGAACGGCTGGACCTGGAGCGTGGACTCGGCGTAGTCGAGCCCGACCGCGACGATGCGCTTGGACTGCTCCTCGACCTCGAGCCGGAGGTTGAGGCCCTCGCGCGGCAGGATCTTGATGCCGCCGAGATCGATGTACGGGCGGACCGGGTTGGCCTCGCTCTCGTCGAACGGCCCCTCCTCGGCGCGGTTGCGGGTCGTCGCGGGCGCGGCCTCGCCCTCGGGGACGGCGATCTCGTCGTTCTGCGGCGCGCTCTCGTCGCTCATGCCACTCCTCGTGTCTCGTAGCCGGTCGAGCCGAATCCGCCGACCCCGCGCACGGATTCGGGCAGCTCGTCGACCGGGATGAATCGGGCGCGCGGGACGGGCATCAGGATGAGCTGAGCGATGCGGTCCCCCGCGGTGATCTGGTACGCCTCTCGGGCGTCGGTGTTCAGGAGGGCGACCTTGATCTCGCCCCGGTAGCCCGCATCGATCGTGCCCGGCGCGTTCACGATCGTGATGCCGTGCTTGGCCGCGAGCCCGCTGCGCGGGACGACGAACGCGGCGTAGCCCTCGGGCAGCGCGATGCGCACGCCGGTGCCGACGAGCGCACGCTCTCCCGGCTCGAGGAGCACCGACTCGCTCGCGACGAGGTCCGCCCCGGCGTCGCCGGGGTGCGCGTACGCGGGAGCCTCTGATGCGACAATGGGGACGTCAACGATATCGGTCACGCAACGAGGGTAATGCAGAACACAGTGTCGTCCCCGAACAGCGCGTCGGCCGCGGGCGCCGCCGCCGTCTACCGCGAGCGGCTCTCCCCGTCGCTCTGGCTGCTCGCGTCGGCCGCGATCGCCGCGCCCATGGTGTCGCTCGTCTTCGTGCGCCTCGATCCGTCGATCGCCCTCGCGCTGGGGGCGATCGTGGCCGTCGGCGTCATCGCCCTGCTCATCGCATCGTCGCCCGTCGTGGAGGTGCGCGACGGCATGCTGCGCGCAGGGCGGGCGCGCATCGAGGTGGAGCTCCTCGGCGAGCCGGCGGCGCTCACGGGCGACGAGGCGAAGGCGGCGCGGGGAGCCGGGCTCGACCCGCGCGGGTGGTATCTCGTGCGAGGCGGGATCGACCCGGTCGTCGTGGTCCCGGTCATCGACCCGGACGATCCCGTCTCGTCGTGGACGATCTCCACGCGCACCCCCGACCGCCTCGCGGCGGCCGTGGTGCGCGCGCAGATCACGCAGCGCAGTCGCGGCAGATAGGCCCGTCGGCGCCGTCGTGGTCGAGCTGCGAGCGGTGCTTCACGAGGAAGCAGCTCATGCAGGTGAACTCATCCTCCTGCGGCGGGAGCACGACGACATCGAGCTCGACATTGGACAGGTCGGCGCCCGGCAGGTCGAAGCTCGACGGGTTGTCCGCGTCCTCCGAGTCGATGGATCCCGCGTTATCGGGGCGGCGCGCCTTGAGCGCCTCGATCGACTCGTTGTTGTCGTCTTCGCTCTTGCGTGGGGCGTCGTAGTCGGTTGCCATCGGAGGGCGTCACTTCTTTCGTCATCGGGTGTTGCACATCCCCGCCATCGGGCGGGGCGGCGATAGTTTGCACGACGCCCGCGGCTTTCGCAAATGCTCAGCGCGTCGCCGTCGGGCGTCCGTCCGTGCTCGCGATGAAACTCGCGGCGCGCCCGCGGTATTCCCGCCTGCGAGCCACCGCGCGTGAAACCATGTCGGGACACCGATTGTCATCGTGTGAGGAGCAAGAGCATGGATCAGCTCACGATCGTGGGGACCGAGGACGGCAAGCTCGTCCTGGCGAACGAGTCGGGGCAGCGCTTCACGCTCCCCGTGGACGACCTGCTGCGTTCCGAGCTGCGCCGGATCGACCGCGCGGCGCATCGCGAGGAGTCCCACGCGCCGACCGCGAGCCCTCGCGACATCCAGCAGCACATCCGCGCGGGACTCACGGCCGAGCAGGTCGCGGATCTCCTCGGCGCGCGCGTCGAGGACGTCCGCCGCTTCGAGGGCCCCGTGCTCGCCGAGCGCGAGCACATCGTGGGCCGCGCCCTCGCCGTTCCCGTGCTCATGGGGGTCGACCTCGCCGGCGACCAGAATCCGACCTTCGGCGAGGCCATCCGCTCGAAGCTCGCGGACCTCGACGCCTCGGGCGAGCGCTGGACGAGCTGGAAGGACGAGACCGGCTGGATCGTCAAGCTCGAGTTCTCGGCCGCGGAGGTCGACCACGACGCCCGGTGGAGCTTCGACCCGCGGCGCAGCGCCCTCGCTCCCCTCAACGGCGACGCCACGCAGCTGTCGCGTCAGGGCCCGCTGCCGGAGGGGCTCATCCCCCGCCTGCGCGCGCTCGAGGTCGTCGAGACGGCCGACGAGGATCGCTTCGACTCCGGCGCCTTCGGGCCTCGCAGGCTCCCCGAGCAGGACACGGCGACCGACGGCATGACCCGGTCGATCCCGTCGGTGCGCGAGGCCGCGACGAAGCGCGCTCCGAGCGCGGAGGGGCCGAGCTCCGAGACCGCCGACCTCCTGGAGGCGCTGCGCCGCCGCCGGGGCCAGCGCGAGAGCGCTCCCGTCCTCGAGATGGAGGAGACGCCGCCGGCCGAGGCCGATGGCGAGGATCACGGGCCCGCTCCGGTCGCGCTCTTCGATGCGCTCGAGCCGGGCTACCGCTCGGAGTCGGAGCCGGAGCAGCCCGCACCGCAGCCCGAGCCGGAGACCCCGCGTCGTCGAGGGCGCGCGTCCATGCCCTCGTGGGACGAGATCGTCTTCGGAGCCCGTGCGGACGACTGAGCCTCAGCGCGCGTAGGAGCCGAGGCGGATCAGCGGCACGGTCATCTCCTCGGGGGTCGTCGACCCGTGCTGACCCACCATGTCCTGCGGACGCTTGTCGTCCAGGCGGTCGTCGTAGAACGCCCACGTTCCGCGCGCCGCGACGAGCACGTCGCCGATGCGCGCCTCGACATCCGGATGGACGTCGCCGAAGAGACCGGAGGCGATCGCCTCCGCGCGCGTGGCGATGTCGGCGGTCCCGTCGTCTGCGCGGCGCCAGACGTCCGCGACCTCGTCGGCCCGCGCGTCGTCCTCGAGGTAGAGATGCAGCAGGCGCGGCTCGCCGCCGACGAGCGCCACCCCGTCGAGTCGCGGGTCTCCGTCGCGGAGGAGGATGTGCCGGTGCCGGGGCACGTCGATCATCCCGTGGTCGGCGGTCACGACGACGCCGACGCCCGCGGGGACGGGCGCGGCGAACGCGGCGTCGACGTCCTCCAGGGCGGCGACCCACGCGTCCGAGGCGACGCCGTGCCGGTGGCCGGCCTTGTCGACCTCGGGCAGGTAGCAGTAGACGACCGAGCCGGGGTGAGCGCTCGCCAGCCCGTACGCGGTCGCGAGGCGCGCCCGGACGCCGTCCTCCGCGATGTAGCGCGCGCCGCGCAGGACGGCAGCGGTGAAGCCGCTGCCCGCGAACTCCGCGAGCCCGACCGCGAACGCCGCGCGGCCGTCGGCGTGCGCGCGCTCGAAGACGGTCGTCGCGCGCTGCCACGTGACGGGGTCGAGGCCGTCGCGCTCGTAGCCGTTCAGCTGGTTGGCGAGCACCCCCTGCGCGGGGTCGAGGATGCGGTAGCCGACGAGTCCGTGCTCTCCCGGCCAGGCGCCGGTGAGCGTGCTCGTGAGCGCCGCGGCCGTCGTCGACGGGAACACGCTGCGCGCGACATCCTTCTTGGCCATGGCGCCCGCAAGACGTCGCGCGTGCCCGGCATGGGCTCGCAGCTGGATCGATCCGAGGCCGTCGACGACGACGATGACCGCGGAGGTCGCGGCGGGCAGCCACTCCCCTCCTCCGTCGAGCGATCGGAGAGACTCCTGCGCGACCTCGGTGAGGCTCCGGGCGTTCAGGGGGCCCGCCGGTACGATGAGGGACATCCGGGCCAGTCTCCCACAGCGGAGCTGCGCGCCGTCGCCCTCCGCCCGCGGGCGCGCGCCGCACGGCCCGGGATCCGTCCCACCCGAGGAGAGGGCTGAATGGCGCGCAAGCAGGCATCCGACGCCACGCCGGTCGAGGAGCGCATCGAGGACATCGACCTCGAGTCGGAGATGCAGGGGTCGTACCTCGAGTACGCCTACTCCGTCATCTACTCGCGCGCCCTGCCGGATGCGCGCGACGGCCTCAAGCCCGTGCAGCGCCGCATCCTCTACCAGATGGCCGAGATGGGGCTGCGCCCCGACCGCGGCCATGTGAAGAGCGCGCGCGTCGTCGGCGAGGTGATGGGAAAGCTCCACCCGCACGGCGACACCGCCATCTACGACGCCCTCGTGCGCCTCGCGCAGGACTTCGCGCTGCGCGTGCCGCTCGTCGACGGGCACGGAAACTTCGGCTCGCTCGACGACGGCCCCGCGGCGGCCCGGTACACCGAGGCGCGCCTCGCGGCCGCCGCCATGGCGATGACCGAGAACCTCGACGAGGATGTCGTCGACTTCATCCCCAACTACGACGGGCAGTTCCAGCAGCCCGACGTCCTGCCGGCCGCCTACCCGAACCTCCTCGTGAACGGCACGACGGGGATCGCCGTCGGCATGGCGACGAACATGGCGCCGCACAACCTCACCGAGGTCGTCGCGGCCGCCAACTTCCTCCTCGAGAACCCCGACGCGACCCTCGACCAGCTCATGGAGTTCGTCCCGGGGCCGGACTTTCCCTCGGGCGGCATCGTCGTCGGCCTCGACGGGATCCGAGACGCGTACGAGACCGGCCGCGGCGCGATCAAGGTGCGGGGGAAGGTGTCGATCGAGCAGATCGGCCCGCGCCGCACGGGCATCGTCGTCACGGAGCTGCCCTACATGGTCGGGCCCGAGCGCGTGATCGAGAAGCTCAAGGACGCCGTCCAGTCCAAGAAGCTCCAGGGCATCAGCGATGTCACCGACCTCACCGACCGCAACAACGGGCTGCGCATCGTCATCGGGGTGAAGACGGGCTTCGACCCGCAGGCCGTGCTCGAGCGGCTCTACCGCCTCACGCCGCTCGAGGACTCCTTCAACTTCAACAACGTCGCCCTCGTCGGCGGGCGGCCGCACACGCTCGGCCTTGTCGAGCTCCTGCGGGTCTACGTCGAGCACCGCCTGCAGGTGGTCACGCGCCGCAGCCGCTTCCGCCTCGCGCGGCGTCAGGAGCGCCTGCACCTCGTGCGCGGCCTGCTCGTGGCCATCCTCGACATCGACGAGGTCATCCAGGTCATCCGCACGTCCGACGACTCCGAGCAGGCCCGCAGGCGCCTGTGCCAGGTGTTCGATCTCGACGACGTGCAGGCCGAGTACATCCTCGAGCTGCGCCTGCGCCGCCTCACGAAGTTCTCGCGCATCGAGCTCGAGAAGGAGCGCGACGAGCTGCTCGCCGAGATCGCGCACCTCGAGGAGCTCCTGGGCTCCGATGCGCTGCTGCGCAGGCAGGTGGCGGCGGAGCTGGACGCGGTCGTCGACAAGTACGGGACGCCGCGGCGCACGCTCCTCATGAACGCGAAGCCCGCCGCGGCGCGCACGCGGCAGACCTCGGATGTCGACCTCCAGATCGCGGATGGCCCCACGCTCGTGGCGCTGTCGACGACGGGGCGCGCGGTGCGCGTCGAGGTCCCGGAGGGCCAGCAGCTCGCGGCGCCGTCGAGGCGGAGCAAGCACGATGCGATCCTCTCGACGGTCCAGACCACCGTCCGCGGCGAGGCCGGCGCGCTCACGAACCGCGGGCGCATCGTGCGGTTCCACCCCGTCGACCTGCCGTCGGTGCCGCCGAACGCGGTGCAGCTGGGCGTGGGCGTCAAGCTGCACGACTACATCGGGCTCGCCGACCGCAGCGAGCGGATCCTCGCGCTCGTGAAGCTCGACGACGACGCTCCGGTCGCCATCGGCACCGCGCAGGGCGTCGTGAAGCGGATCGTCCCGTCCGCGCTCCCGGCGAAGCCCGAGCTCGAGGTCATCGCGCTCAAGCCCGGCGACGAGGTCGTGGGCGCGGCGTCGGCACCCGACGACGCCGAGCTCGTCTTCATCACGACCGACGCGCAGCTGCTGCGCTTCGCCGCATCCTCGGTGCGCCCCCAGGGGGCCGCGGCAGGCGGCATGGCCGGGATCAAGCTCAGCGCGAAGGGCGCCGTGCTCTTCTTCGGCGCGGCGACCGGCGACGACACGGTCGTCGTCACGGTGTCGGGCGCCGAGGGGATGCTCGCGGGCGCCGACACGGGGCGGGCGAAGATCTCGGACTTCTCGGAGTTCCCCGGCAAGGGCCGCGCGACGGGCGGCGTCCGCGCGCACGCCTTCCTCCGGGGCGAGGACCGGCTCACGCTCGCGTGGGTCGGCCCCGACCCCGCCCTCGCGGTGGACGCGAACGGGTCGGTGCGGAAGCTCCCGCAGACCCTCTCGAAGCGCGACGCGTCGGGGCAGCCGCTCGAATCCGTCGTCGCCTCGATCGGCCGGACGCTCGTCTAGGACGGGCGCTCGGCCGAGCGCGCGTCCTAGACGTCGATCGACTCGCGGTCCAGGCGGTCGGCGGAGTCGATGATGAACTCGCGGCGCGGGGCGACCTCGTTGCCCATGAGCATCTCGAACACGCGGCCCGCGGCCTCGGCGTCCTCCATGCGCACGCGGCGCAGGAGCCGGCCGTCGCGCTGCATCGTCGTCTCCGCGAGCTGGTCCGCGTCCATCTCGCCGAGTCCCTTGTAGCGCTGGATGGGCTCCTGCCAGCGCTTGCCCTGCTTCTGCAGCCGCGCGAGGAGGCGCGTGAGCTCGGCGTCGCTGTAGGTGTAGATCGTCTCGTTGGGCTTGGAGCCCGGGTTCATGACGATCACGCGGTGCAGCGGCGGAACGGCCGCGTACACCCTGCCGTGCTCGATGAGGGGCCGGAGGTACCGGTAGAAGAGGGTCAGCAGCAGCGTGCGGATGTGCGCGCCGTCGACGTCGGCGTCGCTCATCATGATGACCTTGCCGTAGCGCGCGGCGTCGATGTCGAACGTCCGCCCGGAGCCCGCGCCCACGACCTGGATGATCGATGCGCACTCGGCGTTCGAGAGCATGTCGCCGATCGAGGCCTTCTGCGTGTTGAGGATCTTCCCGCGGATGGGCAGAAGGGCCTGGAACTCGCTGTCGCGAGCGCGGCGGGCCGTGCCGAGCGCCGAATCGCCCTCGACGATGAACAGCTCGGAGTTCGACACGTCGCTCGAGCGGCAGTCGATGAGCTTGGCCGGGAGCGACGAGCTCTCGAGCGCGTTCTTGCGGCGCTGCGTCTCCTTGTGGGCGCGCGCCGACACACGTGCCTTCATCTCGGCGACGACCTTGTCGAGGAGCATCGACGTCTGGTTCTTGTCGTCGCGGCGCGTCGAGGTGAAGCGCTCCTTGAGGCCCTCGCGGACGACCTTCGCGACGATCGCGCGGACGGCGGGCGTCCCGAGCACCTCCTTCGTCTGGCCCTCGAACTGCGGCTCCGGCACCGACACCGTGAGGACCGCCGTGAGACCGGCCAGCACGTCGTCCTTCTCGATGCGGTCGTTCTGGCCGACCTTGAGACGCCGTGCGTTCTTCTCGACCTCCGCGCGCAGCTGCTTGAGCAGCTCCTGCTCGAAGCCCTGCTGGTGCGTGCCGCCCTTGGGCGTGGAGATGATGTTGACGAACGAGCGGATGATCGTGTCGTACCCCGTGCCCCAGCGCAGCGCGATGTCGACGCTGCACTCGCGCTGGACATCCGTGGATCGCATCGATCCGTCGGGCTGCAGCATCGGCACCGTCTCGGTGTACGTGCCGGAGCCCTGGAAGCGCCAGTCGTCGGTCACGGGCGCGTCGGTCGCGAGGAAGTGCACGAACTCGGAGATGCCGCCGTCGAAGCGGTACGACGTCTCCGTCGGCTCGTCTCCGCGCTCGTCGCGGATCACGATCTCGAGCCCCGGCACGAGGAACGCCGTCTGCCGCGCGCGCGTGACGAGCTCGTCGACCTGGAACGCCGCATCCTTCGTGAAGATCTGCCGGTCGGCCCAGTACCGCACACGCGTGCCGGTGACGCCCTTGGCGACCTTGCCGACGACGCGCAGCTCGCTGCGCTCCTCGAAGGGCGTGAACGGCGCCTCGGGCGTCGGCTCGCCGGTGTCCGCGAAGCGCCCGGGCTCGCCGCGGTGGAACGACATCGCCCAGGTCCTGCCGTCGCGGTCGACCTCGACGTCGAGTCGCTCGGACAGGGCGTTCACGACCGACGCGCCGACGCCGTGGAGTCCGCCGGAGGCGGCGTACGAGCCGCCGCCGAACTTCCCTCCCGCGTGGAGCTTCGTGTAGACGACCTCGACGCCGGACAGGCCCGTGCGGGGCTCGACGTCGACCGGCACGCCGCGGCCGCGGTCCTGGACCTCGACGCTGCCGTCGCCGCGCAGGATGACGTCGATGCGCGTGCCGTTGCCGGCGACCGCCTCGTCCACGGCGTTGTCGATGATCTCCCACAGGCAGTGCATGAGGCCGGGCGATCCGTTCGACCCGATGTACATGCCGGGGCGCTTGCGGACGGCCTCGAGGCCTTCCAGCACCTGGAGATGATGAGCGGAGTACTCGGAGGTCACGATCTTCGATCATACTTTCGACGTGCCCGGAAGAGCCTGCGACACTCCCCCGATGCGCGCTCCCACGAGGACATCCGGCGCGCTCGCGTCCAGCCCGTACGCGCACAGCGAAACATGCGGCCATGCGGGCATGATTCCGAGGTCCCCGTGGTTTCATACAGTGAATCGGAAGAGTCGAGACCGAGATCGACAGGTTCGAACAGGGAGGCAGACCATGACCGCGACATCCACACCCGAAGCCCCTGTCTCGTACCGTCTCACCGCGGCCGACCGCTGCGACAGCTGCGGGGCGCAGGCGTACATCGCCGCCGAGGTCAACGGCAGCCAGCTGCTCTACTGCGCCCACCACGGTCGCAAGTACGAGGAGAAGCTGCGCGCCGTGGCGACCTCGTGGCTCGACGAGACGGCCCGTCTCGCCGAGACGGACTGACACCAGGCTTCCGAGGCGCCCGTCCCCGCGAGGGGGCGGGCGCCTCGCCGTTCCCGCTCCTCAGACGTACACGCGCGGGATGAGGGGCGACACGCGCAGGAGGGGCTCCTCGCCGACCGTGCCGATCGCCTCGGCGATGGTCGTCGACGTGCTCTCGCCGCGATCGCCCGCGCCGAACAGCACGACCTCGTCGCCGACGGCCGCGCCGTCCCATCCGTCGATCGTCGACGTCGTCTCGCGCACCGCGCGCAGCCGACGCGCGCCCGCGGGCGTGCCCACCGACATCCGCCCGGCGAGCGTGGAGAACAGGCCGTCGAGCGAGCCGATGCCCACCTCGACCGTGTCGCCGTGCACGGCGGTCACCTCGCTCACGAGGGTGGCGGATGGCACGGTGCCGGGGATCTCCGGCCCCTCGGCCGAGCGGATGCCGTAGCAGAAGGCGCCGACCCGGACGAGGTCGCACCGGAACTCCGCGCGATGCCACGCGGCCGCGCTGGCCGCGAGGTGGCGCACCTCGGGCCGCAGGCCGGCCGCTCGCGCCGCCGCGACCGCCTCGTCGAAGAGAGCGCGCGCGGCGTCGTCCTCCTCGTCGCTCGCCTCGGCGATGTGGCTCCAGATCCCGGCGACCCGCACCGCGTTCTCCGCCTCGAGCGCGGCCGCGCGGGCCGCGAACGCCGGCCACGCCTCGACGCGCACGCCGTTGCGGTGAAGGCCCGTGTCGATCTTGAGGTGGACGACCGCGGTCTCGCCGCGGGCGGCGGCCACGCGGCCGACGCGCTCGAGATAGCCCGCGTCGCCCACGCCGAGCTCGACGCCCGCCTCGAGAGCCTCCGCGATCTCGCCCTCGTCGACGGTCAGCCACGAGAACACCCGCGCGCGGTCGCCGGTCACGGCCTTGGCGCGCACGCCGGTCGCGATGTCGAATGCGCCGAGCCAGCGCACGCCCTCCGCGGCGGCCGCGTCCGCGATGGCCTCCACGCCGTGGGCGTAGGCGTCGTCCTTGACGACGACCATGAGGTCGGCCGGCGCGACGCGGGCCCTGACGGCGCGCACGTTCTCCCGGAACCGTCCCAGATCGATCCGCAGGGCGCTCACGCGACGACCTCCCTCTCCACGCCGAGGCCGACCCGCGCCACCAGCTCGGCGGCCGTCAGACCCGTCACCGTCGTCCACTCCGCGATCTCGTCGCGCACGGCGCCCGATCCGAAGAAGACGACCTCGTCGCCCGGCTCCGCGCCACCCGCCCCGCCGACGTCCACGACGCACACGTCCATCGCGACGCGCCCGACGATCGCGCAGCGGCGTCCGCGGATGTCGACGTGCGCGCGGCTGCCGAGCGCGCGCACGACGCCCTGCGCGTACCCGCCGGGGACGAGCGCGATCTGCGTGTCGGCGGGCGCGCGGTGGACGAAGCCGTACGACACGCCCTCGCCCGCGAGGAGCGGCTTCGTCGACAGGACGCGCGATGCGAGCGACAGGACCGGCTGTCCGCCGGAGCCGGGAAGGCCCAGGACGCGGGCCATGGGCAGCGTCGACTCGTCGGCGGTCGCGACGAGGCCGAGATCCTCGACGATCGCGACATCCGGCGCGTCCGCGCGCACAGCGCGGACACCCGCCGCGTGCAGGGCGCGCGCCACGGTCACGAGGCCGTGGCCCCACGCATCGCGCCGGACGTCGCCGATCGCGTCGGGCGGCGTGTCACGCAGGTTCGCGGCCAGGGCCGCTGCCGACACGCGCGCGCGGGGCGCGGACGTCCGAAGGCGCTGCGAAGTCACCCGATCTAGACTAGCCAGGCCCATCGCAAGCGACCTGGAGGACGCCCGTATGCCCTCGACCGGCCTGAGCCTCGGCCCCAAGCTCCGCTACCTCGTGGAGCGCGCGCGCCGCATCGACGTCGGGTCGGTGATCGAACGCGCCAAGGAGGTGCACGAGCAGCACGGCAAGGCGGTCCCGCTCGTCGTCGCCGACATGCTGTGGTCCGCCGCACGGCGCGACGTCGCGTTCCAGGACTACGTCGACTACGACTTCGCAATTCTCACGCGCGAGGAGCGGGCGACGTTCATGACCCACCCGGTGTCGATGCAGCTCGCCGCGAAGTACGCGCACCCCGACCACCGCGTCCTCTTCGAGAACAAGATCGAGTTCAACCGGCGCTTCGACCGCTTCCTGCGGCGCGAGTGGCTCGTCGTCGAGGCGGGGAACGCGGACGCGGTCCGCGCGTTCGTCGAGAAGCACGGCACGATCGTCGCCAAGGTGCCCGTGAGCCACATGGGGCTCGGAGTGCACCGCTACCACGCCGAGGAGGTGCAGGACTGGGCCGCGTTCCACCGCGGTCTCCTCGAGCGCGACGAGATCCTCCTCGAGGAGGTCATCGTGCAGCATCCCGACCTCGCCGCCGTCTGCCCCGGAACGGTCAACACGACGCGCATCACGGCGTTCAACGACGGAAGCGACGTGCACATCCTCGCGATCGCGCAGAAGTTCGGCCGCGGAGCGGTGAGCGACCAGATGTCGTTCGGCGGCTTCTACACGATGCTCGACGACGCGGGGCACGCGATCGGCGCGGGGTACGACTCCCACGGCCACGTCCACGAGAAGCACCCCGACACGGGCTTCCCGATCGCGCAGTTCCAGCTGCCCTTCATGGAGGAGGTGCGCGCGTTCATCGACCGGGTCGCGCGCATCGTGCCGCAGGTGCAGTACGTGGGCTGGGACGTCGTCGTCTCCCCCGACGGCCCCGTGCTCGTCGAGGGCAACTGGGGCGCCGGCGTCTACGAGAACAAGCCGTCCGTGACGGGCATCCGCACGGGGCACAAGCCCCGCTACCGCAAGGCGATCGGCTTCTGACGGAACGCAGAACGGGCCGGGCCCCGAGGGGTCCGGCCCGTTCTCGCGCGTCTGATCAGCGACCGGCCGGCGCGGTGACCTTCCGGATGATGCCGAGCGGGGTCGACTGGTGGCCCTGCCCGAGCGGGTTGTCGCCGAGGATGCGCACGAGGCGCTTCTCGCCGGCCTTGTCGAGCGTCGAGCCGAGGATGTTCCCGCCGATGTCGTTGATGTCGACCACGGCCACGTCGGCATCCACACCGAGCAGCGAGCGCACGTGCTCGGCGACCTCGCGCGGACGCTCGGGACCGAGCACGACCGCCCGGTTGTAGGGCGGGATAGTGCCGGGCGTCGGCCCGTCGATCGCGCGCGCCTTGTCTCCCGCGATGCGGTAGAAGTCGCCGCGGCGGCCGAGGAGCTTCGTCACGGCCGACACGGCGGCCGCGAAGAGGATGCGCGGGGTGCCGACCTCGCGCAGCGCCATCTCCATCGTCTCGGGGATGCCCAGGCCGATGCCGTACGCGGTCTTCGTGACGTACTTCGACAGGAAGGTCGCCAGCTTCCGCGGCCGGATCTCGTCCATCATGTACGAGCGGCCCTGCGTGATCGCGACGATCTTCTCCGTCACGAACAGGAGGTCTCCCGGCTCGACGGCGTCCTTCGCGTACTCCGCGATGATCGCGTCGATCTCGTCATCCGGCATGACCACCTTCGTGCGCAGGGGGATGCGCGCGTAGCGGACGCCGTCGACCTCGACCTCGAGGTGCTTGCCCTCGTTCGCCTCCGCCATCACTCGAGGTAGTCCCGGAGCGACTGCGAGCGGCTCGGGTGGCGCAGCTTCGCCATGGTCTTCGACTCGATCTGGCGGATGCGCTCACGCGTCACGCCGAAGGTGTCGCCGATCTGGTCGAGCGTCTTGGGCTGCCCGTCGCCGAGACCGAAGCGCATGCGGATGACGCCCGCCTCGCGCTCGGAGAGCGAGTCGAGCAGGCTCTCGAGCTGACGCTGCAGCATCGTGAAGCCCACCGCGTCCGCGGGGACCACGGCCTCGGTGTCCTCGATGAGGTCGCCGAACTCGCTGTCGCCGTCCTCGCCGAGGGGCGTGTGCAGGGAGATGGGCTCGCGACCGTACTTCTGGACCTCGATGACCTTCTCGGGGGTCATGTCGAGCTCCTTGGAGAGCTCCTCGGGCGTGGGCTCGCGACCGAGGTCCTGCAGCATCTGCCGCTGGACGCGGGCGAGCTTGTTGATGACCTCGACCATGTGGACCGGGATGCGGATGGTGCGCGCCTGGTCAGCCATCGCGCGCGTGATCGCCTGGCGGATCCACCACGTCGCGTAGGTCGAGAACTTGAAGCCCTTGGTGTAGTCGAACTTCTCGACCGCGCGGATGAGACCGAGGTTGCCCTCCTGGATGAGGTCCAGGAACTGCATGCCGCGGCCCGTGTAGCGCTTCGCGAGCGAGACGACGAGGCGCAGGTTGGCGCCGAGCAGGTGGCTCTTGGCCCGCTGGCCGTCGCGCGCGACCCACTGGAGGTCGAGGCCGAGCTGGCTCGACTTCTCGGCGGCCGACATCTTGGAGAGCTTCTCCTCGGCGAACAGACCGGCCTCGATGCGCATCGCGAGGTCGACCTCCTCCGCCGCGTTGAGGAGGGGCACCTTGCCGATCTGCTTCAGGTAGTCCTTGACGGGGTCGGCCGTCGCGCCCGTGATCTGCGTCGAGTAGACGGGAACGTCCTCCTCGTCGCTCGAGCTGATGACGATCGCGCCGGTCGGAAGCGGCTCGACGGCCGGCTTCTTCTCGTCCTTCTCGTCGCCCTTGGCGTCTTCCTTCACCTCGTCGGCGTCGGTCTCCGCGTCGGCGTCCACGTCGATGTCCTCGACGTCGACGTCCTCCTCGATCTCGGCGTCCTCGTCGGACCCCTTCTTCGCTGTGCTCTTGGCCGCCTTCGTCTTCTTCGTCGACGCGGTCTTCGCTGCGGTCTTCTTGGTCGTCTTCTTCGCCGTGGAGCCCTGAGCCGTCTCCTCGACGACCTCTTCCGCGGCGGCTTCGTCCTTCTTCGCGGTACTCCGCGAAGCCTTCGTGGCAGTTGTCACGTTCTCGCCTTTCACCGACGGCGCTGCGCGCGTCGCCCCCGGGTGTCTTCGGGCACTAGTAAGACCCTTGTCAAGTCCCGCGCCTCGACAGCACGGACTCGACAACGGGTCGTGCACTCATTCTCTCATACCTGAGCCGCGTCCTCCGCCGCGGCTCGATCCGCTCCGATGAGGGAAACAGCCCGGCCCCCGCCCACATTCCCGGCGGGGTCAGTTCCGCTTGTCCTCGTCGCCGTTCGGACGGGAGGCGAGGTACCGCTCGAGCTCGGCGGCGAGCTCGTCGGCGCTCGGGATGTCGCTCTCGTGGATGAGGCCGGCCGAGCTCGGCGCTCCGCCGTCCGACAGATTGGCCATGTAGGCGTCGTATCGCTCCTCGAGCCCCGTCACCATCCGCGCGAGCTCGTCGTTGCCGTGGATCTGCTCCTCGACCTTCGCGAGGTACTCGAGGTTGTCGTCGCGGAGTCCGTCGAGATCGAACACGCGCCCCGTGGACGACGCGATCCGATCGATCGCCGACAGCGTCGCCGCGGGGTAGTCGGTCTCGGCGAGGTAGTGCGGCACGAGGAGGACGAACCCGGCCACGAGCAGCCCGGCGGCCGACGCACGGTACTCCAGGAGGTGCCCCGCGGTCGCCGGCACCTGCGTGCGGGGCTGCCAGATCGACTGCGCGGCGATCAGCTCGGTGCGGTTGCCGCTCACGGTGACACCCAGCTCGCGGGTGTGCGGGACCGGCATCGCGATCGCGTGCACCCAGGTGAGCCCCGACACGTCGAACTCCCGCGCGAAGGCGATCACGGTCTCGGCGAACGCGTCCCACACGAAGTCGGGCTCGTACCCGGACAGGAGGAGGAAGGGCTGGCCGAGCGCGTCGTGGACGAGGGAGAGCTCGAGACGCGGCGGGCGGAATTCGGTCAGGTGGTCCTTGTCGAAGGTGACGATCGGGCGACGCGCCCGGTAGTCGAGGAGCACGTCGTTCGAGAACACCGCGATGACGTGCGGATCGAGGTCCTCCCGCATGTAGTCGATCGCTCCCGACACGGCGCCGCCGGCGTCGGTGAACCCGGTCAGGAGCACGACGAGCGGCAGGCCACCGGGAACCACGGGGGCGTCGGCGAGTCGTTCGAAGAGATCTCGATGAGCGGGCATTCCTCCATGCTACGAGTCGCACGGCCCGCGCGGGCGGTCGTCGGGGTCGGGCGAGCGCGAACCTAGGATGGAGGAATGCCTCACCCCGAGATCGAGCTGTCCGCAGCCACGTTCCCCGCAGAGGGCGCCGATGCCCTCGTGATCGCGATCCCCGATCTGACGGGCGATGGGCCGGGGCCAGCCGGGCTCGCCGACCTCCTCCCCGCGCTCGATGCCATCGGCTTCACGGGGGCCCGCAACGCGTTCGCGCGGGTCTACGCGCCGGGCTTCTCGGATGCCCCGCTCGCGGTGGTCGGCCTCGGACGGCGCCCCGATGCGGACGCCGTCCGCGACGCCGTGGGGACGGCCATCCGCTCGCTCACGGGCTTCGACACGATCGCCGTCTCCGTCGCCGCCGAGGTGGAGGACGGATGGCGCGCGGCCGCCGAGGGCGCGGCGCTCGGCGGATACGCGTTCGCGGGATACAAGTCCGACTCGCAGGACAAGAAGGACAAGCGCCGTCGGGCGTCCCGCGTCGTCGTGCACGCGCCGGAAGGCGCGGACGACGCGGCCCTCGCCGCGGTGCGCGCAGGAGCCGAGGCCGTCGCCCTCGTGAAGGACCTCGTGTCGACGCCCGCCGAGTGGCAGAGCCCTGCGCAGCTGGCCGACACGGCCGTCGAGACGACGCAGGGTCTGCCGATCGACGTCACCGTGTGGGACGAGAGCGCTCTCGCGGAGGCCGGCTTCGGCGGCATCCTCGGCGTCGGGAAGGGATCCGACCGGCCGCCGCGCCTCGTCCGCCTCGACTACGCCCCGGCCGGCGCGGAGCGCCATATCGCGCTCGTCGGCAAGGGCATCACCTTCGACACGGGCGGGCTCTCGCTCAAGCCCGCGGCGTCGATGGTCGGCATGCAGGAGGACATGACGGGCGCCGCCGAGGTGCTCGCGGTCGTCCGCGCCGCCGCCCAGCTCGAGCTTCCCGTGCGGGTGACGGCGTGGATGTGCATCGCGGACAACATGCCGTCCGGTCGCGCGACGCGCCCCGGCGACGTGCTCGTGATGGCCGACGGCACGACCGTCGAGGTGACCAACACCGACGCGGAGGGGCGGCTCGTGCTCGCCGACGGCCTCATCGCCGCGAGCAGGGAGAACCCCGATGTCATCGTCGACGTCGCGACCCTCACCGGGGCGATGATCGTCGCGCTCGGCACGCGCCACACGGGCGTGATGGGGCACGGCGACGCAGTCGACGCGTTCCTCCGCTCCGCCGATCGGACCGGCGAGCTCGCGTGGGCGCTCCCCCTGCCCGAGCACATCGCCGAGGAGCTCGAGTCGCGTGTGGCCGACATGCGCAACGCGAACGTCGGAAACCGCGCGGGCGGCGCGCTCTTCGCGGGGCTGTTCCTGCAGCGCTTCGTGGGCCGCACCGGCGAGGGCGACGACGCCCCGCGCATCCCGTGGGTGCACCTCGACATCGCGGGCTCGTCGATGAGCACCGGCAGCGCCTTCGGCTTCACGGACAAGGGGCCGACCGGCGCCACCGTCCGCGCGCTCATCGACTTCGTCGCGGCGGGCGGTGAGGTGCGATGACCGAGCAGGTCTTCGACATCGTCGTCCTCGGCGGCGGCAGCGGCGGCTACGCCGCCGCGCTGCGCGCCGCCGAGCTCGGCAAGCGCGTGGCGATCGTGGAGAAGGACAAGGTCGGCGGCACGTGCCTGCATCGGGGGTGCATCCCCACGAAGGCGCTGCTGCACGCGGCGGAGGTCGCCGACACCGTGCGCGGCGCGGCCGAGTTCGGCGTCACCGCCGAGCTCTCGGGCATCGACGCCGCGCAGGTGGCGGCCTACCGCGACGGCATCGTGGCGAAGAAGCACAAGGGCCTCGAGGGCCTCATCAAGGCGCGCGGCATCACGGTCGTCGCCGGCGAGGGGCGTCTCGAGGCGGGCCCGGCCGTCCGCGTCCGCGACGATCTCCTGCGTGCGCAGGACGTCGTCCTCGCGACGGGCTCGTACAGCCGGACGCTGCCCGGGCTCGAGCTCGGGGGCCGCATCATGGCGAGCGAGGGCGCCCTCGCCTTGGATGAGATCCCGTCGAGCGTGATCATCCTCGGCGGCGGGGTGATCGGCGTCGAGTTCGCGAGCGTCTGGCGGTCTTTCGGCGCCGACGTGACGATCGTGGAGGCCCTCGAGCATCTCGCGCCCAACGAGGACATCGCGCTCAGCAAGGGCCTCGAGCGCGCCTACCGCCGCCGCGGCATCCGCACCTCGCTCGGCGTCCGCTTCGCGTCGGCGTCGCAGACCGCCGACGCCGTCACCGTGACGCTCGAGAACGGCGAGACGCACACGGCCGACGTGCTGCTCGTGGCCGTCGGTCGCGGCCCCGCGACCGACGGGCTCGGTCTCGACGAGGCCGGCGTCCGGCGGGATCGCGGCTTCGTCGTCGTCGACGACGAGCTGCGCACGAGCGCACGCGGCGTGTGGGCCGTGGGCGACATCGTGCCGGGCCTGCAGCTGGCCCACCGCAGCTTCCAGCAGGGCATCGCCGTCGCCGAGCGCATCGCGGGTCTCGCGAGCGCCCCGGTTCCCGATGCCCAGCTCCCCCGCGTGTCCTACTCCCACCCCGAGCTCGCCTCTGTCGGCGTGACCGAGGCGCAGGCGATCGCGCAGCACGGTGCCGACGGGATCGAGACCGCCGAGTTCAATCTCGCGGGCAACGCGAAGAGCGAGATCATCGGGACCGGCGGACTCGTCAAGGTCGTGCGCCGCAAGGACGGCCCCGTCCTCGGCGTGCACCTCATCGGCGACCGCGTGGGCGAGCTCATCACGGAGGGCCAGCTGGCCGTCGCGTGGGAAGCCCACCCCGACGACCTGGCGCCCCTCATCCATGCGCATCCGACGCAGAGCGAAGCGCTCGGCGAGGCCTTCCTGGCGCTCGCGGGCAAGCCGCTCCACGCGCTGTGACGCCGCCCCCGGACCCCAACAACACTAAGCTAGACAAGAATTCGACATTCCGAAGGAGACTCCTGACATGAGCACTTCCGTCGTCCTCCCCGCTCTCGGAGAGAGCGTGACCGAGGGTACGGTCACCCGCTGGCTGAAGCAGGTCGGTGACACCGTCGCAGCGGACGAGCCGCTTCTCGAGGTGTCGACCGACAAGGTCGACACCGAGATCCCCTCGCCGGTGAGCGGCGTCCTGGAGACCATCCTCGTGCAGGAGGACGAGACGGTCGAGGTCGGTGCTGAGCTCGCCCGTGTCGGCGACGGCTCCGGCGCGGCCGAGGCTCCCGCGGCACCGGCCGCCGAGGCGGCGCCCGCCGAGGCCGCCCCCGCCCAGGCTGCCCCCGCGGAGGCTCCGGCCGCCCAGGCTGCGCCTGCCGGGGAGGCTCCCGCTGCCGCGCCCGCCGCGAGCGGCGACTCCTCCGACGTCGTGCTCCCCGAGCTGGGCGAGAGCGTGACCGAGGGCACCGTCACCCGCTGGCTCAAGCAGGTCGGAGACTCCGTCGAGGTCGACGAGCCGCTGCTGGAGATCTCCACGGACAAGGTCGACACCGAGATCCCGTCGCCGGTCGCCGGCACGGTCCAGGAGATCCTCGTCCAGGAGGACGAGACGGTCGAGGTCGGGTCGGTGCTCGCTCGCGTCGGCAGCGGAGCTCCGGCTGCTCCCGCCGCCCCGGCTGCCGCCCCCGCGGCTCCCGCCGAGGCCGAGGCGCCCGCGGCCCCCGCGGCTCCGGCGCCGGCTGCTGCGGCCCCGGCTGCTCCCGCCGCGCCTGCTGCTCCCGCGCCGGCTGCTGCTCCCGCCGCCCCGGCTGCCGCCGCCGCGCCGGCTGCTGCTCCCGCCGCCCCTGCGGCGCCGGCCGCGCCCGCCGGCGAGGACGAGAAGCTCTACGTGACGCCGCTCGTGCGCCGTCTCGCGGCGCAGAACAACGTCGACCTGTCCACGGTCAAGGGCACGGGCGTCGGCGGCCGCATCCGCAAGGAGGACGTCCTCAAGGCCGCGGAGGGCGCTACCGCCGCTCCGGCTGCCGCGCCGGCTGCCGCTGCGGCGGTCAAGCCCGAGCCGTCGCCGCTGCGCGGCACGACCGCCCCGATGTCGCGCCTGCGCAAGGTGCTGGCGTCGCGCGCCGTCGAGTCGATGCAGAAGACCGCTCAGCTGACCACGGTCGTCGAGGTCGACGTCACGAAGCTCGCCGCCTTCCGCGACGAGGTCAAGGGCACGTTCCTCGAGAAGACCGGCGACAAGCTGTCGTTCCTGCCGTTCTTCGCCCTCGCCGCCGCCGAGGCGCTGCAGGCGTACCCGATCGTCAACGCGACGGTCGACGGCGAGAACAACATCGTCTACCCGCCGACGGAGAACCTCTCCATCGCGGTCGACACCGAGCGCGGTCTCCTCACCCCGGTCGTCCGCGACGCCGGGTCGAAGAACCTCGCGCAGATCGCCCACGAGATCGCCGACCTCGCCGCGCGCACGCGCGACAACAAGCTGAAGCCGGACGAGCTCTCGGGCGGCACCTTCACCCTGACGAACACCGGATCGCGCGGCGCGCTGTTCGACACGCCGGTCGTGTTCCTGCCGCAGTCGGCGATCCTCGGCACGGGCGTCGTCTTCAAGCGCCCCGGCGTCGTGAAGGTCGACGGGGTCGAGGCCATCGGCATCCGCTCGTACGTGTACCTTGCGCTCTCGTACGACCACCGCACGATCGACGGCGCGGACGCCGCCCGCTTCCTGTCGGCGGTCAAGGCGCGCCTCGAGGCGGCGGACTTCGCGGGCGACCTCGGCATCTGAGGTCGACGCGCCCCGCGCGAAGGGGGCCGGATGGACGCACCGCGTTCATCCGGCCCCCTTCGCCGTGTCGTAGACCTGGCGCAGGCGCCATGCGCCGTCGACCCGCTCGAGCACGACGTGCCGGGTCTCGCCGTCCACCACGGCGCGGGTGACGGCGACATCCCCGAAGTCGTCGAGAAGGGCCACGGTGGCGTCATCCGCCCCCTCGACGAGCCGCGCCGTCGCCTGCTCGGGCGTCTCGTCGTCGGCCCCTTCCGCCTCGGGGCCGTGCTCGCTCTCGGGCGCGCCCGCGGCATCCGCCGGCTCGGCAGCCGCGGCCGGCTCCTCTGCGGCGCCCGCGCCGGGCGACGCGTCCGACGGCCACAGGGCTCCGGCGAGGAGGACCGCGGCCGCGCATGCGCCTCCGACGAGAAGCGGAGCGCGACGCGAGCCCGTGCGCGCGCCGCGCGGCCGCAGACGGGCTCGGATGAGCGCCGCCCCCTCGCGCAGCCCCTCCCACGCACGAGTCGCCAGCATCCCCACGCCCGCATCGACGTGCCGGTCGATCCAGTCGCTCCAGGCTGGCATCGCCGCGCGGTCCGGCTGGTCCGCGCCCTGACGCCGTTCGGGCGTCGCTGCCGCGTCCGAGTTCTCGGCGCCGTCGTCCGCTCGGAGCAGAGGTCGCGGCGCGCAGGCGTCGAAGAGCCGCGACTCGAGCTCGGGGAGCGCGCGGTGGAGCCCGCGCGGGCGCTCGAGCGCGGTCGCGCACTCGTCGAGCGCGCGCCGCACGACGCGGTCGCCCGATGCCTCGCTCACGGTCGCCAGCACGCGCCGTGCGGAGGCCTCGGCGGCATCCCCGGCCCCGAGAGCGAGCACCGGGCGCGCCTCGTCGGTGAGCCACCACTCGCCGCTCGGACCGTGCTCGTCCCCCGCGCGGCCCGCCCAGGCCTCCTGCACGCCGCGGAGGACGCTCACCGCAAGCGTCACGATCTCCCCGCCCGCGAGCGCCGGCCCGCGTGCGAGCCGTCCGGCGAGCCAGGTCTCCAGGCGCGCGACGCACCACGGCAGCGCGAGCGCGTGGCCATCCGGAAGCCGCACGATGTCGACGGGAGCGAGCACGTGCTGCGCGCCGGCGGCACGCCATCCTTCCCATCCTTCCGCCGCTTCGGTCCGCACGAGCTGGACCACATCGTCGCCGGCAGCCGCGAGCTCGCCCGCGAGCGGCGCACCGGGCGGAGCCACGTGTCGGATCAGCCGATACGCGCCTGTCCCCTCGGAGATGCCCGGCTCCCCCGAGATCACGTCGTCCCACCCCATGCGCCCACTCTCGCCCGCAGGAGCCGGGAGCCGCGCGGCGGATCGCGCCGACGCGCCCGACGCGCCGTCCCGAGGCGCCTGTGCACGCGTCGTCGGCCGCTCAGCGGCACTCGGGCGCACCCGCGCGCCGGTAGGCTTGTCCCATGGCACGCAGCACTTCCGCCGAGAAGCGACCCGGCTTCTTCTCGCAGATCAGGTCACTGTTCACGTTCACCCGTGAGGCCTTCCCCTGGCTCGGCTGGCTGCTCGCCGGGATCGTGGTGCTCGGCGTCGCCCTCGGCGTCGTCGTCGGCTTCCTGCTGCAGCCGCAGTGGTGGGGCATCCTCCTCTGGGGCATCACCGGACTCATGGTGGGCGCGCTCGCTGCCATGATGACCATGACGCGCTTCTCGACGCGCGCGATGTACCGCAAGCTCGACGGCATGCCCGGCGCCAGCGGCCACGTCCTCTCGAACATGCTCGGCCGCAACTGGCGCGGCGAGGAGATGCCGGTCGGCATCAACCCCAAGACGCAGGAGGCGGTCTACCGCGCCGTGGGCCGCGGCGGCATCGTCGTCGTCGGAGAGGGCTCCAAGGGCCGGCTCACGCGCCTCATGCGCGACGAGCGGATGCGCGCCCAGCGTGTGGCGTCGGGGGTCCCGGTCCACGAGTTCTACGTCGGCCACGGCGAGGGCGAGGTGCCGATCGACCAGCTCGCGAAGACGATCAAGGCCCTGCCGAAGGCGATCGACCGCGCCACGATGGGCGCCGTGCTGCAGCGCATCGAGTCGGTGTCGCAGTCGATCACGTCGCTGCCCATCCCGAAGGGCATCGACCCGACGAAGGTCCGCTCGCAGCGGCCGCGCTGATCCTCTGACATGACGATGCCCTCGCCGCGCGGCGAGGGCATCGTCATGTCAGGGGCGTCACGCGCGCAGGAGAACCGTCCCGGCGGCCTTGTCATGCAGGCCCCGCTGGTCCTGGTCCCACACGACGGCCGGGATCACGAGCATGAGGAGCGCGGTGCGCACGATCGGCCGCCAGACGCCCGTCCACGCGCCGTCCGCTCGGACCAGGCGCATCCCGACGAGCCGGTGGCCTGGACTCCCGCCGAGCATGGGGATGAAGAGCACCTGCAGCGCCGCGAAGACCATGAGCGGCGTGAACATCGTGAGACCGGCCTCGCTGGGCAGTGCGAACTGGTCGTACCCGAAGAAGGCGGATGCGATGAGGGTCGCCGCCGCGTAGTCGATCGCGAGCGCGGCGATGCGGCGGCCAGGACGGGCGATCGAGCCGGCGCCCGTTGCCGGCAGGCCCAGGCTGGCCCCCGGGTGGTCGGCGTGGGTGGGGGATGTCACCCGACGAGCCTAGAGGAACCGGGCTGTGTAACATGCCGGAAACATAAGGGACATGACGAGGCAACGCCGGAGCCGTAGGTTTGCCGCGTCGTCCGTTCCACGGATTGCCCCACCCGAGATCCCACAACTGGAGCCTCAATGTTCAAAGATTCCTCCGAGGTCCTGAAGTTCATCAAGGACGAGGACGTCAAGTTCCTCGACATCCGCTTCACGGACCTTCCCGGCGTCCAGCAGCACTTCAACATCCCGGCTTCCACCGTGGACGAGGAGTTCTTCACGGTCGGCCAGCTCTTCGACGGCTCCTCGATCCGCGGGTTCGCGAACATCCACGAGTCGGACATGCAGCTCATCCCCGACGTGTCGACGGCATACCTCGACCCGTTCCGCGAGGCGAAGACGCTCATCATGGTCTTCGACATCTACAACCCGCGCAACGGCGAGATCTACGCGAAGGACCCGCGCCAGGTCGCCAAGAAGGCCGAGAAGTACCTCGCCTCCACCGGCATCGCCGACACCGCGTACTTCGCTCCCGAGGCCGAGTTCTACATCTTCGACGACGTGCGCTACGAGGTGAAGCAGAACGCGAGCTTCTACTCGGTGGACTCCGAGGAGGGCGCGTGGAACACGGGCCGCGCCGAAGAGGGCGGCAACCTGGCCAACAAGACCCCGTACAAGGGCGGCTACTTCCCGGTGTCCCCCGTCGACAAGACGGCTGACCTCCGCGACGACATCAGCCTCAAGCTCATCGAGGCCGGCCTCGAGCTCGAGCGCGCGCACCACGAGGTGGGCACGGGCGGCCAGCAGGAGATCAACTACCGCTTCGACACCATGGTGCACGCGGCCGACGACATCCTGAAGTTCAAGTACATCGTCAAGAACACGGCCGAGGAGTGGGGCAAGGTCGCGACCTTCATGCCCAAGCCGCTCTTCGGCGACAACGGCTCAGGCATGCACACGCACCAGTCGCTGTGGGCCGACGGCAAGCCCCTCTTCTACGACGAGACCGGCTACGGCGGCCTGAGCGACATCGCCCGCTGGTACATCGGCGGCATCCTCGCGCATGCTCCCGCGGTCCTCGCGTTCACGAACCCGACGCTGAACAGCTACCACCGTCTCGTCAAGGGCTTCGAGGCTCCCGTGAACCTCGTCTACTCCGCCGGCAACCGCTCCGCGGCCATCCGCATCCCGATCACCGGCTCGAACCCGAAGGCCAAGCGCATCGAGTTCCGCGCCCCCGACGCGTCGGGCAACCCGTACCTCGCGTTCGCCGCGCAGCTCATGGCCGGCCTCGACGGCATCAAGAACCGCATCGAGCCGCACGAGCCGGTCGACAAGGACCTGTACGAGCTCCCCGCCGAGGAGGCCAAGGGCATCCCCCAGGTCCCGAACTCGCTGCAGGACTCGCTCGACGCGCTCCGCGAGGACCACGCGTTCCTCCTCGAGGGCGGCGTGTTCACGCAGGAGCTCATCGACACCTGGATCGAGTACAAGGAGGAGAACGAGATCAAGCCGCTCGCGCAACGTCCTCACCCCTTCGAGTACGAGCTGTACTTCGGCGTCTGAGCCGCGCACAGCGATGCTGAGGAGCGCCCCGGGGACCTGTTCCCCGGGGCGCTCCCGCGTCCGTGGAAGGATGGCGCCATGAGCGACTCGCGCGTGATCGCCGTCTTCAGCACGAAAGGCGGCGTCGGGAAGACGACGACCGCCGTGAACCTCGCCTGGCAGGCCGCAGCGGACGGGCATCGCGTCCTCCTGTGGGACCTCGATCCGCAGGCGGCAGCGACGTGGCTGCTCAGTGTGCGCCAGAAGCTGCGCGGCGGCGCGGAGGCCGTCCTCTCGGGCGAGCGATCGGCCGCCAAGGCCATCCGGGAGACGTCGGTCGAGGGGGTGGACGTCCTGCCCGCCGACGCCTCGTACCGCGACCTCGACATCGCCCTGGACGCGACGAAGAAGTCGGGGTCGCGCCTCGCGCGCGTCCTGAAGCCGCTTCGCGACGAGTACGACGTCGTGATCCTCGACTGCCCGCCAGGCGCATCGCTCGTCGCCGAGAACGCCCTTCGTGCGGCCGACGTCGTGCTCGCGCCGCTCGCGCCGTCGCTGCTCTCGCTGCGGTCGTTCGACCAGGTGCGCGACCTGCTCACCGAGGACGGGCGCGACGCCGCGCTCGTGGCGTTCCTCACGATGGTCGACCGGCGCAAGCGCAGCCATCGCGACGCCGCTGACGAGCTGCCGTCGCGCGTCGCCGAGATCACCGACATCGTCGTGCCGTTCACGGTCGTCGCGGAGCGCATGGGCGAGAAGCACGCGGCGATCGGCGCCTTCGCTCCGCGCTCAGAGGCCGCGAAGGCCTACGCGGCGCTGTGGCACCGGGTCGCGCGCGCGTGAAGGGCCCTCCGCCCGTCGGCCGCTAGGCGGGATCGCCGTAGAAGAGGCGCTCGAACACCTTCCGCGACCGTCGCGACGCGCGCAGCCAGTCCTCCTCGACGTCGTTCGCCGAGTACGGCGGGTACTCGAGGATGCGTCCGATGCCGTCGAGCGCGCGACGGTCCGTCGGCAGCACGTCGCTCGTGTTGCCGGAGTACAGCGTGTTCGCCGAGCGCAGGCGGGCGGCGAGCCGCCACGCCGCCGCCAGCTGCTCGGCGTCGGCCTCCGACACGAGGCCTGCCTCCCTGGCCGCCGTGAGCCCCGCGATCGTGGACGTCGTCCGCAGCTCGGGGCGCGCGTGGCCGTGCTCGAGCTGCAGCAGCTGGACCAGCCACTCGACGTCGCTCAGGCCGCCCGGACCGAGCTTGAGGTGCCGGGTGCGGTCGATCCGCTGCGGCATGCGCTCGTTCTCGACACGGGCCTTGATCCGCTTGATCTCCCGCGTCGAGGCGAGGTCGATGCGCTCGGGGTACCGGATCTCGTCGGCCATCGCCATGAAGTCGCCGATGAGCTTCGCCGAGCCGGCCACGCCGCGCGCGCGGAGCAGCGCCTGCGCCTCCCACGAGAGCGACCAGCGCCGGTAGTACTCGGCGTACGCGTCGAGCGACCGCACGATGGGGCCGCTTCTGCCCTCGGGGCGCAGCTCCGCGTCGAGATCGAGCGGCAGCCGGAAGTCCTCCGACACGCGACGCAGCTCCGACACGATCCGCGCGGCGAGGTCGTGCGCGCGCGTGGGATCGACCTGCTCGGGCCGGTACACGTAGAGGACGTCGGCGTCCGATCCGAACCCGAGCTCGGCTCCGCCGAAGCGGCCCATCCCGATGATCGCGAAGTCGAGCGAGTCGTCCTCCGGCGGCACGACGTCCCGCCGCACGGCGCGCAGCGTCGCCTGGATCGTGACCTCCGTGATGGTGGTCAGCGCGTCGCCCAGCTCCTCGATCGTGATCGCGCCGAGCACCGCGCCCATGGCGGTTCGCAGCATCTCGCGGCGGCGGAGGGCGCGCACGGCGGCCATCGCCTCCTCGAGCCCCGCATGACGGTCCTGGATGGCGCGCGCCTCCGCCCGGAGGACGTCGCCGGCTCGCGGGCGCAGCCGCTCCTGATCGTCGAGCCACGCGACCGACTCGGGGATCCACTCCATGAGATCGCCGATGTACCGCGACCCCGACAGCATCTTCGTGAGCCCCTCGGCGGCGCCCGTCGAGTCGCGGAGCATGCGCAGGAACCACGGGGTGTCGCCGAGGCGCTCGCTGATGCGCCGGTACGAGACGAGGCCGTGGTCGGGGTCGACGCCGTCCGCGAACCAGCGGAGCATGACCGGCATGAGGTGGCGCTGGATGGTCGCCTTCCGGCTGAGACCCGAGGTGAGCGCGCGGATGTGCCGCAGCGCGCCGCCCGGGTCGCGGAGGCCGATCGCGGCGAGTCTGGCGTGCGCCTCGTCGGCCGTGAGGCTGCGCTGATCCTCGGGGAGCGCCGCGACCGCGGACAGCAGCGGGCGGTAAAACAGGCGCACGTGCACGTCGCGCACCTCGCGCTTGATCCGCTCCCAGAGGCGCTGGACCCCCTCCCCCGTGTCGGCGAGTCCGCTCGCGCGCGCGAGCACGCGCAGGCCCTCGTCCGTGCGCGGCATGAGGTGCGTGCGCGTGAGGCCGATCAGCTGGAGACGGTGCTCGAGCAGCCGGAGCATGCGGTAGTCGCGCGCGAACGTCGCGGCGTCCTGTCGCCCGATGTACCCCTCGGCGACCAGCGCGTCGAGGGCGTCGAGCGTTCCCGCGATGCGGATCGTCGTGTCGGCGACTCCGTGGACGAGCTGGATGAGCTGGACCGTGAACTCGACGTCCCGGATGCCGCCGGGGCCGAGCTTCAGCTGGTAGGGGACGTCAGCGGGCGGGATGTGCTCCATGACGCGCTCGCGCATCCCCTGCACGCTGTCGACGAAGTTCTCCCGCCCCGCGCTCGCCCAGACCTTGGGCTGCGTCCCCGCGACGTACGCGGCGCCCAGGTCGCGGTCTCCCGCGAGCGGCCGCGCCTTGAGGAGGGCCTGGAACTCCCACGAGTGCGCCCATCGGTCGTAGTAGGCGAGGTGCGAGGCGAGGCTGCGCACGAGCGCGCCCTGCTTGCCCTCGGGGCGGAGATTCGCGTCGACCTCCCACAGCGGGGGCTCGACCTCCATCTCCGAGATCCCGCGCATGGTCTGGACCGCGAGGCGGTGCGCGATGTCGAGGGCTCGCGCCTCCGTGATCTCGGCGTCGTCGGCGACTCCCCCGACGAAGATGACGTCGACGTCGGAGACGTAGTTGAGCTCGCGCGCCCCCGCCTTCCCCATCCCGATCACGGCCAGGCGCGTCTGCGCGACCTCGCCGCGCGGGAAGAGACCTGCCCCGGCCGCGCCCGTCGCCGCGCGCGCACGCGCGACCGCGAGAGACGCCTCGAGAGCGGCGCCCGCGGCGTCGGCGAGCGCCGCCGAGACGTCCCTCACGGCGTCGACCGGGTCGTCGGAGAGCAGGTCGTAGGCCGCGATGCGCGCGAGCTGCTCGCGGTAGGCGACGCGCAGCGCCACCCACGCCGCCTCGTCGGCGGTCGCGGCGAAGCCGTCCTCCGCGCCGACCGCGCCGAGCAGGGCGCCGCGCAGCGCGGCATCGTCCGGGAGCACGTCGCCCGCGTCGACGAGCGCCGGGAACGATCCGGGCCGTCGCAGGTAGAAGTCGGCGAAGCCGCGGGACGCCCCGAGCAGACGCCATGCGACGGCCCTGCCGCGCGGATCCGCGAGCGTGGCGGCGACCTCCTCGGGTGCTCGACGGGCGATCCGGAGGAGGCCGTCCAGTGCCTCGTCCGGATCGGCCGCGCCGCCCGCGTGCTCGAGCAGCGCCTCACGCGGCAGACCCGCGAGCTGCGACAGCTCCGAGATCTCCGCGTCGGCGCGCTCGAGACGGCTGAACCCCATCCGCGCGAGCCCGGTCAGACCGGTGGCGCGGCTGCCCGTCGTCATCGCGATGCGCCCGGCGTCAGATGACGTCGAGCGTCGACTTCAGCTCGTACTGCGTCACCTGCGCGCGGTACGCGTCGTACTCGCGGCGCTTGTTCGCGAGCACGTAGCGGAACACCTGCTCGCCGAGCGTCTCGGCGACGAGCTCGCTGTCCTCCATGAGCTTGATCGCGTCGTACATGCTCGTCGGGAGCGACTGGTACCCGAGGGCGCGGCGCTCGGCGCTCGAGAGCGCGCCCACGTTGTCCTCGGCCTCGGGAGCGAGCTCGTACTCCTCCTGGATGCCCTTGAGACCCGCGGCGAGCATGAGCGAGTACGCGAGGTACGGGTTCGCCGCGGAGTCGATCGCGCGGTACTCGACGCGCGCCGAGCCGCCCTTGCCGGGCTTGTACAGCGGCACGCGGATGAGCGCCGACCGGTTGTTGTGCCCCCACGTGACGTAGCTCGGCGCCTCGTCCCCGCCCCACAGGCGCTTGTACGAGTTGACGAACTGGTTCGTGACGAGAGCGATCTCGTTCGCATGGCGCATGAGACCCGCGATGAACTGTCGCCCGACCCGGGAGAGCTGGTACTGCGCGCCCTCCTCGAAGAACGCGTTCACGTCGCCCTCGAAGAGCGACATGTGCGTGTGCATGCCGCTGCCCGGCTCGCCCGCGAGCGGCTTGGGCATGAAGGTCGCGTGCACGCCCTCCTCGATCGCGACCTCCTTGACGACCGTGCGGAAGGTCATGATGTTGTCCGCCATCGTCAGCGCGTCGGCGTAGCGCAGGTCGATCTCGTTCTGCCCGGGGCCGACCTCGTGGTGGCTGTACTCGACCGAGATCCCGAGGTCCTCGAGCATGCGCACCGCACGGCGGCGGAAGTCGTGCGCCGTGCCGCCGGGCACGTTGTCGAAGTAGCCGGCCCGGTCGACGGGCTCGGGGCCCTCGGCGCCGAAGCTGCTCGACTTGAGGAGGTAGAACTCGATCTCGGGGTGCGTGTAGAACGTGAAGCCCGCATCGGCCGCCTTCGCGAGCGTGCGCTTCAGGACGTTGCGCGGCTCAGCGGGAGCGGGCTGGCCGTCGGGCGTCGTGATGTCGCAGAACATGCGCGCCGTCGGGTCGACCTCGCCGCGCCACGGCAGGATCTGGAACGTCGACGGATCCGGGAACGCGAGGAGATCCGACTCGTACGAGCGGGTCAGGCCCTCGATCGCGGAGCCGTCGAAGCCGATGCCCTCCCGGAAGGCGCCCTCCACCTCGGCCGGCGCGATCGCCACCGACTTCAGGGTGCCGAGCACATCGGTGAACCACAGGCGCACGAACTTGACGCCGCGCTCCTCGATCGTGCGGAGCACGAAGTCCCTCTGCTTGTCCATCGGATCCTCTCTGCGACCTGACGTCCGCTCGCGCGGCGCGTTCTCAGACTACTGGTCCGCCGAGCCGTCTCGACGCGCCGACCAGTCGTCCTCGCGCGCGTCCTCCTCGGCCCATGCGCGCGAGCGCGCTTCGAGCACCTCGGGAGCCTTCGCTGCCTCCTCGGCGGTGTCGAACGGGCCTGCCCGGTCGACGGCCGGCGAGACGAGGCCGAACTCCACCTCGCCCGTGCGCAGGTTGTACCAGTACTTCTTCTCGGGGTCGTCGTCGAAGCTCATGTCCCGATCCTAGGCACGTCGGCGACGGCGGGCCAGGAGCCCGGCCGCGGCGACGAGGACGAGCCCGAACGCCATGGCGCCCTGCACCCACGGCCCCACGACGACGCCGGCCGTCGTGCCCTCGCGCAGCTCGACATCGGCGATCATCGCCCCCGCCTCGTCGATCGGCAGCGCGTCGACCACCGAGCCGCCGGCCGCGATGATCTGGCTCGTGCCGGTCGTCGACAGGTTCACGACGCTCCGGCCCGTCTCGATCGCGCGCATGCGCGCGAACGCGAGCTGCTGCAGATTCTCGTCGGTCCCCCGGAAGTCGGCGTTGTTCGTCTGGAACATGAACACCTCGGCGCCGTCGGCGATGCCCTCCGCGATGAGGGAGTCCGAGATCACGTCGAAGCAGATCGCGAGGCCGATGCCCACGCCGTCGACGTCGAACACCGGCGAGTCGTCACCGGGGGTGTACTCCCGCTGGATGAGCCCGATGAGGTCGGGGGCGAGCGCCTCGAAGAGCGGTCGGTCGGGCACGTACTCCCCGAACGGCACCGGATGGCGCTTGGAGTGCAGCTGCGTCGCGCCATCCTCCGTCCACAGCATCGACGTGTTGTAGATCGGATCGTCGCCCGAGGTGGGATCTCCCCCGCGGGCGGATGCGGCGTTCATGAGCAGCGGCGCATCGAGCGCGCCCACGACGGTGTCGAGGTAGAGCGCGGTCGTCTCATTGTAGAGGGGGTCGCTGTCGACGCCGCCCTCGGGCCACAGCACGACGTCGACATCGGCGTCCCGCAGCGGCTCCGATGCCGTGATCTGCGCGTTCAGCACGTCATACGGCTCCCGTGCGTCGAGATAGGCGGCCGGGCCGTTCCCCTGCACGGCCCCGACCGAGATCTCCCCCGCGGGCGCGGTCGGGAACGGCGGGACGAGCATGAGCACGCCGAGCAGCGCAGCGGGCGCGACGAGGGCGAGCACGCGCCGGCTCGCGCGATGAGCCGAGCGCGCCATCCGCACGGCCTCGATCGCGAGGGCGCACACGAGGACGATGACGAAGGTGATCCCGCTCACGCCGATCCACGACGACAAGGGCGCGAGCGGGCTCTCGGACTGGCTCATGCCGACGCGCCCCCACGCGAATCCTCCGTACGGCCACGAGCCGAGGGTCGCCTCGCGCCACGTCCACAGCATGGCGACGGCGACGGGAAGCACGACGAGGCGGACGGCCCCGGCGCGCGACGCGCGCGGGAGCCATCGGTAGGCGAGGGCGAGCGGGATGGCGCCGATCGCCATGAGTGCGGCCTCCACGACCGCGAGCGCGACCCAGGGCACCCAGGCGAACGGGTTGTCGCCGAGGAAGCCCGCCGCCCACGAGACGTGCGGCAGGTAGAACGCGAGCGCGAAGACGAAGCCCACGAGCAGCGCCGAGGCGATGCGGCGTCCGACGAGAGACACGAGCGACAGGGCGACGGCGGGGAACGCGAGCGGCCAGATCCCGAGCGCGGGGAAGGCGGCGTCGAGGGCGAGCCCGCCCGCGGCCGCCGCGACGGCCGCCGCCCACAGCGGCAGCAGGGGGCGTTCGGGCATAGGCGACAGCCTATTGCCCGCGCCTCGGCGACTGCCTGGACGAGGCGCCTCCCGCGCTCACACGGAGCTGTAGGCCACGATGCCCCGTCGCACGGCGTCGAGCGCGGTCCGCGCAGTGCGCGCGAGATCGCCCTCCGCGACGATCGACAGCTGGTCGAGCAGGTCGATCGTCTGCTTGGCCCAGCGCACGAAGTCGCCTGCCGCCATGTCGGCGGCCGTGAGCACCCGATCGAGGGCCTGGCCGCGCGCCCACATGTGCATGGCGGTAGCGAGCGCGGTCGCGGGCGGGTTCGATCCCGGCAGCCCGTGATCGCGCTCGAGGTCGTCGAGGCGGCTCCAGAGCTCCTCGGTCGCGGCGAGCGCCTCCCGGAAGGCTCCCCGTGGCAGGCCGTGCGCCTCGGGCGCCTCGTCGCGCCGCGGCTCGTAGACGAGCGCACAGGCGAGGGACGCGAGGCCCGCGGCGTCGAGCCGGCTCCAGAGCCCCTGCCGGAGCGACTCCGCCACGAGCAGGTCGCGCTCGCCGTAGATCCGCCGCATCCTGCGACCGGCGGCGGTCAGCGCGAGGCCGGCCTCTCCCGGCTCGACGTACTCGAGCTCCGCGAGCACGTCGAGGATGCGGTCGAACTGGCGCGCGACGCTTCCCGTGCGCCCCTCGATCTGACGACGCAGCTTCGTGACGTCGCGACGCAGTCGCCAGAACCGCTCGCCCCAGCGCGCGTGCTTCTCCCGGTCGGGGCACTGGTGGCAGGGGTGCCGCTGCATGCGCTTGCGCAGACTCTGGATGCGGTCCAGGCGCTGCTGACGCCGAGCGCGCGACGCGCTCACGTCCTTGCGGTCGGCCTTCTCGAGGTCGCTGAGCTCGCGCCGGATCCCCGCGTACTCGGCGAAGTCGCCGCGATCGCACGCCATGGCCTTCTCGTATCCGGCGAGGGACTCCTCGGCCTCCTTGACCTGCCGTGCGAGGCCCACGACGGCGCGGTCGGCCTGGAACTGGGCGAAGGACGACTCCAGGATCTCCCGTGCGCGCTCCTTGCCGAACTGGTCGATGAGGTTGACCGCCATGTTGTACGTGGGGCGGAAGCTCGAGTTGAGCGGATACGTGCGCCGCGACGCGAGCGACGCCACTGCCTGCGGGTCGAGTCCGTCGGTCCACTGCACGACCGCGTGGCCCTCCACATCGATCCCGCGGCGGCCCGCCCTGCCCGTCAGCTGGGTGTACTCCCCAGACGTGATCGGCACGCGGGCCTCGCCGTTGAACTTCTCGAGCTTCTCGAGCACGACCGTGCGCGCGGGCATGTTGATGCCGAGCGCGAGCGTCTCCGTCGCGAAGACGGCCTTCACGAGCTTGCGCTGGAAGAGCTCCTCGACGACCTCCTTGAAGGCCGGCAGGAGGCCCGCGTGGTGCGCCGCGACGCCGCGCTCGAGATCCTCGCGCCACTCCCAGAACCCGAGGACACCGAGGTCCTCGTCGGGCAGGCTGGCCATCCGCTTGTCCACGATGCGCCGGATCTCGGCGCGCTCGTCCTGCGTCGTGAGCCGCACACCCGATCGGCGCACCTGCTGCACCGCCTGGTCGCAGCCCATCCGGCTGAAGATGAAGAAGATGGCGGGGAGCAGGTTCTGGCGCCCGAGCAGCTCGATCACCTGCGGCCGGTCGATCCGCTCCATGCGCCCGGCAGGCCCCGGCCGCCGGTACGACGGCCGCCGACCGCGGCGCCGCTTGTCGAAGAAGTCCTCGTTCGCCCGATGGCTCTGCGCGAACGACGAGCGCACGCGCATGAGCTCCTGGTTGACCTGCGCGGCCGCGGCACCCGCCCTCTCGTCGAACAGCGGCAGGAGGTCGCCGCGCACGAGGACGTGCTGCTCGAGCGGAACGGGCCGCGTCTCGGACACGATGACCTCGGTGTCGCCGCGCACGGTGTCGAGCCAGTCGCCGAACTCCTCGGCGTTCGACACGGTCGCGCTGAGGGAGACGAGTCGCACGCCCTGCGGGAGGTGGATGATGACCTCCTCCCACACCGCGCCGCGGAACCGGTCGGCGAGATAGTGCACCTCGTCCATCACGACGTAGCGGAGCCCGCGCAGCGCCGAGGAGCCGGCGTAGATCATGTTGCGGAGCACCTCGGTCGTCATCACGACCACGCGCGCGTGCGCGTTGATGTTCGTGTCGCCCGTGAGCAGGCCGACCTCGTCCTCGCCGTAGACCTGCTGCAGCTCGCGGAACTTCTGGTTCGACAGCGCCTTCATGGGCGTCGTGTAGAAGGCCTTCTCTCCCGGCGTCCGCATCGCGAGGTGCACGGCGAACTCGCCGACGATGGTCTTGCCCGCGCCCGTGGGCGCGGCGACCAGCACGCTGCGCCCGTCTTCGAGCGCCTGGCAGCCCGCCACCTGGAACGGGTCGAGCTCGAAGCGCTGCGCCTCGGCGAAGGCCGTCGTGATCGGGTGCCGACGGCTCTCGCGGGCTGCGGCGTAGCTTTCGGATGGGCTCAGGCCGCTCATGCTCGAAGACTATCGCGCGCGCATGCGGCCGGCGCCGCTCACACCTCGGGGTCGACGAACATCTCCGGATGGCGCTTGCGCTTGCGCCGGTCGAACAGCATCGACAGGAGCCCCGCGAGCACATACAGGACGATGAGGATGCCCGCGAGCAGGAGCATGGACGTGATGTCGGCCGCGGGCGTCGAGATCGCGGCGAACGCGGTCGCCACGACCACCGCCACCCGCCATCCCTTGAGGATGGCCTTGCCCGTGATGATTCCCGCGAGATTGAGCGCCACGAGGAACACGGGGCTCACGAACGCGACGCCCAGGACGAGCAGGAGCTTGAAGACGAAGTCGTAGTAGTAGTCGTACTTGTAGAACTGCGCACCCGCCTCGGGCACGAACGACGCCATCAGCTCGATGATGTGGGGCATGATGACGAGGCCCACGTAGCAGCCCGCGAAGAAGAGCGGGATCGCCGTGGCCATGAAGCCGACCGTGTAGCGGACCTCCTTGCGCGTGAGGCCCGGCATGATGAACGCCCAGATCTGCCACAGCCAGACCGGCGCCGACATGAGCAGACCGAGCGCGAACGCGATGCGCATGCGCATGTCGAACCCCGCCGTGACGGAGTCGAAGTTCAGCTGCGCGAAGTCGTCTCCCCGCCTCTCGGCGACCAGCGCGATCGGCTGCGTGAGGAGGTGGATGACGGGATCGGTGATGAGGAAGGCCACCACCATGCCGACGACGAGCGCGGCAGCCGCGATCATGAGCCGCTTGCGCAGCTCGAGCAGATGCGCCGCGAGGGTCATCTTGCGGTCGCGGTACGGCCCGTCCTCCGGCATGGCGACCTCCGTGTCGGTCGTCGCCATGCGCGGCTAGCTCTGCGGCGTGCTGCCGGCGGAGCCATCCGCCTTCGGCCGCTCGACGGTCTCGCCGTTCAGCGTGTACCCCGGCTCGGCGGCCTTCTTCGTGTCGTCCTCCCCGCTCTCCTCCTTCATCTGCTTCATCTCGCCCTTGAAGACGCGCGCCGACTGGCCGACGCTCTTGGCGAGGGCAGGGAGACGCGCCGCGCCGAAGAGGAGGAGGATGACGGCCAGCAGGATGAGCAGGTGCCAGCCGTTGAGATTGCCGAGCATGAGGGGTCTCCATCGATCGGAAGTCTGGGTTCGAGGCGATTCTAGCCCGTCGACCCGACGCGCCGAGGTCGGCCCGGCGATCGGAAACTGTTTTCCTCGAGGACGCTCAGTCGACTCCATACAGCGCGAGCCCCGCGCGGGCCCACTCGGCCGCCGCGCGGCGCGCCTGCGGCGGCGACACGATCTCGAGCCGCCCGCCGAGCCGGGCGGCGAGTCGGCGCAGCGTCTGCGCGTCGGCGATGCGGATGCGGGCGGTCGCCGTGCCGCCCTCCTCGGAGACCTCGGCGTGCCTGAGGTAGTCGCCGAGGAGCGCAGCGGCATCCGCGGGGTACCGCACGACCGCGATCTGATCGCCGTCGACCTGCCCGAAGCCCGCCTCCCCCGCGTGCTCGTCGCGATGCTCGATCGGGATGTCGGTCAGGCGCGCCTCGCTCACCCGGTCGAGATGGAACGTCCGCACCGCGCGCCGCAGATGGCACCACCCCTGGAGGTACCACTGCCCGTTCGTGATGAGGACGCTCATGGGGTCGACGGTGCGCGTCGTCGGCCCGGCGTCGGGTGCGCGGTAGGTGAACGACAGCGCGACCCGCGCCGTGAGCGCGCGCGAGACGAGCGATCGCACCTCGTCGACCGGCTCGGGCGCGACGACGAGCTCGGCGGGCGCTCCCGACGCACCGCGCGCGAGCTTCTCGACGAGGCGGGCGTACACCTCGGTGTCGGCGACGCCGGGGATGCCGCGAGCGAGCTGCAGACCCGCGAGCAGCGCGGCGGCCTCGCGCGCGGTGAGCCGCGGCGCGCGGTCGAGCGCGACCTTCTCCTTGATGAGGATGACGTCGTGCTCCTCGAGGAGGTCCCAGTCGATGTCGAACATCTCGTTCGGCATCTGGTACCAGCCGTCCTCGCCGGGGAGTCCGATGAGCGGCAGGCGCCGCACGAGCCGGCGCATCTGCGCCGGCGTCACGTCGAACTCGGCCGCCGCGTCGTCGACGGACACCTCGCCGCGCTCGAAGAGGAACGGCACGAGCGTCAGGAGGATGCGGACCTGGTCGCTCGCGAGGAGGTTCGGTCGCTGGACGGTCATCGGGCCTCCCCCTCGTGCAGCGCGGCGACCGCGCGCAGGCGCTCGATGACGGCCTCGCGCAGGTCCGCTGGCTCCACGACGCGCACCTCGGGACCGTACGAGGCGAGCTCGTCGGCGAAGATGTGCCGGTCGACGTAGGGGACGCGGTAGCCCTGCACGGCGGGCTCCGCGCGGCGCAGCAGGCGGAGGGCGCCCTCGCTGCCCGGCGTCACCTCGACGAGCGCGCGCTGCCTCGCCGCGACCTCCTCGAGCCCGGACAGGGCGCGCTCCCCCGCTCCCTCGCGTGCGGATCGGTCGAAGGTCTCCGCCGTCGTCTCGACGTCGCCCGTGATGCGGCTGAGGAGGAACGTCCGGTCCGCGTCCGCGTCGAGGTCGCGACCGTAGACGTGCCAGCGCCCCTCGTACTCGACGAGCGCGAGGGGTGCCAGCCGCCGGCGGCGTGCGCGCTCCTCCCCCGGCTTGAGGTACGCGAACGTCACGACGCGGGATGCCTCGATGGCCGACTGGAGCGGCGCGAACGCGGGCTCGTGCGCCGTGAGCCGTGGCGCGAAGCCGAGGATCGGCTCATCCACGTCGATGCCGAGCGCGCGGATCTTCCGCAGCCCGGAGCGCGCCTCCGCCGACAGCGATCCCGAGCTCCACACCTCGCCGGCGAGGCTCAGCACGGCGAGCTCCGACGGCGAGAACGAGATGTCCTCGGGGAGGTGGTACTCCGACTTCGGGATGCGGTACCGGGCGTCGCGGAGGTCGTTCGGGTCGGTGCTCGAGGGGATGGTCTCGAGGGGCACCCCGAGCGCGCGGAGGTCGTCCTTGTCGCGCTCGAACATCTTGTCGAGCGCGTCGGACCGCGCGCCGGCGCGCTGCCGGTACCCCGACACGCTGTCGAGGATCTGCTGCTTCGTGAGGCCGATCTCGGTCGCCACGAGGGCGACCACGAGATTCATCAGTCGCTCTTCCGCTGGGATCCGCTCGGCCACGAGAGCCATCCTAGGGATCCCCGCGGGGCGAGGGGCGCACCTGCTACGGGGTGGGCGCGTCCTGCACGCCGAGGATGTCCACGACGAACACGAGCGTCGCGCCGCCGGGGATCGTGCCCTGGCCCTCGTCGCCGTATCCGAGCTCCGGGGGCACGACGATCATGACCTGCGAGCCGATCGTCTGGCCCACGAGGCCCTTCGTGAAGCCCTCGATGACGTCCTCGAGCGGGAAGGGGACGGGCGATCCGTTCTCCCACGACGAGTCGAAGACCGTCTTCTCGTCCCACAGGACGCCCGTGTAGTGCACGAGCGGCGTGTCGTCGGCGGTCAGCTTCTCGCCGTCGCCCTTGATGAGCGTCTGGACGACGAGCTCCTCGGGCGCGGGCGCGTCGGGGACGACGATGCCCGGGCGTCCGTCGGGATCGCGCACGACGCTCGGCAGGCCGAACCCGTCGTTGTACTGGAGCGTCCCCGAGGCGGCTGCCGGGTAGACCTTGCGCACGTCGACCACCGCGACGATCGAGCCCTCCTGCGGGAAGCCCGCCTGGGCGTACGTCTGCCGCGCCTCGGGGGCCACGTCGTCCTCGGCGAGCGCGGCGATCACGCGCGAGCCCTCGGTCGCGCATTCGAGCGCGTCCTCGAGGCCCGGGAACTGCGTGGTCCACTGCGACAGGGCGCCGACGCTCGAGAGGTCGCCCGAGTACGACGTGCCGATGATCATCTCGCCGGTCGTGCCGTCGTAGAGGGTCATGTCGAGCACACCGGCCTGGTCCATCGTCGCGATGGCGGGGCCGTCGCCCACCTCGACGTCGGCATACGCCGTCTCGTCGACGTGGAACGGCGACCGCATGTCGACCTGCGGCGCCTCGTCGAGTGCTCCGTCGACCTGGACGAGGTCGGGAAGCGTCGGGTCGGCGCCCTCTGCACGGTCGCACGACGATGCGCCGGATCCTCCGAAGGGGCTGCAGCCGGCCAGGGCGAGCGTGGTCAGGGCGGCGACGGAGAGGAGAGCGGGGGTCTTGCGCACGGGCATCAGTCTAAGCACCCTGCTCACCCTCCCCCGACACCGCACCGGCCGCGAGGCGAGCGCCCTCCGCCGCGCGCTGCGCCTCGCGCACGCGCTTGCGGAGGTTCTTGTCGGTGATGTCGCGGTCCCCGACGGCGCCGGGGGTCCAGATCTCGAGGTCCTCGTCGGTGTAGCTCTTCTTCGACGCCCTGCGCTTCACCTCGGGGGGCACGACGCCCGGGGCGAGGCGGCGCGCCATGATGAGGAAGCCCGTGTGCGCGACCATGCGGTGATCCGGTCGCACCGCGAGCCCGTCGACGTGCCATCCGCGCACCATCGTCTCGCTCGCCTCCGGCTCCGTGAAGCAGCCCAGCCCGCGCAGGAACTCGGCCACGCGCGACAGCTGCGTCGCGGTCGCGACGTAGCAGATGACGACGCCGCCGGGAGCGAGCGCGTCGGCGACCGGCTCGAGCACCTCCCACGGTGCGAGCATGTCGAGCACGACGCGGTCGACGCCGCCCGGCTCGACCGCGCCGGGGAGCGCCTCGGCGAGATCGCCCTCGACGACCGACCAGTGCGCAGGGCGCTCGCCGAAGAAGGTCTCGACGTTCGCCATCGCGACCTCCGCGAACTCCATGCGCCGCTCGAACGAGATGAGCCGTCCGGACGCTCCCACCGCACGCAGCAGCGACAGCGACAGCGCTCCCGAGCCGACGCCGGCCTCGACGACGACCGCGCCGGGGAAGATGTCGGCCTGCGCGACGATCGCCGCCGCGTCCTTGGGGTAGACGATCGCGGCGCCGCGCGGCATCGACATCACGAAGTCGCGGAGCAGGGGCCGCAGCGCGAGGTACTCGTGTCCGCTCGAGTTCTCCACGACCGAGCCGTCGGGCTGGCCGACGAGCTGCTCGTGCCGGAGCACGCCGTGATGGGTGTGGAGCTCGCCGCGTTCGCGGAGCGTGATGGTGTGCATCTTGCCCTTCGGGCCGGTGAGCTGCACACGGTCGCCGAAGCGGAAGGGGCCGCGAGGCGCGGTCATGGGTGTCCTCCGGGAGATGGGGGTCAGGAGCGGTGGGCGCTGTACAGCGCGGTGATGTCGGCGATGCCGCGGCCCTCGAGGGTCGGCCACAGCTCGTGTGCGCCGACGCCGTCGAGACCGACGAAGTGCGGCACTCCGAGCGACACGGCGCCCGACGAGACGGCGGCGCGCAGGCCGTTGGGCGAGTCCTCGATCGCGACCGTGTGGGCGATGTCGACGTCGAGCAGCTCGGCGGCACGCAGGTACGGGTCGGGGTGCGGCTTCGGCATCGGCACGTCGTCTCCGCCGAGCACGAGGTCGAAGGCGTCGAACTCGAGCAGCTCGACGATCGCGGCCGCCATGCGGTGCATCGACATCGTGACGAGCGCGGTCTTCACACCGGCCGCGCGCAGCTCGCGCAGGAGCTCCTGCGCGCCAGGGCGGAACGGGACGCCGAGCTCGCCCATCTGGCGCAGCACGTCGTCGGTGAGGTGCTCGACGATCGCGTCGACGTCCATCCGCACGCCCGCTCCCTGCAGGACGCGCGCGGCGTCGTGCAGGCCGAGGCCCACGAGCTGCAGAGCCTGCTCGTGGTCCCAGGTGCCGCCGAAGCTCTCCACGAGCGGCGTCTCCGCGGCCATCCAGTACGGCTCGGAGTCGATGAGGGTGCCATCCATGTCCCAGAGCACGGCGTGGGGCTGCTTCACTGTCACCGGTTCAGCCTACTGGGGCGGCATCCGGGACTAACCTGGACGGACACCCGCGCTGCGGGAGGAGGGAACCCGGTGCAGACACTCGGACGCAGGATCATCGTCGCCGCCTTCGACGGCTGGAACGACGCCGGAGAAGCCGCCACGGGAGCCGTGCGGCAGCTGCGCGAGGAGGCCGATCTCAGACCCGCGTTCTCGGTCGACCCCGAGCTCTACTTCGACTACCAGTACACGCGGCCGCAGATCGAGTCCGACGGGGAGGGCGGCCGCAGCCTCCGCTGGCCCGAGGCGACGCTGCACCGCCCCGAGCAGGGCACCGGCGACGTGTGGTTCTGGACGATCACGGGAAGCGAGCCGGCCCGCGCGTGGCGCTCGTTCGCGAGCGAGTTCGTCGACCGCGCGCTCACGGAGGGCATCACGGGCCTCGTGACGCTCGGATCGATGATGTCGGATGTGCCGCACACGCGGCCGATCTCGGTGTTCGCGAGCAGCGAGAACGCCGAGGTCCGCGCGCAGCTGGGCCTCGAGCGCTCGACGTACGAGGGGCCGGTCGGCATCCTGACCGTGCTCGGCGATGCCGCCGAGCGCGCGGGCATCCCGACGCTGTCGCTGTGGGCGAGCGTCCCGCACTACGTCGCGGGCGCGACGCCGTCGCCCAAGGCGACGCTCGCACTGCTCACGCGACTCGAGGAGCTCACGGGCGCGATCGTCCCCAAGGGGACCCTCGCGACCGACGCCGCCGCGTGGGAGGCCACGATCGACGCGGCGGCCGCGGACGACGAGGAGATGAGCGAGTACATCCGCCAGCTCGAGCAGACGCGCGACACCGTGGACTCGCCCGACGCATCGGGCGACGCGATCGCGAAGGCGTTCGAGCGGTACCTCCACCGCGACGACCCGCGCGACGGACGCGACGGCCGCCGCTGAGCGGAAGGGGCGCCGCACCAGGGCGCCCCTTCCCGATCAGTACGCGGTGAGGACGCCGGTCGCGAGCAGGGCGAACAGCACGAGGCCCAGGCCCACGCGGTACAGCACGAACGGCAGGAAGCTGCCGCGCTTGAGGTACCGCATGAGGTACGCGATGACGATCCAGCCCACGACGAACGCGATCACCGTCGCGACGAGCGTCTCGGCCATCCCGTAGCCCTGCTCGCCGGGCTCGGTGAGCGCGTGCATGAGCTCGTAGAGGCCGCTGCCGAAGACCGCGGGGACGGCGAGCAGGAAGGAGAACTCGGCGGCCGCCGTGCGGTTGTAGCCGAGCGCGCGAGCGGCGGTCGTCGTGGCCCCCGAACGCGACACGCCGGGGATGAGCGCGAGCGCCTGCGCGACGCCGAGCGTGAGCCCGTGCGGATAGGTGATGTGCGCCATGTCGCGCTCGCGACGCCCGTAGCGGTCAGCGAGACCGAGGATGATGCCGAAGACGATGAGGACGGTCGCGACGAGCCAGAGGTTGCGGAAGACGTCGCGGATGACGTCCTGGAAGAGGAAGCCGAGCACGCCGATCGGGAGCGTGCCGATGATGACGAGCCATCCCATCCGCGCGTCCGGGTCGTTGCGCGGCACGCGTCCGGACAGAGACAGGGCCCACTGCTTCACGATGTGGACGATCTTCTTCCAGAAGTACACGAGCACCGCGAGCTCGGTGCCGATCTGGGTGATCGCGGTGAAGGTCGCTCCCGGGTCCGATGCAGACGGCAGGAACTCGCCGACGACGCGGATATGCGCGCTCGAGGAGATCGGGAGGAACTCGGTCAGGCCCTGCACGAGCCCGAGGATGATGGCTTCGATGAACGACATGGGGTCTTTCTCTCGCGATGCCGCGGCGGAGCGCGCGACGTCACGACTTTAGGCGACGGCTGCTGATGATCGCGTCAGACTCCCGGATGACCGGGGAGCGCGGGCTAGTACGTGCGGATGAGGTCGGTCAGCACCCGCTGGCCGAACTCCAGGGCGTCGACCGGGACGCGCTCGTCGACCCCGTGGAACATCCCCGTGAAGTCGAGGTCGCGAGGCAGCCGCAGCGGGGCGAAGCCGTAGCCGGCGATGCCGATCGTCGAGAGCGCCTTGTTGTCCGTGCCCGCGCCGAGCAGGTACGGCAGCACGGGGACGCCGGGATCGTGCCGCCCGAGGGCGCCGACCATGGCCTCGACGAGCGGGCCCTCGAACGGGATCTCCATGCCGATGTCGCGCAGGAACATCCGGATCTCGATGTCGGGGCCGACGATGCGCTGGACCTCCGCGAGGACGGCGTCCTCCGATCCGGGGAGGACGCGGATGTCCACCGTCGCGGAGGCCGCGTCGGGGATCACGTTGTGCTTGTACCCGGCGGTGAGCCCCGTGGGGTTGGCGACCGTGCGGAACGTCGACTTCACGAAGGCCTCGGCCGGCCCTGTGTGCGCAGCGAGGGCGTCGGGGTCGCGCGTGGGGTCGCCCGTGATCTCCCCGATCCCCTCGAGCAGGCGGCGGGTCGTCTCGGTGAGCTCGACCGGCCAGGTGCGCGCCCCGAGGGCCGCGACGGCCTCGGCCAGCCGCGTGACGGCGTTCTCGGGGTGGAACCTGCTGCCGTGCCCTGCGCGTCCGCGGGCGACCAGCGTGACCCACATGAGGGCCTTCTCGCCGACCTGCAGGAGATAGGCGCTGCGGTCGCCCACGGGGATCGAGTACCCGCCGACCTCGCTGATCGCCTCCGTGGCGCCGTCGAACCACTCGGGGCGGTCGCGGACGACGAGCTGGGACCCCTCGACGCCGCCATTCTCCTCGTCGGCGAAGAACGCGAGCACGAGGTCGCGCTCGGGCTGCTCCCCCGCGCGCAGCAGCTCGGCGACCGACGTGAGGATCATCGCGTCCATGTTCTTCATGTCGACCGCGCCGCGACCCCAGAGCATGCCGTCGCGGATCTCGCCCGCGAACGGATCGACCGACCAGTCGTCGACCATCGCCGGCACGACGTCGAGGTGCCCGTGCAGCACGAGCGCCGGCTTGTCGGGATTGCGCCCCCGCACGCGCGCGCAGACGTTCGTGCGGCGCGGGATCGGCTCGTGGTACGCGGTCTCGAGGCCGAGGCCTTCGAGGTAGGCGCCCACGTACTCGGCCGCCTCGCGCTCGCCCCTCGCGTCGCCGCCGCCGAAGTTCGTCGTGTCGATCCGGATGAGATCGGCGGCGATGCGGGCGACTTCGGGGATCTCGGCTTCGGGCATGCGCTCCACGCTACCCGGAAACGGCGAAGGCCCCGGTCTCTCGACCGGGGCCTTCCGCTGTGCGCGAGGGGGGACTTGAACCCCCACGCCCTAATACGGGCACTAGCACCTCAAGCTAGCGCGTCTACCTATTCCGCCACCCGCGCATTGGGTGTGATCCGTTCTCCGGAGCTTCTCACTCCGTTTCCCGAACCGAGAGACAACATTACCACCCCTCCGGGATCCCGACGAACCGGGGCGCACCCCGGGCGCGTCACCCGAGCGACACGCCGAACAGGAGACCGAGCAGATAGGTCACGGCGGCCGCCCCGAAGCCGATGCCGAGCTGCCGCAGGCCGCGCCGCAGCGGCGATCCCCCGGACAGGAGGCCGACCGTCGCACCGGTCAGCATGAGCGCGATCCCGACGAGGACGAGGGCGAGCAGCACCGCGGGCAGTCCACCGAGCCCGAGCAGCCACGGCAGGACCGGGATGATCGCACCCGACGCGAAGAAGAGGAAGCTCGAGAGCGCGGCGCGCCACGCCCCGCCGACGACCTCGTGGGCGTCGCCGTGCCGCGCGCGAGCGGGCATGCTGCCGCGCTTCGCATCCTCGATGACGGTGCGCGCGCGCTCGAGCGCCTCCTGCTCGCCGAGGCCGCGCGCCCGGTAGACGAGCGCGAGCTCGTTCGCCTCGAGGTCGAGATCGGGCAGACCCCCGTCCGCGTAGCCGCTCGGCTCCGTCGACTCGAGCAGCTCGCGCTGCGAGCGGACCGACACGAACTCCCCGGCGCCCATGGAGAGCGCCCCGGCGAGGAGCCCCGCGATGCCGCTCAGCAGCACGAACTCGGGGGCGACCCCGGCCGCTCCGATCCCGAGGACCAGGGCGAAGTTGCTGACGAGCCCGTCGTTGGCGCCGAAGACGGCTGCGCGGAACGTGCCGGACAGCCGACGACGCCCCTTCGCGGCGAGGCCGCGCACGACCTCGTGGTGGATCTTCTCGTCGGCGCGCATCGCCGCGGTCGCCGACGGCTCGCTGTCGTAGGGCGAGCGCGCCTCGGCGTTCTGCGCGAGAGCGAGGACGAACACCGAGCCGAAGCGCCCGGCCATCCACCCGAGCAGACGCGTGCGCACGCTCGCGGACGGCAGCTTCGCCGGCTCGCCGCCCAGCAGCTCCACCCAGTGCGCCTCATGGCGCCCCTCGGCCTCCGCGAGGGCGAGGAGGATCTCCCTCTCCTCACCCGAGCGCCGCCGCGCGAGCTGCTCGTAGACGGCGGCCTCCGCGCGCTCGTCGACGAGGTACTGCGCCCACCTGCGGCGGTCTGCGGGGGTCGGGGCGAGCGGATGGTCGGAGGGCGCGGCCAACGTCGGGCTCCTTCGTGGAGAGGTGAGGGGGATGCCTCCACGCTAGTTCGCGGCTCGCCGCGTCACCGCGTCAGGACGCGGATTGACAGCATTTCGGAGCGCCGAACGAGCCTCAGCTGTGCACGCGCCGGCGGAGCGTGTCGATGCGCTTCTGGAGCTGCGCGACGGTCGCCTGCGCGACGGCCGGACCCCCGCACGTCTTCCGGAGCCAGGCGTGGATCGCGCCATGCGGCTCGCCCGACTGGCGCGCGTAGACGCCCACGAGGCTGTTCAGCAGCTGGCGCTGCTCCTTGAGGGTGCGGTGCAGCGGAGCGGGGAGGGTCGTCTCCTCCCCCGTCGACTGCGTGCGCGCCTCGCGCGCCTCCCGGTGCTTCGACTGGCGGCTCTGCCGCTGCATGAGCAGCTCGTGCACGTGCTCGGGCTCGAGCAGGCCGGGCAGCCCGATGAACTCGAGCTCCTCGTCGGTTCCCGGTTCCGCGAGCTGCCCGAACTGCTGCCCCTCGAATACGACGCTGTCGAAGTGCGCGACGGAGCCGAGCGACTGGAACTCGAACTCCTGCGTGAGCGCGTCGGACGCCTTGTCGCCGCGCTCCGCCGCCTCGAGCAGCGCGTCGTCGAGCCCGTCCTCGTCCTTCTCGCCGCGGTCGAGGACGTGGTCGCGCTGCCGCTCCATCTCGGTCGCGAGGGCCATGAGCACGGGGATGTTCGGCAGGAAGACGCTCGCGGCCTCTCCCCTGCGGCGAGCGCGCACGAAGCGCCCGATCGCCTGCGCGAAGAACAGCGGGGTCGACGACGACGTCGCGTAGACCCCGACCGCGAGCCGCGGCACGTCGACGCCCTCCGACACCATCCGCACCGCGACCATCCAGCGCGTGGTGTTCGCGGAGAACTGCTCGATGCGGCTCGATGCCTCGGCCTCGTCGGAGAGCACGACCGTCGGGCGCTGGCCCGTGATCTCATGCAGGATCTTCGCGTACGCGCGGGCGTTCGTCTGGTCGGTGGCGATGACGAGGCCGCCGGCATCGGGCACGTGGTGCCGGATCTCGGTGAGCCGCTTGTCCGCGGAGCGCAGGACAGCGGGCATCCAGTCGCCGTTCGGATCGAGCGCCGTCCGCCACGCCTGCGACGTGATGTCCTTCGTGTTGTCCTGGCCCAGGTGCGCCTCGAGCTCGTCTCCGGCCTTCGTGCGCCAGGTCATGTGGCCCGAGTAGACGTGGAAGAGCACGGGGCGCACGACGCCGTCGGCGAGCGCGCGGCCGTATCCGTAGCTGTAGTCGGTGATCGAGGTGCGCAGGCCCTGCGCGTCGGGCGCGTACTCGACGAACGGGATGGGCGCCTCATCGCTGCGGAACGGCGTTCCGCTGAGGGAGAGGCGCCGGACCGCGGGCGTGTACGCCTCGCGGATGCCGTCGCCCCAGCTGAGGGCGTCACCGCCGTGATGCACCTCGTCGAGGATGACGAGCGTGCGCGCGCTCTTCGTGAGCTCGCGATGCACCTCGGGCTTCATCGCGACCTGCGCATAGGTCACGACGACCCCGTGATAGTGGCGCGCGGGCTGCCAGTGGCTGTTCTTGAACTCGGGATCGAGGCGGATGCTCACGCGCGCCGCGGCGTCGGCCCACTGCGTCTTGAGGTGCTCGGTCGGGCACACGACGATGATCCGATCGACCTCGCCGCGATGGCGCAGCTCGTTCGCGAGGGTCAGCGCGAAGGTCGTCTTGCCGGCGCCGGGGGTGGCGGCGACGAGGAAGTCACGGCGGTCGGGCTGCGCGAAGTAGATGTCGAGCGCCTCCTGCTGCCACGCGCGCAGCTTGCCCGCCGTCCCCCAGGGAGCTCTCTGCGGATAGGACGGACTCAGCACGGGGATCAACCCTAGACGGTGCCGCGGACACGATCTCCAGCGTTCGTCGAGACTAGCCCCGGGCGCCGAAACCGGTGCGGGGTGCGCTGGTCTCGACGACCGGGACTAGTCTCGATAGGCGCGGGCGAGGCACGGAGGCGAGGGACCATGGCGACGGGCGACGAGACGCGGATGGCGGCGGCCGACAACGAGGGAGTCCACCCCTGGCGGCGCTATGTCGCGCTCGGCGACTCGTTCACCGAGGGGATCGGCGACCCGGATCCTGCGGCTCCGGGCGGCCATCGCGGATGGGCGGATCGCGTCGCCGAGGTGCTCGCGAGGCAGGTCGACGACTTCGCCTACGCCAACCTCGCCGTGCGCGGGCGCCTCATCGGCCAGATCGTCGACGAGCAGGTCGAGCCGGCGATCGCGCTGCGTCCCGACCTCGTGACGTTCTGCGCGGGCGGCAACGACGTCATCCGCCCCGGCACCGATCCCGACGCGATCGCCGCCCAGTTCGAGGCAGCCGTCGAGCGCCTGGGCTCTCAGGGCGCGACGATCGTCGTCTTCACCGGGATCGACGTCGCCTGGACGCCGGTCTTCCGCCCGTTCCGCGGCAAGATCGCGATCTACAACGAGAACATCCGGGCGATCGCCGACCGCCACGACTGCGTCGTCGCCGACCAGTGGGCGCTCAAGGAGATCCAGGATCCGCGCTTCTTCGCGGCCGACCGGCTGCACATGAACCCGCTCGGGCACCACGAGGTCGCCCGCATGGTGCTGCGCGCGCTCAACGTCCCGAACGACCTGCAGCCGCTCCAGCCCGACCCGCGGCCCGCGTCCTCCTGGCGCGCGGCGCGGCAGAACGATCTCGTGTGGGCCCGCAGCCACCTCGTCCCGTGGGTGCTGCGGCGGCTCCGCCATCAGTCCTCGGGAGACTTCGTCTCGGCGAAGCGCCCGCAGCCCGGCCCGGTCTCGATCGCGGAGGACTGACCGTCAGCCCGCGGGCGGGTGCTGCAGCGCCCACAGCGCCACCGCGGCCGCCGACGCGACGTTGAGCGAGTCGACGCCGCCCGCCATGGGGATCGTCACGACGGTGTCGGCCGCGGCGAGCGCGCGACGGCTGAGCCCGTCGCCCTCGGAGCCCATCGCGAACGCGACCCGCTCCGGGCGGCGGGCGGCGAAGGCATCGAGCGGCACCGCGTCGTCGGCGAGCGCCATGGCGGCCAGGTGGAAGCCCGACGCGGTGAGCAGCTCGCGCGCGCCCACGCCCTCACGAGGCGCCCACTCCGGCAGCCGCGTCCAGGGCACCTGGAACACCGTCCCCATGCTCACCCGCACGCTGCGACGGTAGAGGGGGTCCGCGCACCGCGGCGTCACGAGCACGGCGTCCGCGCCGAGACCTGCGGCCGCGCGGAAGGCGGCGCCCACGTTCGTGTGGTCGACGATGTCCTCGAGCACGAGCACTGTCCTCGCGTGAGCGAGCACCTCCGCGACCGCGGGCGGCTCAGGACGCTGCATGGCCGCGAGCATGCCCCGGTGCACCGCGAACCCCGTCACCTGCTCGGCGACCTCGTCGGGGACGACGTACACCGGGACTTCCCGATCGCCCACGAGCCGCTCGACGTCCGGAAGCCACTTGCGCGCCGTGAGCACCGACCGCGGCGCGTGGCCCGCGGCGAGCGCACGGCCGAGCACCTTCGCGGACTCGGCCATGTAGAGGCCGCGCTCGGGCTCGCTGACGCGGCGCAGCGCCACGTCGGTGAGGTCGCGGTAGTCGGCGAGGCGCTCGTCGGCGGGGTCGTCGATCGGGTGCAGGATCATCCGTCCATCGTCCCATCCGGGCGCGGGATGAGCCGTCCGTAACCTCCGCGAAAGACAGCGCGCCTAGACTCGGCCACGAGGAGGCTCCATGGTTCTCACCGAGCGGATCGACGCGGGCGCGGCCGCCGGCGTCCGACAGGCGATCGAGGTGCTCGCCGGGCGCCGCATCGCCGTGCTGACCGGTGCCGGCGTGTCGACGGACTCCGGCATCCCCGACTACCGCGGCGAGGGTGCGCCCCGCCGCACGCCGATGACGGCGCAGACGTTCCTCTCCGACGAGGCGGCGCGGCGGCGCTACTGGGTCGGATCGCACCTCGGCTGGAAGGCGTTCGCGGCCGCCGAGCCCAACGCGGGGCACGCCGCGATCGCCGCACTCGAGCGCACGGGGGTCGCCACGGGCGTCGTCACCCAGAACGTCGACGGGCTCCACCTGCGCGCGGGATCGCGCAGGGTCGTCGAGCTGCACGGCACGATGCGCCGGGTTCTCTGCACGCACTGCGGGCAGGTGTTCGACCGCCGCGACGTCGGCGAGCGCCTCGAGCGGGAGAACCCCTGGATCACGGTGCCGGATCGCGTGCAGCTCGGGCCGGACGGCGATGTCCTCCCCGCGTCGTCGGAGGGCTTCGTCGTCCCGGACTGCACGGTGTGCGGAGGCGTCCTGAAGCCCGAGGTCGTGTTCTTCGGCGAGTTCATCCCCGCGGAGAAGTTCCGGGAGGCCGAGCAGCTCGTGGCCACGAGCGGGGCCCTGCTCGTGGCGGGCTCCTCGCTCGTCGTGAACTCGGGCATCCGTCTCGTCGAGCGCGCACGGCGTCGTCGGATCCCCGTCGTGATCGTCAACCGCGGGGAGACCCGCGCCGACCGGCGCGCGACGGTGAAGGTCGACGCGGGCACGAGCGAGGTGCTCGCCGCGCTGGCCGACGAGCTGCCGGCCCTTCGAGGATCCGGCGCTCTCTGAGGCGCGTGCCCCTAGGCTCGAGGGGTGACCGTCATCACCCTCGTCCGCCATGGGCAGACCGACTGGAACATGCTCGGCCGCGTGCAGGGCCGCACCGACATCCCGCTCAACGACACCGGACGCGCTCAGGCGCGCGAGGCCGCTGAGGCGCTGCGCCACGGCGGATACGCGGCAGTCGTGTCGAGCCCGCTGAGCCGCGCACGAGAGACCGCCGAGATCATCGCCGGCGTCCTCGGGGTGCCGGGGCCCGCCCTGTACGACGGGCTCGTCGAGCGCGACTACGCCTCGGCCGAGGGCATGACCTCGGAGGACCTCTGGAAGCTCCAGCGCCGCGCCATGGGTCCGGACGCCGAGAGCGACGAGGCGGTTGCGACCAGGGCCGTGGCCGCGCTGCGCGACGCCGCTGCGGCGCACGCGCACGTCGACGGACCGCTCATCGCGGTCGCGCACGGGTCGCTCATCCGGGTGCTCATCGCCCTCGCTTCGGACGGCGAGTTCCCCCGCCCCGGCGAGCGCGTCGAGAACGGGTCGCAGCACGCGTTCCGCCTGGACGACGACGGCCTCTCGCTCCTGTCGTACTCCGCTGTCCCCGCCGACTGACCCACGCGTCTCTCCCGCGCCAACCGAGACACGCAGCCCCGGCGTCTCAGCTCACGGCGTCGATGAAGGCCTCGAGGCCCATCCCGTAGTCGATCCGCACGCGCGGGAGGGCGAGCTTGTCGGCGCCCGGACGGACGAACCCCGGCTCGATCGTCACCGCCATCTCGAAGCCCGCGTCGGCGACGCCCTGCTTGCTCCGCTCGTCGTAATGGCCGAACGGGTAGGCGACCACCTCCGCCGCCCCGAGGATGTCCGCCGACGTGCGCAGATCCGCGGCGATCTCCTCGGGGGTCCAGTTGACCATCCGTCCGCGCCCGTCCGCACCCGGATCGTGCATGTCGTGCGTGTGCGAGCGCTGCAGCACGTACGGCGACGGCGTCGGCTCCGAACGCCACTTCGTGATGACGAACGACGTCGCGAGCACGCCGTGCTCGTCGAGCACGGGCACCGCGAGGTCGAACCACGACGCGTGCGCATCGTCGTCCGTGACGATGATCGAGCGCTCGGGCAGCCGCAGCCGCCCGTCGATGAACGCCGACAGCTCGCGCCAGCTCGGCAGGTAGTAGCCCTCGTCGGCGAGATAGGCCATGTGCTGCTCGAAGTCGCCCGCGTACGCCCAGTTGAGCCGGAGGGGGTCGTCCACGCCGGCGGGGTCGGCGGTGAACTGGTGGTACATGAGGATCGGCACCCCGACGTCGGCGGCTGCGGTCTCCTCGGGTGTCGTCCACGCGGCGTGCAGCGGGAGCCTGCGGTCCTCGTCGCATGAGACGACGTCGGCGATGTTCACGCGCTGCGCGACGTCGAGGGCCGCCGCGGCCTCGGCGTCGAGGTACCAGCCGGCGAACACCGCGCCCTCGCGCTCCGGCAGCGGCAGCTCGGCGACGTGCGCGCCCTCGGTGGCGAGAACGGGATCGAGCGCGATGCCCTCCCCCGCGAAGGTGACAGCGCACGCGGCAGGGTCGCGGGCCTCCTCGAGCAGCGCGGCGGCCGCATCGGGCGCTGCGGTCGGGCTCGACGGTGCTGATGCACCGGGGGCTGTTGCACCGGGGGCGGATGCACCGGGCTCGGATGGCGAGGACGAGGACGGCGCGGATGGCGCGCACGAGAGCACGAGGACCGCTGCCGCGGCGACGACGGGAAGCGCGAGGAGGCGGCGGGAAGCTCTCATATCCCGGTCAGGATAGCCGCTCGCGCAGTCACGGCCGTGTCGGCCGGGGTTCCGGACCAGCACGCGCAATCGATCCGATAACGACTGAGCAGGATGCGCAATCGCGCGACGGCCCGGGTGCTACCGTCTCTCTCTATGGCCTCCCTCGATCACGTCGATCTCGAGCTCCTCGCCGCGCTCTCCGAGGACCCGCGGGCGACGGTCGTCGCGCTCGCGGAGCGCCTTCGCCTCTCCCGCAACACCGTGCAGGCCCGCATGGCGCGCCTTGAGCGCGCGGGCGTGTTCCACTCGTTCGAGCGCGCGATCTCGACCGAGGGCCTGGGCTTCCCGCTCCAGGCGTTCCTGTCGATCGGCGTGCGCCAGCCCGAGCTCCCTGCGATCACGGACGAGCTGCGGCGCATCCCCGAGGTCATCCAGGTCTACGGCGTGAGCGGGCAGGTCGACCTGCTCGCGCTCGTCGCGTGCCGCGACGCGCGCCACCTCTTCGACGTCGACGCCCGCATCCTGTCCGTCTCGGGTGTCGAGCGCACCGAGACGTCCCTCGTGATGAGCGAAGCCATCCCCTACCGCGTGAGCGGCCTCATGGAGCTCGCGCGCCGCGAGCGCTGAGCGCGCCTCACACGAACGAGCGGATGGCCTCGGCCGCTTCCGCGGGCCTCTCGTAGTGGATGAGGTGGCCGACGTCGGTCAGCTCGACGAGCCGCGCATCGGGGAACAGCCCGCGCAGCGCGCGCTCGGCCTCGATCGGCGTGATGTCGTCGCGGTCGGCGGCGATGAGCAGCGTGGGCTGGGCGATGCGCGGGGCGAACGCGCGCACATCGTGCGACACGCTCGTGACGAACGCCTCGCGCAGCGCCTGCCGGTCGGAGAACCCCGAGAAGAAGCGATCATGCTGGTCGTGGATCCAGCGGCGAAGGGCCCTGTCGCGCGTCTTCGCCATCGCGATGCTCATGATCCGCACGATCACCGGCCAGCGCAGGAGCCACGTGCCGACGGGATCGGGCAGCCGAGCGCCCGCCGCGTAGTAGAGCACCGCCAGGCGCGTCAGCACGCCCCGGGGTCCCTCGAGCGCGGGCGCGCCGATCGGGTTCACGAGGATGAGCCGTGATGTCGGCAGTCCGCGGGCGACGGCCGCGGACGCGACGATCGATCCGAACGAGTGCCCGAGCACGACGGCGCCCGGCGCGACCTCGGCGGCGAAGGCGGTGAGCCACGCGACGAACGCATCCAGGTCGAGGGGCCGGCCCGGCACGGGCGGCGTCTCGCCGAAGCCAGGGAGATCGGGCATGACGACGCGCACGCCGGGCAGATGCGCGACGACCGGCTCGAGCCCGTGGTGGTCTCCGCGGAACCCGTGCACCGCCAGGATGCTCGTCTCGGCGTCGTCGGGCCCGTACACCCAGTAGGCCGTCCGCGTGCCCAGGATCTCGACCTCCGCGCGGCGGACGGGGATGCGGGCGAGGCGGGACGCGTACGGGGAGGCGACGGGCACCGCACGAGTCTACGTTCGCCGGGGTGGCATACGCGGGTTTGTCCCCGCTGCGCCCTACATTCTCCCTATGGCGACATCATGGCCGGATCCGCCGCCCCTGTTCGAGCTCGACGACGCGGGCGAGCGCCCCACCTGGTTCGCCGCGCCCGGCGGGCGCCTGGATCGCCTCGGGGTGTTCGACCTCGAGACGACGGGCGTCGACGTCGAGTCCGACCGCATCGTCACGGCCTACGTCGGACTCCTCTCGGCCGACGGCACGGTCCTGCGGTCGCGTCACTGGATGGCCGACCCGGGCATCGACATCCCCGAGGGAGCGACCGCGGTCCACGGCATCACGACCGAGCGGGCGCGCGCGGAGGGGCGGCCGGCGGCCGAGGTCGTCGCCGAGGTCGTGTCGGCCCTCCGCGAGATCTTCGCCGAGGGCGTGCCGATCGTCGCGTACAACGCGCCCTTCGACTTCTCCCTGCTCAAGCACGAGGCCCTGCGCCACGGCGTCGAGCCGATCGCGTCGCCCACCCCCGTGCTCGATCCGCTCGTCGTCGACAAGACGTGCGACCGGTATCGCCGCGGCAAGCGCACGCTCGCGACCGTCGCGGCGCACTACGACGTGGTCCTCGAGGCCGCGCACGACGCGTCGGCCGACGCCGTGGCCGCGGGGCGGCTCGCCTTCGCGCTCGTCGAGCGCTACGCGGGGATGCTCCCCGAGGATGTCGCGGAGCTGCACGACCGGCAGATCGGCTGGGCGCGCGAGCAGGCGGAGAGCCTCACCGAGTACTTCGTGAAGATCGGCCGGCTCGACCCCGCCGACGCGCTCGACGGCAGCTGGCCGATCCGCTGACGATCAGGACGACGAGCGCGCGCGCCACTCCTCCCAGCTCGCCATGAGCTGCTCGATGGCGGCGTGGAACTTCGCCGTGGCGACCCCCGGCGTCGTGTCGCCGAAGTAGTGCGCGACCCAGTGCGCGAGGCGCTGCGCTGCCTCGGGGTCCTCGCGCACGCGCTCGACGTGCGCGACGATGTCGGGGGCGTCCGCCGGCTCGAGCCACTCGCACGCCGACAGGTAGCCGCCCTCGTCGATCTCCGCGGCGGGATCGGCGGGCCTCGTGATGAGCAGGGGCTTGCCGACCGCGAGCCGGTCGTAGACCATCGCCGAGATGTCGACGATCGCGACATCGGCCGCTGCGAGCTGCCATCCGAGCTCCGGCCGATCGTCGTAGACGTGCTGCGCGGACGGGTCCTTCTGGTTGGCCGCGCGGATGGCCTGGATGATCCGCTCGTTCGCCTCCCCGAACGCCGCGTTCACGACACCGCTGCGCGGATGCGGACGGTAGATGACGCGGTGGCGGCCGGTCGCGAGCAGCGCCGCGACGAGCGCCTCCCCGTGCGAGGCCACCGAGCCGTAGCGCGCGGCGGGGCGGTCGCCCTCCCAGGTCGGCGCGTACAGCACGACCGTGCGCTCGTCGGGCGTGTAGGGCAGCTCGCCCGAGTAGTGATCGGCCTGCGGGCGGCCGATCTCGATCGTGCGCGCATCGACGTCGTAGTCCCACAGCACGCGGGAGAGGCGGTCGCGCGCCGCCTGGCCCGCGACGAGAGCGCGGTCGTAGGCCTTGTACTGATTGGTCGTCATGTACATCTTGTCGGACTCGCCGTGGTTGATGAACACGTGCCAGCGCTCGCCGTACCGGAACATCTGGAAATTGCGCGTGTTCTGGTTCACGTAGAGCACGATGCGGATGTCCTGCGCCTCGAGGAACCGCTCGATGCTCGTCACGCTCGGGGTGAACGCCACCGGCAGCGCGCCGTCGTCGAGAAGCGCCTGCGCCCCGAGCGAGTTGCGCGCCATGACGACGACCGGCCAGCGCTCGGCGAGCTCCTGCAGCGGTCGGTACCACTGGCGCATCTGGTACATGTTGACCGCGCCGTCGGCGAAGTACACGGCGATCCGGAACCTCCGCGGGGTGAGCCGGGGCCGCGTGGCGAGCGTGCGGCGCACCGTCCTGTGTGCGTTCCGCGTCGCGACGGCCTTCCGGAGGAGCTTGATCGCCTTCTTCACATCGCGCGTCACACCCACCCGACCAGGCTACCGGGGGCTTTCCCGGCGGCCGTCATGGGATGATCGTCGAATGCGTAACGATCCCCTGCCGGGCCCCCGCGCGCCTCGGAGGGACGCGCCGTCGGTCCCGCTCGACGCGGGTGTGTCGTTCGTGATGCCGGTTCTCAACGAGGCCCCGTACCTGCGCCGCGCGGTCGAGTCGACCCTCGCGCAGGAGATCCCCGGACCCGTCGAGCTCGTCCTCGCGCTCGGACCCTCGTCCGACGGCACGACCGAGCTCGCGCGCGCTCTCGCGGAGGAGGATGAGCGCATCCTCCTCGTCGACAACCCCGCCGCCGACATCCCGGTCGGGCTCAACGCGGCCATCCGCGCGAGCACGCACCCCACGATCATCCGCGTCGACGCCCACTCGGAGCTCACGCCGGGCTACGCGGCCCGCGCTCTGGAGACGCTCGCTCGCACCCGTGCGGGCAACGTCGGCGGCGTCATGCGGGCAGACGGACGGACGCCGTTCCAGCGCGCAGCCGCCTGGGCGTACAACTCCCCCGTGGGGCTCGGCGGCGGCGCGTACCACGGGGGGTCGCGAGAGGGCGAGGCCGAGTCGGCGTACCTCGGCGTCATGCGACGCGCCGTTCTCGAGGAGGTCGGGCTCTTCGACGAGACCATCCGCCGCGGCGAGGACTGGGAGCTCAATCTGCGCATCCGCACGGCGGGCTACCGCGTCTGGTTCGATCCCGCGCTGTCGGTGACGTACTGGCCGCGCGAGCGGTGGACGCGCCTCGCGCAGCAGTTCCTCGCCACCGGCCGCTGGCGCGGCGAGCTCTTCCGCCGCTACGGACGCCGCAACTCGCTCAAGTACTTCGCGCCGCCCGCGCTCGTGATCCTCGTGGCGCTCGCCGCGATCAGCGGGGCGCTGCAGCTCGTCGGCGTGCCCGCTCCCGGTCTCGCCCTCGCGACGTGGGCCCTGTGCGCGCCGCTCGTCGCCTACGCCGCGCTCGTCGCGGCGGTCGCGATCGGCGCGCGGGCGCCCGGGCCGTTCGGATGGCGGGAGCGGGCATGGCTGCTCGCGGTGCTGCCGACGATGCACCTGTCGTGGGGAACCGGGTTCCTCACGGGCGCCGTGCGCGGCGCGCACGACACCGTCGACACCTCGCGCCTCTCCGGACGCAACACGCCGCTGCCGTAGCGGTCAGCCGACCGGCAGGAGCCCCTGGTCGATGAGGCGCGCGACCACGCGCTCGGCGGCACGGCCGTCCTCGCGCGCATTGAAGGCGCGTCGCCACGCCGCGTAGCGCTCGGCGTACTCCGCGGGATCCGCCGCGAGCGCGGCGAGGAGGCCGTCCATGTCCTGCACGAGCGGGCCGGGGGCGCGCGCGGCGAGGTCGAAGTAGAACCCGCGCAGAGCGCCCCGGTAGTGGGCGAGATCGGGCACGAGGAAGTACATGGGCTTCCCCGTGACGCTGAAGTCGAACATCACCGACGAGTAGTCGGTGATGAGCGCATCGGCGGCGAGGAGGAGCTCTGACGTGTCGGGGTACGCCGTGACGTCGACGACCCGCGGACCCGCGACGTCGCGCCCGGGGATGAGGGTGCGCGAGTGCCCGCGGACGAGCACGACGGCGTCCGCCTCGACCGCGAGTCGCGCCGGGTCGATGAACGCCACGATCTCGTCGCGGTCGTCGCGCCAGGTCGGCGCGTACAGCAGCACGCGCTCCCCCGGCTCGATGCCGAGGCGCTCGCGCACGGCGAGCGGGTCGCCCGTGACGAGCGCGTCGTTGCGCGGGTAGCCCTCGACCCAGACGGGCTTGCGGAAGAAGGCGTAGGCGCGCGCGAGGATCCTCGCGGCGTACGGATTCTGCGCGAGGAGCACGTCCCACCGGCGCGACTCCTTGATGACCGCTCCCCATCGGCGCGGCGCGAACCCCTTGCGGTGGAGGGCGAGGCGCTTGAGCGGCGTGCCGTGCCAGGTCTGCAGCACGCGCTGGCCATCACGGCGGGCGAACGCGCGGCGGAGCCAGTCGTTGACGATCACGAGCTTCGCGACGCTCCGGGCGCGCCACCACTCGGGGCTCCCCTCGACGACCGCGACCGCGCCATCCGGGACCGCCACGGAGAGATCGACCACGCTCCAGTAGCGGGTGACCCCCGGGGCGCGGAGCGCGATCTCCCGGTCGAGCGCGAGCGGGTTGCAGCTCGCGCTGCGCCCGTAGAAGCTCTCGAAGAAGACCGCGTCCTCGAGCGGCGCGGTGTGCGAGAGGTAGCGGCGCTCGAGCGAGCCCTGCGCCTCTCCGCCGTCGTACACGGGGTCGACGGGCGGGCCGACGAGCACCGTGTCGCCGTCGAGCTGCGCGCGCAGCGTGCCCAGCATCTCGACCGGCAGCGTCGCATCGAGCTCGGCGCCGGCGACGGCCACGCGATAGCGTCCGGACGGGAGCGGTCGCTCGGGCCCGCCCCAGCGTGCAGCGACGAGCGCGAAGCGCACCGACCATCCGCCCCCGCTCGCGGAGACCGCGCCCTCGACCGCCGCGCGCGAGCCCTCGAGGCGCGCCGAGGCGGGCGCGTCGCCCTTTCCCTCCACGACGAGGGCGGGGCCGTCCTGCTCGAACCGGGCGGTCGTCATCGGTTTCCTCTCCTCGGGCCCCTGGCCCGCGCGCGTCGAGCGACGATCGCATCGTGCACACGGCGGGCGCTGCCGCCGTCGCGGAACGCGTGCACGCGCTCGCTCAGTCTCGCAGACCGCGCGGTGCGATCTGCGAGCGCCGCGGGGTCGGAGGCGACCTCCGTCAGCTGCGCGACGAGGCCGGGCCAGCCGGTCGCGTAGTCCTCGCCGGCGACGTCCTCGTATCGGCCGTAGAAGCCCCGTCGCGCGCGGTACGCCTCCAGATCGGGGGCCAGGTACAGCACGGGCAGGGGCACGAGGCCCGCGTCGTACGCGAGCGACGAGTAGTCCGTCACGAGGACATCCAGTCCGGGGAGCGCCGCCGTGACGTCGCGCAGCCGATCGGAGCCGAGGTCGCGCACCCGGTCCGTCGGGAAAGGCGGCACGTACGCGCCCGCCCCCAGGCGGTGCGAGCGGACGAGCAGCACGAGGTCGGCCGCGGCGAGCGCGTCGACGATCTCGCGCCATTCCTCGGCCGTGGGAACGGCCGGGTCGGGCTCGCCGTCGCGCCAGGTCGGGGCGTAGAGCACAAGACGCGCGCCGTCGGGAAGATCGCCGACCGCCGCACGCAGGAGCTGCCGCGCGCGAGCCCTGCGCTCATCCGCGGTGCCCCCGCTGAGCACGTCGACCCGGGGCTCCCCCGTCACCGCCACCCGGTCATCCGGCAGCGCGAACGCCGACTCCAGGCGCCCCCGCACGAGGTGCGACGCGGCAGGGAGCAGCCGGATCCGGCGCTGCGCTCCCCGGTACAGCCGGGCCAGCAGCCCGCGGACGAGCATCGAGTCGGGCAGCAGCGCCGAGCGGACCGTCTCGGGCGAGTCGAGGCCGATGCGCTTGAGCGGGATGCCGTGCCAGAGCTGCACGAGGAATCCGCCCGACACGGCATACGGGTTCACATCGCCCGTGCCGTAGGACACGACGAGCACGCCGCCGCGCGCGGTCGCCCAGAACCCGCGCCAGGAGAGCTTCGGGAGGGTCGGGATCCCCCGCGCGGCCGCCTCCTCCGCCTCGCGCGGGTCCGACGTCAGCCACACGGCCCGGTGACCCTCGGCGGCCGCCACCTCCCACAGCGCGAGCGGCCCGTCGCCGACGCCCGCGCCGCATCCGAAGACCCAGCGGTCGCCGCGCGGGATCGCGAGGGTCGCGATCCTCCCCAGCGCATACAGGGGCAGGCGCAGGAGCTTCGCCGCGTTGCCCGCACCGAACGAGAAGGACGCCACCCCACGAGCGTACTGGTGGGGCGGCGTCCTTCCGGTCAGCCCGCTCTCACGGGCGCCGGGTCGTCACTCGAGGGTGCCGAGCTCGACCGTCGCGGTGTGCTCCTCGCCGTCGCGCACGTAGACCACCTCTGCCTCGCTGCCGCCGGCGGCCGCGCGGACCTGGGCGGTGAGGTCGACGGCGTCGTTGATCTTGGCGCCGTTGAACCGCGTGACGATGTCGCCCTCCTGCAGTCCGGCGGCCTCGGCGGCACCGCCCTCGACGACCTCGGCGATGTACGCGCCCGTGATGGTCGCGCCCTCGACCTGGCTCGAGGGCTGCACGCTCGCGCCGAGGAGGCCGTGCGTCGCGGTGCCGTTCTCGATGATCTCGTTCGCCACCCGCTCGACGACGTTCGACGGGATCGCGAAGCCGACGCCGATCGATCCGGACTCCGACGAGCTCTGATCGGCCGTCGCGATCGCGACGTTCACGCCGATGAGCTTGCCCTCGCTGTCGACGAGCGCGCCGCCGGAGTTGCCCGGGTTGATCGCGGCGTCGGTCTGGATGACCGAGATCGCGATGGACTCGCTCGCCTGCGCCTGCTGGTCCTCCTGGCCGGGGATGTCGAAGAACCAGGGGCTCGACCCCTCTCCCTGCCCCTCGTCCTCGCCCTCGACGCTGTCGCCCTCGGGCGCCGCGGCCGACGCGATCTCGATGCTGCGGTTGAGCGCGCTCACGATGCCGGTGGTCACCGTGTTGGCGAGTCCGAGGGGCGCGCCGACGGCGACCGTCGTGGCGCCCACGTTGAGCTTCGACGAGTCGGCGAACTCGATCGGCGTGAGACCGGACGCGCCCTCGAGCTTGATCACCGCGAGGTCGTACGTCGGGTCGGTGCCGACGATCGTGGCGTCGTAGATGCGGCCGTCGCTCGCCGTGACCCGGACGGTCGCGTCAGCCGCCGTGCCGCCGAGGGTCACGACGTGCGTGTTCGTGACGACGTAGCCGTCCTCGCTGATGACGACGCCCGATCCGCTGCCCGACGACTGCCCGCCGGCCACCTCGATCGTGACGACGCTCGGCAGCACCTCGGTCGCGACCGCCGTGGCCTCGTTGACCGACCCGGGGTTGTTCACCGTGATGTTCGACGGCGCGCTGCCCGACTCCGCGACCGATCCGCCGCCGGCCGTCAGGGAGTTCGAGACCCAGCCGCCGCCGAAGCCCGCGCCGCCGCCGACGAGAGCGGCCACGAGGATGGCCGCGGCCACGCGGCCGCCGCCCTTCGACTTCCGCTCCTCCTCACGCGGCTGCGGCGCCCACACGGCCTGCGGCGCGCCGTCATGCGGAAGCGGCTGCGTGGGCTGCGTCGCGCCGAACGCCGCGCCCTGCCCCTCGCCCTGCGCCTCGTACGCGCTCTGCGCGCGGTAGGGAGCCCCCGGGTGACCGGGAGCGGCGTGCGGCGGAGCGGCGTGCGGCGGCGTCGGCTGCGCGGGAGCCTCCTGCGGCCGCCCGTAGCCCGTCGGCGGCGCCGGCCGCGGCGGGATGTTCAGAGGGGTGTCTTCGGAACGCTGCTCGTCCATGGGTGCTCCTTCTTCCACGTCCTCTTCAGGGTGATCCCGCAGTCTGTGTGCTTCCTATGATGCGCGTATGCCGCGGGCGTGACTTCGCGCGCGGGTAGCCTGAGCGGATGCGACACGTCAGCGGCGCCTGGAGGCGCACCGCCGCAGGAGCCGGGCTGATCGGAGCCGACGGCTCGCCCGCCCCCACGATCTTCGCCGAGATGTCGGCCCTCGCGACCGCCACGGGCGCCCTCAACCTCGGGCAGGGCTTCCCCGACGAGGATGGCCCCGCCGAGGTGCTCGATGCGGCGCGGGCGGCCATCGCCGGGGGCCGCAACCAGTACCCGCCGGGGCGCGGCGTGCCCGAGCTGCTCGAGGCGATCGCCGAGCACCAGCGCCGCTTCTACGGGCTGGAGCTCGATCCCGCGCGGGAGGTGCTCGTGACGGCCGGCGCGACCGAGGCGCTCGCCGCGACGCTGCTGGCGCTCGTGGACGGGCCCGACGACGAGGTCGTCGTCTTCGAGCCGCACTACGACTCCTACGCCGCGTGCGTCGCGCTGTCCGGAGCCCGCCTGCGCACCGTGCCGCTGCGCTGGCCCGACTTCCAGCCGGACCTCGACGAGCTCGAGGCGGCCGTCACCGACCGCACCCGGATCATCCTCGTGAACGATCCGCACAACCCCACGGGGGCGGTGTTCTCGCGGGAGGCACTCGGGCGGATCGTGGCGCTGGCCGACCGCCATGACGCCGTCATCGTCACCGACGAGGTGTACGAGCATCTCGTGCACCGCGGTCCGCATGTGCCGATCGCGACGCTGCCCGGCGCCGCAGCGCGCACGCTCACCATCTCGTCGGCGGGCAAGACCTTCCGCACGACCGGGTGGAAGATCGGCTGGGTCTCGGGGCCGGCCGAGCTCGTGGACGCGGTTCTCGCCGTCAAGCAGTTCCTCACCTACGTCAACGGCTCGCCGTTCCAGCCCGCCATCGCGGTCGGCCTTCGCCTGCCCGATGCGTTCTTCCGCGGGGTGTCCGCCGACATGCGACGCAAGAGCGAGATCCTCGGCGAAGGGCTGCGCGCGGCGGGCTTCGACGTCTCGACCCCGGCCGGCTCGTACTTCACCGTCGCGGATGCCGCGGCTCTGGGCGTGAGCGACGCGGCGGAGTTCTGCCGCGCGCTCCCCGAGCGCGCGGGCGTCGTCGCGATCCCCCTCACCGCGTTCGCGACGCGGGAGCGGCGCGACGAGTACCGCACGCTCGTGCGCTTCGCCGCCTGCAAGCGGGACGAGGTCCTCCAGGACGCGGCGACCCGCCTGAGCGCGCTGCGGAGCTGAGGCTCAGCGCGGGGCCACGCGGTAGCGCCGGAGCGCGAGTGCCGGGTTGACCCGCCGCACGTTGTCGATCGCCGACCGCTCGGCGAATGCCACCGCGACGTCGGTCGTCGTGCCCACGCTCGCGACCGCCGTCCCCTGCGGGTCGACGATGAGCGAGCTGCCGACCGCGAGCGGAGGCGTGTGGTCGGCCGCGGCGACGTACATCGTGTTCTCGATCGCGCGCGCGGTGACGAGCGTCCGCCAGTGATGCTCCTTGAGCGGACCGCGCACCCACTGCGCGGGAACGAGCGCGACGTCGGCACCCGCATCCGCGAGGACGCGCGCCGACTCGGGGAAGCGCAGGTCGTAGCAGGTCATGAGGCCGCACACGAGGCCCTCGACCTCGAACGTCTCGGGCTCCGTCAGCGCCCCCGGCTCCACCCAGTCGGACTCGCGCTGACCGAACGCGTCGTAGAGGTGGGCCTTGCGGTACGTCGCGCGCACGCCATCCGCGTCGACCGCGACCACCGTGTTGCGCACGCGACGCGGGTCGTCGGCGCGCTCGAGGAGCCCCGCCACGATCACGAGGCCGTGGTCGGCGGCGACGCGGGCGAGGTGCTGCGCGAACGGGCCGTCGAGCGTCTCCGCGCGCTCGACGAGCGTCTCGTCGAAGGGGTGGATGAAGCTGCTCGCATACTCGGGGAAGAGCACCACTCTCGCCCCTCGCTCGGCGGCGCGCTCGGCGAGCGCCGCGATGTCCTCGCGGTTGGCGTGGGGCTCGGCGCCCGGCGAGAACTGGGCGACGGCGACTCCGACGGCGTGCTCCGACATGCCGCCAGCCTATTGCGCCGGTCGCGGGGCGGCGTCGGCGGGTGCGCCGCTCTCCCCCGGTCGCGGAGGGCGCGTGCGCAGGAGGAGCGGCAGCGCGACCCAGAGGACCAGCATCACGCCGCCGAGGATCCCTCCCGCGAGCCAGGCGGCCTGATCGCTCACGACGACGTCGAAGATGAAGCCGACCACGCCGACGAGGAGGACGGAGACGACGACGAGCGCCGACAGGAGCGCGATGTGCCCGAAGCGCACGGTGAGCCCCTTCCTCCCCTCGCGGAAGAGCACGCGGTGGAGCGCGACGGGCGCCAGCGCGATCACGGCGCTCACGGCGGAGAGCACGACGAGCACGAGGTAGAACACCCGCTGGCCGGCGGTGAGGTCGGCGAAGGCCGGCTGGAACGCGAGGGCGAGGAGGAAGCCCGTGATGATCTGGGTGCCGGTCTGCAGGACCCGCAGCTCCTGGAGCACCTCGTTCCAGTTGCGGTCGAAGCGCTCCGCCGCGCTCTCCCCCGGACGCAGCCCCGCCGCCCGTGCCGTGTCAGCCGTCATGCCCTCCATCATTCGCGCCACGCCCGGGCCGCGCAAAGGGGGCCGCTCGATTCGCCCTCTCCGCGACGCCGTGTTAGGCTGTTCATGTGCCGCGGGGTGGAGCAGTTCGGTAGCTCGCTGGGCTCATAACCCAGAGGTCGTAGGTTCAAATCCTGCCCCCGCAACCAAGTGAAGGCCCGGATCCGAGAGGATCCGGGCCTTCTGCCTTTTCTGCATGCGCTGCCTGCCCGGCGCTGGCCATCCCCTTCCTCGCGCGAGCGCAGGAGGATCCGCCCGCAGCAGGACGCCGATCCCCGCCGCCGTCCTGCAGCCATCCGATTCTCCTGCTGCGAGGCGGCGCACACGACCGGAGACGCGGAGCGGCCCCGCAGGATCGCTCCTGCGGGGCCGCGTGCGTGCGCGCTGCGCCGGCTTACTCGGCCGGGGCTTCCTCGGCCGCACCCGTGTCATCGAGGAACGCGAGCAGGCGCTCGACGGCCTCGGTGAGGTCGGCGTCGGCCTCCGCGTACGCGACCATGTCGCCCTCCTCGAGCGCGGCCTTCTTGGCCTCGATCGCCGTCTGCGCATCGGCGAGAGCCTGCTCGTAGGTGTCGCTCGACGGGGGCGTCGGCTGCGTCGGCTCCTCCGGCTGCTCGGGCTCGGGCTCGGTCGGCTGCTCGGTCTCGGGGTCGACGGGCGTGACATCCTCATCGCCCGTGTCGGCACCCGAGTCGCCGCCGAACAGCTCGTCGAGCGCCTCGGCGAGGGTGTCCTCGAAGGCGAGCTGGTCGCCGAACGCGACGAGCACCTTGCGCAGGAGCGGGTACGACGTGCCGCCGGTCGACTGCACGTAGACGGGCTGCACGTAGAGCAGGCCGCCGCCGACGGGCAGTGTCAGCAGGTTGCCGAGGCTCACATCCGACGCGCCGATGGTGAGGATGTTCATCTCGTTCGCGATCTGCGAGTCCGAGTTGAACGAGTTCTGCACCTGACCCGGCCCCGGCACGGTCGTGTCGGCCGAGATCTCGAGCATCGTCAGCTTGCCGTAGTCCTCGCGCACGCTGCCGGCGTCGGCGCCCGCGTCCGAGTCGACCGCGAGGTAGCCCATGAGCACGTTGCGCGTACCGCCGTCGGGGATGAACGTCGTGAACATCGAGAACGTGGCCTCGTCCTGCCCCGGCATCCGCATCGACAGGTAGTACGGCGGCTGCAGCTGCTGGTCGCTGGTCGGGTCGTTCGGCGTCGTCCAGGCGTTGTCGCGCTGGTAGAACGCCCGGGCGTTGTCGACGTGGTACGTGCCCAGCATCGCGCGCTGGACCTTGAAGAGGTCCGTCGGGTAGCGCACGTGGCTCATGAGCTCGCCCGACATCTCGTCGATCGGCTTGATCGTGTTCGGGTAGATCTTCTGCCAGGTCTCGAGGACCGGGTCCTCCTCGTCCCACGCGTACAGCGTGACGCTGCCGTCGTAGGCGTCGACCGTGGCCTTGACCGAGTTGCGGATGTAGTTGATCTCGTCGATCAGCAGGTTCGGCGTCGGGTTGGTCGAGTCGCTGATCGCCTGCGAGAGGCTGACCTGCGACGAGTAGGGGTAGGTCGCGCTCGTCGTGTAGCCGTCCACGATCCACACGATCCGGCCGTCGACGACGCTCGGGTACGGGTCGTTGTCGAGGGTGAGGTACGGCGCGGCCTTCTGCACGCGCGTGAGCGGATCGCGGTCGTAGAGGATCTGCGACTCCTCGTTCACGTAGTCCGAGAAGAGGATCTGCTCGGACTGGAACTTGAGCGCGTACAGCACGCGGTTGAAGAAGCTGCCGACGCTCGGGCCGCCGTCGCCGGAGAACGTCGTGTTCGTCTGCGACGCGCCCTCCTCGCCGGCGGGGTAGTCGAGCTCGACGGGGTCGGCGCCCTCGGGCGCGCCGACGATCGAGTACTCGGGGTTGTTCTCGCCGAAGTACACGCGCGGCTCGTACTCGAGGTCGCTCAGCGCACCGCTGGACGGGATGCCCCCCTCGATGAAGACCGGCTCGCCCTCGTTCGTGCGCTCGTTGCCCTTGGCGGCGACCATGCCGTAGCCGTGCGTGTAGACGAGGGTCGTGTTGTTCCAGGTGCGCGCGTCGGCGTCGAGCTCGTCCATGTCGAGCTCGCGCACCGCGACCACGGTGTCCTGCGTCTCGCCGTCGACCTCGTAGCGGTCGACATCGAGCGTGTCCTCGAAGCCGTAGTACGCGCGGTACTGCTGCAGCTGCTGGACGGTCGGGCCGATGATGCCCGGGTCCATGAGGCGGATGGACGCCGTCGTGTCGGCGTCGTCGCGCAGCTGACCGGCGGCCGCGTCGGTCTCGGCCGCGAACGGCACCTTCTCGATGCCGTCGAGGCCGTACGCGGCGCGGGTGGCGTCGACGTTGCGCTGGTAGTAGTCCATCTCGAGCGCCTGCTCGTTGGGGCGGACCTGGAAGGTCGTCACGGCCCACGGGTAGCCGACGCCGATCACGAGCGAGGTCACGATGAGCAGGGCGGTCGCGATGAGCGGGTAGCGCCAGCGGCCGATGACCGCGGTCACGAAGAAGAGGATGGCCACGAGCGCCGCGACGATCGAGAGGATCGTCTGCGCGGGGATCACGGCGTTGACGCCCGCGTAGCCCGGGCCCGTGATACGGCTGCCCTGCTCGACCATCGTGAAGTAGCGGTCGAGCCAGAGGCTGGCCGCCTGCACGAGGAGGTAGACGGCGGCCGTGATCGCGAGCTGGATCCGCGCGGGCTTCGAGATGCGCAGCTCGCCCTGCCCGATCCGGACCGACCCGTAGAGGTAGGCCACGAGCGCGGTGACGAGGAGGCTGATGAGGACGGTCGCCGATGCGAACCCGACGACGCCCGCGTAGAACGGCATCGCGAACATGTAGAAGCCCGTGTCGAGCCCGAACAGCGGGTCGGCGTCACTCGTCGGCGTGCCGTTGGCCCACAGCCAGGCGGTCTCCCACTGCGACGAGGCCGCGAAGCCCGCGAAGAAGCCGAAGAACACCGGGATGCCCCACATCGCGAGGCGGCGGAGCGGCTCGACGACCTCCTGGTACCGGTCGAGCTGCGAGCTCAGGCGCGCGTAGACGGGGCGCAGGCGGTAGGCGAGGAAGATCGCGAGCCAGACCGGCACCGCCATCCCCGCGAAGCCCACGACGAACATCACGACCCGAGCCGTCCACTGCGTCAGCAGCACCGACTCGAAGCCGAGCTGATCGAACCAAAGGAAGTCGGTGTAGAGCGATGCGAACACGAAGAAGGCGACGACGAGCGCCGCGATGACCGCGAGCGAGATCGTGACGATTCTTCGGAACGGAGACGGGGTCGTGGCCGGAGTCGGCGCTGAGGTCGAGGTCACCATTCCATCCTAGGCATGCGCATCACGCGCATCGCCCGGTCATGGGGAATGCTCAGCCGGCCGTGCACGTGGGCAGGTCGCCCGTCTCCCCCTGCGCGATCGCCTCGACGGCGGTCATGGCGTCGTCGAGCGTCTCGATCGAGAAGACCTCGAGACCCGCCGGGACATGCCCCACGACCTCGTCGCAGTTCGACGCCGGCGCGAGGAAGAAGTCGGCGCCCGCGCCGCGCGCCCCGTAGAGCTTCTGCCGGATCCCGCCGATCGGGCCGACCGTCCCCGCCGCGTCGATCGTGCCAGTGCCGGCGATCTCCTCGCCGCCGGTGAGCGAGCCGGGCGTGAGGGTGTCGATGATGCCGAGCGCGAACATCGTGCCGGCGCTCGGGCCGCCGACGTCGTCGAGCTGGATCGTGACGTCGATCGGGAAGTCGAACGTCGTCGTGAGGTAGACGCCGATCAGCCACGTCGTCCTGCCGTCGACCTCGCCCTCCTCCGGCGTGATCTCGAGGTCCTCCTCCGCGCCGTCGCGCTGGACGGTGAGCGTCACGGGAGCGCCCTCGCCCTCCGCGACGATCTCCTTGAGCCGATCGATGTCGGCCACGTCCTCGCCGTTCGCGGCGACGATCACGTCGCCCTCCTCGACGACGCCGCTCGCGGGCGAGTCGTCGCTCGTGGGCCGCACGACCTCGAGGCGGGCGCCGACGTCGTAGCCCAGCTGCGAGAGCGCGGCGGCCGTCGCCTCGGCCTGCGAGTCGACCATGAGCGCGGCGTTCTGCTCCTCGCGCTGCTCGCTCGTCTGCCCCTCGGGGAACACCGCGTCGATCGGCACCACCGCGCGCGAGCCGTCGAGCCACGCGAGTGCGAGCTCGAACCACGACGGCGTGCGCTCGCGGTTGCCGACGACCTGCACGGTCGTGAGGTCGAGCGATCCCGACGTCTCGTACGTCTGCGCCCCCTCGACCGAGATGAGCGGCTTCTCCTCGCCGTCGTGGTCGGGCGCCGTCCCGATCGTGTCGTACACGGGCCCCGGCTGCTGGATGACGTACGACGTCGGCAGGAACGTGATCGCGACGAGGGCGACGAGGGCGACCACGAGCGCCCAGATGCCCGCGACGGTGCGCCGCGACGCGGGCGAGGACGGCGTGCGGGCAGACCGGGAGTGCGGGGCGTCGATGAGTGTCACGGGGATCCTTCCGCCGTCGTTCGCGGGTGGCGTAAGCGCATCCGCCTCACTGCGGGAGGAGCACGGACCGGCGCGATTAGCCTAGATCGCACGGACCGAGACCGGCTGAAAGGCGGCTGACGTGGCTGACGACGACAGGACTCCCGACGACGACCTGCAGGAGCTCCTGCGCCGCCTCATGAACGGCGGCGCGATCGACCCCGAGCAGCTGTCGCGCATGGCGGGCATGCCCGTCGACCCGGCGACGCTGTCGCAGATGATGCAGCAGTTCCAGGGCATGTTCGCCGGCGCGCAGGACGGCTCGATCTCGTGGGACGCGACGAAGCGCCAGGCGCTCCACATCGCCAATCAGGACGGTCTCGGCGTGACGGACGGGCAGCGCACCGATCTCGACCAGGCCTTCGCTCTCGCCGGGCTGTGGCTCAGCGAGGTGACGACCCTCTCGCCGACCGCCGAGCTGCCGCGCGCGATCACGCGCGGCCAGTGGGTCGAGCAGACGCTGCCCGTGTGGCAGGAGGTGGCGGAGCCGGTCGCGACGAGCATCGCCGACGCGCTCACGGAGGCCCTGCGCTCGCAGGTGCCCGAGGAGATGCAGGACATCGTGCAGAGCGCGGGGCGCCTCATGCGCGGGGTCGGCGGCACGCTGTTCGCGACGCAGCTCGGCCAGGTCGTCGGCAAGCTCTCCCTCGAGGTCGTCAGCGGCGCGGATGTGGGGATCCCGGTGATCCCGGCCGGCAGCGCCGTGCTCCTTCCGCAGAACTTCGCGGAGCTGGGGGCCGGCCTCGAGATCCCGGAGGATCAGCTCGCGCTCTACATCGCGGCCCGAGAGCTCGCCTCGGCGCGCCTGTTCCGGCACGCGAAGTGGCTGCGCCTGCACATCCTCTCCCAGATCGACGACTACGCGCGCGGCATCAGCGTCGACACGGACGCGCTCGAGGAGATGGCGTCGCGCCTGGATCCCTCGAACCCGGAGGAGCTCCGCCAGGCGCTCGAGAGCGGCGCTCTGCTCCCCCAGCAGTCCGAGGCGCAGAAGCTCGCCCTCGCCCGCCTCGAGAACCTCCTCGCGCTCGTCGAGGGCTGGATCGACGTCGTGACCGCCGACGCGACCGCGCGCGTGCCGCATCTCGAGCGCATCGCCGAGGCCATCCGCCGCCGCCGCGCCGAGGGCGGGCCGGCCGAGGACGCGCTCGGCGCGCTCGTCGGGCTGCGCCTGCGTCCCCGGCGACTGCGCGAGGCGGCCGCCATGTGGCGCGCCGTCGGGGACGCCGTGGGCATCGCCGCACGCGACAGCCTGTGGGACTACCCCGACCTCATGCCCACCTCGGAGGACATCGACGATCCGGCCGGTCTCATCGCGCGGCTCGAGGCGCAGGCCCGCGGCGAGCAGCCGGAGGCCGACGACATGGACGACGCGCTCGCGCGCCTGCTCGCCGAGGAGGCCGAGCGCACCGAGGGCGAGGCCGACCGCGATGCGCCGGCGTCGCCGTCCGACGACGACGAGGGCCATCCGCGGCCCGAGGGCGACCAGCCCGTGTGACGTCTCCTCCACAGGCGGCCCGACCTGCGCGCGCGGGTCGGGCGGCCTGTGGACAGTCCGCTCGCGCCGGCGTCGCGCGGAGCAGAATCGCGCTATGGCGCACCTCAGCCTCGACCCCGCGCGGCTCCCGCTCTGGCGCGACGCCGCGACGATCCAGCTCGGACTCGACGGCGGCGTCCGGATCCGCGAGCCGGCGCCCTGGCAGGAGCGCCTCCTCGTCCGGCTCGCGGACGGCGTCGACGAGCACGACGACCTCGCGGGTGCGGTCGGCGTCGACGAGGTGCGCCTGCGGACGTTCCTCGCGCACATCGCCCCCGCGCTGCGGCGCGAGGAGGACCCCGGGCTCCTGCACATCCTCACCGCCGACGGCGTCTCCGCGGCGACGGTCACGGCGCTGTGCGACGCCCTCGCCGCGTGCGGATGGGCGCCGGAGTGGGTCACGCTCGCGGCCGTGAGCGCGCACGTCCCCGTCGCGCTCGTCGCCCATCACGCCGTCGCGCCAAGTGCGTGGGTGCCGCTCGTGCGCGACGACGTCGTCCATGCGCCGATCGTCTTCGCCCGCGAGAGCGCCGAGGTGGGGCCGCTCGTCCGCCCCGGCGCGACGCCCTGCCTCGGCTGTCTCGCAGCGCATGAGCGCGAGCGCGACCCGGCCTGGCCCGTGCTCGCGCTGCAGCTGCTCGCGCGCCGCCCGCCCGAGACGCCGTCGCCCCTCGTCGCGGCGACGGCGACGCTCCTGACCGAGCTCCTGCGCGCCCCGGCGGGCGACGACGCCGCGCGGTCCGCGCGCGTCAGCGGCGACGGGCGCCGGCAGTGGCGGAGCCACCGGCACCACGCAGAGTGCCTGTGCCGATCTCCGCGAGGAAGCGCGACGGCTCTCGCTGCAGCCGACCCGACGCCGACGCGCGAGGCCACGACAGCGACAGCGATCGCCCTGCGCGCGTGATGCCGACGTACGCGAGGCGCCTCTCCTCGTCGACCCCGTCGAGCGACGTCGCGTACGAGATCGGCAGGAGCCCCTCGGCGAGCCCGAGGAGATGCACGTGCGGCCACTCGAGGCCCTTGGCGGCGTGCAGGGTCGAGAGGGTCACCGTCTGCAGCGTGGGCTCGTGCTGGTCCTTCGCGCGGGCGAGAAGCCCCTCCGTGAACGCGCGGAGGGTCGTGCCCGGCGGGGCCTCCTCGGCGAGGCGCAGGATGGCGGCGCGCGCCTCCCACGCGTCGCGCAGGGCGCCGCCCGCGGCGGGCGGCTCCTCGGCGTGGCCGAGGCTGCGCAGCACGTCGCGCACGAGGTCGGCGAAGCCCTGGTCGGTCGGCGCGACCGACGCCCCGCGGAGGGCGAGCAGCGCCTGGCGCACCTCGGGCATGTCGAAGAAGCGCCGCCCGCCGAGGACGGTCGTCGGGATCCCCCGCCGCGCGAGCGCGTCCTGGATCTCGGCGGACTGGGCGTGCGAGCGGTAGAGCACGGCGATGTCGGACGGCGGCACCGACTCGAGCTGACGGGCGATGGCGTCGGCCACGCCCTCGGCCTCGAAGTGCTCGTCGTGGTAGCCCGTGACGACCGGCATCTCACCGGATGTCGCCGCGGCGGACGCCTCGAGCCGGAGCGCACCGGGACGACCGCGCATGAGCGCGTTCGCGACATCGACGATCGCCGGCGTCGAGCGGTAGTTGCGCTCGAGACGCACGACCGTCGCATCCGCGTACCGGCGCTCGAAGTCGAGCAGGAAGCGCGCCTCGGCGCCCGTGAACGAGTAGATCGTCTGGCTCGCGTCGCCCACGACGCAGATGTCGCGGCGATCGCCGAGCCACAGCTCGAGGAGCCGGTTCTGCAGCGGCGAGACGTCCTGGTACTCGTCGACCGTGAAGTGGCGGTACTGCTCCCGCACGGCCCGCGTCACCTGCGGCTCCGCCTCGAGCATGCCCGCGCACGCGAGCAGGACGTCCTCGAAGTCGAGCTGCCGCCGTGAGTCTTTGAGCTTCTCATACGCGCGCATGAGGTCGACGAGCGCCGACGGGCGGATGCTGCCGACCGAGCGCTGCAGGGTCGCGTACTGCTCGATCGAGCGCATCGTGACCTTGCGCCACTCGATCTGCGCCGCGATGTCGCGCAGCGTCGCCTTGTCCGGACGCAGGCGCAGCTCGTCGGCGGCGTGCGCGAGCAGGCGCACCTTGTTGTCCACGATGGTCGGGGCGACGTCGCCTGTCACGGTAGGCCAGAAGAAGTTCAGCTGCGCGAGCGCCGCCGCGTGGAAGGTCTTGGCCTGCACGCCCTCGACGCCGAGCGCCCGCAGCCGCCCGCGCAGCTCGCCGGCAGCCTTGGCCGTGAAGGTGAGCGCCATGACGCGCTGCGGCGTGTACGCGCCCGTGTCGACTCCGTGCGCGATCCGGTGCGTGATGACGCGCGTCTTCCCGGCGCCGGCTCCTGCGAGCACGGCGACGGGGCCGCGCAGGATCGACGCTGCCCTGCGCTGCTGCTCGTCGAGGGCGTCGAGTGCGCTCACGCGGCCTCGTACCAGGCTCGGATGAGGCGGTGCGCGATCGAGACCGCGCCGGGCAGGGCGACGGGGCCGCGCCCGGCGAGGCCTTCGCCGATCTCCTCGCGGGTGAACCAGCGGACATCGAGGATCTCGGTGCCGTCGGCGCGCGCCTCGGTGTCGTCGACGGCGGCCGCGTGGAACCCGAGCATGAGGGAGCGCGGATACGGCCACGGCTGCGAGCCGAGGTAGCGGATGCCGTCGACGCGGACGCCGGCCTCCTCGCGGATCTCGCGGTGGATCGTCGTCTCGAGCGACTCCCCCGCCTCGACGAATCCCGCGAAGCAGGAGTACATCCGCCCCTGCCAGGAGGCGTTCGCGCCGAGCAGGAGGCGCTCTCCGTCGGCGCTCGTGATCGCGACGATCACTGCGGGGTCGGTGCGTGGAAAGTGCTCGCGGCCGCAGCCGGGGCACAGCCGCGACCATCCGGCCTGACGCACCTCGGTGCGCGAGCCGCAGGCCGGGCAGAACGGCGCGTCCACGAGCCAGCGGCCGAGGGCGACCGCGACGACGAGGACGTCGAGCTGTCCGGCGGGAAGGAGCGCGCCGGACGTCCGGATGGTGCTCCACTCCGCGTCCACGAGCAGGGCGTCGGCATCCTGCGGGAACGCGGCCAGGAGCACCGCCGCGCCCGACGCATCGCGCCCGAGGAAGGCCCAGGTCGCTCCGTCGCGGACGTCGCCGGGCTCGACGAGCGCGAGCGCAGGCGCGGGGTCCGCGGCGACCGGGGCCGCGTCGCCGCGGACGGCGAGGACGCGCGTCGCGGGATCGGCGATCGCCGTCTCGAGCAGGCCGGGCGCGTCGCGCTCCTCCGCGCTCCTGTCGATCCTCGCAGGGGCGGAATGGACGGGCATCCGGTACCTCTCTCGCGGGCGTGGCGCGGTGGGACGAGCACGGCGGCGACCTAACCTGGTACCCATGCCACGCTCACTCCTCACTCTAGCCGCGGCCGCGACGGCCGCCGTGCCCGGTGCGGAGGTCACGGGCGTCAGGTCCCTCACGGCCGGCGGCGCCGGCCGCTTCGACGCGGCGGTCGCCACGCTCGCCGACGGGCGCGAGCTCGTCGTCCGCGTGCCCGTCGACGAGGCGGCCGAGCGCGAGATCTCGGCCGAGATCGTGGCGCTGCGCGCGCTCACGTCGGGCGTGCGCGAGCTCCTCGGCTTCGACGCCCCCGAGTTCCACGGCGCCGTGCCGTTCGACGGGACGAGCGCGGTGGTCACGGGCTACGTGCGCGGCTACCAGGTCGAGGCGAGCGAGATCCCGCCCGGGCGCGGAGTCGCGGAGTCGCTCGGCCGCGCGATGGCCGTGCTGCACGCGCTGCCCGGCTCGGTCGTCCGGTCGGCCGGGCTGCCGGTGCGCACGCCGGACCAGTCGCGCGCCGACATCGAGCGGGTGCTCGACGCCGCCGGCGCGAGCGGGCGCGTCCCCGTCCGGCTCATGGTGCGCTGGCGCGAGGCAGTCGAGGACGACCGGCTCTGGGCGTTCGAGTCGTCCGTGTGCCTCGGCGGAACGCAGTCCACCTCGTTCGTGCTGACCGACGACGTCGCGGGCGTCCCGCGCGTCGCAGGCGTGCTCGACTGGCACGGCCTGTCGATCGACGACCCCGCCGTCGACCTGCGCTGGGTGGCGTCCGCGCCCGACGCCTCCGAGGACATCCACGAGGCGTACGCGGCGGCCGCGCACCGCGCGCCCGACGCCGCGCTGCGGGTGCGCGCCCGACTGCACGCCGAGCTCGAGTTCGCCCGATGGCTCGTGCACGGCCTCGAGGCGCACCGTCCGGACGTCGTCGACGACGCGGCGGCCCTGCTCGAGTCGCTGTCGGACGGCGTGCGCGACGACCGCCTGCTCGCGGGCCTCGGCGCCGCCTCGTCGGACGTCGACGACGCCCTCGCGGCGATCGGCCGAGTGCCCGAGACGACGCCGGCGGCGGTCGACACCTCGATGCAGACCGACGCGTACGACCCCGCTCAGCTCTCCCTCGACGGAGACGGCCACTGGGGCGAGCGGTGGGACGACGCGGACGCCGCCGACGCCCGGATCACGACCGACACCGTCCCCGAGGTGCGCCTTCCGACGGCACAGCCAGCGGACGATCCGTCGGGCGCGACGGTGCCGCTCGACATGGAGGCGTATATCGCCCAGGAGCGCGAGCAGCGCGGCGACTGACCAGCGCTAGCCGACGCGCGCCGCCGTGCGCCCCTGGGTGTCCTGCCAGCGGGCGGCGAGCTCCTCGGCGGTGTACACGCGGTCGCCCCGCAGGACGAGGTCGTCGGCGACGTAGTACAGGGCCACGTCGATCTCCTCCAGGGGCACCCCGTGCCGCCGGTGGTAGGCGAGCCGGTAGAGCGCGAGCTGCAGCATCCGCTCGTCGCGCTCGGCCGCCGTCTGCGGGGCTCGTCCGGTCTTCCAGTCGACGATCTCGATCCGCCCCCCGCGATCCTCCCGGCGGTAGACCGCGTCGAGCTTGCAGATCACGATGTGCTGCGGGGCGCCGCCGAGGGCGGGAAGGGGGAAGTCGATCTCCGTCTCGACCTCGAGGGGGCGCAGCGACGCCCACTCGCTGCGCAGGAACGTCTCCCGGAGTCGCTCGAGCGCCGCCTCGTCCTCGGCGGACACCTCGGTGCCCGCCGCGTCGTGATCGCTCCACAGCTCCTCGTCGCTCTCCCAGAGGGCGTCGTCGACGGACGATCCGGCGCCGGCCGCACCGGAGCGCGCCTCGACCCACTGATGGAACAGCGTCCCGATACGGGTCTGCTGGTACGGCCGCTCGGGCATGGGCCGCGCGATCTGCGACACCGTCCCCGAGAAATCGGACACGTAGTCCTTGAACCGCGACGCCGGCACGCGCGTGGGCACGCCGAACCGGCGCCCGCGCTCCCGCTCGGCGCGCTCGGCCAGCAGCAGGGCGAGCTCGTCCGAGGGCTCGGCGCTCGTCGCCGCGGCCACGGCCGCCGCGGCCGCCGCGACCCGTCCCCTCCGCGAGCCGAGCGGATCCATGGGCCAGCTCCTGGTCATCGACGCGCCCTCGTACGGGTTGTCGTCCGGATCGACGTCGCCGATCGGGTCGAGGCCCTGCTCGTCGATGATCTCGAGCAGGTAGTCGCTCGGCGTCCGCGGCGTCTTCTGACCCGCCCAGTGCGAGCCGGTCAGCAGCAGGTCGCCGCGTGCGCGCGTGATCGCCACGTACGCCAGGCGCCGCTCCTCCTCGCGCTGATAGTCTCCGTTGGCTCTCTTGAACGCGGTGATCGCCGTCGCGAGCGCCTTCTCGGCGGCCCTGAACCGCTGGGCGGGGTCGTCGCCCGCTGACTCCATCGCGGCCTGAGGGTCCCAGGCGAGCTGCGGAAGCGCCGTCCGGTCGCCGCGCAGGGCGAACGGCAGCACTCCGAAGCCGAGCCATCCGGAGGCGTCGGTCACGCGGCTGGGCAGCTCGTCCTTCACGAGGCGCACGACGGCCACCGCGTCCCACTCGAGGCCCTTCGAGCCGTGGATCGTCAGCAGCTGCACGACCCCGGGCTCTGGCGGCTCCGGCCGCGGCACGAGCTCGTCCGTGCGCTCGGCCTTGTCGAGCCAGGCGAGAAGGCTCCCGATCGTGCCCCGCTCGTCGGCGGAGAGGAACGCGCGCACCTCGTCGCCGAAGGCGCGCAGCTGGGTGGCCGCGACGCGCGCCGGTCCGCGCGACTCGTTCGCGGCGAGCTCGATGTCGAGACGCAGCTCGAGCTCGATGAGGCGGATGAGCTCCGGGATCGGCTGGCCCGCGGCGCGACGGAGTCGCTCGAGCATCTCCCCGGCCGCGCGGAGCCGCGCGCGCCCTTCGGGGCTGATGCCCTCGAGCAGGCGGTAGTCGTCGCGGGCCGTGCGGATGAACTCGACCGCATCGACGATCGACACCGCCTCGTCGGCCCCGCGCGACGCCCGAAGCCGATCGCGGACGTCGTCCGGCAGCGGATTCAGCGAGCCGTCCCGCTGCGCGAGCGCGGTCGCGAGGTCGTGGAGCGCCGCCATGTCGGCGACGCCGACCGCGAAGCGCGGGCCGACGAGCAGCCGGATGAGCGGGGAGCCCGATGTCGGGTCGTGGATGACCCGCAGCACCGAGACGACGTCGGTGACCTCCGGTGTGGACAGCAGTCCGCCGAGCCCGAGGATGCGGTGCGGGATGCCGCGGCGGCCCAGCGCGGACGCGAACGTCTGCATGTGCCGCTTCGACCGGAAGAGGATGGCCCCCGTGTGCGGGCGATCTGCTCCCGACGCGGCGTGCTCTGCGCGCACCGCGTCGAACCAGGCGGCCACCTCGTCGGCCTCGTCGTCGACGGTCTGGGCGAACCGCACGCCGACGCGGCCCTCGCCGGCGCCGGGCCGCGCCTCGAGCGCCGGCACCGCGAACGCCCCTGCGCCCTGCAGCGGGCGGAGCACGCGGTTCGCGGCGTCGAGGATGCGACGGTCGTTGCGCCAGCTCGTCATGAGGCTGTACGACGTGGCCGCGCTGTCGCGCGCGAACGCGCGCGCGAACGCGTACAGGTTGTCGGCGCTCGCGCCGCGCCATCCGTAGATCGACTGGTGCGGGTCGCCGACGGCCATCACCGCGCTGTCGCGGAAGAGCTCGGCGAGGAACCGGGTCTGGATGACCGAGGTGTCCTGGTACTCGTCGAGGAGGACGACGCGGTACTGCTCGCGCAGCTGCGCGCGCACGTCGGGGGCTCCCTCGACGATGTCGTACGCACCGCCCACCTGGTCGGCGAAGTCCAGCACGCCTCGGCGCGTCTTCTCGGCCATGTACGCCCTGACGAGCTGCACGAGCACGGGCATGGCGTGCAGATGCCGCCACGCCTTCTCGATGTCGCGGTCCTTCGCGTCGTCGACGTACGGCGCGATCGCCGCCTCCTCCGCCGCGCACACGCGCTCGAGCTCGTCGAGATCGACCCGGTGGTCGAGCACGTCGGCGGCGAGGCGCTGCACGGCGTCGATGAGCGTCGAGAGTGCCTTGTCGATGTCCTCGAGGCCGTCGATGTCGGCACGCAGCACGACCGCACGCGCGATGAGCCACGACGCCGACTGGCTGAGCATCGCGGCGTCGGGATCGCGGCCGATGCGCGCGGCGTGCTCGCGGACGATGGAGTCGGCGAACGCGTTGTACGTCGCGACCCGGGGCCGGATCATGAGGTCGTCCGCCGTGCGGGGCGCGGACGGATCCCAGCCGGTGGCGAAGCGCGCCGCGAGCTCGTCGAGCACCTGCCGCCGGATCGTCTCGCGCTGGCGCGGCGCGACGGCCGTCTCGACGCGCGCGAGCGCTCCCTCGGCGACGATGCGCGGCAGGCGCGGCAGCAGCCCTCTGCGGCCGAACTCGTCGATGACGGCCAGGCGCGCCGCGATCCGCTCCCCCAGCTCGCCGGCCGCCTTCCGCGTGAAGGTGAGCCCGAGGATCTCGTCGCGGCGCACGTGGCCGTTCGCGACGAGCCAGACCACGCGCGCGGCCATCGTCTCGGTCTTGCCGCTGCCCGCGCCTGCGACGACGAGCGCCGGAGTCTGCGGCGCCTCGATGACCCGCTGCTGGGCAGGCGTCGGCGTCGGCTGTCCGAGCGCCGCCGCGATGTCGGTCGCGCTGATGCCGTGCCCGCCCGGCCATCCGCCGGCCCGGCGGGTGTCGTCGGCGTGCAGGGTCTCGACGCCCATCGTCATGAGCTCACCGCCTCGATCGTGTGGATGCGGCACGGATGCACGCGCTGCTGGGTATCGGCGCAGTGCGCCTCGACCTGGGCGGTGAAGCTCGCGGCCGACATGCCGCGCGCCGCCTCGGCGACCCGGCGGAGGAACGCCGCGCGCGTCTCGGGTCCCAGTGCGTGCTGATGCGCGACCCGGTAGTCGCTCTTCGCGAGCGTCTGGGACACGATCACGAGCCGAGCTCCGCCGAGGGCGTCCGCAGGGGCGCCGTCGACGAGCCCCTCCTGCACCGCGATCTGGTAGGCCGCGAGCTGCGCGTGCTCCACGACAGCCGAGTCCGACGGCTTCTCGCTCTTGCCGGTCTTGAGATCGACCACGACGACGCTGCGCTCGGACGCGGCCTCGCGCATGGGCTCCCAGCCCCGGGCGCGCGCCGGGGCATGCTCGCCCGCTCCGGGCGGGTAGGACTCCACACGGTCGATGACGCCGCTCACGACCGCGCGATGCGGCGCCGCGATGTCCTCGCCCACGTGCACGGCGGGCGCGTCGTCCGCCGCGCGCGGCGACGTCTCGACCGCGAAGCGGAACGGGGCCTCGGACGCGATGACGTCTCCCCCGTCCGCGCGCACCCCGCGCAGGTAGGCGTGGAGGCGGTCCACGTAGAGGTCGGCACGGCGCCGCTCCTTCGCCGCGATCCAGGGCGTCTCGAAGTCGAGCTCGGGCCAGTGCTCCTCGACGACGGCGCGCAGCACGGCGAGGTCGCCGTCGGGCGCGCGCTCCATCGCCTCGTGCAGGATCGTCCCGATGCCCGCCGACGGGGGCGCGACGGTGTCGCCGCCGAGGGCCGAGATCACCCAGCCGAGACCGCACTCCTCGAACGCCTCGACGCGCGAGGGCGAGACCCGCGCGGGGCCGGCCGCGAGATCGCGCAGCGGCGCATCCGTCGAGGGGGCGAGCATGCCGTACCACTCGTGCGGGTCGGCGCCCGGGACGCCGGCTTCCGCGAGCACCCTGAGCTGCCCGGCCGCCGCCGCGCGGGCGGCCTCGTCGGCATCGTCGGTGAGCGTCCGCCGATGCCGGGCGACGAGGCCCCTCAGCGTGAGCGGGTGCTCCGCGCGCTCGCCGTCGTCGTCGCGCGGCGGAGGGAGGAACGAGAACAGCGCGCTCGGCCCCGTATCGTCGTCGTCGACGGCGGTCACGAGCAGACGACGCCGGGCGCGCGAGATCGCGCGGACGAACAGGCGCAGCTCGTCGTGCAGTGCCGCGCGCCGCCGGTCGAGCACCCCGAGCGCATCCGCGCGGGTGCGTCCGGCGCGGTGCGCCTCGACCGCCTCCGCCAGCCGCCACGTGTCGAGGAGCCCGCCGCGCAGCCGCACGTTCGGCCACACCCCGTCCTGGACGCCCGCCACCACGACCGCCTCGAACTCTGCGCCGAGCGCGTTCGCGGGCGTGAGCAGGGTGACGGCGTCGTCGCGCTCGGGGGCCGAGAGGGTGTCCTCCGGGACGTCGCTGTCGAGGATCTCGCGGATGAAGGGCAGCGGCCCCTCCTGCGGGTTGCGCTCGATCGCCCGCTTGGCCGCGTCGAACAGCGCGACGAGGCCGTCGAGCGCGCGCCCCGCCTCCGCCGCGAGAGGGCCCTGTCCGAGCGCGAGGTCGCGCCACGCGCGGTCGAGCCGGCGTCCGTCGCCCGTGCGCGCGCGGTCCCACACGGTCCACAGCAGCTCGTGCACGGTCGCGCCGCGCGCGCCCTCGTCGTGCACGATCGAGAGAGTGCGCGCGAAGCGGGCGGCGGTGCGCCCCTCCGGGGTGTCGAGGAGGTCGAGCAGCACGGGCTGCGCGAGCGCCTCCCGCAGGAGAACGCGCGCCGGCCGACTGCCCCCCTCCGAGAGCTCGGCGTGACGCAGACGCGCGCGCAGCCGACGCAGCCCCACGCCGTCGAGACCGCCGAACGGCGAGCGCAGCGCCTCGAGCAGCTTGTCATCATCGCGGTCCTGAGCCTCCTGCAGGCCGAGGCGGACGATCTCGACGATGTCGCGGACGACCGCCTCGGCGCCGAGCGGGCGCTGCACCCCGGCCGCCCGCGTGGGCACCTCGCGCGCCGCGAGCTCGGCCTCGAGCGACGTGATCTGCCGCGTGTCATGCGCGATGACGGCCATCCGCTCCCACGGCACCCCCTGGACGAGGTGCCACTCCCGCAGCGCACGCGCGATGCGGTCGGCCTCCTCGTACGGCGACGCCGCATGGCAGGTCTCCACCGTCCCGTCGGACGGCTCCTCGGGGCCGGGCGGCCTGCGGTGGTCGATCACACCGGCCGCCCCGATCGCCTGGGTCACGCTGCGCGCGAGCCGCGTCAGCGCCGTCGTGCCCCGATGCGCCTCGTCGAGGACGTGACGCGGGCCCAGCGACGCCGCGAGGCGCGCGAACAGCTCGGGCGTCGCGCCGCGGAACGCCCCGGAGCCGATATCGGGATCGCCGAACGCGAGCACCGCTGCGCCCTGCGCGTGCAGGGCCTCGACGAGGGCGACGCCGCCGCGCGTGAGCTCCTGCGCGTCGTCGACCAGGACGACCCGCAGGCGCTCGAGCCCGGGCACGCGCGCGCCGTCGCGCACGGCGGCCGCGGCCTCCGCGTACAGCTCCGAGACGTCGCGATGCGGAGAGCGCATGCGATCGAGGACAGCCCGGTAGTCGCGGAGGAAACCGGCCGCCGCCGTCCACGCATCGACGCCGAGCCGCGCCAGCTCGGCGGGCGTCGTCCCGAGTTCGGTCATCTCGGCGATGAACGCGCGCAGCTCCGAGCGGAACCCCTTCGTCGCGCGCACGGGCGCGCCGAGATGCGCGGGCCACCGCGATGCTCCGTCGCGCTCGTCCTCCTCGTCGCCGAGCAGGATGTCGGCGATGATGCGGTCCTGGTCGGCGCCGGTGAGGAGCTTGGGCGGCTCCCCGCCCCGCCGCACGGCGTCGGCTCTGACAACCTGGTACGCGAACGATCCCACGGAGCGCGCGAGCGGCCCAGGGCTCGCGACGTCGACGCGGAGCCCGAGCTCGTCCCGCAGACGCGTCGCCGACGCGCGCGTGGGTGTCAGGACGACGAGTTCGTCCGGCGCGACGCCGGCCGCGACGAGGGCGGCGACCCTGCCGACGAGCACCGCCGTCTTGCCGGTCCCGGGCGCCCCGACGACCGTGCCGGATGCGCCGTGGGGCAGCTCCACGACAGCGCGCTGCGCGTCATCCCATCCCGTGCTCGGCATGGACTCCACGGTACCCAGCGCCGCCGACATCCCCGGTCGGAGGCGCGGGCGTTCGCCCTGAGCGTTCGCGCGGCCGGGCGCATCCCGCCGTGCCGTAGGCTTTCGATGCAACGAACCGCAGACGAAAGGCAGTCACCGTGGAGATCCGAATCGGCATCACGAATTCCGGCCGCGAGCTGACCTTCGAGACGACCGAGAGCGCGGACGCCGTGAAGTCGGCCGTCGCCGCAGCCCTCGACGAGGGCGCGAGCCACCTCTCCTTCACCGACGTCAAGGGCAACTCGTACTTCGTCCCGTCGGCGAACCTCGCGTTCGTGGAGATCGGCACGGGCGAAACGCGCCGCGTCGGCTTCGTCGGCTGAGCCCGGGCGGGACGGCCGTGTACATCCTGCTCGCGATCATCGCCGCCGCGGCGATCGGCGTCGCGGCGCACTACGCGCTCCCGCACCGGGAGCTGCGCGGCGTCGCGCTGGTCCCGGCGGTGGGAACGGCCGTCGCCGCCGCTCTCTACGCGATCCTGACCTGGGCCGGGCCCGGCGAGGCCAGCCCCTGGCTGTGGATCGCCGTGCTCGCGGCCGGGGCGGTCGCCGCCGTCGCGACGGCGCTCGCATCCACGCGCATCCGCGCCCGGTCCGACGCGGCGGCTGCCGCGGCAGCCGGGATCCGCTGACCGGGCGCTGCGGCGCCCCCGCTCAGGCCGCGAGGCCCAGCGCGTCCATGCGCCGCGCGTGCGCGGCCATGAGCGCGGTGAAGACGGGCTCGACGACCTTCTCGACGTCCTCGCCCCCGCGGGCCTGCGCGTCGGCCATCCCGCCTCGCAGCGCGCTGCGGGCCACCAGCAGCGTGTCGCCGACGAGGCGGCGCGCCCACATCGACAGCAGAGCCCGCCACTCGTCGTCGCTCTCGATCGTGCGCACGAGGAGTTCGGCGATCTGCTGGCGGTCGTGGTCGGCGCGGAGCACCTTCGCGACCCTGCGCCCGCGCTCGCCGTAGCTCGAGGCGAGCGCGAGGTAGAAGTCGTCGAGCATGCCGGCGGTGATGTGCACGGTCAGCATGGTCTCGCGAGGCCGGGCGCCGAGCGTCTCGCGCCGGAAGGCGTCGAGAGGCTCCTGGAACGGTGCCATGAGCGCGGTGGGGTCGTCGCCGCCCTCCCGGATGATGTCGACGAGGCCGAGGTGCTTGCGCAGCGCCGCGCCCGCGGCCAGCGAGAGCGCCTCCTTCTCGTGCAGATCGGGCGTCGCCCGGATGAGCCGCGTGAGCGTCTCGAAGTAGCCGAGCTGGAGGTAGGCCGCCTGGCCGAGGAACGTGCGCACATCGGGCGCCAGCTCCTGGAAGTCGACGCGCACCGCGTCGGAGAGCTCTCCGCGCGGTCGCAGGCGGAGGATCCGCGCGGGCGTGGGCCGCTTCCAGAACTGCCAGTTCACCACGCCGAAAGCCTACGTCCTGCTCCCCTGCCCCGCCGCCATCCTCGCCTCCACGCGCCGCGGAGCCGCTGGCGCTAAGGTGGAGACGGCCCCGACGACGGCTCGGGGCACCGCGCCTGTGGCTGAGAAGGGCGTGGACGCATCCAGCGGCGCGGCCCCGTCCGGCATCCGCCGACCGGCCCGCCGAGACAGGCACACAACTCCATGACGTCATTCGCCGAACTCGGCATCGACCAGGACATCGTCGACGCGCTGGCCGCCAAGGGCATCGTCGACACCTTCCCCATCCAGGAGCAGACGATCCCCCTGTCCCTCCCGGGTCAGGACGTGATCGGCCAGGCCAAGACGGGAACGGGCAAGACCTTCGGCTTCGGGATCCCCGTCGTCCAGCGGCTGGGCCTCGACCCCGAGCCCGGAGTCAAGGCCCTCATCGTCGTGCCGACGCGCGAGCTCGCCGTGCAGGTCTACGAGGACATGGACCTGCTCACGTCCGGCCGCTCCACGAACGTCGTCGCGATCTACGGCGGAAAGGCCTACGAGGGCCAGATCGAGCAGCTCAAGGCGGGCGCGCAGATCGTCGTCGGCACGCCGGGCCGCCTCATCGACCTCGCGGGGCAGCGCCTGCTCGACCTCTCGCACGCGACCGAGGTCGTGCTCGACGAGGCCGACAAGATGCTCGACCTCGGCTTCCTCCCCGACATCGAGAAGATCTTCCAACGCGTGCCGGCCAAGCGCCACACGCAGCTCTTCAGCGCGACGATGCCGGGCCCGATCATCGCGCTCGCGCGCCGTTTCATGGTGAACCCCATCCACATCCGCGCGACCGACCCCGACGAGGGTCTCACGCAGGCCAACATCCGCCACATCGTCTACCGCGCGCACGCGCTGGACAAGGTCGAGATCGTCGCGCGCATCCTGCAGGCCGAAGGGCGCGGCAAGACCGTCATCTTCACCCGCACGAAGCGCGCGGCGCAGAAGCTCGTCGACGAGCTGAACGACCGCGGCTTCAACGCCGCGGCCGTCCACGGCGACATGGGCCAGGAGCAGCGCGAGCGCTCGATGGCCTCGTTCAAGACGGGCAAGAAGGACGTGCTCATCGCGACGGATGTCGCCGCGCGCGGCATCGATGTCGACGACGTCACGCACGTCATCAACCACACGATCCCCGAGGACGAGAAGGCCTATCTCCACCGCGTGGGGCGCACGGGCCGCGCCGGCCGCACGGGCATCGCCGTGACGTTCGTCGACTGGGACGACCTGCACAAGTGGGCGCTCATCAACCGGGCACTCGACTTCGGGCAGCCCGAGCCCACCGAGACGTATTCGTCGAGCCCGCACCTCTACACGGACCTCGACATCCCCGCCGGCACGAAGGGCCGCCTGACGAAGGCGCCCGCCACGGGCGCCATCCGCACCGCCAAGGCCGACGGCGAGGGCGCATCGCGCCCGCGTCGCCGCCGGCGCGCCGAGGGCGACGCACCGCGCGAGGGCGCGGCGCACGAGGCCGGCGAGGGGCGCGGCACGCACGACGGAGCCGGCAGGGAGCATCACGACGGCAAGCCCGCTCCTGCGCGCCGCCGTCGCCGGCGCCGCGCGTCAGGTCAGCCGCAGCAGGGAGCCTGAGCGCTCAGGCCCGCACAGGACGGGAGCCGACGCCGGCCGCGATGATCCGCTCGACCATCGCGGCCGGCGTCGTGTTCTCGCCAGGGAGGTTGGGCTTGCCGAGCCCGTGGTAGTCGCTCGAGCCCGTCGCGATGAGGTCGCGCTCGGCCACGAGCCGCTGGAGCACCTCCCTGCCGTCGGCAGTGTTCTCGCGGTGGTCCACCTCGAAGCCGGCGAGCCCGGCGTCGACGAGATCGTGCAGCGTGCGCAGGGGGATCATCCCCGACCGCCCGGCTGTCGCGGGGTGCGCGATCACGGGGACGCCGCCGGCCGCGCGCACGATCTCGATCGCGCGGAACGTGTCGGGCGCGTAGTGCGGAACGTAGTAGCCCTCGCGCGGGTGGAGGATGCCGTCGAAGGCCTCTCCGCGGTCGGCCACGATCCCCCGGGCGACGAGCGCGTCGGCGATGTGCGGGCGCCCGACCGTCGCGCCCGTCTGGGTCTGCGCGACGACGTCGTCCCAGACAAGGTCGTAGTCGCGCGAGATGTTCGCGACGATCCGCTCGGCACGGCCCATGCGATCGCCGCGCACCTCCTCCATCTGCGCCCGCAGCGCCGGGTCGTCGGGATCGAAGAGGTAGGCGAGCAGGTGCACGCTGCGCCAGTCGAGGCGCGTGGAGAGCTCGGCTCCCGGCAGGAACGTCATCCCGAGCGACACCGCCGCGTCGGCCGCCTCGGCCCACCCCGCCGTCGTGTCGTGGTCGGTCAGCGCGAGCGTGCGCACGCCGTGCGCGTGCGCCGAGCGGACGACCTCGGCGGGCGGCTCCGTCCCATCCGATCGGTTCGAGTGGAGGTGCAGGTCGGCCGGCTCCTCCACGCGGCGCGCACCCGAGACATCCATGGACCTCATCGTACGGCGTGCACGGAGGTCGCTCTCGGCCCCCACGGCGCGTGCTCGCGACGCTTTCCCAGCGGGTGCGCCTAGGGTCGGATCCGTGCTGCGCTTGCTCGGGATCCTCGTGACCGTGCTGTTCGCGATCGCGACGGCCGTCCTCACGTGGCCCGGCTTCTTCCGCCTCGAGCAGACCTTCCCGATCGCTCAGCTCGCCGCCCTCCGGGGGCTCGTCGTCGTCGCTCTCGCGATCATCACGATCCTCTTCCTGCTCGTCGCCTTCATCCGCCCGATGCGCGGTTTCGCGCTCTCGATGGCGCTCGTCTCAGCCATCGGCGCGATCTCGGGCGGCGTCGTCCTCGGCATGCGCGGCTACGGCACGGACGCCCTCCCCGCGGCGACCGACACGAGCGTGCGCGTGATGACCTGGAACACGGCGGGCAACGCCATGGGCGCCGACGAGATCGCGGAGACCGCCGTTGCCATGGGCGTCGACATCGTGGCGCTCCCCGAGACCGCGGACTTCGTCGGCGAGGAGGTCGCCGTCGCGATGCGCGACCTCGGCAGCCCCATGTGGGTGCATCACGTCGCGCTGCGGCCCGACGTCGAGGACGGGCCGCAGGCGTGGCAGACCACGCTGCTCATCTCGCCCGAGCTCGGCGACTACTCCGTGATCGAGGCGTCGAGCGACCTCACGAGCAACACCGAGGTCGTGCCGAGCGTCGTCGCGATGCCCGTCGACGGCCAGGGCCCGATCGTCGTCGCCGTGCACGCCGTGTCTCCGCAGCCGGAGTACATGGACGAGTGGGCCGACGACCTGCGCTGGGTCTCTGACCAGTGCGTCGACGGCAACGTCATCCTCGCGGGCGACTTCAACGCCACGATCGACCACATGGCCTCGCTCGGGGTCGACGGCGCCGACCTGGGCTACTGCTCAGACGCCGCGGCGACCACCGGGAACGGCGCGGTGGGCACGTGGCCGACCGACATCCCGGCCCTCCTGTCCGCGCCGATCGACCACGTCATGCACTCGGCGTCCTGGAAGGCGACCGGCTCCCTCGTGCTCACGAACCTCGACGACGCCGGCAGCGATCACCGGCCGCTCGTCGTGCAGCTCGAGCCCGCCGGCTGACTCACTGCGCTGACGGGCGCCTCCGGGCGCGCGCCGAGCGCAGGGCGTGCACGGCGAGGCGCCAGCCGACGAGGAAGACGAGCAGCACGATCGCCGTCACGACGACGAACGGGATCGCCGCGCCGCCGCCCGTGATCACGCGCAGCGCGAGGCCGCCGAGCGCCGTCATCGCCCACAGCGGGAGGCCCTTCCGCACGGGAGCAGAGGGATCCGTCCAGACGCGCAGCGCGAGCCATCCGGCGAGGAGCGCGACCGCGAACGGCCACGCGACGCGCACGAGGCCGGCGGGGTCCACGGCGCCCTCGTGGCTGGCCAGCCCGAGCGCCGCGAACACGATCACGAGCACGATGTCGGCGGCGAGAGCGGCAGGGGCGGAGGAGGACGTCGAGCGGGCCATGGTCATCCACCCTACGGGCCTCCTCCGCTGAGCCGCGGTGAGAGACTGGTGCCATGACCACCGGCGAGACGAACACCCAGGCAGAGGCCCAGAAGGCCGCCGACTCCAACACCAACCGTCGCCAGCCCTACCCCCAGGGCTTCCTCGACGTGATCTCGAGCGGGTGGGCCGAGCGCCCCGAGCCCCTGCCGGAGCCGCGCGCCCAGGCGCCGTTCGCGGCGCGACGGCGCGACGCCGTCTCGGCCGCGTTCCCCGGGAAGCGCCTCGTCATCCCCGCCGGCTCGTTCAAGCAGCGCAGCAACGACACCGACTACCCGTTCCGTGCGCACTCGGCCTTCGCGCACCTCACGGGCTGGGCGGTGGACGCCGTGCCCGACTCCGTGCTCGTGTTCGAGCCGGCGGGCGACGGCCACGACGTCACGCTCTACCTCCGCGATCGCGCCACGCGGGAGACGCCCGAGTTCTACCGGGACGCGACGATCGGCGAGTTCTGGGTGGGTCCGCGCCCCTCGCTCGCGCAGGTGTCCGCCGACCTCGGCATCCGCACCGCCCACGTCGACGCGTTCGCGCGCTCCGACGAGGACCTCGTGCTCGAGGAGGACGAGGAGCTCACGCGCTTCGTCTCCGAGCTGCGCCTCGTGAAGGACGCGTACGAGATCGAGCAGATGCGGCTCGCGGTCGAGGTGACGGCCGCGGGATTCGACGACATCGTCCGGGAGCTGCCCCGCATCGTCGAGCACCCGCGCGGGGAGCGCGTGGTCGAGGGCGTCTTCCACCAGCGCGCCCGCAGCGACGGCAACTGGGAGGGCTACGACACCATCGCCGCGTCGGGCCCGCACGCCTGCTACCTGCACTGGACCCGCAACGACGGCGCGGTCGTGCCGGGAGACCTCATCCTCATCGACGCGGGGGTCGAGGTCGACAGCCTCTACACCGCCGACATCACGCGCACGCTGCCCGTGAGCGGGACGTTCACCGACATCCAGCGGAAGATCTACGAGGCGGTGCGCGAGGCGGCCGACGCGGCGTTCGCGGCCGCGCGCCCCGGCGTCCGCTTCCGCGCCGTGCACGAGGCCGCGATGGAGGTCATCGCCGCGCGCACGGCCGAGTGGGGGCTGCTGCCGGTGTCGGCGGAGGAGGCGCTCGACGCCGACCGCGGCGGCCAGCAGCGCCGCTACATGGTGCACGGCACGAGCCACCACCTGGGCATCGACGTGCACGACTGCGCGCAGGCGCGCCGCGAGATGTACTACGACGGAGAGCTCGCACCGGGCATGGTGTTCACGATCGAGCCCGGGCTCTACTTCCAGATCGACGACCTCACGGTGCCGGAGGAGTACCGCGGGATCGGCGTGCGGATCGAGGACGACATCCTCATGACCGAGGACGGCCCGGTCAACCTCTCGGCGGGCATCCCCCGCACCGCCGACGAGGTCGAGGCCTGGATCGCACGTCTGCGCGGCTGAGCCGAGCGGTCAGCCGCCCGAGCGCTGCCGGATGAACCGCACGACGGGGTCGGCGAGCGATGCGCCGATCTCGTCGGCGGGCCGCCGCCGGCCCTTGACCTCGAAGGCGTGGGTGCCGCCCGCGATCCACTCCACGGTCGCGTCCTGACAGGACGCGACCGCGTCGTCGAACTGCGCGCGGGGCTGGATGAACGGGTCGTTCTCGCCCTCGACGAACAGCTGCGGCGGTGCGACAGCGGGCAGATGCTCCGCGCGCGGCTTCTCGGGCCTGCCCGGCGGGTGGAGCGGGTAGGCGAGGTACACGAGCCCCGCGACGTCGAACGCGCCCTCCGCAGCCGCCATCGACGCCATCCGCCCGCCGTACGACTTGCCGCAGGCCCACAGGGGCGCGGGCAGGCTCGCCGCGGCGAAACCCGCCACCGCGCGCCACGCGGCGATCGCGTGGGCGGCGGGCCCGGGCATCCGCCGGCCCGCGACGATGTACGGGAAGTCGAACCGCACGGTGGCGATGCCGGCGTCGCGGACCGCGGCGGCGAATCCGACGAGGAACGGATGGTCCTTGCCCGCTCCGGCGCCGTGCGCGATCGCGAGCGTCGCCCAGGCTCCGTCGGGGGCGCCGACGGCGGCGGGCAGCTCGACGGCCCCCGCGGGCAGCTCGACGCGGATGGCGGCGGCGCGCTCCTCCGTCACGCGCGCTCGTCGGGTTGCGCGGGCCGGTCCGACTCCGCGCTCTGCGGCTCGGAGGACGCCGCATCAGCCGGCGGCGCCGGCTCCGCGGACGGCTGTGCGGGCGACGTCGGCTCGGCGGAGGCCGGCGCGGGCGACGCGGCGTCGGCGGAGGCCGGCGCGACCGGCGCGCCCGTGCGCGGGTCGATGCGGACGCCGAACCGCGGCGGCTCCGTGAGCGAGACCGGGTCGATCCGCTCGGTCCGCGTCGGCGCGGTACCGAGCACCTGGCGCGCCTTCGCGACGCTCGCGCGCTCGACCGCGACCTCGTAGTGGTCGGCGGTCACCTGCATGACGCTCGCGAAGTCGCGGCGGCGGCGCACGATCATGTAGTTGACGAGGCCGAAGACCATGCCCATCGCGACGCCGAGCAGGAGCATGCCGACGAACGCGCCCATCGGGAGGGCCGGGGTCCAGATGACGACCATCGCCCCGAGGAGCAGGCCGAGGAGCACGCCGTTGAGGGCGCCGGCCCACGCGGCCTGCGCCCAGCCGAGGCGTCCCGTGACCTTCTCGATCGAGCGCAGCGCCGTGCCGACGATCGCGATGTCGCGCGCCGGGACCTCCGCGGCGATCAGCTTCGACACCGCCTTCAGCGCGCCGTCGTAGTCGCGGAAGCTCGCGACCGTCTCGCCGACCTCGGGGGCTCGGCCCCGCCCGCTCCACATGCTCATGTCGGCATTCTCCCATGCGGCCGCGCGCCTCAGCCTGTGCCCTGGCGATGCGCCGCCTGTGAGGGCGCGGCTCCCCTGAACATCGCGTGACGCCCGCGTCGCGGGAGGAGCGCGCGCATTACGCTGGGTGGGTGAGTACGCAGAGGGTTTTCGTGGCGCGCCTGGCCGGCTGCCCCGTGTTCGACCCCACGGGCGACCGTCTCGGCAGGGTCCGCGACGTCGTCGTCGTGTACCGAAGTACCGCGGCCCCGCGCGTCATCGGCCTCGTCTGCGAGATCCCGGGCCGTCGCCACGTGTTCGTCGCGATCGGACGCATCACCTCGATCGCCCAGGGCCAGGTCATCACGACCGGTCTCATCAACGTGCGCCGCTTCCAGCCCCGCGCCGACGAGGTGCGCGTCATGGCCGAGCTCGTCGGGCGCCGCGTCGACTTCAAGGACGGCTCCGGGTCGGCCGTGATCGAGGACGTCGCGATCGAGCCGAACCGCATCGGCGAGTGGGCCGTCGGGCAGCTGTTCCTCCGCAAGCCGAAGACGAGCGCCTCCCCCTTCGCGAAGGGGCCGACGACGTTCGCCACCTGGAGCCAGGTGCGCGAGCACCGCGCTCCTGGCGAGGCGCAGTCGGCCGAGCACCTCGCCGCGAGCTACGCCGAGCTGCGCGCGGCCGACCTCGCGAACACGCTCCTCGATCTCCCGGAGGAGCGGATGATCCAGGTCGCCGGCGAGCTCTCCGACGACCGCCTCGCCGACGCCCTCGAGGAGATGCCCGAAGAGGACCAGGTCCACATCCTCGAGCGCCTGGGCGACGAGCGAGCGGCGGACGTCCTCGACGCGATGGATCCCGACGACGCCGCCGACCTCCTCGCCGAGCTCGCGCCGCAGCGCAGCGAGGAGCTCCTCGACCTCATGGAGCCCGAGGAGGCCGAGGACGTCCGCATGCTCCTCCGCTACGGCGCCGACACGGCGGGCGGCCTGATGACGACCGAGCCGATCATCCTCCCCGCCGACGCGACGATCGCGGAGGCGCTCGCGCTCATCCGCCGGCACGAGCTGCATCCCGCACTCGCCGCGAGCGTGTACGTGACGCTGCCGCCCTACGAGACGCCCACGGGCCGCTTCCTCGGCGCCGTGCACTTCCAGCGTATGCTGCGCTACCCGCCCCACGAGCGGATCGGCGCGATCATCGACGAGACCATCGAGCCGGTCCCCGTGACGGGCTCGGCCTCGGAGGTGGCGCGCCGGCTCGCGAGCTACGACCTCGTCGCCCTGCCCGTGACCGACGCGGCGCACCGTCTCGTCGGCGCCGTGACGATCGACGACGTGCTCGACTACCTGCTCCCCGAGGACTGGCGCTCGCAGGACGCGGATGAGGAGATCCCGCGCGATCCCACGACGGGCGCGATCCGGACGGTGCGCGGATGATGGCCCGCGCCTCGGAGCTGCGCGGGCGGCGGCCGCGGATGGACACCGCGGGCGGGGCGCGCGATCGCGACCGGTTCGGGCGCGCGACCGAGTGGATCGCGCGTGCCATGGGGACGCCCTGGTTCCTCATCGGGCTCACGCTGTTCTGCGTCGCGTGGATGGCATGGAACTCGCTCATGCCCGAGCAGTGGCGCTTCGACTCCGCCGCCCTCGGATTCACGGCGCTCACCCTCATGCTGTCGCTGCAGGCCTCGTACGCGGCCCCGCTCATCCTCCTCGCGCAGAACCGCCAGGACGACCGCGACCGCGTCGCGATGGAGCAGGACCGCCAGCGCGCCGAGCGAAACCTCGCCGACACCGAGTACCTCGCACGCGAGATCGTCGCACTCCGGATGGCGCTGACCGAGGTCGAGGAGCGGATCGTCTCCCGCGACGCCCTGCGCGAGGAGCTGCGGGCACTGCTCGAGCGCCTCGACGAGCGCGACGCCGAGCGCGGCGGCGAGCGCGGCGGCGAGCCGCGAGCGACGGCGGGCGACGCATGACCGGCCTTCCCGCCGAGGTCGTCGACGCGGTCCGCTCGGCCGTCGGCGCCGTCAGCGACCCCGAGCTGCGGCGGCCGCTCGCCGACCTCGACATGGTGCGCGACGTGCGTGCCGACGGCGATGCCGTGCGCGTCGAGATCGACCTCACGATCGTCGGATGCCCCGCGGCCGACCGCATCGAGCGCGACGTGCGGCGGGCGGCCGAGAGCGCAGCGCAGGGCGCCGCCATCGTGCTCGAGATCGGCGTGATGTCGCCCGCCCAGCGCAAGGCCCTCACGGAGCGTCTGCGCGGCGGAGCGGCCCGCGTCATGCCGTTCGGCCCCGACTCGCTCACGCGCGTGATCGCCGTGACGAGCGGCAAGGGCGGCGTCGGCAAGTCGACCGTCACGGCCAACCTCGCGGTGGCTCTCGCCGCCCGCGGGCTCAAGGTCGGCCTGATCGACGCCGATGTGCACGGCTTCTCGATCCCCGCGCTCCTGGGGCTCGTCGAGGGCGGCGTCGCGCCGTCCCCCACCCAGGTGGGCGACCTCATCCTGCCGCCCGTCGCGCACGGCGTGAAGGCGATCTCGATCGGGATGTTCCTGCGCAGCGGCGAGGAGGTCGTCGCGTGGCGGGGGCCCATGCTCCACCGCACGGTGCAGCAGTTCCTCACCGACGTTTTCTTCGGCGACCTCGACGTCCTCCTCATCGACATGCCGCCCGGCACGGGCGACATCGCGATCTCGGTGGGCCAGCTGCTCCCCCACGCCGACGTCCTCGTCGTGACGACGCCGCAGGCCGCGGCCTCCGACGTCGCCGTGCGCAGCGGCCTCGTCGCACGGCAGACCGGGCAGCGGGTGATCGGCGTGATCGAGAACATGGCCGCCCTGGCCCTGCCCGACGGAACGTCGCTCGCGCTCTTCGGCGAAGGCGGCGGCGCCGCGGTGGCCGCGGCGCTGTCGGCAGATGGGCACGAGGTGCCGCTGCTCGCGTCGGTGCCGCTCAGCCCCGCCCTGCGCGCGGGCGGCGATGCCGGCGACCCGGTCGTGGTGTCGCACCCCGAGGATCCCGCGGCGCACGCGATCGCAGAGGTCGCTGCCCGCCTCGCGGCCGAGCCGCGCCGCCTCGCGGGGCGGAAGCTGCCGGTCTCGCTGGCCTGACGCGGGTCAGGTCGCCTCGGAGTCGAACGGGGGCGGCGTCTCCGCCGTGAAGGTGCGGCGCGCGAGCGGCGTCGTCCGCGGCTGCCGGACGGGCGCCTGCGGAGCCGACGACGCGGATGGTGCGGGTGACGCCGGCGCGACGGGCGCGTCCTCGAGGAGGGCCTCGCGGATGATCCGGCGCGGGTCGTACTGCCGCGGGTCGAGCTTGCGCCAGTCGACGTCGTCGAGCTCGTCGCCCATCTCCTCCTTCATGCGCGTGCGCGCCCCCTGCACCCACTCGCGGGTGCGGCGCGTGAACTGCGCGAGGGTCTCGGCGTAGCGCGGAAGGCGCTCGGGCCCGATGATGAGCGCCGCGATGACGCCGATCAGCATCACCTTCTCGATCGTCAGGCCGAAGAACATGATCTCAGGGTACCGGGCCTCGTCGTGCGGTCCCGGCAGGGGCGGCGGCTTAGGCTGGAGAGATCGTCAGGAGGAACCCATGAGCGAACTGGACGCCGTCGCGCGCTTCGCCCGAGAGACCGTCGTCGAACCCGATCACATCGCTCGCGCCCGTCAGCACGCCCTCGAGCTCGGCGCCGCTCCGATCAGTCCCTCGATCGGAGCGCAGTGCGCCATCATCGCGGCCGCCACGGGCGCCCGGTCGATCATCGAGATCGGCACCGGGGCCGGCGTGTCCGCCCTGTGGCTCCTGCACGGCGCCCCGCACGCGACCCTGACCACGATCGACAGCGAGCCCGAGCACCTCTCCGCCGCGCGCACCGCCTTCCAGAGCGCGCGGCTCCCCGTCGCCCGCACGCGCCTCATCACGGGGCGGGCGGCCGATGTCCTGCCCCGTATGAACGATGCGGCATACGACATCGTCCTCATCGACGCCGACGCGAAGGGCGTCATCGACTACGTCGAGCACGGCCTGCGCCTCGCCCGACCGGGCGGGACCGTGCTCGTGCCGCGCGTGCTCCACGGCGGCAGGGTCGCCGACCCCGTGCAGCGCGACGAGATCACGCGCACGTACCGCACGCTCCTCCAGGAGACGCAGGCGTCGAATGCCGTGATCGCCGCCCTCTCGACCGTGAACGAGGGCCTCCTGCAGCTGCACGTCTCACCTCGCCTCTGACGCGTCCGCACATGAGAAGAGCGGATGGCCGGAGTCGTTCCCGACTCCGACCATCCGCTCTGTGACGGTCGTGATCGCTAGGCGTTCACGACGTCGCCCAGGACGCCGTACAGCTCCCGAGCCTCCTCGTCATTGACGGAGACGACCAGGCGCCCGCCCCCCTCGAGCGGCACGCGCACGATGATGAGGCGCCCCTCCTTCACGGCCTCCATGGGTCCGTCTCCGGTTCTCGGCTTCATCGCTGCCATCGCGGCATCCTTTCCGTTGTGGTCAGATGTCCAGTTTATCGGTCGACTGCACGCCCACCGACACGCGAGACGCGCGATGTCGCGCGCAGATCGCGTCACGGGATGAGCCAGAAGGTGTTCCCGAGGCCGTACATGCCGTGGATCCAGGCCCACTGCCCCGCGAGGCAGAGCGCGAGGGAGGCGAACCGGTACCCGCGGCCGCGCGGAACCGCCAGCGCCGCGCAGGCGAGCGGTGCAAGCGGCAGGAGCAGGCGGAAGACGCTCGACTGCGGGAAGAACACCGCGAGGAGGTAGACGAGGTAGCTGAGCGCCCACAGCTGCAGCTCGCCGCCCGCGCGGCGCGCCTGCGGCGCGAGCAGGATGGCCGCGACGGCGCCCACGACGAGGACGACGAGCAGGGCGTAGCCGGCCCAGGTCGGAATCCCCCAGATGCCCGCCCACACGGCCGCGGCCTGCGGCCACCCCTCGAACGGGATGAACCCGCCGGAGTCCCCCGTCCACGACCGTCGCCACGCGAGCTCGGTCGCGAGGTACGCGCCAGGGTCGCCCGTCACGACGCCCGCGATGTGCTGCCAGGAGAAGCCGACCGCGGTCGCGATCGCCCCCAGCGCGATGATGTGCACGACCTCCCAGCGCGTCGGTCCCCCGAGCGTGCGCCGCCGCGCGGGCGCGAGTCGCCAGAGTCCGTAGAGGCCGAGGAACAGCGCGAAGGCGAGGACGCCGGGGCGCGTGAACCCCATCAGCGGCACGAGCAGGTACAGGCCGCGCCACCGCCGCCGGACGACGCACAGCAGCGAGGCGATGAGGAGGAGGAGGAACAGCGACTCGGCGTAGCCGACCTGGAACAGCGCGGCGAGCGGGCCGGAGGCGAGCAGGACGACGCCCCACATCGCCTGGTCCTCGTCGAGGCGCTCCCTGAGGAGCGCGTGGAGCGCGACGCACGCGCCGTATCCCGCGGCGAGCGAGACGAGGAGGGCGCCCACCCACCAGGCTCCCGCCCCGAAGACGTTCCCGGCCAGGCGCGCGAGGTGGGCGTAGACCGGCATGAACGCCCACGCGTTCTGCGCGACCTCGCCGGTCTCGGTGAGCGGCAGCTCCGCCGGGTAGCCGCTCACGGCGACCGTCCAGTACCACTGGGCGTCCCATCCGAGGATGTAGTCGACGAGCGTCGGGTCGGGCCCGTGCCGCGAGGAGGACGGAGACTGCTGCGCCGTCAGCAGCATGAGCGCCGTCGTCACGAGCCGCGCCGCGAGATAGACCGCGGCCACCCGCGCGGGTGCGGGCCATGCGCGCCAGCCTGCCGCGGGGGCGGTCTCGGTCACCCCGCTGTGAGCCATGCGCGCAGGCTCCGCTCGCAGCTCTCGATCTGGGCGACCGCGACGCGCTCCTCGTCGTGGTGCGCGAGGCTCGGGTCGCCCGGCCCGTAGTTGACCGCGGGCACCCCGAGCGCCGAGAAGCGAGCCACGTCGGTCCATCCGTACTTCGGCTGCGGGACCGCGCCCACCGCCCGCACGAAGTCCTGGGCGATCGGCGAGTCGAGCCCGGGGCGCGCGCCCTGCGCGAGGTCGGTCACCTCGACCTCGAAGCCGTCGAAGACCTCGCGCACGTGATCGGCGGCCTCGGCGCCGGATCGGCTCGGCGCGAACCGGAAGTTGACCTCGACCTCGCACAGATCGGGGATGACGTTGCCCGCGACTCCGCCCGAGACGCGCACCGCGTTCAGGCCCTCGCGGTAGGCGAGGCCGTCGACGACGATCTCCTGGGGCTCGTACGCCGCGAGGCGGGCGAGCACGGGCGCCGCGGCGTGGATCGCGTTGACGCCCATCCACGCGCGTGCGGAGTGCGAGCGCCGGCCGTGCGTGCGGACGACCGCCCGGAGCGTCCCGTTGCAGCCGCCCTCCACCTGCCCGTTGGACGGCTCTCCGAGGATCGCGAAGTCGCCCTCGAAGAGATCGGGCCGAGTCGCGGCGAGGCGAGTGAGCCCGCTGCGCGACGCCTCCACCTCCTCGTGGTCGTACCAGATCCACGTGATGTCGACGACCGGGTCCGACAGCTCGGCGGCGAGCTTCAGCTGCACCGCCGTGCCCGCCTTCATGTCCACCGTCCCCCGCCCCCAGATGAAGGGCTCGCCGTCGATCTCGATGTCGCGCGTGGGGAGGTTGCCGTTGAGCGGGACGGTGTCGATGTGCCCCGCGATCACGACGCGCTGCGCGCGCCCGAGCGCCGTGCGCGCGACGATCGTGTCGCCGTCGCGATGCACCTCGAGGTGCGGGAGCGGGCGGATGGCCGCCTCGATCGCGTCGGCGAGCATGCGCTCGTCGTCGGAGACGCTCGGGATGTCGCAGATCGCGCGGGTGATGTCGGCGGCGGACAGGGACAGGTCGAGCGTCGGCATGCCGTCGAGTCTATCGAGCGCGTCCGCGCGGCCCTTGGTCCGGGGAGGCCGGTCCCGCTCGCCCGATAGCCTGGTGTGCATGAGCGATGAACGAAAGGTCTGGGGCGTCGGCCTCGCGACCACCGCCGGCGATGGCACGGTTCTGGACACCTGGTACGGCGCGCTGGGCACGGGCGCGGCCGACGAGGCCGCGGTCGCGACCGCCCTCGAGCGCGTGGCCGCCTCGGCGGGCCCCGACGAGCGCCGCAACGTGACCGTCGACGCCGTGCGCGTCGAGATCGACCTCGACGAGGCGCCCGCGTCCACATCGGACGCGTACCTCCGCCTGCACGCCCTCTCTCACCGCCTCGTGAAGCCCAACGAGCTGAACCTCGACGGGATCTTCGCGCACCTCCCGAACGTCGCATGGACGACCGCGGGCCCCATGCATCCCGACGACCTTGCCCGGCTGCGTCCCGCGCTCCAGCGCGCGGCCATCCAGGTGCAGTCCCTCGACAAGTTCCCGCGTCTGACCGACTACGTCCTCCCGCCCGGCGTGCGCATCGCGGACACCTCGCGCGTGCGCCTCGGGGCCCACCTGTCGCCGGGGACGACGGTGATGCACGAGGGATTCGTGAACTTCAACGCCGGCACGCTCGGCGCCTCGATGGTGGAGGGCCGCATCTCCCAGGGTGTCGTGGTCGGCGACGGCAGCGACGTCGGCGGCGGCTCCTCGATCATGGGGACGCTGTCGGGCGGAGGCACGCACCGCGTGTCGATCGGCCGGCGCACCCTGCTCGGCGCGAACGCCGGCATCGGCATCTCGCTCGGCGACGACTGCGTCGTCGAGGCGGGCCTCTACGTCACGGCGGGCACGAAGGTGCTGCTCGTCGACGAGCCGCCCGCCGCCGACGGCACGCCCCGTGTCGTGAAGGCCGCGACGCTGCACGGAGCCGACGGCATCCTCTTCCTCCGGAACTCGACGACCGGGGCGATCGAGGCCCGACGTCGCAAGGGCGTCGGCGTGACGCTCAACGAGGCCCTGCACGCCTGAGCGGGGCCTCGCCGGAACGCGAAGAGGGCCGGACGTCACACGACGTCCGGCCCTCTTCGCGTTCCGCTACGCGGTCGGGTACTGCCGCTCGGGCGAGCCCGTGAAGAGCTGCTGGGGGCGGCCGATCTTCGTCTTCGGGTCGAGCGTGAGCTCGCGCCAGTGGGCGAGCCAGCCCGGCAGGCGCCCGATCGCGAACAGCACCGTGAACATCCGCGTCGGGAAGCCCATCGCCTTGTAGATGACGCCGGTGTAGAAGTCGACGTTCGGGTAGAGGCGGCGCTCCTTGAAGTAGTCGTCGTTGAGGGCGATCTCCTCGAGCTCCTTCGCGAGGTCGAGGAGCGGGTCCGTCACGCCCAGCGCCGTGAGGACCTCGTCCGCCGACTCCTTGACGAGCTTCGCGCGCGGGTCGTAGTTCTTGTAGACGCGGTGACCGAAGCCCATGAGCTTCACGCCGTCTTCCTTGTTCTTGACGCGCTCGACGAAGCGCTGCACGCTCTGACCGGAGTCGCGGATCTGCGCGAGCATCTTGAGCACGGCCTCGTTCGCGCCGCCGTGGAGCGGCCCCGAGAGGGCGTGGATGCCGGCCGACACCGACGCGAACTGGTCGGCGCCCGTCGAGCCGACCAGGCGCACGGTCGACGTCGACGCGTTCTGCTCGTGGTCCTCGTGCAGGATGAGGAGGCGCTCGAGAGCCCGCGACATGACCGGGTTCACCTCGTACGGCTCGCTCATGACGCCGAAGTTCAGACGGAGGAAGTTGTCGACGAAGCTCAGCGAGTTGTCCGGGTACAGGAACGCCTGCCCGATCGACTTCTTGTGCGCGTAGGCCGCGATGACGGGGAGCTTCGCGAGCAGGCGGATGATGTTGAGCTCGACGTGCTCGGGGTTCGCCGGGTCGGACTGGTGCTCGTAGTAGGTCGAGAGGGCCGAGACCGCCGACGAGAGGACGGCCATCGGGTGGGCGCCGTCGGGCAGCGCCGAGAAGAAGCGCTTGAGGTCCTCGTGGAGGAGCGTGTGACGGCGGATGCGGTCGTCGAAGTCGGCCAGCTCGGACGCCGAGGGCAGCTCGCCGTAGATGAGCAGCCAGGCCACCTCGAGGAAGCTCGAGTTCTTCGCGATCTGCTCGATCGGGTAGCCCCGGTAGCGCAGGATCCCCTGGTCTCCGTCGATGTACGTGATGGCAGACGCGGTCGAGGCGGTGTTGACGAACCCGTAGTCGAGGGTCGTGTGTCCCGTCTGACGCATGAGCGTCGAGATGTCGATGCTCGGGAGTCCGGACCTGCCCTGCAGGACCGGGAACTCCGCCGTCTTGTCACCGATCGTGAGGGTGGCCTTGTCGGCCGGGATTCCCGCGTCGCTCACAGCGCCTCCTGGCGGATCGTCTTCGCGACTTCTTCGGTCGCCTTGGATCTCGGTCGGCCGCCGGTCAGGCGGCACGGCACATGCCCGGTCGAGTGCGCGAGCCCTGTGCTTCTACAGCCTATCGGTCGTCCCGCCTACCTGTGAAAACTCCCAAACGGCCGGGCGATGCGTGGAGGATTCCTACGAAGACGCGCCCGCGAGACGATGCGCCGCGGCGGCGATGCGCTCGTCGCTCGCCGTGAGCGAGAACCGCACGTGCTGCGGGAAGTGCGGGCCGTAGAAGACGCCGGGGCCCGCGAGGATGCCGAGATCCGCGAGCCGGCCGATCGACTCCCACGCGTCGCGCCCCTCGGTCGCCCAGAGGTAGAGCCCGGCCTCGCTGCGGTCGATCCGGAAGCCGGCCGCCTCGACGGCGGGGCGGAGGATGTCGCGACGGGAGCGGTAGCGCGCCTTCTGCTCCTCGACGTGCGCGTCGTCGCGGAGCGCGACGGCCATCGCGTGCTGCACGGGCGCGGGCGGCATCAGCCCGAGGTGCTTGCGCGCGGTGAGGAGCTCGCCCACGATGCGCCCGCACCCGGCGATGAAGGCCGCGCGGTAGCCGGCGAGGTTCGACTGCTTGCTCAGCGAGTACACGCTGAGCAGACCGGCGCGGCTGCCGCCCGTGACCCGGGGGTCGAGGACCGACGGCACGGGCTCGCTCGCCCACGGGCCGTCCCAGCCGAGCTCGGCGTAGCACTCGTCGCTCGCGAGCACGGCGCCGATCTCGCGGGCGCGGCGCACGGCGGCCGCGAGCTCGTCCACGGTCCACGTGCGCCCGTCGGGGTTGCCCGGGGTGTTGATCCAGATGAGCTTCGCGCCCTCCGGCCATTCGGCGGGGTCGTCGACGGCGACCGGCGTCGCGTTCGCGACGCGCGCGCCGACCTCGTACGTCGGGTACGCGGCGCGCGGATGCACGACGATGTCGCCCTCGCCGAGGCCGAGCAGCGTCGGCAGGAGCGCCACGAGCTCCTTCGACCCGATCGTCGGCAGGACGTTGCGGGGTGCGAGGTCGGGCACGCCGCGGCGGCGCGCGTACCACTCGACGATCGCCTCGCGCAGCGCGGGGGTGCCCACGGTCTGCGGGTACGCGTGCGCATCGGTGGCCTCCGCGAGCGCGTCGCGGACGATCGCGGGGGTCGGGTCGACGGGCGAGCCGATCGAGAGGTCGACGAGCCCGTCGGGGTGAGCGGCAGCCCGCTCACGATACGGGACCACGGCGTCCCAGGGGTAGTCGTCGAGGTCGCGGACGCCCATCCGCTTACTCGCCCTGGGGCGGGAGGGCGGCGATGAGCGGGTGGTCCTTCTCGATCACGCCGACCTTCGACGCGCCACCGGGCGAGCCGATGTCGTCGAAGAACTCCACGTTCGCCTTGTAGTAGTCCTGCCACTCATCGGGCAGGTCGTCCTCGTAGTAGATCGCCTCCACCGGGCACACCGGCTCGCACGCACCGCAGTCGACGCACTCATCCGGATGGATGTACAGCGACCGCTCGCCCTCGTAGATGCAGTCGACCGGGCACTCATCGATGCAGGCGCGGTCCTTGACGTCCACGCAGGGAAGGGCGATCACGTAAGTCACGCCCTCAATCCTACGCGCGCGCGAGGCCCGTCGCCCGGAAGGCGAGCCTAAGCCGAGCCGGACGCCATCCGGCGCAGCTTCGCCATGTCGGGCCACGCGACAGCGACGAGGACGATCCCGGCGAGGAGGAAGGTCCACACATAGCCGAAGGGGAACTCCCCCTCCGCCGGCATCGGGACGACGACGGAGCCGCCGGGGCCTCGCCCCGAGTAGATCGTGAGCGCTCCGAGCATGCCGATGCCCGCCGCGAGAGCCGACCACCGATCATCCGTCAGGAGCCGCAACGACGTGAGCAGCCCGCTGCACGCGATCGCGGCCAGCACCATCCCGACGGGCACGGCGCCCCACGTGAAGGAATGGGCGATCGTGCTCGCGACGCCGAACACCGCGCCCGCGCAGAGCGCGACGAGCCACGTGACGACGTGCGCGAGACGATCGCCCCTCATGCTCAGCCCTGGCGCTTGAGGCGCGAGGCAGCGCGGGCGCGCTCGGTGGCGTCGAGGATCACCTTGCGGATGCGGACGGCCTCGGGCGTCACCTCGACGCACTCGTCCTCGCGCGCGAACTCGAGCGACTCCTCGAGCGAGAGCAGACGCGGGGGCGTCATGGACTCGAACGAGTCGGCCGTGGAGGAGCGCATGTTGGTGAGCTTCTTCTCCTTGGTGATGTTCACGTCCATGTCGTCGGCGCGCGAGTTCTCGCCCACGACCATGCCCTCGTACACCTCATCGGTCGGCTTGACGAAGAACGTCATGCGCTCCTGCAGCGCGATCATCGCGAACGGCGTCGCGACACCCGCGCGGTCGGCCACGATCGAGCCGTTCTGACGCGCGATGATCTGCCCGGCCCATTCGCCGTAGCCGTGCGAGATCGCGTTGGCGATGCCGGTTCCACGGGTGATCGAGAGGAACTCGGTGCGGAAGCCGATGAGGCCGCGCGACGGCACGATGAACTCCATGCGGATCCAGCCGGTGCCGTGGTTGATCATGTTGTCCATGCGGCCCTTGCGGTTCGCCATGAGCTGCGTCACGGCGCCGAGGTGCTCTTCGGGGACGTCGATCGTGAGGTGCTCGTAGGGCTCCTCGACCTTACCGTCCGCGCCCTTGCGCGTGACGACCTGGGGCTTGCCGACCGTGAGCTCGAAGCCCTCGCGGCGCATGTTCTCGACGAGGATGGCGAGCTGCAGCTCGCCGCGGCCCTGCACCTCCCAGGCGTCGGGCTTGCCGATGTCGAGCACGCGGATCGACACGTTGCCGATGAGCTCGCGGTCCAGGCGGTCCTTGACCATGCGCGCGGTGAGCTTGTGGCCCTTGACCTTGCCGACGAGCGGCGAGGTGTTCGTGCCGATGGTCATCGAGATCGAGGGCTCGTCGACCGTGATCTGCGGCAGCGGGCGCACGTCCTCCGGGTCGGCGATCGTCTCGCCGATCATGATGTCGGGGAAGCCCGCGATGACCGCGATGTCGCCGGGGCCGGCCTCCTCGGCCGGGTACCGGTCGAGGGCCTTCGTCATGAGCAGCTCGGTGATGCGCGCGTTCTGCGTCGTGCCGTCCTGACGCACCCAGGCGACGGTCTGGCCCTTCTTGAGGGTGCCGTTGAACACGCGCAGCAGCGCGAGTCGGCCGAGGAACGCCGACGAGTCGAGGTTCGTGACCCACGCCTGCAGGGGCGCCTCGTCGTCGTACGACGGAGCCGGCACGTGCTCGAGGATCGCCTCGAACAGCGGCTCGAGGTCTGCGTTGTCGGGCAGCGAGCCGTCGGCGGGGCGGTTGCGCGACGCAGCGCCGGCACGGCCCGAGGCGTAGACGACCGGGACGTCGAGGAGCGCGTCGACGTCGAGGTCGGGGACGTCGTCCTGGAGGTCGCTCGCGAGCCCGAGCAGGAGGTCGTGCGCCTCCTCCTCGACCGCCGCGATGCGCGCGTCGGGGCGGTCGGTCTTGTTCACGAGGAGGATGACGGGGAGCTTCGCCTCGAGAGCCTTCCGCAGCACGAAGCGGGTCTGCGGAAGGGGCCCCTCCGACGCGTCGACGAGGAGGACGACGCCGTCGACCATCGACAGGCCGCGCTCGACCTCGCCGCCGAAGTCGGCGTGGCCCGGGGTGTCGATGACGTTGATGGTCACCGGGACGTCGGTGTGCGCGCCGTTGTACGTGATCGCCGTGTTCTTGGCGAGGATCGTGATGCCCTTCTCGCGCTCGAGGTCGTTCGAGTCCATCGCGCGCTCTTCCACGTGCGCGTGCTCGCCGAACGAGCCGGTCTGGCGCAGCATGGCGTCCACGAGGGTCGTCTTGCCGTGGTCGACGTGCGCGACGATCGCGACGTTGCGGAGATCGGAACGGTGGGCGAGCGCCATGAAGGGATCCTTCTGATGTGGGGGTTCCGCCCCGAAAGCGGGGCGTTCCATCCTATAGCGCGCTCGCGAGCGGGCGCTCAGGCTGCTCGGAGGCGGCCGGTCAGCCGGTGACGATCCCGCCCGTGACGCTGAGCGACCAGGCCGCCCACGCCGCGATCCCGGCGAGGATCAGCAGCGTCGGGATGTGCCATCCGCGGCGGACAGGGAGATCGGACGGCCGCGCCCGCTCCCGGAAGAGCTCGAGCGTCGCGGCCTGGTCGTCGCCGGGCTGCTCGCGGCGGTTGATGTGCAGGTGGCGGCTGGCCGCGCCGGTCGCCGCGACGACCGTTCCGTCGTCGAGCGCGATCTCGAGCTGCCAGCGCATCCGGATGGCCCGCACGCGCGACCACGGGATCTCGACCACCCTCAGGCCGCCGCGCACGCGAAGGAGATCGTCGGTCGCGGTGACGCTCGGGGCGGCGAGGAGCACGTAGACGCCCCAGCAGAGCGCGAGGAGCCACGGCGCCACGAGGAGCGCGTCAAAGGGCCGCCCCCGCAGGACCGCGTCGCCGAGGAGGAGCACCGTCAGCAGGGCGGCGCACGCGAACGCGACCCAGCCCGACGGGCGTCGGAACGAGACGCGGTACTCGGAGTCGCGCGAGCCGCTCATCGGGTCACCGCGACCGACACGGCCGCCCAGATGAGGATGGCCGCGAGCAGGCCGATCTCGCGCGCGTTCCAGGACGTGCGCACCTCTCCCCCGTCAGCCGGCGCCGCGCCATCCGCCGCGGCCTCGCGGAGCTCGCGGAGGATCTCGAGCTCGCGCTCGGCGGGCTGCGGGGTGTGGGCCCTGCCGCTCGGGCGCTTCGCGGCGGCTGCCCACGCCTGCAGGTCGCGGCCATCCGCGAGGACGAACGCGATCTGCCAGCGCAGCACGATGTCGCGCACCGCGCTCCAGGGCGCGCGCGTCGTGCGCAGCGGGTTGCGCACGACGACGCCGTCCTCGTCGGCGTGGACGCTCGGCGCGAAGAGGAACGTCCAGACGAACCAGACGGGCAGGAGCAGCCAGGGCGCGATGAGCACGGCGTCGACGGCGCTCCCGCGGACGACGACGTCGCCCAGCAGGAACACGACCACCGCCGACGTGGCGAGGAGCCAGACGATCCCGGCGCTGCCGCGGATCGTCCGGCTCCTCTGCTCGGGAGGCGTCATCGGCCGCCGAGCTCGACGGTCTGGCCGGGGATCGCGTCGAGGAGGCGACGCGTGTACTCCTGCTGCGGGTCGGCGAAGATCTGGTCCACGGCGCCCTGCTCGACGACCCGCCCGTGCTCCATGACGCACACGAGATCGGCCGCCACGCGCACGACCGCGAGGTCGTGGGTGATGAACAGGTACGTGAGCCCCAGCTCCGACTGCAGCTCGGCGAGCAGCTTCAGGATCTGATCCTGCACGAGCACGTCGAGCGCCGAGACCGCCTCGTCGAGCACGACGATGTCGGGCTTGAGCGCGAGGGCGCGCGCGATCGCGACACGCTGACGCTGGCCGCCGGACAGCTCGTTGGGGTACCGCCACGCGAGCTCGCGCGGCAGGGCGACCTGCTCGAGCAGCTCGAACACGCGGTCCCTGCGCGACGCGGCGTCGCCCACCCTGTGCACGCTCAGCGGCTCGGAGATGAGCGCGCCGATCGAGCGCAGGGGGTCGAGCGACCCGTACGGGTCCTGGAACACCGGCTGCATCCGGCCGCGCAGCGAGAAGATCTCGCGCGAGGACAGCGTCGTCGCGTCCACCCCGTCGATGAGGATGTGCCCGCTCGTCGCCTGCTCGAGCTGGAGAACCATCTTGGCGACGGTCGACTTGCCCGATCCCGACTCGCCGACGAGGGCGAGCGTCTTCCCCTTGGGGATCTGGAACGAGACGCTGTCGACCGCCCGGAACGGCTCGCTGCGGAAGCCGCCGCGCCGGATGCGGTAGTCCTTCACGAGATCGCGCACCTCGACGACGGGCGCCGCGGCGTGCAGCACCTGGGTCGTCGTCTCGATGCCCCGGTCCTCGACGCTCGCCTGGATGCGCTGCGACGCGAGGCTCGGAGCCGCGGCCACGAGACGCTGCGTGTACGGGTGCTGCGGGTCCTCGAGGATCTCGCGGCTCGGCCCCGACTCGACGATCTCGCCCTGGTTCATCACGACGATGGTGTCGGCGCGATCGGCGGCGAGGCCGAGGTCGTGCGTGATGAAGAGGACCGAGGTCCCCTTCTCGCGCGTGAGCGAGGCGAGGTGGTCGAGGATGACCCGCTGCACCGTGACGTCGAGCGCGCTCGTCGGCTCGTCGGCGATGAGGAGCGCGGGGTCGGCCGCGAGGCCGATGCCGATGAGCGCGCGCTGACGCATGCCGCCCGAGAACTGATGCGGGAACTGGTGCAGGCGCCGCTCGGCGTCCGCGAGTCCCGCCTGCTTGAGCACCTCGATCGCGCGCTGCTCGACCTCCTTGCGGCCGGTGGCGATGCCGTTCGCGCGGATCGCCTCCTTCACCTGGAAGCCGATCGACCAGACCGGGTTGAGGTTCGACATCGGGTCCTGCGGGACGTAGCCGATGCGGCGTCCGCGGATGTCCTCCATCTCGCGGCGCCCGACCTTGGCGAGGTCGACGCCCTCCAGCTCGATCGAGCCGGCGGTGACCTTCCCGGTGCCGGGGAGGAGGTCGATGATCGCCGTCGCGGTCGTCGACTTGCCCGACCCCGACTCGCCCACGATCGCGACGGTCTCGCCGCGGTGGATGTCGAGATCCACGCCGTGGACGACCTCGCGCTGCTTCTTTCCGGTGCCGAACGCGACCTTCAGCCCGCGCACGCGCAGGAGAGGCTCGGTCATGGGTGTGCCCTTCGTGAGATCGGTCATCGCTGCGCCCTCGCCTTCGGGTCGAGCGCGTCGCGCAGCAGCTCGCCGAGCGTGATGAACGCGAGCACCGCGATCGTCAGCGCGAGCGACGGCCAGAACAGCGCCATCGGCGAGGTGCGGATGGAGGTCTGCGCCTGGCTGATGTCGTTGCCCCACGACATGGTGGTGCCGCCGAGGCCGACGCCGAGGAACGACAGGGTCGCCTCGGCGACGATCGCCTGCCCGAGGCTGATCGTCGCGACGACGATCACGGGGGCCATGGCATTCGGCAGGACGTGCACGAGGAGCGTCTTGAACCGCGACAGGCCGAGGGCGATGGAGCCCATCACGTAGTCCGCCTGCTTCACGCGGAGCACCTCCGCGCGCATGATGCGCGCGGTCGACGCCCATGAGAACCCGCCGATCGCGAACGCGAGGACGAGCTCGTTGCGCTGCTCCTGGAGCACCGTCATCACGACGATCGCCGCGACGATGTAGGGGATGGTGAAGAAGATGTCGCCGATGCGCGACAGCAGCGAGTCGAGCCATCCGCCGTAGAACGCCGCGAGCGCGCCCATGATGACGCCGATCACGGTGCCGATGATCGTGGCGAGCAGACCGACGACCATCGACGTCCGCGTTCCCCACACGAGCCGCGACCAGATGTCGCAGCCCTGGCGGGTGAATCCGAGCGGGTGTCCGGCGGTCGGGCCGCCGTTGCTGTTGGCGAGCTCGCACCCGAGGTAGGGCGAGGTCTGCGTGAAGAGCGTGGGCCAGGCGGCGATGAGCACGATGAGCGCGCTCACCGCGAGCGCGACCCAGAACGACGGACGACGGCGCAGGTCGCGCCATGCGTCGAGCCAGAGGTTGCTCTTCCTCTCGTCGACGCGGACCGCGTCGACGACGATGGTCTGCTTCACGGGGGCGACGAAGCGCGTGTTACTTGACATAGCGGATCCTCGGGTCGAGCAGACCGTAGAGCAGGTCGACGAGCAGGTTGATGAGCACGTACACGACCACGAAGATCGTCACGAACGAGACGACCGTGGGCGTCTCATGCCGGATGATCGCCTGGAAGAGCGTGTTGCCGACGCCGGGCACGTTGAAGATGCCCTCCGTGACCGTCGCGCCGACCATGAGGATGCCGAACTGGGTCGCGGTGTCGGTCACCATCGGGATGAGCGAGTTGCGCAGCACGTGAACGGGGATCACGCGTCGTCGCGGGAGCCCCTTCCCGTAGGCCGTGCGGACCCAGTCCTGACCGAGGGTCTCGATCATCGACGAGCGCGTCAGGCGCATGCTCGCGGCGTAGATGCTGAAGCCGAGCACGAGCGCAGGCAGCCAGAGGTCGCCCCAGTCGTTGTTCGCGCCGACGGTCGGCTTGAACCACGCGAGCTGCACGCCCAGGAAGTACTGCGCGATGAACGAGAGGACGAAGATCGGCACCGCCACGAAGACGAGCGCGATGACGAGCATGAGGTTGTCGTACACGCCGCCCTTCAGCAGGGCCGATGTGGCGCCGACCACGATCGACAGCACGAAGGCGATCGCGACCGCCATGACCGCGAGCCGCAGCGTCACGGGGAAGGTGCGCGCGAGCACCGTCATCACGTCCTGACCGGAGAACGTCACGCCGAAGTCGAGGCGGAGGATGCCGCCGAGGTAGTTGAGGTACTGCACGATGAACGGCTGGTCGAGCATGTACTGCCGACGCAGGTTCTCGATCACGGCGTCCGGCGGCTGCTTCTCGCCGAAGAGGGCCGCGATCGGGTCGCCGGGCATGGCGAAGACCATGAAGTAGATGAGCAGGGTGGCGCCGAGGAACACCGGTATCACCTGCAGGAGCCGTCTGAGGACGTAGCTGGCCATCCTCTTCCTTCCTGTGGATTGAGAGATCCGTGTCGGGTCACGGAAAAGGCACCGATCATTCGGTGCCGGAGTCGGGCCCCATCATCGCCCGGCGCTTCTGAGAGCGCGCTGGGGCGAGGCATGGGGCGAGGCGGCGACGGTGACCGTCGCCGCCTCGCGGGGAGAGAGCCTGCGGCTCTCCCGTCACTCGGCCTTGGTGATCTCGCTGTAGATCGGGACCGAGTTCCAGCCGAACTCGACGTTGTCGACGGTCTCGCTCCAGCCGCCGGTCACGTTCGAGTACCACAGGGGGATGGCGGGGAGATCGGTCAGCAGGACGGTCTGCGCCTGCTGGAAGATCTCGTTCGCCTCTTCGGGGTCGGTGGCGCTGATGCCCTCGGCGATCAGCGAGTCGAACTCCTCGCTCGAGTAGTCGCCGTCGTTCGAGCCGGCGCCGGTGGCGTAGAGCGGGCCGAGGAAGTTGTACAGACCCGGGTAGTCCGCCTGCCATCCGGAGCGGAAGGCGCCGACCTGCTTGTTGTCGCGCGCGTCGAGGTACGTGGCGAAGTCGGGGTACGGCTCGCCGATCGCGGTGATCCCGAGCGTGTTCGAGATCGAGTTCGCGACCGCGTCGACCCAGGCCTGGTGGCCGCCGTCGGCGTTGTACGAGATCGTGAACTCGTCGCCGCTGTACGGGCTGATCTCGTCGGCCTGCGCCCAGAGCTCCTTCGCGAGGTCGGGGTCGTACTCGAGGACCTCGCCGCCCTCGAGCGACTCGCTCCACCCGTCGATCACGGGCGACGTAAAGTCGCTCGCGGGCGTGCGCGTGCCCTGGAAGATGACGTCGGTGATCTCCTCGCGGTTGATCGCGTGCGAGATCGCCGCGCGGCGGAGGCGCCCCTCCTCATCCGTGGCGAAGTGCTCCTGCCACTCGGGGATCGTGAGCGACTGGAAGATCGCGGCCGGCTGGTTCACCCAGCGGTCGGGCAGGTCGCTCTCGAACGTCTCGAGCGCCGAGTCCGGGATCGCGTCGAGCACGTCGACGTTGCCCGCGAGCAGGTCCTGGTAGGCGGCGTCCTGCGTCGCGTAGAAGACGATGTTCAGGCCGCCGTTCTTCGCGGCGCGGGGGCCGTCGTAGTCGGGGTTGACGACGAGGTCGATGCCCTCGTCGTGCTGCCACGCGTCCTCGCTGGCGAGCATGTAGGGGCCGTTCCCGATCGGGCTCTCGCCGAACGCCTCCATGTCCTCGAACGCGACGTCGGGGAGCGGGTAGTACGCCGAGTAGCCGAGACGCTGTGCGAAGTCGGCAGCAGGCTTGTTGAGCGTGATGGTGAACGTGTAGTCGTCGACCTGCTCGAGACCGGTGAGCTCGGAGTCCTCGTCCCAGCTGAAGCCCTCGATGTCCTCGAAGAAGTACGAGGCGTTCTGCGCGTTCGACAGGAGCGCGCCGTAGTTCCAGGCCTTGATGAAGTTGTCGACAGTGACCTCTTCGCCGTTCGTGAACGTCAGGCCCTCGCGGATCTTCACCGTGAGCTGCGTGGGCGAGTCGACCGTGATCTCCTCGGCGACGTCGTTCACGACGGAGCCGTCGGCCTCGTACGAGATGAGGCCCGCGAAGATCGAGTCGACGATCTTGCCGCCGCCGGTCTCGTTCGTGTGGGTCGGGAGCAGCGGGTTCTGAGGCTCCGAGCCGTTGGTCGTGATGACGGCGGTCGATGCGCCGTCCGTCGGCGTCTCCTCGCCGGTGTCGCCGGATCCGCTTGCGCAGCCGGCGAGCGTGATGCCGCCGACCGAGAGCAGCGCGAGCCCCGCGAGGGCGATCTTGTTGCGCTTCACAGTGATTCCTCCGATGGAAGGGGTTGTAGGTGCCTTCACGAAGCCTCGGGAGTCTCCGTGAATGCGATGAGTGAAATCTAGGCTCCGATGCGGTCTGTGACAAACCTTCAGCGGAACCGTTACAGACCCTTTACTGGAGGGGCTCTCAATTTGGCAATCTGCGCCAACACGCCGTCGACTTCATGCACATGCATCGACGGCGTTTCGCGCGGTCGCATCCCCGCGCTGTGCGAGTCTCGTGGTATGAGCGCTTCCCTCCTCGCCGCGCGGCCTTCGCGACGTCGCCTCGCCTGGGAGGTCGCGATCGTCCTCGCCCTGACCCTCGGGCAGTCGGCGCTCTACTCGGTGCTCTCGCTCGTGCGCGCTCTCCTGCGGCCGGTCGCGCTCGCCGACCAGTCGGCGGCTCTGAATCCCGCTCGCGCGGAGGAGCCGCTGTGGGACGCGGTCTACCGGATCCTCGACGTCTTCTTCGACCTCGCCCTCGTCGCCCTGGTGGTGTACCTGCTCTGGGAGCCGGGGCGGAGCGCCCTGCGGCGCATCGGGCTCGATCTGCGCGCCATCCCCCGGGATCTCGGCCGTGCGGCCATCCTGCTCGTGGTCATCGGCGTGCCGGGCCTCGCGCTCTATCTCGGCGCCCGCGCGCTCGGCCTCAACGTCGACGTGCAGGCGTCGTCGGGCGTCGAGGGATGGCTCGTCCCGATCCTCGTGCTGTCCGCGGTGCGCGCGGGGCTCCTCGAGGAGGTCATCCTGAACGGATATCTCGTCGACCGGCTCGCGCGCCTGGGCTGGCGCCCCTGGTCGGTCATCCTCGCGGTGGCCGGCCTGCGCGCTGCCTACCACGCCTACCAGGGGTTCGGCGGGATCGTCGGGAACTTCGCGATGGGCGTCGTGTTCGTCTGGTGCTACCGCCACTGGGGGCGTGTCATGCCCCTCGTCATCGCGCACGCGCTCATCGACGTCATCGCGTTCGTCGGCTACCCGCTCGTCGCACCGTACCTGCCGTAGGTGCCCATCCGCCCTCGGTGAGACTAGTGCCCGTCGTCGAGACTGGCGCTTCGAGCACCGGTTTCGACGACGGGAGCTAGTCTCAACGACGCACTGGTCTCGCGGGCCGTTCGTCACCGCGAACGCGGGTTGCGCACCGCCGCGAAGACCTCCGGCGACCGCGGCCTGATGCGCGGGATGCCCGCGGCGACGAGGATCCGCTCGAACGGCTCGACGCGCACGACGTCTGACCATTCCCATCGGATCACCCGCCCTGCCGCGATCTGGAGCTCGTTCTCCCGGCGCCGTTCCTCACGCAGCACGAGCGCGGTCGACGAGTCCGTCGGCTGCGCGTACTTCGCGCGCCCGTCGGCTTCGCCGATGACCCGGACGGATCTCCACCACGCGTCGACCCGGCGAACTCTCCCGTTGACGACGAACTCGGCCTGCGGTTCGGGCGACTCGAACCCGAGGAGCTCCAGCACTACGCGGCTGACGCTCTCGAGGACCGACTCCGATCTCGCGTCGGCCGCCTTCAGGGCAGCGTGGCCGATGCGAGCGCCGCGCCGGTTCGGCAGCTCGCGGATGCGCCGCTCGAGGTCGTCCGACGTCAGTCCGGACCGCAGCGCGGCATCGACGACCGCAACGCCGAACGCGAGCGGCAGCACGCGCGCGAGGTCGATCGCGGTCTCGAGCTTCGACGTCATCCGCACGCCGTCGACCCGGACGATCTCCCGCTCCGCCATGCTCGTGTGGGCGAGAACGTCTCCCCGTCGATACGAATGCCCTCGGCCCATATGCAGCAGATGGATGTCGCGCGGTTCGCCGAACACAGGGAGGGCATGTCGCACGGCAGCCGACTCGAAGCACAGCACGGGATCGCGCAACGCCGAGACGGCCGCGCTGACCCTCCGCGCATACCGCTCGTACGGGGCGAGCCGCGTCCAGTCGTCGGCCGCGACGTGCAGCCCGCGTCGCATCGGCACGGTCTGCCCCACCTGCCGGCGCAGCGCCCGGAGGCTGGCGTCGCGCCCTGTCCTGTGCAGCTCGTCGCGGTCGGCCATGGCTCCAGCCTCGCGAAGCGGTTCCACGAGCGTGCGACGTCGATCGTCTTCTGGACAGACACGCGGAACAGGTCCCCCTGTGCACGCGCCGTTGCCGCGCTCCGCGCCACCGCTGCCTTGGGACTAGCGCTGGTCGTCGAGACCGGTGCTCCGGGCAGCAGTCTCGGCGGCGAGAGCTAGTCTCACGAGTGGGACGCGCCGGACGCCGCTACACGTCCGGGATCAGGCGCTTGCCGAGGACGGCGACGTCGTCGCGGGCGTACTCGAGCTCCGCGTAGTAGTCCATGACGCCGCGGTTCTCCGCACGGACCATCAGCATGACCTTGGGGCATCCGAGCGCGAGGAGCCGCCGCTCGGCCTCCGCCACGAGCGCGCGGCCGATCCCCTCGCCGCGACGGGCGCTCGCGAGGTACGAGAGCCAGCCGCGGTGCCCGTCGTAGCCCGCCATCACCGTGCCGACGACCGCGCCGTCGTCGTCCGCGACGAGAAGCAGCTCCGGCCAGACCTCCCGCGCGCGGCGGATGTCCTTATGGGGGTCGTTCCAGGGCCGAGTGAGCCCGGCCGCCGTCCACAGCGCCACGACCGGCTCGACGTCCGCATCCACGAGCGGGCGGATGGCGATGCTCACGATGCGAGCTCCGCGAGCGACCGCGACCAGGCCACCTCGCGATCAAGCTGCCCCGTCTCGCGGAAGAGGCGCACCTGGTGCGTGTCGGCGAGGGCCGCTGCCAGCTCCGCCCGGTCGGCCGGGACGAAGCCGAGCTTCTGCCAGAACGGCCCGGACCGGCGGGAGAACAGCCACGCCGTCGTGGCACCCGCCTCTGCCGCCCGCGCGAGCGCGAAGCGCGCGAGAGACGTCCCCGTGCCGGCCGCGCGGCCATCCGGATGCACGGCGACACTGCGGATGAGCGCGTGGCCGCCGTCGGCGCTCGCCTCGTAGCCGGTCGTCTCGACGATGCGGCCGGCAGCGTCGCGGCGGAGCCAGATGCGCACAGACGGAGCGTCGAGGCCGCTCGTCGTGAGGTCGACCAGGCGCAGGAACGCCTCGACGTCGCCGGAGTCGGCGGCCGCCATCGGGACGAGAGCGGTCATGCGCGAGCCGCCTCCCGGTGCCGCTCGAGTCGCGCCTCGAGGCCGAGCCGCACGGCCGCCCACTCGTGCGGCAGGATCGAGAAGACCACCGTGTCGCGCACGTGCCCGTCGGGGAAGATCGCGTGGGCCCGCAGCACGCCGTCCTGCCGGGCGCCGAGACGGGCGATGGCGGCGCGCGACTGCTGGTTGTGCCAGTGGGTGCAGAACTGCACGCACACGCAGTCGAGCTCGTCGAACGCGCGCTCGAGCAGCAGCAGCTTCGCGGCCGGATTCACGCCGGTCCCCTGCGCCGAGCGCGCGAGCCACGTGTACCCGATTTCGACGCGGCGGTTCGGCGCGTCGATGTTGCAGTAGGTCGTCATGCCGAGCGCACGCCCCGTCCGGGCATCCACGACGGCCCAGGGCGCCATCCGCCCGGCCGCCTGCTCCCCGAGCCGCCGGTCGATCTCCGCGGCGACCCCGTCGGGCGAGGGGATGCGCGTGTACCAGGTCCGCCAGAGGTCGCCCTCCGCGACGGCCGCCGCCAGGTCGTCGTGATGCGCCGAGCTCAGCGGCTCCAGACGGACGATGTCGTTCTCGAGCACGGGGTTCGCAGCGAAGTCCACCGATCCACGCTATCGGTCGCCGCGACGTCCGCCCGCATAGGATCGCCTCATGGCGACCCCCGACTTCATCCTGCGACTGCGCGAGAGGATCGGGACCGACCCCCTGTGGCTCACGGGCGTGACCGCGGTCGTGCTGCGCGGCGACGGCGCAGAGCGCGAGGTGCTGCTCGTCCGGCGCGCGGACAATGCGCGCCTCACGCCGGTCACGGGCATCGTCGATCCCGGCGAGGAGCCCGCGGTGTCGGCCGTGCGCGAGGTGCTCGAGGAGGCCGCCGTCGTCGCCGAGGCCGAGTCGCTCGCGTGGGTGCACGCGACGCGGCCGATGACGTACGCGAACGGCGACCAGGCGCAGTACCTCGACCTCGTCTTCCGCTGCCGCTACGTCTCCGGAGAGCCGCACCCGGAAGACGGCGAGAACACCGAGGCGATGTGGCGCCGACTCGACGATCTGGGCGACGTCGACGCCGAGATGCGCGAGCGGATCCGGATGGCCGCCGCCGGCCATCCCCACGCGCGCTTCGAGACCTGATCCCGTCCCGCCCTGGCCCGCCCTGGCCCGTCCCATCCGTCGGACTAGCTGTACTGCTCAGGGACGTTGTTTGATCTGGCTTCCCTGATGTGACGAGAACCTCCCGGCAGAGTGGAGCTGCTACCGCATCCGCTCTGAACC
>NZ_BSEJ01000002.1 GCF_027921765.1 Microbacterium barkeri
CCGGGGCGCGGCGCGCCGGGGCGCGCGGGTGCGGGCTTGCGGGCCGCGGGCTTCGCGTCGGCGGGGGCGTCCGCGGGCTTCGCGGCGGCCTCCGACTCGAGCGCGGCGCGCAGCTTGCGCGCGACGGGCGGTTCGACCGTCGACGACGGGCTCTTCACGAACTCGCCGAGCTCCTTGAGCTTCGCGAGCGCGACCTTGCTGTCGACGCCCAGCTCCGCGGCGATCTCATGTACGCGTGGTTTTGCCACAATTCTCCTGTCTGGGGCGGCCTGCCCCGGACAGGGCAGACCTCTAAAGGCGGACGGGTCTCATTTCGAGCCGTTCACTTGATTTCCATAGCTGCTCAGCCATTTCTCGAAGGTCTGCGTGTCGAGCGGGCCCGGCACGCGCAGTGCTCGTACGAAGGCGCGGCGTGTGAGTGCGGTTCCGATGCACTCGGGCGTCGGATGGACCCACGCCCCCCGGCCCGGCATGACAGCGCGCTCATCGGGGACGAGCTCGGAATCGATGACGACCACCCTGAGAAGGGCGGCTCGGGGAGCGCGCATGCGACAGGCGACGCACGTCCGTACGGGTTCCATCCTACACCTCGGCATCGCGGATGGCCGTCGCGCGTGTCGCGACGGCCCTTTCGATCGGGCCGGCTCAGCCCTGCTCGAGGATGCTGTCGGGCTGGATGTCGATCTTGGCGCCCGTGAGCTTGGCGGCGAGACGGGCGTTCTGCCCCTCCTTGCCGATCGCGAGCGACAGCTGGTAGTCGGGCACGAGTGCGCGAACGGCCTTCGTCGTCGCGTCGAGCACGAAGCTGCTCGTCACCTTGGCGGGAGACAGCGCGTTCGCGACGAACTTCGGGAGGTCGTCATCGTGGTCGACGATGTCGATCTTCTCCCCGCTGAGCTCCTCGGTGACGGCGCGGACGCGGCGGCCCAGCTCGCCGATGCAGGCGCCCTTCGCGTTGATCGACGGGTCGTTGGCGCGCACGGCGATCTTCGTGCGGTGCCCCGCCTCGCGGGCGAGCGAGGTGATCTCGACGAGTCCGTTCGCGATCTCGGGGACCTCGAGCGCGAAGAGCTTGCGGACGAGACCGGGGTGCGTGCGCGACACGGTGATCTGCGGGCCCTTGAGGCCCTTCGCGACGCTCGTGACGTAGACGCGCAGGCGGGATCCGTGCGAGTACTCCTCGCCGGGCACCTGCTCCTCGGGCGGCAGGATGGCCTCGACCGTGCCGAGGTCGACGTGGATCATGCGCGGGTTGGGCCCCTGCTGCACGACGCCCGCGACGATGTCGCCCTCCTTGCCGCGGAACTCGCCGAGCACGGCGTCGTCGGCCAGGTCGCGCAGGCGCTGGCTGATGACCTGCTTGGCCGCGTAGGCGGCGATGCGGCCGAAGTCCTCGGGAGTCGTCTCCTCCTCGCCGATGACCGCGCCCTCCTCATCCCGCACGGGGACGAGGATCGCGACGTGGCCGGTCTTGCGGTCGAGGTGCGCGCGTGCGCCCTCGGGGATCTCGCCGCTCTGGGAGACGTGCTTGCCGTATGCCGTGAGGACGGCCTGCTCGATGATCCGAACGAGTTCGTCGAACGGGATCTCCTTCTCGCGCTCGACCGTTCGCAGCAATCCGAGATCGATATCCACAGCGTCCTCCGTATTCAGCTCTCATCGGCACACGTCTCGCCGACATCTCCGCAACGATACCGGATCGAGCCGCGCCCACGCTGGGAGCGGCCCGCGGGCGCGGGCCTCAGCGCCTGCGGCCGACCACCCGGATCGGGCCGGTCACGCTCTCCGCGTTCTCCCAGCACTCGATGCCCTGCACGTCGGGCATGAGGTCGCGCGTGAACACCGGATCGGCACCTGCTCGGCGCTGCTGCGAGTAGTCCTTGAGCAGTCGGAAGACGAGACCCGACAGCAGCGCGACCGCGACGAGGTTGATCACGGCCATGACGCCCATGATCGCGTCCGCGAGCGTCCAGACGAAGCTCGCGGCGGCGACCGACCCCGCGAGCACCGCGAGCACGACGAGCGCCCGAAACGTCGTGAGCACCGCGGGCTTCGTCGAGATGAACTCCATGCTCGCCTCGCCGTAGTAGTAGTTCCCGATGATCGAGCTGAACGCGAGCATGAACACGACGACCGCCAGGGCGATCGTGGCCCAGCCCCCGAGCGACGAGGTCAGCGCGTGCTCGGTGAGCTCGATGCCGGACATCCCGCCCTTCTCGATCGGGACCGCGACGAGGACCGTGAACGCGGTGATCGAGCACACGATCATGGTGTCGAAGTAGACGCCGAGCGACTGCACGAAGCCCTGCTTCGCGGGGTGCGTGACGGCGGCGGCGGCGCCCGCGTTGGGCGCCGAGCCGAGGCCGGCCTCGTTCGAGAACATGCCGCGCTTGACGCCCGTGAGGATGATCTGGCCCAGCGTCGCGCCGAGGATCTGGTTGAACCCGAACGCCTGCGTGAAGATCGACGCGAACGCCGCCGGGAGCTGGTCGATGTGCACGATGACGACCGCGAGGCCCAGGAGCAGGTAGGCGAGCGCCATGACGGGGACGAGCCCCTGCGTCACGCTCGCGATCCGGCGCACGCCGCCGAACACGATGACGCCCGTCAGCGCCGCCGTGAGGATCCCGACGACCCAGAGCAGCCAGGTGCCCTCGACCCCGGAGAGCTGCGTGATGGCGGACGACATCGTGAGCGCGATCGTGTTCGCCTGCAGAGCCGAGAAGGCGAACGGGAAGCAGAAGATGAGGATGACCGCGAACGCGACGCCCATCCAGCGGGCGCGCAGTCCCTTTGCCATGTAGTACGCGGGGCCGCCGCGGAAGCCGTCCTTGTCGCGCACCTTGAACAGCTGGGCGAGCGTCGACTCGGCGAAGGCGGAGGCGGCGCCGATCGTCGCCATGAGCCACATCCAGAAGACCGCGCCGGGCCCGCCGACCGCGATCGCGGTCGCGACGCCCGCGATGTTCCCCGTGCCGACGCGCGAGGCCGCCGAGATGGTGAACGCCTGGAACGAGGACACCGACTGCGGGCGGCCGTCGTCGTCGAGCGGGGTCTTGTCCGCAAGGGTCCGGATCATCTCCGGCAGCATGCGGATCTGCACCGCGCCCGAGCGCACCGTGATGTACACGCCGAGGAGCGCCACGATCGGCAGCACGATCCAGGTCCAGAACTGGTCACCGACAGATGCGATGAGCGCTTCGAGGTCTTCCATGCGCGTCAGTATGTCGCCTCGGAGGGCCGCGGCCAAACGCCGCGCGGCGCGTCAGGCCGTCAGGCGCGCCACGGCGTCGGCGAACGGGACCACCTCGCGGTCGCCCGTCCGACGGTCCCACAGCTCGACCATCCCGTCGGCCGCACCGCGCCCGACGACGACGAGCTTCGGCACGCCGATGAGCTCGGCGTCGCCGAACTTGACCCCCGGCGACACCTTCGGGCGGTCATCGTAGAGCACGTCGAGGCGGGCCGACTCCAGGTCGGCGACGAGCCGCTCGGCGAGCGCGAACGCCTCGTCTCCCTTGCCCGTGGCCACGACGTGCACGTCGAACGGCGCGACCGACTCGGGCCAGATGAGGCCCTTCTCGTCGTGCGAGAGCTCGGCGATGATCGCGAGGATGCGCGTGACGCCGATGCCGTACGAGCCCATCGTGACGGTCACGAGCTTGCCGTTCTCGTCGAGCACCTTGAGGCCGAGCGCCTCCGCGTACTTCCGGCCGAGCTGGAAGACGTGGCCGATCTCCATGCCGCGCGCGAGCGTCACGGGGCCCGAGCCATCCGGAGCGGGGTCTCCGTCGCGCACGGTCGCGGCCTCGACGAAGCCGTCGGCCGTGAAGTCGCGCCCGGCGACGAGCCCGTGCACGTGGCGGTCGGCCTGGTTCGCGCCCGTGATCCAGCGCGTGCCGTCGACGACGCGGGGGTCGAGGAGGTAGCGGATGCCCGTGGCCGACTCCTCGCCGAGGATGGGCCCGGTCGCGCTCCAGGGTCCGATGAACCCGCGGACGAGGAGCGGGTTCGCCTCGAAGTCGGCGTCCGTCGCTGGCTCGACCTCGGCGGGCGCGAAGGCGACCTCGACGCGCTTGTCGTCGATGTCGCGGTCGCCGGGGATGCCCACGACGACGAGCTCGCGCGTGCCGTCCAGATGGGTGAGCGCGAGCACGACGTTCTTGAGCGTGTCGGCCGCGGTCCACTCCCCCTCGAGCACGTCGTTCGCGTGCGCGACAAGGGTTTGGATGGTCGTGGTGCCGGGCGAGTCGAAGACGACGGGCTCGGGGAGGCCGTCGAACGGGACGGGCTCGGGCGCCGTCGTCGTGTACGCCTCGACGTTGGCCGCGTAGCCGCCCTCGCTGCGGACGAAGGTGTCCTCGCCGACGGGCGTCGGGTGGAGGAACTCCTCGGAGCGCGACCCGCCCATCGCCCCGGCGTCGGCCTGCACGATCGCGTACTCCAGTCCGAGGCGCTGGAAGATGCGCTCGTACGCGTCGCGCTGCGCCTGGTACGAGCGGTCGAGGCCCTCGTCGGTGTGGTCGAACGAGTACGCGTCCTTCATCGTGAACTCGCGTCCGCGCAGGAGGCCGGCGCGCGGCCGAGCCTCGTCGCGGTACTTGTCCTGGATCTGGTAGATCGTGAGCGGAAGGTCCTTGTACGACGAGTAGAGGTCCTTGACGAGGAGCGTGAACGCCTCCTCGTGCGTCGGCGCGAGGAGGTAGTCGCCGCCCTTGCGGTCCTGCAGACGGAAGAGGAGGTCGCCGTACTCGTCCCAGCGGCCCGTGGCCTGATAGGGCTCACGAGGCATGAGCGCCGGGAAGTGCACCTCCTGCGCACCGGCCGCCGTCATCTCCTCGCGGATGATCTGCTCGATCCGCGCCTTCACCCGCAGGCCGAGCGGGAGCCACGCGAAGATGCCGGCCGCCTGACGGCGGATGTAACCGGCCCTGACGAGCAGGCGGTGGCTCGCGACCTCTGCCTCGGCAGGGTCTTCTCGGAGCGTGCGGACGAAGAGTTGCGACAGACGGGTGACCACGAGCGACAAGTCTAGGCCCGCGCCCTCGCCGCTCCGACACGCCGGCGGCGCCCCCGTCACACTTCGCGCACGCGCTCCGACGGTATGGATGGACGGCCATCCGCCGTCGACACCGACCGGAGGAGGACGCCCATGTCGCGCATCGCGATCGCGAAGACCAACAAGCTCGGCTATGCCGCGGTGATCGGCCTCGAGGGCTATGTGCGCTCGACCGTGGACGCCGAGCTCTACGAGCTCATCAAGCTGCGGGCATCCGTCCTGAACGGATGCGGATTCTGCGTGGACATGCACGCGACCGACGGAGCCCGGCGCGGGATCTCGCAGCGCAGGCTGCACGCGGTCGCCGCGTGGCGTCATGCGCGCTCCCTGTTCGACGAGCGCGAGACGGCGGTGCTCGCCCTCACCGACGCCGTCACCCGCCTCGGGCCCGACGGGGTCGACGACGAGGTCTGGGATGCCGCGGCGCGGCACTTCGACGACGGGCAGCTCGGTGCCATCGTGCTGGCGATCGCGACGATCAACGTGTGGAACCGGATCGCGATCGCGACCGAGATGGAGCCGCCGGTGGACGCCGCCCACCCCGTAGCCTGAGCATCGTGGAGGCCCTGTCGTCGCGCTCGGCGGCCGCTCTCGCCTGGCGCGAGGAGCGCGACCGCCTCGTCGGCATCGCCTATCGGATGCTCGGGGACTTCGGCCACGCGGAGGACGTGGTCTCCGAGGTGGCGCTCGAGGCCGTCCGCGCCGAGCGGGGCGCGTCCGTGCGGTCGTGGCCCGCATGGCTCACCACGACGTGCGTGCGGCGCTCGATCGACCGACTGCGGCAGCTCGCGGCGGAGCGGGAGGAGTACCCCGGCCCGTGGCTCCCCGAGCCGGTCGCGGTCGACCGCCTGCCCGAGGACGTCGTCGCCGATCGCGAGATGCTCTCGCTCACGGTGCTGCACCTCGCCGAGCAGCTCTCGCCCGAGGCGCGCGCGGCCGTCGTGCTCCATCGGGCGTTCGGCATGAGCGCGGTCGAGATCGGACGCGTGCTCGAGCGCTCGCCGGCGGCCGTGCGTCAGCTCATCTCCCGCGGCGAGCGCCGGCTCCAGCTCGACGGAGATCGCGCCGCGTCGCCGCCCCCTCCCTCGCGTGAGGCGCTCGCCCGCGTCGTCGAGGCCATCGAGGGCGGCGACATCGCAGCCGTGGTGGCGTCGCTCGCCGACGACGCCATCCTGTGGGCGGACGGCGGAGGACGCGTCCGCAGCGCTCTCAACCCCGTCTTCGGCCCGCTTCGCATCGCCCGCTTCCTCGCGGGCATCCTCGGCAAGGCGATCGCGGCGGGCGTGCGGCCCCGCGTCGCGCACACGGAGGTCAACGGGGAGCCCGGGCTGTCGCTCGCGATCGGGGCTGAGATCGACGTCATCGCGTTCGAGTTCGACGCGAGCGGCGCCATCCGCGGCATCCGCCGGGTGTCGAACCCCGAGAAGCTCACGCGCGTGCTCGCCTGACTCCCGCGCGGCGGGCGCGCGCCTAGGCTGACGGCATGCCGGCACGTCACACCCGCCTGTCGCCGTCCGCCGTCCAGAGCGCGCTCGGAGAGGCGCTCGCCGAGCTGCGGCGATCCCTCGAGCTGCCCGATTCGTTCCCGCCCGAGGTCGTCGCCGAGGCGGAGGAGGTCGCCGCGAGCGATGCCGCCGTCGACGGCTCGGACGCCGAGCGCGCGGATCTGCGCGACCTCGCGTTCCTGACGATCGATCCCGAGGGATCGCGCGATCTCGATCAGGCGATGCACATCGCCCGCGCGGGTGACGGCTTCGTCGTCCACTACGCGATCGCCGACCTCGCGGCGTTCGTGCGCCCCGGCGGGGCGATCGACGCGGAGGCACGGCGCCGCGGGCAGACCCTCTACGCGCCCGACGGCTCCATCCCACTCCATCCCGAGGCCCTGTCGCACGGGGCCGCGTCGCTCCTGCCCGACGAGGACCGCCGCGCCTATGTGTGGCGCTTCGCGCTCGATGCCGAGGGAGCGCACGGCCCCGAGGACGTGACGCTCGAGCGCGCGTGGGTGCGATCACGGCGCCAGTGGACGTACGAGGAGGCCCAGCGGGCGATCGACGACGGCTCGGCCCCGGAGACGCTCCGGCATCTTGCAGAGGTCGGAGCCCTGCGGATCGCGCAGGAGGCCGCGCGCGGCGGAGCGAGCCTCAACGCCCCCGAGGAGGAGATCGTCGACGGGCCGGACGGCTACACACTGCGGATGCGCAGGCCCCTTCCCGTCGAGGACTGGAACGCGCAGATCTCCCTCATGACGGGGATGGCCGCGGCCGCGATCATGCAGCGGGAGGGCCGCGGCATCCTGCGGACGATGCCCCCGGCCGACGAGGAGTCGCTCGCGGAGTTCCGGCGGCGCGTCGCGCTCCTCGGTCGCCCCTGGGACGACGCCGTGGACTACGGCGAGTACCTGCGCCGGCTCGACCCCGCCGACCCCGCGACGCCCGCGGTCCTGCAGGCCGCGAGCGCGCTCTTCCGCGGTGCGGACTACGCGGCGTTCACGTCTCCCGACGAGATCCCGGCGGATGCCGGCCAGGCCGCGATCGGCGCGCCCTACGCGCATGCGACCGCTCCCCTGCGGCGGCTCGTCGATCGCTTCGTGCTGCTCGCCTGCACGGGGCGTGCCGATGTCGACACCCTGCCGCTGCTGCCCGACATCATGCGCCGGTCGTCGGCCCTCGCGTCTCGTCTCGAGTCCGGCGCCGTCGACCGCGTCGAGGCGGCCGTCCTGCACGCGCGCATCGGCGACATCCTGGACGCGGTCGTCCTCGCCGAGACGAAGGGCGGACGCCGCGTGCAGATCGCCGACCCCTTCGTGACGGCGACGGTGCGGGAGGCGGTCGAGCCGGGCACGCGCATCCGCGTGCACGTCGAGTCGACCGACATCGCGACGGGAGAGGTCGTCCTCTCCGTCGCGTGACGCCTGGCGCTCAGGCGGACGCGCTCGCGAGGGCGATGACGCCGTCGATGCCCGCGTCGACCTGCCCCGCGTCGATGTGCCCCGCGACGACGAGCGTCGCGAGCCCGTGCGCGAGGCCCCAGACACCGGCCACGGCCGCCTCTCGGGTCGGATCGTCGAGCTCGGGCGCGGCCTGTGCGACGACCTCGGCGATCAGCTCCTCGTTCGCGCGGATGAGCGGTGCCATCGCCTCCGACGGATGGCCAGGCACGCACACCTCGGGGTCGAAGACGATGCCGAAGCCGTGCGGATGCTCCCGCGCGTACCCGACGTAGGCCGACGCGATCGCGCGGAGCCGTGCGCGCGCATCGCGCTCCCCCTCCGCCGCGCGGCGCTGCGCGTCCAGGAGGGCGTCCATGTGCCGCTCGGAGAGGCGCTTGAGGAGCGCGAGGCGGTCGGCGAAGTGGTGATACGGCGCGTTGTGGCTCACACCCGCCCGGCGTGCGACCTCACGGAGGCTCAGCGCCGCCGCACCGCGCTCCGCCAGGAGCGCTTCCGCCGCCTCGAGCAGCGCGGGACCGAGGTCGCCATGGTGGTACCTGCTGACGGATGTTGACACGCGCAAGATCCTAGCTATCCTGACAGTGTCCACATTCTGGACAGTGCCCACTTCTCAGGAGGAGGCGTGCCCGCTCTCGTCATCGACGGCCATCCGTCGCCCGATTCCCTCGTGTCCGCCCTCGCCTCCCGCTACGCCGAGGCGTACGGCGACGCCCGGGTCCTCGCCGTGCGCGACCTCGACTTCGATCCCGTCCTGCGCGCGGGCTACCGGGGCGAGCAGCCGCTCGAGCCCGACCTCGAGGACGCGCTCGAGGCGATCTTCGCCGCCGACCACGTCGTCGTCGCGACCCCGGTCTGGTGGGCATCGACGCCGGCCCTCCTCAAGGGCTTCCTGGATCGCGTGCTCCTGCCCCGCGTCGCCTACCGGTATCGGGCGAACGGGTTCCCCGAGGGACTCCTCCGCGGGCGCACGGGCCGGGTCATCATGACGAGCGACTCGCCTCGGTGGTTCCTGCACGGGACCGGGGATCCCGCGATGCGGCAGCTGCGGGGTCAGACCCTGCGCTTCTGCGGCATCCGCCGGGTCCGCGCCTCGCGCTTCACCGACGTGCGCCATGCGGACACGGCGCGGACGAGCGGATGGCTCGAGCGCGTCGCCGAGGACGCGCGGCGCGACGCCGCGCGCGTCTCGCGAGAGGCGCCCAGCGCCCTGATCGCCCGCCCCGTATCCGCCTGAAGCAGAACGCGGCGCCGCCCCTTCCGCCGTGTCGGAGGCTCCCGCTAGCGTCGAGTGCATGGACGTCCTCCTCATTCCCGGTCTCTGGCTCGACGCACGGTCCTGGGGGCCGGTCGTCGACGCGCTCACGGCTGCCGGCCATCGCCCCCGCCCCCTCACCATGCCCGGCGTCGGGGACCCCGATCCCGGCGACATCGGCCTCGCCGACTGGATCGACGCGGTCGTCGCGGAGATCGACACCGCCGCCGAGCCGGTCGTCCTCGTGGGCCACTCGGGCGGCGGCAACGTGGCCTGGGGCGCGGTCGATGCGCGGCCCGATCGCGTGGCACGCGCGGTCTTCGTGGACACGGTGCCGCCTGCGCCCGGCTTCGGCATCTCGGAGTTCCCCGTCGAGGGCGGCGTCGTGCCGTTCCCGGGGTGGGACTTCTTCGACGCGCCCGAGACCGCCGACCTCGACGCGGAGACGCGCGAGCGGACGGCCGCGCTCACCGGAAGCGTGCCGGCCCGGGTCCCGACCGACGAGATCGCGCTCTCGGATCCGCGACGGCACGACGTGCCGGTCACACTCCTGATGGGGTCGATGGACGAGGACGCCCTCCGCGCCGAGCTCGCGCAGTGGGGGCCGTTCGCGGACGAGTTCGGCGCCATCGCCGACGTCGAGATCGTGCGCATCGGCTCGGGGCACTGGCCGCAGTTCACGCAGCCGGAGCGGCTCGCCGAGCTCGTCGTCGCCGCCGTGCGCTGAGGCCGCTCAGGCGGTCTGGCGACCGCGGTAGACGGCGGTGCGCAGCTCGATCTCCCACACGTCCGCCGTGGGCATCGCGCGCTCCCGGGCGACCGCGATCTCGGCTTCGACGTCGTACGGCACGCGCACGAACTGGACGCCGAAGGGGGCGCCGCGCTCCCCATCGAGCTCGCCCTCGAGGATGACGTACGACGGCGTGGGCTCGTCGAGCGGGTTGCCCACGCTGCCGACGTTGAAGAGCGTGCGCCCGTCGGCCGACTCGATGTACGCGTCGTGGATGTCGCCGTAGCCGACGACGTCGGGAGCCGCACCCGGTCCGGTCATCTCGGTGGCGCGGAACATCCCGTCGAACTGCTCGGCCGTGTGGTGGAAGTGCACGCGCACGTGCGGGCTCTCCGCCGACGCGTGGAAGAGGCGGATGCGGCGCCCGCTCAGCGCGAGATCGTGGCAGAGCGGCAGCGTGCGCAGCCAGAGGCGCTGCGCGGCCGCGAGCTCGTCGCGCCACCAGACCATCTCGGCGGGGCCCTCGTCCGGGATGGTGTCGAGGAAGTCGTCCCAGTTGCCCCGCACGTTGACCGCGCAGGCCTCCTGCACGCGCGCCACGGCGGCGCTTCCGCGCGGGCCCTTGCCCGCCGTGTCGCCGAGGTTGACGATGTGCCTGATGCCGCGCGCGGCGATGTCGGCGAGCACGGCCTCGAGCGCCGTGAGATTGCCGTGGACGTCGGAGATCAGGGCGATGCGGTCGAGGGGCACGGACGCCATCCTGGCACGGCGCCGCGCGGCGCTACGCCGTGACGACCTGCGCGGTGCCGAGCGGGGCGTCCGGGCCCATCGCGTCGGCGATGCGGTTCGCCTCCTCGATGAGCGTCTGCACGATCTCGGCCTCCGGCACGGTCTTGATGACCTCGCCCTTGACGAAGATCTGGCCCTTGCCGTTGCCCGATGCGACGCCGAGGTCGGCCTCGCGCGCCTCGCCGGGCCCGTTCACGACGCACCCCATGACCGCCACGCGCAGCGGCACCGTCATGTCCTTGAGCCCCTCGGTGACGCTGTCGGCGAGCGAGTAGACGTCGACCTGGGCGCGTCCGCACGACGGGCAGGACACGATCTCGAGCTTGCGCTCGCGCAGGTTGAGCGACTGCAGGATCTGGTGGCCGACCTTGACCTCCTCGGCGGGCGGCGCCGAGAGCGAGACGCGGATGGTGTCGCCGATGCCCTCCGCGAGGAGGATGCCGAACGCCGTGGCCGACTTGATCGTGCCCTGGAAGGCGGGGCCCGCCTCGGTCACACCGAGGTGCAGCGGCCAGTCGCCGCGCTCGGCGAGCAGACGGTACGCCTTCACCATGACGATCGGGTCGTTGTGCTTGACCGAGATCTTGAAGTCGTGGAAGTCGTGCTCCTCGAACAGGCTCGCCTCCCACACCGCCGACTCGACGAGGGCCTCGGGCGTCGCCTTGCCGTACTTCTCGAGCAGGCGGCGGTCGAGCGAGCCCGCGTTCACGCCGATGCGGAGCGAGACGCCGGCGGCCTGCGCGGCCTTCGCGATCGCGCCGACCTGGTCGTCGAACTTGCGGATGTTGCCGGGGTTGACGCGGACAGCCGCGCAACCGGCGTCGATCGCCTGGAACACGTACTTCGGCTGGAAGTGGATGTCCGCGATGACCGGGATCTGGCTCTTCTTCGCGATGATGTGGAGGACATCCGCATCGTCCTGGCTCGGCACCGCGACGCGGACGATCTCGCAGCCCGACGCCGTGAGCTCGGCGATCTGCTGCAGCGTCGCGTTGATGTCGGTGGTCGGCGTCGTCGTCATGGACTGCACGCTGACGGGGGCGTCGCCGCCGACGAGGACCTTCCCGACCCGGATCTGACGCGACTTGCGGCGCGGGGCGAGGGTCTCGGGCACGCGGGGCATACCGATGTTCACTGCAGGCACGGGTCCAGGTTACGCCGCACGGGTGGAAGCGGGCTGGATGGCGGGCGAGCGGAGCGGCGGGAGCGACGCACCGCGCGGCACGCTCCGCGCGCCTGTGGTAGTTTCAGGCGCATGTTCGCGAACCGCACCTGGTGGCCCGCCCGATAGGCGGTGCTTCGCGAACCTCGAATTCGACCGCCCAGTTCAACCGGATGGGGCGGTCTTTTCTGTCTGAGGGCAGCCTCGCCCAGGAGGAGTTTCACGCATGACCGGGACCGCTGCCCCCGCCACGGCCGACCTCATCGCCCGCCTCGCCGCCGACCCCGCCGCCTCGTTCGCGCTCATCGTCCGAGAGGGCGGCGACGCGGTCGAGGTGCTCGAGGGCGAGGTCGTCGACGTCGAGCTGCTCGCGGACATCCCGCTGACCGGGCCCGACGGCACCCCGCGCGAGGTGCTCGCGCTCGTGCCGTTCCGCCAGGTGCGCGAGCGCGGCTTCGAGGCGCACGACGACGACGCGCCGCTGCGCTGCCTCACCGTCGACGCGCACTCGGCCATCCCGCTCGACGCCGCCGTCGCCGCGCTGCCGGCCGAGCACATCCCGCTCGCGTCCGCGGGCTTCGACCTCGACGACGCGGAGTACGCGGCGATCGTCCGCCGTGTCATCTCCGAGGAGATCGGGCGCGGAGAGGGCGCCAACTTCGTCATCCGCCGCGACTACGTGGCCGGCGTCGACGCCGACCCGCGCGTGGCCGCGCTGACCTGGTTCCGCGCGCTGCTCGAGCACGAGCGCGGCGCGTACTGGACCTTCGCGATCATCACGCCCGGGCACGTGGCCGTCGGGGCGAGCCCCGAGGCGCACGTCAGCGCGCGCGACGGGGTGGTCACGATGAACCCGATCTCGGGCACCTTCCGCCATCCGGCCGGCGGCGCGACGGTCGAGACGCTGACGGAGTTCCTCTCGTCGACGAAGGAGACCGAGGAGCTCTTCATGGTCGTCGACGAGGAGCTCAAGATGATGAGCGCCGTCTGCAGCGACGGCGGCCGGATCACGGGCCCGCATCTCAAGGAGATGTCGCGCCTCACGCACACGGAGTACGTGCTGCGCGGGCGCTCGCGCCTGGACCCGCGCGAGATCCTCCGGGAGACGATGTTCGCCCCGACGGTCACGGGCTCCCCCATGCAGAACGCGTGCGCGGTCATCCGCCGCCACGAGGCGTCGCCGCGCGGGTACTACTCGGGTGTCGCCGCGCTGTTCACGCCGAACGCCGAGGGCGGGCACGATCTCGACGCCCCGATCCTCATCCGCACCGCGTATCTCGAGGACGGGCGCCTCCGCGTGCCGGTCGGCGCGACCCTCGTGCGGCACTCGGATCCGTACGGGGAGGTCAGCGAGACGCACGGCAAGGCGGCCGGCGTGCTCGGCGCGATCGGCGCCATCCCGCGCGCGATCACGATCGTGCCCGACGACGACGAGCCGGCCCCCGCCCGTCGTCTCGCCGACGACCCCGACATCGCGACGCTCCTGGCCTCCCGCAACGCGCGCCTCGCGCCGTTCTGGATGCAGGAGCAGGAGCCGGGTGCCCGGCAGGCCCCGTTCACGGGCCGACGCGCGGTCGTCGTCGACGCCGAGGACCGCTTCACGACGATGCTCGCCCACCAGCTGCGCCACCTGGGCCTCGACGTGGAGATCGTGCACTGGAGCGAGGCCGATCCCGCTCGCCTCGACGCGGCGGAGCTCGTGGTCTCGGGCCCCGGCCCCGGCGATCCGCGCGACGACGAGAGCCCGCGCGTCGCCCGGATGCGCGAGGTCGTCGTGCGCCGACTCGAGCAGCACCGCCCCCTTCTCGCCGTGTGCCTGAGCCACCAGATCCTCGCGGACCGCATCGGCGTCGGCCTCGGGACGCTCGCGAGCCCCCACCAGGGCCTCCAGCTCGACGTCGACCTCTTCGGCGAGCGCGCATCGATCGGCTTCTACAACACCTTCACGGCCCGCGTGACCCCCGGCGTCACGCGGCTCACACCGAGCGAGACGCGGTGCGGCGCGGTCGGCGAGGTCGAGGTCGCGGCCGACCCGTCGTCGGGCGACGTCTACGCCCTCCGCGGTGCGGGCTTCGCGTCGGTGCAGGGGCACCTCGAGTCCATCCTGTCGCGCGACGGCATGCGGACCCTCGAGCGCCTCGTCGCGCACGCGCTCGCCTGAGACCGCCTGGCGCGCGTTCAGCCGCCGAGCAGCTGCACGGGGTTGAAGATGTCGGCCGCGAACAGCAGCGCGCCCATGCCGATGAGGAGCACCACCACGACGAGCGTGAGGGGCACGAGGCGCGTGGCGTCGGTGGGCGCCGGCTCGGGGCGGCCGAGGAGCTTGGCGACCGCCCGGCGCGCGCCGTCCCACAGGGCGACGAGGATGTGACCGCCGTCGAGCGGCAGCAGCGGCACGAGGTTGAAGACGAACAGCGCGACGTTGAGCGACGCCAGGAGGCTCGTCATCACGGCGACGCGGTCGAGGATCGGCGCGTCGGTCGCGGCCACCTCACCCGCGAGACGCCCCACGCCGACGACGCTCATCGGGCCGTCCGCGTCGCGCTCCCCGCCGGTGAGGAGGTCGTAGGCGGTGTCGTACAGCCGAGCGGGAAGGTCGACGACGATCCCCACGACCGCCGCGACGTTGTCTGCTGCCGCCTGCGGACCCGCCCAGATCGGCTCGCACACGCGCTCGACCGACGAGCTGATGCCGGCGTAGCCGACGGTCTCGACCGACGTCGTGCCGTCGTCCGCGGTGACCTCGACCTCGTTCTCGACGGGCGTGAGCGTCAGCGGGACACGGGCGCCGTCGCGCTCCACGACGACGGGGATGGCTGTGCCGGGGTGCGCGCGGATGATCTCGGATGCCTCGGCGAACGTCTCCACGGGGGTTCCGTCGAGCTCGACGAGACGGTCGCCGGGGAGGATGCCGGCCGCGTGCGCCGGCGCCTCGGGATCGTCGGCCGCGCATTCGGTGGCCGTCGAACCGGGAGGAAGGACGCACTCGGACACGGCGGCGACCGTCGTCGTCGCCTGCTGCATGCCGATGCCGCTGAAGAGCACCGCGAACAGGACGACCGCGAGCACGAGGTTCATGATCGGGCCGCCGAGCATGATGACGACGCGCTTCCACACCGGCAGCCGATGGAAGGTGCGCGCGTCGTCGACGCCCTCGAGCGTCTCGGCGTTCGCCGCCTGCGCGTCCTGCACGAGCGTCGCGTAGATGCCGCGGCGACGGGCGGCGCGCGCGGAGGCCGCGGCCGAGTCGACCGCCGCCGTCGGCTCGTCCTTCGCGGGCGGGTACATGCCCGCCATCGAGATGTAGCCGCCGATCGGGAACGCCTTGACGCCGTACTCGGTCTCGCCGCGGCGCGTCGACCACAGCGTCGGGCCCATGCCGATCATGTACTGCCCGACCCGCACGCCGAAGCGCTTGGCGGGCACGAGATGCCCGATCTCGTGCAGCGCGATCGAGACCGCGAGGCCGACCACCATGACCAGCACACCGATCACGAACGCGAGGACATCCACGCCGCCACGCTAGCGGCCACGCCTCGGAGTTCCCCGCACGGCGCGGGCGCAGGCCGCGAGCGCCTATCCTGGGGGCGTGACCGACCGGCAGCTGCGCGCCCTCCGCGGGGCGTCTGCGTCGACGGTCGCGACCGTGCTCGCCGCCGTCTCGCACACGGTCGGCGGCGGAGCCGCTCCCGCTCCGCTCCTCGTCGTCGCGATGGCCGCGGTGCTCGCTCTGCCGGCCATCCTCGTCGTCGGCCCGCGTCCGCGACTGTCCCGCGTGCTCGCCGCCGTCGTCACGACCCAGGCGGCGTTCCACCTCGCGTTCCTCGCGCTCGGGTCGCCGGTCGCGACGCGCATCTCCGAGAGCGCGCACGCGGGGCATCTGCACGCCGAGGCGCACGCTCATCCGGCCCTCGTCGAGACGGCCGTCCTCGCGACGGCGGCCGATGCCCCCATGCTCGCGGCGCACGCGGTCGCCGCGCTCGTCACGACGGCGCTCCTCTGGCGCGGCGAGCAGCTCGTCCGCGCGATCGCCGCGTGGGCGATCGCGCGCCTCGTGCGCGCGGCCGCGCTCCCGCTCGCGCGCATCCGTCGTCGGCTTCCCCTGCGTGCAGACCGCCGCGGCGAGCGGGCGAGCCGGCGCTTCCACGACATCCGCCTGCAGCGCGGACCGCCTTCGGCTTCCTTCGCCTGACATCGCCCATCCCGGGCACCCGTCGCGCCGCGCGATCGCCGCGCGCGACGTCCGGCGCATCCGCGCCATCCGGCACCCCCGCGCGCCCTCCGGCCTGCCCCGCAGCCGGGCCGCGCTGCGCCGGAGCGAATCGAAGACCCCGAAGGAAACAGCCATGACTCCCATCGCCCCTGCCCGTCGTCCCGCCATCCGCCGTCGCGGCATCCGCCTCGCCGCGTCCGGCGCCCTCGCCGCCGCCCTCGTGGCCGCACCGCTCGCGGCGCACGCGCACGTCACCGTGACGCCCGATGCTCCCGTCGCGGGCGGGTACGACGTGCTGACGTTCGCGTTCTCGCACGGATGCGACGACTCCCCCACGACCGCCCTCGTGATCACGCCGCCCGCCGACGGCATCGACTCGGTCGTCCCGACCGTCCAGGCCGGATGGTCGATCGACGTCGAGCGCGACGCGTCGACCGGCCTCGTGCAGTCGATCGCGTACACGGCGGACGAGCCCGTGCCGAACGCGATGCGCGCCGCCGTGGAGCTCTCGGTCGCCTACTCCGCCGACGCTCCCGACACGCTCGCATTCCCCGTCGAGCAGCTGTGCGTCGACGGGTCGACCTCGTGGTCCGAGATCGCCGAGGACGGCGAGGACCCGCACGACCTCGAGGCTCCGGCGCCGGTCGTGACGCTCGCGCCGGCGGCGGAAGACGACGGCCACGCTGCGGACGACGCAACGACGGAGACGGACGCGGCCGAGGCCGACAGCGGCGCGGTGCCGATCGCGCTCGGTGCGGGCGGTCTCGCTGCCGGGATCGCCGCTCTCGTCGTGAGCGTCCTCGCGTATCGCCGCACCGCGCGTCGCTGAGACGATGCGAGGCGCCGACACCCCGTCGGCGCCTCGCATGCTCTCCTCGGATCGCGCGTGAGACGATGGAGAGGATGTCCGCGACACCGTCGAACCTGCCCCCCGTCCTGCGACCGGAGAACCCGCCGCGACGCTCCCTGACCGAGCTCGCCGAGCGCTTCGGCGGCGAGCTGCGCGGGGAGGCGACGGGCGTCGAGCTCACCGGCGTCACGCTCGCGACCGCCGACCTGCGCGCGGGCGAGGCGTTCGTCGCGATCCGCGGCGTCAACCGCCACGGTGCGGAGTTCGCGGCGGCCGCGGCCGAGAAGGGCGCCGTCGCGGTCGTGACGGACACCGAGGGCGCCGAGATCGCGGCGTCGGCCGGCCTGCCGATCGTCGTCGTCTCCGACCCGCGCGCCGTGCTCGGCGATCTGTCGGCGTGGGTCTACGGCACCGACCGCGACCTGCCGCTGCTCCTCGGGACGACCGGCACGAACGGCAAGACCTCGATCACGCACCTTCTCGACGGCATCCTCACCCAGATGGGCGTGGTGACGGGGCTCTCCTCGACCGCCGAGCGCCACATCGCGGGCGAGGTCATCGTGTCGCGTCTGACGACCCCCGAGGCGAGCGAGTTCCACGCGCTGCTCGCCCTCATGCGCGAGCGCGGCGTCGAGGCCGTCGCGGTCGAGGTCAGCGCGCAGGCGCTGACCCGCCATCGCGTCGACGGCCTCGTCTTCGACGTCGCGGCGTTCACGAATCTCACGCACGACCACCTCGACGACTACGCCGACATGCGCGAGTACTTCGAGGCGAAGGCGTCGTTCTTCACGCCCGAGCGCTCGCGCCGCACGGTCATCTCCCTCGACTCGGCTCCCGGTGCCGAGTACGTCGCGCGCGCGACCGTGCCCGTGGTCACCGTCGCCACCCCGTCGATCGCGGCCGACCCCGATGCGGCCGCCCAGGCGGACTGGATCGTCACGATCGACGACGAGCGCCAGGAGGGCACGCGGTTCACGCTGACCGGACCGGATGGCCGCGCGCTCACGTCGGTCGTGCCGGTCATCGGCCCACACATGGCGTCGAACGCCGGCACCGCCATCGTCATGCTGCTCGAGGCCGGCTTCGCGTGGGAGCGCATCGTCGAGGCGCTCGAGCGCGACGGCGGCATCCGCGCGTACCTGCCCGGGCGCACGCAGCTCGTCTCGGGACCGGAGGGCCCGGCGGTCTACGTCGACTTCGGCCACACGCCCGATGCGTTCGAGAAGACGCTGGCGGCCGTCCGCCGCGTGACTCCCGGCAAGGTGCTCATGCTCTTCGGCGCCGACGGAGACCGCGACAAGACGAAGCGCCGCGACATGGGCCGCACGGCCGTCGAGGGAAGCGACATCGTCGTCATCACTGACCACCACCCTCGACACGAGGACCCCGCGGCCATCCGCGCGACCCTCCTCGAGGGCGCACGCGCGACGAACCCGGATCACCCGATCTACGAGTTCTCGCCGCCCGAGACCGCGATCGTCGAGGCGGTCAAGCTCGTCGGACCGGGCGACGCGATCCTCTGGGCGGGCCCGGGTCACCAGGACTACCGCGACATCAAGGGCGTCCGCACGCCGTACTCGGCGCGCGAGCTCGCACGGCGCGCGCTGCGCGACGCCGGCTGGCCCGTGCCGGACCCGGCCTGGCCCGTCCCCTACGAGGACTGAGCCGCCCCCGAGCCCTGGCGCTTGCCCCGAGCCCTGGCGTCTGCCCCCCGAGCCCTGGCGCTTGCCGCCTGCGGCCGGTCAGATCCGCGGATGGCGGCCGCAAGCGGCAAGCACGCCCGCGGGCGGGCGCGCCGTCAGCCGCGTGCGGCGATGAGCTCGTCAGCGCTGCGGCGCGCCCAGGCCTCCGCGTCGGCGAGGGTCTCGAGCGTGAGCTCGGCCGGAGCCTCGTGTCGGTCGAGCACGGCGGCGATCGTGTCGACGATGCCGGGGAACGACAGCCGCCCGTCGTGGAACGCCTCGACCGCCTGCTCGTTGGCGGCGTTGTAGACGGCGGGATGCGTGCCACCGGCCTCACCCGCACGTCGCGCGAGCCGCACCGACGGGAATGCGTCGTCGTCGAGCGGCGAGAACTCCCACGTCTGCGCCGCGGTCCAGTCGATCGGCACGTCGACGTCGACGAGACGCTCGGGCCAGGAGAGGCCGAGCGCGATCGGGACGAGCATGCGCGGCGGTCCGGCCTGCGCGATCGTCGAGCCGTCGTGGAACTCCACCATCGAGTGGATGAGCTGCTGCGGGTGCACGACCACCTCGATCCGGTCGTACGGCACGTCGAACAGCAGGTGCGCCTCGATCACCTCGAGGCCCTTGTTCACGAGCGTCGCCGAGTTCGTCGTGATGACGCGCCCCATCGAGAAGTTCGGGTGCTTGCGCGCCTGGGCGGGCGTGACGTTCTCGAGCGCGGAGCGCGACCATCCGCGGAACGGCCCGCCCGACGCGGTCACGACGAGGCGGCGCACCTCGCCGCGCTCCCCGGCCCGCAGCGCCTGGGCGATCGCGGAGTGCTCCGAGTCGACCGGGACGATCTGCCCCGGGCGGGCGAGCCGCTTGACGAGCTCGCCGCCGACGATGAGCGACTCCTTGTTCGCGAGGGCGAGCGTGCGCCCGGCCTCGAGCGCCGCGAGCGTGGGGCCGAGGCCGACGGAGCCCGTGATGCCGTTGAGCACGATGTCGGCGTCCACGTCCCGCACGAGCTGGGCCGAGCCCTCCGCGCCGAGGGCCATGTGCTCGACGCCGAACTCGGCCGCCTGCGCGCGGAGCAGGTCCGCGTTGGATCCCGTCGAGAGGCCGACCAGCTCGAACCGGTCGCGGTGCGCGCGGATGACCTCGAGCGCCTGCGTGCCGATGGACCCGCTCGACCCCAGGACGATGACGCGGCGCACGCGGGTCACTCCGCCGGAGCCTCTTCTGCGGCGGGCGCCGGGTGCTGGGTCGCGAGGATGTCGACGACGAAGACGAGCGTCTCCTCCTGGAGCTCGTTGCCCTCGCTCGCGCCGTAGCCCTCGGCGGGCGGGATGACCGCGAGCACCTGCGAGCCGACCTTCTGGCCCTCGAGGGCCTTCTTGAAGCCCGTCACCACGCCCGTGGTCTCGAACTGCGCGGGCGTGCCGCGGTCCCAGCTCGAGTCGAACACGGAGCCGTCGGAGAGCTTCACGCCCGTGTACTGGACGAGGACCATGTCGCCCGCCTCGACCGTGGCGCCGTCGCCGGCCTTGAGGGTCGACAGCTCGGTCGTCTCCGGCGCCTCGGCGCCCTCCGGGATCGTGACGGTCGGAGCGCCGTCCTCGGCGAGCTCGACCGTGGGCATGCCCTCGGTCGGCTCCTGCTCCTCGCCCCACGCCGCGGTCGGCGTCACACTGAGGAGGTCGAAGACGTAGATCTGCGCGTTCGTCGCGGTGCCGGCCTGGTCGGTGCCCGACGGAAGCGCGAGCACGAGACGCGAGCCGACGTTCTCGCACCCCGTGAACTGACCGAGCGACTCGGGCGACACGAGCGCGGGGAGCAGCTCGCCCTCGTTGTAGCCGAGCTCCCCGACCTTCTCGCCGCTCACGGCGTCGTAGGCGGTGAGCGCGTAGTTGAGGTAGTCGCCGCTCTGGACCGGCTCGCCGTCGCCCTCCTCGAGGACGAGGCGCTGGGCCTCGGGGACCTCGATCGGCTTCTCGAAGGTGGCCGTCGACGGCTCGCCGAGCTCGCCGTCCACTGTCACCGACTCCACGGCCTCGCCCGTGGGGGCGGCGGCCGCGCAGAGGTCGGCGGGCGTGCCCGTGGGCGACGCCTCCGGCTCCGCCTCTCCCGAGGGCGCGCAGCCCGCGAGGGCGAGAGCCGCGACGACGGCGGTGGACATCAGGCCAAGGGAGCGAGCACGCACGGAAACCTCATTCATCGGGGGATCGCGTCCATCCTCCCCGATTTCCGCTCCGCATGCGCTGAACGCCGCGGTCGCACCGGCGATCCGCAGGATTCCGGCGGCGGCATACGTCGGCAGTACCCTGGAGGGATGACCGACGACGTGCAGAACCGGGCCGAGTCCGACGGCTCACCCGTCCGCCCCAGCTGGGTCTACACGCTGGGGCGCGTCGTCCTCGCTCCTCTCGCCCGCGCCGTCTACCGCCCTCGTGTCGAGGGCAGGGAGAACATCCCCGCCGAGGGGGCGGTCATCCTCGCGAGCAATCACCTGTCGTTCATCGACTCGATCGTCATCCCGATCGCGGCGGCACCGCGCCCTGTCCACTTCCTCGCGAAGTCGGACTACTTCACCGGCACCGGCTTCAAGGGCTGGTTCTCGCGGACGTTCTTCACGGCCGTCGGCGCGATCCCGGTCGACCGCGCCGCCGGGCAGGCCGCGCTCGACGCGCTCGACCGGCAGAAGGACATCCTCGCGACGGGCGCGGCCGTGGCGCTTCACCCGGAGGGCACGCGCTCGCGCGACGGGCGCCTGTACAAGGGCCGGACGGGCGTCGCGTACCTCGCGCTCGAGAGCGGCGCCCCGGTCGTGCCGATCGGGCTCATCGGCACGGACAAGGTGATGCCGGTGGGCGCTCGCATGCCGTCGCTCCGCGACCGGGTGACGGTGCGCTTCGGCGCGCCGATCGATGTGTCCGTGCACGGACCGGCCTCCTCGGGCAAGGCGCGCCGCGCGGCCACGGATCAGATCATGGCGGCCATCCACGAGCTGTCCGGCCAGGAGCTCGCCGGGGTCTACAACGAGCTTCCGGCGAGCAGCACGCTCGAGAAGATCAAGCGCGCCCTGCCCCACGAGCGCCTGTAGCCGTCAGCCGACGGAGACCTCCGCCTCGTGGTGCACGGGGAAGTTCACCGAGTTGGCGATGAAGCACCACTCGTGGGCGTCGTCGTGCGCCGCGCGCGCGTCCTCGACCATCGACGCGTCGGCGACCGTGACCCGCGGGCGCAGCGTCACGCTCTCGTAGCGCCCGCCGTTGCCCTGCTGGCGCATGGTTCCGACCGCGTCATCGACGTACGACGTGACGACGACGCCGCGGACCACGCACGCGTGCAGGTAGGACAGCAGATGGCACTCCGACAGCGCCGCGAGGAGCAGGTCCTCGGGGTTCCAACGCGCGCCGTCTCCGCGGAACGCGACGTCGGCGGATGCGAGCACCTCGGGCTTGCCCTCGATCCTCAGCGACACGGACCTGTCGTAGTCGCGGTATCCGGATGTCCCGGTGCCCCGGTTGCCGGTCCAGGTGGCGGTGAGCGCGTAGTGGTGTTCGCCGAGCATGCCCCCAGTGTCGCACCGCGGACGCCGACGAAGGGCCCGCGGCGCTTCGTTAGGGTTGTGAGGTGACCCCAGAGACCTTCACCGCCCCGGATGCCGTCGAGCTCGCCGTCGTCGATCGAGGAGGGTTCGTGGAGTCCCGCCACGTCGGCGCCGCGCTCGTGCTGTCGCCCGACGGCGAGGTGGTCACGGCGCTCGGCCGCACCGACGCGCTCGTGCTCCCCCGCTCGGCGCTCAAGCCGCTGCAGGCCATCGGATCGGTCACCGCGGGCGCGCCCCTCGAGGGCGAGCGACTCGCGCTCGCCACCGCGAGCCATGCGGGTACCGACCGTCACGCCTCGGTGGTGCGTGACATGCTCGGATCGGTCGGCCTCAGCGAGGACGCCCTCGGATGCCCCGCACAGTGGCCGAGCGACTCGACGACCCGCGACGCGATGGTGCGCGACCACTTCGAGCCGTCCCGCCTCCGGATGAACTGCTCGGGCAAGCACGCCGCGATGCTCATGGCGTGCGTCGCGAGCGGCTGGGACACCGCGACGTATCTCGACCCCGCGCATCCGCTGCAGCTGCGCATCCGCGAGGTCGTCGAGCGACTGTCGGGCGAGCGCGTCGGCGCCACGGTCGTGGACGGCTGCGGCGCGCCCGTGCACGCGATCACGCTCGCCGGGCTCGCGCGCGCCGTGCACCGGGCGGGCAACTCGTCGGAGCGGTCGCCGTTCGCGATGCACCGCGTCGCGGGCGCGCTCGTGCGGGCGGTGCGCGAGCACCCCTGGACGGTCGACGGGCCGGGCCGCCCGGACACGGTCGCGATCGAGACGTTCGGGGTCTACTCGAAGTTCGGCGCGGAGGGCGTGCAGACGATGATCGCTCCCGACGGGACGACCGTGGCGCTCAAGATGCTCGACGGCTCGACGCGCGCGGGGCTCGTCGTGGCGCTCACCCTGCTCGCACGGGCGGGCGCTCTCTCGGCGGAGGCGGTCGACTCCTTCGCGCGCAGCCACCCGCTGCTGTCGATCCGCGGCGGCGGCGTCGAGGTGGGTCGCATCCGCGCGACCGTGTGACGCCGAGCCTGACCGAGGCGCGTCGGATCATGGCAGGACGATCCGTCGCGGCGGGAGACCGTCGGCGCACAGCCACGCCCGCGAGGCGCGCGTGCGCGCGAACGGCGGCAGCTCCCGCTCCCCGGTGAGCGCGCGCAGCTCGGTCGCGCACTCGGCGCCCACGACCAGCGGATGGCCGCCGCGCGCCTCCTGAAGGAGCGCCCACTGGCGCTGCCACGACTCCGGCTCCCCCGCGACGACGACCGGCGCGTCCGCGCCAGCGAGGCTCTCGAGAGATGATCCCGGCGGGAGCTCGTCCAGGGCGAGGATCCGCACGCCGTCGCCCCATCCGTCGGCGAGCGCGGCGCAGCGTCGACGTGCCGCTTTCACGACCAGCGCGGTGACGGGAGCGCCCGGGCGCCAGGCGACGGGCGTGGCCGGCTCAGCCTCGCCGCGAACTGCGCCGGGAGCGAGAGCGAACTGCACCTCTTGCCCGTCGAGGACCCCGCGCCCGGGCGGCCGCCGCGGGTCGAACGTCGTCGCGTCGCCGCCGGCCGCGGCGTGGTCGGCGCGCGACGCGAGCGCCAGGAGCGCCCGCCGCGGAAGGAGATCGATGATCCGCGCGACCGCGCCGGTGACGCGCGCGGTCGTCGCGACGACGGTCATCCGCCTCTCCCCCGCATCGCGCACGACGTTCTCGATGCGCTCGGCGATGGCGTGCGCGTAGTCGTGGGGGAATCGCGCGAGCAGAGCGTCGAGATCGTCGACGAGGAGCAGCCCGTCGACGGCGTGCTCGGCGCACTCGACGGCATCCCAGGCTCCCTCCGCGTCGCGGGGGACGACGATCGCATCGGGGCGCTGCGCACGGACGAGACGCACGACGTTCGAGGTGCCGCTCCCCGATCCGCCGACGACGACGAGCCCGCGCTCGACACCGGGGCGGAGGGTCACCACCGGCTGGCGCTGCCGCTCCGGATCGTCGGCGATGCCGAGCACGACGGCGGAGGCATCCGGCTCGCGGCCGCGCACCGCGGCGAGGGGCAGCTCGGACGGCAGCGGCGGCAGCCACGGGCCCTGTGCGCGCGGCGCCCCCTCGGCGCCGATCGGCGCGAGCTCGCGCGGGGTGGTGAGCGCGATGCGCGTGAGCCGTGGCGCCGCGTCGGCCGCGCGGCGGATGTACGCGAGGCCGCGCCCGTCGGCGCCGCCCGGCAGCGTCGCGGCGAGATCGACGCCGATCACGCCGCGGCTCTCGGACGGCTCGGCGACGCGCAGGGCGATGCGCAGGGGGCAGTTGGCGACCAGGGCATCGCGGAGCACGCCCGTCGAGCGCTGCGTGCCCAGGATGAGATGCATGCCCAGCGCCCGGCCGCGTGCGGCGACGTCGGCGAAGACGGCGTGGAGATCCGGGTGCTCCTGCAGCATGGCCGCGAACTCGTCGACGACGATGACGAGGCGAGGCAGCTCGACGCCGGGCGCGCCGACATCGCGCGCCCCGCACGCAGCGAGCCGTGCCTCGCGCCGGCGCACCTCGGCGCGCAGGCTCTCGACCGCCCGCCGCGATGCCGCCCCATCGAGGTCGGTGATGACCCCGGTCACGTGCGGCAGCTCGGAGAGCGCATCGAACGCGGTTCCGCCTTTGAAGTCCGCGAGGAGGAACACCACGCGGTCGGCGGTGTAGGTCCTCGCAAGCGACGCGACCCACGTGACGAGCAGCTCGCTCTTGCCCGCTCCCGTCGTCCCCACGACGACCGCGTGCGGACCGTCGGCGACGATGTCGATCACGGCCGGCTCGCCGTCCGCCCGCCCCACGACCGCCGGCAGACCCGCGCGATCCCCGGACGCGACGGGCTCGAGCTCGCCGAGGGTCAGCGCGGCATCGGGCCCGCCGCGGCCGCCGCGCTCGGCTCCGCGGCCCGCGAGCCCCTCGGCCACGGCCTGCGCCTGCGCGCGGGAGACGGCCTCGAGGGCGACGTCCTCCTCGTGCGTGCCGCGGATGAGCCGCCCCTGCAGGCCCTCGCCGACGTCGAGGACCGCCCCGCAGGCCTCGGGCGGAGCGGCATCCGGCGCGCGGACCGCGATCACGATGTCCGCGTCCGGTGGCGGTCCCTCGCCGGAGAGCGCCAGACGCCGCGGCGCTGAGGTCTGCCGATGCGGCAGCGCGTCCATCCACTCCTCCCCGGGAGGAGCCGCCGCGACGCCGAGAGCCTCGGGAGCCACCCGCAGGCAGACCTGGAGCGCGAGGGCGCGCGCCACCGCCTGGGCCACGACCGGCGCTCCCCGCACGCACACGCCTTCGCCCGGTGCGATGGAGATCGGGGCATCGGGAAGGACCCCCGCCCGCCGGCGCAGGGCGTCTGCGCGCTCGCCCTCGCCGCCCGACACCCGGACGCGACTCGATGCTTCCCCGCGGCCGACCACGAGTTCGTCGGATGAGGCGCGCCACACCGCGCGCTCGTCGGCGAGCAGCGCGCCGAGATCGACGAGCCGGCGGTTCAGCTCGACCCGCTCGCGATCGTGGCGCTGCTCGATCTCGCGCTCGATGCGCGCACACGCCTCGGCGTAGGCGGCGTCGGCGCGCCGACGCTCCCGTCGGGAGCTGCGTCGCGCGTCGACCGCGGCGGCGACGGCCATGAGCGGGCCGAGGGCGGCGAAGCAGAGAGACAGCAGCGACCCCGTGACGAACCACATGGCGACGCCGCCGACGACGGGCACGAGCGCCGCGAACAGCGGCCAGCGTGCGGGCCGCGGCGGCGGGGCGGGCGACGGCAGAGAGAGCGGCTCGTCGATGCGCGCCGCGAGGGGACTCGTCATGCTCCCATGTCACCGCGGATGACGAGTCGGATGGCCGGCGACTGCTCCCCTGTGGACAGGCGCGCCGGGCGCGCTGGCCTGTGCACGCGGCGCGGGCCGCGCTGTGGTGCCCGGAATCGGATGGCCGGGGCTCCTGTGCGCGTGTCTGTCCCAGGAGTGCTCACCCGCCCCGCCGATCCGAATCCGGTGACGCTCGCGCGCGAGGGCCGATCCGGCCCGGGCCGATCCGGCGACGCTCTCGCGCGTGGGCCGATCCGGCGCGAGGGCCTGTGCCCGCGGCGCGGACCGGCCCGCGCCGACGTCAGGACGTGCTACGCGGCCGGGCCCGCCGTCTCGGACGGGTCCGGGTCCTCATCCGTGCCCGAGGCGCCTGCCGTCTCGGCGGCGTCGACGGTCGGCAGCTGCGCGGTCGCGGCGTCATCGGCGGACGCAGGGGCCGGAGCGCCGGGCTCGGTGACGTCGACGACGATGATCGAGATGTTGTCGCGCCCGCCGTTCTCGAGCGCCGCGGCGAGCATGGCCTCGATGGCCGCGGCAGGGTCGGGGTTCTGCCGGAGGAAATGGAGGATGCCGTAGTCGGTGAGCTCCTTGGTGAGCCCGTCCGAGCAGATCACGAAGCGGTCGCCCGCGCGCACGTCGAGCCGCACGTAGTCGGGGATCACGCTCTCGCTCGGCCCCACGGCGCGCGTGATGACGTTGCCGTACGGGTGGTTCTCGGCCTCCTCGGGGCTGAGCCGACCCGAGGCGACGAGCTCCTGCACGAGCGAGTGGTCGACCGTGATCTGGGCGATCGCGTCATCGCGGTCGAGATAGACGCGCGAGTCGCCGATGTTCAGGACGATCCAGGCGTCCTCCTCGCCGTCCGCGTGGAGGTAGATGCCGGTGACCGTCGTGCCGGTGCCCTCGTCGGTCGTCTCTGGGTGATCGCCGATGTCGCCGACGGCGCGCTGGAGAGCCTCCTCGATCGCCTCGGGCGTGATGTCGCCGTGCTCGACCACGCGCTGCAGCTGCGCGATCGTGCTGGCGCTCGCGATCTCGCCGCCGATGTGGCCGCCCATGCCGTCGGCCACGACGAAGAGCGGGAACTGCGCGAGCACCGCGTCCTGGTTGATCTCGCGCTTGCGACCGCGGTCCGTCACGGCCGCCCACGAGACGGTGACGTCGCCTCCGGATCGTCGCACGATCGTCGACTGCGTCGTCACGGGTGCGTCTGGCACGGATCGGCCTCCGGGTGTCGTGGAGCGCTCGTGCGAGCGAGCGCGGGTCATCACATCTTAGTCGAGCCGTGCGACCCGGCTGCGTCGGCCGCACGGCGGAGGGCCCGCACCGGTGCCGGTGCGGGCCCTCCGCGGGGTCGTCAGCGCGTCACGGCTGCGCGGGAGGCGCGGGCGGGGCCGGCGGACGGTCGTCTCCCGCCGGCGGGGCGGGCGGCGTGGTTCCGCCGGGAGGCGGCGGGCACGCTCCGGGCGCGTCGCCCGCGGGCGGGAAGGCGCCGGTCGCGTCGGCCGGCGGCGGGTATGCACCCGGGGCGGGCGGCGGCGGGTACGCGCCGGGCTGACCGGCCGCGGGCTGGCCGTAGGCCGGGGCGGCCTGGCCGTAGCCGGGCGCGGCAGCGGGCTGGGTCGGCACGCCGTCCCACACGGTGCGGTCGCCGAGGAATCCGTTGCCGGCCCACGTGGCGGGCGCGACGTTGGGGTTCCAACGCGACTTGTCGAAGGCGTTGATGCCGAGCCACACGAGCGACAGGAACACGTAGAGGACGACCCACGCGCCCTCCTTCTGGAGCTTGAGCCCGACGCGGTAGGCCGCCATCGCGGACAGGACCGCGATGGCGAGGCTGAAGACATACCCGATGCCGATCCAGCTCAGCAGCAGCGCGCCGCCGAGGCCGTACAGGACGAGCCAGGGGCTGAGGTCGCCGAGCTTGAAGAACACCATCATGTTGTAGACCGGCACCCAGGCGCGCCAGCGCCCCTGCACGCCCGCCTTGTCGAAGATCTTCATCAGGAACCACGAGCCCAGGACGTAGAAGACAACGCCGATCAGGAGTCCGAAGAAGGCGAAGAGTCCCGCGAGCGCGAGAATCGCGCTGCTGTCGGGACCGTACACGTCGTCATACATGGAAGTTCCCCTCTGTCTGCAGCTGACGTCAGCCGCAGCTCACACGATGCCAGAAGCGCGGTATCCCCCGCTACTCCCGCGCGAAGAGCAGCACCTCGCGCGAGCTCTCCCCCGGCCGCAGGTCCAGACCGGCATCCGCCGCCCACGCGAGGAGCCCATCCGCCGTCCGCCACGTCGGACGCGACTCCGCGAGGGCGCGCACGAACAGGCCCTTCGCCTTCTTGTTGAAGTGGTTGAGGGCGCGCACCGCTCCGTCCGCGCCCTCGGCGACGACGGACACGTAGACCGACGCGACGTCGTCGGGCACCGGGCCGAGGTCGACATACGCCTTCGAGCGCAGGTCGACGACGAGCCCGTCGGCCGCCTCCCGCAGCGCCTCCCCCGTCGGGCCCGCCCAGTGGCGGCGGAGCGCGGGAACGCCCGGCAGCGAGGTGCCCGCGGCCAGCCGATACGCGGGCACGAGGTCGCCCGCGCCGATCGGGCCGAACGGCGCCGTCTGGATGAGCGCGTGCCGTGCGAGCCAGCCGCGCGCGGCAGCCGACAGCGACGCCGCGTCGAGCGCGTCGAACAGCACGCCCGTGTAGCGGTCCATGGCGGGCATCGTGGGCGCCGTCAGCAGCGCGGCGTTGTGCGCGATCTCGCCGCGCTGGCGCTCGCTGAGCTTCAGCACGCGCGCCGCACGGTCGGCGTCGGCCGAGAGCGCGACGAGGGCCTCGGCGACGTCCTCGCGGTGGCGCCGCAGCGAGGGCAGACGCAGGCCCCCGAGGTCGATCGGGGGCCGGTCGCCACCGGGCCGCTTGGTCTCGGACGGGGGAAGGAGGAGGAGCACGGATGGTCCCTTCCGCACGGATGGTGCGCAGACGAAAGCGCCAGGGCGGAGGATCCGAGGATCCTCCGCCCTGGCGGGAAGGTGAGCTGCGTCAGTCGACGAGCTGGGCGTGGCCGGCGACGATGGTGAGCACGTCGCCCTCCATCGACACGAACCCGTCGCGGGCGTCCGCGACGATCTTCGTGCCATCCGCCTGCGTGATGCGGACCTGCCCCTGAGAGAGGATCGACAGCACGGGCTCGTGCCCCTGCATGAAGCCGATCTCACCCTCGGTGGTCTTGGCGACCACGAGGCTCGCCTCGCCCGTCCAGACCTCCGCCTCAGCGGAGACGAGGGTGACGTTGAGCGCCATGATCAGGCGTTCTCCTTCTGGATCTTCGCCCACTGCGCCTCGACGTCGCTGATGCCGCCGACGTTGAAGAACGCCTGCTCAGCGACGTGGTCGAACTCGCCCTTGACGATCGCGTCGAACGACTCGATCGTCTCCTTGAGCGGAACGGTCGAGCCCTCGACACCGGTGAACTTCTTCGCCATGTAGGTGTTCTGCGAGAGGAACTGCTGGATGCGGCGTGCACGCGACACGACGATCTTGTCCTCTTCCGAGAGCTCGTCGACACCGAGGATCGCGATGATCTCCTGCAGCTCCTTGTTCTTCTGGAGGATCTGCTTGACCGACGTCGCGACGCGGTAGTGGTCCGCGCCGAGGTAGCGCGGGTCCATGATGCGGCTCGTCGAGGTCAGCGGGTCGATCGCGGGGTACAGACCCTTCGACGCGATCTCACGCGAGAGCTCGGTCGTCGCGTCGAGGTGCGCGAACGTCGTGGCGGGAGCCGGGTCGGTGTAGTCGTCGGCCGGCACGTAGATCGCCTGCATCGAGGTGATCGAGTGACCGCGCGTCGAGGTGATGCGCTCCTGGAGCACACCCATCTCGTCGGCGAGGTTGGGCTGGTAGCCCACGGCCGAGGGCATGCGGCCCAGAAGGGTCGACACCTCGGAGCCCGCCTGCGTGAAGCGGAAGATGTTGTCGATGAAGAGGAGCACGTCCTGCTTCTGCACGTCGCGGAAGTACTCCGCCATCGTCAGAGCCGACAGGGCGACGCGCAGACGCGTCCCCGGCGGCTCGTCCATCTGGCCGAAGACGAGCGCGGTCTTGTCGAAGACGCCCGCGTCCTCCATCTCGTGGATGAGGTCGTTGCCCTCACGCGTGCGCTCGCCGACGCCCGCGAACACCGACACACCGCCGTGGTCCTGCGCGACGCGCTGGATCATCTCCTGGATGAGGACGGTCTTGCCGACGCCCGCACCGCCGAAGAGGCCGATCTTCCCACCCTGCACGTAGGGGGTGAGGAGGTCGATCGACTTGATGCCGGTCTCGAACATCTGCGTCTTCGACTCGAGCTGGTCGAAGTTCGGCGCCTTGCGGTGGATCGGCCAGCGCTCCGTGACCTCGAACGTCTCGCCCTCGCCGAGGTTGAGGACGTCGCCGGTCACGTTGAAGACCTTGCCCTTGGTGATGTCGCCGACGGGCACCGAGATGGCCTCGCCGGTGTCGCGCACCTCCTGGCCGCGGACCATGCCGTCCGTCGGCTTCAGCGAGATGGCGCGGATCATGTCGTCGCCGAGGTGCTGCGCGACCTCGAGCGTGATCTCGGTCGACTCCTCGCCGATCGTGATCGTCGTCTTCAGCGCGTTGTAGACGTCGGGGATGGCGTCGTGCGGGAACTCGATGTCGACGACGGGGCCCGTGACGCGTGCGACGCGCCCGACCACCGCAGTGGTCTCAGCCGTGGCGTTGGCAGTCATACTTTCGTCTCTTTCCTGGTGGGTCTGCAGCTCAGGACGCCAGCGCGTCGGCGCCGCCGACGATCTCGGCGATCTGCTGAGTGATCTCTGCCTGTCGCGCGTTGTTGCGCAGGCGCGTGTAGTCGGTGATCAGCTTGTCGGCGTTGTCGCTCGCCGACTTCATCGCCTTCTGCGTCGCGGCCTGCTTGGCGGCCGCCGACTGCAGGAGCGCGTTGAAGATGCGGCTCTGGATGTACACCGGCAGCAGGCGGTCGAGCACCTGCGTGGGCTCCGGCTCGAACTCGTAGAGCGGGTAGACGTCGGCCGGGGCCGTGTCATCCGCGTCGACGACCTCGAGCGGGAGCAGGCGCACCGACTCCGGCGTCTGCGTCATCATGCTGACGAAGCGGTTGTACACGACGTGGATCTCGTCCACGCCGCCCTCGCTCGCGTCGAGCTCGTACGCCTCGATGAGTGCCTGGGCGATCTCCTCGGCCGTGTCGAAGTGGGGCGTGTCGGCGTCGCCGACCCACTCCGCCTTCGCCGCGACACGACGGAACTGGAAGTAGCCCACCGCCTTGCGTCCGAAGAGGTAGAAGTCGATCTCCTTGCCCTCGGACTTCAGCAGCTCCGCCAGCTCCAGACCCTCGCGGATCACCTGCGAGTTGAACGCGCCCGCGAGGCCGCGGTCCGCGCTGATGATGACGACCGCCGAACGCCGCACCGTCTCCGGCTCGCGCGTGAGCGGGTGGTCGATCGACGTGTGCGTGGCCACGGCCGAGACCGCTCGCGTCACCGCGCGGGCGAAGGGCGATGACGCGCGCACGCGCGCCATCGCCTTCTGGATGCGCGAAGCCGCGATGAGCTCCATCGCCTTCGTGATCTTCTTGGTCGTCTGAGCAGAAGAGATCTTCTGCTTGTACTCCCTGAGTTGTGCGCCCATGATGCGTCTTCTCCGGAAGGCGTTACGCCTTGCGGCCCTTGACGATCCGCTCCTGGTTCACGTCCTCGGCGGCGGCCGGCGCGAACTCCTCGCGTCCTGCGTCCGTGAGGTGCTTGCCGTCGCCCTGCTTGAACTCGAGCACGAACTTGTCGACCTGCTTCTCGAGCTCGGCCACCGTGTCGTCCTCGAGCTTGCCCGAGTCGCGCAGCGTGTCGAGGATCGACGTGTTGCGGCGGAGGTAGTCGAGCAGCTCGCGCTCGAAGCGGAGGACGTCCTCCACCTCGATCGTGTCGAGCTTGCCGTTCGTTCCGGCCCAGATCGAGACGACCTGCTCCTCGACGGGGTACGGGGTGTACTGCGGCTGCTTGAGCAGCTCGGTCAGACGCGCACCACGCGCGAGCTGACGGCGCGACGCCGCGTCGAGGTCGCTCGCGAACATCGCGAAGGCCTCGAGCGAGCGGTACTGCGCGAGCTCGAGCTTGAGCGTGCCGGAGACCTTCTTGATGTGCTTCAGCTGCGCGTCGCCGCCGACTCGCGAGACCGAGATACCCACGTCGACCGCAGGACGCTGGTTGGCGTTGAAGAGGTCGGACTGGAGGAAGATCTGGCCGTCGGTGATCGAGATCACGTTGGTCGGGATGTACGCCGAGACGTCGTTCGCCTTCGTCTCGATGATCGGCAGACCCGTCATCGAGCCGGCGCCGAGCTCATCGGAGAGCTTCGCGCAGCGCTCGAGCAGACGCGAGTGCAGGTAGAAGACGTCACCGGGGTACGCCTCGCGCCCCGGCGGACGACGCAGCAGGAGCGACACGGCGCGGTAGGCCTCGGCCTGCTTCGACAGGTCGTCGAACACGATGAGGACGTGCTTGCCCTGGTACATCCAGTGCTGGCCGATGGCCGAGCCGGTGTAGGGGGCGAGGTACTTGAAGCCCGCCGGGTCCGAGGCGGGAGCCGCGACGATCGTCGTGTACTCCATGGCGCCGGCGTCCTCGAGGGCGCCCTTCACCGAGGCGATGGTCGAGCCCTTCTGGCCGATCGCGACGTAGATGCAGCGGACCTGCTTGGTCGGGTCGCCCGACTCCCAGTTCGCCTTCTGGTTGATGATCGTGTCGATCGCGATCGCGGTCTTGCCCGTCTGGCGGTCGCCGATGATGAGCTGACGCTGGCCGCGGCCGACGGGGATCATGGCGTCGATGGCCTTGATGCCCGTCTGCATCGGCTCGTGGACGCTCTTGCGCTGCATAACGCCGGCGGCCTGGAGCTCGAGCGCGCGGCGTCCCTCGACGCCGGTGATCTCGCCGAGGCCGTCGATCGGGTTGCCGAGCGGGTCGACGACGCGGCCGAGGTAGCCCTCGCCGACGGGGACCGAGAGGACCTCGCCCGTGCGGGTGACCGTCTGGCCCTCTTCGATGCCGGTGAACTCGCCGAGGACGACGACGCCGATCTCGTGCTCGTCGAGGTTCTGGGCCAGGCCCAGCGTGCCGTCCGCGAAGCGGACGAGCTCGTTCGCCATGACGCCCGGGAGGCCCTCGACGTGGGCGATGCCGTCTGCCGCGTCGGTGACCGTGCCGACCTCGTTCGCCGCGGAACCGGTGGGCTCGTAGGCGGCGACGAAGTCCTTCAGCGCGTCACGGATGACGTCGGGGCTGATGGTGATGTCTGCCATTGTCTTCCTTAGTGTTGTGGGGCCGATGGCGACCCCTGAGCCGTCCGCCGGGGCGGGAGAGCTTTCAGCCTGCGAGCCTCTGCCGGAGATCGGCGAGGCGGGACGAGATGCTGCCGTCGATGACGTCGTCGGCGACCTGGATGCGGATGCCGCCGACGACCGTCGGGTCGATCACCGGGTTCAGCGCGACCGCGCCTCCGTACTGCTTCGACAGCGCGGCGGCAAGGCGCTCGCTCTGCGCGGCCGAGAGCGGCACGGCGGTGTAGACGGTCGCGACCGTGCGGCCGCGCTGCGCGGCGGCGATCTTCATGGCGCGCGAGAGGATCGCGCGCACGCGACGGTTCCGCGGCTGCTGCACGAGCGACGAGACGATGAGCGTCGTGCCCTCGCTGGCGCGTCCCTGGAGGAGGGAGGCGATGAGCTCCCCCTTCTTGGCGTCGTCGCCGAGCCGGCTGCCGAGCGCGAGCTCGAGCTCCGGGTTCGCCGAGACGATGCGGGCGACCTGGAAGAGCTCGGCCTCGACGTCGCTCTGCTCGGCCTTGGCGGCCGCGCGGATGGCGAGCTCCTCGAGACCGAGGACGAGGTCGTCGCCCGACGACCAGCGCTGCGCGACGGTCTGCTGGAGCAGACCCTGGGCGACCGGCGACAGCGACCCGAAGGCCCTGGCGACGAGCGCGCCGCGCGCCTCGGGGGTCGCCGCGCGATCTGCGAGCGCGCCGCTCAGCGCGGACGAGCCGGCGACGGCACGCGACGCGGCGAACAGCTCGCGCGCCGTGTCGAGGTCGACCTGCGTCGCGTCGAGCGCTTCCGCGCCGACCGCGAGCGCCTGAGTGGTCGCGCTGCCCATTACTTCGCCGCCTTCTCGGATGCCTCGAGGTCGGCGAGGAAGCGGTCGACCACGGCCTGGGCCTTCTGGTCCTCCGTGAGGGTCTCGCCGATGACGCCCGAAGCGAGGTCGAGGGCGAGTGTGCCCACCTCGCCGCGGAGCGACACGAGCGCCGCCTGGCGCTCGGCTTCGATCTGCGCGTGCGCGGTTGCCTGGATGCGCTCGGCCTCGGCCACCGCGGTGTCCTTGGCCTCGGCGACGATCTTCTTGCCGTCCTCGCGGGCGGCCTCGCGGATGTCGCCGGCTTCCTTGCGGGCCTCGGCGAGCTGCTTGGTGTACTCCTCGAGGGCGGCCTCGGCCTGCTTCTGGGCCTCGTCCGCCTTCGCGATGTTGCCCTCGATGGCGGCAGAGCGCTCGTCGAGCATCTTCGTCAGGCGCGGGATGGCGACGAAGATCACCACCGCGAGGATGATGATGAAGCACACCGCGGACCAGACGATGTCGTACATCGCCGGGAGGAGCGGGTTGTGCTCGGCTTCCTCGGCGGCGACAGTGACAAGAGCGTTCAGCATCCTGCCTCCTTAAATGTCTGGCGAGGGATCAGTTGTAGCCGAAGATGAAGCCGGTGGCGATGCCGATGAAGGCGAGGGCCTCGGTGAAGGCGATACCGATCCACATCAGCGTCTGGAGGCGGCCGGCGAGCTCGGGCTGGCGGGCAGTCGACTCGATCGTCTTGCCGACGACGATGCCCACGCCGATCGCGGGGCCGATGGCGGCGAGGCCGTAGCCGACCGTCGCGATCGAACCGTTGACCTCGGCCAGAATCGTGGTAGCGTCCACGGGTTTTTCCTTTCGGTAAGGCGGATGACCGTGTGGTCGTCCGTCAGTGCTCTTCCGCAACCGCGAGCTGGATGTAGACCGCGGTGAGGATCGTGAAGACGTAGGCCTGGAGCACGGCGACCAGGACCTCGAACAGGGTGAAGGCGAAGCCGAACGCGAGCGTTCCCACGCTCAGCAGCGACCACCATCCGCCCATCGAGATGAGGAAGAACTGCGTCGCCGAGAAGAACAGCACGAGCATGAGGTGCCCGACGATCATGTTCATCAGAAGTCGCAGCGTCAGCGTGACGGGACGGATGATGAACGTCGAGAGGAACTCGAGCGGCGTGACGATGATGTAGAGGAACGGCGGGACCCCGGGCGGGAAGAGCGCGTTCCGGAAGAACCCGGCCGGGCTCTTCTTGATGCCCGCGTAGATGAAGGCCACGTACGCGACCACCGCGAGCAGCAGCGGGACCGCGATGACGCTCGTGCCGGCGATGTTGATGCCGGGGATGATGCCCGTCAGGTTCATGAACAGGATCATGAAGAACATCGTCATGAGCAGCGGCAGGAAGCGGTCGCCGTCCTTGCGCCCGAGGATGTTGTGCGCGAAGGTGTCGCGCACGAACAGCATGCCCATCTCGACGATGCTCTGGAAGCGGCCGGGGACCACGGTCATCCGGCGCGTGCCGAGCACGAGGATGAGGACGAGGACCGCGGTGGCGAGGAACTGCGCGAGGTTGATGCGCGTGATCTCGAACGGCGTGCCGACGAAGAGCAGCCCCTCGGGGAAGAAGTCCGCGATCGACGGCGGGTGGAATTCCTCGCCGTCAGCGATCTTGGCGATGAGGTTCGCTGCCTGAGTCAACCTGTGGCTCCAGCTTCTCGCGCGGAGCAGTGCCCAGCACGGTGAATTGTCATGAGAGAGCGGGTCTGCGGGGCCTCGTCGCGTTCATCGCGCCGCACACCGGCCGCAGGTGAGTCCAGCCTATCAAAGGTCGAACCCAGGTTTTGACGCTCTGTAGAAATCCGGGCGGGCGCCCGTCAGGGCGCGTCGGCGTCGGGGGCGTCCTCCCCCGGCAGCGCGACGTCGGACACATGCGGGATGCGCATGGTCCGCACGACGATGACGTCGACGACGAGCGACGCGACGACGCTGGCGACGATCGCGACGAAGAACACGACCGGCTCGAGCCACGGCTGCCCGCGCAGGAGGAAGAGCGCGCCGATGAAGACGATGAGCTTGAGGAACCATCCGCCCAGGACGATGCCGAAGAAGATCTGCACGTAGAGGGGGTCGCCGAACCAGCGGTTCGCCACGAGCACGCTCACGCTCGTCAGGATGAGGAACACCGCGGCCACGAGGGCGCCCGCGAGCGCCGACCACAGCCCGTCCGCCCCCGCGACGAGGAAGCCGATCGCTCCTCCGACGATCGCGATGACGAGCGTCGCGATGACGCTCCACCGGATGGCCGCGCGCAGGACGGGCGTGCTCGAGACGGGAGAGGGCGACATCAGGCCTCCTGTGGGGTCGGTGCGCCGGCGGGGGTGTCCGCGCCGTCGCCGCGCGGCGCGCGGCGCGAGGGGGTGAGCGTGACGACGAGGCACGCGATGATGCCGACGCCGCCGAACGCGATGCCGATCCACCAGTCGCCGGGCCATCCGTTCTGCGTCGCGATGTACATGAGCAGCACCGCGAGCGAGCAGATCGACGTCCATGCGTAGAAGATGAGGGTCGAGTCGCGGTCGCTGTGGCCCATGTCGAGCATCCGGTGGTGCAGGTGCTTGCGATCGGGCGAGAACGGCGACTTGCCCGCGCCCATGCGGCGGATGACGGCGAGGCCGAAGTCGGCCAGCGGGAGCGCGACGACGATGATCGGCAGGATGATCGGGATGAACGCTCCGAGCAGCTGCGAGTCGAAGTCCTCGCGCCCGACGATCGACGGAGGCAGCTGACCCGTGATCGCGACCGCGCTCGTGGCCATGAGCAGGCCCAGCACGAGCGCGCCGGAGTCGCCCATGAAGAGCTTCGCGGGGCTCCAGTTCAGCGGCAGGAAGCCGATGCAGGCGCCGATGAGGACCGCCGCGATGAAGGTCGCGAAGTTGAAGTAGCTCGTCGCGCCGATGTCGCGGATGAGCAGATACGAGTACACGAAGAACACGGCGTTCGAGATGAGGCAGACGCCGGCGACGAGCCCGTCGAGGCCGTCGATGAAGTTCACGGCGTTCATGGCGATGACGATCGAGAGGATCGTGACGCCGATGCTGAACCAGCTCCCCCACACCGTGATGCCGCCGAACGGGAGGAAGAAGATCTGCAGCTGGCCGCCCACGGCGATGATGCCCGCCGCGAGGAACTGCGCCGCGAGCTTGATCATCCAGTCGAGGTCCCACAGGTCGTCGGCGACGCCGACGAGCATGATGAGCGTCACGGCGGCGAGGATCGACCACACGCGCTGCGGCTCGTCCCAGAAGATCCCGAAGTACGGGTTCGCCGCCGAGACCGCGAACGCGGTCGCGATGCCGAGGAACATCGCCACGCCGCCCAGCCGGGGCGTGGGCGTCTTGTGCACGTCGCGCTCGCGGATGCCGGGGTACAGCTTGTACCGCATCGCGAGCTTCCACACCGTCCACGAGAGGCCGTAGGTGACCGCGGCCGTCAGGACGATGATGAAGACGTACTGTCTCACGGGCCGCTCGCTGCCTCGGGCTCGGCCTCGGTCTCGGGGTCGGGCTCGAGGAGGTCGCCGAGCACGTCGCGCAGCTCCGCGCGCGTGACGGCGCCGTCGCGCAGCACGCGGACGACCGGGTCGGCGACTCCGCCCACGAGCGAGGTCGCGTCGATGATCGTCGACGCGATGCCCGTCGCGGAGGCGCCCGCGTCGAGGTAGACCGCGACGCTCTCGCCGAGCATGCCGATCGCGGAGTCGATCGTCACGGCGGCGGGGCGCCCCGTGAGGTTCGCGCTCGAGACGGCGAGCGGACCGGTCTCGGTCAGCAGCTCCAGGGTGAGCCGGTGGTCGGGCATGCGCACCGCCACGGTGCCGTGCGTCTCGCCGAGGTCCCAGCTGAGGGAGGGCTGGGCGGGGAGCACGATCGTGAGGCCGCCGGGCCAGAAGCGCGAGACGAGGCGCTGGACGGCCTCGGGCACCTCCTCGACGAGAGCGCGCATCGCGTCCTCGCCCGCCACGAGCACGGGCGGCGGCTGCTGGCGCCCCCTCCCCTTCGCGTCGAGCAGACGCTGCACGGCCTCGGGGCTGAACGCGTCGGCCGCGACGCCGTACACGGTGTCGGTCGGGAGGACGACGAGCTCGCCGCGGGCGATCGCCTGACGGGCCTGGCGCATGCCGGGGAGGAGCTGCGTCTCGTCGCGCAGATCGAAGAGGGGGGACATAGCGGGTCAAGTCTACGGCGACGCCGCTGGGAACGCCGGTCGCGACGCCGCGGCGGCGCCCGAACCGGTGCGGCAGGCGGTCAGGCGCGGATGGCCGTGGTCGCGCGGTCGCGCATCGTGAGATCCGGATGGGTCGCGGCTCCGCGCCATCCGTCGGCCGTGAGGAGATCGCGGATGGGCGCGCCCTGCCACTCGCCGTGCTCGATGACGAGGACGCCGCCGGGGCGCAGGAGGCGCGCGGCCGTCCGGCTCAGGACCCGCACGACGTCGAGGCCGTCCGGCCCGCCGTAGAGCGCCGCGGCAGGGTCGTGCAGGCGCACCTCCGGGTCGCGCGGGATGGCGTCGTCGGGGACGTACGGCGGATTGGAGGCGACGACCGCGACCGTGCCGTCGAGCTCGGAGAGCGCGTCGGCGAGGTCGCCGAGGACGATGCGGAGGTTCTCGGCGCCGATCCGCTCGGCGTTGCGCAGGGTCCACGCGTGCGCGTCGGGCGACTTCTCCACGGCGTGCACGCGCGCGTGCGGCACCTCGGTCGCGAGCGCGAGCGCGATGGCGCCGCTGCCCGTGCCGAGGTCGACGGCGACGGGCTCGGGCGACGGGTCGGCGCGGAGCGCGTCGATCGCCAGCTGGGCCACCATCTCGGTCTCGGGGCGGGGGACGAACACCCCGGGGCCGACCGCGAGGTCGAGGTGCCGGAAGTGCGCGACGCCCGTGATGTGCTGCAGCGGCACGCGCGCGGCGCGGCGCTCGACGAGGGCCTCGAACGCCGCCGCGTGCTCGGGGGCGAGCGCATCGCCGCGGATGACGGCGGCCTGCACTCCCCCGCGGCTCTCGCCGCGCACGTGCGCGAGCAGGAGCTCGGCGTCGACGTCGGGGGCGGGCACCCCCGCGTCGGCGAGGATCCGGGCGGCCTCCGACAGAGCGGAGCGGACGGAGGCGGCGGCGGGCCGAGGGGCAGGGGGCGTCATGGCCCGTCCAGTCTACGGACGGCGTAACTCGGTTACGCCGTCGCGCGTCGCCCCGGGCGTTGTGCCCTAATGTGAAGCCGATCGCAGGATCTCCTCCGCAGAAAGGCCGTCATGACCGGTATCCACGCAGACGTCACCACCGCGTTCGGCAACACCCCGCTCGTCCGCCTCAACCGCGTCGTCGAGGGCGCGGGCGCCGAGGTGTACGCCAAGCTCGAGTACTTCAACCCCGGTTCGAGCGTCAAGGACCGCCTCGGCATCGCGATCATCAACGCGGCGGAGGAGTCGGGCGAGCTCAAGCCCGGAGGCACGATCGTCGAGGCGACGAGCGGCAACACGGGCATCGCCCTCTCGCTCGTCGGCGCCGCCCGCGGCTACAAGGTCATCCTGACGATGCCGGCCTCGATGTCGAAGGAGCGCCGCGTGCTCCTCAAGGCGTTCGGCGCCGAGCTCGTGCTCACCGACCCCGCCGGCGGCATGAAGGCCGCCGTCGCGGAGGCCGAGCGCATCGCGTCCGAGACGCCCGGCGCCATCCTCGCGAAGCAGTTCGCGAACGAGGCGAACCCCGCCATCCACCGCAAGACCACGGCCGAGGAGATCTGGCGCGACACCGACGGCCAGGTCGACATCTTCGTCGCCGGCATCGGCACGGGCGGCACGATCACGGGCGTCGGGCAGGTGCTCAAGGAGCGCAACCCCGACCTGAAGGTCGTCGCGGTCGAGCCGAGCGCCTCGCCGCTGCTGTCGCAGGGCACCCCCGGCCCGGCGAAGATCCAGGGCATCGGCCCGAACTTCGTGCCCCCGATCCTCGACACCGAGGTGTTCGACGAGGTCGTCACGGTCGAGTTCGACGACGCGATCGCCACCTCGCGCGCGCTCGCCGCGAACGAGGGCCTGCTCGTCGGCATCTCGTCGGGCGCGGCCGCCTGGGCCGCGATCGAGGTCGCCAAGCGCCCCGAGAACGCCGGCAAGAAGATCGTCGTGATCATCCCCGACACGGGCGAGCGCTACCTCTCGACGGCCCTGTTCGAGGACCTGCGCGAGGACTGACCGCCCGATGTCGTTCTGGAGTCGCGTCCGCGAGGATCTCGATGCCGCCCGGCGTCGGGATCCCGCGGCGCGTTCCGCGCTCGAGATCGCCCTCCTCTACCCCGGCCTCCACGCCATCTGGGCGCATCGTCTCTGGCATGCCCTGTGGATCCGGGGCCTCCGGTTCGTCGCGCGCGCGGGGTCGCAGCTCACGCGCTGGCTGACCGGCATCGAGATCCATCCCGGCGCCGTGATCGGCCGCCGGTTCTTCATCGACCACGGCATGGGCGTCGTGATCGGCGAGACCGCCGAGATCGGCGACGACGTCATGCTCTACCACGGCGTCACGCTCGGCGGCCGCACCCACGACGGCGGCAAGCGCCACCCCACGCTGGGCGACGGCGTCGCCGTCGGTGCGGGAGCCAAGGTCCTCGGACCCGTCGTGATCGGCGACCGCTCGATGATCGGCGCGAACGCCGTGGTCACCCGCAGCGCTCCGGCCGACACGGTTCTCGTCGGCATCCCCGCGAAGGCGCGGGCCCGCCGGTCCGGCGAGGACGCGCGCCTCATCCTCATGGCGCCCGAGTACAGCATCTGACCGCTGCTCGACGCCGGTCTCCGCGAGGCGCCGCGTTTCGTCGCGAAATGCGGCGAACCACGCGAGCGGATGGCCGTCAGGCCGCGACCGGCGGGCGCGGCAGGGGCCCGCGCGCGGCCTCGAGCTGCGCTGCAACGGCGATGATCGTGCCCTCGCCGCCTGGGCGTCCGACGAGCTGCACACTCACGGGGCGCCCTGACGCGTCGGACAGCAGCGGCACCGTGAGCGCGGGCAGCCCGCTCACGTTCACGAAGCTGGTGTGCGGCGCATAGGAGCACTGCTGCGCGAAGTTCCGCTCGGGATCGTCCTGGTCGTACCACCCCACGGGGCGCGGCGACTGCGCGAGCGCGGGCGTCAGGACGACGTCGAACGGCGCGAACGCCGCGATCGTCTCCCGCTCGAACACGGTCGCGGCGGCATACGCGGCCAGCACGCGCTCAGCCGCGAGCGCCCTCCCCTCGCGCACGAGCCACGCCGTGAGCGGCTCGAGGTCGAGGTCCAGGCGATCGTCGGCCACGGGGATCCGCGCAGCGGAGGCGCGCCAGATCGTCGTGAAGAGCTCGGGGTACCCGCGCGGCTGCCAGTCCGCATCCGAGACATCGTGCCCCGCGGCTTCGAGGAGCGCTATCCCGCGGTCGAACGCCGCGCGCGCGGCGGGATCGAGCGCCGTGTCGGTCCATCCGTCCCACGGCGTGACGGTCGTGATGCCCACGCGGAGTCGGCCGGGGTCGCACCGGGCGGCCGCGGCGAACGGGCCGCGTCCGGGTGCGCGCGTCGCGTAGGTGTAGGGAGCGGATGCCGCGAGCGCGTCGAGCAGGAACGCCGCGTCCTCGACGGTGCGGGCGATCGGGCCGGCGACCGACAGCCCGCCCGGCGCATCGAGCCCCGATCCGATCGGCAGGCGGCCGCGCGACGGCTTGATCCCGACGACCCCCACGGTCGCGGCGGGGATGCGGATGGACCCGCCGCCGTCCGAGGCGGGAGCTGCGGGCAGCAGGCCCGCCGAGACCGCGACGGCCGCCCCGCCGCTCGACCCGCCGGCGCCCGTCGCCGGGTCCCACGGGTTCCGCGTGGGCGGGGCGACGCGCGACTCGGTGTAGCCGGTCATGCCGAACTCGGGGGTGCTGGTCTTCCCGAGGCTCACGGCGCCGAGCTCGTCGAGCGCGAGCGCGAGCGGGTCGGATGCCACGGGCACGTACGCGGCGAACGCTCGCGATCCGTAGCGGGTCGGCACTCCGGCGCGCGCCGTGAGGTCCTTGTCGGCGAGAGGCAGGCCCCACAGGGGGCGCGTCGGGTCGGGCCGTCCGAGCCGTTCCGCGGCCGCGAGGGCCCGCGCGGCCGTCACCTCGGTGAAGGCGCCGAGGCCGTCGTCGAGTCGGGCGATCCGGTCGAGGAAGTGCGTCGCGACCTCGCGCGGCGCGACCTCGCCGCGCTGGAGTGCCGACGCGAGCTCGACGGCGCTCAGCTCGTGGATGTCCATCCGACCATCCTCCCGCACGATCGCCGCACCGCCTTCGTCCACGACGGCGGTCGCCCAGGTCGCACTTCGCGGCCCCCAACCGACGAATACGGCCGGAAACCGCGACCCCGACAGGGCGACACCTGCCCAGGTCGCACTTCGCGGCCCCCAACCGACCAATACGGACGGAAACCGCGACCCGAACGGGGCGACGGCTGGCGCAACGGGGCGACGCCCGCCCAACAGGGCGACGGATGGCGTCAGCCGGCCGAGATCACTCCCCGAGCGACGCGAGGCGCTCGGCCTCGTCGGCCTCGATGCAGGACTGCACGACGGGCTCGAGCGCGCCGTCCATCACCTGGTCGAGGTTGTACGCCTTGTATCCCGTGCGGTGGTCCGCGATGCGGTTCTCGGGGAAGTTGTACGTGCGGATGCGCTCCGAGCGGTCCATGCCGCGGATCTGCGACTTGCGCGCATCGGCCGCGACGGCCGCGAGCTCCTCCTGCTGCTTCGCGAGCAGACGCGCGCGGAGGACGCGCATGCCCGCCTCGCGGTTCTGCAGCTGCGACTTCTCGTTCTGCATCGACACGACGATGCCGGTCGGCACGTGCGTGATGCGCACCGCCGAGTCGGTCGTGTTGACCGACTGGCCGCCGGGTCCGGACGACCGGAAGACATCGATCTTCAGGTCGTTCGGGTCGATGTGGATCTCCTCGGGCTCGTCCACCTCGGGGAAGACGAGCACGCCGGTCGTCGAGGTGTGGATGCGCCCCTGCGACTCGGTCGCGGGAACGCGCTGCACGCGGTGCACGCCGCCCTCGTACTTGAGATGCGCCCACACGCCCTGCGCGGGGTCGTTCGAGGATCCCTTGATGGCGACCTGCACGTTCTTGTAGCCGCCGAGGTCGGACTCGTCGCGCTCGAGGAGCTCGGTCTTCCACCCCTTCGACGCCGCGTACTGCATGTACATGCGCAGGAGATCGGCCGCGAAGAGGGCGCTCTCGGCGCCGCCCTCGCCGGCCTTGATCTCCATGATCACGTCGCGCGCGTCATCCGGATCGCGCGGGATGAGGAGACGCCGCAGCCGCTCCTGCGCCTGCGCGAGGTGCTCCTCGAGTGCCGGCACCTCCTCGGCGAAGGCGTCGTCCTCCTTCGCGAGCTCGCGAGCGGCCTCGAGGTCCTCCCCCGCGGCCACCCACTCCTCGTGCGCGCGCACGATGCGGCTGAGCTCGGCGTAGCGCCGGTTGACCCGCTTGGCGCGCGCCGCGTCGGCGTGCACGGCGGGGTCGGAGAGCTCCTCCTGCACCCGCCGGTGCTCGTCGATCAGCGCCTGGACGGACTCGAACACGCGTGCTCCCCCGCCCGCGTCAGCGGATGTCGTTCTCGTGGCCCGAGCCGCGGCCGCCCGTCGCTGGGATCGACTTCTGCATCTGCACGAGGAACTCGACGTTCGACTGCGTCTCCTTGAGCTTGTCGAGGATGACGCCGAGCGCGTGCTGCTGGTCGAGGCCCGCGAGGGCGCGACGCAGCTTCCACGTGATCTTCACCTCGTCGGGCGACAGGAGCATCTCCTCACGGCGCGTGGACGACGCGTTGACGTCGACCGCCGGGAAGATCCGCTTGTCGGCGAGCTGACGCGAGAGGCGCAGCTCCATGTTGCCGGTGCCCTTGAACTCCTCGAAGATCACCTCGTCCATCTTCGATCCGGTCTCGACGAGCGCCGTGGCGAGGATGGTCAGCGAGCCGCCGTTCTCGATGTTGCGCGCGGCGCCGAAGAAGCGCTTGGGCGGGTAGAGCGCCGACGCGTCGACGCCGCCCGTGAGCACGCGGCCCGAGGTCGGGGCCGAGATGTTGTACGCGCGTCCGAGGCGCGTGATCGAGTCGAGCAGCACGACGACGTCGCGGCCCAGCTCGACGAGACGCTTCGCCCGTTCGATCGCGAGCTCGGCGACCGTCGTGTGGTCCTCCGCGGGACGGTCGAACGTCGAGGCGATGACCTCGCCCTTGACCGACCGCTGCATGTCGGTGACCTCCTCGGGCCGCTCGTCGACGAGCACGACCATGAGGTGGGCCTCGGGGTTGTTCTGCGAGATCGCGTTCGCGATCTGCTGCAGGACGATCGTCTTGCCGGCCTTGGGCGGCGCGACGATGAGGCCGCGCTGGCCCTTCCCGATCGGCGCGACGAGGTCGATGATGCGCTGCGTGAGCTTCTCGGGCGCGGTCTCGAGGCGGAGGCGCTCCTGCGGGTAGAGCGGCGTGAGGTCGCCGAACTCGACGCGGTTCGCGGCGTCCTCGACGGACAGGCCGTTGATCGAGTCGACCTTGACGAGCGCGTTGTACTTCTGCCGGCCCGTCGACTCGCCCTCGCGCGGCTGCTTGATCGCGCCGACGATCGCGTCGCCCTTGCGGAGGTGGTACTTCTTCACCTGGCCGAGCGAGACGTAGACGTCCTGGTGCCCCGGGAGGTAGCCCGTGGTGCGGACGAACGCGTAGTTGTCGAGCACATCCAGAACGCCCGCGATCGGGATGAGGACGTCATCCTCGCCGATCTCGGTGTCGAACTCGTCGTCGGCGCCGCCGCGGCGCTTGTTGCGCGCGCGACCACGGCCCTCGCTCTGCGCCTGGGCCTGTGCCTGGCCGCGCCCCTGGCGCTGACCGCCGCGGTCCCCGCGGTCGCCCTCGTCGTTGGCGTCGTCCTGCGTCGCGCGGGCGTCGTCGCCCTGTGCCTCGCCGTTGCCCTTGTTGCGGCCTCGGCGGTTGCGGTTGCGGCCTCGGCGGCCGGTGCCCTCCTCCGAGCGCTCGCCCTCGCGGCCGCCCTCGGCGCGTGCGGCGTCGGACACCTCGTCGGCGTCGCCCTGCGCGTCGGCGGGTGCCTCCTCGGCGGCCGGCTCGGCCTTGCGGACCGGACGGCGGTTGCGGCCACGGCCGCGGCCGCCCTCGGCCTGCTCGCCCTCGGCCTCCTCCGCCGCGGCGGCGTCGGCCTGCTCGGCGGGCTTCTCGGCGTCCTCGGCGGGCGCCTCGGCGGGGGTCTCCGCGGCGGCCGTCTCGTCAGCGGCCGTCTCGTCGGCGGCAGGGGCCTCCTCAGCGGACGCCGCCTCCTCGGCGGGGGTCTCCTCCGCGGTCGGCGCCTCGTCCATGGCCTCGGGCGAGGGAGCGGTCTCGACCGCCTGCTCGGCGACCTCGACGACCTCCGCCTCGTCGGCGGATGCCGCCGCGTCGGCCTGCGGGGCCTCCTCTGCCGGCGTCTCGACGACGGGGTCGGCCTTCTTCGTGCGGCGCGGCGCGCGCTTGCGCACCGGCTTCGCGGGCGCCTCCTCAGCCGCGGGCGCCTCGGCGGCGGGTGCCTCCTCGGCCGCGGGGGCCTCCTCGGCGGGCGCCTCGACGGCCGCCTCGGCCGTGCCGGCCGACTTCACGCGGCGCGGCGCGCGCTTGCGCACGGGCTTGGCGGGCGCCTCCTCGGCGGGTGCCGCATCTGCGGCGGGCTGGGCGTCGGCCTGCGCGCTCTCGGCGGGCGACGTCTCGGTCGCCTGCGCCTCGGGCTGCGCGTCGAAGAGGGTCTCTTCTCCGCCGACTGCGTCGTTCTGGATCTCGGAGATCGGCTCCACGAGTACTCCTGTCGGTATTGCGTGGCATGACCCGAACCGCACTGGCGGGATTCGCGTGACGCGCGCCACGACGCGCGTGGATCTCGGCCGGTCTCGGAGACGGCGGGGATCGTGCGGGGGCTTCGCAGAATTGCGACGGTGGCTTCGAACGTGCTATTCAGCACCCACCGGGATGTCCCTCACTGTACCACCTTTGAAATCGACGGCGAGCATGAGGGCGTCCCACGGGGTGTCCGCGACCCGGGCGACGAGCTCGGCTGCCTCGACGCGGCGGCCGGGGCCGTCGGCGAGGACGAGGACGCTCGGGCCCGCGCCCGAGACGACGGCCGCGAAGCCCGCCGCGCGCAGCGCCTGCACGAGCCGGTGCGTCTCGGGCATCGCCTCGGCGCGGTAGTTCTGGTGGAGCTTGTCCTCGGTCGCGGCGAGCAGCAGCTCGGGGCTCTGCGTGAGCGCCGCGATGAGGAGCGCCGAGCGCGAGACGTTGAACACGGCGTCCTCGCGCGGCACCTGCAGGGGCTGCAGGCTGCGTGCGAGGGAGGTCGACATGGTCGTCTCCGGGACGAAGACGACGGGCGCGACGCCGCGATGCACGAGGAGCTTCTTGTGCTGCGGGCCCCGCTCGTCGACCCACGCGATCGTGAGCCCGCCGAAGAGGGCGGGTGCGACGTTGTCCGGGTGTCCTTCGAGCTCGGTCGCGAGGCGGAGGAGGTCGTTCTCGGAGAGCTCGACGTCGCCCTCGAGGAGCCCCTTCGCGGCGAGCACGCCGGCCGAGACGGCGGCGCCCGAGGAGCCGAGGCCGCGCCCGTGCGGGACGCCGTTGTGCGCGACGAGCCGCAGGCCCGGCGCGGGGCGCCCCGCATCGGCGAAGACGTGGCGGATGGCGCGCACGATGAGGTGCGACTCGTCGCGGGGGATCTCCTCCGCGCCCGACCCGGTCACCTCGATCTCGAGCTCGCCCTCCGGCAAGGCCGTCACGGTGAGCTCGTCGTACGCCGACAGCGCGAGGCCGAGGGTGTCGAACCCGGGGCCCAGGTTGGCGCTCGTGGCCGGCACGCGGACGTGCACCGAGCGCCGGGCTGGCGTCACGCGGGCGCTCCGACGGGAGCGAGCCCGAGCACGTCGGCGACGTCGGAGGTCGAGGCGTCGACGACCGTCGGGGTCACCTCCGAGCCGTCCTCCTGCTTGAGCGCCCACTGCGGATCCTTGAGCCCGTGCCCCGTGACGGTGATCGCGACGCGCGAGCCCGCGGGGATCGCGCCCGCCTCGGCGCGCTCGAGGAGACCGGCGACGCCGATCGCGGACGCCGGCTCGACGAACACGCCGGCCGTGCTCGCGAGGAGCCGCTGCGCGGCGAGGATGGCCGAGTCGGAGATCGCGCCGAAGTACCCGTCGGTCTTCTCGCGCGCCGCGAGGGCGAGCTCCCACGAGGCGGGGTTGCCGATGCGGATGGCCGTGGCGATCGTCTCCGGGTTCTTCACGACCTCGCCGCGGACGATGGGCGCCGAGCCCTCGGCCTGGAAGCCGAACATGCGCGGCACGCGCGTCGACGTGCCGGCCTCGGCGTCCTCGACGTACCCGCGCGAGTACGCGGTGTAGTTGCCGGCGTTGCCGATCGGGATGAAGTGGAAGTCGGGGGCGTCGCCGAGCTGCGAGACGATCTCGTACGCCGCGGTCTTCTGGCCCTCGATGCGGTCGGGGTTGACCGAGTTCACGAGGTGCACGGGGTAGCTCTCGCTGAGCTCGCGCGCGATCTCGAGGCAGTCGTCGAAGTTGCCGCGGATCTGGATGAGCTGGCCGCCGTGGATGACGGCCTGGCTGAGCTTGCCCATGGCGATCTTGCCCTCGGGCACGAGGACCGCCGCGGTGATCCCCGCGTGCGCGGCGTACGCCGCGGCCGAGGCCGACGTGTTGCCGGTCGACGCGCAGATGACGGCCTTCGCGCCGTGCTCGACGGCGCGCGAGAGCGCGACGGTCATGCCGCGGTCCTTGAACGAGCCGGTCGGGTTCATGCCCTCGAACTTGATCCAGACATCCGCGCCCGTGCGCTGCGACAGGGCGGGTGCGGGGATGAGCGGCGTGCCGCCCTCGCCGAGGGTCACGACGGTCGAGGCGTCGGTGACGCCCAGACGGTCGGCGTACTCGCGCATCACTCCGCGCCAGACGTGGGCCATGGTCATTCTCCTTCCACGCGCAGCACCGAGGCCACGCGCTCGACGACATCGCTCTGAGCGAGGCGGGCGACGGTGTCGCTGAGCGCCTGCTCCCGAGCCCTGTGGGTTCCGATCACGATGCGGGCGGTGCCCTCGTCATCGACGGTCTGCTCGACGGTCGCCGCGGAGACGCCGCCGTCGTTGAGGATGCCCGCGATCGTCGCGAGCACGCCCTGCTCGTCCGACACCTCGAGGGTGATCTGGTAGCGCGTCGTGATGCGCCCGATCTCGGCGGTCGGCAGGCTCTGGCGCGCCGACTCCCCCACGCCCACGCCGCCGGCGATGTGGCGGCGGGCGGCCGACACGACGTCGCCGAGCACGGCCGACGCGGTCTGCACGCCGCCCGCTCCCGCGCCGTAGAACATGAGGGGGCCCGCCGCCTCGGCCTCGACGAACACGGCGTTGTTGCCGCCGTGCACCGTCGCGAGGGGATGGTCGCGGCTGATGAGCGCGGGATACACGCGCACGGAGATCGACTCGTCCTCCCCGTCGGCGCCGGGCAGGCGCTCGCACACGGCGAGCAGCTTGATGACGAAGCCCGCGCGGCGCGCGCCCTCGATCATGTCGGCCGTGATCGACTCGATGCCCTCGCGGTGCACGTGCTCCATCGCGACCTCGGTGTGGAACGCGAGGCTCGCGAGGATGGCCGCCTTCTGGGCCGCGTCGTATCCCTCGAGGTCGAGGGTCGGGTCGGCCTCGAGGTAGCCGAGGTCCGTCGCGATGCGCTGCGCCTCCTCGGCGGAGAGCCCCTCGCGGTCCATCTTGTCGAGGATGAAGTTCGTCGAGCCGTTGACGATGCCGAAGATGCGGACGATCCGGTCGCCTGCGAGCGAGTCCTTCAGGGGGCGGATGATCGGGATCGCGCCTGCGACGGCGGCCTCGTACGAGACGGACGCGCCGACCTGGTCGGCGGCGTCGAAGATCTCGGCGCCGTGAGCGGCGAGGAGGGCCTTGTTGCCCGTCACGACGTCGGCGCCCGAGTTCAGGGCGGTGAGGATGTGGGTGCGGGCGGGCTCGATGCCGCCCATGAGCTCGATGACGATGTCGGCGCCGACGATGAGGTTCTCGGCGTCGGTCGTGAGCAGCTCGCGCGGGAGCTCGACGTCGCGAGGGGCGTCGAGGTCGCGGACGAGGATGCCCGAGAGCTCGAGGCTCGCGCCGCTGCGCTCGGCGAGGTCGTCGCCGTGCTCGAGAAGCAGGCGCGCGACCTGCGAGCCGACGGAACCGGCGCCCAGCAGGGCGACCCTCAGCGTGCGGTGGTCGATCATCCTTCTCCCTCTCCGGCCGCGAGGCCGGTCTCGGTGTCGAGCCCGGCGTCGCGGGCGAGCAGATCGTCGATCGTCTCGCCGCGCACGATCACGCGGGCGCTCCCCCCGCGGACCGCCACGACGGGCGGACGCGGGACGTGGTTGTAGTTGCTCGCGAGCGGCACGGTGTACGCGCCCGTCGCGGGGACCGCGAGCAGGTCGCCGGGCGTGACGTCTCCCGGAAGGTACTCGTGGTCGACGACGATGTCGCCCGACTCGCAGTGCATGCCGACGACGCGCACGAGCGCGGGAGCGTCCATCCCCTCGCGCGATGCGAGCCGCGCCGAGTACTGCGCGCCGTACAGGGCGCCGCGCGCGTTGTCGCTCATGCCGCCGTCGACGCTCACGTAGACGCGGTCGCGCTCTCCGTCGGGCGTCTGCACGCGGACCGGCTTCACGGTGCCGACCTCGTAGAGCGTGACGCCCGCGGTGCCGATGATGCTGCGGCCCGGCTCGAAGGCGAGGGTCGGCAGCGGGATGCCGCGCGCGTCGCACTCGTCCGCGACGGCCCCGACGATGCCCTCCGCGAGCTCCTCGATGGGCGAGGGATCGTCGGCTCGCGTGTAGGCGATCCCGAAGCCCCCGCCGAGGTTGAGCAGCGGGATCTCCCCGCCCGCGAGGAGGCGCTCGTGCAGCTCGACGAGCCGCGAGGCCGACTCGCGGAAGCCGGCGACGCCGAAGATCTGCGAGCCGATGTGGCAGTGCAGGCCGGCGAAGCGCACGTGCGGCAGCTCGCGGATGCGGGCCACCGCCTCCTCGGCCGCGCTGAGCGGGAACCCGAACTTCTGGTCCTCGTGCGCCGTCGCGAGGAAGCTGTGCGTCTCGGCGTGCACACCGCTGTTGACGCGCACGAGCACGCTCTGCGTGACGTCGAGGCGCTCCGTGATCGCCGCGAGGCGCTCGATCTCGATGAGCGAGTCGACGATGATCGTGCCCACGCCGGCGGTGACGGCGCGCTCGAGCTCCCAGACCTGCTTGTTGTTGCCGTGGAAGCCGATGTGCGATGGCGCCACGCCGGCGGCGAGGGCGACCGCGAGCTCGCCGCCCGAGCAGACGTCGATCCGCAGGCCCGCGTCGACCATCCACCGCGCGATCTCGGCGCTCAGGAACGCCTTGCCGGCGTAGTAGACGCGTGCGTCACCGCCGCGGCGAGCCGCAGCGGACGCGAACGCGTCGCGCGTGCGCACGGCGCGCGAGCGCGCCTCGTCCTCGTCGATCACGACGACCGGGGTCCCGTACTCGCGTGCGAGCGCCGTGGCGGGCACCCCGCCGATGACGAGCACCCCGTTCGCGTCGCGCGACGCCGATGCCGGCCAGACACCGGGCGCGAGGTCGTTCGGGTCAGCGGGAGACGTGAGCCATTCGGGCGCGAGGGCGGACGAGGACACGGGGCACCAATCAGTGGATGGGGGTTCGCCGCGGCGCGGGATGGTCACGTCGCCGCGGTGACTGAGAGTCTATGGCACGCCGCGCGCGACCCGTGCCGCGGGACGACGCACGACGACGCATCAGCCGCAGCTCGCCGCGGCGAGGGCGTCGGGGTCAGAGAGGACGCCGTCGGCGAACGCGAGGCGGACGACGAGATGCTCGTCGTCGATGTCGGCCGCGGTCACCTCGAGGCCGTCGGGGAGCGCATCGGCGCGGCACAGCGTGAATGGCCGCGCGAGGGCGCTGAGGTCGACCGGCGCGTGCGCGAGCGTGTCCGCGGTCAGCTCGAGGTCGCCGATCGAGATCGCCTCGGGGGTGAGCACGACGTCGCCGTCCGCCACGCTCGGCACGGCGGTGAACGACAGCGGGATGTCCGCGCCCAGCAGGCTCACGTGCGTCGACAGGCGCGCGGCGGGCCCGGGGAGCTGCACGGCGACATCCCCCCACGTCGCCCAGCTGCCGCCGACCGCGGCGAGCAGCGCGTCGACATCCGCCGCGTCCATCCGGATGGCGGCGGTGCCGCCGAGCGCGCTCAGGTCGTCTCCCCGCACGGGCACCCCGTGCGCGCGCACCGCGACGTCGCCGGACAGCCCGCCGACCGCGACGTCGTCGCTCGCGACGGCGAGGTCGTCGAGCCGGCCCGCGATGAGCTGCGGGATGACGAGCCCGCCGACCCCGACCTCGATGGGCTGGTCGGCCGGCAGCGCGAGCTCCGACACGATCACGTCGCGCACCTGCTGCTTCACGAGCTCGCGCGCGACCGCCTCGCCGACGAGGAACGCCGCGACCGCGACGGCGACGATCACGCCGACGGCGACGAGCGCCCTCAGCGGACGACGGCGGCGCGCCACGTCACATCCGCTCGGGCGCGCTCACACCGAGGAGGTCGAGCCCGTTGCGGAGCACCTGGCCGGTCGCGTCGTTGAGCCACAGGCGCGTGCCGTGCACGGGCTCGACGGGCTCGTCGCCCTTGGGCGTGACGCGGCAGCTGTCGTACCAGCGGTGGTACAGGCCGGCGAGCTCCTCGAGGTAGCGCGCGATGCGGTGCGGCTCGCGCAGCTCGGCGGCGAACGCCACGACGCGGGGGAACTCCTGGAGGGCGCCGAGCAGCGCGCTCTCGGTCTCGTGGTCGAGCAGCTCGGGCGCGAACGTCGAGCGGTCGACTCCCGCGTCCACGGCGTTGCGCGCGACGTTCACCGTGCGCGCGTGCGCGTACTGCACGTAGAAGACCGGGTTGTCGTTCGTGCGCCTGCGCAGCTGCTCGGGGTCGAGCGCGAGCGGCGAGTCGGCGGGGTACCGCGCGAGCGAGTACCGCAGCGCGTCCGTGCCGATCCACGAGATGAGGTCGTCCATCTCGATGATGTTGCCCGCGCGCTTGGACAGGCGCGCCCCGTTCACCGAGACGAGCTGCCCGATGAGCACCTCGATGTCCTTCTGGGGGTCGTCGCCCGCCGCGCCCGCGAGGGCCTTGAGACGGTGGACGTAGCCGTGGTGGTCGGCGCCGAGCAGGTAGATCTTGTGCTGATAGCCGCGGTCGGACTTCGAGAGGTAGTACGCCGCGTCGGCAGCGAAGTACGTGTAGATCTCGCTGTCGGAGCGGCGGACGACGCGGTCCTTGTCGTCGCCGAACGCGGTCGTGCGCACCCAGACGGCACCGCCGTCCTCGAACACGTGTCCCTGCTCGGCCAGGCGGTCGATGGCCTGGTCGATCGCGCTGGCGCCCTCGGCGCCCTTCTCGTGCAGCGTGCGCTCGCTGAAGAAGACGTCGAAGTGCACGTTGAACGTCTCGAGGGACTGCTTGATCTCCTCGAGCTGGCGCGCATAGCCGAGCTCGCGGGCGACGGCGAGCTGCGCGTCGTCGTCGAGCTCGAGCAGATCGGGGCGCTGCTCGAGGACGTGCGCAGCGAGATCGGCGATGTACTGGCCCGGGTAGCCGCCCTCCGGCGTCGGCTCCCCCTTGGCCGCCGCGAGCACGCTCGCGCCGAACTTGTCCATCTGCGCGCCCGCGTCGTTGATGTAGTACTCGCTGACGAGGTCGGCGCCGCTCGCCTTGAGCACGCGCGCGATCGAGTCGCCGAGCGCGGCCCAGCGCGTGTGGCCGATGTGGAGCGGGCCCGTGGGGTTCGCGCTCACGAACTCGAGGTTGATCGTGTTGCCGACCTGCGTCTCGTTGCGCCCGTATGCGGCGCCCGCGTCGACGATCGTCTTCGCGAGGGCCCCAGCCGCGGCGGCGTCGAGGCGGATGTTGATGAAGCCGGGGCCCGCGACCTCGACCGACGCGATGCCGTCGACCGAGCCGAGGGCGTCGGCGATCTCCTGCGCGAGCTCGCGCGGGTTCGCGCCGAGGCGCTTGGCGAGCTTCATGGCGATGTTCGTGGCCCAGTCGCCGTGATCGCGGTTCTTCGGGCGCTCGAAGACGACGTCGGCGGCGGCCAGGTCGAGGGACTCCTCGGGGCGGCGACGCTCGGCGATCGGAGAGAGGACGGCGAGCAGGGCGGCGGCGAGGGAATCCGGGTTCATAGCGTCACAAGTTTATGACGACGCACGGTGTGGCCACGCCGAGTGCTTATCCTCGTTCGCATGACCGCGGCGCACCCGACCCGCCGGCCCGTCGTGCTCGCCGCGGCGATCGGCTTCCTCCTGCTCGCCGCCGCCCTCGTGCTCGGGGTCTGGCGGCCCTGGGCGCCGCTTCCCGTGCCCGACGCGGCGGGCGCGTCCGATCGCGAGGCGGCTTCCGCCGAGAGCACCGCGACGATCGCGCTGCCCGACGACCCGACAGTGCTCGTCTTCGGCGATTCGTGGACCTACGGCTCGGCGGCGACGACCCCGACGGGCGGGTACGCGTACCGCTTCGGGGAGCTCGAGGGCTGGGAGACCGTCGTCGACGGCGTGCGGGGCAGCGGGTACCTCAAGCCGGGGATCGACGGCCCGGCCTTCGGCGAGCGCATTGCCGCGCTCGATCCCGCGCTCGATCCGGATCTCGTCATCGTCCAGGGCTCGATCAACGACCGCCGACAGGACCTGTCCCGCTACGCGGGCGCGGTGAACGCGGCATGGGACGCGCTCGCGGAGCTCTACCCCGACGCCGCGATCGTCATCCTCGGCCCCGCACCGCACATCCTTCCGGTCGAGGACACGACGGCGGAGCTCGACCGCAGGCTCTCGGCGCTCGCGGCGGACCGCGGATGGCCGTACATCTCGCCCGTGCAGGACGAGTGGATCACGGCCGCCGACTACCTGCGGCTCATCGACACGTCGGAGCGCGGCGCGCGGCACCCCTCCGACGCCGGACACGCCCATCTCGCGGAGCGCCTCGTCGCGGCCATCGCGGAGATCACGGCCCCCGTGCAGGTCGAGGCCGCGGAGAACCAGCCCGAGCCGGCGCTCCCGGCGGCGCCCGACGTGTACGAGACACCCTCGCCGCGCTGATAAGCTCGATCAGCACGCCTCCGTAGCTCAGGGGATAGAGCGCCGGTTTCCGGTACCGAAGGTCGGGGGTTCGAATCCCTCCGGGGGCACCCAACGCACAAGGCTCGAACCTTGGCCCGATGAATCAAGGGCTGGGGTTCGGGCCTTGTCGGCGTTCGCGGCCCAGGTGAGCGCGTCGGCGTTGACCTCGGGATCGAGCAGCATCTCGAAGGGGCGGGCGTTCTCGACGCGGAGCTCGTCGTCCTCCTCGACGTAGACCTTGGTGAAGAACGCCCGATTGCAGAGGCGGCGGTTGGCGTCGTCGCAGCGGGCGTAGATGTCGGCGCAGTTGCCGAGCAGGTTCAGGGCGTCGTCCAGGTGCGCGCGGGCGTCAGTGTATTCGCCGTGGTGTGCGTCGAGGCGGCGGGTCACCTGGTCGAGCTCGCCCGTGATGCGGTCTTGCTCTCGTTTGAGGACGGCGAGCGGGATCGCGTCGGCGTAGTGGGCCTGCATGAGCCGGTCCTGCTCGTGCTCCAGCCGGATCAATCGGCGCGTGCACCGTGCTGGTCCGTGCGAGAACGGGAGCGAAACCGCCTACGGCGTCCTCGATCGGGTGCAGCGCGAACCGAGGCACGGTGGTGGACATGATGGGGTCAGCGCACGCGAGCTATCCGCGGGTGGAGGCACACGACGATGGCGCCAGGACGCATCGTTGCTCCTACGCGGCGAGGTACCGGTACCGCCGGGCTGCTAGGGGGAGGAACACGGCGATGAGGATGAGGGGCCAGGCGATGGCGAGGAGTGTCGCGTTCTCGGCGGCCCATGATGTCGATGTCGTGATGCCGGGATTACCGAAGAGTTCGCGCGTGGCAGTGACTGTGGCGGAAAGTGGGTTCCACTCGGCGATGACCCCGAGCCAGGCCGGCATCTGGGCAGGGAGGACGAAGACGTTGGAGATCATCGTCAGCGGGTAGATGGGCGCGAGGGCGACGCTCGCGAGGTCTGGCGACCGCAGCGCGAGGCCGAGGTAGATGCCGACCCACGCGAGCGCGTAGCGGAGAAGCAGCAGGAGCCCGATCGCCGCGAGGGTCTGCCATACGGTTCCGTTGGCGCGCCAGCCGACCAGCAGTCCGCAGGCGAGCAGGGCGATCAGTTCGAGGACGGATGCCGCAAGGTCGGCGAGGCTTCGGCCGGTGACGACGGCGGCGCCCGACATGGGAATCGTGCGAAACCTATCCGTGATGCCCTTGGCGGTGTCTGTGGTGACGGAGATGACGGTCTGGGCCATGCCGAGCGCCATCGTCATCACGAACAGCCCTGGCATCAGGAACTCGCGGTAGTTGCCGCCGTCGGGCAGCGTGATTGCGCTCCCGAACACGTACCCGAACATGATCACCATGACGATCGGGAAGAGGAGGTTGCCAACAAGTCGTGACGGTTGCTGGCGAAAGTGGGTGAGGTATCTGCGGGCGACGATCAGGCTGTCGTGCAGAGCCCACCGCGACGGCGAGCAGGGGGCCGTTGCGGTGAGGGGGGCGAGCGAGGTCATGCTGTCTTCTCCTCCCGATCGGTGAGCTTGATGAACACGTCGTCGAGGGTCGGCTGGCGCAGGGCGACGTCTTCGGGGTCGATGCCTGCCTCGTGGAGTTGCCGCATGGTGGTGCTCAGGCTGTGGAACCGTTCGGGAGCGGGCGCGCTGACGCGGCGACGGTGGAGGTCGATGCCGGGGTCAGTGCCGGTCGCGGCGGCGACGATGCGTGCGGCCGCATTCGTCTGTTCCTCGTCGCGGAGTGCGAGTTCGATCCGGTCACCCCCGACGCTCTCTTTGAGTTCGCGGGGTGTGCCGCGCGCGATGATCGTCCCGCTGTCGATGACGGCGATCTGGTCGGCGAGGTGATCGGCCTCATCGAGATACTGAGTCGTCAGTAGAACGGTTGTTCCAGCGGACACGAGTTCTCGGATGTCGGTCCAGACCTCGGCGCGCGTGCGTGGATCGAGACCGGTGGTCGGCTCGTCGAGGAAGAGCACACGTGGCGCGAGGATGAGGCTGACAGCGAGGTCGAGGCGACGCCGCATCCCGCCGGAGTAGCCGCCTGCGGGTCGGTCGGCGGCGTCGTGGAGTGCGAACCTGTCGAGCAGTTCGTCTGTTCGCTGGCGCGCCTGTCGTCGGTCGAGGTGGTAGAGCCGGGCGAACATGTCGAGGTTCTGCCGTCCGGTCAGGATCTCGTCGACGGCCGAGAACTGTCCGGTGAATCCGATCGCGGCACGTACTCGGCCGGCGTCTGTCGTTAGGTCGTGTCCGGCGATGCTGGCGTTGCCGGAGTCGGCTTTCAGCAGCGTGGCGAGAATGCGCACCGCCGTGGTCTTTCCCGCACCATTGGGGCCGAGCAGCCCGCATACCGTTCCTTCGTCCACGGAGAGCGTGAATCCGTCGAGCGCCCGTTTCTTTCCGTAGGTTTTGCGGAGGTCGGTGGCGCTGATCATCGCGGTCATGTCAGTTCCTTTCTTCGGGTGGTTTCGGGGCGCTCGGGCCGCTGAGCGCTCGGAGCACGGCGGCGTGTTCGGCGGTTGTGCCGGCGTCGCGGGCGTGACGGGCGTCGTCGGGTGTGAATCCGGCGACGACCCAGGCAGGGACTTCCGTTCGGGGGATGTCTGCGTCCCACCACTGCCGGAGGAGTTCGAAGCCGTCGTGGCCGGCTTCAGCGAGGGTTGATGCTTCGGAGGGGGTGAAGCCGATGCTGTGGCACACGGCGGCCTGTGCCGGGTCGAGGCCGGTTCTGGCCCAGGGCACGGCCGTTGCGGCATCGCGCCATCCGGCGTCGAGGTAAGCGCGTCCGGTCGCGACAGGAACTCCGGAGCGGAGCAGCGCCCGCATGGTCGCGGACTGTTCGCCGGTCAGCGTGTCCGACTTGCGAGGGCGGTGTCCGAGCAGGGTCCGCCACCAGCGTCGGGGGCGTGGTCGTTCTCCGGCGAGGTGCCGTTCTGCGGCCTCGGTGTGGCTGTAGCCGAGTTCATGCCATTGCACGGCGTCGCGGGGTGTCATTCCGGCGCGCAGCAGCGGTTGCACGGTGTAGGGGGTGAGGCCGGCGGTGCGCCAGCCGTACGCGTCGCCGGGGGTGTAGACGCCACTGCCGCGCCAGCGTTCGGCTGAGCTCAGCAGGAATCCGTTGTCGATCCAGCCGCGTGCTTCGGCCACGGTGAAGCCGCGCTCGGTCCAACGGTGGAGGTCTTCGGGCTCGGGATCGGGATGGTCGTCGTAGGCGATGGTCATGGGTGCTCCTTATGCAGTGGCAGGGAGGGCGATGACATGTGCCCATCCAGGTGGAGGTGTCTCGGTGTGGTATCCGGGGCCCGGTTCGACCAGGCCGACCACGACCGGCACGGGCGGGCGGTGGTCCGGCCACGGGGTTTGCCCGTCGGTGAGGACAAGGATCAGATCAGGCCGGGGCCGCAGCGCGAGCGCGGCGCTGATGCCCTCGCGCATATCCGTGCCGCCGCCGCCGAGCAGCTCGATGTCCTCTGCGCGGCGGATGGTCTGGACGGAGTGGGCGTTCAGGTCGCAGCAGATCACGTGCAGCCGCCGGCTCGGTCCACTGGCGCGGGCGATGATCGCCGTCACTTCGGCGAGGAAGCCGGTCAGGATCGCGGGGGTGATGCTGCCGGAAGTGTCGATGACCAGCGCGATCTCTGGTGCGGGAGCGACCATCGCAGGCATCACGATGCCGTCGACGGCCGGCCTGCGGGAGGGACGGCTATAGGAGAAGTTCACCCGGCCTGCCGCCTGCTGCGCTCCGCGGCGCAGCATCGCGCCGAGCTCGGCGCGCCAGTCGACGGCGGGATGCAGCCTCTCGCTGGCCCAGCGTCGCCAGCCGCCGGGAATCGTGGCTCGCGCGGCCGAGCGGGTTTCGATCTCGCGGGCGACGGCCAGTTCGAGGATGTCGCGCTCGGTCTCGCTGAGCCCGTCGCCACTGGCCGAGTCCTCGTAGTCGTGCGGGATCCCGTCCGCCGCGCTGCCGCAGTCGATCAGTTCGGCGAGCTGTCGCCCACCCTTGCTGTGGGCAGTGTCGAGAACCTCGATGAGTGACATGTACTCCTCGGCCAGTCGTCCCTCGGGCAGCCCGAGTGCGTGTGGCGAGACAATCCCGGCCGGTGAGTCGAGTCCTGCCGCTTCGAGGTCGTCGTTGACCTCGGCGTCCGCGGCCTGGTTCCACTGCCGTGCGAGGGAGTCCGGCGCGCCCGCCTCGCCGGCGGCATGCGTGCTTGGAGCGCTGGCTGACATCGGGGAGCGGGTCGCGTGATGGCGGACAAGATGCCCGATGTGGTGCAGCAGCCACCAGCCGACCACCGGCGGGGCCGTCGCGAGCGTCGTGCCGGGATCGAGGTGGACGTTCCAGCGGGTGTCGGCCGGGAACGCCCGGAAGTCGTCGTCCGGGACGGGCTCGCCGGTCTCTTCGTCCACGTACGGTTCCAGCACGACCGGTCGGAGTGCGAACAGCGCACTTGCGAGGTATGGCGCCTGTGCTGCGGCCCACAGCCGCGCCTCGGCGAAGCGGGCCAGCACTTCGGGTGTGCGCGCAGGGTCCGTTGGAGCCGGGCCGGTCATGGCATGAGTCCTGCCGTACGGAGGATCGGGGCGAGCACGAGCATGGCCGTGGGCAGGTTCGCCCCGGCTGGCCGCTGGGAGGCGAGGGTTCGGGCGGAGGTTGCGGCCACGTCGGGCGTGGTCTTGGCAACCCGAGCGATCACGTCCCATGCGCGCTCCCATGCCGACTCGCTCGCGTCCGCGTGAACGTGGGCGACGACCGCGCCGAGCAGCGCGTGCAGGTGGTCGGGCCGGTCCGGCAGTGGCGCGTGGGGGTCGTTTAGCACCGACTCAGGGTCGGGCAGGTCGAGCGTGCGCAGCCAGGACAACGCCTCGAACCCTGCCGCCTCGCCGACTGCACCGATCACCAGCGCGGCGATCGTCGCCTCGTCGCTGGCATTCGCAACCCCGGCGGCCAGGCCGCGCGCGGCCATCTCCCAGCTCCGAGGGCTTGGCCAACTCCGCCCCGCCCCCTCCGGCGACTCCGGCACGGCGAGCACCAGCTCCGGCCGGATCCGCAAGAATGCACCGATCTGCGCCTTCGCTCTCGCGATCTGCCCGGACGTCGGCGCGGCGACAGAGGCAGCATCGGCGACCGCGAACCCGTGAGCGAATCCCTCAGCGACCCCGGCGGCCTCGATCTGCCAGTCCAGATGCACGAGCCGGTTCGCCAGCGGCGCGGACAGCTCCCAGCCGTCCGCGGCGAGACCGGGCGGGTTCGCTGCGGCGACGACACGCACGCCCTCCGGGAGCACAAGATCGCCCACGGCGCGTTCCAGGACGACGCGGAGCATCGCGGCCTGCACCGCGGGCGGTGCCGTGGTCAGCTCGTCCAGAAACAGCAACCCGGATCCTGAAACGGACAGCCGTTCGGCCCATCGTGGCGGCGCGAACCAGGTCCCGTCATCGCGGATGACGGGGAGACCGGAGAAGTCGCTCGGTTCGCGGATCGAGCCGATCACAACCTCGATCGGCATTTCCAGCTGCTCAGCAAGCGCCATGACGGCGGAGGTCTTGCCGGTCCCTGGCGCACCCCACAGCAGGACAGGGAGGTTCGCCCTCACCGCCAGTGAAAGCGCCGAACGCACGGTCTCGTTCTTGATCATGAGGTCCTCCTTCATATGCGTGCGGGCAGCACGAAACCTCCCGTTTTCGGGCGTGCTGATCTACGGTGGCTGAGGCTGCTGCTCAGCCACCTGCGGTGGCGCTGGCTAGAGGTCTACTTCTGGCTGCCGAACAAACCTCTGCCGCCGTACTTCTTGTGGATGGCCTGCTTGGACACGCCCAACACGGCCGCGATGTCGACCCAGGTCGCTCCCTGGTTGCGGGCACGGCGCACCAGCACCGCCTCCACACGCTCCATCTCCTTGCGAACCTGCACGGTCGCATCCAACCCGACCAGCGGGTCCTCGCTCGCCGTCGCCCGGGCTAGCGCCGTCAACTGCTCCACGTCCATGCGGTCAACCATAATTGACCGCTTGACCGAAGTCAACCTGGATTGACCGGTGCGTCGGGGGGTGGAGGGCTGCGCTCGGCATGGGACGGTATCGACCGGGGCGCCGACCCTCCGGAAGGTCGACGTCGAGCGCTTCTCCGACGCAAGCCCTCGCCAAGAGGGCGGCGGCCACGACCTCAGAGCATTTCGGGTGAGGATGCCAAGTCACTAAAAAGTCCGAAGCCTGGACGAACAAGCATTACTTAGCCTCGTAAGAGCATTGAAGGCTCAGTAGACCACTCCATACGGTTGCTTTGAACATCACGATCGAACTAAGCACAGAAGGCAGGGTATGGGCATGGTGGCTGACGGCAGAGGCATCGTCGCAGAACAGTCCAGCCGGCGCCGGTGGTTCGCCTTCGCAGTCTTGTGCGGCATGCAGACGATGATTGTCATCGACGTCAGCATCGTCACGGTCGCGCTTCCTACTATCCAACGCGATCTCGATATCGACCAATCGCATCTGAGTTGGGTGATCAACGCCTACACGATCGGATTCGGCGGTCTGCTGCTCCTGGCAGGACGTCTAGGAGACCTGATCGGACGCAAGACCGTCTTCATCGCCGGCGTGGCTGCGTTCACCGGCGCCTCCGCGCTGAGCGGGTTGGCGTGGAGTCAAGAAGTTCTCATCGCGACCAGGTTCTTCCAGGGTGTGGGTGCAGGCTTGGCATACGCGGTGGCCATCGGCGTTGTGATCACGCTTTTCACCGAGCCGCGAGAACGTGGCCGAGCGCTGGGGCTGGTCGGCTTCGCGCAGGCCGCTGGAGCCTCGGCGGGCATCATCCTCGGTGGCGCCATCTCGCATGCTATGAGCTGGCATTGGGTCTTCTACGTCAACGCGGGATATAGTCCCCTCGACGCCGCGTTCTCTCTGATGCCGCTCGCGATCGCCTCAGCCCTCACATCGCTCACGCTCTACCCGCGCCTAGCCACGCGTTTCGCGAGCCGCAGCCTGCTGGTCAACGGTCTGACCGCCGTGACGGGCGGTCTCCTGCTCGCGACCCGCCTGCCGACCGATCCGCTATACGCGGTCGACATCCTGCCCGCTATCACACTGGTCGGCGCGGGCAGCGGGATCGTGATGCCAGCGGTCATCGCGACCAGCATGACGGTCCCCGACCTCCGGGACGCAGGACTGGCTTCCGGTGTAGCCGCCACCTCAGGCATGGTGGGCGATACCGCAGGCATTGTGATCCTCACCACGGCGGCCGCCGCTCACACCGCCACGCTTCTCAGCGGTGGTTCGCAGCCGCTGCCCGCGCTCAACGACGGATTCCACGTCGCGTTCGGCATCGCCGCGGCACTCGCAGCCCTAGCAGCGGCGATTGCCTCACTGCTCCTACGCCGCCACGCTCCTCTGAGCACGCCCGTGCCACGATGAAGACGCACACGCGACCCAGTGGCATGCCCGCTGTCACGCACCTTCGTGCAAACCGCCTCCGTCATCTACCGGCATCGTTGGTCCTGCATCGCGTGCGCGTATCCGCGCCCCTTCCCATCTTGATCCCCACGAGCAACGAGGTGCCGCATGACTGAGGAGCTAAGGACCGAGTGGACCAGTGTCACAACAGAATTCGGTGACCTGCGAGCCCTCCTGCACATGTCGTCCGTCTTGTCGGATGATGAGCCGCGTCCCGGGGTCGTGCTCGTAGACGGTTCTGGTGACGGGGTGTGTGACGACTGGGGCGGCTGGCCAGAGCGGGTCGCATCGTGCGACGCCGTTGTGCTCACCTATGACAAGCCCGGCCGTGGTGGTTCGCCTGGACACTGGACCCAGCAGACGATGGCGGATCGGGCCGTCGAGGCGCTGGCTGCCGTCGAGGTTCTGCGCGCCGACCCACGTTGCCTGGGGTAACCGGTCGGTCTGCTCGGAGTGAGCCAGGGAGGATGGGCGTCGCTGCTGGCGTCCGCGATCGGCGGTACGGACTTCGTCGTCTCGGTTTCAGGCCCGGGCGTCTCACCTGCCGCGCAGGAGCGGGATCGTATCTCTCGCGAGCTGGCCGGTCTTCCGTCTCAGGAGCACGCGGATGCGATGGCGTGGGTCGATGAGCGCTGCGCGCGACTGGTCGCCGGCGAGCCGGTCGACGCGGTGCTCGCCGACCAGCAGCGGTTCACTGGCCGCTCGTGGTACTCGGCGGTGTCTGTCGCCTACAACACCCAAGAGGACCTCGCCTTCGTCGCAGGCATGCTGGACTTTGACCCGGTGCCGGTACTGCGGTCGGTCACCTCGCCGGTGCTTGCGCTGTTCGGCGGCTCCGACCCGCTCATCCCGGTCACGGAGAGCGTCGCGGCGTACGCGGAGAACCTCGCCGCGTTTGATGGCGTGAGTCACGGGCTCGCCGTGTTCCCGCGCGCGAACCACGGCCTGTTCGTCCCCGACACTGCGCCAGGCGGCAACGCTGGACAGCTGGCCGCAGGAGTTCTTCCGATGATCGCGAGTTTCCTTACCGACGCCCGCGTGCGGCAACCTTCCTCGTGACCTTGAACCCGAGCCTGGTCGGCGAGGCGGGACGTCAATCTGCGGAGGCTCGGACGGCCGCCTCATCGTGAGTGGGCTACGTGCGTCTGGTGAGCGACCGCGCGAGTAGATCGGTGATTCGGTGGCCGTGGATGAGGTCGGGATCGAGGTCGGGATCGTAGATCGTCAGGTCCAGACCGATGAAGCGCTCAGACGCGGTGAGTGGTCCCAGGATGAGTGCAAGTTGGTCAAAGCTGAGTCCTCCCGGCTCGGGACTATCGACGGCCGGCATCAGGTCTGGGTCGATGACGTCGACGTCCAGATGAACCCAGAATCCGCTGAGGTCGGGACGCTCGACGACGCTCAGGGCTTCTCGTACGGCGTTCTCGGTATCAGCCGCCGTGGTGACGGCATCGATGACCATCACCCCGTCTGCTGCCGCGTCGCCAGCGAACTCGTCGCCCGGGCGCGAGCCGATCGACACGACATCGGACGAACGCAAATACGGACCCCGGCCGTCTAGGTTCGCCAGTGCCCCGCCAAGGCCCGTCACCAGCGCGAGGCTCTCGCCGCCCGCGGATCCCACCGAGTCGCTGTTTCCCGGGTGCCGGTAGTCGAGGCCGTCTATGCTGATCAGACCGTACGGTCCGCTGCGATTTAGAGCGAGCCCAATGCCGATGAGGATGCTGCAGTCGCCGCCCAGCACGACAGGGAGGCCCCGGTTGGCAATGATCGACTCGAGCCGTTCCGCCAAACGTCGTGAATGATCGGCGATCGTCGCCTCGTTGCGTACCGCACCCTCGACGCGGCCAGGGCGATACCGTCCTGGCGTCACGACTCCGCCGTCTTGCGCGCCGAGCACGTTCAGGAGCCCCGTGTCTCGAAGCGCCCTGGGCGCCTTGTAACAGCCTGGCACAGCCCCTTCCTCGGGAGGGCGCAGTCCAAGATTCGACGGCGCGTCCACGACGACAAACCGCCGCGTGACTTCGGGCATCGGCATCCGTTCTCCTGACCTACGCATACGAGGGCTTCTCACGAGCCAGACTCGAGGACTTGTCTATGGTGCGATCCGGCATGGCTTCCACCTGATGCTATGAAAGCGACCTTTGCGGGCTTGCGAACCTGTGCGGTCGCCACCCCTGGACAGAATCACCCACGGCGCCAACTCTGCGAGCACCAGCCGCACCGCGCGTGCGCGGCACGGAGCAGGCGTCTGTGTCGGGCGTTCACGGCTGCTGGTGAGTCTTTCCCGCTGCGGAACTACCCCGACGGCGGAACAGGGGGATGATCACCGCTGCGGCCGCGACATGCATGAAAGTCAACGACAGCTTGGTGTCGGTATCCGCTTCATAGCCGAATGCTGGGAGCGTCGAAACCGCCGCCGCCGTAAGCGCGAGCACCGTCCATACGGTTCGCGCTCGCGTCGTGAAGAGTTCGAGCACGACAAGCAGAACCCATCCCGCGACGGCGGCCGAAAGCACGGAACCGATGACGGCCCAGATGGTGACGTCCATGGACGCGTGCTCGTCGCCGAACGAGACGACGAACGTCGCGCCCGCCGCATCTCCCGCTAGCCAGATGAGCGTGCAGGACAGTGTCGCGACAACGGCGCCGAGCAGGCGCGGTCGCCAGTTGGCCGTCAATGTTTGGGGCAACTTGGGTCGGCTGCTGGCCCGAGTGGTTTGAATCTCAGAGGGCATGAGGTCTCCTGACTTTGAAAGGCCATGGCGGTAATCGGCACGGCGATGATCACGCTATGTCCCGTCCGTAGCACGATCAATACGCTGCTGCACCGTATTCATGTGTGATCGTCCTTCGGGTGCGAGTTGCCGTATAGACTCAGTTCATGGACATGATGAGCGAGGTGGTCGCGGTCCTCCGGCGAGGACGACCGCGATCTCAGCGCGTCACCTGGACGGCACCATGGGGTCAGCGTTTCGCTGCGGTCGAGGGCTCGGCCGGATTCCAGGTGATCCTCCGCGGGACGTGCTGGCTGCTCCGTGATGCTGAGGAACCGATACGCCTACAGACAGGAGACGTCCTGTTCCTCCCCAGCGGGGTCGAGCATGCGCTCGCCGATCGGGTCGATGCCGAGCTTGCTGAGGCGTGCGAACCGGGCCGAGTGACCGGCAACGGCGCCGTTGATATACCGGCGAACCCGGACCATGGGATACCGGGGGAACAAACGGTCACGCTGTGCGGCGCCTACGAACTCGACCTGCGTTTCATTCACCCGTTGCTTGCCCAGCTCCCACCCGTAGTGATCTTGCGCGCGCCATTCGATCGGGGCGAGCCTCTCAGGGACGCCGTGGAACTACTCGCGATGGAACTCGACCGACCTGGACCGGGCACCGATCACCTGGTCGCCGCACTCCTCGACGTACTGTTCATTCACATCCTCCGGGCGTGCCACGACGAGCGCATCCTACCGGACAGCGCACATTCCTGGGTCACCGCAATCCGAGACACAGGAATCAGCTCCGCACTCGACGCCTTCCACGACAATCCCGGGCACCCCTGGACAGTCGCCGAACTCGCTCAGCGTGCGGTCATGTCCCGCACCGCCTTCGCGCGCCGATTCCATGAGCTGATCGGCGATCCACCCATGACCTACATCACCTGGTGGCGGATGAATCTCGCCGCCGCCCTGCTCACCGACACGGATCAATCGATGCGCGCGATCGCTCAGCGTGTTGGCTACAGCTCGGAGTACGCCTTCGCACACGCCTTCCGCCGGGAACGTGGAGTATCGCCAGGGGCAGCACGCCGAGCCGGCAGACGCGGCGGCCTCCCGGACACCGGCAAACCACCAGAAGAAGGAGACACGGCGTGACAGACCGAAGCTCAAGCCCACCCCGCGGAATCATCGTGGACGAGTTCGGCGACCGCAATGCGACACCCGTCCTACTGCTCCATGGAGGTGGAGTCGCCGGGTGGATGTGGCGACCACTGATCGAGCAGATGGGCGCCGGATACCGATTCCTTGTCCCGGACCTGCCAGGGCACGACCGCAGCGCGCACGCAGACTATGAGTCGCACGAACGGACCATCGAAGCGCTCGTGGAAGCGCTCCAGCACCGCGAGGACCGCCCGGTCGCGGTCGTCGGCTTCTCGCTCGGCGCGCAACTCGCTGTGCTCCTCGCCGTGCGCCGCCCTGACCTGGTCTCGCACGTCGGGATCATCAGCGCCCAGGCAGAACCGTCGAGATGGCCGAGCGCGACCCTCGCACTGCTGCGAACGGCGGCGCCGCTTGCGAAGCGGGAGTGGTTCGCGCGAGCACAGGCGAGGGAACTGTTCATCCCCCCGACACTGTTCCCCGACTACCTCAGAACCACTCAGAACCTTTCGACACGGACGCTCGTGGCGTCGGTGGGCGAGAATATACGGTTCACCATCCCGCCGACGTGGGCTTCATACGAAGGCAAGGCCCTCGTCGTGGTGGGCGAGCGAGAACGAGCGATCATGGCCCGCTCGGCGCACCACCTCACCCGTTATCGAGCCGATGGCGAGCCTGAAGCCATCGCCGAGTGTGGTCACGGAGTTCCGCTCCAGAAGCCACACTGGCTGGCAGACCGACTACAGGCTTGGCTTGCCTGATTGGGCTCACGCCCGACGACGGTGCCTGACGCAACATCGAGTCCCTGTATTCAGCGTGATTGCGTCCGTAGCATGACGCGGAGAGCTGTCACCGCCTGAATCGGCAGGACGCCGTTTCCAAGCACAGCGAGTTGCTGGTTGTCGGTCAGATCGTGGGACGACTCGGTGACCCAGCCAGGTTCGAGACCCATGAGCCATTCCACCAACTCTGGCGCGGGCCGCGGCCCCTTCGTCGTGCTTAGGCTGGCTTAGGGGCAGATCGCCCGGTGATGTGTTCCCATCGCGCGACGGCTGTGGCGTAGCGTCCCCAGCGGCGAAGATGTCCTCGATCAAGGACCACAGCGTCGTCGGCAGGGCCGTGTGAGCCTTCCCGCGAGCACCGAGCTCGGCATCATGCTGGCGATAGCCGAGTACGAGGCCGAGCACTGGGAGGAGGACTTCACGCTGTAACCAGAGGCCGGCGTCCCCGAGGGCGGATAGTCGCACCTGCTGCGGCCACCGCCCTCTTCACTGCCCCCTGGCTCACCCCGAAGTGCAGACCAACCTCCATCAAGGTCATCCCACCCTCGTAGAGCCGCACAGCCTCGGACGAGTGCTCCTCAGCAAGCCCTCGCACGCGCATCGGGACGGAACGACGGACGAGGTGAGCAGCCACAGTGCGGTGGTAGACGCCGAACCGCTCACCGAGCTGCGCGAGCGTCATGCCCTGCTCATACAGAGCCACCAGCTCATCGACCTCGGCGGCGCTCAGAAAGGTTTGAGTCTTCCCAACTGCGCGCACCACACGACCCCGAGAGTCGGCCACCGAGGGCTCGGAGGGCCGTTCGCAACGCTTGTAGGCACCCCGAGACAGGCGAGAAGCCACGGTTTTCAAGGCCGGGCCTGGGTTCTCAAACTCTCTACGGAGGTGCACCCGGTGCGAAGGCCCCGCTCGTCTGCGAGCGGGGCCTTCGCCGTTCCCGCCCCCTGAGAGAATCGGACGATGGCCGACCCGCACCGCTTCGACCTCGCCGCGCTCGGCGCGGGGCTCACGGTGTCGACGGCGCGCGACGCGCTGCTTTCGGCAGCCCGGCACGGCGCGTTCGTCGTGACGGCGCCGCCCGGAACGGGCAAGACCACGTTCGTGCCACCGCTGCTCGCGAACGCGGTCGAGGGCCGCGTGCTCGTGACGCAGCCGCGGCGGGTCGCCGTGCGCGCGGCCGCCCGCCGCATCGCGCAGCTGGACGGGTCGGAGCTCGGCGGCCCGGTCGGCTTCAGCGTCCGCGGCGAGCGCGAGGTCGGCCCGCGCACGCGCATCGAGCTCCTCACCCCCGGCGTGCTGCTGCGCCGACTGCTCGCCGATCCCGGTCTCGACGGCGTCGACGCGGTCATCCTCGACGAGGTGCACGAGCGCTCGCTCGACGGCGACCTCCTCCTCGGGATGCTCGCCGAGGCACGCGCGCTCCGCGACGACCTCGTCGTGACGGCCATGTCGGCGACCCTCGATGCGGACGCCGTCGCCCGCCTGCTCGGCGGCGCCGATCATCCCGCGCCCGTCGTCGATGTGCCGTCGCCCCTCCATCCGCTCGCGATCGAGTACGCGCCGGGAGATGCACCGCGCCTCGACGAGCGCGGCGTCACGCGCGCGCACCTCGCGCACCTCGCCCGCGTCGCGACGGCCGCACAGCGCGAGGACGGCTGCGATGCCCTCGTCTTCGTGCCCTCGGCGCGCAATGTCGACGAGCTCGTGCGGCTCATCCGCGACCGCGCAGCGGACATCGAGGTCCTCCCCCTGCACGGCCGGCTGCCCGCCCGCGAGCAGGATCGCGCCACGCAGGGGCGCCGCGCCGGGGAGCCGCCCCGCATCGTCGTGAGCACGGCGCTCGCCGAGAGCTCGCTCACGGTGCCCGGTGTGCGGCTCGTCGTCGACGCGGGCCTCTCGCGCGAGGTGCGCCGAGACCGCGGCCGCGACATGACCGGCCTCGTGACGGTCAGCGCGTCGCGAGCGAGCGCGGACCAGCGAGCCGGGCGCGCGGCACGGCAGGGCCCCGGCCGAGCGGTGCGCGCCTACGCGGAGGTCGACTTCGCGCGGATGCCGGCCGCCGCCGCACCCGAGATCGCCTCGGCCGACCTCGTCGACGCCATGCTCCTCGCGGGAGCGTGGGGCACGCCGGGCGGCGAGGGCCTCGCCCTCCTCACCCCTCCCCCGCGCGCCGCGGTCGCTCAGGCGCTCTCCGTGCTGCACGCGCTCGAGCTGACCGACGCGAGCGGACGGCCGACGGATCTCGGGCGCCGCATCGCACCGCTTCCCGTCGGCGCTCGCGAGGCGCGGGCCCTCCTCGAGGGCGCCGCGATGCTCGGCGATGCGCGCGCGGCCGCCGAGGTCGTCGCGGCGATCTCCGACGACCACCGCGATGCCGACGCCGACCTCGGGCGGATGCTCCGCGAGCTCAGGGATGGCCGCGGCCCGGGCGCCGCGCGCTGGCGGGGCGAGACGACCCGGCTCGCCCGGATCGCGGCATCCGACGCGGCGCCCCGCGGGTCCGGTTCCGGGCCATCCGCGCCGGGCGGGTCCGATCCCGGGCCATCCGCGCCGGGAGCATCCGCGCCGGGAGCCGTCGTCGCCCTCGCGCGGCCCGACTGGATCGCTCGGCGCACGGGCCCGCACGACCGGACGTACCTCCTCGCGAGCGGCACGCGCGCCGCGCTTCCCCCGGGCAGTGCGCTGAGCGCGTCGGAGTGGCTCGCGGTCTGGGAGGTCCAGCGCGCAGAGGGCCGCGCTGCCGAGGGCACAGGCGCCGTCATCCGGATGGCCGCCGCGCTCGCCGAGGAGGACGCGCTCGCGATCGGGGCGGGGCTCACGAGCGACGAGCGCGCCGCACGCATCGAGGGCGGTCGCGTGCGCGTCCGCCGCACCCGCCGTCTCGGCGCCATCCTGCTCGCCGAGACGCCCGTCGCGGCGACCCCCGAGGACGTCGGCCCCGCCTTCGCCGCGCACGTCCGCGAGAGAGGCATCGACGCGCTCGCGTGGCGTCCCGAGGCGCTCGCCCTGCGCGCGCGCCTCGCGCTCGTGCACCGGGAGATCGGCCGTCCGTGGCCCGATGTCGACGACGCCTCCCTGCTCGCGCGCATCGACGACTGGCTGGGGCCCGATCTCTCCCGCCTGCGCGCCGACGCGTCCCTGCACGGGATCGACGTCGAGGCGGCGCTGCGGCGCCTGCTCCCTTGGCCGGAGGCCGCGCGCCTCGACGAGCTCGTGCCCGAGCGGCTCGCCGTGCCATCCGGGTCGCGCGTGCGCATCGACTACGCGGGCGATGTGGGTGCACGGCCCGTCGTCGCCGTGAAGCTGCAGGAGGTCTTCGGCCTCGCGCAGACGCCGCGTCTAGTCGAGGGGCGCGTGCCCGTGCTCTTCCATCTGCTCTCCCCCGCGCGGCGTCCTCTCGCCGTGACCGACGACCTCGCGTCCTTCTGGAACGGCCCGTACCAGCAGGTGCGCAGGGAGATGCGCGGGCGCTACCCGCGCCATCCGTGGCCGGAGGATCCGTGGACGGCGCCCGCGACCGCCAAGACGAACCGCGCGGCCGGGCGCTGAGCCCGCTGTCGGCGCCGGGCGCACTCGGCGCGGCGCGCTGAGCCTGCTCGGCGCCGCTCAGCTCCGGAGAGCGAGGGCGAACGGCAGGACGGCCGTGGCGCCGGCCCCGCGGAGCTCGCGCGCGGCGAGCGTGAGCGTCCACCGGCTCTCGGCGAGGTCGTCGACGAGCAGGATCGGCCCCGCCGGCACCGCGAGCGGGGACGCGTCGAGGCGACCGTGCAGGTCGGCGACGCGGAACGCGCTGTTGCCGCCGGGGCGGCCGACCGGCGCAGCTGGATCGAGGGCCAGCTCGCCGAGGTAGGGCAGGCGCCCGACCCGCGCGAGCCCCTGGGCGGTCGAGGCGACGAGCTGCGGGTGGGAGCGCGAGGGCACGGAGACGACGGCGACGGGGCGCTCGTCCCAGCCCCAGTCGGCGAGCACGCGCACGCAGGCATCGAGCAGGCGCGGGGGCACGGGCTGGTCGGGCGCGCCCGCGGCGAAGATCTCGCGCAGGGCACCGCCCCAGCCGAGATCGGTCAGGCGGGCGAGCGCGCGACCCTCGGCCGCCTGCTCCTCGGCCGGGATGCGGCCCTTGAGGGGCACGCCGAGCCGATCGAGACCGGACGGCCACTGGCGCCGCGGCTCGATGGGCACGCCGACGCGGTCGAGGGCGGAGGCGGCGGACGCCGAGACGCCCTGGCCGATCTCGGCGGAGAGCCACGGTCCCGCGCAGTTGTCGCAGCGCCCGCACGGCGCCGCGGTGTCGTCGTCGAGACGGCGCTGCAGGAACTCCATGCGGCACCCGGTGGTCGTCTCGTACTCGAGCATGTGCTCCTGCTCGATGCGACGCTCGGCGGCGATGCGGCTGTACCGCTCGGCGTCGTACGTCCACGGGATGCCGGTCGCGGCCCATCCGCCCTTCTCGCGCCGCACCGCGCCGTCGACGTCGAGCACCTTGAGGAGCAGCTCGAGGGGCGTGCGCCGGATGTCGACGACCGCCTCGAGCGCAGCCGTCGACAGCGGACGATCGGCCGCTCCGAGGGCCGACAGCACGCGCTCGGCGCGATCCTGGTCGGGCATCGACGCGGTCGCGAAGTAGTGCCAGATGTCGCGGTCCTCAGGGCCCGGAAGCAGAACGACATCGGCGGACGCCGTCGCGCGGCCCGCACGGCCGACCTGCTGGTAGTACGCCACGGGCGACGACGGGGCACCCAGATGGAGCACGAAGCCGAGGTCGGGCTTGTCGAAGCCCATGCCGAGCGCACTTGTCGCGACGAGCGCCTTGACCTCGTTGCGCTTGAGCATCGCCTCCGACTCCGCGCGCTCGTCGGCGTCGCTCTGCCCGGTGTACGCGCGCACGGCGTGCCCGTGATCGCGCAGGAGCCGGGCGGTGTCGTTCGCGGCGGCGACCGTGAGCGTGTAGATGATGCCCGACCCCGGCAGCTCATCGAGGTGGCTGAGCAGCCACGCGAGGCGCGCCGTCGCGTCGGGGAGCCGCAGCACGCCGAGGCGCAGAGACGCGCGTGCGAGCGGGCCGCGGATCGTCGTCACGCCCTCCGCACCCAGCTGCTCGACGACGTCGGCGACCACGCGGCTGTTCGCGGTGGCCGTCGTCGCGAGCACAGGGACGGACGGCGGCATCTGCGCGATGAGGTCGCGCAGGCGCCGGTAGTCGGGGCGGAAGTCGTGACCCCAGTCGCTGATGCAGTGGGCCTCGTCGACGACGAGCATGCCGATCCGCCGCACGAGGGCGGGCAGCTGCTCGTCGCGGAACGTCGGGTTGTTGAGCCGCTCAGGAGACACGAGCAGCACGTCGACCTCGTCGGCGTCGAGCTGCGCGAGGACGTCGGTCCACTCGTGCGCGTTCGTCGAGTTGATCGCCACGGCGCGCACGCCGGCCCGCTGCGCGGCCGCGATCTGGTCGCGCATGAGGGCGATGAGGGGCGACACGAGCACCGTCGGCCCGGCTCCCGCGTCTCGGAGCAGCCTCGTCGCCACGAAGTACACGGCCGACTTGCCCCACCCGGTCCGCTGCACGACGAGCGCGCGGCGGCGTCCGCCCACGAGCGCCTCGATCGCCTCGAACTGCCCCTCGTGGAAGTCGGCGTCATCCCGCCCCACGAGCTTCCGGAGGGCCGCGAGCGCGGAGGTCCGCAGGGTGTCGTCGCTCATGCTCCCAGCCTCGCATGGGCATCCGACAGCCGGCCGGGTCCTCCCGCGCCGACCCGGCAGGTCGGACGCACCTCTCGCCCCACCGGGCCCGCATGTCTCACCACGCGGCCAACCGGCGCCCATACCCACCCGCACCGAGACACGCACACGAGGACACCCCCACCAACCCCGCTCCCGTCGCGGGATCGGCGCACGGATCACCGTCGCAGGGCGAAGAACGGATCCGGATGGCCCGCGCCGGTCGCGAGGGAGGCCAGGTGCTCGCCGAGCGCGGGGGCGAACTTGAACCCGTGCCCCGCGAAGCCCGCGGCGACGATGATCGGCCCCGCCGCGTCGAGGATGAAGTCCTCGCCCTCGCGCGACGTGTACGTGCAGCTGATCGGCTTCAGCCGGTCGGGGTCGGCGCCGGGCATCCACTCGCGCACGTACGCGCGCAGGGCGGAGACGACGTGCTCCTCGGGCGCGAACGTGCGCGTCGCGGGTGTGACCTCGGGGCCCGCGCCGTGCCATCCGACCTTGAGGCCCTCGCCGGGCGAGACGAGCCCGTAGATCGGCCCGAGCCATCCGAACCCGGACGGCTCGGCGAAGTGGTTGAAGCTCGGCCAGCCCGCGCCGTCGTCGCCCGCGGCGAGCGCGAAGTGGGCGGGATGCTCCTCCGTGACCCGCAGGCGCGGCAGGTCGACGACGCCTGCGAGCAGCTCCGACGACCACGCGCCCGCTGCGACGACCGCACGGCGCGCGCGGACGACGAGATCGCTGGCGCGCACCTCGGCCGTCGCGTCGCCGAGGACGCGCACGCCGTCGACGCGCACGCCGTGCCGGATGTCGCCGCCCGCGCGAGCGGCGAGCGCGTGGAGCGCGCGGACGGCGCGCTCGGCCCAGATCCGCCCGCCGTCCGGCAGGAAGAGCGCGTCGCTCGCGAACCGCATCCCCGGCCAGCGGCGCGCGGCCTCGCCCGCAGGAACCGTCTCCACGGCGAACCCGGCGCGCGGCGCGTTCTCCCGCAGGCGCTCGGCATCGGGAACGGGCCCGCGGTTCACGATGCCGGTCTGCTCGAGGATGGTCTCGCCCGACTCCGCCTCGAGCTCGCGCCACAGGGGCAGCGCACGCGTGAGCAGCCGCAGGTACGCGGGCTCCGCGTACGACGGGTTGAAGTTGCGGGTCGACGCGTGCGAGGCGCCGAGCGCATGCGCGGGTTCGTGCGCCTCGAGCAGCACGACCTCGCGCCCTTCGCGGGCGAGCGCCCACGCGGTCGCGGCGCCGACGACGCCGCCTCCGACGACGACGGTCTCGACGTCCATCCGATCGGTCATGCGGGTCTCCTCACACCAGGAAGAACGGGACGGGGCCGGGGTTGTGCGCGTGCACGAGCACGAGGAACACGACGGCGTCGAAGAGCAGGTGCACCGTCACGACGTAGGCCAGCGAGTGCGTGCGCAGGAAGATCCACCCCTGCAGCAGCGCGAACGGGATCGTCAGCACGGGACCCCAGGCACGGTAGCCGAGCTCCCACAGGAACGACACGAACACGATCGCCTGGAGCGCGTTGGCGGCCGTCGTCGGGAAGTGCCGCAGCAGCAGCGCGAACACCGTGCACACGAAGAAGAGCTCGTCCCAGATGCCCACGGCGCCCACGCCCACGAAGAGCCGCGCGATGAGGTCGGCGGTGTCGACGACCGGCCAGTTGCGGTACACGCCCGACGTGATGAAGTAGAACGGCAGGATCAGCCAGCCGAGCGCGAGCACCGCGACGAGCCACCCCCACTGCAGGCGCGTCCAGCGCCGGCCCGTCCGCCACGGGAACGCGATCGCACGGTCGCGGTAGACGAACCGCGAGACCGCGTACGGCACGGCGACCGCGCCGCCGAGCGCGACCGTGAAGCGGATCATCGCGGCGTCGTCGAGCTCGGCCGCGAGCGGGATGGCGCTCACGATGAGCAGCCCGATCGCGATGAGCGACAGATCCCGCGCAAGGGAGGGCTCGGGCGCGGATGGCCCGGGCGCGGATGGCGCGGATGGCGCGGGCGCCCAGGGCGCGACACCGCGCGACCGGTCCGCCGCGATCGCGAGGGCGATGCCGGCCGCGAGCAGCAGCCATCCGAGCCACGGCACGAGCAGCACGAAGAACGCCGGAGCCGCGAGGCACGTGAGAAGCGCGGCGGCGAGCGGGAGCGGGGCGACGGCGCGCGCAGCGGGCACGGCCACCCGTCAGCTCCGCGCGACGCGGCGGTAGACGAGATCGCGGATCTCGCGCCCCTTCTCGATGCCCTTGCGCTCGAAGGCCGTCATCACCCGTCCGTCGAAGCGATCGGCCCAGTCCCCGTCGAACGCGCGCTCGAACTCGGGCGCGTCGTCGAGCACCTCGCGCATCTGCAGGGCGTAGTCCTCCCAGTCGGTCGCGAGGCGCAGGAGGCCGCCGTCGCGCAGGGCGCGGCCCGCCGTGGCGCCGAACCCGTGGCGGATCATCCGGCGCTTCGTGTGCCGCTTCTTGTGCCACGGGTCGGAGAAGAAGATCCAGACCTCGTCGGCGCCGCCCTCCGGCAGGAGCGTCTCGAGCACCTCGGGCGCGTTCGCCTCGATGAGACGGAGGTTGCGCACGCCGGCGGCGTCGGCGTCGAGCATCGTCCGCGCGAGCCCCGCGCGGAACACCTCGACGGCGAGGAAGTCGACGTCGGGCCGGGTCGACGCGGCGTGCACGATCGCGTGCCCCTGCCCCGACCCGATCTCGACGATGAGCGGCGCCACGCGGCCGTACTCCTCCGCGGGGACGAACCGCGCGTCGGGGTGGACCGATGTCGACGCGATCGCCCGCGGCACGTCGAAGAAGTACGTCGGCGCGAGCTCGGCCCACGCGCGCTCCTGCGCCTCCGACATGCGCCCGCTGCGGCGGACGAACGAGACGGGATGGTCGCGGAAGGTGCGGGGCTCGGGCATGCCTCCAGGGTACTTTCCGCCGCCGTGCCCTCCCCGTGGGTCAGGCCCCGTGGATCAGGCGCCGTGGGTCACGGGGCCGTGACGAAGTCGATGAGCTCCTCGACCCTGCCGAGCAGCTCGGGCTCGAGGTCGCGGTACGTCGTCACGCGCGAGAGGATGCGCTGCCACGCGAGGCCGAGGTCCTCCTTGGTCTCGGCGGGCCAGCCGAGGCCGCGGCAGATGCCGGTCTTCCAGTCGGTGCCGCGCGGCACGACGGGCCAGCGCGCGATGCCGACCGCCTGCGGCTTGACGCACTGCCACACGTCGACGAACGGATGGCCGACGATGCGGACGTGCGCACCGTGGCGCCCGCGCGCGATCTGCTCGGCGATGCGCGACTCCTTGGACCCCGGGACGAGGTGGTCGACGAGCACGCCGTAGCGGCGCTTCGCCGACGGCGGCTCCTCCTCGAGGAGCTCGTGCAGGAGGTCGATGCCCTGGAGGAACTCGACCGCCACGCCCTCGACGCGCAGATCGGCGCCCCAGACCTTCTCCACGAGCTCGGCGTCGTGCTTCCCCTCCACGAGGATGCGACTCGGCAGCGCGACCCGCGCCCGCTGATCCTCGACCGCGAACGATCCGGATGCCGTGCGGCGGCGGCCCTGCGGTGCCGCCTTCGGCGGGACGAGGGCGACCGGCTCGCCGTCGATGAGGAAGCCCGCGCCGAGCGGGAAGACGCGCGTGCGCCCCTTCCAGTCCTCGAGCTCGACGCTGCCGTTCTCGACGCGCGTGATCGCGCCGCAGTACCCGTCTCCCGCGACCTCGACGACGAGGTCGAGCTCCGCGGGGACCGGCTTCGACGTCTTCCTGCCCTTCTCGCGCCATCCCGCCGCGAGCACGTCGGTGCCGTATCTGTCGTCCATGAGGGTCCTCCCGCCCCCCATCCCACCACGGGCCGCCGACCCGTCGCGGAGCGGCGCGCGCTCGACGCGGTCGATGAATCTCCTGTGCGCGGCGGCCTCGTCTTCCGCCGCATGCCGCCGCGTGCATAGGATCGGTCTCGCGGGCCCATGGCGCCCGCGGAGGGGAAGTCGCCATGCGGGCAAGGTGGACCGTGGCGCTGTGCGCCGGCCTGACGCTGTTCCTCGGGGGCGCCCCGATGGCGGCCTCGGCGGAGAGCCCGGTCGAGCTCGGCGACGCGTACGTCTACGACGGCTCGGATGTGCTGACCCCGAGCGAGGAGCGCGCCGCCGACGAGCGCCTCGCTCAGCTCGTCGCCGACACCGACGTCTCGCTCTGGGTCGTCTACGTCGACGACTTCGAGAACCCCTCCGACGCCATCGAGTGGGCCGACGCGACGGCGGACCGGAACCACCTCGGCAGCACGCAGTACCTCCTCGCGATCGCGACCGAGGGCCGTCAGCTCTACATCTCCTCCGCCGCGGACGGCCCCGTGAGCGAGGACCGTCTCGCGGCGATCGAGCAGGACCTCTTCGACGCCCTCGCGGACGACGACTGGGCGAGCGCGGTCGACGTCGCCGCCGACGGGTTCGAGGGCGGCGGACAGGGCGGCGCCAACGCATGGCCGTGGATCATCGGCCTCGTCGTGATCGCGGGCATCGTGATCGTCGTCGTGCTGCTCTCGCGCAAGCGCAGCCCCGCGGAGAGGGCAGGAGCCGGTGACGCGCCCGCCGAGCCCGAGGTCCCGACCGCCGAGCTGCAGCGCCGGGCGGCCTCCGCCCTCATCGCGACCGACGACGCCATCCGCTCGAGCGAGCAGGAGCTCGGGTTCGCGGTCGCGCAGTTCGGCGAGGAGGCGACCGGCGAGTTCCGCACCGCGCTGTCGGATGCGCGCGCGTCGCTCGCGCGCGCGTTCGAGCTCAAGCAGCGGCTCGACGACGCCACGGAGGACACCGAGGCCGACGTGCGCGCGTGGAACACCGAGATCGTCGCCCTCTGCGAGCAGGCGGCGGCGTCGCTCGAGGAGAAGGCGCAGGGATTCGCGCAGCTGCGCCAGCTCGAGCAGAACGCGCCGGAGGCGCTCACGCAGGTGCAGGAGAAGCGCGCGCAGGCGGCATCCGTGTCCGACGAGGCCCGCCGCGCGCTCGAGGCGCTGGGCGCCCGGTACGCGCCCGAGGCGCTCACGACCGTGGCCGACAACCCCGAGCAGGCTCAGGCACGGCTGGCGTTCGCCGACGAGCAGCTCGCCGTCGCGCAGCGCGCGATCGGCTCGGGCGAGGGCGGCGAGGCCGCCGTCGCCATCCGCGATGCCGAGCAGGCGATCGCCCAGGCGCGGCGCCTCGGCACCGCGATCGACGAGCTCGGCGCGGCGCTCGCTGAGGGCGAGAAGCAGGCGGCCGATCTCATCCTCGAGCTCGAGGGCGACGTCGCCGCGGCCCGGCAGCTGCCCGACGAGGACGGGGCCGTCGCGGCCGCCGTCGCGCGCACCGAGCAGCAGGTGCAGACCGCGAAGCAGAACCTCGCCGGCTCCGGGCGCCGCCCGCTCGCGATGCTCGAGGCCCTCCAGAAGGCCGACGAGGAGATCGACCGCGCCCTCGCCGGCGGTCGCGACGCGGTCGAGCGGCGACGGCGGTCCGAGCAGATGCTCGAGCAGACCATCCTCCAGGCGCGCAGCCAGGTCTCGGCGGCCGAAGAGTACGTGTCGGCGCGGCGCGGCGGAGTGGGCTCGGACGCCCGCACGCGGCTCGCGCAGGCCGGCGCCGAGCTCGCGCGCGCGGAGGGCCTGCGCCAGAGCGACCCCGCGGCCGCGCTCGGCCACGCGCAGTCCGCGCTCCGTCTCGCGAACGACGCGATCTCCCTCACGCAGAGCGACCTCAGCATGTTCGAGTCGTCGTACCGCTCGCAGGGCCGCTCCTCGGGCGGGGACGACTTCCTCGGCGGGCTCCTCGGCGGCCTCATCGGCAGCTCCCTCGGCGGCGGGCGCTCCTCGAACTCCGGATGGGGCGGCGGCCTCCTCGGCGGAGGCGGGGGCGGGCTCTTCGGCGGCGGAAGCGGCTCGTCGCGCTCCGGGCGCCGCGGAGGCGGGTCGTTCGGCGGAGGACGATCCGGCCGCCGGAGCTTCGGCGGAGGCGGCCGCTCGGGCCGCCGCGGAGGTGGTCGCTTCTGATCCGTCCCTCCCTGCCCTGAGACAGCCATCCGCTCCTGACCCCAACCGAAAGGGAAACACCGATGACCAAGCAGTCGATCTTCGGACGCATCTCGACCCTCATCCGGGCGAACATCAACGCCCTCATCGACGAGGCCGAGGACCCCCAGAAGATGCTCGACCAGCTCGTCCGCGACTACACGAACAACATCGCCGACGCCGAGGCCGCCATCGCCGAGACGATCGGGAACCTGCGCCTGCTCGAGCGCGACACCGCAGAGGACCGCCAGACCGCGGCCGAGTGGGGCAACAAGGCGCTCGCCGCGAGCCGCAAGGCCGACGAGCTGCGCGCATCGGGCAACACCGCCGACGCCGACAAGTTCGACAACCTCGCGAAGGTCGCCCTGCAGCGTCAGATCTCGACCGAGAACGAGATCAAGGCCGTCGAGCCGCAGCTGCAGCAGCAGACCGAGGTCGTGAACAAGCTCAAGGACGGGCTCAACGGCATGAAGGTCAAGCTCGAGCAGCTCAAGGGCAAGCGCGCCGAGCTCCTCGCGCGCGCCAAGACGGCCGAGGCGCAGAACAAGGTGCACGACGCCGTCAAGTCGATCGACGTGCTCGACCCGACGAGCGAGCTCGGCCGCTTCGAGGACAAGGTCCGCCGCCAGGAGGCCCTCGCCGCGGGCAAGGCGGAGATCGCCGCGTCGAGCCTCGACGCGCAGTTCGAGTCGCTCGAGGACGTGGGCGAGCTGACCGAGGTCGAAGCGCGCCTCGCGGCGCTCAAGACCGGTGGCCAGCCGCAGGGCCAGCTCGGCGCCTGACCGCCTTCCGACGCCGCCCTCTCCCCGGGGAGGGCGGCGTCGTCGTGTCCGCGGGCGCACTCGCGCGCGCCCTCCGGCGGGGGCAGGATGGGAGGATGGCACGATTCCTCGTGGTCCCGCAGTGGCAGGGCTCCCCCTCGTCGAGGGCGATGGCGCTCATCGACGGCGCCGAGGCCATCGCCGGCGATCTGCCCCGCTCCGCGTGCACCGGCATCGACGTCCCGCTCGAGGCGGGCGACACCCTGGGCACCGGGGTCCTCAGAGCGAGCGCCCTCCAGCGCGTGCGCGACGGCATCGGCGCCGCGCTCGACGAGCACGACGATGAGCCGGTCATCGTCGTCGGCGGCGACTGCGGCGTCGCGGTGCCCGCGATCGGCCGCGTCGCGGCCGACGACCTCGCGGTCGTGTGGCTCGACGCGCACGCCGACCTGCACGAGCCGTCCTCGTCTCCGTCCGGCGCGTTCTCGGGGATGTCGCTGCGCGGCGTCCTCGGCGGCGGCGAGCCCACGCTCGCGCTCCCCCGCGGCGCCGTGACGCCCGACCGCGTCGTCCTCGCGGGGGCCCGGATCCTCGAGGACGAGGAGGCCGACTTCCTGGAGACGAGCGCGATCCGGCGCGTGCCCGCCGCGGATTTCACCCCCGACGCCCTCGCCGAGGCCGCGACCGCCACAGGCGCAGCGCGCGTCTACGTGCACATCGATCTCGACGTCCTCGACCCCGCGCACATGTCAGGGGTCACGGCCCCCACGCCGTTCGGCCTCGAGCCCTCGCAGGTGGTCGCGGCGATCACGGCTCTGCGCTCGGCGCTGCCGCTCGCGGGTGCATCGGTCGCGGGCTTCGCGCCGTCGTCGCCCGCTGCCGCCGTCGACGACATGGGCACGATCCTGCGCCTCATCGGCGCCCTCGCGCGCTGAGCCCGGGTCAGCGCTCCTCGACGAGGCGCCGCGTCACGACGAGATCGTCGTCCCCGAGGCCGCGTTCGACGAGCTCGTCGAACGCGGCGCGCAGCGCCGGAAGCAGCACGGGGTGCGTGCGCGTCTCCGCTGCCACGTCGTCCGCGAACGCGAGGTCCTTCACCATGTACTTCGCGACTCCGGAGGGGCTGTAGTCGCGGGCCACGAGCTTGTCGCGCCGGCTGCGGAGCAGGTTCGATCCCGCGTAGCCGCCGCCGAGCAGCTCCCACAGCTGCCCGGGGTCGATCCCGCTGCGCTCGGCGAGCACGGTGGCCTCGGCGAGCGCGAGCATCGTCGCCGACACGACGAGCTGATTGCACGACTTGGCGACCTCCCCCGCTCCGAGCGGACCGAGGCGCACGGGCGTCCCGCAGGGACCGAGCACGCGCGCCGCGAGCGCGGCGTCGGCCTCGTCGCCGCCCATCATGATCGAGAGCGTCCCCGCCCTCGCACCGTCCTCCCCGCCCGACACGGGGCAGTCGACCACCCGCACCCGGCCATCCGTCCTCTCCGCGAGGTCCGCAGCCAGAGCGCGCACGCGCGTGGCCGACGACGTCGAGCCGATGAGCAGGAGGAGGGGATGCGCGACGCCCGCGAGCAGGCCGTCGTCGCCCTCGAGCAGGCCCTCGAGCTCGGGAAGGTCGGGCACCATCGCGAGCACGGCGTCGCTGCGCTCGGCGAGGGCGCGCGGCGTCTCGCACCAGGTCGCGCCGGCGCTCTCGAGAGACGGATGGCGGCGCGTGCGGCCCGTGATCGCGAGCGCGCCGTGCGCCTCCAGGAGGTGCTCGGCCATCGGCAGGCCCATCGCGCCGAGGCCCACGACGCCGACGCGGAGAGGAGGATGAGCGTCATCGGTCATGCTCCGACTCTACGGGTTTTGGCCAGAATATGGAACGTCGTACAGAACTTTGGCCGAGCCGGTATGCTGGCACCACCCCACATCGAAGAGGATGGTCATGACCGAAAGCACCGGACGGCTGCGCGCCGTCATCGCCACCGACCTGTCGGAGCAGCTCTGCCGCGAGCTCGAGCGGCGCGAGCCGCGACTCGAGATCGTCCGCGATCCGAGCCTGTGCCGCCCCATGCGGTGGCCCGCGGACTGGGGCGGGGACCCCGCCCACGTCCGCTCGCCCGCCGAGCAGGAGGCGTTCGACGCGCTCGTCGACTCGGCCGACATCCTCTTCTCGATCCCCGACACCGACCCGGCGGCCCTCGCCCGCACGGTGCGCGCGAATCCGCGGCTCCGCTGGGTGCACGTCATGGCAGCCGGCGGCGGCGCCCAGGTCAAGGCCGCGGGCCTCACCGAGGAGGAGCTCGACCGGGTCGTCTTCACGACGAGCGCGGGCGTGCACGGCTCGACCCTCGCGGAGTTCGCCGTCTTCGGCGTGCTCGCGGGCGCCAAGGAGCTTCCCCGCCTGCAGCAGGCGCAGCGCGAGCACGCGTGGGACGACCGCTGGACGATGCGCCACCTCGACGAGATGACCGTGCTCGTCGTGGGCCTGGGCGGCATCGGCAAGGCCGTCGTCTCGCGGTTCGCCGCCTTCGGCGCGCGGGTGTGGGGAACGAGCCGATCGGGCCGCCCTGTCGACGGCGTCGAGCGCATCGTCCCCGTGGACGAGCTCGCATCCGCGGTCGGCGAGGTCGACGCGATCGTCGTCACCCTGCCCGGCACCGCGCAGACCGAGCACCTCATCGGCGAGGACGTGCTCCGCGCGGTCAAGCCGGGCGTGATCGTGACCAACGTCGGGCGCGGCAGCGTCATCGACGAGGCGGCGCTTCTCGCCGCCCTCGACGACGGCCGGGTGTCGTACGCGGCGCTCGACGTGTTCGAGGTGGAGCCGCTTCCCGACCGGAGCCCGCTGTGGGACCATCCGCGCGTTCTCGTGAGCCCGCACACCGCGGCGCTGTCGACGCAGGAGGACGCGCGCATCATGCGCCTCTTCGCGGACAACGCGCGTCGCCTGCTCGACGGCGAGCCCCTGCGTAACGTGGTGGACACCGTCGAGTTCTACTAGGCCGGTCGCGCGAGCGCCGGCATCGCGAAGGAGCGCCATGTCCACTGCCCCCGATCGAGACCCGGCGCCGGCCGTCACGCGCGCCCTGCGCATCCTCACGGCGCTGGCCGACTCCGGCGGAGCGCCGATGACGCTCAGCGAGCTGGCCAGAGCGGTCGGCATCGCGAAGTCCTCCGCCGCGAACCTCTGCGCGGCGCTCGAGGAGGGCGGCATGATCGAGCGCGACGCGCGCGGCTTCCGGCTCGGTCGGCGCACCGCCGAGCTCGGCGGGGCGTTCGCACTGCAGTTCAACCAGGTGCGCGAGTTCTTCGCGATCTGCGCGGCCTCCGAGGTGCTGCACCGGGAGGTCGTGCAGATCGCCATGCTCGACGGAGCCGACGTGCTCTACCTCGCTCGCCACGAGGGGCGCGCTCCGCACCGCCTCGGCACGCCCCTCGGCTCGCGCCTGCCGGCCGCGCAGAGCGCGACCGGCAGGGCCATCCTCATGACCCTCGACGACGAGGACGTCGCCCGCCAGCTGCCGCCCTCGGCGTTCGCGGCCGTGACCGAGCGCAGCGTCACGAGCCTCGACGCCCTCCTCGCGCTCCTCGCGGAGGCGCGGGAGCGCGGCTATGCGCTCGACGAGAGCGGGTCGTTCGCGGGCATCACGGGCGTCGCCGTGCCCCTGTCGCCGTGGAATCCGAGCGACCCGCCGCTCGCCATGGGCGCGGCGCTGCCCGCCGACGCGACGACTCCCGAGCGGGTCGCCGAGGTCGGCGAGGCGCTGCTCGCGGCGGCGTCGCTCCTGACGAACCCGCTCGCCGTCCGAGGCTCCAGCTCGGACTGAGCGTTCAACCTGTTGCACACCGTTCCATCTGTGGTACGGTGGTCACGTCTCGCGCTCCCGCGAGCGCCCTCATCGAAGGAGATGACGTGAGCACAGCAGCCCCGACTGCCCCCAAGACCCCGTACGACGATCCCGAGTACGCCGCGAACCTCCGGCGCGCCACCCTCGCCTCGAGCGTCGGCAGCGCGCTGGAGTACTTCGACTTCGCGCTGTACGGCCTGATGACGGCCCTCGTCTTCAACCGCCTGTTCTTCGACCCCGCCGATCCCGCGATGGGCGTGATCGGCGCGTTCGCGGTCTACGGCGTGGGCTTCGTCGCGCGCCCGTTCGGCGGGTTCTTCTTCGGGACGATCGGCGACCGGCTCGGCCGCAAGTGGGTCCTCGTCGTGACGATCCTCCTCATGGGCGGCGCATCGACGGCCATCGGCCTCCTGCCGACCTACGAGGTCGTGGGCGTGTGGGCAGCCGCGCTGCTCGTGGTCATGCGCCTCCTGCAGGGCTTCGGCGCGGGAGCCGAGCAGGCCGGCGCCACGGTGCTCATGGCGGAGTACGCGCCGGTGCGCCAGCGCGGGTTCTTCGCGGCGCTGCCGTTCATCGGCATCCAGGCGGGAACGCTCCTCGCGGCCCTCGTCTTCTCCGGGCTGTCGCTCATGCCCGAGGACGCGTTCCTCGCCTGGGGATGGCGCGTGCCGTTCCTCGCCTCGTTCCTCCTCATCCTCATCGCGCTGTTCATCCGCATGCGGCTGCGCGAGACGCCGACCTTCGTCGAGCTCGAGAAGCACGAGCAGGTCGCCGCGCACCCCTTCCGCGACATCTTCACGACCGGGATGCCGGGCGTCATCACGGGCATCGGCCTGCGGATGGCCGAGAACGGCGGCTCGTACATCTTCCAGAACGTCGCGCTCGCGTTCGTCGCCGGCACGTTCATCGCGAACCCCGTCGACCGCGGCATCGCGACGTGGGGCGTGACGATCGGCTCGCTCATCGGCATCTTCTCGGTCCCGCTCACCGGCTGGCTGTCCGACCGGTTCGGCCGTCGCCCGGTGTACCGCTTCGGCGCCGTCTTCATGCTGCTCTTCGCGTTCCCCGCGTGGTGGATGCTCTCGCTCGGCGACCCGGTTCTCACGGTGGCCGTCATCGCGATCGGCATCGGCGTCGCCGTCGCCTCGATGCTCGGCCCGCAGTGCGCGCTCCTGCCCGAGATGTTCGGCAACCGCCACCGGTACCTCGGCGTCGCGATGGCGCGCGAGATCTCCGCGGTGCTCGCAGGCGGCCTCGCGGGAGTGCTCGGCACGTGGCTGCTCACGCTGACCGGCGGCAACTGGGTCGTCATGGGCCTCTACCTCGCCACGCTCGCGGCGATCACGACGGCATCGACCTTCCTCATCCCGGAGACCCGCAGCCGCGACCTCCTGCGCATCCAGGACGCGGTCCGCGTCTCGACCGACGAGAAGGACACCGGCCTCGTGTCGGTGGTCATCGCCGACGCGCGATGAGGATCGCCCGCATCGCCTCCTCGTCCGGCGCCGTGCACGCGGTGCCGGACGGGGAGCGCTGGCAGCCCGTGTCCGACCCGTTCGCGGCCTTCGCCTCGGGCGCGGCGCCGGTTCCGCTCGGCGCTCCCGTCGACTCCCCCGTGTTCCTGGCGCCCGTCGACCCCCGCGTCGTCGTGGGGATCGCGCAGCCCGCGGACCCGGGCGGACCGGTCGGCGCGTGGCTCAAGAGCCCGCGCACGGTCGTCGCGAGCGGCGCCGAGGTCGCCCTGCGGCGCGACGCCGGGCGCCCCGTGATCGAGGGCGAGGTCGCCGTCGTGATCGGGCGGAGCACGGCCGGTCTCACACCCGAGAACGCGGCGTCGTACGTGCTCGGCGTGACCGCCGTCAACGACGTCTCGAGCCCCGACCGCTTCGATCCGCGCAACTTCGAGGTCAAGGGCGGAGCAGGCTACACCCCGCTCGGGCCGTGGATCGAGACCGCGATCGACCTCGAGAAGGTCGACCTCGCCGTCCGCATCGACGGGGTGGAGCGCGTCCGGACCGGCACCCACGAGCTCCCGGCGCCCGTGGCGGACTGCCTTGCGTACGTCGCGCACTGGATCGAGCTCGGGCCGGGCGACGTCGTGATGACGGGAGCGCCGCGCTCGGCGTTCCCTGTCGAGCAGGGAGCGCTCGTCGAGATCGAGGTCGCCGGCGCCCTGCTGCGCACGCGCTTCCGCTGACCCGCGTGCGGCATCCGCCCCTCGCCCGCCCGGACTGCGGCAGGATGGCGTCATGCGCATCAGCTTCCCGGCCGATCCCGCTCCCGCCCACTGGCGCGAGATCGCCGCACTGCGGGTCGAGCACGGGCGGCGCATCGACGCCCGCATCCCGCGATGGCTGCTCGACTCCCCCGTGAGCGCGATCGGCTGCGCGGCTGCGACGGCGCTCGGATGGCTGTGGGGCACGCTGTGGAGCCGCGGGCGCGTCGAGCGCCGCGAGGGCCTTCTCGTCTTCCGCGGGATGCCCGCATGGACCTTCGCCCGCGGCGGCGTGTGCGTGGGCGGGTGCTTCCTGACCGGCGACCGCAGCGTGTCGACCCGGCTCCTGCGGCACGAGGCCGTGCACCTGCGGCAGTGGCGCCGCTACGGCGTGCTCATGCCCGCGCTGTACCTGCTCGCGGGACGGAACCCGCTGCGCAATCGCTTCGAGATCGAGGCCGGGCTGGAAGCGGGCGGCTACGTCAGCGGATGAGGCTCGCGAAGGCGTCGGGCACGTGGATGGCCTCCGCCGGGGTCCCGAGGGATCCCGTCAGGTGGTCGACGATGTCGGCCGTGCCGAGGAAGCCGCCGAGCAGCACGACGCGCGTCGAGTCGTCGCCGGCGCACATCATCTCGTCGGCCCACGCGGTGACCGCACGGGACAGCGCCTGGCCGGGTGCGCACGCGCGTCCGGTGCCGGGTGCGCCCGAACGCCGGGAGCGGTCGAGCCAGGTCACGACCATCCGGGCGGGTGCGGCGATCTCGCCGATCCACGACGCGTCGGGGACCTCGATGAAGATGCGGCCCGTCGAGCAGATCGGCAGCGTCGCGACGAGCGTCTCGAGGTCGACGAGCGAGCGCTCGTCGGCCGTGATGAGGTGCTGCACGCGCGCGTGACGCGACGCACGGCAGACCTTGTCGCCGTGCTCCTGGGTCGTCTCGATGCTCTCCATGACGACGCCAGTCTACACCGCGCGAAGGGTTGCCTTACCTCAGCACGGTCAGCCCTCCGCGGGGCGGGGCGGCACGGGGTAGCGTCCGGCGACGGTGATGCGGTTGAACGCGTTGATCGAGACGCTGAGCCAGCTGACGGCGACGTACTCCTGCTCGCTGAGCACCGCGCCGACCCGGTCGTACAGGTCATCGGGGATGCCGGCACGGTGGATGAACGTGTGCGCCTCGGCGAGCTCGAGGGCCGCGCGCTCGCGCTCGGAGAAGACGCCCGACTCGCGCCACACCGCGATCTGCGCGATCTCGTCGACCGTGAGCCCCGCGGCGACGGCCCGATCCACGTGCACGCGGACGCAGTAGGCGCAGCCGTTGAGCTGCGAGCAGTGCAGGAGCACGAGCTCCTTGAGCCGGTCGTCGACGCCGTACTCGCGCGCGATGCGGCCGACGGTCTGCGAGAACGCGTCGAGCGCCTTGTAGGCCTCGATCGCCGACTTGGACAGATGCACGCGCTGCTCAGTCATGCTTCGACCCTAGTGCGCGGAGGCGGACCCGACTCGGCGGCAGATCGCGCAGCGCCACCCGCCCGCTCCGTACCTTATGCTCAGATCTGCCGCTGCGCGACGAGCAGTTCGATCCGCGATTTCCCGGGCGGGCCTCGACCTCGCCAGAATGGAGGCGTCGGGAGCCCTCCCGTGCGTCCCGCTCGGCGTCCCCATCGAGGAGTCCTGTGAGCATCGCCCCCGCGAACGCGGCATCCCCCGCCGACGACGCGTTCGACGAGTTCTCGTTCCTGCCGGAGCAGGCCGCCGCTCAGGGGCGCCCCGCCCCGATCGGCCGACGCGAGCGTCTCCTCCTTCCCGACGGACGCGCTCTCAGCGCTCTCGCGTACGGCGAGGGACGCCCGAGGATCGTGCTCCTCCACGGGGCCGGCCTCAACGCCCACACGTGGGACCAGACCGTGATCGCGCTCGGCCTCCCCGCGCTCGCGATCGACCTTCCCGGCCACGGGCACTCGTCGTGGCGCGCCGACGCGGACTACCGCGCCCGCACGATCGCCGATGACGTCGTGCGCGGCATCGAGGCGTGGGCGGACGCTCCCGTCGTCCTCGTCGGGCAGTCCCTCGGCGGGCTCACTGCGGCCGCCGTGGCGTCGCGACGGCCCGACCTCATCGCGCGCCTCGCCATCGTCGACATCACGCCGGGCGTCGACACCTCGGCCGGACCGGCGATGCTCCGCCGCTTCTACGAGGAGACGGTCTTCGCGTCTCGCGACGAGCTCGTCGAGCGCGCGCTCGCGTTCGGCCTCGGCGGCTCGCGCGCGCAGGCCGAGCGGGGCGTCCTCCTCAACTCCCGCGTGCGCGAGGACGGCCGGGTGGAGTGGCGCCACCACTTCGCCCAGCTCATGTCCTCGGGGACGCCCTCCCCCGCCGCTGCGCCCGAGAGCGGGTGGGAGGATCTCGCCGGCGTGACCGCCCCGATCGCCCTCGTGCGCGGCACCACCGGGTTCGTCACGTCAGGTGACGCCGACGAGTTCGCCCGGCGCACGGGCGCCGACGTCGTCGCGCTCGACGCCCCTCACAACGTGCAGGAGGTCGCCTTCGCCGACCTCGCATCCCTCATCGCGCGTCTCGCCGCCTCGGCGGGCGCCGCACCGGAAGGACGGCAGACAGCATGATCCGCATCCCCGCGCGCCCGGCGTCCGCCGCAGCGCTCCTCGTGCCCGCCGTGCTCCTCGCCGGCTGCGCCGGCGGCGGGCAGACGTCGCCCTCCGACGCTCCCGCGGGCGAGCCCAACCCCGACGCGAGTCTGCGCGTGGGCCTCGTCCTCGAGCCGACGAACCTCGACATCCGCCGCACCTCGGGCGCCGCGCTCGAGCAGATCCTCGTCGACAACGTGTACGAGGGCCTCGTGACCCGCACGCAGGAGAACGAGATCGTGCCCGCGCTCGCGAGCTCCTGGGAGATGTCGGAGGACGGCCTCGTCTACACCTTCACGCTCGAGGAGGGGGTCGTCTTCCACGACGGCGGCGAGCTCACCGCGCAGGATGCCGTCGCGTCGCTCGAGGAGGTCGTCTCCGACGAGTCCGTCGTCGGCCACGACGACCTCGCGAACGTCATGTCCGTGACCGCTCCCGACGACCGCACCGTCGTCGTCGAGCTGACGGAGCCGAACCAGAACCTCCTCTTCACGCTCACGGGCCCCGCCGGCCTCGTGTTCGACGAGGGCGACGAGACCGACCTCCAGAGCGACGCGAACGGCACCGGCCCGTTCACCCTCGCGGAGTGGAACCAGGGCGAGAGCATCGTGCTGGAGCGCTTCGACGAGTACTGGGGCGAGGCCGCGGGCGTGGCCGAGGTCGTCGCGAGCTACATCCCGGACTTCACCGCGGGCGTGAACGCGGCACTCGACGGCTCGCTCGACGTGCTCACGGCCGTCGACCCCCAGCTCGCGCCGCAGCTCGACGGCGCGAACGGCTTCACGCTCACGACCGGTCGGACCACGGACAAGTACGTGCTCGCGTTCAACAGCGCCGAGGCGCCGCTCGACGACGCGCGCGTGCGGGAGGCCCTGCGCCTCGCGATCGACCACGACGCCCTCGTCGAGGCCGTGGGCGCCGGCGTGACCCAGTACGGCCCGATCCCCGAGCTCGACCCGGGCTACGAGGACCTGTCCGACGTGGCGCCCTTCGACCCCGACCGCGCACGGCAGCTCCTCGCGGAGGCCGGCCAGGAGGATCTCGAGCTCGAGCTCACGATCCCCGCGTTCTACGGCACGACGGCGTCGACGTTCCTCGTCTCGGCGTTCCACGACGTCGGGGTCGAGCTGACCGTGAACCCCGTCGAGTTCTCGACGTGGCTGCAGGACGTCTACACGAACGGCGACTACCAGCTGAGCTTCGTGAACCACGTCGAGCCGCGCGACTTCGGAGCGTGGGCGAACCCCGACTACTACTTCCACTACGACAGCGCCGAGGTCCAGGAGCTCTACGCGCAGGCGATCGCCGCGATCGATCCGGACGAGTCCGCCGATCTGCTCGCGCAGGCCGCGCGTATCGTCGCCGAAGACCACGCCGCCGACTGGCTCTACACGGGCGAGACGATCGTCGCGGTGGGGCCGGGCGTCGCGGGCTTCCCCGTCGACTCGATCAACTCCCGCCTCGACCTCGCGTCCGTGACGCTGGCCGACTGAGGTCCCTCCGCCGGTGCTCCGGTACACGCTGACGAGGCTCGCGCTGCTGGCGCTCGGGCTGCTCGTCGCGAGCGCGCTCGTCTTCGCGACGCTGCGCGTGCTGCCGGGCGACGTGGCACAGCTCGTCGCGGGCACCGAGGGCAGCCCCGGCCAGGTGGCGGCGATCCGCGAGCGCCTCGGCCTCGACCGGCCCGTCCTCGTGCAGTACGCCGACTGGATCGGCGGGATCCTGCGCGGCGACCTGGGCCGGTCGCTCCTGACCGGCACCCCGGTCGCCGACGAGCTCGCGTCGAAGGCGCAGGTGACGGTGCCGCTCGGCGTGCTCTCGCTCGCCATCGCCCTCGCGATCGCCGTCCCGTTCGGCGTCCTGTCGGCCATCCGCCGCGGGCGCCCCGTCGGCACCTCGATCAGCGTCGTCGCGCAGCTGCTCGCCGCGGTTCCCGTCGTCTGGGCCGGGATGATGCTCGTCGTCGTCTTCGCGATCACGCTGGGCTGGCTGCCCGCGCAGGGATTCCCGCGCGCGGGCTGGTCCGACCCGGCCGCCGCGCTGAGAGCGCTCACGCTGCCCGCCCTCACGGTGGGCGTCGTCGAGGGCGCGCTCCTCCTCCGCTTCGTGCGCAGCGCGACGCTGCAGGCGCTCGGCGAGGACCACGTGCGCACGGCGGCGGCGAAGGGGCTCACGCGCACCCAGGCGCTCGTCCGACACGGCCTGCCGTCGGTCGGCCTGTCGATCATCACGGTGCTCGGCCTGCAGATCGCCGGCATCGTCGTCGGCGCTGTCGTCATCGAGCAGGTGTTCAATCTCCCCGGCATCGGGCGGATGCTCGTGGCGGATGTCGGCGCGCGCGACCTCGTGAAGGTGCAGGGCGAGCTGCTCGTCCTCACGGGCTTCGTGCTCGCGATCGGGTTCGCGGTCGACATCGTGCACCGTGTGATCGACCCCCGGCAGAGGGAGGCCGCATGACACCCGCGCGCGTGCTCTCGCGCCTGTGGCGCACGGGGACGGGGCGATTCGGCCTCGTCGCGGTCGCCGTGATCGGCGTCGTCGCCCTCGTGTCGCTGCTCTGGACCCCGTTCGATCCGCGCACGGTCGACCTCGCGGCGCGCTGGACGGGCCCCGGATGGCCGCACCTCCTCGGCGGCGACGCGAACGGGCGCGACATCCTCAGCCTGCTCATGGTCGGCGCGCGCACGACCGTGCTCGTCGCGGCGGGCGCGGGCGCGGTGGCGACGGCCGTCGGCGTGCTGCTCGCCGCGCTCGGCGCCCTCACCGCGCGGCCCGTGCGCGAGGCCGTGGCGGTGCTCGTCGACATCCTCATCGCCTTCCCCGTGCTCCTCATCGCCATGATGCTGTCGGCCGTGTGGGGTGCGTCGCTGTGGATCGTCGTGTGGTCGGTCGGCATCGGGTTCGGCGTGAACATCGCGCGGGTCGCCCGCGCCGAGCTGCGCCGCGTGCAGCGCAGCGACTTCGTGCTCGCGGCGCGCGCGTCGGGGCTCACGACCGTGCAGACGCTCACGCGCCACCTCCTCCCGAACGTGCTGCCGGTGTTCATCGTGCAGCTGTCGTGGTCGATGGCGGCTGCCGTGCTGGCGGAGGCGGGGCTGTCGTACCTCGGCTTCGGCGCCCCGGTCACCGAGCCGAGCTGGGGTCTGCTCCTCGGCGACATGCAGCGCTACATCTCGCTGCACCCGCTCTCGGTGCTGTGGCCGGGACTCGCGATCACGGTCACCGTGCTCGCGCTGAACCTCCTCGGCGACGCCCTGCGCGAGGCGACCGACCCGACCCTGCGCCGCGGCGAGGCCAAGCCGCAGGCGCATCAGCCGGTGGTGGTCTCATGAGCCTCGAGGTCTCGGGCCTCACGATCGAGATCGGCGGTCGCCGCGTCGTCGACGACGTCTCGTTCGCCGTGCCCGACGGCGCGCGGCTCGGGCTCATCGGCGAGTCCGGATCGGGCAAGTCGCTCACGGCGCTCGCGATCCTGGGCCTCCTGCCCGCGGCCGCCACCGCGAGCGGCAGCGTCCGCTGGCAGGGCGCCGAGATCCTCGGCATCCCCGACCGCGAGATGGCGCGGCTGCGGGGCGACGAGATCGGCATGGTCTTCCAGGAGCCGCAGACCGCGCTCAACCCGATCCGCACCGTGGGGCGCCAGATCTCGGAGGCCGTGCGCATCCACCGCGACGTCTCCCGGCGCGAGGCCGCGGAGATCGCCGTCGCCGAGGCCCGTCGCGTCGCGCTGCCCGACCCCGAGCGCATCGTCGCCCGCTACCCGCATCAGCTCTCGGGCGGGCAGCGCCAGCGGGTCGCGCTCGCCATGGCGCTCGCATGCCGCCCGCGGCTGCTCATCGCCGACGAGCCCACGACGGCCCTCGACGTCACGATCCAGGCCGAGGTGCTGCGCCTGCTCCTGTCGCTCGTCGCGGACGACGGGATGTCGCTCGTGTTCATCACGCACGATCTCGCGGTGCTGTCGCAGGTCGCGACCCACGGCGTCGTGCTCGAGGACGGCCGCGTCGTCGAGGATGCGCCCGTGTCGCGGCTGCTCACGGCGCCGCAGCACCCCGTCACGCAGGGCCTCCTGCGCGACGCGACCGCGACGCTCTGGCGACCCGCGGGCGCGGAGCACGCCCCGCGAGATGACGGCTCGGCGAAGGGGGCGGATGGCCGTGGCTGACATCCTCCTGCGAGCGCGCGCGCTCGAGCGGCGGCACCTCCATCCGCGCACGACGCTCTTCGAGCGGCGGCGCGAGACCGTCGCGCTGCACCCGACCGACCTCGACATCCGCCGCGGCGAGGCCGTCGGGATCATCGGAGAGTCCGGGTCGGGCAAATCCACGCTCGTGCGCCTGCTGCTCGGGCTCGACGTCCCGACGGCGGGCACCGTGGAGTACGACGGCCGGCCGGTCGACGCCCGCGCCCCGGCGCGGGCGCTGCACGGGCTGCGGCGCGCGACGGGCATCGTCTTCCAGGACCCGTACGCCTCGCTCGACCCCCGCATGACGGTCGCGCGCATCGTCGAGGAGCCGCTGTGGGCGCTCGGCATCCCGGGAGACCGCGCGGCGCGCGTCCGCGAGGTGCTCGCGCAGGTCGGCCTCGAGCCCGACATGGCCGACCGCTACCCGCACGAGTTCTCCGGGGGCCAGCGTCAGCGCATCGCCCTCGCCAGGGCCATCGTCCACCGCCCGGAGACGCTCGTGGGCGACGAGCCGCTGTCGGCGCTCGACGTCACGGTGCGGGCGCAGATCCTCGCGCTCCTCGCCGACCTGCGCGCGCGCGAGCGGATGACCCTCGTGCTCGTCTCGCACGACATCGGCGTCGTGCAGAACCTCTGCGACACGGTCGTCGTCATGAAGGACGGCCGCGTCGTCGAGCACGGGCCGACCCCGCAGGTGCTCCTCTTCCCGCGCGAGGACTACACGCGGCGGCTGCTCGCGGCCATCCCGACGATCGACCAGCCGCGCGCCTGACGCGGCACGGGGCATCCGCACGCGCCCGCGGCACGGGGCGGTCGCCATCCGTTTGCCGTCCGTTCACGCGCGCGCGTCAGGCTCGCCCCATGTCGATCGAGCGCGCCGCAGCCGGACCGCACCGCAGCCCCGCGACGACCGCCGCGGCCACGCTGTGAGCGCCGCGCCCACGACCCTCGCCGCCGTGTGGCGGGGCGCCGACGGCATCCGGATCGAGGAGCTGCCGGTGCCCGCGCCGCGGCCCGGCGAGCTCGTCGTCGAGATCGACCTCGCGACCGTCAGCGGCGACGACCGCCGCACCGCATCGGACGCGCACCGCGCACCCGCTGCCGTGCTCGGCCACGAGGCGGTCGGACGCGTCGTCGCCGCCGGAGTCGGCGCACCGGCGACCGAGGGCGATCGGGTCGTCTGGGCGCCGTCCGTCGGATGCGGGATGTGCGACCGCTGCCGACACGGACGGGTCGCGCGCTGCCGCAAGCTGCGCGAGATCGGGCGCGAGCCCATCGACGGCCCGTGGCCGCTCTCGGGCGCCTACGCCCGGCACATCCTCCTCCCGTCCGGAGCGACCGTGGAGCGGGTGCCGGACGAGCTGTGCGATGCCGTCGCGGCGCCCGCGGGCGGCGCCACGGCGACCGCGATGGCCGTGCGCGAGGCGTCGGGCGACCTCACGGGCCTGCGCGTCCTCGTCTGCGGCGCGGGGATGCTCGGCCTCACGGCGACGGCGGTCGCCCGGGAGAGCGGGGCGTCCGAGGTGGTCGTCCTCGATACCGACGCGTCGCGCCGCTCGCTCGCGCTCGCCTTCGGCGCGACGGCGGTCGCGGGGCCGCGGGATCGCCCGGGCGAGGCGGATCTCGCGTGGCAGCTCTCGGGAGCGGCCGAGGCGGCCTCGGGCGCGCTCGCGGCGCTCGCGATCGGCGGCCGGCTCGTCCTCGCGCGCGCAGGCGCGACATCCGCCGCGGTCCCTTTCGACCTGGACCGCGTCGTCCGCCGCGGGCTCGCGATCACCGGCGTGCTCGGCTCCGAGCCCCGCCACCTGCGCGAGGCGGTCGCGTTCCTCGCGTCCACGCGGACGCGGTACCCGTGGGAGCGGCTCGTCGCGCCCGCGATGGGCCTCGAGCACCTCGCGCTCCTCCTCGCGCAGCCCGCGAGCGTCGCGCCGCGGACCGCGATCGCGCCCTGACGACGGTCAGTCGTCCGAGCCGAAGACCCGCGAGAGCACGCCGCGCTTCCGCTTCGGCGTGAGCGACTTCTGGAGGTACACCGTGCCGAGCCAGCGGTCGAACTTGAAGCCGACCTTGCCCATCCGCCCGACCTCCTCGAAGCCGAAGCGCTCGTGCAGCGCGAGCGACCCCTCGGCGCCCTTGTCGCTGATCACCGCGACGATCTGACGGAGCCCCTTCTCCTCGCACGCCTCGATGAGGGCGGCCAGGAGCGCGGTGCCGAGGCCCTTGCCCGTCGCGGCGTGCCCGAGGTAGATGGAGTTCTCGACCGTGTACCGGTACGACGACTTGCCCGACCACGGCGACACGAGCGCATAGCCCAGCACCTGCCCGGTCGGCGCGACGGCGACGAGGAAGGGGAGGTCGAGCTTCTGCAGGTGGAGGAACTTCTCCTTCCACTGCCGATGCGTCCATTTCTTCTCGTCGAACGTCACGACCGAGTTCGTCACGTAGTAGTTGTAGATCTCGCGGATGTCCTCGATGTCGCGCATCTCGGCGGGGCGGATCTCGTACGAGAACGGGCGCTCGGGGGCGGGCCGACGCTGCAGGTGCAGCGGCAGGCGTCGGCGCTTCTGGTATTCCTCCTCGAGCATGCGTCCAGACTACGCGGGGATCGTCCAGTCGACAGGGCCGGCGCCCTGCTGCGCGAGCAGCGCGTTCGCTCGTGAGAACGGCCGCGATCCGAAGAAGCCGCGGCTCGCCGAGAGCGGCGAGGGGTGGGGCGACTCGATCGACGGCCCGCCGCCCAGCAGCGGCTTGAGGTTCGCGGCGTCACGCCCCCACAGGATCGCCACGAGCGGCCCGCCGCGCTCTGCGAGGGCGCGGATCGCGGTCTCGGTCACCCGCTCCCACCCCCATCCGCGGTGCGACGCGGGCGCACCGGGGCTCACCGTGAGCACGCGGTTGAGGAGCATCACGCCCTGGTCGCTCCACGCCGAGAGGTCGCCGTGCGGCGCGGGCGCGACGCCGAGGTCGCTCTGCAGCTCGCGGTAGATGTTCTGCAGGCTGCGCGGGATGGGCCGGACGTGTCGCTCGACCGCGAACGACAGGCCGATCGGATGGCCCGGGGTCGGGTACGGGTCCTGCCCGACGATGAGCACGCGGACGTCGGCGAGCGGGCGCTGGAACGCCCGCAGCACGCGGTCCCCCGCGGGCAGATACGGCCGCCCGGCCGCGACCTCGGCGCGGAGCCGGTCGCCGAGCGCGGCGATGTCGGCGGCCACGGGTGCGAGCGCGTGCGCCCAGCCGGCGTCGATGAGGCCCGCCTCGGCGAGCTCGGGAAGGGAGCGCCCTGCCATGTCGAGCGCGCTCACGCGGTCGGGGCGAGGCCGAGGTCCTCCTCGCGCACGGTGCCCCTGGCCGACCAGGGGAAGTCGATCCAGAGGTCGGTGTCCTTCCACGCGTAGTCGGGCTGGATGATCGTCGACGGCTTCGTGAAGATCGTGACCGACCGCACGTCGGCGCCCTTGTCGGAGAGCAGCTGGACGGCGAGCGCGAGCGTGCGCCCCGAGTCGGCGACGTCGTCGACGAGGAGCACGCGTCGTCCGTCGAGGTACTCCATGTCGAGGGCCGGCGGGAGCACCTCCGGCGCGTCGAGGACGGTCCCGATGCCCGTGTAGAACTCGACGTTGATGGCGCCGCAGTTCTTCGCGCCGAGGCCGTAGGCGATGGCGCCGGCGGGGAGGAGTCCGCCGCGCGCGATCGCGACGACGACCTCGGGCTCGAAGCCGCTGTCGAGGATCGTGCGGGCGAGATCGCGCGTCGCGGCGCCGAAGCCGTCCCAGGTGAGGACTTCGCGCTCGGTCGGAGTGTCGGTCACGGGCGTTCCTTTCGATCGTGTCTCAGTCATCGCGTCTTCCCGGGCCGGAAAACCAGGGAAAACGAGACATGCAAGTCAGACCCATCCTGCATGTCTCGAAAACCGCCGCCATCCGGGCCGGAAAACCAAGGAAAACGAGACATGCGGATGGTGCGGATCAGCTCTCGCGGACGGCGAGAGGGCCGCGGTGCAGGAGATGCGCGGCCGCCTGGGCCACGGGCCGCACGGTCACGAGGTCGAGGTTCACATGCCCGGGCGCCTCGAGGGCGTACGCGATCACGTCGGCCACGTCCTCGGCGGAGAGCGGGCTGTCGACGCCCGCGTACACGGCGTCCGCCGCCTCCCGGTCGCCGCCGAGGCGCGTGAGCGAGAACTCCTCGGTGCGCACCATCCCCGGCGCGATCTCGATCACGCGCAGCGGCTCGCCGTTGAGCTCGAGCCGGAGGGCGTCGACGATCATCGACTCCCCGGCCTTCGCGGCGTTGTAGCCGGCGCCACCGGGATACGCGCGCTGAGCAGCCGTCGACGTGACGAAGAGCAGGTCGGCGTGGCCCGCTCCCCCGCGCACCGCGTCGCGCAGCTGCGGCAGCAGAGCCCGCACGAGCCGCTGCGCGGACAGGACGTTCGCCTCGAACATCCACGTCCACTCGTCGGCGTCGCCGTCCTCGACACGGTCGGTGCCGCGCGCGCCGCCCGCGACGTGCGCGAGCGCGTGCACGCCGCCGCTCGCGGCGAGATGCGCGGCCAGGGCGTCGACGTCGGCCTGCCGGGTGAGGTCGGCGGCGAACACGTCGGCGCCCGTCTCCGCGGCGAGCGCCTCGAGGCGCTCGGCCCGCCGGGCCACGCCCGTGACGTCCCATCCGCGCGAGCGCAGCAGGCGCACCGTCGCCGCGCCAATCCCCGAGCTCGCTCCCGTCACGACCGCACGCCTGTTCGCCATCCGTCCAGTATGCCGTCCCCGACCGAGGGCGCACCGTGACGGCCTGTGACGAGCCGCGACGGCATGCGACGCGCGATATGACGCCGCGTGTCCCGTGCGTTGCCCGGGCACCGCGGGTTCCGTACTGTCGCAGTCATGCCCGAAGGCGGGCATCCCCGAGCAGATCCCACGACCATCCTTCGAGCAGGAGACACGCATGAGCGAGAACTGGCGCTTCGAGACCACGCAGATCCACGCGGGCGCGCAGCCCGACCCCGTGACCGGGGCCCGTGCGACGCCGATCTACAACACGACCTCGTACGTGTTCCGCGACGCGGACCACGCGAAGAACCTCTTCGCGCTCGCCGAGTTCGGCAACATCTACACGCGCCTGCAGAACCCGACGCAGGATGTCGTCGAGCAGCGCATCGCGGCGCTCGAGGGCGGCACGGGCGCGCTCCTCGTGGCGAGCGGCCAGGCCGCCGAGACCTTCGCCGTGCTCAACATCGCGCAGGCCGGCGACCACATCGTGTCCTCGAGCTCGATCTACGGCGGCACCTACAACCTCTTCAAGTACACGCTCGGCAAGCTGGGCATCGAGGTCACCTTCGTCGAGAACCAGGACGACCCCGAGCAGTGGCGTTCAGCGGTCCGCCCGAACACGAAGCTGTTCTTCGCGGAGACGATCGGCAACCCTGCCATCAACGTCCTCGACATCCGCACGGTCGCCGACATCGCCCACGAGAACGGCGTGCCGCTCATCGTGGACAACACGATCGCGACGCCGTACCTCATCCGCCCGTTCGAGCACGGCGCCGACATCGTCGTGCACTCCGCGACGAAGTTCCTCGGCGGGCACGGCACGGTCCTCGGCGGTGCGATCGTCGACGGCGGCCGCTTCGCGTGGTCGCAGAACGTCGAGAGGTTCCCGGGTCTCACCGAGCCCGACCCGTCGTACCACGGCGCGAGCTACACGACCGCCGTGGGCGACGAGCTCGCGTACATCATCAAGGCGCGCGTGCAGCTGCTGCGCGACCTCGGCTCGGCCATCGCCCCGCAGAGCGCGTGGCAGCTCATCCAGGGCATCGAGACGCTGTCGCTGCGGATCGAGCGCCACGTGCAGAACGCCCAGGAGATCGCGGAGTGGCTCGAGAACCACCCCGACGTCGCGACGGTCAACTACGCGGGTCTCCCGTCGTCGCCGTGGTACGCGAACGCGAACCGCTACGCGCCGAAGGGCGTCGGCGCCGTGCTGTCGTTCGAGCTCAAGGGCGGCGTCGACGCGGGCCGCGCGTTCGTCAACTCGCTCGGCCTGTTCAGCCACCTCGCCAACATCGGCGACGTGCGCTCGCTCGTCATCCACCCCGCATCGACGACGCACTCGCAGCTCACCCCCGAGCAGCAGCTCACGAGCGGCGTGACGCCGGGACTCGTGCGCCTGTCGATCGGCCTCGAGAACGTCGACGACCTCAAGGCCGACCTCGAGCAGGCGCTCGTCGCGGCCCGCGAGACGGCGGCGGCCGCTCGGGCCTGACCCGCGAACACGATGGATGCCCCGGGCGCGCGCCCGGGGCATCCGCCGTATCCGGCGACGCGTAACAGTGGCGGGGGCGTCCCGCAGAGCACGGGAGAATGGACGGATGGACTGGCAGATCTCCGAGGACACGGTGCCGTCTGCTCCCGTCACGGAGGCCGACGCCCGCTCGATGGCCGGCCGTCCGCCCGCGACGGGAGCGTGGCTCGACGGCGATCCCGTGGGGGATCGCCGGTTCGCCGCGTTCGGACCGCTCACGACCGAGAGCGGCGCGGAGCTGCCAGGGTTCCGCCTCGCGTACGAGACGTGGGGCGAGCTGAGCCCCGCCCGCGACAACGCGGTGCTCATCCTGCACGCTCTGACCGGCGACAGCCATGTCCGCGGCCCCGCCGGCCCCGGGCATCCGACCGCGGGATGGTGGGACGCGCTCGTCGGGCCGGGTCTCGCGATCGATACCGATCGGTGGTTCGTCATCGCCCCGAACGTCCTCGGCGGATGCCAGGGCTCGACCGGGCCGGCGAGCATCCACCCCGACGGCGAGGCCTGGGGCTCGCGCTTCCCGTATCTCACCATCCGCGACCAGGTCGCCGCGCAGGTCCGCCTCGCCGACGCCCTGGGCATCGACCGCTGGGCCGCCGTGATCGGCGGCTCGATGGGCGGCATGCACGCGCTCGAATGGGCCGTCGGGCTGCCCGACCGCGTCGAGCGGCTGGCCATCCTCTCCTCGCCCCCGATCAACACGGCCGACCAGATCGCCCTGAACTCCGTCCAGCTCGAGGCGATCGAGATCGATCCCCGATTCGCGGGCGGCGACTACTACGACGCGGCACCCGGTGAGGGGCCGCACCGCGGTCTCGCGCTCGCCCGTCGGATGGCCCTGCTGAACTACCGCAGCCCCACCGAGCTCAATCAGCGGTTCCAGCGGTCGTGGCAGTCCGACGTCAGCCCCCTCGGCTTCGGCGGCCGCTTCGCGGTGGAGTCGTACCTCGACTTCCACGGCAACAAGTTCACGCGCCGCTTCGACGCGAACACGTACATCCGGCTCGTGGAGGCGATGGACTCGCACGACGTCGGCCGCGGCCGCGGCGGTGTCGAGGAGGCCCTGTCGGAGGTCACCGCGACGACGCTCGTGCTGGGGATCGACAGCGACCGGCTCTTCCCCGTCGACGGGCAGCACCGCATCGCGCGCAGCATCCCGAACACGCTCGACGGGCAGGAGTCGGTGGTGCTGCACAGCGACTTCGGCCACGACGGGTTCCTCATCGAGACCGAGGCCGTCGCCCACCACCTCGGCCGCCTGTTCGCGGCGTAGCGCGGGTCAGTCCCAGACGCCGGTCGCGAGGAAGCGGTCCATCCGCTCGCGGTGCGGCGCGAGGTCGTGCCCCTGCGCGGCGACCCACGCGTCGTCGTGGTAGGTGTGAGCGTAGCGCGCGCCGCCGTCGCAGATGAGGGTGACGACGCTGCCCCGCTCCCCCGCCGCGATCATCCGCGCGATGATCTGGAACGCGCCGACGAGGTTGGTGCCGGTCGAGCCGCCCGCCCAGTGCAGCGTGCGCTCCCTGAGGAGGCGGATGGCCGCGAGCGACGCCGCGTCGGGGATCGGGAGCACCTCGTCGATCACTCCGGGGACGAACGACGGCTCGACGCGCGGGCGCCCGATGCCCTCGATGCGGCTCGGCATGCCCGTCGTGTGGTCGGAGCGCCCGGTGCGCCATCCGCCGTAGTACGCGGAGTTCTCCGGGTCGACGACCGCGATCCGGGTCGGATGGCGGCGGTAGCGCACATAGCGGCCGAACGTCGCGCTCGTGCCGCCGGTTCCCGCGCCCACGACGATCCACGCGGGGACGGGATAGCGCTCGGCGGCGAGCTGCTCGAACACGCTCTCGGCGATGTTGTTGTTGCCGCGCCAGTCGGTCGCGCGCTCGGCGTACGTGAACTGGTCGAGGTAGTACCCGCCGCTCTCCGCCGCCAGGCGCTCCGCCTCGGCGTACATGTCGCCGGGGACGTCGACGAAGTGGCAGCGCCCTCCGTAGAACTCGATGAGCTCGATCTTCTCGGGGCTCGTCGCCCGCGGCACGACCGTCACGAAGTCGAGCCCGAGCATGCGCGCGAAGTACGCCTCCGACACGGCGGTCGATCCGCTCGACGCCTCGACGAGCGTCGTCCTCTCGTCGATGCGCCCGTTCACGAGCCCGTAGAGGATGAGCGATCGCGCGAGGCGGTGCTTGAGCGAGCCGGTCGGGTGCACGGACTCGTCCTTGAGGTACAGGTCGATGCCCCACTCGGGCGGAAGCGGGAAGACGTGCAGGTGCGTGTCGGCGCTGCGGTTCGCGTCGGCCTCGAGCAGGCGGATGGCGTCGCGCACCCAGGTGCATCGGTCGGTCACGCCTTCGACCCTACGCGGCGTCCTGCGCCGCGAGCGGATGGCCCGGGCTCAGACCGTGGGGATGGGCGAGGTGCCGGTGTCCTCCGAGGAGAAGGATGCGAGCATCCGCGCGTCGGAGCGCCGTTCGGCCGCGAAGGCGACGAGCGCGATGGCCATCCCGACGAGTGACAGGACGACGCCGACCCACACCGGGGCGACGTATCCCCATCCGGCGGCGATCACGGCGCCGCCGAGCGCCGCCCCGAGGCTGTTGCCGACATTGAGCGCCGAGTGGTTGAGGGCGGCGCCGATCGCCTGGTGATCGCGCGCGACATCGAGCAGGCGCAGCTGCACGGTCGGCGTGGCGGTCGCCGAGACGGTCGCGAAGACGAACAGGCCGATGACGAGCGCGATGGTGAGGTGGGCGACGACGCCGACGAGGGCCGACGCGCCGGCGAGCGCGAGCAGACCGTAGACGAGGGTGCGGCGCACGCTGATGTCGGCGAGCAGGCCGCCGAGCAGGTTGCCGATCGTCATGCCGAGCCCGATGGCGACGAGCGCGATCGACACGACCCACTCCTCCGCCCCGGCGACCTCGGTCACGAGGGTCGCGACGTAGCTGTACACCGCGAAGAACGCGCCGAAGCCGATCGACCCGATCGCGACCGTGAGCCAGACCTGGGGGATGCGGAAGATGCCGAGCTCGTGGCGGACCGTGCGACCCGCGTCGCCGGGCTGCGCGGGCACGAAGAAGGCGATCATGAGCAGGGCGAGCAGGAAGACCGCCCCGACGACGACGTAGGCGGCGCGCCATCCGAGCTGCTGACCGAGGAGCGTGCCGCCGGGCACGCCGACCACGTTGGCGATCATGAGGCCGCTCATGACGATCGAGATCGCGCGGCCGCGCTTCTCGGGGCCGAACAGGTCGGCCGCGACGACGGCGGCCATGCCGAAGTACGCGCCGTGCGGCAGCCCCGACAGGAAGCGCGAGAGGCCGACGAGTTCGAACGTCGGCATGACGACGGTGAGCGCGTTGAAGACGAGGAGCGCGAGGGCGAGGGCGATGAGCACGCGGTGACGCGGGAACCGCGACACGAACGCCGCGATCGTCGGCGCTCCGATGACGACGCCGAGCGCGTAGAGGCTGATCAGCACGCCCGCCTGCGCGACGGCGTCCTCGGGGCTCGCGGCGTGGACGGCCGGCAGGAGGTCGCCCGCGATGCGCGGGAGGAGGCCCATCGAGACGAACTCGGTCATGCCGATGCCGAAGGCGCCGATGGCGAGCGAGAGGAGCGCCCACATCGCCGCACCCCTCGACGTGGTGGTCGAGGTGGTCACCAGGAGAGTCTACGGGCCGTGCGCGGCGCCGCTCTCACGGAAGCCTCAGTCCAGGTCGCCGATCGCACGCTCGAGGCGCTCGATCTTGCCGTCGATCTCGCCGTGGTAGCCCGGGCGGATGTCGGCCTTCAGCACGAGGGAGACGCGGGAGCCGAACGGCATGACGGCCTCGGTCGCGCGGCGCACGACATCCATCACCTCGTCCCAGGTCTCGCCCTCGATCTCGGTGAACATCGACGTCGTGCGGTGCGCGAGGCCCGATTCGCGGACGACCTTGACGGCCGCGGCGACCGCGTCGTGCACGGAGCCGTCGGCGCTGCCGTCTCCCGAGGGAGCGACGGAGAAGGCGACGAGCATGGGATTCCCCTTTCGAAGGACGGTCAGGACTCCGCGAGCGCGACGGCGCGCGAGCGGACGCGGACGGGCACGCGCGCCACGCGCGCGACCGCCCAGACGAGGAGGACGACGAGCAGTGCGTTGCGTGCCGTCAGGACCGACACGGCGAACGGCTCGGCGAGCATGACCCCCATGTAGAGGAGGGGGTACACGAGCTGGGTGAGGAGCGCGCAGGCCAGCGCGAGGAGAGCCGGCCCCCGAGCACGTCGCCGGTCGACGACGAGCCACAGCGCGATCGGCGCGATGAGCCAGTCGTGGAACTGAGGGGAGCCGACCTTGTTGAACACCATGAACGCGAGAACGAGGGCCAGCGCGAGCGGCGGCACGAGCGAGCGGTACGCGGCGCCCCGGCGCGCCTGGACGACGCCGAGCACCGCGATCGCGGCGACCGCGGCACCGAGCAGCGGGGTCATCGCGGCGATGACGGCATCGACCTGCGGTCCCGTCACCTGGAAAGTGAGGATGTCGCGGTCGTAGAAGATCCACCAGTCCGGGATGTGCAGCGCGGCACCCCAGACGTAGAACGTGCTCACGGGCGCCTCGAGCTGCAGGCCGCGCCCCGTCTGCATCGTGACGAATCCGAGCAGGTGGGCCGCTCCCCCGCTCACCACGACGACCGCGACGACGAGGGCGGAGGCGACGGCAGCGCCGACGAGCACGGCCCCTCGGCGGCGCATCGCGACCACGGCCGTCGCCACGAGCGCAGCCGGCCACACCTTGATCCAGGCGGCGGCCGTGAGGAGGGCGGAGGCGACGGTCGGCCGCGTCGCGAGGAGGAGCAGCCCGACGATCGCGATCGGCACCGTGATCGCGTCGAGCCGGAACATCCCGACCGGCCCGAGGAGGAGCGCGAAGCCGAGCCAGAACCACGCGGCCGTGCGGCGACCGCGTGATCGTCCGTCTCCGACGAGGAGCCAGAAGGCGACCGCGTCGCACAGCGTGACGAGGATCGCCCACGCGAGGTCGTATCCGCCGATCCCGGCGAGCGCGTGTGCGAGCAGCATCGGCGCGAGGGCCAGCTGCGGGTATACCCACGCCTCGGTGACGCCGACGATGCCGTCGCCCGCGAGGGCGCGCGCCGACCACGGCTCGTACACGAGGTGGACGTCGCCCATCGGCTGGTTGGGCATCCACCAGCCGGCCGCCGCGACCCAGACGTGCACGAGCGTGAACGCGATCCACAGCAGCATCCGCCTCGGCACGCCCCCATCCTACGGACCGCCCCTCCGGCCATCCGCCCCCGTGCATGTCTCGAAAGGGCACGGTTTCGGGGTGTCTATCCCTACCCGGGTGAGACATGCCGGGTCGGGCCTTGGCGCGTGGCCCTGGCGCATGTCTCGAAAGGGCACCGTTTCGGCGTGCCAATCCCTACCCGGGTGAGACATGCCGGCCCGGGCCTTGGCGCGTGGCCCTGGCGCATGTCTCGAAAGGGCACCGTTTCGGCGTGCCAATCCCTACCCGGGTGAGACATGCCGGCCCGGGCCCGGTCGCATGTCTCGAAAAGGCACGGTTTCGGCGTGCCAATCACTACCCGGGTGAGACATGCGCCGTCGGGCCCCGCCGCGTGTCTCGAAAAAGCACGGTTTCGGCGCGCCAATCCCCACCCAGGTGAGACATGCCGGCCCGGGCCCGGTCGCATGTCTCGAAAAGGCACGGTTTCGGCGCGCCAATCCCTGCACCGGTGAGACACGCCACGTCGGGCCCTGGCCGCACCCGGCCGCATGTCTCGAAAAGGCACCCTTTCGGCATCCCTATCCCCACACTGGTGAGACATGCCGGCTCCGCCCGGCCGCCACCCCGATCCGGCCGCCACCCCGGCGCAGCCCCCGCCCCAACCCCAGCACCAGCCCCCGAACACGCCCGCGCCGGCTCAGGCGGCGAGCGCGGCGGCGAAGGCGGCCGGAAGCGCCTCGGCCACGTCGATCGCGGCGATCGGATGGCCGCGGCCGGAGGCGATGCGTCCGGCGGTCCCGTGCAGCCAGGCCGCGGTCGCGGCGATCGGGCCGAGCTCCTCGACGTCGAGCTCGCGCCCCGCGACGCGGGCGGCCGCCGCTGCTCCCGCGAGAAGAGCGCCCGCCGCTCCGGCCAGGACGTCGCCCGTGCCCGCCGACGCGAGCCAGGGCGTGCCGGAGCGGACGACCGTCCACCAGCCTCCCGGCGTCGCCACGATCGTCGCGGCGCCCTTGAGGAGCACGACGCCGCCGAGCGCGACCGCGGTCTCGCGGACCACGAGCACGCGCTCTCGGAACGGGCCGCTCAGGCGCGGGGCGAGCGGATCCTCCTCGACGTCGTCGATGCCGAAGCCGAGCGGAATGCGCACCTCGCGCAGCTCCCCCTCGTGCGGCGTCACGATGAGCGGGCCCGTGGCCTCCACGGCGAGGTCCAGAGCCCCCGCGTCGACGACGACGGGCAGCGGCCGGTCGCGCAGGATGCCGCGCAGCAGCCGCGTCTCATCCTCGCCGCGTCCGCGCGCGTCCACACCGGAGCCGATGACCCAGGCGTCGGCGCGCCCCGCGCCGAGCACGGTCTCGGGTCGGCGCTGCAGCACGAGGCCCGCGACGTCCTCGGGGCCGTCCCACCGGACCATCCCGACGCCCGCGCGCCACGCACCCTCCGTCGAGAGCACCGCCGCGCCCGGGTACGCGAGCGACCCCGTGCGCAGGGCGACGACGCCTCGGGAATACTTGTGGTCGTCTGCGGTTGGCACTCGCAGGACGCGGACCGCGTCCTGGGCGGTCCACTCATCCGAGTGCCATGCGTGTCCTCCCGGCATGCCGCCACCCTACTCGCGCTGTGCGCGGCGCCGACGAGCGCCGCCGGATCGGAGCACTGTGAGCCAGCTGTTCAGCCCCCTGACCGTCCGCGAGACGACGTTCCGCAACCGCCTGTGGGTGTCGCCGATGTGCATGTACAGCGCCGAGGACGGCGTCGTGAACGACTGGCACCACGTGCACCTCGCGCAGTTCGCATCGGGCGGCGCGGGCCTGGTCATGAGCGAGGCCGCGGCCGTCTCGCCCGAGGGCCGGATCTCGCCGCGCGACGCGGGCATCTGGAACGACGCCCAGCGCGACGCGTGGGCCGAGGTCGTCGCCGCGATCCACGCGCGCGGCGCGCTCGCGGCCGTGCAGCTCGCGCACGCGGGTCGCAAGGGCTCGACCTGGTGGCCGTTCGCCGACGCGGAGGGCAGCGTTCCGATCGAGGAGGGCGGATCGCCCACGGTCGCCCCGTCTCCGGTCGCGTTCGACGGCTACGCGGTCCCGCAGGAGCTCGACGAGGCGGGCATCGCGCAGGTGATCTCGGACTTCCGCGCCGCCGCCCGGCGCGCCCTCGATGCCGGCTTCGACGTCGTCGAGGTGCACGCGGCGCACGGCTACCTCCTGCACGAGTTCCTCTCGCCGCTGTCGAATCAGCGCACGGACGGATGGGGCGGCTCGCCGGAGGGCCGGGCACGGCTCCTGCTCGAGGTCGTCCGCGCCGTGCGCGCCGAGGTGGGCGACCGAGTGCCCGTCTTCGTGCGCTTCTCCGCGACGGACTGGGCCCCGGGCGGGCTCGAGGTCGAGGACGTCGCGACCGCGGCGACCTGGGCGCACGAGGCCGGCGCCGACCTCTTCGACATCTCCACCGGGGGTCTCGTGCGCCACCAGCGCATCGAGCCGGGACCGGGCTACCAGGTTCCGCACGCCGCGCGCATCCGCGAGCTCACGGGCCTCCCCACGGCGGCCGTGGGGATCATCACGTCGGGAGAGCAGGCCGAGGAGGTGCTCGCCGAAGGCGCAGCCGACGCCGTCTTCGCGGGTCGCGAGTTCCTGCGGGATCCGCACTTCGCGCTCCGTGCGGCGGCCGAGCTCGGCGAGCCGGCCGACGCGCTGTGGCCGCCGCAGTACCTGCGCGCGCACCGCGAGCGCGTGGCGGCACGACGCTGAGCGAGACGCGCGTCCAGAGGCGTGCCGTATCATGAGCGGCACGATGGACGACCCTCCGAGTTACAGACGATCGCCCCACTGCCCGCCCTCCGAGCCCCTCGGAGGTGACGAATGATGGATTACGTCTTCCTGGGCGTGGGGCTCATCCTGACGATCGGAACCGGTCTGTTCGTCGCGAGCGAGTTCGCGCTCGTGAACCTCGACCGCGCCGAGCTCGAGGCGCGCCAGTCGCGCGGCGAGAGCCGCCTGTCGCTCACGATCCGCGCGCTGCGGCACACCTCGACGCACCTGTCGAGCGCCCAGCTCGGCATCACGCTGACGACCCTGCTCACGGGCTACACGCTCGAGCCCGCGTTCTCGAACCTGCTGCGGCCGGTCCTCATCGGCTGGGGCGTCGCCGAGCCGGCCGTCGCGCCCATCGCGACCGTCGTGGCGATGGCCGTCGCGACCATCCTCTCGATGATCCTGGGCGAGCTCGTGCCGAAGAACTTCGCGCTCGCGCTGCCGCTGGCCACGGCCAAGGTGGTCGCGCCGTTCCAGATCGCGTTCACCGCCGTGTTCCGGCCGGTGATCGCCCTGCTGAACGGCAGCGCCAACGCCGTGCTGCGGGCGATGGGCATCGAGCCCAAGGAGGAGCTCTCGGGCGCCCGCTCGGCCGAGGAGCTCTCGAGCCTCGTGCGGCGCTCCGCTCTCGCGGGCGTCCTCGAGGAGGACACCGCGACCCTGCTCGACCGGAGCCTCACGTTCGCGCGACTCAGCGCGGGCGACGTCATGACGCCGCGGCCGCGCGTCCACGCGGTCGCGGCCGGCGACTCCGCCGACGAGGTGATCCAGCTCGCGCGGCAGACCGGGCACAGCCGGTTCCCCGTGTACGACGAGTCGATGGACGACATCGTCGGCATCGTGCACCTCAAGGCCGCGGTCAGCGTTCCGCGCGAGCGGCGAGGCGACGTGCCGGCGGCCGCCCTCGCGAACGAGCCGCTGCGCGTTCCCGAGACCGTGCACCTCGACGCCCTCATCGCCGAGCTCCGGGTCGGCGGCTACCAGATGGCCGTCGTCGTCGACGAGTACGGCGGCACGGCGGGCGTCGTGACCCTCGAGGACCTCGTCGAGGAGATCGTCGGCGAGGTGTCCGACGAGCACGACCGCCGCCCCGCGGGGGTCGTGCGCCACCGCGACTCGGTGACCTTCCCCGGTCAGCTCCGCCCCGACGAGCTGCGCGACCGCGCAGCCGTCGAGGTGCCGGAGGACGACGCGTACGACACGGTCGGCGGATTCATCATGAGCGTGCTCGAGCGCGTGCCCGTCGTCGGAGACGCCGTCCGCGTCGACGACGGCACACTCACCGTGGAGCGGATGGACGGGCGCCGCGTCGACCGCGTGCGCTTCACCCCCGACCCGCTCCCCGAGGGCGCTGAGGACGAGGAGGGCCGGCGATGAGCGACTGGGCCGGACTGGCATGGCTCGTGGTGCTCCTGCTCGCGAACGCCTTCTTCGTCGGCGCCGAGTTCGCCGTCATCTCGGCGCGGCGCTCGCAGATCGAGCCGCTCGCCGAGAAGGGCTCGCGCGCGGCGCGCACCGCGCTGTTCGCGATGGAGCACGCGACGCTCATGCTCGCGACCTCGCAGCTGGGCATCACGATCTGCTCGCTGCTCATCCTGAACGTCTCGGAGCCGGCGCTGCACCACCTCCTCGCGGTGCCGCTCGGGCTCACCGGGATGGCCGAGGCGGCCGTCGACACGATCGCGTTCGTGATCGCGCTCGTGTTCGTCTCCTACCTGCACGTCGTGTTCGGCGAGATGGTCGCCAAGAACATCGCGTTCTCGGTTCCCGACCGCGCCGTGCTCCTGCTCGCTCCGCCGCTCGTGTGGGTGTCGAAGGTCTTCCATCCCGTGATCTGGGCCCTGAACTGGCTCGCGAACGCGGTGCTGCGCCTCTTCGGCGTCGAGCCGAAGAACGAGGCCGCATCGACCTTCACCCTCGACGAGGTCGCCACGATCGTCGCGCAGTCGCGCCGCGAGGGCGTCCTCGACGACACCGCCGGCACGGTCGCGGCCGCGGTGGAGTTCACCGACAAGAAGGCGAAGGATGTCGCGGTGCCGCTCGCGCGGATCGTGACGCTTCCCGAGCAGGTCACGCCCGACGAGGTCGAGCGCGCGGTGGCGAAGCACGGCTACTCGCGGTACGTGATCGTCGACGATGCGGGCGACCCGGTCGGATACGTCCATCTCAAGGACATCCTCCGCGCCGCGAACGGCGACGACCCGGATGAGAAGGCCGCGCGCCCCATCCCGCCCAAGCGGATCCACGCGATGGTGCCGGTTCAGGAGACGACCGACCTCGAGGACGCGCTGGCGATCATGCGCCGCGCCGGGCGCCACCTGGCCCGGGTGCGCGACGCCGAGGGCACGACGACAGCCGTGCTCTTCCTCGAGGACATCATCGAGGAGCTCGTGGGCGAGGTCCACGACGCGACAGAGCGCTCCCGCCGGCGCTGACGCGACGCCCCGGCGCTCCCCGTCACCAGCTGACGGGGAGCGCCTTCCCCTCCTCGTAGCCCGCCGCGGACTGCAGGCCGACGCGGGCGCGGTCGTGGAACTCCGCCACGGTCGCGGCGCCCGCATACGTGAACGACGAGCGCACGCCCGAGGTGATCATGTCGACGAGGTCCTCGACGCTCGGGCGGAGCGGGTCGAGGTAGATGCGCGACGACGAGATCCCCTCGGCGAACAGCTCCTTGCGTGCACGCTCGTAGGCGTCGAGTCGGCCGAAGCGCTCCTGCACGGCCTTCGTCGAGGCCATCCCCCACGACTCCTTGAAGATGCGGCCGTCGGCGTCCGTCTGCAGCGAGCCCGGCGCCTCGATGGTGCCGGCGAACCACGAGCCGATCATGACGCTCGCGGCGCCCGCCGCGAGCGCGAGCGCGACGTCGCGCGGGTAGCGGACGCCGCCATCCGCCCACACGTGCGCGCCGAGGTCGCGCGCGGCCTCGGCGGTCTCGAGCACGGCCGAGAACTGGGGCCGCCCGACGGCGGTCATCATGCGGGTCGTGCACATCGCGCCGGGGCCCACGCCGACCTTGAGGATCGACGCGCCGGCCGCCACGAGGTCGCGGACGCCGTCGGCCGTGACGATGTTGCCGGCCACGACCGGGATGCCGAGGCCGAGGCCCGCGACGACGCCGAGCGCGCGCAGCATCCCCTCCTGATGCCCGTGCGCGGTGTCGACCACGAGCACGTCGACGCCCGCCGCCGCGAGCGCCCGGGCCTTCGCCTCGACGTCGCCGTTGATGCCGATCGCCGCGGCGACGACGAGGCGGCCGCCGGCGTCGACCGCGGGGCGGTAGAGCGTCGACCGGAGGGCGCTGCGGCGCGTCGCGGTGCCCACGAGCCGGCCCTTGCGCACGACGGTCATCATCTCGACATCGGCGTCCACGAGCAGGTCGAACGCGTGCCGTGCGTCGGTGACGTCGTCGGCGTCGATCGACGGCACGGGGCCGCGCACGAGGTCGCCGAGCGCGGCGTCGGGAAGCGCGGTCGCGAGCCGAGACGCCGGCAGCATGCCGCGGATGTCGGACACGTGCGGGAGCTCGCCATCCGCTCCCTCGGCGCGACCGACGACGATGCCGTGCCCCTCGAGCGGCGGCAGCACGCGACGCGCCTCCTCGACCGTCGTCTCTGGCGCGAGGATGAGCGGCGTGTCCCAGTGCACCGGCTGCCGCTTCACCCAGCGGATGGCCGCATCGAGGGCCTGAAGGGGCATGTCCTGCGGGAGCACGCCGAGCCCGCCGCGGCGCGCGAGGGCCGCCGCGAGCCGCGGGCCCGTCACGGAGTTCATGTTGCTCGACACGAGCGGGATGGTCGCGGTCGTGCCGTCACCCGGCGCGAGGTCGACCTGGAGGCGGCTCGTGATCGCCGATCTGCGCGGCGCGAGGAAGACGTCCGAGTAGGTGAGATCGACCGTCGGGGGCTCGCCGATGAATTCCATGTCGCCCACGGTAGCGCCGCCCTGTCGGAACGCGGCGGCGCGCGACTGTGCGTGCCATCAGAGCGCGTCGCCTCAGGGCGTTCCGCGCGGCGAGTGGGCTAGGCTGGATGCCTGAACGCACGCGCATCGTCCCGGTGCGAAGAGACCGCCTCGGGAGGTCCGGTTCGGGGGTTTTCCGCATCGGAGCATGCGTGCCATCGATTCAGGGACGAAAGTGGGCGATCCTGCCGTGTCAAGCCGTGTGACGGGCGTCGGTACCTCGAGCGAAGACGAGTTCGGTGCCAACGAGTGGCTCGTCGAAGAGCTCTATGAGCAGTTCAAGGTCGACCGCAACGCGGTCGACAGGGAATGGTGGCCGATCCTCGAGGCGTACGGCGCAGGCGCCGGCGCGCCCGCGGCTCCGGCCGCTCCGACCGCGACGCCCTCGGGCGGCCCCGCGCATCCGCCGACGGCGCCGATCCCCGTCGTCGGGCAGCAGCCGGTCGCGCGCACGACGGCGCGCCCCGCGGCGCCCGCGCCCATCCCGGCCGACCAGCCCGTCTCGAAGCCCGCGAACGGCGACGACCAGCGCGAGGCCGAGGAGGACAGGGTCACCGTCCTCAAGGGAATGACCAAGACGCTCGCGAAGAACATGGACGAGTCGCTGACCGTCCCGACCGCGACGAGCGTGCGGACCATCCCCGCGAAGCTGATGATCGACAACCGGATCGTCATCAACAACCACATGGCGCGTGCACGCGGCGGCAAGGTGAGCTTCACGCACCTCATCGGGTGGGCGCTCATCCGCGCGCTCAAGGAGTTCCCGAGCCAGAACGTCTTCTACGCCGAGATCGACGGCAAGCCGTCGGTCGTCGCCCCCGCGCACATCAACCTGGGCATCGCGATCGACCTGCCCAAGCCCGACGGCTCCCGCGCCCTCATGGTGCCGAGCATCAAGAAGGCCGACACGCTGACCTTCAACGAGTACCTCGCCGCCTACGAGGACCTCGTCAAGCGCGCTCGCGCGAACAAGCTCACCGCGGCCGACTTCGCGGGCACGACGATCTCGCTCACGAACCCCGGCGGCATCGGCACCGTCCACTCGGTGCCCCGCCTCATGAAGGGCCAGGGCTGCATCATCGGCGCGGGCGCCCTGGAGTATCCGGCCGAGTTCCAGGGCGCGAGCCCGAAGACGCTCAACGAGCTCGCGATCGGCAAGACGATCACCCTCACGAGCACCTACGACCACCGGGTCATCCAGGGCGCCGGGTCGGGCGAGTTCCTCAAGAAGGTGCACGAGCTGCTGCTCGGCGAGCGCGACTTCTACGAGGAGATCTTCGCGGCCCTGCGCATCCCCTACGCGCCGATCCACTGGAACCCCGACGTCGCCGTCGACCTCTCCGAGCGCATCGACAAGACCGCGCGCGTGCAGGAGATCATCAACTCCTACCGCGTGCGCGGCCACCTCATGGCCGACGTCGACCCGCTCGAGTACGTCCAGCGCGAGCACCACGACCTCGACATCGAGTCGCACGGGCTGTCGTTCTGGGATCTCGACCGCGAGTTCGTCACGAACGGCTTCGGCGGCAAGCGCCAGATGAAGCTGCGCGACGTGCTCGGCGTGCTGCGCGACACGTACTGCCGCACCGTCGGCATCGAGTACATGCACATCGCCGACCACGAGCAGCGCGAGTGGTTCCAGCGGAAGCTCGAGGTCAAGTACGTCAAGCCGGACCACGACGAGCAGCTGCGCATCCTCCGCAAGCTCAACGAGGCCGAGGCGTTCGAGACCTTCCTCCAGACGAAGTACGTCGGCCAGAAGCGCTTCTCGCTCGAGGGCGGCGAGTCGCTCATCCCGCTCCTCGACCGCATCCTGCAGGGCGCGGCCGACGGCGGGCTCGAGGGCGCCGCGATCGGCATGCCGCACCGCGGCCGCCTCAACGTGCTGACGAACATCGCCGGCAAGGCGTACGGCGAGGTCTTCCAGGAGTTCGAGGGCGCCCTGCCCGGCAACAAGCGCGGCTCGGGCGACGTCAAGTACCACCTCGGCACCCAGGGCACCTTCACGTCGGACGGCGGCTCCTCGCTCGAGGTGCTCCTCGCCGCGAACCCGTCGCACCTCGAGACCGTCGACGGCGTGCTCGAGGGCATCGCGCGCGCCAAGCAGGACCGCGGCCCGATCGCGTCGTTCTCGTGGCTGCCCGTCCTCATCCACGGCGACGCGGCCTTCGCGGGCCAGGGCGTCGTCGTCGAGACCCTGCAGATGTCGCAGCTGCGCGGCTACCGGACCGGCGGCACGGTGCACATCATCGTGAACAACCAGGTCGGCTTCACCACGCTGCCGCAGGACTCGCGGACCTCGTACTACGCGAGCGACGCGGCCAAGACCATCCAGGCGCCGATCCTCCACGTGAACGGCGACGACCCGGAGGCCGTCGTGCGCGCCGCGGAGCTCGCCTTCGAGTACCGCGAGCGCTTCCACCGCGACATCGTCATCGACCTCGTCTGCTACCGCCGCCGCGGTCACAACGAGGGCGACGACCCGTCGATGACGCAGCCGCTCATGACCGACCTCATCGAGGCGAAGCGCTCCGTGCGCCGCCTGTACACCGAGGCCCTCGTCGGCCGCGGCGACATCACCGAGGAGGAGTACGAGCAGGCGAAGGCCGACTTCCAGAACCGCCTCGAGGTCGCGTTCGCCGAGACGCACGCGGTCGAGACGGGGGCGAACCCCGTCGTCACGCCCGAGGTCGAGCAGGACCCGGTCGTCGGGGAGCCCGACGTCACCGGCGTCCCGGTCGAGGTGATCCACCAGATCGGCGATGCGCACGCGAACAAGCCCGAGGGCTTCACGGTGCATCAGAAGCTGCAGCAGCTGCTCGACAAGCGCGTGCAGATGAGCCGCGAGGGCAAGATCGACTGGGCGTTCGGCGAGCTCCTCGCGTTCGGATCGCTCCTGCTCGAGGGCACGAACGTCCGGCTCGCGGGCCAGGACTCGCGTCGCGGCACGTTCGTGCAGCGCCACGCGGCGTTCCACGACCGCGTGAACGGCCAGGAGTGGCTGCCGCTCGTCAACCTCTCGGAGAGCCAGGGCCGCTTCTGGGTGTACGACTCGCTCCTCAGCGAGTACGCGGCGCTCGCGTACGAGTACGGCTACTCGGTCGAGGCCGAGGAGGCGCTCGTTCTCTGGGAGGCGCAGTTCGGCGACTTCGTCAACGGCGCGCAGTCGGTGATCGACGAGTACGTCTCGTCGGCCGAGCAGAAGTGGGGCCAGGAGTCGGGTGTCGTGCTCCTCCTCCCCCACGGGTACGAGGGCCAGGGCCCCGACCACTCGTCGGCGCGCATCGAGCGCTTCCTTCAGCTGTGCGCGCAGGACAACATGACGGTCGCGCGTCCGTCGACGCCCGCGTCGTACTTCCACCTCCTCCGCCGCCAGGCGTACGCGCGGCCGCGCAAGCCGCTCATCGTCTTCACGCCGAAGGCCATGCTGCGTCTGCGCGGGGCGACGAGCGAGATCCAGGACTTCACGCAGGGCCGCTTCCAGCCGGTTCTCGCCGACGACCGCCCGATCGACAAGGCGGGCGTCACGAAGGTGCTCCTGCACTCGGGCAAGATCCACTGGGATCTCCGCGGCGAGCTCGAGAAGAACCCCAACCCGTCGATCGCGCTCGTGCGCCTCGAGCAGTTCTACCCGGCGCCCGTCGAGGCGCTGCAGGCCGTGCTCGCGGAGTACCCGAACGCGGAGATCGTCTGGGTCCAGGACGAGCCCGAGAACCAGGGCGCGTGGCCGTTCATCTCGCTCGAGGTCGCCGGCCGTCTCGGCCGCACGATCTCGGTCGTCTCGCGCCCGGCTGCCGCCGCGCCGTCGACCGGGTCCTCGAAGATCCACGCGGTCGAGCAGGCCGAGCTGATGGGCCGCGCGCTGGCCTGATCCGCACGATGAAGCGGCCGGTCATCCCTCGGGATGGCCGGCCGCTTCGTCGTGCGGTGCGGATGCCGCGAGCTCAGTACCAGATGCTGAGCGACGGCGGCTGGGCGGGCCGGAACGCGACGTCGAGCGCCGCCGCGACCGCGCGGTCGCCCGCCATGCGACGTGCCGCGAGGAGACCGAGGGCGGGCACGCCCCCGAGGAAGATCGAGGACAGCTGCGCGATCCCGAGCCGGATGTCGGGCGCCGCGTCCGTCGGCGCGACGTGCGCACGGCCATCCGCGCCGATCTCGAGGTGCCACGTGCCCGTCGTGAGGTCGAGCGGGTCGGTCACCTCGAGCGTCGCCGTCGCCGGTGCGGAGTACGTGCGCGCCTCGAGCGCGCGCGGAACGTCGAGGATGCGCAGCCAGCCGTGGTCGCGGATGGTCTGCACGGCGCCGCGCTCGTCGCTCACGAGCCAGCGGAGCGGGTCGTCGACGGGTCGCAGGTCGGTGCGGACCTCGGCCACGAGATCGTGCTGGAGGGCGAAGCGCAGGAGGGCGGCGGTCGCGTCGTCGGTCTCGGCCGCGAGATGGCGGATGTCCAGGCGCGCGAGCGCGAAGTCGCTCTCGCCCTCGGCGATCCGGTAGGCCATCGCGCCCCGCACGGCGCCGTCGGCGTCGACGTACCGCACGCCGCGGACGCTGTCGCCGTCCTTCACCGAGGAGGACAGGCCGGCGTGCTGCCGCCAGCGGCGCGGCCATCCGGCGATCTCGCCCGCGCGCAGCGTGCGCTGACGGTCGTGCACCTCCCCGAGGTCGCGCGCGAGCTGCTCGCGGCTCACGAACTCGACGCGGCCGTCGGGCTCGCCGCCGGACCATCCCGCCCGCCGCACATCGATCGTCCACCGGCTCATGGGGATCGCCGATCCGAAGCCGTACCGGCCGTAGATGGTGGTCTCGGTCACGGTCAGCCCCGCCATCGCGAGGCCGGCCTCGGCCGCAGCGCGCACCTCGCCCTCGAGCATGGCCCGCGCGATGCCGCGCCGCCGGTGGGTCGGCGACACGGTCACACCGCTGATCGCCCACATGTCGAGCTCGCCGCCGGGGATCGTCAGCGGCGTGACCCAGGAATCGACCGTCGCGACCGGGATCTCCGGCTCGGCGATCGACGCGTCGAACACCGCCGTGTACCGGCGGTCGGCGAGCTGGGTGTGCTGCTCGGTGAGCGACTCGTCGTTCACCTCCGGGCCGAGGAATCCGCGCGACACAGCTTGGAGCGTGCGGCCCAGCGCGTCGCGGTCCGCCCCGTCGACGAGCCGGTAGTCGAGGCCGGCGGCGGCGAGGCGCGCGTGAGAGGTCGGGTCGGCGGGAACAGTGCGTGCGTCGATGGGGCTCACCGCACCAGCCTACGGGCGGGCACGGACGCCGGGTCCGAGCCGCCGCCCGCGGCGGCAGGCGCGGAGCGGCGCAGGATGGCCCGAGGCGCGTCGCCCGAAGAGGGTCAGGCCCCGCGCGGGCGCACGACGACGGGCACGGCGTCGACCGACAGCGTCACCCGCTCGCCCACCTCGAGCCGCTCGGACGCGGCGTGCTGCACGCGGACGAGCGCCGCCGAGCCGTCGGCCGTCTCCACCCGCACGACCGAGCGGCGCATGCTGCCGAGGAAGGTCGATTCGACGACCGTGCCGAGCACGCTCCCGCCCAGGCGCACGTTCTCGGGGCGCACGAACGCCTCGACCGACCCGTCCACGGCGTCGCCCAGGATGGGCGCCCGCGTGCCCAGAACCTCGACGAACCCGCTCCGGGCGACGGCGGGGACGATGGACGAGAGCCCGACGAACGCGGCGACGCCGGGCGTCGCGGGGTGCAGATAGAGATCTTCCGGCGTGCCGATCTGCTCGATGCGCCCCGCGTCCATGACCGCGATCCGGTCGGATACGGCGAGCGCCTCCTCCTGATCGTGGGTGACGAACACCGTCGTGATGCCGAGCCTCAGCTGCAGGGCACGGATCTCGTCTCGCAGCTGCACCCGCACCTTCGCGTCGAGTGCCGACAGCGGCTCGTCCAGCAGCAGCACGCGGGGCTCGGTCACGATGGCCCTCGCGAGGGCGACGCGCTGCTGCTGGCCACCCGACAGCTGGTGCGGATACCGGTCGGCGAGATGCTCGAGCCCCACGAGCCGCAGCGCGTCGAGCGCGCGCCTCGCGGCCTCGACCTTAGCGACGCGGCGCCGCTCGAGCCCGAAAGCCGCGTTCTGCTGCACCGTGAGGTGTGGGAAGAGCGAGTACGCCTGGAACACCATGCCGAGGTCGCGTCGATTGGTCGGGACGGTCGACACGTCGGCACCGTCGATGCGGACGACGCCGCTCGTCGCCTGCTCGAGCCCCGCCAGGATGCGCAGGAGCGTCGTCTTGCCGCAGCCGGATGGACCGAGCAGGGACAGGAACTCGCCGGGGCGGATGTCGAGGTCGACGCCGTGGAGAACGCGCGTCGACCCGAACTCCTTCACCACGCCCTGGAAGGCGACCGGGACGCCCTGCCCTCGGGCCGCGAGCAGCGCGTTCTCGTCGGTGTCGATCGCGTCGATGGTCATGCAGAGGTCCTTCCGGAGCGGGCGCGCCCCGCGCGCCCGATGACGATGAGCAGTGCGAACGCGAAGACGAGCGACAGCAGCGAGAGGATGACCGGCGCCCACGGGTCCTGCTTGCCGACCACGACGAGGGCGGTCTGGAGGTTCTGACGGCCGAGGATCGAGGCGATCGTGTACTCGCCGAGCACGACGGCGACGGAGATGAGCGACGCGGCGAGGAGCCCCGGCCGCAGGTTGGGCGCGATCACCCGGAGGAGGGTGGTCCCCCAGCCCGAGCCGAGTGTGCGCGACGCCTCGGACAGGGTCCGGAGGTCCACCGCGTCGATGGAGGCCTGGATCGCGCGGTAGGCGAACGGCAGGACCGTGATGCCGTAGGCGAACGCCAGCGTCCACACCCCCGTGCCGATCGCACGTCCGATGCTCTGGTAGATCGGAGCGAGTCCGACCACCACGACGATCGCAGGGATGGAGATCGGCAGCAGCACGACGAACTCGAAGAGCTGTCGCAGGCGGGGGAAGCGGAGGTTCACGAGCACGACGGTGGGCGCGACGAGCGCGAGCACGATGACGACGGTGACCGCGGCGAGGAGGAGCGAGTTGCCGAGTCCGGTCCAGATCGGACGATAGGTCCCCGCGTTCTCCGGGTCGAAGAGGGCGGTCCAGTGCACGAGCGAGTAGCCCGCGCCGTCGCGCAGGGAGTACTCGACCATCGACGCGATCGGGATGGCGAACACGGCGAGGAGCACGACGCCGATGATCCAGCGCGCCGCGGCACTCGGAGCGAAGGGCGGGGCGCTCATCGCCGCCACCTCGCCGCTCGGCGCTGGATCGCGGAGTAGCCCCACATGCAGGCGGACACGACGGCGATCATGCCGAGCGCGAGGGCGCCCGCGAGGTTCTCGCGGCCGAGGACCGTCTCGCTCGTGAGGGCCGCGCGGATCTGCAGGGGCACGATCTGCGCTCCCTGGCTGGCGAGCGCGGCCGCCGTCGCGTACGAGGAGAAGGCGTTGGCGAACAGCAGAAGCAGGCTCGCGAGGAACGCCGGCGACAGAACCGGGATGCCGATCCAGCGCCAGAAGCCGAAGCGCGTGCCCCCGAGGGTGAGGTTCGCCTCGGCCCAGGCCGGCTGCAGCGCGTTCATCGCGGGCATGAACGTGATGACCATGAGCGGCACCTGGAAGAAGAGGTACGTCGGGACGAGGCCGGGCAGGGCGTACAGCCAGTTGCCGCCCGCGTGGATGTCGACACCCGCGAGGTCGAGGATGAGCCGGGTGATGAGCCCCTGCGCGCCGAGTGTCGCGATGAACGCGAACGCGAGCATGACGCCGCCGAACTGCGCGAGCACGCTCGCCGCGGCGTCGACCGTCGTGCGCGTTCGCCCGCCCTCGGGCAGGCCGAGCATCGCGTAGCAGGCCAGCGCACCGAGGACGGCGCCGACGATCGCCGTGAGGGCGGACAGCCAGATCGAGTTGCCGAAGGTCCGCAGGATCGTCGGCTCGAGCAGGCCGGCGATGTTGTCGAGGGTGAGCGCTCCGTCGCTGTCGAGGAAGCCCGTCCCGATGGCGATCGCCGTCGGGAGGAGGAGGAACACGAGGACGTACGCCGCGAAGGGGACCAGGCCGAGCGCAGCCGGGTCGAACCGCCGGCGTCGAGGGGCGGACGGAGGGGGCGCCGACGCGACGGTGGACGCCCCCTCCGCGAGGACTGCGGTCGTCACTCGACGGCCGCGGCCCAGGTCTCGCCGAGGAGGGTGCCCGCGGCCTCCGACTGCTCCTCCGTCGGCACGACCGTCTCCTCGGGCGCCTCGGGCAGCGCGGCGTAGAGCTCTTCGTCGATCGTTCCCGCCGCGGCCATGGCCTCGGCGCGGACCGGGCGAGCGCCGCCCTTCAGCCACAGGTTCTGGACCTCGTCGCTGTAGAGGAACTCCTGCCACAGGCGCGCGGCGGCCGGGTGCGGCGCGTCGGCGTTGATCGCCTGGTTGTAGTACCCCGCGTAGCCGACGCCATCGAGGACGACCGTCTTCCAGTCGGGGTTCTCGGCGCTGTGCGCGGCGTTCAGGTAGTCCCAGTCGAACACGACGGGGGTCTCGCCCGAGGCCACGGTCGCGGAGGTGACATCGACCTTGAGGAGGTTGCCCGCCGCGTTGAGCTCCGAGAAGAAGTCGATGCCGGGCTGGAAGTCGTCGAGCGTGCCGCCCGACTGGACCGTCGCGAGGCCCACGGCGGCGAACGCCGCGCCGGCCTGCGTGGGGTCGCCGTTGATCGCGACGGAGCCGGCGAACTCCGAGCCGAGCAGGTCGTCGAGCGAGGTCGGCGCGTCGAACGACGACGCGTCGTACCCGATCGACATGTACCCGCCGTAGTCGCCGACGAAGAGGCCCTCCGGGTGCTTGAGCTCGTCGGGGATGTCGTCCCACGTCTGCACGCGGTACGGCGCGAACGCGTCGGTGTTCTGCAGAGCGACGGTGAGGCCGAGATCGAACACATCGGGTGCGGTGTCGAGCCCGGCGTTCGCCTCGGCGGCCTGGATCTCCTCGGCGCTCGAGACGTCGGGCGACTGCTCCTCGATCGCGATCTCGGGGTAGCGCTCGGCGAACAGGTCGAGGATCTCGCCGTAGTTCGCCCAGTCGCGCGGCAGGGCGATCACGTTGAGCGCGCCCTCCGCCTTCGCGGCTTCCTCGAGCGCCTCGAACGATCCGAAGTCCTCGACGCTCGTCGCGGACGCCGCATCGATGCCGTCGGACGCAGCGGCGTCGTCGGAGCCGGCAGGGGCGCAGCCCGCGAGCGCGAGCGACGTCGCGGCGAGAAGGCCGAGGGCGGCGAGGGCAGGGCGTGGTGACATGGGGACCTCCGGAAGGTGCGGCAGGGAAGCGCGCTCGGGTGCGCGCAGGCGCGACCGTACGGAGGCGGGATGACGCGACACGCTCGCGTCGGTGGCCGGAGGGATGCGCGGGGGTGACGTGCGCGTGAACGCGCGGGCTCAGCGGGATGGCTGCCGAGGGCCTCAGGCCCCGAACATCTGCTTCCCGAAGACGATGACGACGATCCCGAACAGGGCGGCGGCGATGCAGAGCCCGAAGCACGCCCACGCGCCGACGCGGGCACCCGAGAAGCCGCCGACTCCGGGTTCGGGGGCCGTGGCGAGGAGGCGGACCCCGAGCGCGAACAGCGCGGGGAGGCCGGCGCCGAGCAGGAGCCCGGCGACGAGCACCTGGCCGACGGAGCCGAGGATCGCGGAGACGTCGATGGCCATCAGCGCACCACCTTCACGACGCTCGTCACGTTCGACGTGTCGACCGTGACGCCGTCGTCCTTCCAGTCGTCGTTGACGTTGTGGTGCGACACCTCATTGTGCGTGGAGCGCCAGTACATGTAGCCGGACAGCCCGATGAGCAGGGCGAAGACGATGAGGACGCCGATGAGGCCGGGGAACGCAGAGCCGATCCACCAGCACACGCCGCCGACAGCGGCCGCGGCCGGCAGCGTGATGATCCATGCGATTCCCATCCGCCCCGCGAGCTTCCAGCGAACCTCGGCGCCCTTGCGCCCCAGCCCGGTGCCGAGGATGGATCCGGTCGCGACGTGCGTCGTCGACAGCGGGAGGCCGAGGTGGCTCGAGGTGAGGATGATCGCCGCGCTCGACGTCTCCGCGGCCATCCCCTGCGGCGCCGACAGCTCGACGAGGCCCTTTCCGAGCGTGCGGATGATGCGCCATCCGCCCAGGTAGGTTCCGAGCGCGATCGCGAGGGCGCACGTCAGCTTCACCCAGAACGGGACGTCGTCCTCGGGGTTCACCGCCCCGTATGCGATGAGCGCGAGGAAGATGACGCCCATCGTCTTCTGCGCGTCGTTGGTGCCGTGCGCGAGCGAGACGAGCGACGCCGAGCCGAGCTGGCCCCAGCGGAAGCCGCGCTCGGACTTCTCCGCCGGCACGCGGGCGGTGATGCGGTAGACGAGCACGGTGCCGACGCCCGCGATGAGGGCCGCGATGAGCGGCGACAGCACGGCGGGGATGAGCACCTTGCCGACGATGCCGGCCCACACGACGCCGTTCGCGCCGTTCACGATGCCCCAGACGAACGCCGAGCCGACGAGCCCGCCGAAGAGCGCGTGGCTCGACGACGACGGGAGGCCGAAGAGCCAGGTCACGAGATTCCAGATGATCGCGCCGACGAGGCCGCAGAAGACGATGAGCATCAGCTCCTCGCCCTGCGCCTGGTTCAGGTCGACGACGTCTCCGCCGACCGTCTTCGCGACCTCGATCGAGAGGAACGCGCCGACGAGGTTGAGCACGGCCGAGAGGGCGACGGCCGCCTTCGGTCTCAGAGCCCCGGTCGCGATGGACGTGGCCATCGCGTTGCCCGTGTCGTGGAACCCGTTGGTGAAGTCGAATGCCAGGGCGGTGACGACCACCAGCAGGAGGACGAAGAGCTCTTCCACGTCGTCTATTGTCCACCCCGAGACTGTGTGCTCGACGCCACGGTCTCAGGGGCGGTCTCAGACCGCTGTGTGGGCCGCCTGCGCCGCGCGCAGCTGGGCGAGGACGTGGTCGCGGAGCTCCTCGGGGGCGACCTCCTCGCGGCAGGAGCGCTGGATGGCCTCGGTGAGCGTGCGCTCGACGAGGACCTCGCCCTGGCAGCTCGGGCAGCTGTCGATGTGCTCCTTGATGTCGGAGTGCTCGGTCCGGCACAGCTCGATCGCGCCTCGGAGGTACGCCTCGAGGTCGCGCCGTGCTTTCTCGCAGCCGCAGTCGGTCATTTCTTCGCTCCTGTCTCGGCGGCCGAGATCCCGCGCTCGGCCGCATACTCGGTCAGCATCCCGCGCAGGAGCCGCCGGCCACGGTGCAGGCGGCTCATGACGGTGCCGATGGGGGTCTTCATGATGTCGGCGATCTCCTGGTAGGCGAAGCCCTCGACGTCGGCGAGGTACACCGCCATCCGGAAGTCGTCGGGGATGGACTGCAGAGCGTCCTTCACGACCGAGGCGGGCATGCGGTCGATCGCCTCGGCCTCGGCCGAGCGGCTGCTCATCGCGGTCGTCGACTCGGCGCCGCCGAGCTGCCAGTCCTCGAGGTCGTCGATCGTGCCCTGGTAGGGCTCGCGCTGCTTCTTCCGGTACGTGTTGATGTAGGTGTTCGTGAGGATGCGGTACAGCCACGCCTTGAGGTTGGTCCCCTGCGTGAACGACGACCACGACGCGAACGCCTTGACGAACGTCTCCTGGACGAGGTCCGCCGCATCCGGCGGGTTCCGGGTCATCCGCATCGCCGCGCCGTAGAGCTGGTCCATGAAGGGGAGCGCCTGCTCTTCGAACTGCGCGCGCGCGTCTGCCGGGGAGGGCTGTGCGTCGCTCATGATCGGCAAGTCTAGGCGCGCCGCGTCGGCGCCGCCGCAGGGCCCCGCGTCGACGTCCTCACGCGGATTCGCAAGGGTGGCGAACATCCGGCTCCTCTCGTGCATTCAGTAGGGTGGAACGCGATGACTGCCCGTGGGTATTCCCCCGACGGCCATGGCGCCGTGAACAGACCGCAGGGCGCGTACGAGGCGCCCGTCGCCGAGCGTGCGCTGGACGCGACCCTGGCCGTGCCCGGGTCGAAGTCGCTCACGAACCGCGAGCTCGTGCTCGCGGCCATCGCAGACGGGCCGAGCACCCTGCACCGGCCGCTGCACTCGGACGACTCCCGCCGGATGATCGAGGCGCTCACCCAGCTGGGTGTCGGGATCGAGGAGGTCGAGGGCGACAGCCCGTTCGGGCCCGACCTGCACGTGACCCCTGCCGCTCCCCTGCGCGGCGGCGGCACGGTCGACTCGGGCCAGGCCGGCACGGTGATGCGGTTCGTCGCCCCGCTCGCGGGCCTCGCCGACGGCGACGTGCTCGTGACCGCTCACGAGAGCGCGCTGCACCGGCCGATGGGCGAGATGATCAAGGCGCTGCGCGACCTCGGCGTCGACATCGACGACGAGGGGCGCTGGTCGCTCCCGTTCCGCGTGCACGGACACGGCCATCTGCGCGGCGGGGAGATCGACATCGACGCCTCGGCGTCGAGCCAGTTCGTCTCGGGCCTCCTGCTCGCCGCCCCGCGCTTCGACGTCGGCCTGCGCCTGCGACACGTCGGCGCCCGCCTGCCCAGCGTCCCGCACATCGACATGACGATCGAGTCGCTCGCGCGGCGCGGCGTGCTCGTCGAGCGGTCGGGCCACGGCGAGTGGATCGTGCCGGCCGGCCCCGTGCGCGCCAAGGACATCGCGATCGAGCCCGATCTGTCGAACGCCGCGCCGTTCCTCGCGGCCGCCATGATCGCGGGCGGCCACGTGACGGTGACCGGATGGCCCGTGCACTCGACCCAGCCGGGAGCGCACCTCACGGAGATCCTCGCGCACATGGGCGCGCGCGTGACGCGGCGCTCGGGTGCGCTCACGGTCTCCGCGGGCAAGGGCCTGCACGGCGTCGACCTCGACCTCTCGGCGGTGAGCGAGCTCACGCCGACGCTCGTCGGGCTCGCGGCGTATGCGGACGGACCGTCGACCTTCCGCGGGATCGCGCACATCCGCGGGCACGAGACCGATCGCCTGGCCGCGCTCGCCCAGAACCTCCGCGCGGTCGGCGGCGAGGCCGAGGAGCTTCCGGACGGCATCCGCGTGTTCCCGCGGCCCCTCCGCGCGGGCACGTGGCGCGCGTTCCACGACCACCGCATCGCGACCACGGGCGCGCTCATCGGGCTGCGCACCCCGGGTGTCGTCGTCGACGACATCGGCACGACGGCGAAGACGCTGCCGGAGTTCGCCCAGCTGTGGGAGGGCCTCGTCGGCACGAGGTCGAGGAGCACCTCGGCGTGAGCTGGCTCGGCGACTCCGACGACCTCGACGACGAGTTCGACGAGTCGGATGTCCGTGTGCGGCCGAACCCGAAGGCCAACCGGCCGCGCACGAAGCGGCGCCCCGCACACGAGGACGCCCGCATCGCGCGGGTGCTCGGCGTCGACCGCGGGCGCTACACCCTGCTCATCGACGAGGACGGCCCCGACGAGCACGAGGCGACGGCCGCCCGCGCGCGCGAGCTGCGCCGCACGCCGATCGTCACGGGCGACCGCGCGCGCGTCGTGGGCGACACGTCGGGCCGTGAGGGCACGCTCGGGCGCATCGTCGGCATCGAGGAGCGCACGTCGCTCCTGCGTCGCAGCGCCGACGACACCGACCAGGTCGAGCGGGTCGTCGTCGCGAACGCCGACCAGATGCTCGTCGTCGTGGCCGCGGCCGATCCCGAGCCGCGCCCGCGCCTCGTCGACCGCTACCTCGTGGCGGCCCTCGACGCCGGCATCCGGCCGCTCCTCGTCGTCACGAAGACCGACCTCGCCGACCCCGAGGGGTTCCTCGCGCACTTCGAGGGCCTTCCCGACCTGCGCGTCTTCCGCAGCGCGCGCGGCGAGACGCCGGTCGCCGAGATCGGAGCGGCGCTCGTGGGCCATTCGACGGTCTTCGTCGGGCACTCCGGCGTCGGCAAGTCGACGCTCGTGAACGCCCTCGTGCCCGGCGCCGGCCGCGCGACGGGGCATGTGAACGAGGTGACCGGCCGCGGCCGGCACACGTCGTCCTCCACGGTGTCGCTGCGATACGAGGGCCGACGGGGCAAGGGATGGGTGATCGACACCCCGGGCGTGCGCTCGTTCGGGCTCGGCCATGTCGACCCCGCGAACATCCTCCGGGCGTACCCCGATCTCGACGCCGTCGCCGAGGAGTGCCCGCGCGGGTGCACGCACCTGCCCGACGCGCCGGACTGCGCGCTTAACGAGGCGGTCGCGGAGCGCCGGCTGCCCGCGCCGCGCCTGGACTCGCTGCAGCGCCTGCTCGAGACGTTCGCGGCGCGCGCGGAGTACTGAGCCCGACCCTACTCCTCCTCGAGGGCGAGCACCGGGGCGAGCTCGTCGCGCGTGAGCGTGATGAGCGGCCCCGCCGGGTCGATGAGCACGCCGCCCAGCTCCTCGTGGTCGCGGAGCATCTTCGCGAGCTTGACGACCTTGATCGGGAGCGCCTTCTCGCCGCGGCCCTGCGCGACGACCTCGAGGGGGTGCGAGTGCAGCTGCACGAGGCGCGTGCCGTCGGCCAGGCGCGCCTCGGCGATCCCCATCTTCGTCTGGTCCTCCGCGAGCGAGCCGACCGCGACCCAGAGCGGCGGGGCCTCCGCGAGCAGCGCGGCGACCTTGTGCGGGGTGTCGGCCTCGCGCGGCGCCGTGAGCAGCGCCTTGAGGCGGAACTCCGGGTCGGCCTGGTTCATCGCCTGCTCGATGATGTCGCGCGGCAGCACCACGCGGTGCGGTGCGGAGTTGTTGTCGATGATGATGCCGCCGAAGTCGCCCTTGAGCAGCTGCGTGAGCAGCGCCGCGACGGGCTGCGCGACAGCCGACGTCTCCGTGTCGCCATCGCTCTGGACGGCGTCGCGCAGGGCCTTGCCCGAGCTGAACGCGACCATGAAGTTCTGGTCGCCCACGCGCGCGATGCCGAAGGTGACGGGCTTCCCCTCCGCGATCTGCTGGCGCGCATCGCCCTTCACCCGCAGGAAGACGTGGCCCTGCAGCATCTGCCGCAGCACGCCCATGACCTGCGGGCCGGTCGGCTTCTCCGGGAGCGCCGCGAGCGCGTCGCGCAGCAGCGCGTTGTCGCGCAGGCCCGGCACGGTCTCGAGCTGGGTGGGCGGAGCGGCGGGCGCCTTGGGCAGCTCGGGGCGCGTGGGCGGGGTCGGCTCGGGCGCCGGGCGGCGCGTGACGGACGGCCCGGGCTGAGCGGGCGCAGACGGCGCGGCCGGGGCGGGCGCGGGCTCGTCGGACGGCGGGGCGATCTCGGGCCCCGAGGGCGCTCCCACGCCGCGGAACGCGGAGAACGAGATGCCGACCTCGGGTGTCTGCTCGGCGAGAGCCTCCGGCTCGGCAGGAGCCTCCGGCTCGGCGGGAGCGTCGGCCGCCGCAGCGGCCCCCTCGCCTTCGACCGGGGTCGAAGCGGCCTCCTCCGTCGCGGGGTCGGTCTTCTTCTTCCTCGAGAACAGGCCCATGCGCCCAGCCTACGGGTCGCCGACGGGCCCTCCGGCCGCTTCGCACGCCCTGCCCAGGTTGCGCGGCGGCGCATCCGCCGTCGCTCAGGCGGCGTGCTCGTCGTGCCGCGGGATGAGCGGATAGGCCGCGAGCGGCACGAGCGCCGTGAGCGCGAAGGCGAGCGGGAAGCCGACGGCCGTGATGAGCGCGCCCATCACGGGGCCGACGGCGGATGCCGCGACGAACTGCCCCGTGTTCTGGATGCCGAGCGCCTTGCCCGACCACGCCGATCCAGCCGCCTCCGCGACCGAGGTGAACGCGAGGCCGTTGTCGGCGACCGTGACGCTCGTGGCGATGACGAGGACGACCGCCGCGGCGGCGCCCGCCTCGAGCGCCGCCACGAGGGCGAGCGCGGCCATGACGACGACGCCGCTCACCGCGACCCAGCGCAGGACGCGCATGCGGCTGCCGACCCGATCGCTCAGCGCGCCGACCGCGATCCGCCCGAACGCGCCGACGAACTGCGACGCGGCGATGAGCGCGCCCGCCGCCGCGGCGTCCCACCCGAGTCCCGCGATCAACCACACCATCCCGAACGTCGACAGGAGGAACTGCGGGAAGACGAGAAGCAGCGACACCGCGTGCACGCGGGCCAGGAAGCCGCTGCGGCGATACGGGTTCGCGCCCGCGGGCGCTCCTGGCACGGCCGGGGTCCGGGGCGGGTTCTCGACGCCCAGGGCGCACAGCACGGCGAGGAGGCCGGTCGCGGCCGCCGACACGAGAAGCGGCGCCGCGATGCCGCCGACGTCGGCGAGCCCGGGCACGACGAGCGCGGCGACCGCGACGCCCAGCGGCTGCGACATCTGGCGGATGCCCATGGCGGTGCCCCGACGACGGCGCGGGAACCAGCCGACGACGATCCGGCCGCTCGCCGAGTTCACGCTCGCCGAGGCGGCCCCGCCGAGGAGGAGCAGGGCCCCGAAGCCGAGGACGTCGGAGACGGCCGACGCCGCCAGCGCGAACACCGCCGTCAGGGCGAGCCCGCCGGCGATGACCCACCGCTCGCCGTGGCGATCCGCGAGGTGCCCCCACAGCACGAGCGTCGTCACCATGCCCAGGGTGGGCGCGGCGGCGAGCGCGCCGGCCTCGGCCAGCGACATGCCGCGCTCGAGGTGCAGCAGCGGGATGAGGTACGCGGGCGTGCTGACGAGCATGGTCCCGGCCGCCTGCGCGAGCACGCCGAGCACGAGCATCCGCCAGGCCTTGACGGGTGCGCGGGCGATGATGTCGGTCATGGCTCCTCCTCGGTGTACCGTACTGGTATACCACTGGAGGATGCCATGCCGCACACCGACGACCGCGCGCCCTATGCGACCCTGCGCGCGGCCATCCTGTCGTTCGATCTGCTCCCCGGCGAGTCCCTCAGCGAGCGCGGGCTGGAGCCGCTGACCGGCGCATCGCGCACCCCGATCCGCGCCGCCCTCCTCCGCCTCGAGGGCGAGGGGCTCACGCGACGGGATGGTCGCGGGTGGCGGGTCGCGCCGATCGACCTCAGCGAGGTGCGCGCGGCCGTGGAGTTCCGCGAGGCCGTGGAGACCGGGGCCGTGGCCCTCGTCGTCGACCGGGCATCGGACGACGACCTCGCGGCGCTCCGCGCGCTCGCCGAGGAACCCGAGCACGACGACGAGGAGGCGGGCGTCCGCGACGGCGGCGACTTCCACGTCGCCCTCGCGCGCCTGTCGGGCAACGCGTTCTTCGCCGACGCGCTGGCCGACGTGATGACGCGTCTGAGCCGCACGCGATGGCTCGAGGTGCGCACGCCGCAGGCGCGCGCCCACGCGCGCGACGAGCATGCGGCCATCCTCGATGCGATCCTCGCGCGCGAGGCCGAGACGGCGACGGCGCTCGTCGCAGCGCACGCGCGCGGCACACGCGAGCGCCTCGTCGGCTTCCTCGAGGGCGAGCGGCGCCGCCTGCGGGGCCGCGGGATGGCGATCGTCGACGGCGGCGCGGAGCCGAGCGCGGGCTAGAGCTTGGCGATCGGCGCGACCTTGATGAGGAGCTTCTTGGCTCCGGCCTCGTCGAAGCGCACGTGCGCGATGCGCTTGGCGCCCTCCCCCGTGATCGCGTCGACGGTCCCCTCGCCGAAGTCGTCGTGGCGGATGCGGTCGCCCGCGGCGAGCTCGAGGTCTCCGTTGTCGCGCACCTTGTTCGTGACGAGCCCGGGGAAGCGGTCCATCGCGGTCGACTTCGGCTTGAGGCCCCCGCCGGCCGGCAGCGGCTTCACACCCCAGCGGTCGCTCGATCCGCCGGGTCGGCGCGCGTTGAGGGCGCGCGACTGGGTTCCGCCGCGGGAGTTCACGTCGCCGGGAGACTGCTTCCAGTCGATGAGGGCCGCCGGGATCTCCTGCAGGAACCGGCTCGGCATCGCGACCGTGACCTCGCCGAACTGCGCGCGGGTCATCGCGAGCGACAGGTAGAGGCGCTTGCGGGCCCGCGTGATCCCGACGTAGAACAGGCGCCGCTCCTCCTGCGGGCCGCCCGGCTCGCCCGCCGAGATGCGGTGCGGGATGAGGTCCTCCTCGACGCCCGTGACGAACACGGCGTCGAATTCGAGCCCCTTCGCCGTGTGCAGCGTCATGAGCGAGACGGCACCCGACTCGTCGTCGAGGTCGTCGGTGTCGGCGACGAGCGCGACCTCGGTGAGGAAGTCGACGATCGTGCCCTCGGGGTTGTTCCGCGCAAACTCGCGCGTGACGGCGACGAGCTCGTCGAGGTTCTCGACGCGCGCCTCGTCCTGCGGATCGCGGCTCATGCGCAGCGCGTCGAGGTAGCCGCTCTTGTTGAGGAGCACCTGCAGGCCCTCCGTGACCGCGGATGAAGGCGCCTGCTCCCCCGAGGCGGGGAACAGGATCCCGCTCGCCTCGCGGAGCACCTCGTCGAGCTGGGCGATCGCCTTCTGCAGCTTGGGGCCGAGCCCCATCTCCGCCGGGTGCGCGAGCGCGTCGCGGAACGACAGGCCGTTGTCGGCCGCGAATCGCGCGATCGTCGTCTCGGTGACGTCGCCGATGCCGCGCTTGGGCTTGTTCAGGATGCGCCGCACGGCCATCTCGTCGGCGGGGTTCGCCACGGCGACGAGGTAGGCCAGGGCGTCCTTGATCTCCGCGCGGTCGTAGAACTTCGTGCCGCCCATGATCTTGTAGGGCACCGCGGCGCGGATGAAGATCTCCTCGAGCGCACGGGACTGCGAGTTCGTGCGGTAGAACACGGCCATCTGCTGGTAGTCGATGCCCGAGCGCCGCAGCTTCTCGATCTCGTCGGCGACGAACTGCGCCTCGTCGTGCTGCGAGTAGCCCGTGAAGCCGACGATCTTCTCGCCCTCGCCCTGGTCGCTCCAGAGGCGCTTGTCCTTGCGGTCGAAGTTGTTGCGGATCACCGCATTCGCCGCGTCGAGGATGTTCTGGCTCGACCGGTAGTTCTGCTCGAGGAGGACGACCTTCGCGCCGGGGAAGTCGCGCTCGAACTCGGTGATGTTGCGGATGTCCGCCCCGCGGAACGCGTAGATCGACTGGTCCGAGTCGCCGACGACCGTGAGGGAGGCCGCCGGCTCGTCCTCGAACACCATGCCGCCGGCCGCTTCCGCCTGCACGGGCCGCGTCAGCTCGCGGATGAGCTGGTACTGCGCGTGGTTCGTGTCCTGGTACTCGTCGACGAGGATGTGGCGGAACCGCTTGCGGTAGACGTCTGCGACGTGCGGGAACGCCCGGAAGAGGAAGACGGTCTGCGCGATGAGGTCGTCGAAGTCGAAGGCGTTCGCCTTCTGCAGCTCGCGCTGGTAGTCGCCGAAGATCTCGACGAACTTCCGCTCGGCGGGGTCGTTCATGTTGGCGTCACGCGCGTACGACTCGGCGTCGGCGAGCTCGTTCTTGAGCTTGGAGATGCGCGACTGCACGCCGGCCGGGGTTAGCCCGAGCGCGTCGGCCTCGCGCTCGCGCACGAGGCGCTTGAGGAGCGCGCGCGAGTCGCCGGAGTCGTAGATCGTGAACGCCTTCGTGAAGCCGAACTGCTCGGCCTCGCGGCGCAGGATGCGCACGCACGCCGAGTGGAACGTCGAGATCCACATGCCGCGCGCGCTGTCGCCCACGATCTGCTCGACGCGCTCGCGCATCTCGCCCGCGGCCTTGTTCGTGAAGGTGATCGCGAGGATCTGGCTCGGCCACGCCTCCCTACTGCGCAGGAGCGAGGCGATGCGGTGCGTGAGGACCCGCGTCTTGCCCGACCCGGCACCCGCCACGATGAGCAGAGCGGGGCCGCGGTACTCGACGGCCTCGCGCTGCGGCGGATTGAGCCCCTTCAGCAGATCGTCGTCGGCGGCGGCGGAGAGGGGGAAGAGCGCGTCTGTCATGTCCCTTCGAGTGTAGGGCGGGCCCCTGACAAGGGCAGATGTACCCGTATTCCGGAGGAACAACACAGCTGGTGAGAGCGACATATCGCAGGTGCGAGGAGTAGTGTTCATCCGTTCGCATCGACTGGGGAGGTTACGATGCCGAATTTCACTGGGAAACTCGACCTATCGCCGACACGACTGGGCGACGCCGTGTACGACAGGATCGCGGCGGCCATCGTCGACGGCTCCTTCGCGCCCGGAGAGCGCATCCGCGACCTCGACATCGCCGAGAGCCTGGGGGTCTCGCGCATGCCGGTCCGCGAGGCTCTGCAGCGCCTCGAGCGGGAGGGGCTCATCGAGATGTCGGCGAGCCGCTTCACGCGCGTGACCGAGATCACGCCCGAGATGGTGACCGCGAGCATCGAGTTCGCGCGCTACCAGACCGGCGTGGCCGCGCGGATGGCCGTGGAGCGGATGGACGACGCCGCGCGCAGGCGCAGCCTCGAGCTGCTCGAGGACCTGCGAACGGCACTCGCCGCCGGCGATCGCGACCGCGCGCGCGAGAGCTACTTCGCGTGCTTCCTGTTCCTCGTCGACCAGACGGAGAACCCGGTCTTCCGCTCCGTCACGATGGACGCGCGGTTCGCACTCGAGCGCAACATCCGCAGCGGCAGCTTCGCGATCGCCGTCGACGACGCGGTGTCGGCGCTCTTCGACGAGCTGCGCGACGCGATCGAGAGCGCGGACGCGCTGCGGGCCGAGCAGAGCATCCTCGAGCTGTTCGACGCCACGACCTCGCGCGACTGACCCCACGACACTCTGTTGCACGAAGCGCCTCTGGCGCTACCGTGTGTCCAAGGGGGTCTGCCATGCAGCGATACAGGGGGCAGGTGCGTGTCGTCGAGCACGCCGGGGAGATGAAGCGCACGTCGGAGCACGTGCGCGAGGCGATCAGGACAGGAGCGCTGCCGCCGGGGGCACGGATCCGCGACGCGGTGATCGCCGACGAGCTCGGGATCCCGCGCGCGATCGTGCGCGTCGCGCTGCGCGAGCTGGAGCGCGTGGGGCTCGTCCGCGAGACCCGCAGCCGCTTCTACCGTGTCGCCGAGCACGCCCCCGACCGCTTCCACATCGCGATGGAGTGCCTGGGGATCGAGGTCGGGATCGGCCTCCATCTCGCGCTCGCGCGCGTCGACAGCGCCGCGCGGGTCCGCCTGGCGCAGCTGTTCCGCGCGCTCGCCGCACTGTGCGACGAGGGCCAGCACACGCCGGAGGTGCTCTACGGGGCCGCGCGGGTGGCCTTCGATGCGACCATCGAGGCCGCAGGCAACCCGTTCCTGCGCGTGTCCTTCGACCGCGCATGGGGTGAGCTCATGCGCAGCACGCGGGGCGGCCATCCGCTGCTGAACCCTCCGGAGTTCATCGCGGCACGCGCGCGCGAGGTCGCCACGGCCATCCAGGCGTCCGACGCCCGCACCGCAGAGCGGTGCCTCGGTCGGATCTTCCGGGCCGACATGAGCTCCTCCGTCAGCTGACGACGGGGGCGCGGAACACGTCCGCCCCCAGATCGGGATGGTCGACGAACACGCCGTCCACTCCGCTCGCGCGCACGAGCTCCCACTCGGCCGCGTAGTCGCCGAACGCCGCGCGCCCGCCCGCGCCGCGGAACTCCGGAACGAGGAAGGCGTTCTCGGGGCGGCAGGTCCAGGTGAACACCTGCAGCCCGCGGTCGTGCGCGTCGGCGACGAGCCGACCCGGCCCGGTCGCGCGCCCCGCGCCGTCGGGGCGGAGGATCATGCGCTTGTCGACGCTGATGCCGTCGACCACGCCGACGAGCTCGTCGAGACCGGCCGGCGTCGCGGTCTGCGCGTAGCTGCGCGCCGCATCGCCATCGCGCACGAGGAGGTCGAAGGCCGTCCCCCGGGCTTCGAGCAGGTGGATGTAGGTCCCGGGCACGCCGCGCGCACGCAGCCGCCGCAGCACCGTCTCCTCGAACGCCTCGACGATGAGCGGCAAGGAGCCGTCCAGCCAGCCCGCGGTGGCGAGGTCGCGCTCGATGAGGGGCACGAGATCGAGGCCGAGACGCTCGAAGTATGTCGCGTGCTTGATCTCGAGCACGACGCCGATCTCGCGCCCGTGCTCGGCGGACGCCGCGCGGACGAGCTCGAGCAGCTCGTCCAGCCGCAGGATGGGCTCGCCCCCGTCGAACGTCGCGCTCGCGGGCCGCAGGTCGGGGATCCGCTCGCGCGTGCGCAGGGTCGCGAGCTCGTCCCACGTGAAGTCCTCCGTGAACCAGCCGTCGAGCCGCTCGCCGTCGACGGCCTTCACCGTCCGACGGTCGGCGAACTCGGGATGGTCGGCGACATCGGTCGTGCCGGAGATCTCGTTCTCGTGCCGGACCACGAGCACGCCGTCGCGCGTGGCGACGACATCGGGCTCGACGGCGTCGACGCCCATCGCGAAGGCGAGGGCGTAGGACGAGCGCGAGTGCTCGGGCCGATACCCCGGTGCTCCGCGGTGGCCGATGACGAGCGGATGGCGACGGGGCATACGAGAAGGCTAGCCAGCGCGCGGGAACCGGGATTTCGCCGCGCGTGAACGCTTTCCGAATCACAGCCCTCCCATAGCATCGCGTGACTACTCTGGAGGGACAGCATCATCGTGGGGCTTCCACGAAGCTCGACGATGAGACCGCGCCGTCAGCAGACCATAGGAGTGACCGCATCATGGCCAGCCCCGGTTTCAACAATCCCGTCTTCTCCCCCGATCCGCGCGCGGTTCAGAGCTACCCCGGTGGCCCGCAGGCCGCGCAGTACGGAACGCCCACCACCCCGCCGCCCGCCGGCGTCCAGGCCGGGCAGTTCGCCCACATGGGCGTCGACGCCGCGGCGAACGCCCAGATGGAGGGCATGCTCGCCGCGCCGCCGGCCGGCGCACGCGAGACCGGCCGCATGACGGTCGAGGACACGATCTGGAAGACCGTGGGCCTGTTCGCGGTCATGCTCGTGCTCGCGACGGTCGGCTACTTCTGGACCTTCGCGCCGGCGATCGCGACCAACAACCTCGCCAACGCGTCGATGATGCCGTGGATCATCGGCATGATCGGCGGCGGCATCCTGGGCCTGGTGAACGCGTTCAAGAAGACGCCGAGCGTTCCGCTGATCTTCGCCTACGCGGCGTTCGAGGGGCTCTTCGTCGGCGGCATCTCCGCCTACTTCGAGCTCATCTGGCCCGGCATCATCATGCAGGCCACGCTGGCGACCGTCTCGGTCATCGGCGTGACGCTCGCTCTCTTCGCCAGCGGCAAGATCCGCGCCTCGGCCCGTGCGACCAAGATCTTCATGATCGCGATGATCGGGTACCTCGTCTTCTCGCTCCTCAACCTCGTGCTCTCGTTCACCGGGATCGTGGACGGCTGGGGTCTCCGGTCGGGATGGCTCGGTGTCGCGATCGGCGTGCTCGTCGTCATCATGGCGGCGTACTCGCTCGTGCTCGACTTCGACATGGTGCAGCAGGGCGTCCGCAACGGCGCCCCGCGCAAGTTCGGCTGGCAGGCCGCCTTCGGCATCATGGTCACGGTCGTCTGGCTGTACGTCGAGATCCTGCGCATCATCGCCATCCTCCGCGGCAGCGAGTAAGAAGCCGCGACGATCGAAGGCCGTCCCGCTCCGCGGGGCGGCCTTCGTCGTCTCTCCCGGCGTCTCCAGAGGAAGCCGGAGCCCCGTCATCCCGGTGCCATAGCGACCGCATAGCCGCGCGCTCGAGCATCGGGCCATGAGCGAACGACGGATCCTCTCACGCAGAGCCTTTCTCATCGGCGGGGCGACGGCTGTCGCCGGCGCCGGCACGGCCGCCTGGTGGGCGGCCGACCGATTCCTCATCCCGCATGTCGAGGTCGCGAGCGTCGCGGCGGCCGAGGAGGCGTCCGGCACCGCGGTCTCCGAGACGGCTTCGACCTCGAGTGCGAGCACCGTCTCGATCGAGACCGTCACGACGGGCACGGGCGCCGACACCCTCACCTTCTTCGTCGCGCACGTGACGCTGGGCGACCCGACCGACCTCCGCACGGCGTTCGCGCACGACCAGTTCGGCGAGAACGTGACGCAGCTCGTGTCGGAGATGGCCGAGGCGCACGGCGCCCGGTTCGCCGTCAACGGCGACTACTACGGCTTCCGCGACACGGGCATCCAGGTGCGCAACGGGGTCGCCTACCGCGATGCGGGGGCGCGCGAGGGCCTCGCCCTCTACGCCGACGGGCGCGCCGAGATCTACGACGAGACCGCGACCACGGCGCAGGCCCTCGTCGACGCAGGCGTCTGGACGACGCTCTCCTTCGGCCCGGCGCTCGTGCGCGACGGCGCCGTCGTCGAAGGCGTCGACGAGGTGGAGGTCGACACGAACTTCGGCAACCACTCGATCCAGGGCGAGCAGCCGCGCACCGCGATCGGCGTGATCGATGCGACGCACCTCGTCTTCGTCGTCGTCGACGGACGCGAGGAGAGGTACAGCCGCGGCGCGACCCTGCCCGAGCTCGCCGAGATCATGCAGGGCCTCGGCGTGCAGACCGCCTACAACCTCGATGGCGGCGGCTCGAGCGAGATGTGGTTCGATGGCGAGGTCGTCAACCGGCCCTCCAACGGCGGCGAGCGGGCGACGAGCGACATCCTCTACATCGGCGGCGCGGCGTGACCGTCGTCGCGATCCCCGCCTACGAGCCGGACCACCGGCTCGTCGACCTCGCCACGGCCCTGCATGAGCGCGATCCCTCGCTCGACATCGTCGTCGTGGACGACGGCAGCGGCGTGGCGTCGGCGCCCGTCTTCGCCTCGCTCGAGGCCGCAGGCGTCGAGGTGCTGAGCCACGGCGCGAACCGCGGCAAGGGGGCCGCGCTGCGCACGCTCTTCCGGCACGCACGCACGGCGCACCCCGATGCTCCCGTCGTCACCGCGGACGCGGACGGGCAGCATGCCCCCGACGACATCGTGCGGGTCGCGCGTGAGGTGGAGGGGAGCCCTGACGCGATCGTGCTCGGGGTGCGCGACTTCCGGGGCGACGACGTGCCGCTGCGCAGCCGTTTCGGCAACGCGGTGTCTGCGCGGATGTTCGCGGTCGCCACGGGCGTCCGGGTCGTCGACACGCAGACGGGGCTGCGGGGGCTGCCTGCTGCCGCGCTCCCGTGGGCGTCGCGCCTGCCGGGCGACCGCTTCGAGTACGAGGCGATCATGCTCCTCCGCTCGGCGCGGGCCGGCTTCCGGATCCTGCAGACGCCCATCCGGACGGTCTACCTCGACGAGAACCGCAGCTCGCATTTCCGCCCGCTGCGCGACTCGCTGCGCGTCGTGGCTCCGCTGGCTGCGTTCCTCGCGTCGTCGGTGCTCGCGGCAGCGGTCGACGCGCTCCTGCTCTGGCTGCTCCTCCTCGCGAGCGGATGGCTGCAGGGATCGATCGCGGGCGCCCGCCTCGTGAGCGCGAGCCTGAACTTCGCCGTGAACCGCATCTGGGTCTTCGGACGCCGTCGACAGCGCGCGCCCCTGCGCGTCGAGCTCGCGCGCTACGCCGCCCTCGCAGCGGTCGTGCTCGTCGCGAACGTGACCCTCATGACCATCCTCGACGCGCTCGGCGTGGGCCTCGTCATCGCCAAGGTCGTCACCGAGGCCGCGCTCTGGCTGGCCGGGTTCCTGGTGCAGCGCGCGTGGGTGTTCGCGCACGCGCGCGCAGCCGACCGAGCGCCGGTGAAACCCCTGGTCCTCGCTTGATTGGGGCATAGGAGGCCCATAGACAGCGCCGCTTCACTGAAGTGAACGAAAGGTGAACGACATGCCCGATCTCACGATGCTCGCCGTCGACCTGGCCGCCATCACGCTGCTCACGGTCGCCGTCTACTTCCACCGCCACCGGCGGCGCGATCTCGTCGTCGCATTCTTCGGCGTCAACATCGGCGTCTTCGCGGTCTCGAATGTGCTCGCTTCGGCCGAGGTGGCCGTCGGCCTGGGGCTGGGTCTGTTCGGCGTCCTGTCGATCATCCGCCTCCGCTCGAGCGAGATCTCTCAGCGCGAGGTCGCCTACTACTTCGCGGCGCTCGCCATCGGGCTGCTGACGGGTCTCGCGCCGACGTTCGACGTGCTCCCGACCGTGCTCGTCGCGGTCGTCGTGCTCGCACTCGCCGTCGTCGACCATCCCGCTCTGTTCGCCTCCTACCGGCACCGCACGGTCGAGCTCGACGAGGCCATCGGCGACGACGACCAGCTGCGGTGCGCCCTCGAGGAGCGGCTCGGGGGCGAGGTGCGGGCGTTCTCCGTCCAGCACATCGACTTCGTCAACGACACCACGCTCGTGGACGTGCGCTATCGCGTGCGCCCGGCCGCGGCCATCCGCATCTCCGCCGTCCGCGAGGAGGTGGCCGCGTGAGCCTCTCGGAGCGGTTCGCGGGCCGCTTCACCCCGCTGTCCCTCGACGAGCTCGTCGAGGAGGCCGAGCTGCTCACCCGCGTCGACCGCAAGTACCTCATGACGGCCGACGACGCCGTCCGGATCCTCGATCAGGTCGATCGACGCACCCGGGTCCTGGAGATCGACGGCGACCGCGCGTCGCAGTACGGCACGATGTACTTCGACACCCCCGATCTCCTGAGCTACCGCCTCGCCGCGCTCGGCCGACGGCGCCGCTTCAAGCTGCGTGCGCGGCACTACGTCGACACCGACGCGGCCTTCCTCGAGATGAAGACGCGTGGCAGCCGCGGCACGACTGTGAAGGAGCGGATCGCGCACCCCGCCGACGCGGTCGACCGCCTCACCGAGGAGGGCCGCGGCTACGCCGCCGAGGCCGTCGCGTCGCTCGGTCTCGACGCCGGCATCGCCGACGCGCTCACGCCGACGCTGCACACGGCCTATCGGCGCACGACGCTGCTCCTGCCCGAGGGCGCCCGCGCGACGATCGACACCGAGCTCGCGTGGGCCGATGCCTGGGGCGGACGGATGCACCGCCCCGACCTCGTGATCGTCGAGACGAAGTCCGCCGCTCGCGCGTCGTCACTCGACCGGCTGCTCTGGCGCGGAGGTGTCCGCCCGGTCGGCATCAGCAAGTTCGCCACGGGCCTTGCCGCCCTGCACCCCGATCTGCCCTCCAACAAGTGGAGCCGCGTGCTCCGCACCCACTTCGCACCCGCCGCCTGACCCGACAGGAGCCCTCATGAACACCGAACCCCGCCGCTCCGCCCGCACCGCGCGTGTGGGCCTCGGCCTCGCCTTCGCCCTCGCCGTCGCGGCCGTCACCGGCTGCTCCGCCATCGCGAGCGCGGCCACCGACACCGCAGCCGGCTCCACGTCGAGCTCCTCATCCGCTTCGTCGTCCACGGCGAGCTCGGCCTCGACCGGCGAGATCGCGAGCGTCACCGCCGTGAGCGACGCCAACGCCGACCAGACCGTCGTGAACGACGACGAGTGGTCAGCCGGCGACGCCGTCGACATCGCCCTGTCGGGAACCGAAGCCACGACGGATGCCCCGGGCGTGACGGTCGCGGACGGCACGGTGACCATCTCGGAGGCCGGCGTGTACCGTCTGTCGGGCGACTACACGGGATCGATCGTCGTGGCCGCGCCCGACGACGCGCAGGTCGTGCTCATCCTCGACGGTGCGACGATCGCGGCAGCCGATGCCCCGGCCATCCAGGTGACGACTGCCGACGACGTCGCGCTCTTCCTCGCCGAGGGCTCGACCAACGCCGTCGCGTCGACGGGCGCGTATTCCGCCGATGCCGACGCGAACGCCGCGATCTGGGCCGACGCGGATCTGACGATCTCCGGCACAGGAGCGCTCACCGTCGAGAGGGAAGCCGAGGACGGCATCGCGAGCAAGGACGACCTCGTCATCCTCTCCGGTGAGATCACCGTGACCGCCGCCGACGACGGGCTGAAGGGCAACGACTCGCTGACGGTCCGCGACGGCACGATCACCGTGGACGCCGGTGGCGACGGGCTCGCCTCCGATCAGGATGCGGACGAGACCCAGGGCTACGTCGAGATCGAGGGCGGCACGCTCGACATCACCGCAGGCAGCGACGGGATCGACGGCTACACCGACGTCGTCATCACGGGCGGAGACATCGCGATCTCAGCCGAGGAGGGCATCGAGGCCGGCACGATCGCGATCGGCGGCGGCGCCATCGACATCACGGCGACCGACGACGGCATCAACGGATCGGCGGGCTCGAGCTCCGACACGGCGTCGGGTGAGGAGATGCAGGGCGGCATGGGAGGAGGCGGCATGCAGGACTCCGGCGAGCTCGTGCTCATCGCGGGCGGCGAGGTCACGATCGACTCCGACGGCGACGGGCTCGACTCGAACGGCTCGATGGAGATCACGGGCGGCACGACGGTCGTCTACGGCCCGACGAGCTCGGGCAACGGCGCGCTCGACACGAACGGTTCGCTCACGATCTCGGGAGGCACGGTGCTCGCGCTCGACTCGGGCGGCATGAGCGGCTCCCCCGCGACGGAATCGGCTCAGGCCTGGGTCGCGGCTTCCGCGTCGGGCGCTGCAGGGTCGACCATCGAGATCGTCGCGGAGGACGGCACGGTGCTGTTCTCGACGACCGCCGAGAAGGACTTCGGGGCCGTCGTGTTCTCGAGCGCCGACGTCGTATCGGGTGCGTCGTATGACATCTCGGTCGACGGCGCCTCCGTCGCGACCGCGACGACCGGCCAGGCCCTCGCCGGCGGGATGGGCGGCGGAGGGATGGGCGGCCCGGGCGGCGAGCGCGGTTGAGCCGCCGCCCCGCACCAGGCCGTGCCCACCGTCCCCGGAATCGGACCCCTGGGGCACACGTCGCCCACTGAGGCCGACACGCGCACACCAGCCCCAGCCATCCGAATCCCGGACACCGGAACGACGCGACGTTCCCTCACCCACCGTCCCCGGAATCGGACCCGTGGGGCACACGTCGCCCACTGAGGCCGACACGCGCACACCAGCCCCAGCCATCCGAATCCCGGTACGCCCGAAGGAGCGAGCCCGAACGGCACACCCGAACAGGATGCCCGGACATGCGGGAGCCGGGACGCGCGAGGCGTCCCGGCTCCCGTCGGTCTCAGAGCTGGTCCGCGAGCTCGGCCGGCACCCGGGTCGGGGCGGCCGCGAAGCGCTTGCCGTTCGGCTTCACAAGCGCGACGCGCTTCGGGGCGGTCCGGCCGTGCGTGGCGTAGATCGTGAGACCCACGAACGAGAGGCCGCCCACGAGGTTGCCGACGACGGTGGGGATCTCGTTCCACACGAGGTAGTCCACGAGCGTGAAGTCGGCGCCGAGGAGCAGACCCGACGGGAACAGGAACATGTTCACGATCGAGTGCTCGAAGCCCATGTAGAAGAAGAGCATGATGGGCAGCCACATCGCGATGACCTTGCTCGCGACGCTGTCCGACAACATCGCCGCGACGACGCCGGTCGACACCATCCAGTTGCAGAGGACGCCGCGCACGAAGAGCGTCAGCATGCCCGAGGCGCCGTACTCCGCGTAGCCGACCGTGCGGCCGTGGCCGATCTCGCCGATGGCCTGGCCGATCGCGTTCGGCTCGGCGGCGAAGCCGTAGGTGAACACGATCGCCATGAGCACCGCGACCGTGAACGCGCCGAGGAAGTTGCCGAGGAAGACGAGCCCCCAGTTGCGCAGCACGCCGCCGCCCGAGACGCCAGGACGCTTGTCGAGCCAGGCCAGGGGCGCGAGCGTGAAGACGCCGGTGAGGAGGTCGAACCCGAGCAGATACAGCAGCACGAATCCCGCCGGGAAGAGCAGGGCACCCAGAAGCGGCTGACCCGTGTTCGTCGACACGGTCACGGCGAACGCGGCGCCCAGGGCGAGGATGGCCCCGCCCATGAACGCGCGGATGATCGTGTCACGGGTGGACATGAGGATCTTCGACTCGCCGGCATCGATCATGCGCGTGACGAGGTCGGCGGGCTTCACGTAGGACATGGCGACTCCGTGGATCTCGAGGGGTGCCTCCAGGATGGCGGCCCGACGTTTCGCGGGACGCGTCGCGGTGTTACGGGCGATGTCCGTTCCGGTCACGACCGACGACACCGGTCTGTGACTCCGCGCGGATGCGTACGCTGGCGGAGGACCGACGACGAGGAGAGTGCGGATGGACGGCGACGACCTGCAGCGCCACGCGGCCGAGCGCGCGGAGGAGCTTCCGGGCATGACGCTCGAGTACCCCTTCGGACCCGAATGGGAGGTCTTCAAGGTGCGCGGCAAGGTCTTCATGCTGCAGACCGTGCGCGGCGGAGAGGCGATGGTGAACCTCAAGGCGCGCCCCGAGGACGGGGAGGCGCTGCGCGCGACGTTCGCCGAGATCGCCCCCGGATATCACATGAACAAGCGGCACTGGATCACGGTCACGCCCGGCCCGGGGCTCACACCCGAGCTCGTCGACGAGCTCGTGACCGAGTCCTATCTCCTCGTCGTGCAGGGGCTCCCGCGGCGCACTCGGCCCGTCGACCCGGAGACGTTCGGGCGCGCCTGAGCACCGGGCGCGTCCTCGCGGCGCGGCCATCCGCTCTCGATCGGCGCGGCCATCCGCTCGGGGCAGATCCGCCCTGAGCCGATTCCCGCCCGGCGAGCGGATGGCGCGCGCACGCTGGGTGCATGGCAGACGAACCGAAGATCCCGCAGTTCACGGCGGAGGCCCGCCGTGAGCTCTACCACCGCCGCGTGCTCGTGCTCGACGGCGTGCTCGACGACGACAACGGCATGCTCCTCACGACGCAGATGCTCGCGCTCGCCGCCGAGGATCCGCAGGGCGAGATCGCGCTGTGGATCCACTCCCCCGGCGGCTCCGTGCCGTCGATGCTCGCGATCCGCGACGTGATGCGGCTCGTCCCGTGCGACGTCTCGACGCTCGCGATCGGCCTGGCCTGCAGCGCGGGGCAGTTCCTGCTCTCGGCGGGGACGCCCGGCAAGCGCCGCGCCCTCCCCCACGCCCGGATCCTGCTGCATCAGGGCTCCTCGGGCATCGGAGGCACGGCCGTCGACGTCGAGCTGCAGGCCGACGACCTCCGCCGGCTGCGCGACACGGTGCTCGGCCTCATCAGCGAGGACACCGGCCAGCCGCTCGCGCGCGTCTTCGAGGACTCGCTGCACGACAACTGGTTCACGGCGGAGGAGGCCAGGGAGTACGGCTTCATCGACGCGATCGTGAGCGGATTCCACGAGGTCATGCCCGAGCGGCGCGCCCGCATCGGGCTCGGAGCGGAGGCGGCATGAGCACCTACACGATCCCCAACGTCATCACGCGCGACGGCCGCGGCGAGCGCATCATGGACGTGTACTCGCACCTCCTCGCCGAGCGGGTCGTGTACCTCGGCACGCCCATCGACGCGGGCGTCGCGAACGCGCTCATCGCGCAGCTCCTGCATCTCGAGTCGTTCGCGCCCGACCGCGACGTGCAGCTCTACATCAACTGCGAGGGCGGCGACCCCGCGGCCATGCTCGGCGTCTACGACACGCTGCAGTACATCCGACCCGACGTCGCGACGACGTGCGTCGGCCAGGCCATCGGCGTCGGCGCCGTGCTGCTCGCGGCGGGGGCGCCCGGAAAGCGAGCCGTGCTCCCGCACGCGCGCGTCGTGCTCAACCAGCCGGCGGCGCAGGGGCGCGGGGCCATTCCCGACCTCATCCTGCACGCCGACGAGCTCGTGCGCGTGCGCGGCGACATGGAGGGCGTCCTGTCGCGCCACACCGGGCACGACGTCGAGACCCTGCGCCGCGACACGGACCGCGACCGCGTCTTCACCGCGCGCGCCGCCGTCGAGTACGGCCTCGCCGACGTCGTCCTGGAACGGCACTGAGGGCGGACGGCAGGATGGCCGGGGCGCGGCGATCGCGCCCCGGTCGGCCGTCAGGCGGCGAGGGCGAGCACCGCGCCCGGCGCCTGCAGCGTCGCGGGGGCCAGCGCCGTCGCGCGCAGGTCGTCCGCCACGCCGGCGGTCAGGTCGAGGAGCGTGCCGCCGAGAGCGCCGAGGATGGCCGCGACGATCTCGCTCGAGGGCTCCTTGCGCCCGCGCTCGACCTCGGAGAGGTACTGCACCGACACACCGGCGCGCCGCGCGACCTCGGCGAGCGTCTCCCCGCGCTCGTGGCGCATGCGCCGCAGCCGGTCGCCGACGAGATGTCGCCAGAGCGGATCCGGCTCGACGGGGCGCGACGGGAGCGGAAGCAGTTCGGCCATGCCCTCACGGTAGGCATCGCGGCTCGCGCGCGCACCCCTTTCCGCCCAGAGCAGAACGGCTACGCGCGCCGACGCTCGAGGAAGCCCGAGAGCGCGATCACGAGAAGACCCGCCACCGGCACGATGACGAGGCTCACCCTCAGCTCGGTCGCATCGGAGACCGTGCCGATGACGAGCGGTGAGATGAGGAACCCGAGGCGCATGAGCCACGTCACGACGGTGAGCCCGGTGCCGGGGCGCAGGCCCGGCAGCTCGTCGGCCGCATGCATGGCGGCCGGCACGAGCGTCGCGACGCCGAATCCCGCCGCGGCGAAGCCGACGAGGGTGAGCGGGACCGAGGGCCATGCGAGAGCCGACCCCATGCCGACCGCGACGAGCGCGCCGCCCGCGACCGCGACCATCCGCTGCCCGAACCGGTCGACGAGGCGGTCGCCGACGAGGCGGCCGATGAACTGGAACCCGATGAGCGCGATGAAGCCCATCGCCGCGAGCGCCGCGGGCGCGCCGAGCGATTCGCGCATGTAGAGGGTCGCCCAGGAGCTGCCGACCTCCTCGACGATCGTCCCGGCGATCGCGATGACCGCCAGCCCGGCCATGACGAGCGCGATGCGCGGCGTCCGGCGCGCGGTCGGTGCCGCTGCGGCGGTGGTCGGCGTCTCGGCGTCGCCCGACTCCTCCTCGGGACCGGGCAGGCAGAAGCGCAGCGCGACGATCGCCGTCGCGGCGAAGAGCGCCCCGGTGATCGCCAGGTGCACGCCGAGCGGGAGGCCGATCGCGATCGCTCCGGCCGACATGAAGCCGCCGACGACCGCGCCGAGCGACCAGATGGCGTGGAAGCCGTTGATGATCGAGCGCCCGTATCGCTTCTGCACGCGCAGGCCATGGGCGTTCTGCCCCACGTCGGTCACCGAATCGAGGACGCCCGCGAGGAAGAGGCCGAGGGCGAAGAGGATCGGCACCGGCGCGAGGCCGACCCCGAGCATCGTGGCGGCGAGGAGCACGGAGCCGATGACCGCGACGCGGCCGGATCCGAGACGGCGGATGATCGCGGCAGCGGCGAGCCCCGACAGGAGCGCGCCGACCGGCATCGCCGCGATGGAGGCGCCGTAGAGGGTATCGCTGAGACCCAGCGCGTCCTTGATCTCGGGGAAGCGCGGGATGACGTTGGCGTAGATCGCGCCGTTCGTGAAGAAGAGCGCGGACACCGCGCCGCGGGCCCTGCGCGCCTCGCGCGAGGGCGGGGAGGACATGCTCACCGGGTCTCCTGATCCAGCCGCGATCTGCGGATGTGTGTACAAGCGTACACGGGGTGGGCGGGGCGGGGTTGGGGGCCGGGTGCGGGGTTGGGGGGTCGGCGGGACCGTCCAGGTCGCAGTTCGCGTCCCCAACAGCCCGAATACGGACGGCAGCCGCGACCCGAACACCGGCGGCCGCCGCCCAGGTCGCAGTTCGCGTCCCCAACAGCCCCAATACGGACGGCAACTGCGACCCGAACATCGGCGGCGCCGCCCAGGTCGCAGTTCGCGTCCCCAACAGCCCCAATACGGACGGCAACCGCGACCCGAACATCGACGACGCCACCCCACGACCCGGACAGGCGCCACAGCCGGTTCAGGCGAGCGGTCCGCCCTCGGCGACGACGCGGTCGATGAGGGCGCGCACGATGCGCGGGTCCTGACGGAGCCCGTCGTGCTCGTACTCGTTCGTCACCCAGAGGTGGGTGTGTGGAACGGAGCGCGCGGTCTCCTCGGCCTGCGGGAAGTCGACGTACATGTCGTCGTAGTACATCGCGGCGGCGACCGGCACCTCGTTGCGCGCGAGCCGCGTCCGGTCGTACAGGCGCGGATGGTCAACGCGATCCGCGAGCGCATGCGCGGCATCGCGGAAGGGCCGCAGCGACGCGATCTCGTCGAACATCCACGGGAAGAACATCTCCCCCGTGAACGGCATCGGCCCGTCGGTCGCGGGCAGTCCGCCCCGCTCGTCACGTACCCGCTGAGCGGCCCACGCGGTCGCGCCGTCGCCATCCGCGTAGATCTCCTCCTGCAGGAGCGCGTACAGCGGTCCGCGCCAGTACTGCGTGGCGGCGTCGACTTCGGCGAGGAAGTGATCGCTCAGCACGCCCGGGCGCGAGAAGGCCTCGTCGAGGAGCCAGTGCATCCGCTCGAAACCCGGCTTCATGCCGAACTCGATGCCGAGCGTCTGCAGCCGGCGCGCGGAGAGCCGGTCGCCGCTGGGCAGGCGCACATCGGAGCCCTCGACGATGTCGACGATGCGCGCGAGCGTGTCGGCGTCCTCCGGGTAGCGACGGTAGAACTCGGCGGTCTTCGCCTCGACGCGCGGGATCGTGCGGCGGTAGACCTCGGCGGGATCGGGATCGACCGAGGTGAGCCCTCCTGTGACGTACGACGCGGCGAGGGCTTCGGGATGGAAGGACAGATACGTGAGCGTGAGGAAGCCTCCGTAGCTCTGCCCGAGCGTCTGCCAGCGCACACCGCCGAACACCGTGCGGCGGAGGTGCTCGAGGTCGGCGACGATCTGCTCAGCGCGGAAGAGGCGGATGTAGGCGGCCGCGTCGTCCGCGCTCATGCCGGCGATCGAGGCGCGTTCGACACGCGTGGAGCGCCCCGTGCCGCGCTGGTCGAGGAGCAGCAGCCGGTGCGTCTTCAGCACCTCGTCGATCCAGTCTCCGCCGCCGGGCATCGGGCGCGGCCCGGTGCCGCCCGGACCGCCCTGGAGGAAGACGAGCAGCGGTGCGTCGACGCGGTCGACGTGGGCGACCTCGCGGGCGAACACATCGATGGTGCGGCCGTCGTCGGGTGCGGTCCAGTCGAGGGGCACGGTGACGGTGTGATCGCGGATGAGCCGATCGCGCATGCGGTAGGACGTCATCGTCCCATTCTCGCGGGCGCGAGTCGCACGCGGCAGGATGGCGGGATGCGACAGGGAGCGGTCGGTCATGTGCGCGTCGTCATGCGAGGCGGACGCGCACTCGTCGAGAAGCGGATGGCGGATCCGGCCCGCCACGACACCGAGCTGCTCGCCCTGCGCGCGCTCGCGCAGACATCGATCCCCGCACCGGCGGTGGTCGACGCCTCCCCCGGTCGGATTCTCATGACGCTCATGCCGGGAGAGAGACTCGACGAGGCCGATGCGGACACGCGCCGCGAGGGAATGCGCGCGTCGGCAGTGCTGCTCCGCCGTCTCCACGAAACACCGGTGCCGCAGGGCCTGCCGGCGGCTCCGGACGATGCGCGCATCATCCGGAGCTACCGCGACGTGGGCGGGCCGCCGCTTCCGCTCTCCATCCCGGAAGCATCGGGGCCTGCCGCCTTCTGCCACGGGGACTGGACCGACGGCAACCTGCTCGTCGTCGACGGGCGCGTCTCCGCTGTGGTCGACTGGGAGGCCGCTCACGTCGGCGATCCGGTGCGTGAGCTGGCGCGCGCGGCGTGGGCAGCGAGCCGCAAGGACGCGCGATGTCTCGACGACATGACCGCCGCATACGGCGCGGATCGGGACCTGGTGCGCGCCTGGGCGGCCGTCCACGCGGCGGAGCTGTGGCTCTGGTTCGCCGAGGCGGGGCCGCCCGAGCACCTCGCCCGGCTGACCGCTGAACTGCGGTCGTGGCCACTGTGAGCGCTCAGCGCGGCAGGAGCCGATCGACGAGCTCGTCGATAACGTCGTCGATCGAGATGGCGGGGTCGATGCTCACCGTGAGGCGGTCAAGGATGAGCCCGTCGACCGCGTAGTGGAAGAGGGCGATCTCGGTGCGGCCTCCCGGAAGACCCGCCCCCTCGTTGAAGGCGACGTCGCCCGCGAACCCGGCCCGCATCCATCCACCCAGCGACTCCGCGACGGATGGCCGACGCGCGGCCTCGAGTCGGAGCTCGAGGAGCGCGAGAGTGACATCGCGGTCAGCGAGAAGGCGCTGCACGATGTCGCGAAGGTAGTCGGCGAACAGCTCCCGCGACGGCGCGCGGGAGGCGAGCCTCGCGTGCACGGCGGGATCCGGCGTCAGCCGCTCACCGATGCGCGCGACGAGCCCGTCGACGAGCGCCTCGCGCGACGTGAAGTAGTTCGACGCCGTGCCCCGCGGGGCGCCGGCTTCCGCGTCGACAGCGCGGTGGGTCAGGCCCCGCGCACCCTCCCGCGCGAGCACGCGCAGTCCAGCGTCGGCGAGCGCAGCCCGCCGCTCCTCGTTCCTCGCCATGCTCCCACCCTAGCGAAACCACGACATCCGTTGTACATTGGTCCCGCACCCACGACATCCGTCGTGGATAACGGAGGGAGATCCCATGCGCGAACTCGTCTACTACGTCGCCGTCACGCTCGACGGCTACATCGCAGCGCCAGACGGGGGCTTCGACGCATTCCTCGTCGAGGGCGACCATGCGCCCGTGCTCCAGCGCGAGTTCGGGGACGCGCTTCCGAGTCTCGGCCTGACCGCCCTCGGGATCTCGGCCCCGCGGACCCGGTTCGACACCGTCGTCATGGGGTGGAACACCTACACGCCGGCGCTCGACATCGGGATCACGAGTCCGTACGCCCACCTCCGTCAGATCGTCGCGAGCCGTCGGGATCGCCGCGTTCCCGACGAGATCGAGATCACGGCAGATCCTCTCGAGCGCGTGCGAGAGCTCAAGCAGGAGGACGGGCTGGAGATCTACCTCTGCGGCGGCGGAGATCTCGCAGGCCAGCTCATCGACGAGATCGACCGCCTCGTCCTCAAGCGGAACCCGTTCGCCTTCGGCAGCGGAGTCCCCCTGTTCGGATCGGCCCCGTACGAAGCCCGGCACTTCGCGCACGAGCGGACCCGTGCGTTCGACTCGGGCGTCGTCGTCCAGGAATACGTGCGCGACAACCTCTGAACGGCGAAGGCCGCCGCTGCGGGTGCAGCGGCGGCCTTCAGCGGGGGCGGGATCACTCCCACTCGATCGTCCCCGGGGGCTTCGAGGTGACGTCGAGCACGACGCGGTTCACCTCGCGCACCTCGTTCGTGATGCGGTTGGAGATCTTCGACAGCACGTCGTACGGCAGACGCGTCCAGTCGGCGGTCATCGCGTCCTCGCTCGAGACCGGACGCAGCACGATCGGATGGCCGTACGTGCGGCCGTCGCCCTGCACACCCACCGAGCGGACGTCCGCGAGCAGCACGACGGGGCACTGCCAGATCTCGCTGTCGAGGCCCGCCGCGCTCAGCTCCTCGCGCGCGATGGCGTCGGCGTCACGCAGGATCTCGAGACGGTCAGCGGTGACCTCGCCCACGATGCGGATGCCAAGGCCGGGCCCCGGAAAGGGCTGGCGGCCGACGATCGCCTCGGGGAGGCCGAGCTCGCGGCCGATCGCGCGCACCTCGTCCTTGAACAGGGTGCGCAGCGGCTCGATGAGCTCGAAGTCGAGGTCGTCGGGCAGACCGCCGACGTTGTGGTGGCTCTTGATGTTCGCCGTGCCGGCGCCGCCGCCGGACTCCACCACGTCGGGGTAGAGGGTGCCCTGGACGAGGAAGCGGATGGGCTCGCCCTCGGCCTTCGCCTCCTCGACGAGCTCGCGCTGCACCTTCTCGAAGGCGCGGATGAACTCGCGGCCGATGATCTTGCGCTTCTCCTCGGGGTCGGTGACGCCCGCGAGGTGGCCGAGGAAGGTGTCGGCCGCGTCGACCGTGATGAGGCGGACACCCGTCGAGGCGACGTAGTCCTTCTCGACCTGCTCGCGCTCTCCCTTGCGGAGAAGCCCGTGGTCGACGAAGACAGCGGTCAGCTGGTCGCCGATCGCGCGGTGCACGAGGGCCGTCGAGACCGCCGAGTCCACGCCGCCGGAGAGGGCCGAGATGACGCGCGCCGAGCCGACCTGCTCCCGGATGCGCTGCACCTGCTCCTCGATGACGTTGCCGCTGTTCCAGTCGGCGGGGAGGCCCGCGGCCTTGTGCAGGAAGTTCTCCAGCACGTTCTGGCCGAAGTCGGAGTGCTTCACCTCGGGGTGCCACTGCACGCCGTAGAGGCAGCGCTCGTCGTTCCCGAAGGCGGCGACCGGCGTGACGGCCGTGGAGGCCAGCACCTGGAAGCCCTCCGGCGCCTGGGCGACCTGGTCGCCGTGGCTCATCCACACGTTCTGCTCGCTGGGCTGGCCGCCCAGCAGGACGCCGCCGTCGCCGACGACGGCCGCATCGGTCGCGCCGTACTCGCGCAGACCGGTGTGGGCGACCTCGCCGCCGAGCGCCTGGGCCATGACCTGGAAGCCGTAGCAGATGCCGAGCGTGGGGATCCCGAGCTCGAAGACGCCGGGATCGAGGGAGGGTGCGCCGGGCTCGTACACCGACGACGGCCCACCCGAGAGGATGATCGCGACGGGGTTCTTCTCGGCGACCTCTGCGGCCGTGATCGTGTGCGGCACCAGCTCGCTGTAGACGCCAGCTTCGCGCACGCGACGTGCGATGAGCTGGGCGTACTGCGCGCCGAAGTCGACGACGAGGACGGGGCGCGCAGCGGTGTCTGCGCTCATCGGGGGACCTCCTGGGTCGGTGCGGACGGAGTCGAGGGGCCGGAGGCGGCCTTGGCGGCCCGCTTCTCGGCGGCGGTCTCCTCGCGCTGGGCGAGGTAGCGCTTGACGTCGCGGGCGACGAAGTACTCCATGAAGAAGGAGAGGAACGGCACGACGCCGCCGCCGGCGAGCAGCAGGAAGCGCCAGAACGGCCAGCGCATGAGGCTCCACACGCGGAAGCACGCGAAGAGGTACACGACGTAGAACCAGCCGTGGACGATGAGGATGCCGAGCGACAGGTTGATGCCGTCACCGGTCGAGATGAGCTCCCCCGTCGGGCTCGGGACGACCTCGCGGAACGCGAAGAGGCCCTGGGAGTCGAGGAAGAACAGCTCGACGGCCAGCTGCGGCGTGTACTTCAGCACCATCTCGGCGCACAGGAGAAGCAGTCCGACGCCCGTGATGACCGAGCAGACCTGGTAGAAGCGGAGCGCCCGGCGGATCTGGGGGAAGGATGAGACCCGCGGCTGTGGCATACCTCGATTCTAGTGGGGGCGCACCTGGCGGTTCGCCGATGGGCGGATGGCCGCGGCCGCCGCGCGGGCAGGGCACCGTCCGCCGTCGACGTCAGCCCGTCGGCGGCCCCAGCGACTCGCCGGTGATCCCCGAGACAACGAGGTCGGCGCGGACGCGCGATCCCTCGATCAGCACGGCGTTCGCGCCGTCGACGTCGCGTGCCCACGCCGCGGCCGCCTCGGGCGTCCGCCCGTGCCGTGTGTGCCGCGCGACAAGCCGTGACTCGCGCTCGGCAGGGGGCGTCGCGCAGAACCAGACCTCATCCATCCGATCCCGGACGCCGAGCCACGGCTCCCGGTCGATGAGCAGGTAGTTGCCCTCGACGATGACGACCCGAGCCGTCGGCTCGATCGCGATCGCCCCGGCCACGCCCTCGTCGACGTCGCGCTCGAACGCGGGCGCGTAGACCGTGTGATCCGTCTCGCGGCGGACCCTGTCGAGGAGCGCGACGAATCCCCAGCCGTCGAACGTGTCGATCGCTCCCTTGCGGTCGCGCAGGCCCAGGCGCTCGAGCGTCGCGTTCGCGAGATGGAACCCGTCCATCGGCAGCGCGACCGCACTGCCCTCGTGGCGCGCGTTGAGCGCCGCCACCAGGGCCGCCGCGAGGGTGGTCTTCCCTCCCCCGGGGCTGCCCGCGACCCCGAGCAGGAACCGCCGCCGGGTGCGCGCGGCGAGCTCGATCCGCCGGGCGAGCTCCTCGACGCGCTCAGCGGGCGGGCCCGTGCGCCGGTCAGCTTCGGAGGCCACGGCTACTCGTCGTCGGGGTCGCCGCCCGCGAGCTCCTCGAGCTCGCGCTCCCACGCGTCCTTCGCGAGGCGATACCAGAGGTAGAACGAGAAGGCCGCGAACACCGCCCACTCGACCGCGTAGAAGAGATTCAGCCAGTTGACCGGCCCCGCCACCTCGGGAGCCGGCGACGAGATCGCCGTCAGCTCCGTCTCGACGAGGCCCGCGATCGGGTCATCCGAGGTGAGGTACGGGCGGTAGACGTCGATCCGCTCGCCGTCGATCTCGGTGTCGTGCCACCGGCTGAGCAGCGCGGCAGGCGACATCCGCGTCATCTCGTCCACGTCGTCACCCGGCGGCAGCTGCGGCCCCTCGTCGGAGATGACCCGCCCGGTGAGCGGCGTCGGCTGCCAGTCGACGACGTGCCGCAGCTCGGGGGCGACGTACTTCTCCTCCGCGCGCTCCTCGAGTGCGGCCACGGCGGCGTCGGCGTCCTCGCGGGCGGCGGTCCAGCCGAGCGCGACGGCGATCGACCGGCTCTCGGGGTAGACCGCGAGGGCGAACTGCCCCGTGACCCAGTAGCCCTCGACACCGTCGTCGAAGCGCGACGAGACGACGATGAAGTCGCCGGGCACCCACTGGCCTTCGAGGGAGACCTTCTGGCCGACGAGCGCGTCGTCGAGGTACTGCCCCGGCCGCACGACCTCGTCGATCGGGCGGATGATCTCGGTCGCGCCGTCCTCGGGGGGATCGGTGTCGATCGCGCGCGCGAGCTGCCACTGCAGGAGCCACGAGAACACGCCGGCCACGACGAGGCACAGCAGCAGCATCGCGATCCAGCGCGGCCGCAGCATGACCTCGCGCAGCGTCGGCGGGAAGACCTGCGTCTCGCTCGCAGCGGGTGGCGCGGGATCGGCCATCAGTGCACAGGGTTCACGACGACGTCGACGCGCTGGAACTCCTTCAGGTCGGAGTATCCCGTCGTCGCCATCGACTTGCGCAGCGCCCCGATGAGGTTCGCCGTGCCATCCGCCACGAGGGCGGGCCCGTAGAGGACCTCCTCGAGCGTGCCGACCTGGTCGACCTTCACGCGGTGGCCGCGCGGGAGCTTTGGGTGGTGCGCCTCGGGTCCCCAGTGGTAGCCGTTGCCGGGTGCATCGGTCGCGCGGGCGAGCGCGACGCCGAGCATCACCGCGTCCGCGCCCATGGCGAGCGCCTTCACGATGTCGCCCGAGGTCCCCACGCCGCCGTCGGCGATCACGTGCACGTAGCGTCCGCCCGACTCGTCGAGGTAGTCGCGGCGCGCGCCTGCCACGTCGGCGACCGCGGTCGCCATGGGCGTGGTGACGCCGAGGGTCGCGCGGGTCGTGGACGCCGCTCCCCCGCCGAATCCGACGAGCACGCCGGCCGCGCCCGTGCGCATGAGATGGAGGGCCGCAGTGTACGTGCCGACGCCGCCGACGATGACCGGCACGTCGAGCTCGTAGATGAACTCCTTGAGGTTCAGCGGCTCAGCCGCGCTCGAGACGTGCTCGGCGGACACCGTGGTGCCCCGGATCACGAACAGGTCGACGCCCGCGGCGACGACCGTCTCGTAGAGCTCCTTCGTGCGCTGCGGCGACAGCGCGCCGGCCACCGTGACGCCGGCGTCGCGGATCTCGGCGAGACGCGCCGTGATGAGCTCGGGCTTGATCGGCTCGGAGTAGAGCGCCTGCATGCGGGCGGTCGCGGAGCGCTCGGGCAGCGACGCGATCTCCGCGAGCAGCGGCTCCGGGTCCTCATAGCGCGTCCACAGACCCTCGAGGTCGAGGACGCCGAGGCCGCCGAGCTTGCCCAGCATGATCGCGGTCTGCGGGCTCACAACCGAGTCCATCGGCGCGCCGACGACGGGCACGTCGAACGTGTACGCGTCGATCGCCCACGTCGTGGAGACGTCCTCGGGGTTGCGCGTGCGCCGCGAGGGCACGACCGCGATGTCGTCGAACGTGTACGCGGGTCGACCCCGCTTGCCGCGGCCCAGCTCGATGTCACTGCTCACCCGCCCAGCCTACCTGGCCGGGTGACGGCCATCCGGATCCGCGCCGCGGCGCGCGATCAGGCCGCGTAGCGGCCGGAGGCGATGGCCTTCGCGCGCTTCTTCTCGGCCTCCTCCTCGCGGTTCTTGGGAGGTGTCGTCGCGACGAGCTCGGCGAGCAGGTGCTGGGTGGCGTGGGCGATCTCCGCGACCGCGCGGTCGAACGCCTCGCGGTTCGCCATCGACGGCTTCGTCGTGCCGGCGATCTTGCGGACGTACTGCAGCGCCGCCGCGTGCACCTCCTCGGAGGTCGCGGCGGGCTCGAAGTTGTGGAGGGTGTGGATGCTTCGGCACATACCCGCACGGTACGCCCGGGGCTCGGAGGGGTCCAGGGGCGTCGACGACGAAGGCCCCCGCCGGAGCAGGGGCCTTCTGTCGAGCGGCTCAGCGCTTGTAGTTCGGCGCCTCGACGACGATCTGCACGTCGTGCGGGTGCGACTCCTTGAGACCCGCCGAGGTGATGCGGACGAACTTGCCGCGGGTCTTGAGCTCGTCGATCGTGCGCGCACCGACGTAGAACATCGACTGGCGCAGCCCGCCGACGAGCTGGTACACGACGGCCGAGAGGGGCCCGCGGTAGGGCACCTGGCCCTCGATGCCCTCGGGGATGAGCTTGTCGTCGCTCGGGACGTCGGCCTGGAAGTAGCGGTCCTTCGAGTACGAGGTCTGCTTGCCGCGCGTCTGCATGGCGCCCAGCGAGCCCATGCCGCGGTACTGCTTGAACTGCTTGCCGGCCTGGAACACGATCTCGCCCGGCGACTCCTCCGTGCCCGCGAGCAGCGACCCGAGCATGACCGTGTCGGCGCCGGCGACGAGCGCCTTCGCGATGTCGCCCGAGTACTGGAGGCCGCCATCCGCGATGACGGGCACGTCGGCGGCGCGCGCCGCGAGCGACGCCTCGTAGATCGCGGTCACCTGCGGCACGCCGACACCGGCGACGACGCGCGTCGTGCAGATCGAGCCGGGGCCGACGCCGACCTTGACCGCGTCGACGCCCGCCTCGATGAGCGCCTGGGCGCCCTCGCGCGTGGCGATGTTGCCGCCGATCACGTCGATGTGCGCGAACGACTCGTCCGACTTGAGACGGCGGACGATGTCGATGACGCCCTGCGACTGCCCGTTGGCCGTGTCGACGACGATGACGTCGACACCCGCGTCGCGCAGCGCCTCGGCGCGCTCCCACGCGTCGCCGAAGAAGCCGATCGCGGCGCCCACGCGGAGGCGCCCCTGGTCGTCCTTCGTGGCGAGGGGGTACTTCTCGCTCTTGTCGAAGTCCTTGATGGTGATGAGGCCGGCGAGCCTGCCCTCGTCGTCGATGAGCGGCAGCTTCTCGACGCGGTGCTCGGCGAACAGGGCGATGACCTGCTCGGCCGCGATGCCGACGGGGCCGGTGATGAGGCCCTCGCTCGTCATGACGTCCTTCACGCGCGTGACGGGGCGCTGGATGTCGGAGACGAACCGCATGTCGCGGTTCGTGATGATGCCGATGAGGCGGTTGTCCTCGTCGACGACGGGCAGACCCGAGATGCGGTACTTCGCGCACATCGCGTCGACCTCGGCGATCGTCGCGTCGGGCGAGGTCGTGATCGGGTCGGTGATCATGCCCGACTCACTGCGCTTGACGCGGTCGACGGCCGCGGCCTGGTCGGCGATCGAGAGGTTGCGGTGGAGGATGCCGATGCCGCCCTGGCGGGCGAGCGCGATCGCCATCCGCGCTTCGGTGACGGTGTCCATCGCGCTCGAGAGGAGCGGGATGGCGACCCGGATGCGGCGGGTGAGCCGCGACGACGTGTCCGCTTCGCTGGGGATGACGTCGGTGTGCCCCGGGAGGAGCAGCACGTCGTCGTAGGTGAGGCCGACGAAGCCGAACGGGTCGTGTTCTGTCATTGGGGGTGTCTCCTGCCGACGCGGTGTGGGCTGCTCCGGTACGGGAGGGATCGCCGTCCCGTGCGCCGATTCTATCGGCGCGCCCGGAGAGCGGCGCCGTCTCGCTCACACCCCGCGCACAGGAAAGCCTCAGGCGGCGCGCGCCCGCGCCATCCGCCGTCCGACCACTCCATGACGTGGGCTGAAGAGGTAGACGAGAGTGAAGACGACGCCCTGGACGAGGATGACGAGCGCCCCCGACGCGGCATCCAGCCAGTAGCTGAGGTAGATGCCGATCACCGAGCAGGCGGCCGACAGGATCGGCGCGATGACGAGCATCCGCCCGAATCGGTCGGTGAGGAGGTGCGCGGTCGCGCCCGGGATGATGAGCATCGCGACGACGAGGATGACGCCGACCACCTGGAGCGCGACCACCGCGGTCAGCGCGAGGACGCCGAGCAGGATGGCGCCCAGCAGACGGGGCGAGAGCCCGATCGCGAACGCATGGGTCGGGTCGAATGCGTAGAGCGTGAGATCGCGTCGCTTCACGAGCAGCACGACGAGGGCGACCGCGGCGAGCGCGCCGATCTGGATGAGGTCGCCGTCGGAGACGCCGAGGATGTTCCCGAAGATGATGTGGTTGAGATCGGTCTGACTCGGCGTCACGGAGATGAGGGCGAGCCCGAGCGCGAAGAGGGTCGTGAAGACGATGCCGATCGCGGCGTCCTCCTTCACGCGGCTCGTGTCGCGGAGCACGCCGATGAGCGCGACCGCGAGCAGCCCGAAGGCGAGCGCGCCGAGCGCGAACGGCGCGCCGAGGATATACGCGATGACGACGCCCGGCAGCACTGCGTGCGAGACGGCGTCGCCCATGAGCGACCATCCGACGAGCACGAGCCAGCACGACAGCAGGGCGCAGACGACCGCGGCGACGACGGTCGCGGCGAGCGCGCGGACCATGAAGTCGTACTGAAGCGGCTCGAGGAGGAGGTCGAGGGGGTTCATGCGGCCTCCCCGAGCCCGAAGGCGCGTGCGAGGTTCTCCGGCCGCAGCGCCTCGCCGACCGGGCCGTGGAAGAGGGGCCGGCGCAGGAGGAGGATGGCCTCGTCGGCCAGCTCGGGAAGCGCGTGCAGGTCATGGGTCGAGACGAGCACCGCACAGCCGTCGGCCGCGAGCTCGCGGAGGAGCCGCACGATCGTCGCCTCGGAGCGCTTGTCGACCCCGGCGAAGGGCTCGTCGAGCAGGAGGATCCGCGCCTCCTGCGCGATGCCGCGCGCGACGAACGCGCGCTTGCGCTGACCTCCCGACAGCTGGCCGATCTGGCGGTCTGCGAAATCGACGAGGTCGACCCGCTCGAGGGCCTCCTCGACGGCCGCGCGATCATCGGGGCGGGCCCGCCGCGTCAGGCCCTGGCGCCCGTAGCGCCCCATCATGACGACGTCGCGCACGGAGACCGGGAACGCCCAGTCGACGTCCTCGCTCTGCGGCACGTAGCCGACGATGCCGCGCCGACGGGCGACAGCGGGCGACCCGCCCTCGATGCGGACGCTGCCGGCGTCGGGGCGGATGAGCCCGAGCGCGGTCTTGAAGAGCGTGGACTTGCCCGACCCGTTCATCCCGATGAGGGCCGTCACCTTCCCGGCCTCGAGGGTCGCGGACGCGGCGTCGAGAGCGAGGATGTCGCGGTAGCGGACTGTGATGTCGGCGAGCTCGATCGCGGGACTCATCCGGTCAGCCCCTCGACGATGAGCGACGCGTCATGCCGGATGAGGTGGAGGTAGGTGGGAACGGGCCCCTCCGGCTCGGAGAGGGAGTCGACGTAGAGCGTGCCGCCGAACGCCGCGCCCGTCGCCTCGACGACCTGCTGCATGGGCTTGTCCGACACCGTCGACTCGCAGAACACGGCTCGGACGCCGTTCTCCTCGACGAACTCGATGGCGGCGGCGATCTGCTGAGGCGTCGCCTGCTGCTCGGCGTTGACGGGCCAGATGTACGCCTCGGTGAGCCCCGCGTCACGCGCGAGGTACGAGAACGCCCCCTCGCATGTGACGAGCGCCCGCTCGTTCTCCGGCAGCGGCGCGAGCGCGTCGACGAGCTCGTCCTGCACGGCCTGCAGCTGCTGCGCGTAGGCCTCTCCGTTCGCCGCGAAGTCGTCGGCGTGCTCGGGGTCGAGCTCGCTGAACGCCTCGACCATGTTGTCGACGTACACCTGCACGTTGACGGGGCTCATCCAGGCGTGCGGGTTGGGCTTGCCGGCGTACGCATCGCCGGCGATGTCGATGGGTTCGACGCCCTCCGACACGACGACGTGCGGCACGTCGACGGAGTCCACGAACTGCGCGAACCACGCCTCGAGGTTGAGGCCGTTGTCGAGGATGAGGTCGGCGTCGGCGGCACGCCGGATGTCGCCTGGCGTCGGCTCGTAGCCGTGGATCTCGGCCCCGACCTTCGTGATCGACTCGACCGAGAGGTGCTCGCCCGCGACATTGCGGGCGATGTCGGCGAGCACGGTGAAGGTGGTGAGGACGACCGGGCGGTCGTCATCCTGGGGCGCGGCGCCCCCGGCGCACCCCGAGAGCAGGGCGACCGCCGCGAGGACGGCACCGCCCCGGACGAGATTTTTCGGCATACCGAAAAAGTAGCTTTTCGGTGAACCGAAAACAAGGCGCTTGCGGATGGGCGCCGAGGCGCGGTAGGCGGATGGCACGACACGGAGTCGCGGCTGGCGGCTGGCGGCACCGGGCGCGGCCGTGAGCGCCGTCACGCCGTCCGCCGCACGCCGTCACCGGAATCGGACCCGTGGGGCACGAGTCCGTCACCGGAATCGGACCCGTGGGGCACGAGTCGCCTCCTGCGCACGACACGCGCACACACGCCCCAGCCATCCGAATCCGCGTCCCTCAGCAGGTGACGACCGCAGCCAGCACCGTCACCGGAATCGGACCCGTGGGGCACGAGTAGCCTCCTGCGCACGACACGCGCACACCAGCCCCAGCCATCCGAATCCGCGTCCCTCAGTAGGTGACGACCGCGGTCACAACCGTCGAGTCACCCGCCCACTCGCCGCGAAACGCGGTGACCGGGCGCCGATTCGACGCGAAACGGGGAATGACTCGCTGGCTCTTGCCGCGAAACGCGGCGACCCGCCACCCCTTTGCCGCGAAACGCGGCGACCCGCCGCCGCGCTTCGACCCCAGAACGCCGCCCCAGAACGCCCCAGAAACCCGCCTCAGGCGACGGGCTCGGGCTCCAGGGCCGGTCGGGGGCGACGGGCGTGCCGGATCATGTCCACGCTCAGCACGACGAGCGCGACCCAGACGATGCCGAAGCCGATCCACCTCTCGAGCGGCATGGGCTCGTGGAGCACGACGACGCCGACGAGGAACTGCAGGATCGGCGCGATGAACTGCAGGAGCCCCACCGCCGTCAGCGAGATGCGCCGGGCGCCTGCCGCGAAGAGCAGCAGCGGCACGGCCGTGGCGACGCCCGCGAGCGACAGCATCACGGTGTGCAGCGTGCTGACGGTTCCGTAGGTCAGCCCCGCCGTCGCCGCGAAGACGACGAGCTGCACGACCGCGACCGGCGCGAGCCACATCGTCTCGAGCGCGAGGCCGCTGACCGCGTCGACCGCGCCGCCGATCCGGTTCTTGACGAGCCCGTAGAGGCCGAACGACGTGCTGAGGATGAGCGCGATCCACGGCACGGAGCCGTATCCGACCACGATCACGACCACCGCCGCCGCCGCGATGCCGACCGCGGCCCACTGGGCGGGGCGCAGCCGCTCATGCAGCACGAGCACCGCGAGGACGACCGTCGTGATCGGGTTGATGAAGTACCCGAGGCTCGACTCCACGACGTGCCCGGTGAGGGTCGCGATGAGGAAGGTCTGCCAGTTGACGTAGATGAGGACGCCGGCGATCGCGGTCCACAGCGCGAGACGGGGGTTCCGCAGCACCGCGATCATCCGGCCCCATCCGCGCGCGACGGTGAGCAGGATGGCGCAGAAGACGAGCGAGAGGAGGACGCGCCAGGCGACGACCTCCCAGGGGCCGGTCGGCGCGAGGAAGACGAAGTAGAGCGGGAGCACACCCCACAGCAGGTAGGCGCTGAAGCCGTACCCCGTGCCGAGCGCCCGCTCGCGTTCCGAGGATCCAGTGGCGGAGAGCGTGGTCACCGATCCAGCCTAGGTCGGCAGGCGGTCCGCGAGGGCGCCCGGGACGGTGCCGCGGCGGTCATCCTCCGGCGCATTCCTGCCACGCGGTCATCCCCGCGCATGCAGAAGGGCCCGACGCCGAAGCGCCGGGCCCTCCAGGAAAGGCGTGTCGTCAGCGGACGACGACCGCGAGCACGTCGCGGGCCGAGAGCACCAGGTACTCGTCGGCGCCGAACTTGACCTCGGTCCCGCCGTACTTGCTGTACAGGACGCGGTCGCCGACGGCGACGTCGAGCGGAACGCGGTTGCCGTTGTCGTCAATGCGGCCGGGGCCCACGGCCACGACCTCGCCCTCCTGGGGCTTCTCCTTGGCGGTGTCGGGGATGACCAGACCGCTGGCGGTGGTCTGCTCGGCCTCGACCTGCTTGATGACGATGCGGTCCTCGAGCGGCTTGATGGAAACCGACACGGTGTACCTCTTCTTTCGTTGCTTCGACGGAAGACTCAGTTCGCACTCTCATGACGAGAGTGCTAACGCCAGTGTAGGGCGGGACCTGGCACTCCCGCAACGCGAGTGCCAATTCGAGGACACAGGATGACACGCGAGAATGGACGCATGGAGCAGGGAGAACTCGACGCGCTGCTGACCGCCGAGGGCCTGGCCCTGCTCGACGCGCTGGACCCCGTGGAGACGACGGCGGATGTCGCCCGCACGGTATCGCGCCTCCGGGCCGCGGGCCACTCCCCCGACCTCGTCTCGGCGGTCGTCGGCCAGGTGCGTCTGCGGTCGCGGGCCGAGACGAAGTTCGGCCCCTTCGCGGCGCGCATGCTCTTCACCCGCGCGGGGGTCGAGCAGGCGACGCGGATGGCCGTGGCCGCGCACCATGCAGGGCGCATGCGCGCGGCGGGAATCGAGCGCGTGGCCGACCTCGGCTGCGGCATCGGCGGCGACGCGCTCGCGTTCGCCGGCGTCGGGATGGAGGTGCTCGCAGTCGACGCGGACCCTGTGACGGCGGCCCTCGCGGCCTACAACCTGCGGCCGTTCGGGGATGCCGTGGAGGTGCGCTCCCAGCGCGCCGAGGAGGTCGACCTCTCCGGCTGGGACGCCGTCTGGCTCGACCCCGCGCGTCGCACGAGCGGTCATTCCGAGACTCGCCGGGTGTCGCCATCCGACTACTCCCCCGCGCTCGACTGGGCGCACGCGCTCGGCGAGCGGATGCCCGTGGGCATGAAGCTCGGGCCGGCTCACGATCGCGAGGCGCTCCCGGACGAGGTCGAGGCGCAGTGGGTGAGCGTCGACGGGTCGACCGTCGAGCTCGTGCTCTGGTCGGGGGCGCTCGCGCGTGACGGCGTGCGGCGGTCCGCGCTCGTCATCCGCGGCGACGCGTCGCACGAGCTCACCGCTCCCGCCGACACCGAGGACGAGCCGGTGCACGAGCTCGGGGCGTTCCTGCACGAGCCCGAGGGCGCCGTCATCCGCGCGCGCCTCGTCGGCGAGGTCGCCCGATCGCTCGAGGCCGGCCCGATCGCTCCCGGCATCGCGTATCTCACGGGCGATGCCGCGCTGACGACGCCGTTCGTCTCGTCGTTCCGCGTCCGCGAGACGCTCCCCGCCGACGTCAAGGCGCTCGCGAAGGCGCTCCGCGCCCGCGGGATCGGCACCCTCGAGATCAAGAAGCGCGGCGTCGACGTCGATCCGGCGCTCCTCCGGAAGAAGCTCAATCTGCGCGGCGACGCATCGGCGACGCTGTTCGTGACGCGCATCGGCGGCCGGCGCGCCGCCATCCTCGCGGACCGCGTGTAGCGGCTACGCGGCCGGCAGCTCGATGACGGGCGCCTCGCCGAGCTGACCGAGGATCCAGAGCGCCCAGACGCCGCAGTAGGCGATCGCCACGACGCCGAACCCGAACCCCCACCAGGCGAGAGCCCGGTCGGCATGTCGGCGGACGAGCGCGATGACCGCGAGCACGACGGCGATGAGCGCGAGCGGCGCGACCCACGGCGTGAACCACGACATCGTGAGCGCGAACATCCCGAGCACGAGCGACGGGCTCGAGAGCGAGACGCGGCGGCGCGGCCGGTCGGAGCGGGACGGCACCGCGTTCAGCAGCTCGTCGTCGTCGAGCTGCGCCGCGTCCTCCGGCTCGGTCATGGTCTGCGCGCGACCTGGATGTCGGTGACGGGCAGGGTCGAGTCCGCTCCGAACGCGAGCGTCGAGGGCTCGTGGCCCGACTGGATGAGCTCGGAGGCGAGCGCGGCGATCATCGCGCCGTTGTCGGTGCAGAGCCGCAGCGGCGGGATACGGACGGTCACGCCCGCGGCCTCGGCGCGCGCGAGAGCGACCTCGCGGAGACGGCGGTTCGCGATCACGCCCCCGCCGAGGAGCAGTCGCGGCACGTCGTGCTCCGCGCACGCATCCAGTGCCTTCGTCACGAGCACGTCGACGACGGCCTCGCGGAAGCTCGCCGCGACATCCGCCATCGGGATGTCCTCGCCCTCGGCCTCGCGCTGCTCGGTCCACCGCGCGACGGCGGTCTTGAGGCCCGAGAACGAGAAGTCCCAGCGGTGCTTCTCGCGGTCGCTCGCGCGCGAGAGGCCCCGGGGGAAGCGGATGGCATCGGGATCGCCGCCGACGGCAGCGCGGTCGATCTCCGGCCCGCCGGGGTACGGCAGTCCGAGGATGCGCGCGACCTTGTCGAAGGCCTCCCCCGCCGCGTCGTCGACCGTCTCGCCGAGCAGCTCGACATCGCTCGTGAGGTCGCGGACGAGCAGCAGCGAGGTGTGCCCGCCCGAGACGAGCAGGGCGACGGTCGGGTACTCGAGCGGCTCGCTGTCGTCGGCGAGGATGTCGGCCGCGATGTGCCCGACGAGGTGGTTCACGGCGTAGAGCGGCTTGCCGAGCGACACGGCGAGGGCCTTGGCGGCGCCGACCCCCACCATGAGCGCGCCCGCGAGGCCCGGCCCGCTCGTGACCGCGACGGCGTCGAGATCCGCGAGCCGGATGCCCGCCTCGGCGACGGCCTGCTCGATCGCCGGCTGCAGCGCCTCGAGGTGCGCGCGGGCGGCCACCTCCGGCACGACGCCGCCGAAGCGCGCGTGCTCGTCCATGCTGCTCGCGATCGTGTTGGACAGGAGGGTGCGGCCGCGGACGATCCCGATGCCGGTCTCGTCGCAGCTCGTCTCGATGCCGAGCACGAGGGGTTCGGCGCGGTTCATGAGCAGGCTCCTGCATCGGTCGGGTCGGGGATGCGCGCGGCGCGCCACGCGGGGACGTCGAGCTTCATGACGATCGCGTCGACGTCGTCGGGCTGGTAGTAGCGCGGGCGCCGGCCGAGCTCGGCGAACCCCTCGCTGGCGTAGAGCGCCTGGGCGACCGGGTTGTCGGCGCGGACCTCGAGGAACACCTCGCGGACGCGGCGGCGATCGGCCTCCTCGAGGAGGAGACGCAGCAGCGCCCTGCCCTGCCCGCGGCCGCGCGCGCTCTCGGCGATCGCGATCGTCTGGACGTCCGCGTCCTTCGCGCCCGGGAGCGATCGCAGACCGGCGTAGCCCGCGACCTGACCGGCCTGCTCGAGCACGAGGTAGTGCGCGTGCTCCGACGCGAGCTCCTCGCGCATCATGCCCTCGCTCCAGGCGTCGGTCGGGAAGGCGCTGCGCTCGAGCGCCATGATCGCGTCGAGGTCGGCGACGGTCGCCTCGCGGATGCTCACGAGCCCACCCGCTTCCGCGGCGCGGGCGCCGTGACGTCGGGCGAGCGCAGGTACAGCGGCTCGGTCGCGCCGCGCGTCTCGCCCGCGCGGAGGCGGATGGCCGCGAGCCGACCCAGCGCGCCGATCGGGATGCGCGTGGCGAGAACGAACCGGTCGCCGTCGAGGTCGCGCAGCGGCGCGAGCAGCGGGTCAGCGGAGAGGTCTGCGTCGCGCGGGCGCAGCTCGGGTCCGGCGATGCGGCGCGGCAGACCCCATCCGTCGAGGTCGCCGTAGACCGAGATGGCGTTCTCCCTGCGGCGCGCGTCGGTCGCGACGGCGAATCCGCCCGTCGGGAAGGCGATCGTCAGCTCCGCGGCGACCGCGTCGTGGCTCGCGATGCCGAGCACGGGAACACCGCGGCCGAGGGCGAAGGCGCGCGCGGCGGCGATCCCGATGCGGAGGCCCGTGAAGGGCCCCGGCCCCATTCCCGCGGCGACATGCGTGATGCGGTCCGGCCCGACGCCCGCGTCGGCGAGCGCGCGCTCGAGGAGCGTGCCGATCACCTCGGCGTGGCCGAGGGCGTTCTCGCTCTCGGCCTCCGAGAGGATCTCGCCGTCGGGCGCGACGACGGCCGCGCCCGAGCCGATGGAGGTGTCGACGGCCAGGATCATGCTCTCCAGCGTAGTTTCCCGCCGGTCACGGAATGCCGGGAACGCGCGCCCTCAGTCGAGGGTCTTGTGCATCCGGATGGCGCTGATCTCGAACCCGAGCGACGTGTACAGACGCCGGGCGGCGGTGTTCGAGCCGAACACGTTGAGCCCGATCGACCGCGCTCCCTGCGAGCGGGCGTGCTCCTCCCCGAGCTGCATGGCGGCCCGGCCCAGCCCGCGACCGCGGTGCGCCTCGTGGATCTGGATGTCCCACACCCACCAGGCGGTGTCATCCGGGCTCGGATCGGGCCCGATCCACAGCCACCCGACGACCTCGTCGCCCTCGACGACGTCGAACACGCGGTGGCCGGCGACGAGCTGCCCGTCAGGGAAGGCGCGCTCGACGCTCTTCTGCGCGTTCTCGCGCGCGACGTCGGGCGCCTCCCCGGCCGCCATGAGCTCGTCGGCATACGCGTCGCGGCTGCGGTCGATCCAGGCAGGCAGCCCGGAGGGGTCCATATCGCGGAGGGTGAGCGTCATCCCGGAAGTCTGCCAGCGCGGGGCGCGGCGCGGAAGCCGCTCGCCTCGCCCGCGATCGCCGCACGGTAGGCGCGCTCGTCGAGCGCCCCGATCCGCGAGTGCCTCCGGCCGTAGGCGAGGTAGATCGCGATGCCGACGGCCATCCAGCAGCCGAACGCGATCCAGGTGCCGCCCGAGAGCTGCGTCATGAGCGCGAGGCACGTCACGGCGCCGAGGACGGGCACGACGGGGAAGAGCGGCACGCGGTACGTGCGCGGCAGGTCGGGGCGGCGGTATCGCAGGACGATGACGGCGACGTTGACGACCGTGAAGGCCGCGAACGTCCCGATGCTCGTCGCGTTCGCGAGCTCGCCGAGGGGCACGATGCCCGCAGCGACGGCGATCACGGCGCCCGTGATGAGGGTGCCGGCCACGGGCGTGCGGGTCGTCGGCGAGATGCGCCCGAAGACGCGCGGCACGAGCCCGTCGCGCGACATCGTGAGGAGGATGCGCGTCTGCCCGTACAGCACGGTCAGCACGATGCTCGCGAACGCGATGAGCGCGCCAATCGAGAACACGACGCCGAACCACGGCTGGCCGGTCACCTCGGCGAGCACCGTCACGAGTCCGTGGTCGCGGAACCACGGCGCCTCGCGCGCGCCGACCGCCGCGATCGCGACGACGACGTAGATGGCCGTCACGAGGCCCATCCCGAGCAGGATGGCGCGCGGCAGGTCGCGCGCGGGGTCTCGCGCCTCCTCGCCCGCGGTCGAGGCCGCGTCGAACCCGATGTAGGAGAAGAACAGCACGGCCGCGGCGCCCGTCACGCCCGGGAAGAACGCGTCGAACATGCCGTCGAAGTGATCGACGCGGAATGCGGTGAACGCGACCGCGGAGAAGAAGAGCAGGACGCCGACCTTGAGCGCGACGAGCACGGTGTTGATCCAGGCGGCCTCGCGCACGCCGCGCAGGAGCAGCACCATCGCGAGGATCACGAGGAGGAACGCGCTGAGGTTGAACACGCCGCCCTCGGCCGACGGATCCGAGGCGATCGCGGCCGGCAGCGAGAGCCCGAAGATCGCGAGGGTCTCGTCGACGTACTGCCCCGCGCCCGATGCGACCGCGGCGACCGAGACGCCGTACTCGAGGACGAGGCACCAGCCCACGACCCAGGCGACGCCCTCGCCGAGCGTGACGTACGCGTACGAGTAGCTCGAGCCCGACACCGGCACGGCGCCCGCCATCTCGGCGTACGACAGGGCGGAGAGCAGAGCGGGGACGGCCGCGAGCAGCACGCTCATCCAGATGCCGGGACCGGCATGCGGGATCTGCTCGGCCAGCAGAGCGAGGATGCCCGTGCCGAGCGTCGCGCCGACAGAGATCATGGCGAGCTGGATCATCGAGAGGTGGCGCCCCAGCGTCGCGGATCCCTCGCTCGACTGCCCGGCCTCGGCGACGAGCATGCCGATCGTGCGGCGGCGCAGGAGCTGGCCGCCGAGAGAGGCGCGGGTCATGCGGCGGTGCGCTTCTCGATCACGACGATGCGCGGCGCGTCGGCGTCGAGCTCCGCGGAGGCGCGCGAGAGATCGCCGCACATCGTGTCGGAGCCGCGTCCGCCCATGGGGCGAGTGATCTCGACGTCCCACCAGACCTCGCGCAGGCCCTCGATCTTGTCGCGCCCCCACTCCATGACGACGACCGATCCGTCGACGTCGATGTCGAGGTCGTCGAGCTCGAGCGCCGACGAGAGGCGGTACGCGTCTGCGTGGACAAGCGGCGCCCCGCCGACGAGGGACGGGTGCGTGCGCGCGATGACGAAGGTCGGGCTCTGGATGGGCCCGCGCACGCCGAGCGCATCGGCGAGGCCGCGCGTGAGCGTCGTCTTGCCGGCGCCGAGCGGCCCGGTCAGGACGACGAGGTCGCCCGCCTCGAGGTGCGCGCCGATGCGGCGGCCGAGGTTCTCCATGTCAGTCGCCGTGGGCACGTCGTGCCTGCCGAGCAGCTCGTCGGGGATCATCCCTTCACCCTCCGTGCCACGCGCGGTCCGATGCGCGTGACGATCTCGTAGTTGATCGTGCCCGCCGCGTCCGCCCACTCCTCGACCGCGGGAGCCCCCGCAGCGGGGTCGCCGAAGAGGATCGCCTCGTCGTCGACGGCGACCGGATGGTCACCCGCATCGACGACGAACTGGTCCATCGCGATCCGCCCGACCACGGGCATCCGGCGCCCGCCGATCACGACCGGCGCGCGGTTCGAGGCCTGGCGCGGGATGCCGTCGGCGTAGCCGAGCGGAACGAGGGCGAGCGTCGTCTCCCCCGCCGTGCGATGGACGTACCCGTATGAGACGCCCTGGCCGGCGGGCACGCGGCGCACGGCCGCCACCCGGCCGCGCAGGGTCATCGCGGGCCGCAGCCCAAGGTCGGCCGACGTCGCGTCGTCGAACGGCGAGAGCCCGTAGATGCCGACGCCGACGCGGACGGCGTCGAAGCGGGCGGCGGGCAGGCGGATGGCGGCGGCTGTCGCCGCGATGTGGCGGATGCGCGGCGAGAGCCCCGCCGCCTCGGCCTGCGCGAGCGCGCCCTCGAAGACGCGCACCTGCGCGAGGTCGTCGGCCTCGCTCGTGCCGGAGAGGTGGCTGAAGACCCCCTCGACGACGATGCGGCCGGCCTGCGCGAGGCGCGCGGCCTCCGCGAACGCGGCGGGCCAGTCGGCGGGGGCGAGCCCGTTGCGCCCGAGGCCGGTCTCGAGCTTGAGGTGCACGCGCGGCACCTCGTCGCCGATCGCCGCGGCGGCGATCGCCGCGAGCTGCGGGATGCGCGAGACGCCGAGCTCGACCCGCGCGGCCACCGCGGCGGCGAAGTCCTCGACCGGGTCGTGCAGCCACGCGAGCACGGGCGCGTCGATGCCCGCGGCGCGCAGCGCGAGCGCCTCGGGGATCTCGGCGACCCCGAGCCGCGTCGCCCCTCCCTCGAGCGCCGCACGCGCCGCGGTCTCGGCGCCATGGCCGTAGCCGTCGGCCTTCACGACCGCGATGAACTCGCGCGTCCCCGTCACCTCGCGCAGATGCCGCACGTTGTGCACGATCGCCGCGCGATCGATGACGGCCTCGCGCAGCGCGCGCTCCTCGCCGCTCACGGGGTCGTCTCGCCTGCGGTCGACGTGCCCGCGCCATCCGCGACATCCGAGCCATCCGCCTCGTCGCCGTCCGCCTCGTCGAGGGGCGATTCGACGCCCGCGCTCACGACGTCGACCGCGACAGGGCCCGCCTCCCCTTCGGCCGTGACGTAGGCGATCGCGAGCCCCGCATCGTGCGACAGCGAGAGGTGCAGCGCCGTGATCCCGAGGGCGGCGACGGTCTGCGCGGTGGCGCCGGTGAGCTCGAAGCGCGGCGCCTCGCGCTCGCCGAGCCGGGCGACCTCGATCTCGGTCCACGTCACGCCGTCCGAGCCGCCGAGGGCCTTGATGAGCGCTTCCTTCGCGGCGTAGCGCGCGGCGAGCGAGCGCAGCGGCAGGCCGCGCTCGTGCTCCGTGAACAGGCGGTCGCGCAGGCGCGGCGTGCGCATGATCGTGCTCTCGAACCGCGGGATGTCGACGAGGTCGACGCCGATGCCGACGATCATCCTTCTCCCTTCCGCCGTGCCCGTGCTGCGCGCTCCGACGCGCCTACTCGACCGTGACCGACTTCGCGAGGTTGCGGGGCTGGTCGACGTCGAGGCCCTTCGCGGTCGCGAGGCCCATCGCGAAGATGTGCAGCGGCACGACGGCGAGGATGGGCTCGAACAGCGGCGCCGCGAGCGGCACCCGGAGCACCTCGTCGGCGAAGGGCAGCACGGCCGCGTCGCCCTCCTCCGCGACCGCGATCACGCGGGCGCCGCGGGCGCGGATCTCCTCGATGTTCGAGATGACCTTCGCGTGCAGCGTCGCGCCCTGACGCGGCGACGGCACCATCACGAACACCGGCTGACCCGGCTCGATCAGCGCGATCGGGCCGTGCTTGAGCTCGCCCGCGGCGAACCCCTCCGCGTGGATGTACGACAGCTCCTTGAGCTTGAGCGCACCCTCCAGCGCGATCGGGTACCCCACGTGACGGCCCAGGAACAGCACCGACCGCGTGTCCGACATCCACCGCGAGAGCTGCTCGATGCGCTCCTGCTCGTTCTCCAGGATCCACCGGATCTTCTCCGGCAGCGCCTCCAGCTCCGCGATCGCCGCACCCGCGACCTCCGCCGACAGCGCGCCCCGCACCCGCCCCACGTGCAGCGCGAGCAGGTACAGCGCCGTGATCTGCGCCACGAACGCCTTCGTCGACGCCACCGCGACCTCCGGCCCCGCGTGCGTGTACACGATCGCGTCCGACTCCCGCGGGATCGTCGCACCCTGCGTGTTGCAGATCGACAGGGTCTTCGCGCCCAGACGCGCGGCCTCCTTCACCGCCATCAGCGTGTCCATCGTCTCGCCCGACTGGCTGATCGACACCACGAGCGTCTCCGGCCCCACGATCGGGTCGCGGTACCGGAACTCGTGCGCGAGCTCCACATCCACCGGGATCCGCGCCCACTGCTCGATCGCGTACTTCCCGACCAGACCCGCGTAGTACGCCGTCCCGCACGCCAGCACGATCACCCGGCTCACGCCCTGGAACAGCCCGTCCAGGCCATCCAGCTCGGGGATCACGATCTGCCCGTCCTGCACCCGCCCCAGCACCGTGTTCGCGACCGCCTCGGGCTCCTCCGAGACCTCCTTGGCCATGAAGCTCGACCAGCCGCCCTTGTCCGCAGCCGCCGCATCCCACGACACCTCGAACGGCTCGACCTCCACGACCGCGCCGTCGAAGTCCGTCACCGACACGCCCTCCGGCGTGATCGACACGATTTGATCCTGCCCGATCGCCAGCGCACGACGCGTGTGCTCCACGAACGCCGCCACGTCCGACCCGAGGAAGTTCTCCCCCTCGCCCAGACCGATCACCAGCGGCGAGTTCCGCCGCGCGCCCACGACCAGGCCCGGGTGATCCTCATGCATCGCCAGCAGCGTGAACGCGCCCTCGAGCCGCGAGACCACCGCCCGGAACGCCGCAGCCAGATCCCCGCCCGCAGCCCGGTACTCCCGGCCCAGCAGCACCGCCGCGACCTCGGTGTCCGTCTGGCTGCGGAACGAGAACCCCTCCGCCTCCAGCTCCGCCTTCAGCGCAGAGAAGTTCTCGATGATGCCGTTGTGGATCACCGCCAGCCGGTCGTCATCCGCCAGATGGGGATGCGCGTTCAGATCCGTCGGACCCCCGTGCGTGGCCCACCGCGTGTGCCCGATCCCCGTCGTGCCGGCACCCAGCGGAGCCTCATCCAGCGCCTCCCGCAGACGTGCCAGCTTGCCCGCCTTCTTCCGCATCCCCAGCGACCCCTCGCGGTCGATCACGGCGATGCCCGCGGAGTCGTACCCCCGGTACTCGAGCCGAGCAAGACCCGCGAGAAGGATGTCCTGGCTTTCCCGAGGACCGACGTATCCGACGATTCCGCACATGCGCTCAATCCTAGGGACGCCATCCTGGGAACCCTGGCAGGCCGCCGCCCCGGGCGCGGCTACGGGCGCACGACGAGCACGGGAGCGTCGACCGCGAGCACGGCGCGCATGGCGGGCGTCGCGACTCGCCCCACGCCGCCCCGGCCGCTTCTACAGCTTGCGCAGGAGCACACTCTCGACGTTGTGGTCGGCGCCCTTGTTGAGCACGAGCGTCGCGCGGTGCTTCGTCGGCGCGACGTTCTCGACCAGGTTCGGCAGGTTGATGTCGTTCCAGATGCCCCGGGCGGTGCTGATGGCCTCCTCGTCGCTGAGGTGCTGGAAGACGTTGAAGTACGACGACGGGTTCGAGAACGCGCCCTCCCGCAGCGCGAGGAAGCGGTTGACGAACCACTCCTCGATGTGCGCGGCGTCGGCGTCGACGTAGATCGAGAAGTCGAACAGGTCGCTGACCGCGACGTCGTTCGGCGTGGGCGGCGGCTGCAGGACGTTGAGCCCCTCGATGATGAGCACGTCGGGCCGCCGCACGACGACCTGCGCGTCGGGCATGATGTCGTACTTCATGTGCGAGTAGAACGGGGCGCGCACCTCGTCGGCACCGCTCTTCACGCGCGTGACGAAGTCGACGAGAGCACGGCGGTCGTACGACTCGGGGAAGCCCTTGCGGCTCATGATCCCGCGCCGCTCGAGCTCGGCGTTGGGGTAGAGGAAGCCGTCCGTCGTGACGAGCTCGACGCGCGGGGTGTCCGGCCACCGGCTGATCAGCTCGCGGAGCAGGCGCGCGACCGTCGACTTGCCGACTGCGACCGAGCCCGCGACCCCGATGACGAACGGGGTCGTCGGGTCCTCCTCCTGGAGGAACGTCGACACCTCCGCGCCGATCCGGCGCACACCGCTCGCCCAGATGCTGAGCGTGCGGCTCAGTGGCAGGTGGACGTCTCGCACCTCGGCGATGTCGAGCCGGTCGCCAAGCCCGCGCAGCTGGACGACCTCGGTCTCGGTGAGCGGCTGATCCATGCCCGCCGCCATCCGCGCCCACTCGGCGCGGGGGATCTCGCGGTACAGCGAGAGGGAGGCGGGAACGGCTGTCGGACTCATCCGCAACATCGTACCGGGGCGGATGGCCGGGGCCCGGCGGCAGGATGGCCGGGGCCCGGCGGCAGGACGAGCGGGCCAGGCCCGACCCGCGCACACTGGCGCGGGTCGGGCCGGGCGTCACACGAGCCGCTCGAGCTCGGCCGGCGTCCCGGTCATGATCACGGCGGCATGCTCGGTGATGCGCTCGATCGGCCAGTCCCACCAGCGCACCGCGAGGAGCCTGCGGACATCCTCTTCGTCGAACCGCATGCGGATGCGCCGCGCGGGGTTCCCGCCCACGACCTCGTACGGCGCGACGTCCTTCGTGACGACACTGTGCGCGCCGATCACCGCGCCGTCGCCGATGGTCACGCCGGGGAGGATCGTCGCCTCGCGGCCGATCCACACGTCGTTGCCGACGACCGTGTCGCCGCGCTGCTCGATCGCGAGGAAGGCGTCGAGGGTGTTCTCCATCCAGGCCCCGCCGAACATCGTGAACGGATAGGTGGATGGTCCGACCATCGGATGGCTGCCGCCCGGCATGAGGAACGTCGCCCCCGGGGCGATCGCCGTGAAGCGGCCGATGACGAGGCGCTGGGGGCCGTAGAGGTACCGGACGTTGGCCTCCTCGAACGGCGGACGGGTTCCCTCGTCGTCGTAGTACGTGTACTCGCCGACCTCGATGAGCTCGGACGTCACGACGCTCCGGAGGAACAGGACGTTCGACAGCTCCGGCCGCGTCGTCGGCGTGGGCTGGGAGGGGTCGGGGATGCGGGGATCGGTCACTGCTGCTCCTCCTCGGAGGTCATCCACTGCACGAGCTGGTACACGACGCCGTTCGGGTCGGCCATCTGGAAGTAGCGCTCGCCCCACGGCTCGGTCTCGATCGGCGTGACGATCTCGACGCCCTCGGCGCGCAGGCGCTCGTACTGCGCGTCGATGTCGGGAACGACGAACACCACGAGCAGTCCCCCGGCGTCGTGCGCCTGCGCGGCGGGCCTGAAGGTCCCGAGCCCGGTGCGCAGGAAGATGAGCGCGAACCCCGCCTCGGGGTGCGCGAGCGAGCAGAACCCGTCGGCGGACATGGTCTCGGAGAAGCCGAGATGCCGCTTCACCCAGGCGGCGGACGCCTCGACGTCGCGGACATTGAGCGAGAGGGCGGATTCGGTGATGTGCATGGAGCGGCCCCCTGTCGGTCGGATGGTCTCGGCTGCGGATGCGGTCGTGCGGGTCATCGCGTCCTCCTTCTCCTCAACGGAACGTCGTACACTGTACGGTATACGACGTACAGAGCACAACCCCGTCCATGGCAGGATCATTCCCATGTCCTCGAACCGCACCGGATCCGGCGAGCCCAGCGCCACGCTCGCCCTGCTGTGGGGCGAGCCCGCTCGCACGCAGCGGAAGGGGCCCGCGCGCTCGCTCACCGCGGTCCAACTCGTCGATGCCGCGCTCGAGCTCGCCGACGAGAGCGGCCTGGCCGCGGTGACCATCCGCGCCGTGGCCGAGCGGGTGGGAGTGTCGGCGATGTCGGTCTACACGTATGTCCCCGGCAAGCCGGAGCTGCTGGACCTCATGGTCGACGCGCTCTACGGCCGGATGCCCCGGCGCCCCTGGGCGGATGAGACGTGGCGGGCGCGGCTCGGGATGGTCGCCGAGGCGAATCGCGAGCTGCTGACGGAGCACGCATGGCTGACCGAGGTCGCCGCTCTGAGCCGGCCGCCCCTCGGGCCCGGACTGATGGCGAAGTACGAGCACGAGCTCGCGGCGTTCGACGGGACGGGACTCGCGGATGCCGACGTCGACGCGACGCTGACCTATCTGCTCGGCTTCGTGCAGGCGCACTGCCGCGCGGCGCACGACGCGCAGCGCGCCACAACGGATTCGGCGATGAGCGACGGCGAATGGTGGGCGGCCAATCAGCCGATCCTCGCGCGCGCGTTCGACCCGGCGCGCTATCCCCGCGCCGTCCGGATCGGAGCCGCGGCCGGGGAGGCGCAAGGGTCTGCCTGGGCGGCGGATCGGGCGTGGGAGTTCGGTCTTGCTCGCACACTCGACGGCCTCGCCGCGCTCATCGACTCGGCCTGAGCCCCGCCGACGGGAACGGGCGAGGCGAGCCCCGGCGACCCGCAGGTCGCCCTCTCGCCTCGCCCGCTCCTCAGTGACCGGCGACGATCCGGATCAGCCGCAGGGGTTCTGCGTCGTCACGGCGCCGTTCGCGACCGCAGCGGTCGTGCCCGACAGGACGTAGTCGGCTCCGCCGTTGTTGTCCCACGTGCCCGCGCCGTTGTTGAACGCCGCCGTCACCGACGCGCCGTTCGAGTCGATCGTCCGCGACACCCATCCCGAGCACGCCGCCGTCATCGACTGCCCCGGCGCCGTCGTCCACGCGCCCGAGCCGACCTTGTAGTGGATGTTGTACGCCGACCATCCCTTCGACGTCGAGTAGTACACCGTCAGGTCGTCGGTCGCCGTCGTCGCGCAGGGGTTCTGCGTCGTCACGGCGCCGTTCGCGACCGCAGCGGTCGTGCCCGACAGGACGTAGTCGGACCCGCCGTTGTTGTCCCATGTGCCCGCGCCGTTGTTGAACGCCGCCGTCACCGACGCGCCGTTCGAGTCGATCGTCCGCGACACCCATCCCGAGCACGCCGCCGTCATCGACTGCCCCGGCGCCGTCGTCCACGCGCCCGAGCCGACCTTGTAGTGGATGTTGTACGCCGACCATCCCTTCGACGTCGAGTAGTACACCGTCAGATCGTCGCCGGTGACGGGGCCCGTCGTCGCCTTCGCGTCCTTGTGGAGCGCGATGGCGTCGTCGGCGCCCACCGTCGCGGTGAACTGGCCGCCCGAGACCGTGATCGTGGGGCCCGACCACACGCCGTTCGTCTTCACGGCGTCGATGACGTTGTAGTAGGTGCCGTCGGGCAGGCTCGTCGTGAACGTGCGGGTGAGGTCCCCGCCGCGGTTGATCGCGACGAAGCCGGCGTCTCCGCGGCCGAACGCGATCGCGCTGCTGCCATTGGTCCACTTGTCCGTGATCGGCTTGCCGTACGTGGCGGTGCGGAAGCCGACCATGTTGAGGATGTCGTTCTGCTTGTGCGTGAAGGTCCATCCGCCCTGAGGGCTCGCGTCGACGACCGCGCCCGCGCCATCCGTCGCCGGGCCGGCGTCCTTGTTGCTGAACGCGTAGCCGGAGTGGATCGACGGCGAGCCGTAGTTCCAGGCGAGCGTGAAGATCTGCGCGAGGTCGTAGGCGGCGCCGTCCTTGTACGAGAGGGTCTCGCCGTTGCGCTCGGTGTCGTGGTTGTCGACGAACACCGCGGCGTTGGCCTGCGGGAGGAAGCCGCTCCAGGTCGGTCCGATGCCGTTGCCCTCGATGAGCCAGTTGAGCGTGCGGCCGCCGAACGCCTCCTTGAGCTTGCGCGCGAACGCGAACTCGTGGATGTCGCCGATCGAGGTGTACTCCTCCGGCTGGATGGGCTCGTTGGCGCGGATGACCTCCTGCACGACGTAGAGCGAATCGCGGTTCTTCACCTTGCTCCAGATGCCCTGCATGTCGGTCGCGGCGATGTGCTTCACGGCGTCGATGCGGAAGCCGGCGACGCCCATGTCGACGAGCTTGTTGAGGTAGCCGGCGATCGTGTTCTGCACGTACGTCGAGCTCGTGTTGAGGTCAGCGAGGTTGACGAGATTGCACTCCTGCACCTCCCAGCGGTCCTGGTAGTTGACGATGTCGCGCTTGCACCCGTGGAAGTCCCAACTCTGGTAGAGCCCGGGGTACGTGTAGTGCTGGTATTGAGTTCCGGCCCATCCGGTGCCGCCCGCGGACTGCCCCGACATGTGGTTGATCACGGCGTCGACGATGACGCCCACCCCCGCCGCGTTGCACGTGTCGATCATGTTCTGGAACTCGGCCTCGGTGCCGAGGCGCGAGTCGAGCTTGTACGAGACCGGCTGGTAGTGCGTCCACCAGGCCGACCCGAGCACGTGCTCCTGCGGGGGCGACGTCTGCACGTACCCGTAGCCGGCGGGGCCGAGGGTCTCGGTGCACTCGCGGGCGATCGCGTCCCACGTGTACTCGAACAGGACGGCCGTGGTGTCCTTCGGCCCGGGAGCGGCGGCTTCGGCGGGCTCGGCGGGAGCGGCGATCGCGAGGAGCGGGGCCGCGAGGGCGAGGGCTCCGGCGAGCGCGAGCGCGCGGAGCGGGCGCCTTCTGCGGCGCGGGCGGTCGACGGTCGGGGCAGGGTTCATCGGGGCATGCTCCTTCGCTTGTCGTCGATGCGCGCTTCGCCTTCGAGTGCGCACCGGGGCACATCCGCGTGCCCGCTGTGACGCTAGCGGCGCGGATGGGTCTGCTGCAAGCGTTTGCAGAAAATTCGTCGAGGGCGGATGGTGATGGCGCGGGTCGCGCGCAATCTCGGGGCTTCTCATCGACATGAGTCGGCAAGCGCTTGCATCCACGGCGCGACCACTACGCTGTCGACGTGCGCCTCGGAGTCCTCGACATCGGTTCGAACACCGTCCACCTGCTCGTCGCGGATGCCCACCCCGGCGGCAGACCGCTCGCGCAGACGAGCGAGAAGTCCGTCCTGCGGCTCATGCGCTATCTCGAGGACGACGGGCGCATCTCCGACGAGGGCGTGAAGGCGATCATCGACGCCGTGCATCGCGCGCGCGAGGTGGCCGAGAAGGAGGGCGTCGACGAGCTGCTCGCCACGGCGACCTCCGCCGTGCGCGAGGCCGCGAACGGCACCGACGTCATCCTGCAGATCGAGGCCGCGCTCGGCCAGCCGCTCCAGGTGCTGGGCGGCGAGCAGGAGGCGCGCTTCACGTTCCTCGCCGTCCGGCGCTGGTTCGGCTGGTCGGCGGGGCAGATCCTCCTCTTCGACATCGGCGGCGGGTCGCTCGAGATCGCGGGTGGCAGCGAGGAGCTGCCCGATCTCGCCGAGTCGGTCCCGCTGGGCGCCGGCCGGATGACGATCGGGTTCCTGCCCGACGACCCGCCCGGCGACCGGCAGGTCGACCGGCTCCGCGCGCACGCGGCGTCGGCACTCGCTCCGCTCGCCGAGCGCTTCGCGTCACTCCCCCGCCCCGACCACGTCGTGGGGTCGTCGAAGACGATCCGCTCCCTCGCGCGGCTCGCGGGCCATCCGCTCGAGGGCTGGGCAGGCAACGACCGGATGGTGCTGCGCCGCGACGCGCTCGGCTCCTGGATCCCGGTGCTCGCGCGGATCCCCGCGCAGGCGCGGCAGGAGCTGCCCGGCATCACGGCCGATCGCACGTTCCAGATCACGGCGGGTGCGGTCGTCCTGCACGAGGCGATGGCCGCACTCGAGGTCGACGAGCTCGAGGTGTCGCCGTGGGCGCTCCGCGAGGGCGTGCTGCTGCGCTACATCGAGGACCTGGGCTGGTAATCCCCACTTCTGGCGCGGGATTCCGCGCCGCGCCGAGGGCTACCGTGGAAGGGTGAGCGACGAAGACACCGGCTGCGGCTGCGGGTGCGGAACCCCCGGGCGCGGCGCTTTCCTCTCCCTGAGCACACGGCCGCCCTCGACGGCGCCGGCCAACACAGGGCGCCACGCGATCGAGCAGGCGCGCATCCCGGCGGGCGCGTTCACGATGGGCGACTCGTCGGGCGATCGCAACCCTCAGGACGGCGAGACGCCGCTGCACCGCGTGACGCTCGACGCGTTCGAGATCGACACGACGACCGTGACCAACGCCGACTTCGCGCGCTTCGTCGACGACACCGGCTACCGCACCGAGGCCGAGACGTTCGGCTTCTCGGCGGTGTTCCACCTCGCTGTCGCAGCCCCCGAGGAGGACATCGTCGGTCAGCCGCCGGGGACTCCCTGGTGGTTCGGCGTCAGGGGCGCCGACTGGCGCCATCCGGGAGGATCCCGCTCCGACCTCGACGGACTCGACGACCATCCGGTTGTGCACGTCAGCTGGAACGACGCCGTCGCGTACTGCGCGTGGGCCGGTCGCCGCCTGCCCACCGAGGCCGAGTGGGAGTACGCCGCGCGCGGCGGAATCGACGGGGCGAAGTACCCGTGGGGCGACGCGGAGGTCGACGAAGGCGGATGGCGCGCCAACATCTGGCAGGGCGTGTTCCCGCGCGAGAACACCCTGGACGACGGATGGCTCACCACGGCTCCCGTGCGCACCTTCCAGCCGAACGGCTTCGGGCTCTGGCAGACCGTCGGGAACGTGTGGGAGTGGTGTCAGGACTGGTTCGATCCGCGCACCTACGAGCGCGGCGACGTCGAGAACCCGACTGGGCCCGCCACCGGGGCCGCGCGCATCCTGCGCGGCGGCAGCTATCTCTGCCACATCTCGTACTGCAACCGCTACCGCAACTCCGCCCGGTCGCAGAACACCCCGGACTCGTCGATGGGCAACGCCGGGTTCCGCACCGTCGCGCTCCGCGAGGAGCGCTCGTGAGCCGCTTCCCGCAGCGCGTCTACCGCGAGGGCGACGAACCCGACCCCCGTTTCAGCCTCGCGAACGAGCGCACGTTCCTCGCGTGGCTCCGCACCGCGCTCGCGATGTACGCGGGCGCGTTCGCTCTCGAGGCGCTCGACATCCCGACGGCCGCCGGATGGCGCCTCGCGGCCGCGGCCGTCTTCCTCGTGCTGGGCACCCTCGCCGCCGTCCAGGCCTGGCTCGGGTGGGCGCGCACCGAGAAGGCGCTCCGTCTGGGCCGGCCGCTTCCCGGGCTCGGCGTCGGAGGGGTCATCGTCGTCGGCGTGGTCGTCGCCGTGGCGCTCGTCACCATCGGGATGTTCGTGTGACGGACGCGGTCTTCGACCCGGGGCTGCAGCCCGAGCGCACGCTGCTCGCATGGCGCCGCACGAGCCTCTCCTTCGGGCTCGCGAGTCTCGTCGCCATGCGCTTCACGGCGGAATCGCTCGGGCTCGCGGCCGTGATCGTGGGCCTCGTGGGGGCAGGGCTCGCCGTGGGAGCGTACTTCGCGGCGGCCATCGGATACCGCCGTGCGCACGCGTCGCTCCACCGCTCCGGCGCCCTGGAGCGGGGAGCGTGGCCGCTCGCTCTCGCGACCGCCGCCGCGCTCATGCTCGGCGCCGCGTGCGCCGGCTACCTCGTGATGGGCGCGCTCGGGAGCTGAGGCCCGTCATCCTCGTCAGACTAGCTTTCGTCGTCGAAACCGGTGCTCCCGGCACAGGTCCCGACGACCAGGGCTAGTCTCGACGGCGGTGGGCGGTTCCCGACCCGCGCTCAGGCGAAGAGGGAGTACGTGACGAGCGCGCCGCCGCGTCCCCGAGACCGTTCGACGACGACCTCGGGCGGGCGCTCGGCCTTGCACTGGCCTGCGACCGCTGCCGGCGGCAGTCCGCCGGTGAACGGGCGCGCCTTGCCCTTCGACCGGTCGCGGACGTGCTCGGCGACGCCATCCGGAACCCTCATGACCGGGCCGCAGCGCGAGCCGTCGATCACGACGTGCACCGAGACATCCGCCGGCGCCGAGGGCTCATCCGGCTGGTCGTCCGCGTGCGCGGCGCCGCCGAACGCGAGCGCGCCGCAGATGGCGAGCACTCCGCCCCATCGCGCCGTCCGCCGCATCACCACCGAAGCATATCGGGGCGCTGCGCAGCGCGATACACGGATGGCGCCACGCGTGCGGGCGCGGCGCCATCCGAGCTCAGGCTGCGGGCAGATCGATCGTGTGCGCGGTGTGATCGCGCTTCGTGCGCAGGTAGTTCGCGTTCGAGGCCGAGAGGTGCACGGCCGTGGGAACGCGCTCTTCGACCGCGACGCCGAGGGCGCCGAGCTGGGCGGCCTTGTCGGGGTTGTTGCTCAGCAGGCGGATGCGGTCGACGCCGACTGCGCGCAGCATCTGCGCCGCCGAGGTGTAGTCGCGCTCATCCTCACCGTGGCCGAGCGCGAGGTTCGCCTCGTAGGTATCGAGTCCCGCGTCCTGCAGGGCATAGGCGTCGAGCTTCGCGTAGAGTCCGATGCCGCGTCCCTCCTGGCGGAGGTACAGCAGGAAGCCGCCCTCGTCGGCGATGCGCTCGACGGCCTCGCGCAGCTGCGGGCCGCAGTCGCAGCGCTCCGAGCCGAAGACGTCGCCCGTGAGGCACTCGCTGTGCGGGCGGACGAGCGGTGCGACGCCGTCGCGCTCGAGTGCGCCGCGCCAGTCGCCCAGCGCGAGAAGGAGGTGCTCCCGGCCGTCGGCGAGTCCGTCGAACGTGATGACCTCGGCCTCCGTCGCGTATCCGTCGGGGAACCGAAGAGGGATGCGCACGCGCACCCGCTCACGGGCGGCGGGGACATCCAGCGTCGCAGCGGGGCGCGAATCCGAGAACTCGATCACAGCAGGTGAAACAGCCCTCTCCGGCGTCTATTCCCTCGAATCGAGAATGTGACGAGGGGGCCTTTGGCGCGTGTCTCGGTACGGGCGGGAATCCGCCCCGGATGACCGCGGGAAGCGAGACACGGGGCGTCCGCCGGACGAGCGTGTCTCGGTGCCGGCGGGAATCGGGCTCGGATAACCGTGGGAAGCGAGACACGGGGTGTCAGCCGGACGAGCGTGTCTCGGTACCGGCGGGAATCCGCTCCCGATAACGGCGGGAAGCGAGACACGGGGTGCCCGCCGGACGAGCGTGTCTCGGTACCGGCGGGAATCCGGCCCGGATAACCGCGGGAAGCGAGACACGCGGCGTGCGTCGGACCGGCGTGTCTCGGTACCAGCGGGAATCGGGCTCGGATAACGGCGGGGCGTGAGACACGGGGGGCCCGCCGGACGAGCGTGTCTCGGTACCGGCGGGAATCGAGCCCGGATGACCGCGGGAAGCGAGACACGGGGCGTCCGCCGGACGAGCGTGTCTCGGTGCCGGCGGGAATCGGGCCCGGATAACCGCGGGACGCGAGACACGCCGCGTGCGTCGGACCGGCGTGTCTCGGTACCGGCGGGAATCGGCCCCGGATAACCGCGCGAAGTGAGACACGTGAGGTCTCGGCCCGAACGAGCGGCTACGACGCGTCGGGAGCAGGGGTCTCGGGAGTCGGGTCGTCGGGAGCGGGCGTCTCGGGAGCGGGCGTCTCCGGAGTCGGATCTTCGGGCGTCGGCGTCGGCTCCTCGGGCTCGGGCGTCGGCTCCGGGCTCGTCTCGGGCGTCGGCTCGGGCGACGGGTCCGGCGTCGGCACGGGAGCGGGCACGACCGGCGTCTGCTGCCGCTCGCGCTCCTCCGCCTCGCGCTGCTCCTGCTCGAGGCGCTCCTGCTCGATCGCGATCGCCGCCCGATGCTGGTCCGCACGCAGCGCATCGACCGCAGAGGCGAACTCCTTTAGCCGCTGCTCCAGCTGGGCGGGGTCGCTCGCGTCCGCCGCGCTCTGCGCGGCCGACGCGACCGCCGCGCGGAAGTCCTCGACAGCATCGGGGTTCTCCCCCAGGATCACCTCGGCGCGGGGCAGCAGGGATCCACGGAATGCCTCAAGCGCCGCGGAGAACTCGGCGTCGAGCTCCGCCATCCGATTGCGCGCCTCGCCGACGGCTGCGATGGTCGCGTCGGCTTCGGCCTCGGCCCCGTCGAGGGCCGTGAGGGCACGGTCGAGATCCTCATCCGTCTCGACCGTCGCGGTCTCGGGCACGGCTGCCGGCTCGGACGGCAATTCTAGTCGGCCGAGCCCGTCCGCATAGGCGGCCACCGCCTGCGCGGCGGTCGACCGCGCGGCCTCGTCGGCGTACCCCTCCGCGCCCGCAAGGGCCGTGGACATCCGCTCGGCCGTCTCCGTGCGGGTCGCGATCGCGGCGGCGACATCGGACCGCGCGGAAGACGCCTCATCCCGAGCCGAGACAGCCTCCGCACGAGCGCTCGCGTACTGCTCGGTCCGGTCCGACTCCCCCGCCCGCGCGAGCATCGGCCCCGCCACGAGCGCGACGACGACGATCGCCAGGACGACGGCCGCCGCCGACCCGATGAGCAGCGGACGCAGACTCCGGCCCGGTGCCTGCGCGCGAAGCGAACGACGCGTGGGCGCGAGGTCGGGGTGAACCGGCACCCAGGTGGTGCGCATCGGGCGTTCGGGCGTCTCGGAGCGGGGCATCGTCTCCAGGATAGAGAGACGACCGTACGTCCGACGATTCGGCGGCCGCGGCCATCCGCCCAGAGAGCGCGGAGGGCAAACCCGCGGATGGCCCCGGCTCGCGTCAAGCGCGCCGCAGCGAACCCGGCTCGCGTCAAACCCGCCCCGGCAAACCCGCCCCGTCAAGCGCCCCGACCGATGACCCCGGCAGGCCCGCGCGCCGGGAACGGCCGCGCGTCAGAGCGCGAGCCGCTCCCGGACGACGTCGGCGATCGCGTCGGCGTGACGCTGGGCCGAGGCGCCGTCGGCTGCCTCGACCATCACGCGGACGAGCGACTCCGTACCCGATGCGCGCAGGAGCACGCGGCCGGTGTCGCCGAGCTCGGCCTCGACCGTGCGGACGACGTCCTGCACGACCTCGTCGTCGACGCGCGTCTTGTCGACGCCCTTCACGTTGACGAGCACCTGCGGGTAGACCGTCATGATCGCCGCGAGCTCGGCCAGGCTCTTGCCCTGACGTGCCATCTCGGCCACGATGTGCAGGCCCGTGAGCACGCCATCGCCCGTCGTCGCGAAGTCGCTCATGATGACATGGCCCGACTGCTCGCCGCCGAGGGAGTATCCGCCGGCGTTCATCTCCTCGAGCACATAGCGGTCGCCGACGGCGGTCGTCTTGACCGTGATCCCCCGCTCGCGCATCGCGACGTGCAGGCCGAGGTTGCTCATCACGGTCGCGACGAGCGTGTCCTGCGCGAGCATGCCGCGCTCCTGCATCGAGGCGGCGAGGATGGCCATGATCTGGTCTCCGTCGACGGGCGTGCCGTCGGCGGTCACGGCGAGGCAGCGGTCGGCGTCGCCGTCGTGCGCGATGCCGACGTCGGCGCCGTGCGCGACGACGGCCTCGGCGAGCTTGTCGATGTGCGTCGATCCGACGCCGTCGTTGATGTTGAGCCCATCGGGGTCGGCGCCGATGACGGTGACCTGGGCGCCTGCGTCGCGGAACACCTCGGGCGAGACGCCGGCGGCCGCGCCGTGGGCGCAGTCGAGCACGACGCGGATGCCGTCGAGGCGCGCGGGAAGAGAGCCGAGCAGGTGCAGGAGGTAGCGGTCCTCGGCGTCGGAGAAGCGCCGGATGCGGCCGACCTCGCCGCCGGTCGGCAGCAGCTTGTCGCGCGTGAGGTAGCTCTCGATCCGCTGCTCGACGACGTCGGGCAGCTTCACGCCGCCGCGCGCGAAGATCTTGATGCCGTTGTCGGGCGCGGGGTTGTGCGATGCCGAGACCATGACGCCGAAGTCGGCATCGCGGTCGGCGATGAGGAAGGCGAGCGCGGGCGTCGGGATGACGCCGGCGTCGTAGACGTCGACGCCGGATGCCGCGAGACCCGCCGCGACGGCAGCGCTGAGGAACTCGCCCGAGATGCGGGGGTCGCGGCCGATGACGGCCGTGGTGCGCTTGCCCGCGGCTCGGCGCGCCTCCGCGGAACGCCCCTGGCCCAGGACGACCGCGGTCGCCTGGGCCAGGGAGAGAGCCAGGTCGGCGGTGAGGGTGCCGTTGGCAAGCCCTCGCACGCCGTCCGTGCCGAAAAGCGGCATGGAGTGTGTCTGCCTCAGCGCTTCGAGAACTGCGAAGCCTTGCGGGCCTTCTTGAGACCGGCCTTCTTGCGCTCGATGACGCGAGCGTCGCGCGTGAGGAAGCCGGCCTTCTTGAGGGTCGGGCGGTTGTTCTCGCGGTCGACCTCGTTGAGGGCACGGGCGATCGCGAGACGCAGCGCGCCGGCCTGGCCCGAGGGGCCGCCGCCGTTGATGCGGGCGATCACGTCGTAGGCGCCGTTGAGGTTGAGCACCGTGAAGGGGTCCGTGATGAGCTGCTGGTGCAGCTTGTTCGGGAAATAGTCCTCGAGGGTGCGGCCGTTGACCGTGAAGGAGCCCGAGCCGGGGATGATGCGCACGCGGGCGATGGCCTGCTTGCGACGACCCACGGCAGCACCGGGGACGCTCACGACGGGGCGCTCGGCCACGACGACGTCGTTCGCCGGCGTCTCAGTCGAGTAGTTCTGGATGTCGTTTTCGATTTCGTTCGCCACGATGAAGTCCTTAAACGCCGCTTACTGGGCGACCTGGTCGAGGGTGTACGTCTTGGGCTGCTGAGCGGCGTGCGGGTGCTCGGCACCGGCGTACACCTTCAGCTTGGCGAGCTGCTCGCGACCAAGGGTGTTCTTGGGGAGCATGCCGCGGACTGCCTTCTCGACAGCGCGAACCGGGTTCTTCTCGAGGAGCTCGGCGTAGGTGACCGACTTGAGGCCGCCCGGGAAGCCCGAGTGACGGTAGGCCTTCTTCTGCTGGAGCTTCTGACCGGTGAGCGCGACCTTGTCGGCGTTCACGATGATGACGAAGTCGCCCATGTCCATGTGGGGAGCGAAGGTCGCCTTGTGCTTGCCGCGGAGGAGGGCGGCGGCGTGCGAGGCCAGGCGGCCGAGAACGACGTCGGTGGCGTCGATCACGAGCCACTCGCGCTGGGCTTCACCGGCCTTCGGGCTGTAAGTGCGCGTCACAGTAGTGCTGCTTTCTGTTCGAACGGAGACGTTCGTGAATCCCGCTCCGGGCGGTTTGACCGGTCGATGCCGGCCATCACCTGCGGTGGAGGGCTCACGTTCGCGGCGCCCGAGACGGGCACCAAAGAGCAATCCTAACCGATGAGGGTGCGGATGGCCAAAAGCGGTCGTCAGCGATAGCTCGCGCTGACGAGGATGGGCAGGTGATCGCTCGCGCCCTGCGGCAGCGTCGTGATGTCGTCGATCGTCAGCCCGGCGGACGTCGCGAAGTCGTAGTGCCCCCGGAAGAACCGATACCGCGTGTAGGTGCGGGCGTCGCTCAGGGTCAGGTCGTAGCCGTGGCCCTTGATCCGCTCGTGCAGCCGCTCCTTGAAGACGGGGTAGTTGTAGTCGCCCACCATGAGCGTCGGGAGGCCCGGACCCAGGCGCTGGAGCGCACCCAGCGCCGAGCGGATCTGGTGACGCCGGAGCGAGTTGAGTGCGGTGAGCGGAGCCGCATGGAACGACGCGAAGATCACCTCACGCCCGGCATCGATGTCGAACATCCGCGCTCCGAGGAGTCGCTCGTGGGCGGGCTTCAGGAGGATGTCGTGCAGCGAGCGCTTGAGCGAGAGCACGACGACGTCCTCGAGGCGGAACATGTTCTCGCGGTAGTAGAGCGCGAGGCCGAGCCGGTTCCGCTCGGTCGCCTTCGCGAGTCGGAGGCCCGCGACGTGCTCGGGGAGGTCGGTCGTGTCGGCCTCCTGCAGGCAGAGGACGTTCGCCTCCCACCGATCGACCAGGTGCTCGAGCTCCGCGGCCGCGGCGTGCTTGCGGAGGTTGTACGAGATGACTCTCATGCCGCCCACGGTATGCCCGCCGAACGTGCGGAGGCTATGGGTTGCGCGCGCGTGTCCTGGACGCGAGCCGGCCGCCATCCGCTCGCCCGCCATCCGCTCGCGCGTCAGCCGCCGACCTCGTCGGCGTCGCGCCGGTTGCGCGTCTGCTCCGCCCGCTGCGCGAGCTGGTCGTCGGCCGGATAGCCGACCTCGGTGAGCGTGAGGCCGCGCGCGGCGAGCACCTTGAACTCGTTCGTGCGCTCGAGTCCGTCGCGGATGATGCGGAGGTGCTCGGCGGTGAGCTTGCCCTCCCCCACAGCGACGCACGCGCCGACGAGCGCGCGCACCATCGAGTGGCAGAACGCGTCGGCGCGGACGTTCGCGACGAGCACGCCGTCGTCGTCACGGCGCCAGTCGAACTCGAGGAGCGTGCGGATGGTCGTGGCCTCGGGCCGCGGCTTGCAGTACGCCGCGAAGTCCCAGAGTCCGACGAGTCCGCGCGCGGCCTCGTCCATCGCGGCGACGTCGAGCTCCGCGCGGACGGTCGTCGTGCGGTGGCGCTCCATGGGGTCGTAGCCGACGACCTGGTCGGCGATGCGATACGCGTAGCGGCGCCACGTCGCGGAGAAGCGCGCGTCGAATCCCTCGGGCGCGGTCGACACGCGGTTCACGGCGACATCGGAGTACTGGCCGAGCACGCCCATGAGGCGACGCGCGACCGGCTCCATCGGGTCGTCGACCTCGGGGGCGTTGCGACGACGCTGCGTCATCCGCTCCCACTGCACGTCGTCGATGTCGGCGTGGGCGACCTGCCCGGTCGCGTGCACGCCGGCGTCGGTGCGCCCTGCGACCACGAGCTGCACGGGCGAGCTCGCGATCCGCGTGAGCGCCGCCTCGAGCGTGCCCTGGACGGTGCGGAGCCCCGGCTGCCGGGCCCATCCTCGGAAGTTCGTGCCGTCGTACGCGATGTCGAGCCGGATGCGCCGCATCGGTTCAGGATATCGGGGAGCGGCGGGCGCTCTTTCGCGGCCGGGAGCCGGCGACGTCCATCCAGGGCCGCGGCACCGCCAGGGACACGCACCACCCGGCCGCACCGCCGCCCCACCCCGCCGCGGCGCCCCACCGCCCAGGTCGCGAAAACCGTCCCAGAGACCGCCGATACGGACGACAACTGCGACCCGACGGATGGCGCCCAGCCCAGGTCGCGAAAACCGTCCCCAAAACCCTCGATAGGGACGGCAACTGCGACCCAGACGGATGGTGCCCAGCTGTTAGCGCCCAGGTCGCGAAAACCGTCCCAGAAACCGCCGAAAGGGACGACAACTGCGACCCGAACAGATGGCGCCCAGCTGTTGGCGCCCAGGTCGCGAAAACCGTCCCAGAAACCGCCAAAACGGACGACAACTGCGACCCGAACAGATGGCGCCCAGCCCAGGTCGCGAAAACCGTCCCAGAAACCGCCAATAGGGACGACAACTGCGACCCAGACGGATGGGCGCCTAGCCGACGAGCTGCGGCAGCGCCGCGAGCACCGCCTTCGCCGACCGCTCTGCGGCGTCATCGACGTGTGTGAGGAACTCGGTGCCGTCGGGGGCGCAGAGGTCGCTGATCGCACGCACCGACACGAAGCGGACTCCGTGATTGAAGGCCGTCTGCGCGATGGCCGCGGTCTCCATGTCCACGACGTGGATGCCCGGGAAGACCTCGCGGAGACGGTGTGCGATCTCGACCGTGACGAACTTCTCCCCCGAGCCGATGCCGCCGCCGCGCACGCGCACGCCGTCCGGTGCCGATGCGGTGAGAGCCGCGACGGCGAGCGGGTCAGGTGCGTAGCTCGCGGGCATCCCCGGGACCTGGCCCGCCTCGTAGCCGAATGCACGGGCATCCGCTTCGACGTTGACGTAGTCCATCCCGACGAACACGTCCCCGACCTCGACGTCGGCGGCGAGGCCACCGGCCGACCCGGCCGAGACGAGGAGCACGTCGTCGCCGTACCTATGCAGGGCGCCGACCGCGGCATCCGCCGCGTTGACCATGCCGATGCCCGATCGCACGAGCACGAACGTGCGGCCGTCGACCACGACGCCGCGGTGCTCGGCGCGCGCGATGCGGACCGGCTCGCTCACCTCGCTGGCCGCGTCGAGGAAGGGCTGCGCCTCCTCGTCCATCGCGACCTGGACGACGACGGTCGTCATGCGCTCGCGCCCGGCGCGAAGACGGTCGCCCACGCGTCGCGCTGCGCGAGGAAGTCGCGGACGGCGCTCTGGGCGCCCTCGAGGGTGTGGTTCGCACCCCATCCGCATTGCGTCTCGTTCGCGGCGGGCACCTCGGTCGCCTCGAGGATGTCTCGGAGAGTCGCCTCGACGAGCGCGAGGACCTCCTCGTAGGCGGGCTCGCCCTGCAGGATGAGGTAGAAGCCGGTCTGGCACCCCATCGGCGAGAAGTCGATCACGCGATCCGAGTGATTGCGGCTCTTCTCGGCGAAGAGGTGCTCGATCGAGTGGATGGTAGGCATCTCGAGATGCGCGACGTTCGGCTGCGCGAAGCGGACGTCGTACTTCACGATGACGTCGCCCGCCGGCAGCTGCTTGCGGTCGGCGAGGCGCACGTACGGCGCGGACACGATGCGGTGGTCGAGGTTGAACGACTCGACGTTCATGCGGGGCGCTTCAGTCACCCTCCGAGCCTACGCGCCGTCGCGCCGGGGGCGGGTGGTGTGGCCGGGAGGAGGCAGGGGCTGCGGGCGACGGGAGCCCGCCCCTCGCACCGGCCCGGGGCCATCCCCCGCCCGGACACAGCGAAGCGCCCCGCACCATCCGGTGCGGGGCGCTGCGCGGTCGCGAAGTGCTTACTTCGACTCGGCCTCGGGAGCGTCGGCCTCCTCGGCCGCCTCCTCGTCCGATGCCTCGTTGTCGACGAGAGCCTCGCCGGCGGTGTCCTCCGCGGCGACGCCGGCCTCTTCGACCTCGGCGGGCTCGGCGGCCTCGTCCTCGTTCGCGTCGGCGACGGGAGCGGCGGGCTCAGCCGGCGCGGCGGGCTTCGACGTGGACTTCTTCGCCTTCGGCGTGACGGGCTCGAGGACGAGCTCGATCACGGCCATGGGAGCGTTGTCGCCCTTGCGGTTGCCGACCTTGGTGATGCGCGTGTAGCCACCCTCGCGGTCCGCGACGAGCGGAGCGATCTCGTTGAACAGGACGTGCACGACTTCCTTGTCACCGATCACCGAGAGCACGGTGCGGCGCGCGTGGAGGTCGCCGCGCTTGGCCTTGGTGATGAGGCGCTCAGCCAGGGGGCGGAGGCGCTTCGCCTTCGTCTCCGTGGTCTTGATCGACTTGTGGGTGAACAGAGCCGCTGCGAGGTTCGCGAGAAGCAGGCGCTCGTGGGCCGGGCCGCCGCCGAGGCGGGCACCCTTCGTGGGCTTGGGCATTTCTTGTTACTCCAGTATCAGGACAGGAAGTCGGGTCAGAGGGACTCTTCGTCGTAGCCGCTGTAGAAGCCGGTGCCATCGAAGCCGGGCACCGAGTCCTTCAGCGACAGACCGAGCGAGACGAGCTTGTCGCGCACCTCGTCGACCGACTTCTGACCGAAGTTGCGGATGTTCATGAGCTGCGTCTCCGAGAGGGCGACGAGCTCGCTGACCGTGTTGATCCCCTCGCGCTTGAGGCAGTTGTACGAGCGGACCGACAGGTCGAGGTCCTCGATGGGCATCGACAGCTCGTTCGAGAGGACGGTCTCGACCGGCGCGGGGCCGATCTCGATGCCCTCGGCCTCGACGTTCAGCTCGCGGGCGAGGCCGAACAGCTCGACCAGCGTGCGGCCGGCCGACGCGACGGCGTCGCGGGGCGCGATCGACGCCTTCGTCTCGACGTCCAGGATCAGCTTGTCGAAGTCGGTGCGCTCACCGGCACGGGTGGCGTCGACGCGGTAGCTGACCTTGTAGACGGGCGAGTAGATCGAGTCGACGGGGATCTGACCCGCCTCTGCGTACTCGTTGCGGTTCTGCGTCGCCGACACGTAGCCGCGGCCGCGCTCGATCGTGAGCTCGAGCTCGAACTTGGCGTCCGAGTTGAGCGTCGCGATGACGAGCTCGGGGTTGTGGACCTCGACGCCGGCCGGAGCCGAGATGTCTGCGGCCGTGACCTCGCCGGCACCCGTCTTGCGCAGGTACGCGGTGATGGGCTCGTCGCGCTCGCTCGAGACGACCAGCTGCTTGATGTTGAGGATGATCTCGGTGACATCCTCCTTCACGCCGGGGATCGTGCTGAACTCGTGCAGCACGCCGTCGATGCGGATGCTCGTGACAGCCGCGCCGGGGATCGACGAGAGGAGGCTGCGACGGAGCGCGTTGCCGATCGTGTAGCCGAAGCCGGGCTCCAGGGGCTCGATGACGAACCGGCTGCGGAACTCGGAGATCTTCTCCTCGGTGAGGGTCGGACGCTGTGCGATGAGCACTATGTGTTCCTTTCGATCAAGTGCCCGCTATATGACACTTGCGATGATGAGAGGTCTTGAGTTGTACTCGGGACCCAGCTCGCGCCGGGCGTTGAACGGCGAATGCGCCGGGGTGCTCGAACGAGCACCCCGGCGAAGACGTTCTCAGACGCGGCGACGCTTCGGCGGACGGCAGCCGTTGTGAGCCTGCGGCGTCACGTCCTGGATCGAGCCGACCTCGAGGCCGGCGGCCTGGAGCGAGCGGATCGCGGTCTCGCGGCCCGAGCCCGGACCCTTCACGAACACGTCGACCTTCTTGACGCCGTGCTCCTGCGCCTGACGCGCAGCCGACTCGGCGGCGAGGCCGGCGGCGAACGGCGTCGACTTGCGCGAGCCCTTGAAGCCCACGCCACCCGACGAGGCCCAGCTGATCACGGCGCCGGACGGGTCGGTGATCGAGACGATCGTGTTGTTGAACGTCGACTTGATGTGGGCCTGGCCCAGCGCGATGTTCTTCTTCTCCTTGCGGCGCGGCTTGCGCGCGGCAGTCTTCGGTGCAGCCATGGTTTTCTCCTAAACCTATCCGCGCGCCTTAGCGGGCCTTCTTCTTACCGGCGACGGTGCGCTTGGGACCCTTGCGCGTACGCGCGTTGGTCTTCGTGCGCTGACCGCGGACCGGGAGACCACGACGGTGGCGGAGACCCTCGTAGGAGCCGATCTCGACCTTGCGGCGGATGTCGGCGGCGACCTCGCGGCGGAGGTCACCCTCAACCTTGTAGTTGCCCTCGATGTAGTCGCGCAGCGCGACGAGCTGGTCGTCGGAGAGGTCCTTCACGCGGATGTCGGGGCTGACACCGGTGGCGGCGAGGATCTCGTTCGAGCGGGTACGGCCAACGCCGTAGATGTACGTGAGTGCGATCACCACGCGCTTGTCGCGCGGGATGTCGACGCCGGCAAGACGTGCCATGCGGTTCTCCTGATGATTGTGGAGGTGTGGAGCAGGATCGGTGCCCGGGCCTCCGCCCCGAGGTGTCCCCCGCCGAGCGGGTTCTGATCCTGCCTGAATTCAGTTGTGGGTCTCTGCGACTGATCCGTCACGACTCAACGCTCCTTCGTCGCATTGAGCCGCGCCGCATCAGCCCTGGCGCTGCTTGTGGCGCGGGTTGCTCTTGCAGATGACCATGACGCGGCCGTGACGGCGGATCACCTTGCAGTGGTCGCAGATCGGCTTGACGCTGGGGTTGACCTTCATGATGCTTCCTGTTCGCTGTCTTCGTACCGGCGTCGTCGCGCGCGACGGCCGCCGGTCGTTACTTCTCGACCGGTCAGCGGTAGCGGTAGACGATGCGGCCGCGCGTCAGGTCGTAGGGGCTCAGCTCCACGACCACACGGTCTTCGGGGATGATGCGGATGTAGTTCTGCCGCATCTTCCCGGAGATCGTTGCGAGCACCTTGTGCCCAGCGGGCTTGTCGAGCTCGACACGGAACATCGCGTTCGGCAGCGCCTCGACGATGGTCCCCTCGGACTCGATGACTCCGTCTTTCTTCGCCATATCCTCGCTCGCGTAGCTGCAGACCGGTCGGTCTGCGGTGGTTGGATGGTGATGCCGGGTTCGTCGAGACGACACGCCGAGATGAGGCGCAAGGCACCAAAGATCTATGTTAGGTCACGTCGGGCGTGTCGGCAACTCGGCGTGTCGCGCCCTGCGCACCCCTGCTACTTCGTGAGGAGCGGCTCGAGGTCGGTCTCGGGGCCCTGGAGCGTGAGCGAGACGACCTCGCCGTTGACGACGATCGTCGGCGTCGAGATGCCGGTGGCGCCCTCCGCGAGCGGCGTCTCAGGCGTGCGCTCGGCGACATAGTCGGCGTACTCCTCGCCCTGGATGCACGACGCGGCGTCGCCCGCGCCGACCTGCGACGCGTACTCGACGAGCTGGTCGTTCGTGAGGCCCTCGGTCGACTCCGCCGGCTGCTTCTCGAAGAGGCGGTCGACGTAGGCGTAGAACGCGTCGGGGTTCGTCTCGGCGACGCAGTACGCGGCGCTCGCGGCGCGCGTGGAGTACTTCGTGCCCATCGACGCGTTGTCGAGGATCGAGATGGGGTGGATGACGAGCGTGACGTCGCCCGACTTCACCTTCTCGCTCACGTAGTCGCTGTAGCCCGCCCAGTAGTCCCCGCAGAAGGGGCACATGAAGTCGACGTACTCCTCGATGACGTTCGGCCCGTCGCCGAGGCTCACTCCCCCGGTCTCCTCGTTGACGACGCCCGCGGCGGGCGCCTCGGCGGGAGCGGTCGCGGCGTTGTTCATCGTCACGACGAGCGCGCCGACGCCGACGACGGCGACCACGACGACCAGCGAGATGATGATCGCGAACCAGTTCGTCTTCTTGCCAGGGGCTGCCATCATCACGTCAGTTCTTCTCCGGGGTGTCAGGCGATGGGGTGAGGGGTCACGCCGAACGCGGCGAGAGCAGCGGCTCCGCCGTCGGGCGCTGTGAGGACCCAGATGCCGTCATCATGCACGGCGACGCTGTGCTCCCAGTGGGAGCCGTCGCTGCCGTCGACGGTCGACACGGTCCAGTCGTCGTCCTCGACGAAGACCTCCTCCGATCCGGAGGTCATCATCGGCTCGATGCACACGGTGAGCCCGGGGCGTACATCCGCGCCGCGGTCGCTCGTGCGGTAGTTGAAGATCGAGGGCGCCTCGTGCATCTTGCGGCCGATGCCGTGGCCGACGTAGTCGCGCAGGATGCCGGCGGGCTGCCCCGTCCACGAGAGCGGGTTCGCCTCGATGTGGTCCTGGATGGCTGCGCCCACCTCGCCGAGGTGCGCCGCGGAGGCGAGGGCGGCGATCCCCGCCCACATCGAGCCCTCGGTCACGCGAGAGAGCTCCTCGCGGCGCGCGACGACATCCGCATCTCCCCCGGGCACGACGATCGTGATGGCGGAGTCGCCGTTCCATCCGTCCTTCGTCTCGGCGCCGCTGTCGATCGACACGATGTCGCCGGGCTCGAGCACGCGCTCACCCGGGATCCCGTGGACGACCTGCTCGTTGACCGAGATGCACGTCGTGTGGCGGTACCCGCGGACGAGCTGGAAGTTCGAGCGCGCACCGCGCTCGACGATGACGCGGTGGGCGGCGGCGTCGAGCTCGGCGGTCGTGATGCCCGGGCGGATGATCCGGCGCACCTCCTCGAGGGAGGCGGCCGTGATCAGTCCGGGCTCGATCATCGCCCGCAGCTGCGCGGCGTTCTTGTAGGGCGAGCGGCGGAACACGCGCTCAGGCAGCCACGCGCACGAGGCCGCGGGCCTCGAGGGCGGCGAAGATGCGCGCCGTGATCTCGTCGAGCGTGCCGACGCCGTCGATGCGGTCGACGATGCCGCGCTCGGCGTACACGTCGACGATGGGCGCGGTCTCCGACTCGTAGATGTCGAGGCGCTTCGCGATCGCCTCCTCCGTGTCGTCGCTGCGGCCCTGCTCCTCGGCGCGCTTCGCGATGCGCGCGATGGACTCGTCGCGCGGGACGTCGAGGAGGATCACGGCGTCGAGGTTCTCGCCGCGCTCCGCGAGGAACGCGTCGAGGTGGCCGACCTGCGTCGTGTTGCGCGGGTAGCCGTCGAGCAGGAAGCCGCCCTGGGCGTCGTCCTGCGAGAGGCGGTCGCGCACGATCTCGCTCGTGACCTCGTCGGGCACGAGGTCGCCGGCGTCGGTGATCGCCTTCACCTTGAGGCCGAGCTCGGTGCCCTGCTTGATGTTGGCGCGGAAGATGTCGCCGGTCGACACCACGGGGATGCCGAACGCCTCGGCGACGAGCACGCCCTGCGTGCCCTTGCCGGAGCCCTGGGGGCCGACGATGAGGAGACGGGCTGTCATCGGAGGAGTCCTTCGTAGTGGCGCTGCTGGAGCTGCGCGTCGATCTGCTTCACGGTCTCGAGTCCCACGCCGACGATGATGAGGATCGACGCGCCCCCGAACGGGAAGTTCTGGTTGGCGCCGACCGTCGCGAGGGCGATGAGCGGGATGAGAGCGATGAGGCCGAGGTACAGCGAGCCCGGGAGCGTGATGCGCGTGAGCACGTAGTCGAGGTACTCGGCGGTGGGGCGGCCGGCCCGGATCCCGGGGATGAAGCCGCCGTACTTCTTCATGTTGTCGGCGACCTCGACGGGGTTGAACGTGATCGCGACGTAGAAGTAGGTGAACCCGATGATGAGCAGGAAGTACACCAGCATGTACAGCGGGTGGTCGCCTGTCGTCAGGTAGCTGTTGATCCACGTGACCCAGCCGGGCAGGTTGCCCTCGGCGTCGGGCGTGGAGTTGAACTGCGCGACGAGCGACGGGATGTACAGCAGCGACGAGGCGAAGATGACCGGCACGACGCCCGCCATGTTGACCTTGATCGGGATGTACGTGTTCGTGCCGCCGTACGTGCGGCGTCCGACCATCCGCTTCGCGTACTGCACCGGGATGCGCCGCTGCGACTGCTCGACGAACACCACGGCCGCGACGACGACGATGCCGACCGCGAGCACGAGGAGGAAGATCTCGAAGCCGTTCGCCTGCCAGATGGCCCACATCGCGGCCGGGAAGGTCGCGGCGATCGACGTGAAGATGAGCAGCGACATGCCGTTGCCCACGCCGCGCTCGGTGACGAGCTCGGCGAACCACATGATGAGGCCGGTGCCGGCGGTCATCGTGATGATGACGAGCAGCTGCGCCCACCAGGCGTCGTTGGTCAGCACGTTCTCGCACTCGGGGACGCCGGTGACCCCGAACAGCTGGCCGCTGCGCGCGACGGTGATGAGCGTGGTCGACTGCAGGAGCGCGAGCGCGATCGTCAGGTAGCGCGTGTACTGCGTGAGCTTGGCCTGGCCCGCCTGGCCCTCCTTGTAGAGGGTCTCGAAGTGCGGGATGACCACGCGCAGCAGCTGCGTGATGATCGTCGCGGTGATGTAGGGCATGACGCCCAGCGCGAAGATCGACAGCTGCAGGAGCGCGCCACCGGAGAAGAGGTTGACGAGGGAGAGCAGGCCCTGCGTGCCCGACGTCTGATCGATGCAGCTCTGCACGTTCGGGAAGTTGACGAACGGTGCGGGGATGTGCGCGCCGAAGCGGTACACGGCGATGATCCCGAGCGTGAAGCCGATCTTCCGCCGCAGATCGGGCGTGCGGATGATCCGCGCGATAGCGCTGAACAAGGAAGAGCCTCCCAGTGGAATGGAGTGGTGGGCCGCGAAGAGAAGGCGCACCGATGTCCAGAGTAACGGAAAGGGCCGGAGGCTCTCGCCTCCGGCCCTTTCGCGGGGTGTTACTTGATGCTGCCGCCGGCGGCGACGATCTTCTGCTCAGCCGAGCCGGAGACCTTGTCCACCGACACGTTGAGCGCGACCGAGATGTCGCCGTTGCCCAGGAGCTTGACCTTCTCGTTCTTGCGAACGGCGCCCTTGGCGACGAGGTCGGCGACGGTCACGTCGCCACCCTGGGGGTAGAGCTCCGCGAGCTTGTCCAGGTTCACGACCTGGTACTCGACGCGGAACGGGTTCTTGAAGCCGCGGAGCTTCGGGGTGCGCATGTGCAGCGGCATCTGCCCACCCTCGAAGCCGACGCGCACGGTGTTGCGGGCCTTCGTGCCCTTGGTGCCACGACCGGCCGTCTTGCCCTTCGAGCCCTCACCACGGCCCTTGCGGGTCTTCGCGGTGTTGGCACCCGGGACGGGACGGAGGTGGTGGGCCTTCAGCACGCCGGGGCGCTGCTCGTTGGTCTCAGCCATCAGTCGATCTCCTCAACGTTCACGAGGTGAGCGACGGTGCGGACGTAGCCGCGCGTCTGAGCGTCGTCGGGACGGACGACCGAGTCGCCGATCCGCTTGAGGCCGAGGCTGCGCAGCGTGTCGCGCTGGTTCTGCTTCTCGCTCACCTTGGACTTGATCTGGGTCACCTTGAGACGCGCAGCCATCACGCACCTGCCTTTGCGGTAGCGGCGGCCTCGGCCTCCGCGCGCACGAGACGAGCCGGAGCCACCTGGTCGAAGTCGAGACCGCGACGCGCGGCGACCGCACGGGGCTCCTCGAGCTGCTTCAGCGCCTCGACGGTCGCGTGCACGATGTTGATCGTGTTCGACGAGCCGAGCGACTTCGAGAGCACGTCGTGGATGCCCGCGCACTCGAGGACGGCGCGGACGGGGCCGCCCGCGATGACACCGGTACCGGCAGCGGCCGGACGGAGGAGGACGACACCGGCGGCCGCCTCACCCTGCACGGGGTGCGGGATGGTGCTGCCGACGCGGGGAACGCGGAAGAAGTTGCGCTTCGCGTCCTCGACGCCCTTCGAGATGGCCAGGGGCACCTCGCGGGCCTTGCCGTAGCCGACGCCGACCACACCGCTGCCGTCGCCGACGACGACGAGCGCGGTGAAGCTGAAGCGACGACCGCCCTTGACGACCTTCGACACGCGGTTGATCGTGACGACGCGCTCGAGGAACTGGCTGTCGTTGCCGCGGCTGTTGCGGTCACGGCTGTTGCCGCGCTGCTCGCGACCGCCGCGGCGAGGCTCGCGCTCGCGGCGCTCCTCGGTCTGCTCGGGCGCTGCCTGAGCAGCGGCTTCGGTGGTCACTTCGGTCTCCTTGTTCTCACTCACAGGTTCAGGCCTCCCTCACGGGCGCCATCCGCGATCGCGGCGACACGACCGGCGTAGCGGTTGCCTCCACGGTCGAACACGACGTCGTTGATGCCGGCGGCCTTCGCGCGCTCGGCGACGAGCTCGCCGACCTTGCGGGCCTTGGCGGTCTTGTCACCCTCGAACGAACGGAGGTCGGTCTCGAGCGTCGACGCGCTGAAGAGCGTGATGCCCTTGCTGTCGTCGACGAGCTGCACGAACACGTGGCGCGCAGAGCGGTTGACGACGAGACGGGGGCGCGCCTCGGTGCCCACGACCTTCTTGCGAAGGCGAGTGTGGCGACGCGAGCGCGCGACGGACTTCGACTTCACAGCCATGATTACTTACCAGCCTTTCCGGCCTTGCGACGCACGACCTCGCCGGCGTAGCGCACACCCTTGCCCTTGTACGGCTCGGGCTTGCGGATCTTGCGGATGTTGGCAGCCACCTCGCCGACGGCCTGCTTGTCGATGCCGCTGACGGTGAGCTTGTTGTTGCCCTCGACCGTGAACGTGATGCCGGCCGGCGGCTCGACGACGACCGGGTGCGAGAAGCCGAGAGCGAACTCGACGGACGAGCCCTTCTGGGCGACGCGGTAACCCGTGCCGACGACCTCGAGGCCCTTGGTGTAGCCCTGGGTCACGCCGATGATGTTGTTGGAGATGAGGGTGCGGGTGAGGCCGTGCAGGGCACGCGACTCACGCTCGTCGTCGGGGCGGGTGACGAGAACCTGGTTCTCCTCGACCTTGACCTCGATGGGCTTCGCGACCTCGAGGGCGAGCTCGCCCTTGGGGCCCTTGACCGCAACCTGCGACCCGTCGACCGTCACGGTGACGCCGGCGGGGATGTCGATGGGAAGACGTCCGATACGCGACATGGTTCGATCACCACACGTAGGCGAGAACTTCTCCGCCCACGCCCTTCTGCTCGGCCTGGCGGTCGGTGAGGAGACCGCTGGAGGTGGACAGGATGGCGACGCCGAGTCCGCCGAGCACGCGCGGGAGCTCGGTCGACTTCGCGTACACGCGGAGACCGGGCTTCGAGACGCGCTTGATGCCCGCAATGGAGCGCTCGCGGTTCGGGCCGTACTTGAGGGTCAGCGTGAGGGTCTTGCCGACGCGCGCGTCGGTCTCCTCCCACGCCGAGATGTAGCCCTCCTGCTTGAGGATGTCGGCGATGTGCGTCTTCAGCTTGCTCGACGGCAGCGACACGGAGTCGTGGTGCGCCGAGTTCGCGTTGCGCAGACGGGTCAGCATGTCTGCGACCGGGTCTGTCATTGTCATATGACGATTCCTTTGTTCATGAGGTTTCGGCTGCCGTTACACGACAGACGACCTTCGATGACCTGCGATGCTCGATTGTGTGCCTTCACACGAGACGCCCCCGCGGCGCGGCCGCGGGGGCGAAACGCATGAAGCAAACGCCCTAGTGTATCAGGCCTGCTCGTTCTTGCCCACGAAGGGGAATCCCAGGTGGCGCAGGAACGCGCGACCCTCGTCATCCGTCTTCGCGGTCGTCACGATGGTGATGTCGAAGCCGCGGACGCGGTCGATCTTGTCCTGGTCGATCTCGTGGAAGATCGACTGCTCCGTGACACCGAAGGTGTAGTTCCCGTTGCCGTCGAACTGCTTCGGCGACAGGCCGCGGAAGTCGCGGATGCGGGGCAGGGCGAGCGAGATGAGACGGTCCAGGAACTCCCACGCGCGGTCACCGCGGAGGGTGACGTGCGCGCCGATGGCCTGGCCCTCGCGCAGCTTGAACTGAGCGATCGACTTCTTCGCCTTGGTGACGACAGGCTTCTGGCCGGTGATGGCGGTGAGGTCTGCGACCGCGCCCTCGATGACCTTGCTGTCGCGAGCGGCCTCGCCGACACCCGTGTTCACGACCACCTTGACGAGGCCGGGAACCTGCATCGGGTTCGCGTAGCCGAACTCGTCCTGCAGCTTCTGACGGATCTCGTCCCGGTAGACCTGCTTCATACGCGGCTGGATTTTGCCAGTCTGCGCAGCGGTATCCGTGCTCATTCTCAGATGTCCTTACCCGACTTCTTCGCGTAGCGCACGCGAACAGTCTTCTTGACGCCGTCCTTGACCTGCTCCTCGAGACGGAACCCGACGCGGGTCGGCTTCTTGGTCTCGGGGTCGACGAGCGCGACGTTGGACACGTGGATGGGGGCCTCGAGGGTCTCGATGCCGCCGGTCTTCGTGCCGCGCTGCGTCTGGCCGACGCGGTTGTGCTTCGTGATGTAGTTGACGCCCTCGACGACGACGCGGTTGCCGCCGTCCACGACCTCGAGCACCTTGCCCTGCTTGCCGCGGTCTCCACCGCGCTCGGGCTTGGCGCCGGAGATCACCTGGACGAGGTCGCCCTTCTTGATCTTCGCCATGAGTTACAGCACCTCCGGTGCGAGCGAGACGATCTTCATGAACTTGCGGTCACGAAGCTCGCGGCCGACGGGCCCGAAGATGCGGGTGCCGCGGGGCTCCCCGTCGTTCTTCAGGATGACGGCGGCGTTCTCGTCGAACTTGATGTACGAGCCGTCGGGACGGCGCGTCTCCTTGACAGTGCGGACGACGACGGCCTTGACCACGTCGCCCTTCTTCACGTTGCCGCCGGGGATCGCGTCCTTGACGGTGGCGACGATCGTGTCACCGAGACCCGCGTAGCGGCGGTTCGAGCCGCCGAGCACGCGGATGGTGAGCAGCTCCTTGGCGCCGGTGTTGTCAGCGACCTTGAGGCGGGATTCGTTCTGAATCACTTCTTACTCCTTGGTTCCAAGCGAGCCCCGGAGGGCTTACTTGGCCTTCTCGAGGATCTCGACCAGGCGCCAGCGCTTGGTGGCGCTCAGCGGGCGGGTCTCGTTGATGACCACGAGGTCGCCGATGCCGGCGGTGTTCTGCTCGTCGTGCGCCTTGAGCTTCTTCGTGCGACGGATGACCTTGCCGTAGAGGGGGTGCTTCACGCGGTCCTCGACCTCGACGACGATCGTCTTGTCCATCTTGTCGCTCACGACGTAGCCGCGGACGGACTTGCGGTAGCCGCGCTCGGCGGTCTCCTCGGTCTTGTTCTCGGTGGCCATCACTCAGCCTCTCCCTCGGCGGCAGCCGGCGTCTCCGCCTTGTCCGCCTTCTTCGCCTTGGTCTTCTTGGCCTTCGTCTCGACCGGAGCCGGCGTCGCCCGGATCCCGAGCTCGCGCTCGCGGATCACGGTGTAGAGACGCGCGATGTCGCGCTTGACCGCACGGATGCGGCCGTGGCTCTCCAGCTGGCCGGTGGCCGACTGGAAGCGCAGGTTGAACAGCTCTTCCTTGGCCTTGCGCAGCTCCTCGACGAGGCGCTGGTCTTCGAACGTGTCGAGCTCCTTGGGGGCGAGCTCCTTGGTGCCGATCGCCATTACGCGTCGCCCTCCTCGCGCTTGATGATGCGTGCCTTGAGAGGCAGCTTGTGGATTGCTCGGGTCAGTGCCTCACGGGCGAGCTGCTCGTTAACACCGGCGACCTCGAAGAGGACGCGACCCGGCTTGACGTTTGCGACCCACCACTCGGGCGAGCCCTTACCGGAGCCCATTCGGGTCTCGGCGGGCTTCTTCGTGAGCGGACGGTCGGGGTAGATGTTGATCCACACCTTTCCGCCACGCTTGATGTGACGCGTCATGGCGATACGAGCTGCCTCGATCTGACGGTTCGTCACGTACGCGGGCGTGAGCGCCTGGATGCCGAAGTCGCCGAAGCTGACCTTCGTGCCACCCGTGGCCTGGCCGTCGCGCTTGGGGTGGTGCTGCTTGCGGTACTTGACCTTGCGGGGGATGAGCATTACGCCGACGCTCCTTCCGCGACCGGCGCTGCCTCGGCGTCGTTGCGACGCGGGCCACGACGGCCGCCACGGTCGCGCTGCGAGGAGGGCTTACGCGAAGCCTCTTCACGCGCGAGTTCCTTGTTGGTGAGGTCGCCCTTGTAGATCCAGACCTTCACGCCGATGCGGCCGAAGGTGGTCTTCGCCTCGTAGAAGCCGTAGTCGATGTTCGCGCGGAGCGTGTGCAGCGGCACACGGCCCTCGCGGTAGAACTCCGAGCGGCTCATCTCGGCGCCGCCGAGACGGCCCGAGACCTGGATCCGGACGCCCTTGGCGCCGGCGCGCTGCGCACCCTGCAGGCCCTTGCGCATCGCGCGGCGGAAGGCCACGCGGGCGCTGAGCTGCTCGGCGACACCCTGCGCGACGAGCTGAGCGTCGGCCTCGGGGTTCTTCACCTCGAGGATGTTCAGCTGGATCTGCTTGCCCGTGAGCTTCTCGAGCTCACCGCGGATGCGCTCGGCCTCCGCACCGCGGCGGCCGATGACGATGCCCGGACGCGCGGTGTGGATGTCGACGCGCACGCGGTCGCGGGTGCGCTCGATCTCGATGTTGCTCACACCGGCGCGGTCGAGCGACGTGGTGAGCAGCTGACGGATCTTGATGTCCTCGGCCACGTAGTCGGCGTACCGCTGACCCGGCTTGGTCGAGTCAGAGAACCAGCGCGAGACGTGGTCCGTGGTGATGCCGAGGCGGAAGCCGTACGGGTTTACCTTCTGTCCCATTACTTGCTCGCCTTCTTGTTGCCCGCAGCGGCCGCCTCGGCGACCTCCGGGGTCGAGAGCACGACCGTGATGTGGCTCGTGCGCTTCTTGATCTGGAACGCGCGGCCCTGTGCACGGGGCTGGAAGCGCTTGAGCGTCGTCCCCTCGTCCACGAAGGCGTTCTTCACGTACAGGTCCTGCTCGTTGAGGTACTCACCGGCGTTGCCGGCCTTGACCTGCGCGTTGGCGATCGCCGACTCGACGAGCTTGTAGATGGGCTCCGAGGCGGACTGCTGCGCGAACTTGAGGATCGCGAGAGCCTCCTGGGCCTGCTTGCCCTTGATGAGGGCCACGACACGACGAGCCTTCTGAGGGGTCACGCGGATGTGTCGCACACGTGCGATGGACTCCACCATTTCTCTCTCCTCTCGGTCGCCTTAGCGGCGACGGCCCTTCTTGTCGTCCTTCACGTGACCGCGGAAGGTGCGGGTGGGCGCGAACTCGCCCAGCTTGTGGCCGACCATGGTCTCGGTCACGAACACGGGGATGTGCTTGCGACCGTCGTGCACGGCGATGGTGTGTCCCAGCATGGCGGGGATGATCATCGAACGGCGCGACCAGGTCTTGATGACGTTCTTGGTACCCGCCTCGTTCTGCGAGACAACCTTGCGAAGCAGGTGCTCGTCGACGAAGGGGCCCTTCTTCAGACTGCGTGGCATCTTCTTGACTCCTACTTGCGCTTCTTGCCGGCGTTACGACGACGAACGATGAGCTTGTCGCTTTCCTTGTTCGCGTGACGGGTGCGGCCCTCAGGCTGACCCCACGGCGTGACGGGGTTGCGACCACCGGAGGTCTTGCCCTCACCACCACCGTGCGGGTGGTCGACCGGGTTCATCGCGACACCGCGGACGGTCGGGCGGACGCCCTTCCAGCGCTTGCGGCCGGCCTTGCCCCAGTTGATGTTGGACTGCTCGGCGTTGCCGACCTCGCCGATGGTGGCGCGGCAGCGTGCGTCGACGTTGCGGACCTCGCCCGAGGGCAGACGGAGCTGCGCGTAGGGGCCGTCCTTGGCGACGAGGCGCACCGAGGCGCCCGCCGAACGGGCCAGCTTCGCGCCGCCGCCGGGGCGGAGCTCGATCGCGTGGATGACCGTACCGGTGGGGATGTTGCGCAGCGGCAGGTTGTTGCCGGGCTTGATGTCGGCGCCGGAGCCCGACTCGACGATGTCGCCCTGACGGAGCTTCTCCGGCGCGAGGATGTAGCGCTTCTCGCCGTCGAAGTAGTGCAGGAGCGCGATGCGCGCGGTGCGGTTGGGGTCGTACTCGATGTGAGCGACCTTCGCGTTGATCCCGTCCTTGTCGTTGCGACGGAAGTCGATCACACGGTACTGGCGCTTGTGGCCACCGCCGATGTGACGCGTCGTGATGCGGCCCTGGTTGTTGCGGCCACCCGTCTTGGCGAGCGGGCGGAGCAGCGACTTCTCGGGCGTCGAGCGCGTGATCTCTGCGAAGTCAGCCACCGACGAGCCGCGGCGACCCGGGGTCGTGGGCTTGTAGTTGCGAATAGCCATTTCTCTCTATTCCTCCTGGCCGTCTCAGGCGACAGCCGTGAAGATGTCGATGGTGCCCGACTTGAGGGTCACGATGGCGCGCTTGGTGTCCTTGCGCTTGCCCGTGCCGAAGCGGGTGCGGCGTGCCTTGCCGACGCGGTTGATCGTGTTCACCGAGGCGACCTTCACGTCGAAGATCTTCTCGATCGCGAGCTTGATCTCCGACTTGTTCGAGCGGGGGTCCACGATGAACGTGTACTTGCCCTCGTCGATCAGGCCGTAGCTCTTCTCCGAGACGACCGGCGCGATGATGACGTCGCGCGGGTCCTTGTTGAGAGCGGTCATGCCGAGACCTCCTGGGTGGCGCCGGTCTTCTGCGCGATGAACGCGTCGATCGCGGCCTTCGTGAACACGACGTCGTCGGAGGTGACCACGTCGTAGGCGTTGAGCTGGTCAGCGGCCAGGACGTGGACGTTGCGCAGGTTGCGCACGCTCAGCCAGCCGAAGTCGTCCGTGCGGTCGAGCACGACGAGGACCTTCTTCGACGAGGTGACCTGCGCGATGAACTGCGCAGCGGCCTTCGTCGAGGGCTTCTCGGTTCCGAACGCGTCGACGACGTGCAGGCGGCCGCCGCGGAAGCGGTCGCTGAGCACGCCCGCGAGGGCGGCGGCGATCATCTTCTTGGGGGTGCGCTGCGAGTAGTCGCGCGGCTTCGGACCGTGGACGATGCCACCGCCGGTCATGTGCGGCGCACGGATCGAGCCCTGGCGGGCGTTGCCCGTGCCCTTCTGCTTGAAGGGCTTGCGGCCGGCGCCCGAGACCTCACCGCGACGCTTGGTCGAGTGGGTGCCCTGGCGAGCCGCCGCGAGCTGCGCGACGACGACCTGGTGGATCAGCGGGATGTTCGTCTTGACGTCGAACACCGAAGCGGGAAGCTCGACCGTGCCGGTCTTCTTGCCGTCGGTGCCGAGGACGTCGAGAGCGAGAGTCGAGTCAGCCATGTGCCTCAGGCTCCCTTCACAGCGTTGCGGACGAAGACGATCCGGCCGCGCGCACCGGGGACGGCGCCCTTGACGAGCAGCAGACCCTTCTCGGCGTCGACGGCGTGAACCGTGAGGTTGAGGACGGTCACGCGCTCGCCGCCCATGCGGCCGGCCATGCGCATGCCCTTGAAGACGCGGCTCGGGGTCGACGACGCGCCGATCGAACCGGGCTTGCGGTGGTTGCGGTGCGCACCGTGCGAAGCCGAGACGCCCTTGAAGTTGTGGCGCTTCATGACACCCGCGGTGCCCTTGCCCTTGCTGGTGCCGACGACGTCGACCAGCTGGCCGGCCTCGAACACGCCGTCCACCGTGAGCTCCTGGCCCAGGGTGTAGTCGGCGGCGTCCGCGGTGCGGATCTCGGTGAGGTGACGACGGGGCGTCACGCCGGCGGCCTCGAAGTGGGCCGTGAGGGGCTTGTTCACCTTGCGGGGGTCGACCTGCCCGTAGCCGATCTGGACGGCGTTGTAGCCATCCTTCTCGACCGAGCGGATCTGCGTGACCACGTTCGGAGCGAGCTCGATCACCGTGACGGGGATGAGCTTGCCGTTCTCGTTCCAGACCTGGGTCATGCCGAGCTTGGTGCCGAGCAGACCCTTCGAAACCTTGTTGTTGATGTCAGCCATGTCGAACCTCAGAGCTTGATCTCGATGTTGACGTCAGCAGGGAGGTCCAGACGCATGAGCGAGTCGACCGCCTTGGGGGTCGGGTCGACGATGTCGATGAGGCGCTTGTGGGTGCGCATCTCGAAGTGCTCGCGGCTGTCCTTGTACTTGTGAGGCGATCGGATGACGCACACGACGTTCTTCTCCGTCGGGAGCGGCACCGGGCCGACGACCTGAGCGCCGGCACGGGTCACCGTGTCGACGATCTTGCGCGCCGACGTGTCGATGACCTCGTGGTCATACGACTTCAGGCGAATGCGGATCTTCTGTCCCGCCATTGTCTGTCTCTCTTTCCGCGTCGTACCTCTCGGGCATTGGACGCACTGCGGCGCTGGCGCGCCTTCGGCACATCGAGGCCGCCCGAGGACGGCGCATGCTGCACCACTGTTCTGCTGTCAATCGGCCATCCGGAGACGACCGCAGCCGCACTTCTCCCCGGGAGGGGAGGTGGGGTCGGGTGTTCTGCTGCCCGCGGCCTAGGTCTCTGCGCTCGAGGCGCCGCCTATGCACTGCCCTGGCAGTGATCCGGCTGGCGCGCCGAAGCGCACGCCGGAATGTGGAACCTGTCTATTCTGCCATCCCCGACGGTGTCGTCGCAACCCGGGCGTGTCGCGCCTCGGGCCGTTGTGCCGCAAGGGATCCCGGGCAGGCGTTCAGGTTCGTCGCGCACCCCTCCGGCGGGCCTGCGTCTTCGGGCTGCCGGGGCTGTCGCACCCCCTCCTGCATGTCTCACTTTCGGCGGCCATCCGCTCGCCATTCCAGCGACGAGTGAGACACGGACGGATGGATGTCTCACGCACTGCGGGGCATGTCTCGGTTTCGGCGGCCATCCGGTCACCATTCCAGCGACGAGTGAGACACGGACGGATGGATGTCTCACGCACTGCGGGGCATGTCTCGGTTTCGGCGGCCATCCGGCCACCATTCCAGCGACGAGTGAGACGCGGACGGATGGATGTCTCACGCACTGCGGGGCATGTCTCGGTTTCGGCGGCCATCCGGTCACCATTCCAGCGACGAGTGAGACACGGACGGATGGATGTCTCACCCGCAGCGGCTATAGGCCTTCGATTCCCACGCCAGGTGAGACACGGGCAAGGTGGTGGACCCGTGCTCCGATGCCGTAGGCCGATCCGCCTCGAGGATGCTCATCCGCTTGCCGCGATTCGCGACGAACCGGCGTCCGTTCGGAAGCGCGGCCGCCCCAAACGACGCCCAAAGCCCCAAACGCCGCCCCCGCCCGCCGAACGAGCCTCGTGCCGCTCAGTACCAGCCGACGGACTGGGAGTGACCCCACGCGCCGCAAGGGTTGCCGTAGGTGCCCGCAATGTAGCTCAGACCCCACGCGATCTGGGTGGCCGGGTTCGTCGCCCAGTCCGCGCCGAACGACGCCATCTTGTCGCCGGGGAGCGCCTGCGGGATGCCGTAGGCGCCGCTCGACGGGTTCTGGGCGGTCGACGACCATCCCGACTCCTTGTCCCAGAGGGACACGAGGCACGCGAACTCGCCGTCGCCCCAGCCGTACTGGTCGGCCGCCATCTGCCGTGCGATCTCCTGCGCGCTGCCCGACGGCACCGCCGGCGCCTGGGGCGCGGGCTGAGGCGCGGGAGCAGCCTGCTCCTGCTGAGCCTGCTCCTCCGCCGCCTGCTGCTCGGCGGCGGCCTGCTCCTCCGCGGCGCGCTGCTCCGCCGCGGCCTGCTCTGCGGCCGCCTTCTCGGCGGCAGCCTTCTCCGCGGCGGCCTTCTCGGCCGCGGCCTTCTCCTCGGCGGCCTTGCGCTCGGCGTCGGCCTTCTCGGCGGCAGCGGTCTCGGCGACGACCTCGTCGGTCTCCGCCTCGGCGTCCTCGGCCGCGGCGAGCACCGTCACGACGGGGAGCTTGTCGGAGGCGTCGAGCGTCGCGACGTACTTCTCGAGCTGCGCCGTGTCGACCGAGGGGTGCGCCTCGTCGATCGCCTGCTGCGCGGCGTCGAGGGCCTCGGTCGCCGTCCGCGCCGCGGCGTCGACGGTCGCCGCGGCCGTGACCTCCTGCGCGGTGCGCGGCACGGGCGTCAGCTCGACGGCGGCCGCGGCGACGCTCCCGCCCGCGGCGGAGAGGCACAGCGCGAGAGCCGACCCGATCGCCCAGCGGCGACGGCGGCGGCGCTCCTTCTCCTGACGGAGGAGCACGAGGTGGTTCGGGCGGGGGAAGGGGGTGAGAAGCTGCTCGGCCATGCGGTGTCCTGATCTCGTGTTCGTGGCTCAGTACCAGTCGGTGGCCTGGGAGTGCCCCCAGGCGCTGCAGGGGGTGCCGTACGCGGCGGCGATGTACTCGAGGCCCCAGGCGATCTGCGTCGACGCGTTGGTCTGCCAGTCGGCGCCGGCCGTCGCCATCTTGTCGCCGGGGAGCGACTGCGGGATGCCGTAGGCGCCGCTCGAGGGGTTGGTCGCGGTGTACGACCATCCCGACTCCTTGTTCCAGAGCGAGACGAGGCACGAGAACTCGCCGTCGCCCCAGCCGTACTGCTCGGCGGCCATGGTGCGGGCGGTGGCCTGCGCGCCCTCGACCGTGTTGGCGGCTGCCGCGGCCTCGGCGTCGGCAGCGGCCTCCGCGGCCTCGGCGGCCGCCTTCTCCTCGGCGGCCTTCTTCGCGGCCTCCGCGTCGGCGGCCTCGGCGGCAGCGGTCTCGTCGACGACGCGCTCGGTCTCGGCAGCGGCGTCCGCGATGGCGGCCTCGACGGTGACGACGGGGAGCTTGTCGTACGCGCGGAGCGTGTCGACCTGCTCGACGAGCGCGGCCGTGTCGACCGACGGATGCGCGTCGGCGATGGCCGTCTCGGCCTCCTCGATCGCCGACGTCGCGGCCTCGACCGTCTCGGGCTGCACGAGGGCGACCGTCACCTCGGCGGCCGTGCGGGCGCCAGTCTGGAGCTCGGCGGCTGCTGCCGCGACGCTTCCGCTCGCGGCGGTCACGCAGAGGGCGAGCGTCGCGCCGATCGCCCAGCGGCGGCGCGTGCGTCGCTCCTTCTCCTTGCGGAGCAGCGAGAGGTGATTCGGTCGGGGGAACGGGGCGAGCAGGGGCTCACCCGCTTGGAGATCGCGGGGCATTCAACGTCCTGTGTCGTGGGGGCCGGCGGTGCGCCGGGGCGGGCGCCGGTCTCGCCGGTGAGGGTGCCGGTGTCGGGTGCACCGGTGCGGCCGTCGTTCGGGCGTCGGCCACAGGACGAAGACCCTGACCCGCGAGTCTGGGCGGTCTCTGGGTATGCCCTCCGAGGCGCATGGATGGCCCCGCGCACGTCGATCACGGAATGTAACGGATCGATAACGAGAGATCCGCATGCTGACGCGGATCGCGGAGGGGCGCGTCACACCGCCCGAACCGGAACCTCCGAAATGCCTGGCAATCCCCCGAAGCGGGCGCGATCAGCGCGTGATCGCCACTCCCCCGGCGACGAGGACGCCGCGGATCTCGTCGATCTCGGCGGCGTCGAGCGCGCGGAGCGGGGCGGATGTCGCGGGCGTCGCGATCACGCCGCGCAGCCACAGCGCGGCCTTGAATGCCCCGAGCGCTGCGGCCGTGTAGCCGAGCCGCGCACGGTCGCCGACCTCGGTGATGCGGAAGAGCCGGATGAGCCGCTCCTGCTCGCGCCGTGCGGTCGCGATGTCGCCCGCGGCGACGGCCCGCTCGATGGCGACGTAGCCGGCGGGATCGACGTTGCCGAGGCCGGGGACGATGCCGGCCGCGCCGAGCTCGAGGGCCAGATCGGCGAACAGCTCGGAGCCGGTGAAGACGGCGACGTCGGTTCCCGCGACGGCGTCGAGCGCTCGCCGGAAGCCCGCGATGTCGCCGCTGGAGTCCTTGAAGCCCGCGATCACGCCATCCCGAGCGAGCTCGCCGAGGACGGATGCCGGAAGCGGCACGTGCGTCGCAGACGGGATGTCGTATGCCACCACGGGGATCGACACGGCCTCGGCCAGCAGCCGGTAGTGGCGGGAGATCTCATCGGCGTGCGGCGCGACGTAGAAAGGGGGCGTGGCGACCACGGCGTCGACGCCCGCAGCCTGCGCCCGCTGCGCGTGCCGCACGACTCGCGCCGTGCCGGTGTCGATGACGCCCGCGAGCACGGGGACGCGCCGGGCCGCCGCCTCGACCGCGACCTCCGCCGCCCGCACGCGCGTCTCGTCGTCGAGCAGGGCGATCTCCCCCGTCGACCCGCCGACGAAGACGCCGCCCGCGCCCGCCGCGATCTGGTCCTCGACGACCCGGACGAGGCTCGCCTCGTCGAGAGCCCGCTCATCCGTGAGGGGCGTGACGACAGGAGGGATGACTCCGCGCAGCATGTGCCGCACCCTACCGAACGCACGGGGCGAGCGGGTGAACCGCCCTGGACGCAGACGAGGGCCCCGCCGTCCGGCGGGGCCCTCGTGCGCTCACGGCTGCGTCAGCGGTCGTTGCCGATCGCGCCGTCGATGTTGTCGCGGACCTCGTCGATCTTGCCGTCGACCGAGTCCGGGAGGATCTTCTTCGCGAAGTCGGCGACGCCGCCGAGCACGTTGTCGCTCACCTGCTCGGCCTGGTCGCTGTGAAGCGCCTCGTCGACCTTGTCCTTGTTCTGCTCGTAGAGATCCTTGCCCTTGTTCACGAGGTCATCCAGACCCATGTCACCCTCCTCGGCGTTGGACGCCCGCAGGTCCGGGCGCTTCGCGATCAGTCTGGCATCCGGGGAGCGCAACCGGCTAGACATCCGGGTGAATTCGTGCATGGGGTGCCCGGGGCGCGACCGGACCAGCCGCGACGCGCGGCGCGTCAGGAAGCAGCGACGCGGCACGTCACGAGGCCGCGACGCGCGGCGCGTCAGGACGCGGTGTCACCGGGGAAGAGCGCGGCCTTGCCGGTCTTCAGGAGGATCACGATGTCGCCCATGACGCTCCAGTTCTCCACGTAGGAGAGGTCGAGGCGCACGCTGTCGTCCCACGAGAGCGTCGAGCGCCCGGAGACCTGCCACAGGCCCGTGATGCCGGGCTTGACGAGGAAGCGGCGGTGCACGTGGTCGGCGTACTGGTCGACCTCGCGCTGGATGGGCGGGCGAGGGCCGACGAGCGACATGGATCCGCCGAGCACGTTGAACAGCTGAGGCAGCTCGTCGAGGCTGAACTTGCGCATGACCCGGCCGACCTTCGTCACGCGCGGGTCGTCCTTCATCTTGAACTGCACCTCGTTGCCGAGGTCCTGCTGCTCGATGAGGTCGTCGAGGAGGTGCTCCGCGCCCACGACCATGGAGCGGAACTTGAGCATCTGGAACTCGCGCCCGTGGCGCCCGATGCGGGTCTGCTTGTAGATGACGGGGCCGGGCGAGGAGACCTTCACGATGGCCGCAAGCACGAGGAGCACGGGGCTCAGCAGCGTGACGATGAAGAGCGAGCCGAAGAGGTCCATCATGCGCTTGACGAAGCGCTGGCCCGGCGAGAAGCGCGGGGTCTCCACGTGCATGAGCGGGAGGCCCGACACGGGGCGCATGTGGATGCGCGGACCCGCGATGTCGGTGATGCTCGGCGCGAGCACGAGGTGCTGGCGACCGGCCTCGAGCGCCCAGGAGACCTGCTTGACGCGCTGCGGCCCGAGCTCGTCGGTGCTCGTGATGACGACGGTGTCGGCGCCCGTCACCTCGATCGCGCGCTCGACCGAGTTGACGCTGCCCATGACGGGGATGTCGGTGTCGGTGAGCTGACCCGCGATGCGCCCGGTCGGGATGCACGCGCCCACGATCCGGTAGCCGGCGCCCTTCGCGCGCTTGAGCTCGCGCGCCGTGTGCGCGACCGAGCGCTCGGAGCCGACGAGGAGGACGCGGGCCGAGTACTCCCCCTTCGCCCGCTGCCGCGCGAGCCAGCGTCGCCAGATCCAGCGCTCGATGAAGAGCGCGGCGACGCCCGACGGGAGGGCGATGAGCAGGTACCCGCGGGCGATCTCGACCTTGAGGAGAAAGGCCGCGATGGCGATGACGCCGAAGAGCATGAAGCTCGCGTCGAAGATGCGCTTGTACTCGGCCGTCCCGACGCCGATCACGCGATCGGAGCGCGTGTCGTTGAGGGCGAGCACCATCATCCAGAGCAGCACGACGACGACCGAGAGCATCGTGTACGACGTGAGCCCCGGCAATGCCGGGATCGGCATCTCGATGAGCTTGTGCATGCCGAGCCAGCTGAACTGCGTGCCGAACACGACGAGCGTGAGGACGATGAAGTCGGTCAGGCGCAGGTAGCGCGCGTAGCGCTTGCGCCAGTTGAACTTCGGCGGCGCCGACGCGGCGACGACCGGGATCTTGCCGCTCGCGGTGCGCACGAGGGCGGGGAAGGCTGCGCTCGTCGTGAGAGCAGAGGCGGTCGTCGCGGCGGCGGACTCGGCGTCCGCGGCGCGCTGCCCGCTTCGTGTGATCTCCGTGGTCACGCGTGTTCCCCCGTGTCCTGATCGAAAGATGGACTGAGGCAGTGTACCGCGCAGGTTATTCCCAGACACGCCGAGGCGCGCGCGAAACGGCTCGGACGGGCGCTTCTGCCCATCAGCCGCATGCGGTCAGCGCACCCGTCGTCGCCTGCACCATCGGGGTCGAGCGCAGCGCGAGCGGGCCGAACTCGCCCTCGCCCGAGAACGTCGCCGTCACCGTCGCGAGCTCGCTCGGGTCGAGCACGGTCGTGAACCACGCGACCGGACGGCCGAGGTCGACGACGTCGTCGCGCCGGAGCGTGACCTCCTCGCCCTCCACCGCGACCGACTCGACGGTCGTGCCGGGAGGGCCGTACACGTAGACCTGCGTGTGGAAGCGCGTCCCGTCGGTCTGGCTCTTCACATACTGCGGAAGCGCATCCGCCGTCGCCTGGTCGATGTCGAGGTGCAGCGTCGTCCGGACCTCGAAGGTCGACGCGTCGGCCTGGCAGGTCTGGGTGACGTCGATGTTCGACTTCATGTAGTAGTCGATCTTCGACGCCGACTCGTCGCGGAAGAACACGCCGAGGGTCGTCTGCTCGTCGTTGTCCTTCGGCAGGATGCCCGCGACCTTCTCGTCGGCGATCTGCTTCTGGACATCCTCGTTCTGGCTGTGGAAGAGGATGTTGCCGCCCTCGATCCCGTGGCGGATGGCCCACAGCATCGACTGGATGTCGAAGTCGCCGGCCGACACCTTCGTGAAGACCTGCTCGGCGACGCTCGCGAAGAACTCGTCGGCGGCGGCCGGATCGGTGACGCTGTCGAAGCGGCTGTAGACGTCGCTCAGCAGCAGCTGCGCGGCGTTCTGGCTCGTCATGACGTCGCCGGTCGTCAGCTGGATGGGCCCGGTCGCCTCGAGGATGTAGCCGAGCGCGATCGGGTCGATCGACGCGACTCCGTCGATGCGGTCGTCGGAGATGTCGCGCTGCCAGAACTTCGTGACGATCTCGGCCATCGTCGGGAAGTCCGGACGGCTCGGCGACGTGTTGACGTGGTGGATGAGGTACTCGTTGTAGAGGTCGAGCGCGCTCTGGTCGACGTCGACGTCGACCGGCACGAACTCGGTGAAGTCGGCGCTCGAGGCCTGGTTCACGATCTGCAGGTTGCCCGCATCGGCGCTCATGAGGGTCTGCGACGCCGCGGACCCGCCGAGGCCGACCGACTCCGCGTTGTTCTGGAACACGAGCAGGTAGTTGCGCGCGCCGTTCGCGCCGAGCAGCTCGGGGCCGTACTCGAACGCGGGCGCGGCGACCGACATCACGGAGTCGACGAGGTTCACACCGGTCTGAACGGGAGGGATGAGCGTCCCCGCGTCCTTGACGTCGGCGATGCCCTCCGCGATGCGCACGACGTCGTCGGTCGAGTCCTGGAGGAGCGGCAGCACGCGCGCGATGATCGACTCGCCGCTGTCGGATGACATGGCCTCGAGCGCGGGCTGGCCGATCCGGTTGCTGACGACGTCGAGCGCCTCGGCTGCCAGGCGCACGCCGCGGAGGTTGTCGCCGGCCCACGGGATGAACTCGGCGAGGCGCCACACCGGGTCGACCGAGACGCTCGCGGCGTTGGCGGCGTGCTCGCCGAGGATGGGCACCGACACCTCGAGGGTTCCGCCGTCCTGCACGTGGTTCACCACGCGCTGGGCGGCCTCCAGCTCGCTCTTGACGATGAGCACGCGCGCGCCCAGCCACAGGCCCGCGATCACGAGGACCGCGATGCCGATGAGCACGCCGATGCGGATCCGGCGGCGACGCGAGCCGTCGCCCTTGTCCTTCGCGCCCTTCCCGGGCGGCGGGGCGGATGGCGGTGCCGCGCTCTCGCCGCGGGGCGCGTCGAGGAGCTGGGTCGGCGCGTCGAAGCGCTGCGTCGGCGTCGCGTCGGCGGCCCCGCCGACCGCGCCCATGCGGGTCGTCGGCGTCTCCCCCGCGTCGCGCGGCGTGTGCAGCACCTGCGTCGCGGGCGCCGCGTCGGCGCCGCCCGGCGCCTGCGCGGAAGCCGGCGCGTCCTGCCGCTCGAGGTCGAACACGTCGATGCGGCCGGTCGCGGCCGCATCGATCCCGGTGGCGTAGAACCCGGGCTCCTGCGGTGCCTCAGCCTGGCGTGCGAGCCGTCGGGCGCGTCGACTCAGGGGCTTGTCGCGCGCGTCGTCCTGCGAGTGGGGCATTCTCCAACCCTACGAAACCTTCTGCAAGATTCCCTCGTTGTCGCGTGCGCGACATGGCCGGGGCGCGCGGCCCCGGCCATCCGCTCGTCTCAGTCCTCGGGGCGCGCGGGCGTCTCCGTGGGGTCGGGCGTCGCGGTCGGCGACGCCGTCGGCGTCGGCGTCGGCTCGTCGGCGGGCGAGAAGTCGCCGGCCAGGAAGACGGCGCTGCCCGTCAGCGGCACGGTCACGGTGCCGTTCTCGGGCTCGAGAGTCGTCACGGCGCCCGACATGTCGGTCATCGTGATGGGGCCCGACGCCTCGTACTCAGCGCTCGCCTGGCCGTTGAGTGTCCACGCGACGCGGACGCCGTCGGACTCCTCGCCGAAGAGGTACGAGTGGTTGCCCGACCCGATGTCGTCGCGCGCGGTCGCCTCGCGCCCGCCCAGCTGGTCGATGAAGAGCGCCTGGGCGAAGGCGGCGGGCTTCGGAGCCGCGGTCGCGACGCTCGCGGCCTCCTGGTAGAACATGCCGAAGTTGCCCTCGTGGTTGTTGCCGTCTGTGCTGTCGTCGATGAGGTCGTACCAGTAGTACTTCTCGACGCCGTTCGCGAGGCTCACGGCCTCGGCCGCGACGAGGTTCTGCGCCTGCGCCTCGAGCGAGCGCGCCTGGCCGAGCTCGTTGCCCGTCGTCCATCCGAACTCGGTGAGCCAGATCGGCAGCTCGCCGCCCGCGCCCGCCTGCATGTTCTCGCGCGCGTCGGCGAACGCGCCGGTCAGGTTCTCGGGCTGCTGGTAGTACGACGGGTTGTACGGGTGGAAGCTCATCGCGTCGGCGTGCGCGAGGGTGTCGGTCTCGGCCCACAGGCGCCGGAACCACTCGGCGTCGTAGTTGGCCGTCGATCCCGCGATGACGGGGATCGAGTCGTCGACCTTCGCCTGCACCGACTGGACGAGCGGGAAGTAGCAGGTCGGCGCGGTGCCGCAGCCGCCCGTGTTGAAGCGCTCGTGGTTGAACTCGTTGAACACCTCGAGGCCGACCACGTCGAACCGCTGCGCGATCGCCGCAGCGTAGTTGCCGTACGCCTCGACCGCGCCGGGCGACGACGGCGGGTTGCCGCCGTCGTAGAGCGGGTTGCCGTAGTTGACGATGCCGAGCAGGCCGATGCCGTGCGCGTGCATCTTGTCGAACTCGGACGTGTAGTGGCCGCTGAACTCGTAGACGCCGGGTGTGCGCTCGTTCTGCTCCCACAGCACGTCGTTGCGCGCCGAGCCGAAGCCGACCGACTGCAGCACGTCTGCCGCGTCGACGTACCACGACTGGTCGACGTGGGTGATCGCGCCGATGCGCTCGTCGGGCGCGATGCGGGCGCCCTCGAAGTCGACGACGGCGACGGGGGTGGCGACGCTCTGCCCCGAGGCGTCAGTGACCGAGACGCGGTAGTAGCCCTGCGTGACGCCCTCGAGCGGGATGGCCGAGACGCCGTCGCGCAGCGGGGCGGTCCCCTCGGCCGCGACCGAGCCGTCGGCGCGGGTCACCTGCCAGCGCGCGTCGCCGGCGCCCATCTTCACGCCGAGCGCCGCGCTCTTCTCGCGGAGGATCAGGGCGTTATTGAGGATGCCCCAGTCGGAGGTGACCTCCTCGAACGACGGGTTCGGCACGACGTTCTCGCCGCCCTGGGGCGTCAGCGAGAGGTCGTCGATGCCGAGACCCGACACCGGCCCCTCGATCTGGATCGCGATGGTCGTCTCGCCGGCGCCCTCCGGCGCGGTGTACTCGCCCTCGACCTCGGTCCACGACGCGTCGATCTCGCCGAGCTCGATGCGCGTCTCGCCGATGAGGATGGCCGCGGAGACGGGCTCGGGCAGGGTCGCCATCTGGCGCACCTGCGCCGAGAAGTCGTAGGTGGTTCCCGCCTGGACCGCGACCGTCGCGGTGAGGGCGGCGACCGGCGCGTCGACGACGGGGGCGTCGATGTACGCGGAGGTCTCGCCGCTCGCGGCATCGCCCGCCTGCGGCCACACGTCGGCGATCTGCGCGGAGCCCGCGCCCTGCCATCCGTTGAGCGCGCCCTCGACGGGAACCGAGACGGGCAGCTCGACGGGCTCCGGCGTGGGGGTCGGCGTCGGGGTGGGGGTCGGCGTCTTCGTCGCCGTCGGCGTCGCGGTCGGCGTCTCCGACGCGACCGGCGCGGGCTGCTGCGTGAGGTTGAGCGCGAGCGCCGTGCCTCCGCCCAGCACGGCGACCGCGCCGACGGCGCTCGCCGCGATGATGGCGATCTTCTTCTTGTCTCTCTGGCGAGCGAACATCGGCTGGTCCTTCCCCCGAGGGCTGGTCGACTGCGTCAATCCTGTCACCCGCGCGGCCCCTCCCCCTGCGCATTGCCCGGGGATGCCGCCTCCCGGCGCCGGCCATCCGCCTCCGTAGGATTGACGCATGCCGCACGACACCCCGCTCATCGACGTCGTCGTGCCCGTGTACGGCGGCTGGGATCACGTCGAGCCATGTCTGCGCGCGCTCGAGGAGCAGACGGTCGCGGCGAACGTCATCGTCGTCGACGACCGCTCGCCCGACGACACCGCCGACCGGATCGCCCGCGCGTTCCCGGGCGTGACGCTCCTGCGCAACGGCCGCAACCGCGGATTCGCGCACACCTGCAACCGCGGCATGGCGCACGGCGAGGCGCCGTACGTGCTCCTCGTGAACAGCGACGTCATCGCCGAGCCGACGCTCGTCGAGCACGTCCTGGCGGCCTTCGAGGCGGCGCCGCCGACGCTCGGCAGCGTGGCTCCGCTGCTCCTGCGCCCGGATGGCCGCGTCGACTCCCTGGGGATCACGGCCGACGCGACGGCGGCGGGCTTCGTCCGCTATCACGGCGCGACGGTCGACCGCGCGTCGGCGACGCGGCCCGCGCTGCTCGGACCGTACGGCGCCGCCGCGGCATATCGTCGCCGCGCGCTCGGCGAGGTCGGCCTGCTCGACGAGGGCATCTTCATGTACGGCGAGGAGCTCGACCTCGCCTTTCGGCTGCGGGCCGCGGGATGGGACGCGATCGGCCTCGAGACGCCGGGCGGCATGCACATCGGCGGCGCGTCGGCCGGCGAGGGCTCGCCCAAGCAGCGGTACCTCGCGGGCTTCGGCCGCGGCTACCTCCTGCGCGCGTGGGGCATCCTCCGGACGCGTCGGGCGGCGCGCGCGCTCGCGACCGAGGCGATCGTGTGCCTGCGCCGGATCGTGCTGTACCGCGACGTGAAGTCGCTCACCGGGCGGATCGCCGGATGGCGCGCGGCGGCGCGCGAGGTGCGCCCGCAGTTCCCGCTCGCGGCGGCGGATGCCTCGATCGACATGCCCCGGTCGCTCCGGATGCGCTCGGCGTCGTTCTGGGAGAAGCTGTGACGGGCTCTCGCTGATGGCCCTCGCACGACGGCTCCTGAGCTTCTCGACGATCCCGGCGGCGTCGGCGCTCATCCCGTTCCTCGTCCTGCCGGTCCTCGCGTACAACGCGGGAGCGGGCCCGTGGGTCGCGGTCGCCGTCGGCCAGTCGGTCGGCGGGTTCTTCGCGCTCGCCGTGAGCCTCGGCCTCAATGTCGTCGGGCCCACGCTCGTGAGCCTCGCGCCCGAGGCCGAGCGCCCCGAGCTCTTCGCGACCGGGACGCGCGCACGCCTCGCGGTCGCCCTCCCCGGAGCGCTCGTCGCGGCGGTGATCGCCGCGGTGCTTGCTCCCGGTGCCGACGCCCCGATCGCGGCGACCATGGCGGTCGCGATCACGCTCGGCGGGCTGTCGTCGGCGTGGTTCCTCATCGGGCTCGGGCGCCCGCTGCCGCTCATCCTCTTCGAGCTGCTCCCGCGGGCCGCCGCCACCGCACTGGGCGGCGCGATCATCCTCGTCGGCGGCCCCGTGCTCTGGTACCCGGCGCTCCTGCTGCTCGCGATCGCGGGAGGCATCGCCGCATATGCCGCGACCGTGATGAAGCCCGCCGCCCTCGTGCGCGGCGACTGGCGGGGATCGCTCGCCTTCGCCCGGCGACACCTCGCAGCGGCGGCGACGGAGACGGTGAGCGGCGCGTACACGACGCTCGCCGTGTCGCTCGTCACGGCCGGGACGACGACCGCGCAGGCCGCCGCCTACGTCTCGGGCGACAAGCTGTTCCGGATGGGCCAGACGGTCGTGGGCGCGCAGGGCAACGCCCTGCAGGGCTGGGTCGTCGAGGAGGATCGCGCGCACTTCGGCGCCCGCGCTCGCAAGGCACTGCTCCTGCACGCGGTGCTCGGAGTGCTCGGGTTCGCGGCCTTCGCGCTCATCGGGCCGTGGCTGACCGGCATCCTCTTCCGCGGGAAGGAGATGGACGCGGCCACCGCCATCCTCTTCGGCGTCGCGATCCTCTGCATCTCGCTCACGACATCCCTCGGACGGCATGTGCTCGTGCCGCTCGGGCGCACCCGCGCGATCTTCGTGAGCGTCGTGGCCGGTGCGGTCGTCGGCGTGCCGCTGACGCTCGCGCTGTCGGCGCTGTGGGGGTCGGTCGGCGGCGCGACGGGCCTCGCCTCCGCCGAGGTCGTCGTGCTCCTCGTGCAGGTGGGGTACGTGCTCGCGGCGCGGAAGGCGAGGGTGTGATGCGGGTGCTCGTGGTCGTCCTGAACTGGAACGGCATCGACGACACGGAGGAGTGCCTCGACGCCCTCGCGGCGCAGACGCATCCGGCCGACGTGCTCGTCGTCGACAACGGCTCCTCCCCTGACGACGTGCGGCGCCTTCGCGCGCGTGCCGCGAGCGGGGCCATCCGCCTCCGGCTGGAGCCCGAGAACCTGGGGTTCGCGGGCGGCGTGAACGTCGGCATCCGCCTCTCTCAGCACGACGGCTACGACGCGGTCGCGCTGCTGAACAACGACGCGCTCCCCGAGCCCGGATGGCTCGCCGCGCTCGTCGCGGCGCTCGAGGCCGACCGCGACGCGGCGATCGCGACCGGCCTGCTCGTCCGGCGCTCCGACGACCCCGCGATCGCGGGCACGATCGACACGGCCGGCGACGGCCTGAGCGTGTGGGGCATGCCGTTCCCCCGCGGGCGATCGGATGGCCGCGCGGACGCCCCCGAGAAGGGGCGCGTGTTCTCGGCGAGCGGCGGTGCGTCGCTCTATCGCACGGCGCTCTTCGATGAGATCGGACTGTTCGACGAGACGTTCTTCGCGTACTTCGAGGACATCGACATCGGGTTCCGCGCACGGCTCGCGGGCCACGAGATCGTGTACGAGCCGGCGGCTGTCGCCCATCATCGGATCGGCGCGACGAGCGGACGCATCCCCGGCTTCACCGTGCGGCAGACGTTCAAGAACCTCCCCGTCCTCCTCGTGAAGGACGTGCCCGCAGGCCTCCGCCACGTCATCTGGCCGAGGTTCGCCCTGCTCTTCGCGATGATGCTCGGCAAGACCTTCGCGACCGGCTCGGGCGCGCATGCCCTGCGCGGAATCGGCGGGGCCATCCGCCTGCTGCCGCACGCGCTGCGGGAGCGTCGCCGGATCCAGCGCGCCCGCATCGCGACCGCGGCGGACATCGACGCGCTCCTGCTGCACGACCTCCCTCCCGAGCAGCATGGGATGCGGAAGCTGCTGCGCGTCTTCCGGCGCTGAGGCCGGGCCGGGGGCGCCGGGTCCGGGGCGCGTATGGTTCGGACCGGGCCGGGGCGGTCAACAGCGTCACCGGATTCGGAGTCGTGGGACAGATGTGCGCGTGTCGCACGACACCAGGCAACACCAGCCCCACCGATCCGAATCGGGACACGGCAGCGACGTCACCGGAATCGGACTCGTGGGGCAGATGTGCGCGTGTCACACGACACCAGGCCACACCAGCCCCACCGATCCGAATCGGGATACGGACGGACGGTGAGGGAAGGCAGGTGACGGACGCGGGACACGGACGGCCGGCGACCCGGTGACGGATGCCCCCCTACACCCCCGCGGCGCCGTCGCGGCCGAACTCGCCTCGGATGAACGCCGCCTCGACCTCGCGGTCGAACACCTCGCGCTCACGGCGGATGGCCGCACGGTACGGCTCCTGCGCGCCGAGTGCGGCGGCCGGGTCGGCGAGCACGCGCTCGATGGCGGTGTGGGCCGCCGCGACGACGTCGGGGGCGACGTCGACCTTGTGCTCCCACGGCAGCGGCACGTCGACGTCGTTGGCCCCCGCGCCGCGGCGCGCGACGAGCACGATCGAGCCCATCGCGGCGGCTTCACGGGGCATCCGGTCCTTGCCGGGGTGCGTGCCGAGGTCGAGGTAGATGAGGGATGTCCGCAGCGCGTCGGCGACCTCGTCGCGCGTCATCCCGCGCAGCGGCAGGAGCTCGATGCCCGGCCAGCGCCGTGAGAACTCGCGCATGAGCGCGGCCGACTTCGCGGGGTTGTAGGTGATGCGCGGCGCGCGCCCCTCGACGGCGACCGTCTCGGGGAAGTCCAGGGGCGTGTAGTCGGAGAGGATGGTCCCCACCCGGCCGAGGTGCGCGAAGACGTGGTTCCACGCGTAGTGCGACTGCACGAGGTGGCCCGCGCGCGCGAGCACGGCGTCCTCCCCCGTCGTGACACCGCGCAGGGCGCGCTTGAGATGGCGGGCCCAGATGAGCGGCGGGCGCGACATCGGCGTGCGCTCGAGCGGGAGCGTCGACTTCTGAGCGCGCTCGATGACGAAGCGCGGCGCGTAGTCGATCGAGAGCCACCACACGAACGGCTGCGCGTGCGCGAGGCCCCGCAGCAGGAGCGCCTGCGTCTCGGGAACGACGATGGCGTTTCCCGGCGCATCGACGACCGCGGGCGCCTCGGGGGCGTCGTAGTGCGCGTAGCGCTCCGCGCGAGGCGCGTCCTCGGTGCCGGGAACCGGGACGAGGAACGCGTCCTGCCCCTGGCGACGGAGCGAGTCGACGAGCTGGTGCAGCGCCTCGGGTCCGCCTGTGGCGAGCCCGCGCGGGTAGTAGACGTAGGTGGTCATGCGGCCTGACTGACGGAGGCGGACGGGATGCGACCATCCTGCCGCGTCCCCAGCCGCGTCGAGAACGCGACCGCCGTGATCGCGGCGAAGAACGGCACGAGGTGGTTGTCGCCGAGGAACGTCGTCGTGTCGAGCATGCCGTGCGCGAGCACCCACGAGACGCCGACGAACACGACGAGCAGCTCGACGGACGCGCGCGAGACGAGCTTGTCGTGGCGCGCGGCGCCGATGCGGCGGAGCACGGCGATGATCGGGAGCAGCGACAGCGCGATCGTCAGGAGCAGCGCGATGATGCCGGCGTCGGCCCACGCCTGCGCGAAGAGGTTGTGCGGCGGGAAGAGCTGCAGGCCGCGGCCGGGGAAGGCCATCCGCCACTCCTCCGCGATCGTGAGCCGCCAGTTGCCGAAGCCGAGCCCCGTGAACCAGTTCTCGGGGAACCTCTGGAAGACGACGCCCCACAGCCGCCGCCGCTCGTCGAGCGTGCGCACGACCTCGTCGAGCAGGCGCGGCCGCATGGCGGTGACGATGGCGACGGCTCCCGCGGCGAGCCCCGCGCCGGCGACCGCGACGACGACCGTGAGGACGGGCTTGCGCACGGCGACGAGGGCGAGCACGCCGAGCACCGGCAGGATGACGATGGCGACGAGGGGCGTCTTCGATCCGGTCCCGAGGGAGGCGTCGAGCGAGATGGCCGCGACCGCGAGGAACAGCCAGAAGCGACCGCGCCCCGGGCGCTGCAGAGCCGCCCACACGTACAGGCACGCGACGACCGCGAGGAAGAGCGACGCGGTGTTCGCGTTCAGGAAGAGGCCGCCCGCCTTGAAGATGTCGTTGACGTTCTCGGTGCTGCCGTGCGCGATCATCTCGACGCCCGGCTCGGTGAACACGCGCGCGATCGGCGACGTGAGATACGCCTTCTCGAGATCGGGCGCGAGGCGGAAGAGCGTGACGAGCCACGCCTCGATGAGGATGAGCGGCGACACGATCGCGAGCGCCTCGATGAGTCCCTGCGGAGACGAGCGGATGGTCTCGCGCGCGAGGAGCGCGGTGGCGATCAGCGCGAGGGTGAGCAGGACGCCATAGGCGGCCGAGCCGACCTTGTCGGCCCAGAGCACCGAGATCGCCTGCCACACGGCGAGCGCGCCGAGCAGCCCGATCCAGACGTGGGCGTTGCCGCGCCAGAAGCGCCAGATCGCGCCCGGGAGGAGGGCCGCCGTCGCGATGAGCCCGAGGGACGTGAAGCCGAACGGGCCGAAGAACTGCAGCGTGCCGAGCGCGAAGGCGCCCGCGAGCAGCGTCCGCGCCGGCAGCCGGAACGACAGCAGCACGATGACGCCGGCCCCGAGCAGGGCGGCCGCGAGGATGAGGACGATCTCGAGCGGCGTGCGGGAGCCGAGGAACGACGGCTCGGCCAGGACGATCACGATCTGCTCCACACGTCGACGGCACGGTATGGAGGTCTTGCGTCCCCCGCTATCCAGGTTAGCGCTCTCACTTCCGAGCTCTGGGAGGCGGTGCCCGGGCGACAGTCCCCAGTTGTGCGTCCGCGCTCGCGATCAGACGGCAACGCTCGTGTTCAGGGTTACAAGCGGCGGCTCATCGACACGGGCTGCGTGAAGGCAGACGGCCACGGATACGTCGCGTTCTCCCTTCCTCACCTCGGCGAGTACATTCGCTCCATGAGCGCTGATCCGGCCGAGGCTTCGAGGGAGCGCGACGAGTGGGGAGCATTCCCGCCGCCACGCAGCGTGTGACGACGAGCGGCACTTCCCGCGTTGAGCGCCGCCCTCTACGGTCGGACGCGAAGGCCCGACCGAGGAGGATTCGATGCAGCCGGCGATCGTCCTGACTGCGACACACGGGCAGGACTCTCCGGACTGTGCGCGGGACAGCGTGCCGCGTGCACCCCAGCGGCACCGCGATCAGCTCGCCGCTCCGGCAGACTGAACGACCGTGCTCACGCTCCCCTTCGCGATCGCGGCCGCCGTCTCGTACGGCCTGTCGGACTACGTCGGCGGCCGGGCATCCGGGCGGATCGACGCGCGGGTCGTCGCGCTCATCAGCCAGGCGTGCGCGGCGGTGCTCGCGGTGCTCCTCGTCGTCTCACCGGTCGGGCAGGGAGCTCTGACCGGAGCGGACGTCCTCTGGGGCGCAGGCGCGGGGCTGGGCAGCGCGATCGGCAACGTGCTGATCTACCGGGGCATCGCGACGAGCTCGGTCACGAGCGTCGCGCCGATGTCGGGTGTCGTCGCGGTGACGATCCCGGTCGTCGTCGGGGTCGCGTTCGGCGGCCTGCCAACGCCGTTGCAGACGGCCGGTCTCATCGCCGTGGTCCCGGCGATCTGGCTCGTCGCGGCAGGCGGCCGGTCCGCAGTGGATCGGCGAGGCCTGCTCATCGGCGCGGGAGCGGGCGCCGGCTTCGGCACGCAGTTCACCTGCCTCGGCCAGACGTCGGAAGCCGCGGGCCTGGTGCCCCTCGCGGTCGGCCAGGGCGTGTCGGTCGCGCTCCTCACGGTGCTCGCCGTCGGCGTCCTGCGCACCGGCGGCCCGCTCCCCCGGCGGGCGGTCGGGATGGCGGCGGTGGCGGGCGTCCTCGCCGGCGTCGCGACGGTGAGCTACCAGGTCGCGGCCCAGCTCGGCGATCTCGCCATCGCGGCGGCGGTCACGTCGCTCTACCCGGCGGTGACGGTGGTCGCGGCGGCGATCGTCACGCGTCGCTGGTGGACGCGCACCGAGGGCATCGGCCTCGCGCTGTGCACGCTCGCGCTCGTGCTCATCAGCACGTGAGCGCGCGCTCGAGCAATCACCCCGGTCGTCGAGCGAGCAACCACCCCCGGTCGTCGAGCGAGCAACCACCTCCCGGTCGTTGAGCGAGCGGAGCGAGACGAAACGACACCGTCCCCGACGTCGGCTCGCGACGTTTCGGCTGCGCTCGCTGGCGCTCGCTCCGCTCAACGCCCGGAAGGACGGCCACCGCCGTTGAGCGAGCAACCACCCCCGGTCGTTGAGCGAGCGAAGCGAGACGAAACGACACCCCCGAGATCGGCTCACGACGTTTCGACTGCGCTCGCTGGCGCTCGCTCCGCTCAACGACCGGGAGGGCACCGCACCCCGGTCGTCGAGTGAGCAACCACCCCCGGTCGTTGAGCGAGCGGAGCGAGACGAAACGACACCCCGTCCCGGCATCGGCTCGCGACGTTTCGACTGCGCTCGCTGGCGCTAGATCGCGCTCAGGGCGACAGGAGGGGATCGGGCTGGCTCGGATGCGGGACGTCGCCCAGCCGCGCCTGCTCGGCCCACATGGCCCGGGCGAGTTCAGCGCGGATCTCGCGGTACTCCGGATCGTGCGCGACGTTGCGGAGCTCATCCGGGTCGCGTTCGAGATCGTAGAGCTCCCATTCCGGCGGATAGGTGAAGGGTCCTGTGCCCGGCAGGCCCATCCCGTCGTTGTAGTAGTAGATGAGCTTGTAGCGGCGCGTCCGATAGCCATAGTGGGCGGGTGCCCGATGGAACGCGTCGTCGTGCTCCCAGTAGCGGTAGTACACGCCCTCCGTCGGCGCCGGTGCAGGCGCTCCCACGAGCTCGGGCCAGAAGCTGCGCCCCTGCATGCGGGGATGGGCCGGCACCCCGGCGGCGTCGAGAATCGTCTGGGCGAAGTCGACATTCGTCACCAGGGCGTCCAGCACCTGCCCTGCTGCAAGATGCCGTGGATAGCTCAGCACCACGGGCATCCGCAGCGACTCCTCGAACATGAACCGCTTGTCGAACCAGCCGTGCTCGCCAAGGAAGAAGCCCTGATCCGACGCGTACATGAGGAACGTGTCCTCGAACTCTCCGCGCTCGCGCAGGCGGTCGATCACGCGGCCGACGCTCTCGTCGACCGAGGCGACGCACGCGAGATAGTCCTCCATGAAGCGCTGGTACTTCCAGAGCGCGAGGTCCGCGTAGGGCAGTCCGTCGGGCGGAGTCTCCTTCAGGTCCTCCTCGTTCAGGTTCTCGGCCAGCCGCATGAGCGCGCGGCGCGTCGATGACGAGCGCGTCGCGTAGTCGTCCCAGAACGTCGACGGCACGGGCACCGCGTCGCGGAAGCGCGCGGCGACGTCCGGCTTCGGCTCCCACGGTCGGTGCGGCGCCTTGTGGTAGATGAGCACGCACCACGGGGCGTCGCCGTCGAGCGAGTCGACCCATCCGAGGGCGAGATCCGTGATCACGTCGGTCGCGTAGCCCGGCACAGTGCGCTCGCCGTCCTCCGACAGGAAGAGCGGGTCCCAGTACTCGCCCTGCCCGTCGTGCCCCACGAGGATGTCCCAGTAGTCGAACCCCTGCGGCGTGGACCCCTCGCCCTCCCCCATATGCCACTTGCCGACGATCGCGGTGCGGTAGCCCGCGGCCTTGAGCTGTGAGACGAACGTCGGCTGGCTCGCGTCGATCGGCGCGACGAGCGTCGTCACCCCATTGACGTGGCTGTAGGTGCCGGTCAGGATCGACGCCCGGCTCGGGGAGCACAGCGCATTGGTCGCGAAGCAGCTCTCGAGCCGCCACCCGAGGGAGGCGATCTCGTCGATGCGCGGCGTCGCGATCATCGTGGATCCGTAGGCCCCGACCGCCTGGGCGCCGTGATCGTCGGTGAGGATCATGACGATGTTCGGCCGCCGCTCGGGCATCAGGCGCTCTTCCTCTCCTCCGGGAGCACGGCCATCCGCTCGCTCGCCTGGTACGTCGTCTCGTCCAGGCCGCTCTGGGTCGGGTCGTAGTCCACGTCGCCGACGTCGTACATCGTCGTCATCCAGTGGTAGAAGTTGTCGCCGCGCTCGCGGAGCACGCTGTACAGCCGCTGCATCATCCGCTTGCGCACGGGCCTCATCTCGGGGTGCTCGTACAGGTTCAGAAGCTCGTCGGGGTCGAGCTCGAGATCGTACAGCTCGTTCACCGAATCGGGGTTGACCACGAGCTTGTAGCGGTCCTCGCGCAGCATCCGCTGCGGGTACGGGAAGTGGTGGCCATGGAACTCGCAGACGATGTCCTCGTCCCACTCGGGGTGCTCGCCTGCCGCGAGCGGGACGAGACTGCGCGAATCGACGGCGGGCGACGGGTCGATGCCCGCCAGGTCGAGGATGGTCGCGGTGCAGTCGAGCAGGCTGACGAACTCCCTGCGCACCAGGCCCGGCTCCCCGCCGGGGATCCGCAGGAGCCCGGGAGTCCGGTAGATGTCCTCGTACATCGCGGGCCCCTTGTCGTGGAGCCGGTGAGCCCCGGTGAACTCTCCGTGATCGCACGTGAAGAACACCGCGGTCTCGTCGACCAGCCCCAGCCTCTCGAGCGCGGCCATGACCCGGCCGATCTGCTCGTCGATGAGGGCGACGTACCCCCAGTACACCGCGATGAGCTTCCGGGTGACCTCGATCGGCATGGTGTCGAAGGTCCAGTGCGCGCTGTAGTTGCGCTGCACCGGCGGCTTCCCCTCGAAGTTCTCGGCGATCGACTTGGGCAGCTCGATCTGCGCGGGATCGAACATGTCGAAGTACGCGTCCGGAACGATGTAGGGCAGGTGCGGGCCGAAGAAGTTCAGCTCGAGGAAGAACGGGCGCCCATCGCGTTCGTGCTCTTCCGCGTAGCGCTCGAGGAGCTCGATGGTCCGCGTGGCGAGGTAGTACTCGAAGGTCGCCTCGACCGGCTGATGGAGACGCGCGGCGAGCAGGTTCCCCGGCCCGCCGTTGGGCAGCGTTCCCCGGATGCGGTCGCTGATCCGGTAGGGCGGGAGTCCTCGTTCGGCGAGGAAGGCGAGGTAGTCCTCGTTCTCGACCGGGTTGTGCCACCCGGGGAGATCGGGGCCGTCGAAGCCGAAGTCGGCGGCGTTCTTCACCGTGCCCGCGTGCCACTTGCCGACGAGCCCCGTGTTGTAGCCGTGGTCACGCAGTGCCTCGACGAACGTGAACGTGCCGTCCTCGAGGTCTTCGAGGTACCCCACGTTCCGCTCGTGGTTCGCGAGCACACGGTGACGGAACGGCGCTTGCCCGGTGAGGAGGCTCGCACGCGCGGGCGTGCAGATCGCCGTGGGCGTGTACCAGCGGTCGAACCGCGTGCCTGTGCGCGCGAGCTCGTCGAGCACGGGCGTCGCGGCGAGCGCGTTGCCGTATTCGCCGAGAGTGTCCGCCCGATGCTGGTCGGTCATCAGGAAGAGGATGTTGCTCGGCTTCATGGCGCTCACTCTCCGGCCTCGAGGAAGAGGTCGCCCGTGTAGAACTCTGCGGGGTCGACGGGGTCGGACAGCTTTCCGGCTTCCACGAAGTAGTCGACCATCGTCGTCAGCCACGTGTCGATGGTGCCGTCCTCGGTGTACTGGTCGATGTCCTCGAGCGACAGGATCTCGACGTTGCCCGCGTCGGCCTCCACCTGAGCGGGGTCGAGGGCCGAGAACTCGGCGGTCAGGACGATCGCCTCGTCGACGTTGTCGGCGCGGTACGCGATCGCCTCGCGCAGGGCCTTCAGCACGCGGTCGATCTTCTCCGGCTCGTCTGCGACGACGTCGTTGCCGGCCACGAACGCGGTCGGGAAGGCGACGTCGTCGAAGTCGGAGTTCTTCGCGAGCTCGACGAGGTCGGGCACCTGTGCCTTCACCGTCGCGAGCGCGGGGTACCAGAAGCCCGCGGCGTCGACCTGCTTGGACGAGAGTGCCGCGACGATCGCCGCAGGCTCCATCGGGACGAGGTTCACATCGTCCTTCGTCATGCCCGCCTTCTCGAGCGACAGCGTGAGGATCATGTCCCCAGACGTGCCCTCGGGCACGGCGACGGTCTTGCCTTCGAGGTCCTCGATCGAGTCGATGCCCGCCTGCGCGACGACACGGTCGGCCTGGCCGAGCGTGTTCATCGCGACGATCTTGGCCTGTCCCGACGCCGGCAGCCAGAAGGCGCCGGGGCCGATGTAGCCGAAGTCGAGGTCCCCCGTGCCGAGCGCCTGGATCTGCAGCGGTCCGTTCGTGAACGAGGTGGCCGTGACATCGAGGCCGTACTTCGCCCAGAGCCCCTGGTCCTCGGCGATCGCGAGCAGGCTCGTGCCGTTGAAATCGGCGATGTAGCCGAAGTTCACGTCGATGACGTCGTCGTACTCGCTCTCGGCCTCGGGCGCAGTGCCCCCATCGCCCGGGTCGGCGGATGTGCACGCGGTGAGGAGCAGGGCGACAGCGGCGCCGACGGCGGTCGCGCCGGCGATCTTCCGGGTGAAACGCATGGCAGTTCCCTTCATGGGGTCGGTCTTCAGTGCGACGCGGAGCCGGCGACGACGCCGGGCTCCTGGTGGTACACCGCGTGCCACACGCGGTTGCGCAGGTCGCGGAATTCAGGGCTCAGGCGCACCTCTTCGGTGCGCGGATAGGGCAGATCGACGTCGATGACGTCGTAGATGCGCCCGGGGCGCGCCGCCATCACGACGACGCGGTTGGCGAGGAAGACGGCTTCGTCGACGTCATGCGTGATGAACATCACCGTGCGCTTCTCGCGGCTCCAGGTGCCCAGCAGCTGCTCCTGCAGCTTCACGCGGGTGAGCGCGTCGAGGGCGCCGAACGGCTCGTCCATGAGCAGGATCGACGGGTTCACGGCATAGGCGCGCGCGATGGCGCAGCGCTGCTTCATCCCGCCCGAGAGCATCTTGGGCAGTGCGTCCGCGAACTGCTCGAGCCCGACCATCCGGATGAAGTAGTCCGCCTTCTCGCGTCGTTCGGCCTTCGGCAGGCCCGCGACCTTCAAGCCGAACTCGACGTTCTTTCGCACGGTGAGCCAGGGGAAGAGCGCGTACTGCTGGAAGATCACGCCGCGGTCGGGCCCCGGCCCGGCGACGGGCTTGCCGTCGACGAGGGCCTGGCCGGCCGTCGGCGCCTCGAGCCCCGCGAGGATGTTCATGAGCGTCGACTTGCCGCAGCCCGACGGGCCGACGACCGTGACGAACTCGTTGTCCGCGATGTCGAGGTTCACCCGCTCGATGGCGACGAACTCCTCGCCCTTCAGCTCGAAGGTCTTGCGGATGTCTCGGACGGAGATCTTGGCGGTGGAGTCGGTGGTGGTCATCGTCGTTCCTGCCATCCGGTGAGCTTGTTCTCGGCGAAGAGCAGCAGTCGATCCATCACCAGGCCGAGGATGCCGATGAAGACGATCCCCACGAAGATCGTCGCGAGGTCGTAGTAGAGCTGGGCCTGCTGCATGCGGTACCCCAGCCCGGCCTGCGCGGCGAGGAGCTCGGCGGCGACGAGCGTCGCCCATGCCGACCCGAGTCCGACGCGCATGCCGACGAGGATGAACGGAGTCGACGCCGGCACGACGACCTTGAGGAAGATCGTGCCGTCTTTCGCCCCGAGCACGCGCGCCGCGTTGATCATCGTGCGGTCGACGTTGACGACGCCCTGGTACGTCGAGATGACGCACGCGAGGAACGCGGCGAGGAAGATGACGAACACCTTCGGGACCTCGCCGATGCCGAGCAGCACGAGCACGAGCGGAAGCAGGGCAAGCGGCGGGATGGTCCGGAAGAACTGGATCCAGGGCTCGGCCAGGCCGCGGGCCACGGTGTACCAGCCCATGAGGAAGCCGACGGGGATGGCGGCGGCCGAGCCGAGCAGGAATCCCGTGAGCACACGGGCGAGGCTGGCGAGGATGTCCTCCTGGAGGATGCCCGCCTGCCACAGCTGCACCGCCTTGGCGACGACCTGCGGCGGCGTCGGGAACTGGAAGCCGCTCAGCGCGAGGATCCACCACAGGCCGATCCCGCCCACGATCGACACGGCGTTGAGGATGAGCAGGCTGCTGCGCTTCGAGAGGCGGGGACGCGCGAACGGCGATGGCTTCGGGCTCGACGGCGGCAGCTTCTCGGCCACCGCCGAGGTGCTCATGGTGTGCGGCTGGATCTCGGCTCGCGAGGGGCCGGTCGTCATTCTCGCCTCGGTCATGGCCTGCTCCCTCCGGTCGGGACGGGTGAGTGGGCGTTCACAGGGCGCTCCTTTGCTGCTGTGGAACCGATTCGCCGGAGGACGCAGGGTCGGGGTATCCGGCGAGGAGGGGGGACTGATGGAAGATCGCGGCGATGGCGCCGAGCGCACCGTCGCTGTCGTGCAGCTGCGCGGCCCGCACGATGTGCGGCTGGTCGGAGGGGATGGAGTGGAGCTCGTATCGGAGCGTCGACGCCGCCTGCTCGACGAGCACGGGGGCGACGCGGACGATCTCGCCGCCGATCACGACCTCGCGCGGGTTGAGCATCATCGCGGCGGCGCCGAGCACCCGGCCGACCGTCGAGCCGACGTCTCGGAGCACGGCGTCGACCGCGGGGTCGCCGGTGGCGACCGCATGGGCCAGGTGGTCGAGCGTGTGCACGTCCGCACCGGCGTCGCGGCAGGCGCGCAGGATCGCCGGCACCGACGCGATCGTCTCGAGACATCCCCTCTTGCCGCAGCGGCACAGCGCGCCGGTGGGGTCTGCGGTGACGTGGCCGAGTTCGCCAGCGAACCCCCGTGCGCCGGTGACGAGCTGGCCGGCGATGACCAGCCCGCCGCCGACGCCGTCGGAGAGCCGCAGGTAGACGAGGTTGTCCACGGCGTCGGGCCGCGAGATCGCCTCGGCCAGGGCGGCGAGGCGGGTGTTGTTGTCGACGATCACCGGAGCGCCGAAGCGCTCGAGGAAGGCGACGTCGACCCCCTCGGGTGCGAGCTGCTTCTTCCAGCTGACGACAGGCATGCCGCCGCGCGCGCCGGTGTAGGGCCCGGGGACGCCGATGCCGACCGCCTGGAGGGCTCCGAAGTGGACCCCGGTCTCGAGACTCACGCGCTCGATGAGCGCGAACGCGATCGCGAGCCGCTCGGCCCACGGCAGGTCGTCGGCATACCGCTCGACGCCCTCCGCGATGACCTCGTGCGAGGCGTCGGCGACCACGACGTGCACGCGCCGGTGACCGAAATCGACCCCGAGGAACTGGCCCGAGGCGGGGTCGAGCGCGAGCCGCTCTGCCGGGCGGCCGCTGCCCGAGCGCACCGCCGCGTCCGTGTCCGCGACGATGATCGCGCCGCGCTGAAGCAGGCTCGCGGTGATCTCCGAGAGCGTCGTGCGCGAGAGCCCGACGCGCTTCGCCAGCTCGGCGCGGCTCAGGGCACCGTGCGCACGCAGCGCGGCCAGAACGCGCTCTTCGTGGGTCCGCCTCACCAGGGCGTGCACTCCCGTCGTCATCGACATGCAGCCCACGCTCCCAGCGCCGAATTTTTCCGTCAAGAATCCGACAGAAAAAGTTTCGGAATCTGCAGAGGTCCTTTCAGAACGCGTCCGCACGTCTTTCTGACGCACCGTTGACGGAGAAAATCGACCTCCGTAGCGTTCCCGGCGCGGGCCGGCGGACGGCTCGCGGGCCGGGCTCCCCGGCTCCTCGGTGATGAGGAAGGTTCGAAGATGAACGACCCCCAGCACGGCTGTCGCGTGGACCGGCGCGCGTTTCTCGCAGGAGTGGGCGGCGCGGTCGCCTCGGCGGCGCTCGCCGCCGGCGGGCCCGCCGCGGCAGCGAGCCGAACGACGTCGGCCACGGCGCTGGCATCCGCGTCGCCCACAGAGGCGCCGCCCCGCGGACGCTACCCGTCGAACTGGCCCGACCCGCAGCCCTACGGCGTTGCGGACACGCGCGTCGACCTCTGGCCGCGAGACGACAACTCCTTCATCCTGCCTCTCGAGCGCCGCCCTCGGGATGCCGAGGACGAGCACGTGTGGATGCGCGACACCTACGTCAACTGCTTCGTCGTGAACGGCAGGCCGCTCTACGTCGCCACCGGGACGACGAAGGTCCCCGGCCTCGATCGGGCTGCGCCGTGGAACGACGGGATCTTCGTCTGGACCGCGCCCTCGCTGCGTGGCCCGTGGCGGCTGGTCGACACGAGCGCGGTGCGCCCGAGCGCAGAGCGCGGCAAGGTGTGGTCGCCCGAGTTCGTCGACGAGAACCGCCCGGGGCGCACGGTCGTCGCACCCTGGCAGGAGTACTGGCACGACGCGCGATTCGGGAAGCGCGGCCAGGTGTGGGCGCCCGAGGTGCACTACTTCCGCGACACCTGGTACATCGTCGCGTGCATGGGCGATCACTCCCGCAAGGTCGGCTCGTTCATGCTCGTGAGCGAGGGCGGCATCGAAGGCCCGTACCGGCTCGTGCAGGGCAACGTCGAGAAGCCGTTCGGCGACCCCGTCGCAGGAGGCCCCGCCTTCATCGAGCCCGGGGCCTATCACCACATCGACGGCAGCCTGTACACCGAGGGCGACGATGCGTGGCTCGTGCTGCACAACGACGAGTACGCGCGGTTCCGCGACGACATGGAGGACATCGTCCCCACGACCTCCCTGCCCCGATTCGCCCAGACGCCGTATGCGCCGGAACCGTATCTCGAGGGCGCCTACGTGTTCCGGCACGAAGGGAGGTACTACCTGCTGCATGCCGCGTGGAACCGCTCGTCGATCGCCGCAGACGGCAGCGTCCGCTACGCATACGACACACCGGCGCCCGGTCGCGCGCAGTACCAGTACGACGCCATCGTCGCCGTCGCAGACGCGTTCGAGGGCCCCTACTCCCCTCGCTGGACCGCCGGCGTCGGGGCAGGACACAACAACCTCTTCGCCGACCACGACGGCACGGTGTGGGCCACGTTCTTCCGCAACCCCGCCGCGGGCTACTGGTCAGACCCGACGCGGGTCGCTCAGGCGGCCGTGCCGGGCGTGGTGCGGATGGAGTGGACAGGGCCCGAAGGGGGCCGCCTCTATGCCGAGCGACGACGGGGGCGCGACTGATGCGCGCGCGCTTCGTGCGCCCCTCGATGGCGACCGCCCTTCCCCGGTTCCGGCGCACCGTCGCGACGGCGGCCGTCGTCGCGACGCTCGCCGTCGGCGCGCCCGCTCACGCGGCAGCGGCCGGCGCCGCGAGCGGCACGGAACCTCTCCCACCGCTCGGCGCTCTGGGCGCGAACTACAACGAGAACCTCGATCGGCTCAACGAGGTCGAGCTGGCCGCGGCGCGCGCGGAGTGGGTCCGCGGGTTCTACACGTTGCCTGAGGCCGACAGGATCCCGCCCGCCGACAGCCCGACCATCCGCTCGATCCTGGATGCCGACGCCGGCGGGCACCGCACCATCCTCAGTCTCAAGTTCCCGAAGCAGAGCGCTGCTTTCCCCGAACCCGGAAGCGCGGAGATGGCGCACGAGCTGGAGCGACTCGATCGCGTGCTGCCGCTCGTCTTCGGCGCCGTCGACGTCGTGACGATCGGCAACGAGCCGTTCATCGAGAGCCAGCCCAGCCAGCGCGACGAACGGCTGAACGTGTTCTACGAGACCGTCGCACGGCACGTGATCGATGCCCGTGAGCGGCTCTGCGGAGCCGGCTGCTCGACGCACCTGTACATGGGCGCGCTCAATCGCCTCGACCTCCCTCAGAATCGGACGCCCGCGGTCGAGCGCTTCCTCGCGTTCGCCCGCGAGACCCCGGAGATCGAAGGGGTCGACCTGCACCCTCACGTGCCCGATGAGTCGCGCATCGACTCCTTCCTCGACTACACGCTTCCGCGCCTACGCGAGGATCAGACGTTCCTCATGACGGAGTTCTCGCTCGTCTGGTACTGGCAGCAGCACATGGCAGACCCTGTTCCCGCTCTGTTCGCCGACCGGTACGGCTACGACCGCGACACCCCGACGTGGGAGGTCATTGGCGAGGCGATCGAGAACCCGTTCCCCTCGCACAAATGGAACGACCTTCTGTCGATGAGCCCGTGGTACGAGAGCAAGAAGCACCTGCTCCGCGATGTGATGGAACGGCTCCGCGCGACCGGACGGCTCGCCGTCGCGACGTACGGGTTCGTCCAGATCCCGTCGATGACCTCAGAGTGGAGTGCCACGAAGGCACCGTGGCTGCTGAACAGCGTGTACGCGGGTTTGACGGTGCAGCCCCGCGGTCAGGCGATGTCCGCACCGGGCTACGGATGGCTCGCGGACTTCCGCGCCCTGCAGTAGTCGCCTCTACCTCAGCTCCCCCAGCGTCGCGTCGATCGTGCGCGCGGTCGCGTCCCAGTCGTATCCCGACGCGGGCGGATCGACGCGACGCGGGGAGGCCAGGGCCGAGCGGATGGCGCCGGCCCACTCCTCGACGTCGGTCGCGTTCTCGACGGCGAGGCCGCGATCGCCCACCGTCTCGGCGACCGCCGCGCACCCGCGCCAGAAGAGCACGGGAGTGCCGGTCATGACGCTCTCGAGCGCGGGAAGGCCGAAGCCCTCGAGGGTCGACGGCATGACGGTCGCCGCCGCGCCGCGGTAGTGGCGCGCGAGCGCGGCGTCGTCGATCCCCGCGAGCAGCTCGACGCGAGCCGAGATGCCGCGCTCCGCGGCCATCAGCTCGGCCTGCTCGTGCTCGCGCGCGGGCAGGAGCATCCGCAGTCGCGCATCCGGCACGCGCCCGAGGGCGTCGAGCACGACCTCGACGTTCTTGTGCGCGCGGAGGTTGCCGACGTACATGAGGTACGGATCGCCCGGGGCCGGCTCGACGTCGGCGCGGAAGGCGTCGGAGCATCCGATGCCCGCATTGACGACCCGCACCGCGTCGTCGTCGAGCCACTCGTCGATGAGCGCCTTCGACGTCTCGGAGACCGTGAGCACGACACCCGTCCGCCGCACGACCGGGCGGACCACGAGCCGGTAGTACGCGAGGTACTTCGCGCGCCCGGGCCACGGCGTCTGCAGCTGGATGAGGTCGTGCAGCGTCACGAGCTGCCGCTTCGCCCGCACGAAGGCGTTGTAGCCGGGCGAGTAGAGGAGGCGATCGCGCGGCACAGCGCGCAGCGCATCCAGCGGGGCGAGGTGGTCACCGTCGAGCCCGAGCGACTGCCACGGCGTCGTCAGCCGCGGGAGCACCTCGCGCGAGTAGCGCTGGATGCCGGCGATGCCATCCCACCGGGTGTCGATCGCGACCTGTGCCATGGGTTCCATTCTGTCGTCCTACGGCCGGCTCGCGAACCGCGGCACCAGCGCGGAGTACTGCGCGCAGTCCTCGCAGCGGGTGACGAGGTCGTGCCGGCACTCGATGACGTGCGTGAGGAACCGCTCGGCGTCAGCCAGCTGTGCGCGCTGCGCCCGGATCCACTCGAGCCGCCGTTCGATCACCTCACTCCGGCGTGCTTCGCTGCGTGTGAGGATGAGCCGCACCTCGGGCAGGCTCATCCCGACGCGCTGGCAGGCCTGCACGATGCGCAGCCGCGCAATGTGCTCATCGGTGTACTCGCGATGCCCTGTGGGCGTGCGATCGGGAACCACCACGCCGACATCGTTCCAGTGCCGGAGCACATGCACCTCGACGCCGACCGTGCGCGCCGCTTCCCCGATCTTCGCTCGACCTCAGCACTCAGGCCGAGCGCCTCGTCGCTCTCCTGGACCACTGGCATCTCCTCGCGCCGCACGTCGTTGCGCACGACATCGGCGGCGCCGTCGCACTCGGGGCGCATCTGCTGCGCGGCACCGACTACGGGAGCCTGTTCCTCTGGGATGCGGTCACGCTCGACCCCTGGGGCTCTCCGTTCTTCCGCCTCGTCGCCGACCATGCCGGCGTGTTCGCCCAGTTGCCGCCGGCCCTTCACGCCGCGCTGGTGAAGGAGTACATCGCGGGTGCGATCGGCGACCGCCTGCCGCCGTCCGCGCTCGACGCGCTCGCGGCGCCATGGCTCGATGCGGATGGCCAACCGGCCTTCTACCGGCAGATCGCTGCTCTCGACCCGGCCGACACGCGACCGCTCGTGACGCGCCTGCACGCCGTGCGGTGTCGGACGCGCATCGGATGGGGATCGCGTGATCCCTGGCTGCCCGTCGCGCAGGCATATGAGCTTCAGGCAGCTGTGCCTGGTCGGCCCTCCGTGGTCGAGCTCGAGGGGGTCGGGCATCTGGCACCCCTTGAGGATCCGGCGTCGGTCTCGAGCGCCGTCCTCACGTGGCTCGCGGAGCAGGAGCAGGCCTGACCCCGGCGCGCCTAACGCCCCTACCGCTCTCCGAGCAGCGCGCGCTTCGCCGGCGCGGGAAGCTCGAACACGACCCGCGCGGGTGTGCGCATGACGAGCTCGTAGACCGCGACCGACAGGATGGCGATGGCGAGCGTCACGAGCAGCGGCGCGAGCGAGCGGATGACCGGGCGGTCGATCACGAGACCCCAGTTCGGCACGCGCGACAGCAGCTCGAGCAGGAGTCCGTGCAGGACGTAGATCGGCAGGGTCCGCCGCCCGATCCACGCGAGCGCCCGGCCGACGGGCCGCACCCGGCAGATCACCGCCATGAGCAGCAGGAGCAGGATGGCTGCGGCCGCGTCGCGAGGCACCGACAGCACCGCGCCGACGTGCGGATCCCCCATGGCCATGATGCCGCCCGCGCCCAGGTATACGGCGAGCGCGCCGAGCGCGAACGGGAGGTGCCGCGACGCGACGCGCTCGCGCAGCCACGTCGATCCGTAGACGCCGATCGCGAAGAAGACGGCGTACCGCATGAGGTTGCGGTACTGGTCGTTGTTGTCGGCGACCGGCACGTAGTGGCTGCAGATCGACACGACGACGAGCGTCACGAGGACGAGCGCGGGGTCGACCCTGCGCAGCGTCGCCAGGAGGGCGGTCCATACGGCGAGCGCGAACACGTACCAGAGGAGCGTCTTCGGCAGGACGAGCTCGTTGAGGTACGCGTCCCAGCGGATGGCACCGGTCCCGCCGAGCGGGCCGGTCCAGACGTACGCGCCGACGAGCCCGGCATAGAGCGCGAACGCGAGGAGCCACACCGCGTAGAGCCAGTACGACGAGGCGACCGACACGCGCACGGTGCGGTCGGACCATCCGTGACGGATCCGTCGGGCGAGCAGCAGGCCGCTCAGCATCGCGAGCCCCGGGATGCGGAACGGCGTCATCGCGTCGATGAACCACGACCAGAAGCCCGTGGATGCTCCGGGCTGCAGATGCCCGAGGTAGCTCGACAGCGTCGTGTGCATGAGCACGACGCCGAGCACGCAGATGCCGCGGGCCGCGTCGATCCACACGATGCGCTCGGTCCGGGCCATGCGCCCCAGCCTATGCGGGAGGGTTCGGATGGCCGGGGCCCGGCCGTCACGGCTCCTCGGCACGCTCCGCATCGCCGCGCCCGGTCAGCGCCGCGATCATGCTCCGCAGGGCAGACCGCGCCGCCTCCTGCTCCTGCGGGGTCATCCCGCCGACCATCCGGTCCTCGACCGCGCGGACGGCGGTGCTCGCCGCTTCGAGGCGCTCCCGGCCGAGCGGGGTGAGCTCCGCGGGCAGCGCCCTCCCCACGCGGGCTTCCGCCGGCCTTGTCACCGAGCCGTCCTGCTCGAGGGTCTGCAGCAGCACGTTCATCGACTGACGCGTCACGAACGCCCCGCGTGCGAGTTCGGAGTTCGACAGGCCCGGCCGCTGCGCGAGCAGCTCGAGGCAGGCGTAGTGCGTCACCGTCATCCCGAGCGGTCGGAGCACGGCCTCCATGGCCGAACGGAGCGCGGAGGACGCCTCCTTCAGCAGATAGCCGAGGGATGTCTCGAGATCGATCACATCTTGACTCATGTCAGAAGTCTGACATAGCCTCCTTGTCAGTTATCTGACACAAAGGAGCAGACATGCCCGTCACCGGCCCCGATTTCATCTCCCTGCAGGTGCGCGACCTCGAGACGTCGCAGGCGTTCTACGAGCAGCACCTCGGTCTCGTGCGGTCACCCGCAGGGCCGCCGCACGCCGTCGTCTTCGAGACGAGTCCGATCGCGTTCGCCCTGCGCGACATCGTGCCCGGAACCGACCTGGAGTCGGCCGCGCAGCCGGGCATCGGCACGGCGATCTGGCTCCACGCGACCGACACGCAGGCGATCCACGACGCGCTCGCCGATGCGGGTCACACGATCGTCTCCGCACCGATCGACGGCCCGTTCGGGCGCACCTTCACCTTCGCGGATCCCGACGGCTACCACGTCACGATCCACGACCGGGCGTAGGCGAGGAGGGGCGCTCCGGCGCCCCTTCCTCACACGTTCCGCTCGACGAACCCCTGGATCTCGCGGGCGAAGACGTCTTCACCGAACCGCTGTGCGCGCACCCGGCACTCCGCCGGCGACGAGGCGAGCGCCTTGTCGACCGCCGCGCGCAGCTCCGACGGGGAGTCCCAGTCGTGCACGTGCGCCCCCGTGACGCCATCGAGCACCGACTCGACCGCTCCCCCGATGGCGTTCGCGAGCACGGGCGTGCCGGCCGCCATAGCCTCGACCGGGATGATCCCGAAGTCCTCGATGGGCGCGAAGACGAGCGCCGAGGCGCGCTGCAGGATGGCGGTCAGCAGCGGATTCGACGGATGGTGCACGAAGGTCACCGCGCCGGGGTACGTCTCGTCGGCGATCGTGCGGAGCCGGTCTTCGTCGGGCCCCGATCCGGCGAGCACGACCGGCAGTCCGGAAGCGCGGCCGGCGGCGATCGCCGCATCGAGGCGCTTGTACGGCACGAAGCGCGAGAACCCGAGGATGAACGAATCCGGCAGCGCGTCGAGTTGATCCTGCTCGGCCGCCGTCAGGTCGGGCTCCTCGCCGAAGCCGTGGACCGCGACGGGCGGGTAGATGACCTCCGACTCGCGCTCCCACGCGTCGGCGATCCGGTCGGCAATGAAGCGGCTGTTCGCCGCGATCGCGACAGGCTCCTGCGCGCGTTTGCGGTCCAGCGGCTTCAGCGCTGCCGACACCGCGCGGATGGGCAGGCTGTCGCCTCGTCCGTCGAGCTCGGGCACCCAGATATAGCGCGCCGGCGTGTGCGTGTAGACGAGCTTCGGCACGTCGCGTGCCGGGCCGCCGAAGCGCGCGTGGTGCGCGAACAGGTGCGTGCTCGCGAGCACCCAGTCGGCGTCGCGCTCAGGGAGGTGACGCCACACCGTCGGCATGAACGGAAGGGCGAGCGCCTTGCGCCCTCGCAGCGGCGTGCGTGCGAGGACGGTCTCGTGGACGGGCTGCAGCCGGTCGCCGGCATCATTCCACAGGCACCAGCGCTCCGCCTCGGGGAAGACCTGCGCGATGGCCTCGAACACGTTCTCCGACCCGCCTGCGGGCGAGAGCCACTCGTGCACGATCAGACCACTCACCGGTGTCTCCTTATTGAAGCTGTGGTCTCGATCCTATGGGCCGACGTCTGAGCGGATGCCTGAGGCAGCGGATGGCGCGCCGCGCGGGCAGGATGGGAGCGGCAGCACGTATCGGCGAGCGCTTCTCCTGCCCGGGCAGGTAGGTTCGGAGAGAAGTGCACGACGACCTGCACGCAGAACATCCTCAGTTCGAAGGCCCTCCACCCATGCGCACAGTCCGAGCTGCTCTTTCCGGATCCATAGGGGCCTGGCGCTGGATCCTCGCGGTTGCGGGGCTGTTCGTCGGGCTTCAGGCTCTGTTCCTGCTGCTCCTCGTGCTCGCGCACTCGATCCCCGCGGTGTTCATCTACAGCGAGCTCGCAACCGACATCGCCGACGGGCTCTGGACGACCGCCGACCACCCGTCTGACGGGATCTCGCACCGCGGGCTCTCAGACGCGTACACGGACTGCATCGTCCTGACAGCGGGGCTCTCCTCTCACACGGCGACCGCAATCGATCCTCTCTGGTCGGCACTGACCTTCCCACACCTCGGCAGCTGCGAGCCGGCAGTGGCGGGTGTTAAGGCGCTAAGCACGGGCGGCATACCGGCCATCGAGGGAACGTACGGGCGGTACTGGGGCGGGTTCGCCGTGCTGACGCGGCCGCTTCTCGCCCTCGGGGGGATTGGCGCAGTGCGGATAGCCGCGGTGCTGCTCGTGGGCGCCGCGGTCGCCATTCTGCTCGTCGTCGCACGTCGACGGATCGGAATCCTCCCCGCGATCGCGTTGCTGACTCCGGTTCTCGTGTCGACGAACTTCATGACGCAGTCAACGACCGGCTTCTCGCATCTCATCGAGTTCTCGATCGCCCTGCTCGGTGGTGCACTCGGGTTCACCGTCGGCGCGCGAAGCTCTTGGACGATCGCTGCCGGAGGCATGGTCGCGGGCGCCTTGTTCGTCTTCGTCGATTTCCTTCACAATCCGCCGATCGCGTGGATGCTCTTCGTCTTCGGCGCCGTTGCAGTGCGCCTGGAGTCCCATCCAAGCTCGCGTCGCAGCGGAGCGAAAGCTCTCATCGCTGCGACAGTCAGCTGGCTTGCCGGCTACGGTGCGACCTGGGCCGCGCGGTGGATGATCGGTCTCGCAAGCGGGGCGGTGGCGTGGGACGAGCTCTCGGGCAAGGTCAGCCGCTGGACCAGCGGGACGGACGACGCCATTGATCTGCCGAGCGGCCCCGGCGCCGCAACCAAGATCAATGCGGGGTTCTGGCTCGACGTTCCGACCGCGTTACCTGTCGCGCTCGCGGTTCTGGGTCTTCTCGCCTGGGCTGTCGTCACGCTAGTGCGCACGCACGATCGCTTGGCTGCACGGCGGATGGCACTGCTAGCTGCGCCTGCACTCCTGGCCATCGTGTGGCTGGAGGCGCTGTCGGGCCACTCCACGTGGCATGCATTCTTCGTCTACCGTGCGCTACCCATGGCGGCCGGAGTGGTCGCGGCGAGCGCCGTCATGACGGCGCTCGCCCGCCGCTTACTCGCAGCCCGGAGTTGAGGTCTCGACCGGCACCTTCTTGACAAGAGGCGTGTGCACGACGTCGAGTGGCCCGTACTCCTGCCCCTCGGCCCCGGCGAAGGTGACCTCGATCGTATGAGACGTAGCTGGCTGGTTCTCGATCAGCACTCGGACCGCGGGCCGTCCCTCGTCCATCGTCCCGGCAACTGGCACGTAGTCCTGGCCGTCGACCTTCGCGGACACGTACGTACCGCCGACCGGGCCGTAGAAGACCAGGTCCGTGGCTTTCACACCGCGGTCGTAGTAGCGCCCCGTCGAGATATACGCAGGCAGACCCGCGACCTCACCCGGCTGCAACGTGTAGTTGTAGGTCGCTTTCGTCGTAAAGGTAGGCGCCTCCTCCGTCTCGCAGACGTCGCTTGCCGCTTCAATGCTCATATCGGCGTAGTAGTCGAGCTTGCCCTCTGTGGTGTCGTTCACGAACACGGCCAGCGCAGTCGCGTCCTCGTTGTCGGCGGGCAGTGGGTTCGAGAGGGTCGTGCCCTGCACTGCCTTTGATTCGACAGGGTCGGTCGAGGCGAAGTAGATGCGCCCCTCCGCTCCGGCTTTGCCGAACGCCTGGGCGAGCTTCACGATGTCGGCCGAACCACTTGTGATCTTGTCGAAGACGCCGCCTGCAGCGGCAGCAAAGTACGCATCCTGCGCAGCGAAGTCCTCGCGGCTCTGGTTGGGATACTTAAAGTAGACGCCATTGAGCAACAGCTGCACCGCGTTCTCCGACGTCAATTGCTCTCCGTCAGGAAGGCCCACGCTTCCGGTCGCCTTGAGGATGTAGCTCAACGCAACGGGGTCGAGCGAGAGCACGCCCACGCCAGGATCGCCGTATTTTTCTTGCCAGAACGCCTGCACGAGTCGCGCCGTCTCGTCAAAGCTCGGCGACATCGTCGTATCCTGGATGAACTTTCCGACGCGCGTCCCGTACAGAGCCTCCGTCCCCGGATCGAGGTCGACAATCGGCTCGGGCCGGTCATTGTTGAAATTAGTCGATGCCGCCTGCTGCGAGATCGAGATGCGCCCCTGATCCGCCGTGAGCATCATCAGCGAAGCTGGGTTTCCGCCAGTAGTCCGAGCTTCAGCGTTGTTCTGGACGATAACGATGTACTTGCGAGGACCGTCAGCCCCGAGCATCGTCGGGAGATGCGGCATGAGATCATCGAGCCGTACAAGCGTCGGCCACAGCGCGCCGACAGCACCCGTGAGCTGACCGACCGCCGACTCGACAGGTGGGAGAAGAGTGGCCGTATCGATCGCCGAGAGGTCGATCTGCACCTTCTCTGTGGCGACAGCCGCTTGCGAGATCGGCTCGGCGAGCGAGCGGACGGCGTCGAGGTTGACCGCGCCGTCCTTCGGCCCGATCGCGGTGACATCCACCCCCGCGAAGGGCCTGAGGGCCTCGCGCACCAGGTCATCCGCCGCTGCGGCCGCGAGCCGCACCGACTGGATGTCGTCGCCGACCACGGGAAGCCACTCCACACCGCGCCAGAGGATGTGGCCCGTGCTCGTGCGCGCGGCCTGCGTCTTCTCGGCGACCTCACCCACGAGCGCCTGAGCACCCGCGGTGTCGCCCGAGGCGACCTTGTCCTGCACCTGTCCCGCGAGCGGGATGACATCTTCCAGGGCGTTCTTCGCCATGAACGCGCTCACGCCGAGCACGGCAAGATACGCGAGCACGAAGATCGGAATCCCCCACCCGAGCCAACGTCGGAGGAGCTTCCTGCGACGCGACGCCTTCTGTCTGGGCACCGGGGTGGCGTCGGTGCGAGACGACTCGCTTTGATTCCTCGGGCTCATGGTGTTGCGCGACTCCTGGGCTCGGCCGGAGACCACGACCCACCGGTTCGTGGATGTCGTGGTCTGGTCTGCCCAGCATAGTTCGCGGGCCTAGGGCCGACCTGCGCGAACGCCCGGCGGACATATAGCTCTAGTGCACGGGGACGTTGATTGATCGGGTTGAAGTGATGTGACGAGAACTTCCCGGCGGACTTCTACCGCATCCGCTCGAACCAGGAGGTTCGCGTGTCTCACGCCAACGCGGCGCGCACCTTGCGCCGAAGGCTCATCGATTCGGGAGAGCCGGTTCAGTCGACAGCGCTTCAGCACTGCGTGGAGGGTCGAGGCCGGCATCCGACGCGTTCGGCGATCTGAACCGGCCCCAAAGCGCTTGCGGATCCGCAGGTGCACGATCTTCTTCACACGGTGCGTCGGGCTCTTGTTCGGATGCGCATCCGGGTGTGCGGGGACCGGTCGGCCATCACCGCCTCACCGAGCTCGACGCAGCGTCGCGCCCACTCCGCGGCCGTCGGCCAGGACACACAGAAGTAGTCCGCTGCCGCGGCGACCGTCCACTCCTCGTCGACGATCTTCTGGGCAAGGCGGAGCCTTTGGCGCGGGGTGAGCGCCGCGTTAGCGTGAGACACGAGAATCTCCTGGTTCGAGCGGACGCGGTAGAAGTCCTCCGGGAAGTTCTCGTCCCATCACGGCAACCAGATCGAACATCGTCCCGTGCACTACTGTCAGCGGACCTCGAGGCCGGCTTCGGCAAGCACGTCGCGCAGGTGCTCCGTCATCGTCTCGACGTAGGTCGCGGTGACATGCGACCCCTGACGGTAGATGAGCGCATTGCCGATGACCGCGGGGCAGCTCTGTGCAGTCGACGGCGGACAGATGACGTCGGTCATGTCGATCATGGTCGGCGCCTGCGAATCGGCAGCACTCCGCGTCCCGGCAGGCTCCGCGGCCGACGTGCCCGGTTCGAGAACGGTTCCCCCGAGCTGCTCGACCGCGGCACGTTGCGTGCCCACCGCGCTCAACTCGAGAGCGGGAGCAAGCGCGAACCCGCATCCCAGTACGTCGTCCGAGTGTTCAGCAACGCACTGGTACACGGCGAAAGGCGGGTGCGGGGTGTCGGCGATGACGATCACGTCGCTGCCGAGTTCTTCGATGTGGGCCAGCTTCGCCGCGAGGCCTTCCGCCATCACACGTCGGGCTTCCGCCTCCGTGCCGTTCACATGGGCGCGAGCACTCGCCATGGAGGTGAGCACGACGTCAGGCCGAAGCTCCGCCAACTCGCGATCGACGTTGTCATTCCATTCGTCGCAGGAAGGATAAGCGCCTCCGCTCTTCCGTGCAGGCGCGTCGGACAACGAGCAAGCCGACTTGGTGATCACGTCGACCCGATAGCCTTCGTCCTTCCCAATGAGATCGATGGCGGGAAGCCACTGGTTCGCTTTCGAATCGCCGACGATGGCGATCGTACGATCAGCCTCGGTGTCGCCGTACGTACAACGCAGCACCTCTGCGGAGAACTGATCCTGCTGACAGCCGTCAGCGTATAGCCGCGGGACGTCTTCCGTCGCCTTGTTCGGTGCGGGGAGTACCCAAGCCGGCTCCACCATCAGCTCACTGCTCGCTGATTCCGTGGGCACAGGTCCCAGAACGGCCGCGCCCTGTGGCACAGCGCCCTCTGGTGCCCGCAGCGAGCCGTCCGACGATGACCACGACAATATTAGGCCCAGGACCACAGACGCCGCCCCCATGACCAGCCCGAGAGACAGGCCGTTGCGCGAACGGCCTCTCGCCCACGTCGAGAAGCGGATCGGGTTCTCAAAGAACCGCACGGACAGCCAGGCGAGCAAGACCGAAAGCGTGGCGCACGCCAGCGCGACAGCGACACTGTTGCGCTCAAACACGTAGCCCGCGATGACGATGATCGGCCAGTGCCAGAGGTAGAGCGAATAGGAGATCCCGCCGACCCATACGAGCGGTTTCACGCAGACGATCTTTTCGACCACCGTGCCCGCTCCGCCGAACGCGATCGCCATCGCCGTCCCCAAGACGGGGAGAAGTGTCAGGGGGCCTGGCCAGTCCGCCTCGCCCGTGACGACGACGAGCGCGATCAGGATGAGTGCGATGCCCGCGGCGTATCCGAACCCCGCCACGACTCCCGTTACGCGAGACAGCACCGGAGCGGCAGCCGCCACGGTGGCGCCCACCGCAAGCTCCCACAGACGGGTGAGGGTCGAGAAATACGCGGTCGCATCGCCGGCGGCGATGGCGAGGAGCGCTGCGCCGAACGAGAGCGTGATGACCATGCCGGCCGCACAGACGACCATTACACGAGTGCGAAGCCGCAGCTTGGTCGCTGCCATCCCGGCAAGGATGATCAGCAACGGCCAGATGAGGTAGTACTGCTCCTCGACCGCGAGGGACCAGAAGTGCTGCACGGGCGAGGTGACTGCGTCCTCGGCGAGGTAGTCGACCGATCGGGCCGCGAAGACCCAATTGACGATGTACGCCGCGGCGCCCGCGATGTCAAAACCAATCTGTTGCCAGAGGTACCGGGGGACGAACAACACGGTAGCGGCCGCCGTCGCGACCAGGGTGAGGGTGGCTGCAGGGACAAGCCGGATCATGCGTCGGGCGTAGAACCGGGTGAGAGAGATCCGGCCGCGAGACGCCCATTCCCTGATCAGGTGCGAGGTGATCAGAAATCCCGAGATCACGAAGAAGATATCGACGCCAGCAAAGCCGCCTGGCAGCCAACCGGACCGGAGATGGTAGATGAGAACGGCGACGACGGCGATCGCTCGCAGTCCCTCGATGTCGGCCCGGAACCCGCGCACACGCACGTCCTTCGAGGCGTCCTTCCGCTGTGCTATGCGGACAATGACAGTCCCCGACAAACGATCCCCCACAATGCTCTGATCAGAGATACACCCCGATCAGTCGGGGAATACCGGCTCCGATCCGGCAGGAGCCTTCCATATTCTGCCTCACCTACCTGGACGCTTCCGGGAGAGGGACGCTTGTCACCTCACCTCTGACCCGGGCGCGAACGGAGGACGCCGGCCTGCACCCTTGGGCGAGCCGGGCGCAGCTGCCTCTCACACGGTTGCTCCACGAAAGTGTGCAGGGCCCAGGCAGCAACGAGGGTCAGGAAGTGTGCCATGGCGACGCTGACGACGGACGACAGCCCGAGCCGGGCTGCAACCGCGTCTGAGATCCACAGGGCAAGTCCGTGCAGGAGGTAGAAGCAGTACGACCACACCCCGAGCGTGACCAAGACAGGAGAGCGGAAAAGTCCCGTCGCCGATCTGAGGCCGGCAACGGCCAACGACAGCACGAGCAGGACGAAGGGGACCAGCGTCACGGCGTATCGACCAAGCGCTTCCGGGACGAAGGCATCCCCCACGACAGCGATCACCGCAAGCGGACCCGTCCACCACAGTGACAGCCGCCGCTTCCATCCGCGCGAGACGAGAGTGCCGAGTACGACGCCGATGATGAACTCCGGCAAGCGAACAGGGGAAAAACCACCGTCGCCCACTGGGCGGCCTGGGCAGACAGCATCAGACCGGACGACGCGACCCCGAGCGAGAGAAGACCGCTGAAAGCTCCGAGGGCCGCGAGCCCGCGCGTCGACATTCGTCACGTCACGACCCGAATGGCAGGGAAAGCGAGGTAGAAGAACGCTTCACAGGACAGCGACCAGAAGATCGCCTGTGCCGCGAAATCGACCGCCTTGTCCGGAACCCACGACTGCAACAGCGTGAAGGCTGCGAAGTCGGTAACCTCGAGGCCTCCGCGGAGTGCATGCCAGGTGATCACGAGAACGCAGGCGATGAAGGAGGCGGGGTAGATTCGCGCGAACCTCTTGCGGTAGTACGTCCGAGCGGTCTCACCCTCCCGATCGGTCCGCGCCATCACGAAGCCGCTCAAAAGGGAGAAGAGCGATACGCCGACCATTCCGGACGAGACCACGTCGTCGAAACGGCTGCTGCTGTGGTGCCAGAACATCAGGAACGCCGCAATGGCCCTGACACCCGTCAATGAATCCAGGCGGACTCAGTCAGACGCGACCATCAGGGAGACCCCGCGCGCCGGTTCATCGACGCTCCTCGGCAGAGGCGCTCACCGCGCGCCCTGCCCGCGACGGAGCCTGCGCACGAGGTTCTGCAGCCGTCGCCGCATGCCGGCAAACGGCTTCTTCGACAGCCGGTCGTGCTTGCTCAGTTCCGGTCGCAACCGTTCCAGGTAGGTCTCGATCCTCCCGGATGCGAGCGCAGCGCGGAATGCGCCGAAGCTGAGCGCAGAGATCCGTCTGCGCTGCCGGATCAGCTTCACCCGCCGACGGGTGACGTGGGCGAGCCCCGGAGAGACCCGCTTCCTCGGCACAGACAGGCCGGCCCTGATGTCGTCGTGGAGGCGCACGGCCAGGCCATCCCGGCGATGGCGGTAGTTCCCTGCTTGCGAGGCAACGGCCGCCGCGACATCGATCTCGTCGAGCTGGATCTCTCCCTCGCGCTGTCCGGCGCGCAACAGCTCGTCGATCTGCTCGTTCCTGCTGACCAGCACGTTGTTTCCCCGCCAGTCCTTCGAGTATTGCGGGAGCCAGGCGTCCCCGAAGACAACGTCGGCGGTCTCCGCGAAGATGTCATCGCAGAAGTTGCAGCCTTCCGGCTGGAACACCGCGTGTCCCCAGCTCCCACCGAGAAGCTTCGCGACCTCGTGCTGAAGCACGGTCGTCGGGTCGTCAGCGGAGGAGACTGCCATGTCATAACGGCTGGCAGGGCGTTCGGGGTTCTTCACACGGAAGTCGACCGACGCGAGTTGCTCCGGCGGAACCCCGATCTGCCAGGCCAAGGACTCTGCAAAGAAGCGCGTCTTGAGATGTCCGCACACGAGGCCGACATAGTACGCGAACTGCTCAGCAAGCGCTGGATTCTGGAGGGCGAGCAGGCGCGCGGCCTTGATGAAACAGGGGATCCCGACGATCGCGTACCGCTTCCCGTTCCCCTGGATCTCTTGAACCAGTTCCGCGAGGGTCACCGCGTAGTACTTGCTCTTCCGGCGCCCGTCGGCTTCCGCAAGCGAGTGAGAGACGTTGTAGGAGAAGAGGCCGTCAGGGCCACCGTCGCCGACGTGAAGGATGCCATCCACAAGGCCTTCCTTGAGGAGCCGTCCGACGATCCAGGAGGTCAGGCCGCCCGAGCTGCTCTCGAGCAGCGCAGACTCATCGACTCGCCGCCCGGCGGCAACGAGCGAGTATCGCCCGATCCTGTGGTCGTGCGAGAGTCGACGCCCCCAGTCGGTCGGTGCATCCAGCTGGTCTTCGTCGGGCGCGTTATCCGAAAAGGGACACACCTGATCCCCCCGAGCGATGTCCGCCGGGGAAACGCCCTCAAGGTCCGCCTGACGCATGCCAATCGAGGTGAAGCGAACGACCACGCGACCGGAGGTAGCGACGCTGCACGCTCCGCAGCCGACGCACATCCCCCGTGCGACAACGTCCTCGATAGTGTGAGTGCTCTCGGCCACCGACATCCCCCTCGCTTCCAGTGCGACGGCTGCTCAACAGCGCCGCCCTGATCGAGCTCTCCCGTTCCGCGTCGGGAAGCGCGAGAACCCCGTCGGACACGCTAGCACTCGTCGCCGCCTGCCTCTCTCAGTGATGGGCGGCCGTTGGCATCCCCTCGAAGTTGCGCTCCGCCAACTCAATGGCGCGCGGCAACCAACGCGCGATACGCGCACGGGCGTCGTCCCGCTCGGTGAGAAGCCGGGTCACGGCCGCGAGGAGGCCTCCCTCAGGAATGGCGCTTGGAGCCACCAGCAGGTCCGAGATATCGAAGAGCTCCATCAGCCCTTCCACCTTGCCCTGGGTCGCGACGACGACCGCCGGCACCCCTTGGCGCAGCGACATCACGGAGAGATGCATCCGCCCAGTGACGACGAATTCGGCGCCAGCCGCGAGTGCGCGAACCTGTGCGGGCTCTAGTTCCTCGGTTATGAGGAGTGACCTTTCGCGCGCTTGCGGGCTGAGGCGTTCATGGATGAGCGCAAGCTGCGCGGGGTCACCCTCCGCGCGCACGACGTGCGGCAGGAGCACCGTGCCGATCCCCTGCTCATGAAGCCGTTCGATGACTGATACATAAGCGGCGGTCTGGTCGACAGAGCGCGCCACTAGTCCGCTGGCGTTGATGACCGCATACGGACCGCCACCTGGCACGACGGGAGCGTCACTCAGAGAAGAGGAGGTGAACACGATGTCCGCCACGTCCGTGACATTGCTCATCCCTGCGGCGCGAAGTCGTGCGCTCGATGAACCGTCACGAGCGAGGAGACGGACCCCGTGCTCTGACGCCGCCCGAAGCTCGCTTTCGGCGGCGGCATCCGGTTGTCCGTTCCAGGAGAAGCCGAGGATGCGCACGTCGAGGCCTGCTGCGGCGGCTCGCGCGGCGATCAGGGAGCGCCGAGTGGAGGCCTTCGCGTTGTAAGCGCCATCCATGATGTCCGCGCCGACGATAGAGAGGTTCGTGGCGCTGTTCAGTACACGGGCGAGCTTGACGATGTCGAGGACAGCCTTCAGAGAGGAGCCGTAGATCAACCGGGGAAGGCTCACCACCTTCGCGTTAGCGGGAAGCGTCCGGTAGTCATCCGGATGCCGCGTGATCACGGTGAACTCTTCTCCGACGGCGGCAGCGAACGCCTCGAGCATGGCGGCATCGCCGATGTTGCCACGGCCTGGTGCCGCGAGGAGAACGTGTATCTTGCGTGCCGCGTGCCTTCGGTCGCTCCGACGGAGCAGGAGGCCGAGCAGAAACCTCATCCGCGCGAGCGAGTCCCGGCCGTCTTTAGTCACCACGTGCGGAGCCTTTCATGTCTGAACTTTTGACGTCCTGGTTATCGTTTCCGCCGCCGAGCACATGCCGGTAGACGGCGAGGTGTGCTGCCCGTACCCGCTCCCAGTCCCGGGCTTCGAGGCGAGGAGGCGGCGGATCCTCTTCGCGGCGCACACGTTCCAACGCCGTGAGAAGTGCGTCCGCCTTCAGCGGAGGAGAGAACAGGTGCACCCAGTGATCGCCGACCTCTTCGCGCAACGCGCGCGTCGTCGTTGTATCGGGCACCAGGATCGGCGTATCGAGCGAGAGAGCCACGAGCGCCGCGCCGGAGCTGTGTAGTTCACGATAGGGAAGGACGGTCAGCTCCGAGGACGTGATCTCCTTGACCAAGTCGGCGTCCGGCACGAACTCGAGACGATGCGATATCCGAACGTCCTCTTCCGCCGCATCCGTGATCTGCTTGGCCAGCTCATGATCGAGCGGGCGGCCGACGATCCGCAGGGAGAGATCTTGCCGGTCGATGCCTCGGAAAAGGCGGACGAGCAAATCGACGCCCTTATACGGGCGCACCAGCCCGAAAAACGTGATCCGTCCGGGCCTACGCTCCCCTCGAGGCAGCCGACCGAACGGCTCGCGGTAGCTCCCGTGCGGGATCAGCATCGTGGGGAGGGCGGTGTCGCGGTCGGGCTCAGGGACGAGATGGATCTCGTATTGAGTGAGCTTCTCGAATCTGCGGATCGTCCCGTTCCCCGAAAGCGTCCCCTGAGAGTCATGCGGCTCGATGTTGTGCAGCGTGCGCACGACCGGCGTACGGGTCAGCCAGAGCCGGATCAGCAGGGCCTGGGCGCGCAGCCAGAGCATTCTGGCTTTGCGGCCTCCGCCTCGTCCGACGAAAACCTCCGGCCAGTGCAGGTGGAAGATGTCGTAGCGCCCGAACAGGGCATGCCGCCAGCTGAAGAAGCAGACCTCGACGTCATCGCCCCCCACTGCCGCCATGTGCGTTGAGTATCGGGTCTCCCCCGTAGGCGCCACCATCGAATGCAACACGCGAACGCGGTCGCGTCTCTTTCGTCTCACATCATCCTTCCGGGCTGCACAGATGTCGTCTTCCAGCCGCAGAGAGCTGCGCTCTGTTTCTCGGCCGGCCGAAGGGTCCGCGCTCGGCGGTCCAGCCTACTCGATCCGGTCCTGCTCCCTGTCCGTCCTTCTCAGGACCGTCCGCGTCGAAAACGCGCGGGTAGCAGCGAGACCAGTGCGCCGAGGTCGGCGCGATAACGCGGCAGCACCACCGCAGCGAGTGCCACGATCGCCAAGAAGGCCAGCACCGCGGCCACGAACGAGAGCATCACTCCACCCAGCCCGACATAGACCAGGTGTGCCGAAAGCCCCGCCAAGCCGTAGATGAGCATCGCCCTCACCCCGTTGCCGAACATGCGCAGTGCGGGCGCTTCGGCGAGCTTCGCCACCCACAGCAGCCCGAGCGGCCAGACGACGAGATTGCCGAGCGCATACCCCCAGGCGACCCCGTGAAGCCCGAAGAACGAGCCCACGATGACCGCACCGATGATGATCGGGCGCGAGCAGAGCGCCCAGTAGAGCTGCGACTTGGTCCTCCCCCTGGCGAGAAACACCCAGTAGCTCGCGCTTGAAGCGGTCTGCGCCACGCCGGCAAGCGCGAGGATCTGGAAGATCGGCACGGTCGCCCCCCACCCCTCGCCCAGGATGAGCGAGATCAGCGGCTCGGCGAGAGCGGCGACGAGTGCGAAGCCCGCGACCACGGGCTGGAGGAGAATGGACTGCGCGGTGAGCAGGTATCTGTCAAAGCGGTTCTTCTCCTCCTGAAGTCGCGAGAGCACAGGAAGGGCCACACGCGTCGCCGGGGCGTTGATCTGATTGAGCGGGACCAGCAGGATCTGGAACGCCCGGTTGTACAACCCGAGCTCCGTGGCCCCCAAGCGCGCGCCGATGACAACGGAGTCGATGTTCTTGCTTGCATAGGTCACGAGCTGCGCGAGCACCAGGAACCCCCCGAAGCGCAGGAAGCCACGCATGTCGTGTCCGCGTCGATAGCGCGAAGGCGTCCAACGAGCGGCAACCGCCACGACGACGAAAGCGAAGAACGCTCCGCTGATCTGCTGCACGGCGAGCGCCCAGTACCCGACACCCATCGATGCGGCGCCGATCGCCGCGAGGAGGCTCAACGCAGGAGCCAAGGTATCCGCCGCGGAGATCACCCCGAATTTCAGGTCACGGCTCAGCTGCGCCCGAAGCTGGGTCCCTACGCCGTTGATGACGAAGACGACCGAGATCACCTGCGTCAGGAGCGTGAGGCGTTCCTCGCCGTAGAACATCGCGATCGGCCAGGATGCCCCGAAAGCAAGCAGCGCGAGCAATACGCCGATCCCGGTGTTGATCCAGAACAGATTCGACTTCTGCTGATGGCTGAGGCTCGGAGCCTGGACAGCGGCTTGTGTCAATCCGAAGTCACGGAAGACCTCAGCGACGCCGACGATGGCCAGCACCATGGCCACCAAACCGAAGTCGCTCGGAGCGAGGAGCCTCGACAGGATGACGACGGACAGCAACTGGACGAGGATTCGGACGGCCTGACCGCCCATCGTGAAAATCACCCCGCGAGACGCGGCTCTCCCGAGCCCGGAGCCGCCGGTCACCGTGCCACCTCAGCGTCCATCGGGTCCCGCTCGCCGGACGCCGTCGCGAGCGAGCCATCATAACGAAGCTCGCGATGATCGGTGTGTGCGGCCTCGAGGCGGCCATGATCTCGCCCCATATGCACTCGTGCTCCTGCCGTTGTTCGACGGTGCGTTGTCGCACTCGATCGTGCCGTCATCCCACTGTCCGAGCGACGGGAGACCAGGTCAGCATAGGGCGACGATGAGAGTGACACCCGACAGCTTTCCCTGACACCGCCGCGTTTCGGCACCTAGCTGGCTTGCGCTCCGGTCTCCGGCATCTGATATCCGGACGGGTGGCGCCGGTTGCGGCGGTCGATGATGAATTGGCGGGGAGAATAGTTCCAGATAGCGCCGAGAAGATGCCCGATACGCCCCGCCTGCGAGCCGGCGGCCTTGCGACGAAGCCGGTGGATGTTTAGCCGCAGGTACCGACGATCGGACAGTGTGAGCGCTCCGCGGTGCTTCCGGAAGTAGAGCTCGACGCCGTCCGCCCGCCGTCGTCCATGTCCCGTCAGCTGCCCCTGGTCATGCTTTCGCTGCTCGACCGTACGATCGGCGAGGACAGCGTAGGTGCCGCCGTCTCGCAGGAACCGGAAGAAGAAGTCGGTGTCGTTCTTCACGGGCAGCCCTGTGTCGAAACCGCCCACCGCGCGGAAGGCCTCCGCGCGAACCAGGAAGTTGCTGCCGGTGATCCCAGGGTTACGTGCGACCACGTCGGCTGCCGTGCACCCCTCCTCGATCGCCGGCCCGGGGAACGTGTCCGTCGCGGAAAAGACGCGAATCCACGACACCGCCATGTCAGCGTCTCCGATCGCCCCGATGAGGTCGCCCAAGTGGTTCGGTGCCCACCGGTCGTCGTCATCGAGGAACGCGATGCCGGTGCCGTCGGCAACAGTTGCCCCGCGGTTCCGAGACCACGAAGCACCGGTACGGCCGGCTTCAGGTCCGAGGTAGCGAACGGGGACTGCACTATTGGCCGCGACACGATGGACAACCCGCTGAGTCTCCTCATCCTCGATGTCCGATACCACGATGATCTCGTGCGCGGGCGTCGTCTGCGAGACGACGCTCTGCAGCGCCTCCGCCAGGAACTCGGGGCGCGCGTGGGTCGGGATGACACAGCTCACTGATCGCGGCGACTCTCCGCGGCGGGCGACGTCCGTGGCGTGGCTCGGATCGCCAGCCGCCGGCCGCGCGCGGCTCGTCCAGGGCAGGCCCATAAGACGACGACGGGCGTGGGTGACCGCGGCCAGGACCGCATCCCTCCGCTCGGCGACGCACTCAGCGAGTGCGGTTCCCTGTGCAGAGTCGGTCACGAACTCTACAACTTCCCCGATCCCCGCCGGGGCGAGCGTCCGTGCGAGCTTGCCGTTCTCCTCCGTCGTCAGTCCCAGGGGGAGAGCGCCCTCGGTGACGCCTATGATCAGCGCGTGCAGTCTGTCGCTGACCACGTAGCGTGCATCACGATAGAGCCGACGCACGTCCTCCTCGTGCCGCCGGTGGCTCGCCCCGTCCCAGAGCCGCAGTTCCTCCGCATCCAACAGAGCGTGCAACTGCGTGGCTCGCTCGTTGTCCCGGACGACCTGGCTCAGAACGCAGATCCGCAGCCCTTCTCGGGCGCTGATCGTCTTCACCGCGGTGCACCACGCTTCACTGGGCATTGCGCGATCACCGCGCATGGAGACCACGAGAAGGCCCCGCGACGACTCCCCCGAGATCTCGCGCGAGAGCGCGAACGCCCAGTCAGGCAGCACACCGCCGCGTCCGATGGCGTTGCGGCTGTCCGCATCGCGCCAGCTCACGAAGCGGCAAACCCGCAACGTGGCCCGCAACGCGAGGTCCCCCCGGTACCGAGGAGAGCGGATCCCGAGACCGGCGTGGACCGCGCCGCCTCCACGCAGACGCGCGACGGATGACAGCACCAACTCCCGCCATCCCAGGTGGGCACGGCTGGGCTCGACGACGACTTCACCTGCGTTGAAGACGATCATCGTCCTGCGCTTCAGGCTGGTGAGCAGAGCCGCCCGACGCCATGCGCGCAAGGAGATGTATCGCACGTCGTCGTCGCGCACACCGACGCCCTCGACGTACGCGTCACCGTTCTTCCCGGTAAAGATGTGCAGGGTGCGCCCCGGACTCCGCAGGGCCTCAACAAGGCCGCGTCTGAGCACAGAGTCTCCGAGGTTGTCGTCTTGGCCGACAATCGAGACGAAGACGTCCGTGACCTCTTCACACCACACGCTTCACGGCCTCCCCCTGCTGACGCGTCCTGCGCGCTCGCGGCTCATCGTATGTCATCGCGTCCATATCACTTTCTCCGTGCCGTGCCACGCCATGGCGCGTTGAGACGGCATCAATCCGCGGCGGCCCCGCTTCACGCGTGCCGTCGGCCCGCGCCATGCTAGCGTTTCCCCTCGTCAATGCCCTGGACGAGTCGGTCCACCGGAGGAGGTCCACCTTGGCTGATTTCACCGTGAGTTGCATCATCCCGACCCACGGTCGTCCGGACTTCCTGCGCGAAGCGCTTGACTCCGTCCTCAGCCAAACGCTCCTGCCTGACGAGATCCTCGTCGTCAGCGACGACGGAAACGAGGAGTCCGCGGCCGTCGTCGCGTCCTTTTCCGGTGCCGCGATCCCGGTCTCCTACATCCGGAACGAAGAACGACCCGGAGCGTCCGGCTCGCGGAACGTCGGAGCCGCGCAGGCTACCGGCGAATGGCTCGCCTTCCTCGACGATGACGATCTCTGGCTCCCCGGGTATCTGCTCCACTCGCGCGAGCGCATCGAGGAAAGCGGCAAGGAGTGCGTGGTCACCTGGCTCGAGATGTTCCGGGACGGCCTGCGCGCACCGGGTCTGGAGATCAGACCGAACGTTCCCGCGAGCGATGCCGCGTCTCGTAACCCGGGCATCACCGGAAGCAACTTCGTCATCCACCGGGATGCCTTTGCAGCCATCGGCGGCTTCGACGGCAACTTCCGAGTGATGAACGACCTGGACTTCTTCTACCGTTACCTCCTGGCGGGGCGCTCATACGAGGTGAACGCTCGCCCCGAGGTCCTGCAGCGCAAGCACAGTTCGGGACAGCTGACACGAGCGACGGAGATGCGCGCAGCGGGCATCGACAAGTACATCTTGAAGCATCGAGGAACGATGCGGGCCCGGGATGTGCGGCAGCTGAAACTCGCCGCCCACCGCACCAGGTACCACGCCGCGGATTCCGCGGGAGGCAAGATCAAACACCTGCTGTTGGGTGCGGCGAACGCGTCGCCGTCCAACGTCGTCGAAAGTCTGGCGAACTGGAAGAAGCGCAAGCTCTGGCGCGAGAAGTAAGGATCGGCGTCCGTCCGCGGGATCAGCGAGGACGCAGATCCCGGCGAAGGAGCGCCCTCTCGCCAACTTCCTCCGCGATCGAGCGTGGCGTCATCGCCGGAGCGAACATCATCGCGAGCGTCAGCGCGAAGGGGACGGCGGATTGCGCGGCGTTCAGCAGGTTGTCGAAGGCGCCGTAGAAGACACAGGCAGCCCCGAGCAGTCCAGCCATCCACCGCACCGGGCCGACGTTCGCTCTGACGACCATCACGAGGAGCCCCCCGATCCCCAGTGCGAGGGCAAGGAACAGCGGCCATCCGACATCGACGAGCAGGCTGATGTAGGCGCTATGGGGTGAGACGAAGGAACGGGTGATGGTGGTGTTGCCGGACTGCTGACTCAGCTCGGTGGCGCCGCCCGGCCCGTATCCGACGAAGGGCCGCTCGGCAAGCCGCCCGAGGAAGTACGCCCATGCCTCCTCGCGCCCGGAGAGGGCAAGCGCTCCGTGGGCCTCCTGCGCCGCGCGCTTCAAGAGGTTGGGAAGGATGAGGAAGCTTCCCCCGACGACCCCCGCAACTCCCGAGACAAGGCCGGCCTTCCAGTAGGGAAGCTTGTAGCAGAGCGCCACGACAAGCGTCCCTCCGAAGATGATTCCCGCGGCGATGAGCGCTCCGCGCGTGCCGGTGAGGCCGCAGATGGCGGCGCTCAGCAGCGCCAGCCACAAGCCCGCCCTACGTCCCATGACCCACAGCCAGACACCGCCGACGACGCTGAAGATCGCCAGCGCCGCCAGGTGCGCTGGCGGCATGGCTGCGGCCAATCTGACCGCTCCGGTGTACTCGTGACGGAACAGGTTCCCCAGATTAACCAGGTGGATAACGGAACCGAGCATGACAGCGAACGGAGCGAGCAACGCGAGGCTGAGAGCTCGCGACGCTTGCGAGACGGGCCGCCAGTCGACGAAGAAGGCCAGCCAGGGGAACGCGTAACCCACCGCTCCACGGAGCAAGGTCGAGTCGAGGATCCCGTTGCCCCGATCATTGATGACGACCCCGACGAAGAAGGCCACCGTCACCGCACCGAGAATGACCCAGATCGGCCATGGAGGAAGTCGAAGTCCCAGGATCAGTGCGGCGATGGCGAGAAGCACGAGCACCGCGATCTTCTGAACCGTGGCCCCGTTCGCGCCCCCGAACAGCTTCTCGTAGACGCCCGTCCCCAGCGCGAGGGGCGCGAGCACAATGAGCGGCAGCAGGAAACCCCACGGTCCTGCGAGGAAGGACCGCAGCCGGGACAGCAGTTCAGACATCCGCAAGCCCAACGACTCGACGGTCAACTCGCGACCGCCGCGAGTGCGGCCAGCTGAGTCTGCTGAGTCTGCTCCAACTCCGCACGTCGAGCGATCATCCGCTGACGCAAGAGTTGCGCAGTCCTGACGGCCTCACGCACCTGCTTCTCGATGCTCAGAGCGTCGGGAGTCACGTAGAGCGCCGCATCAGCGAAGAACTCGCGCAGCACCGCGGTACTCGACGTCACGAGGGCCTTCCCCTCGCCGAGTGCTTCATATCCCACTCGCTGCATGGTGTCTTCCTGAGTGGTCAACGCCGCCATGACCGTGGCCGACTTCACCAGGCGCCGGTAGTCGTCCCTGCTCACGAACCCAGGAAAGACGACGTTCTCAGGTGCGCGGGTGACGACATGCTCCGGCGCACGGCCGGTCAGGACCCAGTTCACCTCCGGTGCTGCTTCGGCCGCGGTCAGCAGTGCGTCCACGGGTTCGTCGAACGAGTAGGCGAGCGGGACGAGCACGTACTCCCGTTCGAGTACTGTGGCCAGTTTCGGGTCGTCCGGCGCATCACTCACGACGATCGGCTCATCAATGATGTCGTGCAGCTCGAGGACGTCCACGCCGTACGCACGAGTCCGTTCGGCGAGAGCGGCGCCGGTGACGACCGCGCTTCCGCGACGCCGCAGGATGCGCATCGTCAACGCAAGCGCCCATTTCCACTTGGGGTTCGTGAAGACACCCGTGTGGAGGTCTCCGATGATCCGTACCGAGCGCGGAGTGCGGAACGCGACGCACAGCAGGGCCACGATGGGCGGCTGCATGACGATCACCGTCGAGGGACGCTCCCGTTTCAGCAGCCGCGCCGTCTCCCTCCACGCACGCAGATAACGCAGCGGGGCCGGGCCGGTGCCCCCCGTGATGAACTCGGAACGGATGCCCAGTGCCTTCGCGATCCCCGCGCTCCGACCATGAAAGCCGATCCAGCTCACGAAGAGAGCTCTTCTCTCAGCCAGTGACATCGCCGCTTCCGATCCTTGTGTTCATGGCGCGCTCAAACGCTCCAACGGACGGCGACTCGAGGTCGAGCCGCACGGCGAGCCCGCGTTGCTCCATCACGTCAGCGATGAAGCGCTGGTGATCGTCGACGTGCTCGTCATGCACCTCGGAGCGGACGGCGAGGACGGGCGCTTTCCCCAGTTCCAGGGCAGCCAGGATCGATCCCACGCCCGAGTGCGTCACGATGACGTCTGCCTCACGCATGCGGCGCTTCATCTCATCGCCGGGCATCTCCGTGGCGACGTGGCCGGGAAGGTCATCCCGACGGGTCTCACCGAGTTGCCACACAACATCGTCCTCAGGGCGAAGGAGCGAGAGCACCGCATCTACAGCACGGTCGAAGCGGTAGGGGCGAATGGTTCCGAGTGTGACGAAGACCTTGCGCCCGCCGGAACTCTTTCGCTCGTTCGGCTCTGCGCGGAAGCTGTCGAGGATCGTCCCCGAGTACTCCCACTTCCCGCCCGCCCAACTCGGATACTGCGTACGAAGCTGAATGCCGGGGACGCGCTGCATCATTCGCCCCGTCAAACTCGGTCCGGTCGACCGTGCCAGGCTCTCGATGTACGTCACCCTGGCGCCACGCAGTCGAGCCAGCGGCAGGGAGAAGAACGCGATGGCAGCACCCGTCGAGATCACGTGGTCGAACTTCTCGGCCCTACGAATCTTGTCGATCTCCAAGGCCGCTGCGAGCGCTCTTCGCCGGTCTCGCGGCGCGACGTAATCGACATATACATGCCTACGCCCGGCGAGAAGCGAACGGGTCTGTGGAACGTCGAACGTGACCCAGAGAGAGTCTTGATTGACGCCCAGAAGCCGCTCGATACGATGCGCCTGGGCAACGTGTCCGCCCGACGATGCTATCCATAACACCTTCGGCGCGTGGCCGAAGGTATCACGGAAATGCGGCCGCGCGGTCGCGTGGACACGAGTTACGTCGCTCATAATTTACCTGATCCTACCGCCAACTCAGCGATCCTCCGGGGAACAGCCTGAGAGCCAGCCGCTTCTTCGCAGCGCGCCCGTGGAATGATGATGGCGGACTTGAGGGTCTTCGTGACCATCGAATCGGAGGGACATCGTCCATGAAGTTGAGTGTGATCGGTTGCGGGTATCTGGGTGCGGTGCATGCGGCGGCGATGGCGTCGCTGGGGCACGAGGTCGTCGGGATCGATGTCGAT
>NZ_BSEJ01000003.1 GCF_027921765.1 Microbacterium barkeri
CAGAAACGCCACGACGCGTTCTTCGCGATGATCCAGGCCGCCTCACGCGCCGCCGAGACCCCCACCCTCGGCGGCGCCGCCCCCACCGTCATGATCCACATCACCGCCGACGACCTCACCACCACAGACACCGGCGACGGCCGGCACGGCATCGCGCACCTCGACGGCGTCGACGCGCCCGTCCCCGCCACCGTGGCCCGCCGGATCGGATGCACCGGAGACATCCTCCGCGCCGTGTTCACCCCCGAAGGACGCATCCTCGAGCTGCGCAGCATCCAACGCTGCTTCACCCCCACCCAACGCAAAGCCATCGTCGCCCGCGACGGAGGCTGCATCATCCCCGGCTGCACCATCCCCGCCGCCTGGTGCGAGATCCACCACGTCCAAGACCACGCCCACGGCGGACCCACCGAAACCGACAACGGCGTCCTGCTCTGCTGGTGGCACCACCACCACCTCGACACCTCCGGCTGGACCATCCACATGCACCACGGCGTGCCCTACATCGTCCCGCCCCGCTGGATCGACCGCGACTGCACACCCCGCCCCGCACAAGGATCCGCCACCCGCATACGCACCCGCATCCGCCGCACCCTCACCCGCATCCGCACCTGACCCACCACGGCACACCTTGCTGACTGCCTCGACTGCCGACTGCCCCGACCTGGGTGGCTGGCCGGTACGCTCGCGTTCGTGAGCGCAACCGACACCCGGACATCCGCCCTCGTCGACCTCGGAGACGACCTGCGCGTCTCACCGCAGGGATACGGCGGCATGTCCCTCACGGACGTGTACGGCCCGATCTCCGATGACGACGCCCTCCGCACGCTCACGCACGCGGTCGATGCGGGCGTGACGTTCATCGACACCGCGAACGTGTACGGCGAGGGCCGCAGCGAGCGCATCATCTCGCGGCTCCTCGCCACGCGTCGCGACGAGGTGCAGCTCGCGACGAAGTGCGGCATCGTGCCCGGCGGCCGCATCGGCGAGAGGTCGGTGCGCGGCGACCGCGCCCACATCCGCGAGCAGATCGACCTGAGCCTCAGCCGCCTCGGCACCGACCACGTCGACCTCTACTACCAGCACCGCGTCGACCCGAACGTGCCCATCGAGGAGACCGTCGGCGCGTTCGCTGAGCTCGTGCAGGAGGGCAAGGTCCTCCACATCGGCCTCTCGGAGCCCACCGGAGACGAGCTGCGCCGGGCCGCTGCGGTCCATCCGATCGCCGCCGTGCAGAGCGAGTGGAGCATCGTCAGCCGCGACGTCGAAGCGCACGTCGTCTCGGCAGCGCGCGAGCTCGGCGTGGGCTTCGTGCCCTACTCCCCGCTCAGCAGGCAGTGGCTCACCGGCGCGTTCGACGCCGCGGCGATGGTCGAGGGCGACGGGCGGCCGAAGTTCCCGCGCTTCGCGCCCGAGGCACTCTCAGCCAACGCGCCGATCCTCGCCGAGGTGCGCGACCTCGCGGCCGACGCCGGCGTGACACCCGCACAGCTCGCGCTCGCCTGGCTCTCCGCGAAGGGCGAGCAGCTGGGGCTCCCGGTCGTGCCCATCCCCGGCACGCGCTTCGCCGACCGCGTCGACGAGAACCTCGGCGCCGTCGGAGTGCGCCTCGACCCGGAGGTCGTCGCGCGACTCGACAGCATCGCAGACCGGGTCACGGCGCACCGCTCGTTCGACCCGCTGTGGGTCTCGGATGGCCGCGAGCAGCCGGGCGCTCCGCAGAACCCGCGGCCGACCACCTGACCGTCAGGCCCGTTCGTCGACGAGCGGCTCCAGCGCAAGGGCCGCGACGACCGCGATGAGCGGAAGGGCGACGAGCGCCTGCAGGATCGCTTCCATGATGCCTCCTCCCCGGATGCACCCTGCATCCAGGCATCCAGAGAACAGGCCGCGCCCCAGCGGTGCCCCTGTGCGGGCTCAGAACGGCCTGCGCGGAGCCTGATGAGGTCGCAGGGAACGCTCGGAATCCCCTGACGATGCGGCCTATGCTGACGGGCATGACCGCCGATGCGCTCCTCGACCCGCTCTTCCTCGATGTCGCGGATCCGGCCATCCGAGACCTCCGCACCCTGCGCGAGGATCTCGCGGTCGCGCCGACGCCCCTGCAGCCGCTCGACCGCCTGCGCGACAAGCTGGGCGGCGGTCCACGGCTCTGGGTCAAGCGCGACGACCTGACGGGTCTCGCGCTGGGCGGCAACAAGACGCGCAAGCTCGAGTACCTCCTCGCCGACGCACGGCAGCACCGTGCCGACGTGATCGTCACCGTCGGCGCCGGCCAGTCGAACCACGCCCGCCAGACGGCAGCCGCCGCGGCCAAGGCCGGGCTCGAGTGCGTCCTCGTGCTGCGGGTGCCCGCCGACGCGACGCCCGAGTACCGCGGCTCGGGCAACGTGCTCCTCGACCGAGCGCTCGGGGCGCAGGTCGTGCTCGTCGAGGAGACGGCGGATGACGCGCACCCCGAGATCGCGGCAGCCGACGCGGTCGTCGCGCAGCTGCGGCAGGACGGCCTCCGGCCGTACCTCATCCCGACGGGAGGCTCGACACCGGTCGGCGCCCTCGGGTATCTCGAGTCGTACGCGGAGCTCGCCGACAGCGGCCGCACCTTCGACGAGATCGTCTTCGCGAACGGCAGCGGCGGCACGCATGCGGGCCTCCTCGCGGCCCGCGAGCTGCTTCCCGGCGCCGGTCGCCCGCGGATCCACGGCGTCGCCGTCTCGCCCGAAGTCGACGCCCTGACCGACACCGTCGAGTGGATCTCGCGCGAGGTGCTCGGGTTCTTCGGGCGCGAGCCCGCCGAGTCGCCCTGGCTCGACGCGGCGCACATCGGCCCGGGCTACGGCGTCCTGACGGAGGGCGGCACCGAGGCCATCCAGCTCTTCGCGCGCACCGAGGGCATCCTCCTCGACCCGGTCTACACGGGGAAGGCGGCGGCCGCGCTCATCGCCGGCGTCCGCTCGGGCGCGTACTCCGACGACGAGGACGTGCTGTTCCTCCACACGGGCGGCGCTCCTGCGCTGTTCGCGCACGCTCCCGCGCTCACGGAGGCGTTCTCGAGCTGAGCCGCGCGGTGCTCCCGCCCTGCCCATCCCGGCGGATAGTCTCGGCGGCATGACCGCAGATTCGCGCGCCTGGACCACGGCATGGCAGATCGCGCGCATCGCGACCGCGATCGCCCTCGTCTCGGCGACCGCTGCGCAGTTCTCGCGGACGGTCGGCAACGCGCTGACGAAGACGGAGGCGCACGCGTCTCACCTGCCGACCGTGATCTCGAACTTCTTCAGCTACTTCACGATCGAGTCGAACCTCTCGAGCGCCATCCTGCTCGTGGTCGCCGCGATCTGGACGTGGACCCGCGGTCGCGACGGCCGCCGCGAGCCCGCGGGGCTGTCGCTTCTGCTCGCCTGCGTCTCGACGTACATGATCGTGACGGGCGTCGTCTACAACATCCTCCTTCGCGGCATCGAGGACCCGACGACCTCGGTCGCGTGGGCGAACGAGGTGCTCCACGTCGTCGGCCCGCTCTTCCTGCTCGCCGACGTGCTCGTCGCCCCGCGACGCGGCGCCCTGCCCTGGCGCGCGCTGGCCGTCGTGATCGCCTTCCCCGTCGTCTGGGCCGTGTACACGCTGCTCCGCGCGAACGCGATCACGGGGCCGGCGACCGGCAATCCCTGGTGGTACCCGTATCCGTTCCTCGATCCGCATCTCCAGGGCGGATACGGCGGGGTCGCGCTGTACATCGTCGGCATCGCCTCGGCCATGGGCGTCATCGGCGCCGCCGTCATCGGCGTGGGGCGCTGGCGCGCAGCGCGCACGGCGGCCGAGCGGATGGCCGCCGGCCGGCTCCCCGAGGAGCGCACGCCGATCGCGTAGCGCCGGATGGCCGCCGAATCGGGCGGGGAGCCGCGCGGCTCTAGGATGGAGAGCATGTCGAAGGTCCTGGAATCCCTCCCCGTCGGCGAGCGCGTCGGCATCGCCTTCTCCGGGGGTCTCGACACCTCCGTCGCGGTCGCGTGGATGCGCGACAAGGGAGCCATCCCGTTCACCTACACCGGCGACCTCGGGCAGCCCGATGAGGACGACATCGAGTCGATCCCCGGCCGCGCCCTGACCTACGGCGCGGAGGCCTCGCGCCTTATCGACTGCAAGCCGCTGCTCGTCGAGGAGGGCCTGTCGGCCCTTGCATGCGGCGCGTTCCACATCCGCTCGGCGGGTCGGACCTACTTCAACACGACGCCCATCGGGCGCGCGGTCACGGGCACGCTGCTCGTGCGCGCGATGAAGGAGGACGGCGTCGACATCTGGGGCGACGGCTCGACCTACAAGGGCAACGACATCGAGCGCTTCTACCGCTACGGCCTGCTCGCCAACCCGCGCCTGCGCATCTACAAGCCGTGGCTCGACGCGCAGTTCGTCTCCGAGCTCGGCGGGCGCAAGGAGATGAGCGAATGGCTCGTCGCGCATGACTACCCCTACCGCGACTCCGCGGAGAAGGCGTACTCGACCGACGCGAACATCTGGGGCGCCACGCACGAGGCGAAGACCCTCGAGGAGCTCGACGTCTCGCTCGAGACCGTCGAGCCCATCATGGGCGTCCGCTTCTGGGACCCGGCCGTCGAGATCGAGACCGAGGACGTCACGGTCACGTTCGACGCCGGCCGCCCGGTCGCCCTCAACGGCGTCGAGTTCTCCGACCCGGTCGCGCTCGTCTTCGAGGCCAACCGCATCGGCGGCCGCCACGGCCTCGGCATGAGCGACCAGATCGAGAACCGCATCATCGAGGCGAAGTCGCGCGGCATCTACGAGGCGCCGGGCATGGCGCTCCTCTTCATCGCCTACGAGCGCCTCGTGAACGGCATCCTCAACGAGGACACCCTCGCGACCTACCACGAGCAGGGTCGCCGCCTCGGCCGTCTCATGTACGAGGGCCGCTGGCTCGAGCCGCAGTCGCTCATGCTGCGCGAGTCCATCCAGAAGTGGGTCGGATCGACGATCACCGGCACCGTCACCCTGCGCCTGCGCCGCGGCGAGGACTACACGATCCTCGCGACCGAGGGCCCCGGCCTGTCGTACGCACCCGAGAAGCTCTCCATGGAGCGCGTCGGCGACGCGGCGTTCGGCCCGACCGACCGCATCGGCCAGCTCACCATGCGCAACCTCGACATCGCCGACTCGCGCTCGCGCCTCGAGGGCTACGTCTCGCGTGGCCTCATCGGCGGCACGACGGGCGAGCTCATCGGCGCCCTCGAGAAGGGCGAGGCCGAGGAGATCACGGCCGGCACGGAGGCCGACGAGGCGCTCGACGCCGCGGGCGAGTCCGCCGCGTTCGACACCGGCACGGACTGAGCCCGGCGAGCGCAGCGAGCTGCCCGGTCATTGAGCGAGCGCAGCGAGTCGAAATGCAGTCTTGACGAAGCGGCCCCTCCGATCGGAGGGGCCGCTTCGTCGTACCGGATCAGCGCCCGATGCTCGCGTTGATCCGGTCGTGCGCGATGACCCAGATGATGAGCCCCACGAGCGGGAACGCCAGGATCACGATGATCCACAGCAGCTTGAGCACACCGCCGATGGCGGGGTCGGCGATGGTCTTCACGATGGCGTAGATGATCGCGCCCAGCCAGATGAGGCCGGCCACACCGATCCCGATCACGCCGATGATGCCGAGGATGTCCATGGCCTCACCCTAGGTCGGGTCGCGTCGCGATGCGTTCACGAGACGGCCTTCCGGATGTCGGCGCCCCGTGCCATCCTCATCTCGGATCCGGGCAGCGGGCCCGGCGGAGAGAGGACATCCCATGGCCTTCAAGATCTCGCCCTACATCAGCTTCGTCGACAACGCCGCGGAGGCGCTCGAGTTCTACCAGAGCGTGCTGGGCGGCACGCTCAACATCTCGAAGATGAGCGAGTACCCCAGCCCCGAGCTCGATGAGGCCGATGCCGACAAGGTGATGCACGGCCAGCTCGAGCTCGAGAACGGCTTCACGCTCATGGCCTCGGACACCCCGACCGGCATGCCGCGCGACGAGGGCGCGAACCTGTCGGTCACGATCTTCGACGGCGACGCCGAGGAGCTCCGCGGCATCTTCGAGAAGCTCGCCGACGGGGGCAGCGTGGTCGTTCCGTTCGAGCAGGCGCCGTGGGGCGACTGGTTCGGCATGCTGTCCGACCGCTTCGGCGTGCAGTGGATGGTCAACAGCGGAGCCTGACGACCTCCGAGGCGGGCCTCCGGCGCTTCGGAGGCCCGCCTCAGCGCCGCAGGATGCGCCGCGCGAGACCGTTGCCGATCGCCTGCACGAGCTGCGTCACGATGATGATGATCACGAGCGCGCCGGCGGTCACGACCGGATCGAACTGACGATAGCCGTAGGCGATGGCGTAGTTGCCCAGGCCCGTGCCGCCGATCATGCCCGCGACGGCCGACATGTCGATGATCGCGATCGTCGCGAAGGTGTAGCCCAGCACGAGGGGGCCGAGTCCTTCGGGCAGGATCACGGTGAGGATGATGCGCCACGGCCCGGCGCCGGTCGAGCGGGCCGCCTCGATCACCCCGGTGTCGACCGTGACGAGGTTCTGCTCCACGATCCGCGCGATGCCGAACGTCGCGGCGATCGAGATCGCGAAGATCACCGCGGCGTTGCCGATCCCGATTCCGATCACATAGCGCGCGAGCGGCTGCAGCGCCGCGAGGAAGATGATGAACGGGATCGGGCGGAACGTGTTGACGAGCAGGTTCAGCACCCAGTAGACGACGGGCTGCTGGAGCACGCCGCCGCGACGCGTGACGAAGAGCGCTGTGCCCACGACGAGGCCCGCGATCCCGCCGATGACGAGCGAGGCTGCGACGAGCCACAGCATGACGCCGGTCTGCTCGACGAGCTCCGGGAAGATATCGCCGATCTGCTCCAGGATGTCGTTCACGCGGCCACCTCCGTCACCGTGACGCCGTCGCCGATCTCGGCGAGAGCGCCGCGCACGGCCTGCTCGTCGCCGCGCACGGCGATCGTCAGGAGGCCGTACACGCGTCCCTGGATGTCGTCCACGCCGCCGTGCACGAGGTTGAAGTCGACCCCCGCTCGCGCGAGGGCGCCGAACACGCGGGCCTCCGACGCGCCCTCGTCCGTGAACGAGATCGTGAAGAAGCGGCCCTCGTGCTGCGTCCGGAGCGCCGCGAGGGCGTCCCCATCGGGAAGCGCGCGGACGACCGTGCGCACGAAGCGCTTGGCCGTCTCCGTCTGCGGCCGCGTGAAGACGTCGTATGTCAGGCCCGATTCGACCACCCGACCGCGCTCCATGACTGCGACCTTGTTCGCGATCCGCGCGATCACGTCCATCTCGTGCGTGATGACGACGATCGTGATGCCGAGCTCGCGGTTCACTCGCGCGAGCAGGTCGAGCACCTCGTCGGTCGTCTCCGGGTCGAGGGCGCTCGTCGCCTCATCGGCGAGCAGGATGCCCGGGTTCGCGGCGAGCGCGCGGGCGATCCCGACGCGCTGCTGCTGGCCCCCTGAGAGCTGCTCGGGGTACGCATTCGCCTTGTCCGCGAGCCCGACGAAATCGAGAAGCTCCGCGACCCGCTTCGCGCGCTCGGCCCGGGGCATCCGCGCCACCTCGAGCGGATACGCGACGTTGCCGCTGATCGTGCGCGAGCGCAGCAGATTGAAGCGCTGGAAGATCATGCCGATGCCCTGCCGCAGCTCACGCAGCCGCCGCTCGGGGATGGCCGTGATGTCGGTGCCGTCGACGTCGATCGAGCCGGCCGTCACCGGCTCGAGGCCGTTGATGAGCCGGACGAGTGTCGACTTCCCGGCTCCGGAGTAGCCGATGATGCCGAACACGTCGCCCCGCTCGATCTCGAGCGAGACGCCGTCGACGGCGACCACCGGCCCGTCGCCGCGCCGCTGCGGCGGATAGCTCTTCGTGACATCGGAGATCGTGATGTGCGGCATGGCTCCTCGGCTCTCGGAAAGCGCGATACGCGGGCGGCCTCGGGCCACCCGCGTATCGTAACGCGGCGGGGTCGGTCAGCCGGCGCTCTGCGCCTGCTCCTGGACCTCCTCGAGCGACGCCTGGAGCTCCTCCTTGGGCGTCTGCACGAACTCGGCCGTGCCGCTCGCGCTCTCCTGAGCGCCGTCGAGCACGTCCTGGTTGGTCTGGTAGATCTCGACCAGCTTGTTCAGCACCTCGTCGTCGACGTCCTCGGCGCGCGTCGCGAAGATGTTGACGTACGGGAGCGCCGAGGGGTCCGACGGGTCGTCCGACGCGATCGCGTCCTCGCCGGTGAGACCGGCGTTCTCCAGGAAGTCGTTGTTGATGATCGCGGCCGCGACGTCGGGCAGCGACGTGCCGATGAGCGATGCGTCCAGGCCCTCGACCTTCACGCGCGACTCGTCCTCGACGACGTCCTCGAGCGTCGAGAAGGGGCTGCCGCCATCCTTCAGCTCGATGAGGCCCGCCGACTGGAGGACGAGCAGGCCGCGGGCCTGGTTCGTCGTGTCGTTCGGCACGATGACCGTCTCGCCCTCGGGGATGTCCTCGACGCTGTCGTACTTGTCGGAGTAGAGGCCGAGCGGGTAGATGGCCGTCGAGCCGATGGGCTGCAGGTCATCTCCGGCCGAGACGTTGTAGTCGGCGAGGTAGAGGATGTGCTGGAACTGGTTGATGTCCAGCTCGCCCTCGCTGAGCGCGGGGTTGGGCTGCGTGTACTCGGTGAAGTCGACGATGTCGACGTAGATGCCCTCCTCCTCGGCCGCGGCCTCGAAGACGGCCCAGTAGGGCTCGCTCGCGCCGACGACGCCGAGCTGAACGGGGTCGGCCTCGGTTCCGCGGGTCTCCGCGGCGGGCTCTTCGGCGGCGTCGCCGCCACCGGAGGCGCAGCCGGCAACGGCCAGGAGGCCGACGACGGCGAGGGGTGCCAGAGTGCGAATGCGGAATGCCATGTGAAGCTCCTCGGGTGCAGGGATTCCACGGTAGGCAGACGCGCCGCCGACCCGCCAACCAGGCGACACAGAGCGCAACAGGATGGCCGTCCGCGCGGGTCAGCGGAACGGCGCTGCCACGGCGTTGCGGTGGTACTCGAAGATGATGCTCGTGCGCGTGGTCGCGACCGACGGCTGCGCGGAGAGATGGTCGACGACGAACTGCCGGACGTCCGATGCGCGCTCGACCGCGATGTGGACGAGGAAGTCGTCGGCGCCGCCGATGAAGAACAGCTGCACGACCTGCGGCAGGCGCCGCACCTCGTCGGCGAACGCGACGATGCTGTCATGTCGTGACCCGGGGCGCAGCGTGACCCCGACCATCGCCTGCAGGCCGCGGCCGAGGCGCTCCTGGTCGACGCTGGCGTGGAAGCCGGTGATGACACCGCGCTCGACGAGCGAGCGCATGCGCGCGTGGGCGGTCGAGGGCGCGATGTCGAGAGCCGCCGCGAGGTCGGCGTTCGTGATCCGCCCCTCGCGCTCGAGGATGGCGAGGATGCGGGCATCGAGGTCGTCGAGCCGCTCGGTTCGAACATCCTTCGATCGCGGGTCGCGTCCGGGGCCGTCCATGGACGAAAGCGTAGCGACATCCGCTCCCTTTCCGAAGGATCTTCGGGACCGGATGACCTCGGGCGATGATCCTGCGAGCATCGAAGGAGAGCGGCTCACGAGGCCGCGCGCCGTCGACGGAGACCAGGAGCCCCACCATGCGCATCGGAATCCCCACCGAGATCAAGAACAACGAGAACCGCGTGGCCCTCACGCCGGCGGGCGCCGACGCCCTCGTCCATCGCGGTCACGAGGTGCTCGTGCAGGCGGGCGCGGGGGCCGGATCGCACTTCTCCGACGATGACTACCGCTCCGCGGGCGCCCGCATCGTCTCGGACGCGGAGACGGTGTGGGGCGACGCCGAGCTGCTCGTCAAGGTCAAGGAGCCGATCGCTTCGGAGTACGGCCACCTGCGCGACGACCTGACGCTGTTCGCCTACCTCCACCTCGCCGCCGACCAGCCGCTGACCGACGCGCTCATGGCGGCCGGAACGACGTCCGTCGCGTATGAGACGGTGCAGCTCGCCGACCGGTCGCTCCCGCTCCTCACGCCCATGAGCGAGGTCGCCGGACGCCTCTCGATCGCCGTCGGCGCCTATCACCTCACTCGGCCGCAGGGTGGCCGGGGGATGCTGCTCGGCGGCATCGCCGGCGCCCCGCGTGCCGAGGTCGTCGTCATCGGCGGCGGTGTCGCGGGCGAGCATGCCGCGGCGAGTGCGCTCGGCCTCGGCGCGCAGGTCACTGTGATCGACGTGAGCCTGCCGCGCCTGCGCGAGCTCGAGCACCGGTACGGCGGAGCCCTGCAGACGCGGCATTCGACGCGGTACGCGATCGGGGAGGCGCTCGAGCGCGCCGACCTCGTGATCGGATCGGTGCTCATCCCCGGGGCAGCGGCCCCCAAGCTCGTCACCGACGAGATGGTCGCCGCGATGAAGCCCGGATCGCTGCTCGTCGACATCGCGATCGACCAGGGCGGATGCTTCGAGGGCTCGCACGCGACGACCCACGACGACCCGACTTTCCCCGTGCACGACAGCCTCTTCTACTGCGTCGCGAACATGCCCGGCGCCGTGCCCGAGACGTCGACGCGTGCCCTGACGAACGCGACGCTGCCCTACATCGCCGCCATCGCCGACCGCGGCTGGCATGCGGCCGCGCAGGCCGACCCCGCCCTCGCGAAGGGACTCAACGTGTTCGGCGGCTCCGTGACGAACGCGGGCGTCGCCTCGGCCTTCGGCTACGCACTCGCCAGCTGAGGAGGCTCCTCCTCGGATCAGCCTCGGAGGAATGCGAGCACGGCGAGCACACGCCTGTTCACCGTCGAATCCTGTGCGATCTCAAGCTTGCCGAAGATCGTGTTGATGTGCTTCTCGATCCCGCTCTGGCTGAGGTAGAGGCGCTGCGCGATTGACGCGTTGCTGTGCCCTTGCGCGATGAGCTCCAGGACCGAGCGCTCTCGATCAGTGAGCGCCGTGATGCGCGTGTCCGGCGACTCCTTCGCTGCGATGAGCTGTCGGATCACCTCCGGATCGAACGCGGTCCCTCCGTCGCGCACCCGCGAGAGGGCATCGAGGAAGCCCGTGATGTCCGAAACGCGGTCCTTCAGGAGGTATCCGACGCCGCCGCGCCCGTCCAGAAGGCGGCTCGCATGCCGTTGCTCGACATACTGCGAGAGGACGAGCACACCCACATCAGGGTGGTCGCTGCGGATCCGCAACGCCGCGTGGATGCCCTCATCGACGAAATCGGGCGGCATCCGGACATCGAGGATCACGAGATCCGGCGGATCGGCCTCGACGAAGCGAAGGACCGCATCCGCCGTTCCCGCGGCGTAGACGACGGTGTGGCCCTCGGCGGCGAGGAGCTGGCTGAGCCCCTCACGCAGGAGTGCCGAGTCCTCGGCGAGTGCTATGCGCAAGGGATCACCGCCTCCACCGTCGTCGGCCCTCCTCTGGGGCTGTCCACCGTGAGGACGCCGCCGCGCGCCTGCACGCGGGAGGCGATGCCGGAGAGCCCGGGGCCATCCGGATCCGCCCCGCCGCGTCCCTCGTCTCGCACGGTGAGGACGAGCGCGCGTCCCGTGAACGCGAGGTCGATGTCGATGCGCGGCGCGCCCGAGTGCTTGAGTGCATTCGTGACCGCCTCGCTGGCCACGAAGTAGGCCGCGGCCTCGGCCGCACGATCGGTGAGACGCGGGATGTCGGCGCGCAGTCGGATCGGGATCTCGGTGCGCTCCCGCAGCGCCGCGAGCGCCGCGGAAAGACCGTCGCGGATGAGCATGGCGGGGTATGTGCGCCAGGCGACCGCGCGCAAGTCGTCGAGGATCCGCTGCGTCTCCTCCCGCGCGCGCCGATGCAGCTCGCGTCGGTCGGCGGCCTCGGCCGCGCGTTCAGCGCGCGCCAGAAGGATCGACAGTGCCACCACGCGTTGCTGCACGCCATCGTGGATGTCCCGCTCGATGCGGCGACGCTCCGCGTCGACCGCGGCGACGACGTCGTCGAGCGTCCCGTGGAGCCGGGACAGTTCACGCGCGAGCTCCCCGGCCCCGGGTCGTGCGAACCGCGCCCACGCTCGCCGGTCGAGCCACGCAATCCCCGCGAGGCCCGAGACGGCGAGGAACAGCAGGAGGACCCCGGGGAGCGCGTACCCGGCGACGACCGGCCAGGTGACCGCGCCGGGGGCGGCCGCGAAGATCGGCACGGCAGCGCCCGTCGCCGCGCCGAAGAGCATCTCGACGGCCACCACGATCCCGAGGGCGAGCAGGACGAGCACCGCGCAGGCGATGACGCCGAGTACCGTCTGCACGAGGAGGAGGAGGATGAGTCGCTCCCCTGGCGGCGGCACGCTCCGGTCGTTGCCGTCCACGCGCGTCAGGCGTCTCGCCGACCACGCCGCGATCGTCCGTGCGGGTGCCGTCGAGAGCGGCGCTGCGAGGATCGCGAACAGGAGAGCGGGCACGAGAAGAGCGCCGAGCACCAGCGACCCGGATGCCGCTGCGGCACGGCGGACGAAGCGCCCGTCGTGCCGCCTGATGGGGCGTGCCGCCGAACTCATGAGACCATCTTCGCCCGGCTCCGCTGTCGGACACGCACGACGACGAAGATGAGGGCCGCTGCCCCGATTCCGACGATGACAAGCAGCTGGAGGACGTCTGCATACCGCTCGACGACGTGCCAGTGCTCGCCGAGACCGAAACCTGCCAGCACGAACGCGGTGTTCCAGAGAGCGCTTCCGGCGGCCGTGAGGAGGGTGAACCTCATCAGCGGCATACGCTCGATCCCGGCAGGGATCGAGATGAGGCTCCGGACGAGCGGCAGCATGCGCCCGAAGAGCACCGCCTTCGAACCGTGGCGCGCGAACCATGCCTCCGCCCGGTCGACATCCTGCACCTTCATCAGAGGGACCCGGGCCACGATCCGACGCAGGCGCTCGCGGCCGAGCAGCGCGCCCAGGCCGTAGAGCACGAGCGCGCCGTGAACCGAGCCGACCGTCGTCCACAGGAGCACCTCCAGCAGGCTGAAGGTGCCGCGGCTCGCCGTGAAGCCGGCCAGAGGGAGGATGATCTCGCTCGGAAGCGGCGGGAACAGGTTCTCCAGGGCGATCGCCAGCCCCACCCCCGGCCCGCCGAGGGTCTCCATCAGGGAGACCGCCCATTCGGCGATCGCGTTCAGGTTCTCCGCGTCATTCTGCATGCTGTCGACGCTACGGAGCGGCCGCATGAGGGGCAGTGGGGCGCTCCTCCGTAAGTGGTGGGGTTTTCCGCAGTTCTCCCGAGAAACGGCCGCTCGGCCGACGGCGATCCCTACTCTGGCGTGCAGACGGGCAGGGAGGTGCGCAGATGGGCAACTGGTCGGACGTGCTGGGTGCGGTGCGGCTGCCGGATGGCCGGACGGTTCGGGGAACGGGCCTCCGCAGGCCGCGCGGGACAGCGCCCGACCCGGAGTTCGCGGTCTACCTGCTGTCCCGCGACCCCCACGTCGCCGCGTGGCCGAGCAGATGGGTGCGGTGGGGCGACTTCCGGCTTCCACGCCACCCCGAGGATGCGCTCGACGCGCTCCGTGAAGCGCACCGGCGCGCGGCGCTGCATCGCGTCGAGATCGTGTGCGGCGGAGGGGTCGGCCGGACGGGGACGGCCATCGCCGTCCTGGCGCGGATGAGCGGGGTCCCGGCATCCGAGGCGGTCGCCTGGACGCGCGCGCACTATCACCCGCGCGCCGTCGAGACTCCGCGTCAGCGGGCGTGGGTGGCCTCCGTCGCGGTCGAGACTAGCCCCGGTCGTCGAGACCGACGCACGGAGCACTAGCCTCGACGACGAGCGCTAGTCTCGCGGGTGGGGCGGGCTCGCGAGCTCGTCGCTCGAACCGGCGTCGGCGGCGAGCTCGTCGACGAAGAGGCTCTCCTCGTCGATCGTCCTGTTCCGGTACGCCTGGCGGCCGACCATGTGCGCCGAGAGCGGCGCGGTCGCCATCTGGATGACGACGATCGGCACGAGCATCGCCACGGCCGCCCACGACCGCAGCGACAGCGCGGCCGCGATCGCGATGAGGAGGAGGCCCAGCACCTGGGGCTTCGTCGCGGCGTGGAGGCGCGACGGCACGTCGCGGAAGCGCAGGAGGCCGATCGCGGCCGTGAGGCACAGCAGCGCCCCCACCAGGACGAGAACGAGGGCCGTGGTGTCGAGGATCTCGTCGCCGCTCATCGGTCCTGCTCCTTCCGCGCGACGAAGCGGGCCACCGCGATCGAGCCGAAGACGCCGATCGCGGCGATGATGAGCATGATCGGCAGCGTGCGCGTGTGCTGGTTGATGACCGCCTCCGCGCCGAGAACGCACAGCACCATGCTCAGCAGCACATCGCTCGCGACCGCGCGATCCAGGATCGACGGGCCCACGACCATCCGCACGATCGTGAGCGCGGCAGCGATCGCGAAGACCGCGAGGATGGCGATGACGAGCGGGTTCATCGGGCGCCTCCCTGCGCGATGCGGTCCTCGACGGCAGGTGCGCCGTCCCGGATGAGCGCGACATCCTCGCGCGAGCCGACCGCGCGCACGGCGCGCGCCTCCCAGCGGAGGGCGGACGCGCGCTGGCTCTCGACATCCGCCGCCGAGCGGACGCCGATCACGTGCAGATACAGCACGCGGTTCTCGCGATCGGCCTCGACGACGAGCGATCCCGGGATGAGCGAGGTCGCGACCGCGGTGTGGGTCATCACGAGGTCGTCGTCGATGCGCAGCGGGACGCGGATGATCGCGGCGCCGGGCTGCCCGGGCGTCAGGGTCTGCCACGCCACGGTGACCGCACCGCGGACGAGCGATGCGAGGAAGACGACGACGAAGACCACGCCGAACCAGATGTTGACGCGTCCCGAGAGCTCGGCCGTCGGCAGGCGGAACACGGTCGTCACGAACAGCGCGATGACGAGGCCCGTGACCGCGGCGAGCACCGTGAACTGGCCCCAGAGCAGCATCCAGAGCACGACGAGCCAGACGAAGAACGGAAGCTGCCGCCAGACCCGGCTGAGCAGCGTGCGGGGAGCTGCCGGGCTCATGCTCCGCCCTCCACGTCCTCGAGCTGGACGAGCGAAATCGGCTCGAGCAGCGACTGGCCGATCCGCTCGCAGACATCGTAGAGCGGGCCCGCGAAGACGGTCAGGCCCACCGTGACCGCGACCATCCCGACCGTCGCGGTCGTCATGATCCGCGGGATGACCCGGCGCTCGGTCTGCACACCCGCCGCGGGGGCGTCGGAGAGGTGCGAGATGCGGACCTCGGTCTCGGTCGAGTCCTCCTCCTCGCGCCAGAACGCGAGATTCCACGCGCGCATGAGGGCGTACAGCGTGAGCAGCGACGTGATGATGCCGCCCGCGATGACGACGTACATGAGCGGAGTGCCCACGCGGGCGGCCGCCTCGAAGAGGGCGAACTTGCCGATGAAGCCCGAGAACGGCGGCAGGCCGCCGAGGTTGAGCGCGGGGATGAAGTACAGCGCCGCGAGCAGCGGCGCCGCCGCGAAGAGGCCCTTGACCTTGAGGATCGACGTCGACCCCGCGCGGCGCTCGATGAGGCCGACCGCGAGGAAGAGGGTCGTCTGCACCACGATGTGGTGGACCATGTAGTAGATCGTCGCCCCGACGGCCTCCTCGGTCGCGATCGCGAGCCCGAAGATCATGTAGCCGACGTGGCTCACGAGCGTGAACGAGAGGATGCGCTTGAGCTCGGCCTGCGCCACGGCGCCGAGGATGCCGACGAGCATCGTCGCGAGGGCGACGACGAGCAGCAGCGCGTTGATGTCGGAGTCGTGGAAGAGCTGGGTCTCGGTGCGGATGAGCGCGTACACGCCCACCTTGGTGAGGAGGCCCGCGAAGACGGCCGTGACCGGCGCGGGCGCGGTCGGGTACGAGTCGGGCAGCCAGAACGACAGCGGGAAGACGGCCGCCTTGATCGCGAACGCGAGCACGAGCAGCACGTGGATGACGAGCTGCACGTCGGAGGGGAGCTCGACCATCCGCTCGGCGATCTGCGCCATGTTCACGGTGCCGAGCGCGCCGTAGATCACGGCGATCGACGACAGGAAGAGGATCGACGACACGAGCGAGACGACGATGTAGACGACGCCCGAGCGGATCCGCGCCTTCGTGCCGCCGAGCGTGATGAGCACGTACGACGCGACGAGCAGGATCTCGAACCCCACGTAGAGGTTGAAGAGGTCTCCCGCGATGAAGGCGTTGAAGATGCCCGCCGCGAGGATGAGGTACGACGGGTGGAAGATCGAGACGGGGGTTTCGTCGTCGCCGTCCGCCGCGCCCTGGCCGACCGAGAAGAGGAGGACGGCGAGGAGCACGACGCTCGACACGGCGACGAGAAGGGCTGCGAGCCGGTCGACGTACAGGACGATGCCGAACGGCAGCGGCCATCCGGCGACCGAGACCGCGAGCGGCGTGCCGAGGTCGACCGCGATGAGGAGCACGACCGCGAGCACGAACGTCACGCTCAGCGTGAGGATCGACAGCGTCACCTGGAGGCGGCGCCGGCGACCGAAGATGAGGGTCAGGGCCGCTCCGAGGAGCGGGATGGCGACGAGGAGCGGCACGAGGTTGCTCACGGGCTCTCCTCCCCTCGGTCGTCCTGATCAGCGCGGCGTCTGTATTCCGAATCCGGTATGTCGACGGGGGCGTCATCCTGCAGGCCCGGGGCATCCGCCGCGTGCAGGAGTGTGATGGGCGACGCGGCGACGCCCACGAAGTCGGTGACCGACTCGTCGCCGGTCTCCGCGTCCTCCTCCTCGACCTCGAGCACGTCCTCCGTCTGGATCGCGCGCTCGCGCAGCGACAGGTCCTCCTCGTCGTCCTCGACCGTGTCGGCCCGGCCGAGCTGCCACGACCGGTAGATGAGCGCGAGGAGGAATGCGCTCACGGCGAAGGTGATGACGATCGCCGTGAGCATGAGGGCCTGCGGGAGGGGATCGCTCTGCGGCCCGTCGTCGCCGTAGAACGGCGAGACCCCGGGGTACCCCATGACGGTCAGCAGCAGGAGGTTCGTCGCGTTGCCGAGGAGCAGGAAGCCGATGAGCACGCGCGTGAGGCTCCGCTCGAGCATCGCGTAGACGCCCGCCGCGTACAGGCCGGCCATGATCGCGATGAGCGTGAACGAGGTGGTCATCGGGTCACCGCCGTCTGCTCCTGCGCATCCTTCTCGGTGCGCAGCTGGCGATCCACCTCGGCGCCGAGGCTCCTCAGGACGTCGAGCACGAGCCCGATGACGACCAGGTAGACGCCGATGTCGAAGATCGTCGACGTGACGAACTCGACGTGGCCGACGAGCGGCAGATCGGCCTCCCAGACCCCGCGCGTGAGCGGGTCGAGCCCGAACAGCAGCGGCACGACCGCAGTCCCCACCGCGAGCACCATCCCGATGCCCAGCAGCTGGCCGGCGTCGCCCGGCGCCGCGACACCGAGCTCATATCGCCCTCCGGCGATGTACCGCATGACGAGCGCCATGCCGGCGACGAGCCCGCCCGCGAATCCGCCGCCGGGCAGGTTGTGGCCTGCGAAGAGCAGATAGAGCGACACGACGATGATCGTGTGGAAGAGGATGCGCACGATCACCTCGAGCAGGATCGAGCGCGCCTCGCGGCTCATCCGCTGTCCGCCGACGAGCCACGCGCGCGGCCGGTCGCGGTTGGCGCTCGTCTCGGTGCGGATCCCATCCGTCGTCTCCACGAGCGGGCGTGTGCGGCCCGCCTTGCGCGCGGCCCGCGGGAGCTTCCGGGTCGTCGAGCGCAGCGTGTCGGAGCGGTGCGTGACGAACACGAGCGACGCGACGCCGGTCGCCGCGAGGACGAGCACCGAGAGCTCGCCCATCGTGTCCCACCCGCGCAGGTCGACGAGGGCGACGTTCACGATGTTCCGGCCGTGGCCGATCTCGTAGGCCATCTCGCCCCACGCCGTCGAGATCGGCTCGTGGATGCGCGCACTCGAGGCGAGGACGGCCACGACCGCCATCGTGATGCCGACCGCGATCGCGAGGACGGCGCGCGCCACGGGGGCCACCGAGTCGTTGTGGCTTCCGAGCCGAGACGGCAGTCGGCGCAGCACGAGCGCGAAGGCGATGAGGGTGATCGCCTCGACGAGCACCTGCGTGAGCGCGAGGTCGGGAGCGCCCTCGACCGCGAAGAGCACGACCATCCCGAGCCCCGTGACCGAGACGAGCACGACGCCCGTGTAGCGCTTCCGCGCGCGCACCGCGAGGATGCCCGCGGCGATCATGAGCGGTGCGGCGGCGAGCTGCACGGGGTGCTGCCACGCGTCGAGCGCGACGCGCCACTCGTGGCCGGCGATGAGCACGGTCCCCTCCGCGGCCACGAACACGACGAAGATCGTGCCGACGTACAGGGGCAGCGACCCGCGCTGGGTGAGCGAGGTCACCGCGACCGACAGGCGGTCGACCGTGCGGGTCGTCGCGTAGTAGACGTCGGCCGCCTGGATGCGCAGGACGCGGCCCGATGCATCCCAGCCGGTGCGGCGCGCGACCCAGAAGACGCCGGCGCCCGCGACGATCGTGAGCAGCGACAGCAGGAGTGCGGGCTCGAGACCGTGCCAGAGCGCGAGGTGGTAGTGCCCGTCGCCCAGGGCGGTGTCGGCATAGCCCGACAGGACGTCGTCGAGGAGCGGCGCGACGAGCCCGCCCGCGAGCGCGAGCGACGCGAGGATGAGCGGGGACGTGAGGAACCCGAGCGGCGGATCGGGCCAGTGCGTCTGCTCCCGCTGCGCGCCGCTCGCGTCGCGCTTCGTCCAGAACGCGCCCCAGACGAAGCGGAGGCCGTACGCGAGCGTGAGCGCCGATCCGAGCACCACGCCGACGAGGGCGATGAGACCCCAGACGTCGCCCGCGAGCGCCTCGTCGAGGAGCGCCGTGAAGGCGGCCTCCTTCGCCACGAACCCGAGGGTCGGCGGCAGGCCGGCCATCGTCGCGACGGCGACCATCGAGAGGGCCGCCATCGTCGGCGCCTGACGGCCGACGCCGCTCAGCTCGTCGATGTCGCGCGTCGAGAGCTGACGGTCGATCACGCCCACGACGAGGAAGAGGGCCGACTTGAACAGCGCGTGCGAGAGGAGGAGCGCGATGCCCGCGAGCGCGGTGTCTCGCGCGCCGAAGCCGATCACCGTCGAGATGAACCCGAGCTGGCTCACCGTGCCGAAGGCGAGGATGCGCTTGAGGTCGGTCTCGCGCAGCGCCTGGACGCCGGCGAGGATCATCGTCACGACGCCGAGCGTGACGACCACGGGGCGCCAGGGGTCGCTCTCGGCGAAGGCGGGAGCGAACCGGGCGAGCAGGTAGATGCCCGCCTTCACCATGGCGGCGGCGTGGAGGTAGGCGCTGACCGGAGTCGGCGCGGCCATCGCACCGGGAAGCCAGAAATGCAGGGGGAACAGCGCCGACTTGCTGACGGCGCCCACGAGCAGGAGCACGAGCGCCACATCGACGAGCGGGCCGGTCGGCGCGAGCTCGAGGATGCCCGACAGGCTCGTGGTGCCCGCGACCACGACGAGGATCACGACGCCGACGAACATGACGAGGCCGCCGAGCGTCGTCACGAGGAGTGCCTGCAGGGCAGCACGGCGGCTCGCGGCACGTGTGTGATAGTGCCCGATGAGGAGGTACGAGAGGATGCTCGTCATCTCCCAGAACATGACGAGCATGACGGCGTCGTCGGTCAGCACGAGCCCGTACATCGCCCCCGCGAAGGCGAGGAGCACCGCCGAGAAGCGGCCCAGACCCGACGTCTTGCCGCGGAAGTACACACGGCAGTAGAGCATGACGAGCGCGCCCACGCCGGTCACGACCAGGGTCATGACCCAGCTCAGCGTGTCCATCCGCATCGAGAGCGCGACGTCGAGCGGCCCGATCCAGGTGTATGACTCGAACGGAATGGGGCCGTCGATCACACGGGGCGAGACGACCACCGCATGCACGAGCGCCGCGAGGGGGAAGAGGGCCGCGACCCAGAAGACCCGCGCTCCGAGCCACTTCGCCAGAACCGGAAGCAGAAGGGCTCCGCCCGCGAACATCGCCAGGAGCACGAGCATAGGCATCTCCTCTGGCTCGTCGCGCGCGGCGGGTCAGGTGCGGGGTTTCCCTCCATTCTAGGTGCCGATCCGCGTGATCCTGCCGAAAACCTGGGAAATGCCCTCTGCGGCACGCATCTTGAGGCGCTCCAGAGCCCCTCTCGACGGTTAGGCTCGTGCGGTGCGTCTCGTCATCGCCCGCTGCTCCGTCGACTACACCGGTCGACTCAATGCGCATCTGCCGCTCGCCACGCGCGTGCTCATGCACAAGGGCGATGGGAGCCTGCTCGTGCACTCGGACGGCGGCTCGTACAAGCCGCTGAACTGGATGAGCCCGCCCTGCCGTCTCGACGTCGTCGAGCCGGATGAGGAGCTCGCCTCGGCCGGGGTCGTGCAGGTGTGGAAGGTCACGCACAAGAAGACCGGCGACGCCCTGACGGTGCGCATCCACGAGGTGCTGAGCGACACGCAGCACGACCTCGGCGTCGACCCCGGCCTCATCAAGGACGGCGTCGAGGCCGACCTGCAGCGCCTGCTCGCCGAGCAGGTCGATCTCATCGCAACCGGCGCGACCCTCGTGCGCCGGGAGTACCCCACCGCGATCGGGCCCGTGGACCTCCTCGTGCGCGACTCGACCGGCGTCGCGATCGCGGTCGAGGTGAAGCGCCGCGGCGACATCGACGGCGTCGAGCAGCTCACGCGGTACCTCGAGCTTCTCGGCCGCGACCCCCATCTCGCACCCGTGCAGGGCGTGTTCGCTGCCCAGGAGATCAAGCCGCAGGCCCGCGTGCTCGCAGAGGACCGCGGCATCCGCTGCCTGACCCTCGACTACGAGGAGATGAAGGGCATCGAGTCGGGCGTCCCGCGCCTGTTCTGAGGCCGCTCGGGCGCGAGCATGGACCGCAGAAGCGCGGCGGGTGCATCCGCGGCCGCGCGTGCGCGCTCTGCGGGCGCAGCGAGTGCCCATTCGTCGAGTCCGCGCAGAAGGCCGAAGGCGGCCGCCGCGAGGACGTCGACGGGCAGATCCGCGCGCACCTCGCCTGAGGCGACCCCGACATCCAGCACCTGTCGGACCCATTCGCGGACGCGGTCGAGCAGGGCGATGCGCGCGTCGTCCGCTCCGGGTGCCGGCAGATAGAAGATCCGCCCGAGAAGCTGGAGAGCACGATCCTCGGCCCCGAGCTCGGCGAGGTCGTTCAGCACCTCATCGACGAGGGGCCAGAAGGCGCGCCCGGCGAAGCGCTGCGGGTCCGGCGGGCTCCAGCGCATGCGCACCTCGCCGATGAGCGCACTCACGACGGCGTCGAGGAGCTCCGCCTTCGATGACACCGCGTGGTAGAAGGAGCTCTTGCTGATTCCCGCCGACCGGATGATGCGGTTGAGCGACGCGGCTTCGTAGCCGACCGCGGCGAATTCGACGACCGTCGCCTCGATGAGCGCGTCGCGATGCGGACCGGTGAGCTGTGCCATGCCTACATCGTACTGGACCAGGTGGTCCAGTACGATGTAGGGTGCCAGTGGACCAGATGGTCCAGAGGAGGAACATGCTCATCCCCACCGCGCTCGATGCACAGCTCGCGGCCCAGCGCCACGATCGTCTCCGGGTCCTGGTGATCGGCGCCGGCGTCGCAGGGATCACGGCCGCTCAGCTGCTCCGCCGACAGGGGCTGCATCCGGTGCTCGTGGATCACCTGCCGACGATGGACCATCCGGGCTACATGCTCGCCCTGATGCCGACGGTCGACGGCGCGTTCGCCGATCTGGGCGTGCAGGAGGCCTGCCGCGCCGCCGGGACGCCACTCGCTCGCTACCGGTTCCGCTCGCACCGCGGCCGCCCGTTGCGGACCGATCCGCTCGGCGAGCTGCTCCGTGTGTACGGCGACTACAACGGGATCGCACGCGGAGCGCTGCTCGACGTGCTGACGTCGCACGGCTGCCCTGTCACGTGGGGGACGACGATCGATCGGGTCGATGCGGACGGACACGCGCGGTTCGTGGATCGGGAGGGGTCGCCACAGGCTTCCGCGCCGTTCGACCTCGTGATCGGCGCGGACGGCATCCGTTCGCGGATGCGCGCCGTGCTCGGGGCGGCCGAGCCCGACGTCGTCACAACGGGATGGTCGGGCTGGGTCGCGTGGGCTGACGACCTCGGCGAGCACGACCTTGGCGAGGAGGTCTGGGGCGACGGCTTCTTCCTCGGCGTGTACCCCGTGAAGGATCGGCTGGGCGTGTTCCTCGGCGGGCCCGATGAAGAGCTTCTCGACGGGCCGGCGGCATTCGCCGAACGCGTCCGGCAGAAGACCTCCGGGCTCGGCACGCGGCTCGAGGCGGCCCTCATCGCGGTCGTCGAGGCGCCCGACCCGCACCTCTGGCGCCTCGACGACGCCCGGGCACGGCGCTGGGTGCTGTCACGCGGCGTCCTCCTGGGCGATGCAGCCGCGGGCTTCCTCCCAACGGCGGGCATGGGCGCCGGGATGGCCATCGAGTCGGCATGGATGCTCGCGCGCATGCTCGCGCACGCCGAGCGAGACACGCTCACGGCCGTCCTTCACGCATGGGAGCGCATCGAGCGCCCGCGCGTCGAAGCCGCTCAGGGCACCTCGCGGGCGCTGGCGAGGCTCATGTTCCGACGAGGCGCCGACGTCGCCTGGCTGCGCGAGTCGCTGATGCGGGTGCTGAGCGTCCGTGCGGCACTGCGGCCGATCCTTCGGCTGCTGGCCGAGCGCCCCGATCCCGACGCGGTCGCGCGAGACGTCACCTCCCCGGCGAGACGGATCAGCCCCTAGGCCCGGCGCAGGCGCAGCGTCACGAGCTCGAACGGCCGCAGCTCCAGAGCAAGTGGATCGCCCGACCCGGACTCCAGCGCGCGCTCGAGGAGGTCCGTCCGCCGCGCATCGGCGACCGCGAACCCCGGCACGAGCCGGCCCGAGGCACGCGCCCCGCGGGCCTCGTACAGGCGCACGACGACGTCCCCTGACCCGTCCTCCGCGAGCTTGACCGCCTCGACGAGGATCGAGGGCGCTCCGTCGATCCGCACGATCGGCTCGACGGGGCGACCGCGCCGAATGCGCGGGGGAAGGTTGAGCCGGTAGCCCTCTGCCGCCGCATCGAGAACCCCGCCGGTCGACACCGCATGGCGGAAGACGTGCACGCCCTGGTCGGCCTCGGGATCGGGGAACACCGGTGCCCGCAGCAGCGACTCCCGCACGCGCGTCGCGCCGCCCCCGCCGGCACGCGCACGGCGCGTCACGTCGTGGCCGTACACGCGGTCGTTCGCGATGGTGACGCCGAAGCCGGGCTCGTCCACGTGCAGCCATCGATGCGCCACGGTCTCGAACCGCGCGGCATCCCACGACGTGTTGGCGTGGATCGGGCGGCGGATGTGTCCGAACTGGATCTCCGACGCCGCCGTGTCGGCGAGCACGTCGACGTCGAACGCGAGCTTGAGGAGCTTCTGCCGCTCGTGCCAGTCGACCGTCGTCTCGATGTCGAGCGCGGACCCGTGCGGGGCGATCCGCAGGCGCTGCACGACGGAGGACCTCCCCACCTCGCGCTCCACGACGACCGCGTTCCCCTCGATCCGGATGGCCGCAGTGCGGGCGGGCGCGAGCGGGGTGCGGTTGAAGTGGTGGTCGATGTCCCACGCGTCCCACTGGTTCGGGGTGTCGCGGAACAGCTGCAGCACGTTGCCGCGCCCCTCGGGCGGCACGACCTCGCGGCCGGCTCGGCGGTCGACGAACGACACGATCTCGCCGTCGGCGTCGATCACGACCCGGAGGGCGTCCGACTCGAGCACGTACCCGCCGTCGGCCTCGCGCACGGATGAGCCCGCGCCATCCGCTCGTGTCGGCGCTGCGGCGAGCGCCGACGCCCCGTGGAGCGCGATGGGCGCCGCGTTGAACACGACCTCCTGATCGCCGTCGCCCGCGAGCACGTCGAGCGCGCCGGCGATGAGCGCCTCGAGGTCGTCGGCCACGCGCGCGTAGTTCTCCTCGGCCTGCTGGTGCACCCAGGCGATCGACGAGCCGGGCAGGATGTCGTGGAACTGCTGCAGGAGCACGGTCTCCCATGCGCGGCGAAGGGCATCGGCCGGGTACGGCGCCCCGTGCCGCACGGTCGCGACGGTCGCCCACAGCTCGGCCTCGCGCAGGAGGTGCTCGCTGCGCCGGTTGCCCGCCTTCGTGCGCGCCTGCGACGTGTACGTGCCGCGGTGGAACTCGAGATAGAGCTCGCCCGACCACGTCGCCGGCGACGGATGGCCCGCGCGGGCCTGCGCGAAGAAGGCGTCGGGGCGCAGGAAGTCGACGCGAGGCGACCCCTCGAGGTCGCGCTTGCGGAGGCCGGTCTCGATCATCTCGCGCGTGGGCCCTCCCCCGCCGTCGCCGTAGCCGAACGGCACGAGCGACAGATCGCTGATCCCGCGCTCGGCGTTCTGGCGCTCGGCGCGCGCGAGGTCGACCGCGCCGAGGTCGGAGTTGTACGTGTCGACAGGAGGGAAGTGCGTGAACACGCGGGTGCCGTCGACGCCCTCCCACAGGAAGGTGTGATGCGGCATGACGTTCGTCTCGTTCCACGAGATCTTCTGGGTGAGGAAGTTCTCGGATCCCGATGCCGCGACGATCTGCGGCAGCGCACCGGAGTATCCGAAGGAGTCCGGCAGCCACACCTCAGTCGTCTCGACCCCCAGCTCGCGCAGGAAGAACCCCTTGCCCGCGACGAACTGGCGAGCGAGCGCCTCGCCGCCCGGCATGTTCGTGTCGGATTCGACCCACATGCCGCCCACCGGCGCCCACCTCCCCTCGGCGACGCGCTCGCGGATGCGCGCGAAGAGCTCGGGATAGTGCTCCTTCATCCACGCGTACTGCTGCGCCGACGACGCCGCGAACACGAAGTCGGGGTAGCGGTCCATGAGGTCGAGCACGTTCGAGAACGTCCGCGCGCACTTGCGGATGGTCTCGCGCACGGGCCAGAGCCACGCCGAGTCGATGTGCGCATGGCCGACGGCCGCGACCCGGTGCGTCGAGGCGGGGGATGCCGCGGCGAGCGCGGGTGAGAGCGCCTCCCTCGCGGGCGCGGCGGTCCCCGGGACGTCGTCCGGGTCGAGGGCGTCGGAGGCCCGCTCGAGGGCGCGGAGCAGGCCCGCGCGCCGCGTCGACCGCTCGGGAAGCACCGCGAGGAGACCCTCGAGCGTCGACCAGTCGCGCTCGAGCGCCGCGACCTCGCGATCGCGCAGCACGAGGCGCACGCCCCCGAAGCGGTACAGGGGGTCGCTCCCCGCCGTCGCCTTGTCACCGAGCGCCGTCGGGCGGAACTCCCAGTCCGACCCCACGTCGGGGTTCGAGGCCGCCTCGATGAGCACGTCGACGTGCGCGGCTGCCGCATCGACGGCGACCCAGTCGTTGCGCGGCTCGAGTCCCTTGAGCACGCTCCCCTCGGGCGTGTAGACGAGGCCCTCGCACTGGAAGCCGGGCTGCCCCGCGATGAACCCGAGATCCACGACGAGCTCGATGTCGTGCGTCCCCGCCTCCGCGCGCTCGCGCCATCCGCTCGGCACCTCCGCGCGCACGCGGAACCAGGTGGTGCCCCACGGGCGCCCCCACGCGTCGCCCGATGCGATCGGCCTGAAGCCGTCGCGCGGCACGGCGCCGAAGGGCACCGGCTCGTCCGGCGCCTCCCACGCATCGAGCTCGATCAGGACCTGCTCGGCGCGGATGGCCGGGGCGATGCGATCGCGGTAGGTGCGGGCGATGCGGCTCGCGATCAGGGCGGAGTCATCGTGCATGGGGTGAGACAAGCACGAGAGCGACGTCGCTGTCACGCGGCGCGCAGCGATCCGGCAAGGACGCCGTCGACGGCGACGCACCGCGGATAGGGTGGGGAGCATGGCGTCCGAGATCTCCCCCTGGTCCTGCATCCTCTGGGACGTCGACGGGACCGTCGCCGACGCATCCGCCGGGATCCTCCCCCGCATCACGCAGGTCCTCACCGACCTCGGCCGGACCCCGCCCGGCCCCGACGAGCTGTCGGCCTGGATCGGCCCGCCCATGCTCGAGTCGTTCCAGGTGCGCGGCATGCTGAGCCCCGAGGAGGCCGTCGACGCCGTCGCACGCTACCGCGAGCTCGCCGCGCGCGAGGGCTACGCCGAGTCGGTCGCGCTGTATCCCGGCGTCGCCGACCTCATCCACGCCGTGAACGCGGCGGGCGTTCCGCAGGCGACCGCGAGCACGAAGCCCGAGAACCAGGTGATCGCGATCCTCGAGCACTACGGGCTCGCCGGCTGCTTCACCTCGATCACGGGCGCGTCCTCCGACGCCGACTCACTCGACACGAAGGCCACCGTGCTCGCGAAGGCGCTCGAGCGGCTGAAGGAGGCGGGGGTCGACACGTCGCACCCCGTGCTCATCGGCGACCGCCACCACGACGTCGACGGCGCCACGGAGCACGACGTTCCCGTCATCTTCGTCCGATGGGGCTTCGGCACCCCGGGCGAGGAGGAGGGCGCGATCGCGGTCGTCGACGACATCGACCAGCTGCGGCCGCTTCTGCTGTCCGAGCAGTCCGAGCAGTCCGACGCCGCCTAGCCCGCCGCCGTGTTCGACGACTTCGACATCGAGCTCGAGACCGTCCTGGCGTGGGTCCTGCCCGCACTCGCGGTCTTCGCGGGGGCCGCACTCGTCGTCGTGCTGACGGTGTGGATCGTCAAGCGCGCCCGTCGGGGTCGCCGGGCGCGTGCACGGGCGGCGACCGCCCTGGACGGCGTCGGCACGAAGCTCGTCGCGCTCGACGACGCGGTGGACGAGCTCGAGCTCGAGCTGCAGCTCTCGGGAGCCCTGTACGGCGGCGACCCGCCGCCCACGCTGCGCCGGTCGCGCATGACCGCGCAGCACACGCGCGACGATGCGTTCGGCGAGTACCGCGCGCTGCGCGAGTCGACCGAGCTTCCCGCACGCGTCCGCCGAGCCGCGCGCGCCCTCACGACGCGCCTCGACAGGGCGCTGCAGGCCGTCGAGGCCGCACGCGGCGAGCACAGCGCCTGGATCGCCTCGCACGTGACGGCGGCCGAGCAGGTGGCGTCCGCCCGCGAGCGCCTCGCGGGCGTCACCGAGCGGATGGGCGACCCCACGGCGCTCCTCGACGACCTCGCGGCACGCGCGGATCGGTCGGAGTGGGACGACGCCGCGGGCGCGGCGGACGACGCCCGAGCGGCGCTCGAGGATGCTCGTCGCCTCCTCGACGAGGCGGAGCGAGCCGCGCAGGACCCGTCCCGATCGGCCCTGGACGACCTCGCGGCGGCTGAGCGCCGACTCCGCACGGCCGAGCAGCGGTCGCGCGCGCTCGAAGAGCGCCACCGCATCGTGCTGCAGGCGGCGCAGGCGGTGCGCGGCGAGCTCGACGCCGCAGCCGCGGCCATCCGCTCGGCCACGGGCATCCGCGCGGCGCTCGAGCCATCCGATGCCGAGCGCCTCGGGCGCGAGATCGAGCGGGCGGCCGACGAGCTCGATCGGCTGCGCGCGGAGGCGGAGCGCCGGCCCGTCGCGACGAACGAGGGCGTCGCCCGTCTGCGCGACCGTCTCGACATGGCCCTCGCGGATGCCCGCACGGCGCAGCAGCGGCTGCTCGGCGCTCGCAGCGCCCTCCCCGGCACCCTGGCCACCGCACGCTCGGCGCTCGCCCGGGCGGAGACGGCGGTCGGCCACGGCGCGTCGCTCGAGGCGCGGGTGCGGCTCGACGCCGCCCGCGCGGAGCTCGCCCAGGCGCGGCAGACCGTCGACCCGGTGGAGGCCCTCGACGACGCGCGTCGCGCCATCCGCCATGCCGAGGATGCGAAGGCGCTCGCCGACCACGACCGCGCGAGCGCGTGACCGCCGGCCCGCCCGGGCAGAAGGAAGGGCCCGTGCGAGCTGGTCGCACGGGCCCTTCGAACGCTGTGGGTTACAGCGGGCGGATGTTCTCCGCCTGGAGGCCCTTGGGGCCCTGGGCGATTTCGAACTCCACGCGCTGGTTCTCTTCGAGCGAGCGGTAGCCGCTCGCGCTGATCGCGGTGTAGTGCGCGAAGACGTCAGAGCCGCCCTCGTCAGGAGCGATGAAGCCGAAGCCCTTCTCCGAGTTGAACCACTTGACGGTGCCTTGCGTGCTCATGTACTGCCGTTCTTCTTGATGGGTGCCGATGCAGATTTCGCGCCGACCGAGGCCCACGCTACGGGAGTCGAGCCGAAATGGATAGGGCCATCTGCCGAATGACGAAGATGGTCGGCAGATGGCCAGGAAAGGAATCAGCCCTCATCAACTAGGGGGGATAGCGATGAGGGCTGGACGACCGAGAGGGACGTCTGCGAACACGATACTGCATTTGTCCCCCAAATGGGGGACAAAATCGAGATTCATCAGATCGTGACCTTGCACCCCCCGGGGGCGTGTGGCGGCGCTTGTTTCTCGGGCTCAGGCCCGCTGTTCTCGAGGCCAGGACACCGTGTCTCACGCGGCGCCGGAACCGTGCCCGGATAACGACACCCCGCGAGACACGCACACCCCACCAATGCGCCCATGTCTCACACGGCGCCGGAATCACCCCCGGATAGCCACACCCCGCGAGACACGGGCACCCCACCGCCAACTCCCCACCGCCATCACCCCCCGCACCAGCGCCTCACCGCGTCCACGCGCAGGACCCCGCGCCCTCACAGCAGGGCGCGGGGTCCGGATGGTCGCGGTGCGGTGCGGGTCAGAGCCCCTGGGCCACGCGGTAGTAGACGGCGTTCCAGCGCAGCTCGCGCTCGAAGCCGGCGAGCGTCGTGTCGTCGTCGATCGTGACGAGCTCGACGCCCGACATCTTCGCGAAGTCGCGGAAGACCTCCACGCCGACCTGCGTCGACATCACCGTGTGGTGCGCGGCGCCGGCGGCGAGCCACGCGGCCGCCGAGGTGTGGAAGTCGGGCGCGGGCTTCCACAGCGCGTGGCCGACCGGCAGCTTCGGCATGGGCGCGGGGAGCTCGACGTTCTCGACGACGTTCGCGACGAGGCGGAAGCGGTCGCGCAGGTCGCTCATCGCGACGACGACAGCCGGGCCGGGGTCGGCGGTGAAGACGAGGCGCACGGGGTCCTCGCGGTCGCCGATGCCGAGCGGGTGCACCTCGAGGCGCGGCTTCGCCGTCGTGAGCGACGGGCTGACCTCGAGCATGTGCGCACCGAGGATGAGCTCGTTGCCGGGCTCGAGGTGATACGTGTAGTCCTCCATGAGGCTCGCGCCACCGGGGAGGCCCGCGCCCATGACGGCCGCGAGGCGCACGAGGACCGCGGTCTTCCAGTCGCCCTCGGCACCGAAGCCGTAGCCGTCGGCCATGAGGCGCTGCACGGCGAGACCCGGGAGCTGACGGAGACCGCCAAGGTCCTCGAACGACGTCGTGAACGCGCTGAAGCCGCCCGCCTCGAGGAACGACCGCAGGCCGAGCTCGATCTTCGCGCCGTAGCGCAGCGACTCGGCGCGCTCCCCGCCCGGGCGGAGCTCCTCGGCCACGTCGTAGAGCTCGAGGTACTCGTCGACGAGCGCGTCGACGTCGGCCTCGCTCGCCGCGTCGACGGCCTCGACGAGATCGTTCACGCCCCACGTGTTGACCTGCACGCCGAGGCGGATCTCCGCCTCGGTCTTATCGCCCTCGGTGACGGCGACGAAGCGCATGTTGTCGCCGAAGCGCGCGAGCTTGAGCCCCTGCGCGGCCGCGCGGCCGGCAGCCGCACGCGCCCACACGCCGACGCGCGCGGTGACCTTGGGGTCGCTCACGTGGCCGACCACGGTCGTCCGCGGAATGCCGAGTCGCGTCTCGATGTACCCGAACTCGCGGTCGCCGTGCGCGGCCTGGTTGAGGTTCATGAAGTCGAAGTCGATGTCGGCGTACGGCAGGTCGACGTTCACCTGCGTGTGCAGGTGGAGGAGCGGCTTCTGGAGCGCGTTCAGGCCCGAGATCCACATCTTCGCCGGGCTGAACGTGTGCATCCACGCGATGAGGCCGATGACGTTGTCGTCAGAGTTGGCCTCGAGCACGATGCGGCGGATCTCGTCCGATCCCGTGAGGACGGGCTTCCAGACCACTCGGACCGGGACATCCGGCGAATCCACGAGGCCCTGCGCGACCTGCTGCGACTGCTCGGCCACCTGGCGGAGCGTCTCCTCGCCGTAGAGGTGCTGGCTCCCCGTGAGGAACCAGACCTCGTGCTGTGCGAGATCCGGGATGATGCTGCGGCTCATCGGTTCATGCCTCCCTGCGGCGTCTGGCCGTACACGTTCTGATAGCGGTTGTAGAGGTGGTCGATCTTCTCCTGCGGGATCGGCACCGGCTCGCCCAGCTGGCGGGCGATGTGGATGCTGCGCGCGGCATCCTCGACCATGACCGCCGCCTTGACGGCGTCCTTCGCGTCCTTGCCGATCGTGAAGGGGCCGTGGTTCTGCATGAGGACGGCGCGCGAGCGGTGCCCCCGCAGCGTCTCGACGATCCCGCGGCCGATCGAGTCGTCGCCGATGACCGCGAACGGCCCGATCGGGATCTCTCCGCCGAACTCGTCGGCCATGCCCGTGATCACGCAGGGGATGGGCTCGGCGCGGGCGGCCCACGCGACGGCGTAGGTCGAGTGCGTGTGCACAACGCCGCCGACCTCGGGCATATTCCGATACACGTATGCGTGCGCGGCGGTGTCGCTCGAGGGGCTGCGCTCCGAGCCGGCGGTGCCCTCGATGACGTCGCCGTCGAGGTCGCACAGGATCATGTTCTCGGGCGCGAGCTCGTCGTAGCTCACACCCGACGGCTTGATGACGAACAGGTCGGCGCCGGGCACGCGGCCCGAGACGTTGCCGCCGGTCCACACGACGAGGCCGTAGCGCGTGAGCTCGCCGTGGAGCTTCGCGACGTCGGCGCGGACGCGGTCGATCGAAGCCTGGACCTCGGGGCTGAAGTCGGTCATGTCGTTCCTCGCTCTCAGGAGTCGGCAGGCGACGCGGACACGGCGGAGACGGCGGCAGCCTCGGCCGCGAGCCCCGCGCGCCAGCGCTGCAGGTAGGTGTCGAAGGCGGCGACGTCGGCCGCCTCCGGGACGATGGTCTCGGCCGACGCGCTCGCGAAGAGCTCCTCGTCGAGCCAGGTCGAGAGGTCGCGGCCCGAAGCCGAGCCGTCGATGACCGCGCGGCGGTACTGGCCGAGGATCGCGATCCCCCAGGCCCCGCCCTCGCTCGCGGTCTCGGCGACCGAGACGGGGGCGCCGATGGCGGCCGCGAGGATGCGCTGCGCGACGCCGCGCGTGCGGAACATGCCGCCGTGCGCGCGCATCTCCTCGATCGCGACGCCCTCGTCGGTGAGCGTCCGCATGCCGAGGCTCAGGGTGGCGAACGCGCCCTGCAGCTGCGCGCGCGCGAAGCCCGCGAGGGTCAGTCGCGCGTCGGGCGTGCGCACGAACATCGGCCGTCCCTCGGTCAGACCCGCGATGGGCTCGCCCGAGAGGAAGTTGTAGACGAGCATCCCGCTGTCGGCCTCGGCCTCGAGCGCCGTGCCGAGGAACGCCTCGAAGACCGCATCGGGCGCCGACGGATGGCCGAGCGCCGTCGCGAACTCGCCGAGGACATCCGCCCAGGCGTTGAGCTCGCTCGCGCCGTTGTTGCAGTGGACCATCGCGACCGCGTCGCCCGCGGGGGTCGTGACGATGTCGATCTCCTCGTGCGGCGTGCGCGGACCCTCCTCGAGCACGACCATCGCGAAGATGCTCGTGCCGGCGCTGACGTTGCCCGTGCGCGGCGCGACGGCGCCGGTGGCGACCATGCCCGTGCCCGCGTCGCCCTCGGGCGGGCAGAGCGGGATGCCCGGCTGCAGCGACCCCGACTCGTCGAGGAGAGCGGCACCGTCGGCCGTGAGGGTGCCGGCGTCCTCGCCCGCGCTCAGCACCTCGGGCAGCGCGTCGGCGATCCGCAGCCCCTCCGCGCCGTGCTCGGCGGCGAGGCGGTCGAAGGTGCTCAGCATCGTCGCGTCGTACGTGCCGGTCGCGGTATCGATCGGGAACATCCCCGACGCGTCGCCCACGCCGAGCACGCGGCGCCCCGTGAGCAGCTCGTGCACGTAGCCCGCGAGGGTCGTGAGCGCGTGCACGCGGGGCACGTGCTCCTCGCGGTCGAGGACGGCCTGGTGGAGGTGCGCGACCGACCAGCGCAGCGGGATCGCGAAGGCGAAGGCCTCGCTGAGCTCGGCCGCCGCGGGCCCCGTGTTCGTGTTGCGCCACGTGCGGAACGGCACGAGCAGCTCCCCCTCCGCGTCGAACGCGAGGTAGCCGTGCATCATCGCGGAGACGCCGATCGCGGCGAAGGTCGAGGGCTTCGCGCCGTGGTCGCGCTCGACGCTCTCCGCGAGCTCGCGGTACGCGGCGCGCACGCCCGCGCGGACGTCGTCGAGCGAGTACGTCCACAGCCCGTCGACGAGCTGGTTCTCCCACGTGAAGCCGCCCGTCGCGAGCGTCGTTCCGTCCGGTGTGACCAGGCACGCCTTGATGCGGGTCGACCCCAGTTCGATCCCGAGCGACGCCTGCGCGATTGCATCCGACATCTGTCCTCCTCGACGCGTCCATGACCGCGGATGTGAGCGCTCACATTGATGTGTGCGGTTCAGATTACCGCGCACGAGGGCCATCCGCAATCGCCGGATGGCCGGTGCCGGCTCCGCGGGCCGTCAGCCCCGGCGCGGAGAGGCGGTCGACCCGCGCACGATGAGGCGCGGCGCGACCGCGGCAGGGGCGGTCGCCTCTCCCCCGTCAAGACGCCCGTCGAGACGCGCGACGAGGCGCGCGACGGCGAGCCTCCCGATCTCGGCGAAGTCCTGGTGCGCCGTGGTGAGCGGCGGCAGGCAGTGCGCGGCCTCGGGGATGTCGTCGAACCCCGTCACGCTCACGTCGTCGGGCACACGCAGCCCGCGGTCGGACAGGCCGTGGATGATCCCGAGCGCCATCTGGTCGTTGCCCGCGACGATCGCGGTCGTCTCCGGCGCGATCGACGCGGCGAGCGCGTAGCCCGCATCGGCCGTCCAGTCGCCCTCGAGGGTCGGGAGCGGCGCGAGTCCGCGCTCGCGCGCCGTGCGCTCGAAGGCGGCGCGACGCAGATCGGCCTCGATGTATCCCGCCGGACCGGCGATATGCTGGATGGCCGTGTGCCCCAGGCCGCGGAGGTGGTCGACGAGCGCGCCGACGCCGGCGAGCTGGTCGACGGCCACGGCATCGGGGCCCTCGCCGCCCGCCTGCAGGGTGAGGACGGGCAGGTCGACGCCCTCGAGCTCGGCCAGCATCACCCGGTAGGGCGTGATCGCCACGAGCGCCTCGACCGAGTGATCGAGGAGGAACTCGACGCCCGCCCGCACGGCGTCGGGCTCGGGCACGACGCTCGTCACGAGCGGCCGGTACCCGGCGTCGCGCACCGCGTGCTCGACCGCGAGCAGGGTGCTGACCGGCCCGAACCCGGCCGTCGCCGGCGTGAGCACGCCGATCGATCCCGTGCGGCTCGTCGCGAGGGTGCGTGCGGCGACGCTGCGCCGGTAGCCGAGCTCGCGGATGGCGTCGAGCACCTTCTCGCGCGTGGCCGGGCGGATGCCCTCGAAGTCGTTCAGCACGCGCGAGACGGTCTGGTGCGAGACGCCCGCGCGCTGCGCGACGTCGTAGATGCTCGGCACTCGCCGCTGATCCGCCATCCGGTCCTCCTGCGCCTCCCACGCTAGCGGCACATCCCGCAACCCCTTCGCGGATGTCGGAGGGTGCCCGTAGCGTCGGCGCCATGCACGGGATCGTTCCTCCTTATCTGCTCGAGCGCCTCACCCGCCACGGAGACGAGGCGGTGTCGACGTGCGCGGCGCGCACGCTCACCGTCGACGGCGCGCTGCGCACGAAGCGGTCTCTGGCGGCGCCCACGACGTGGCCGCGCGCGGCGATGGCCGCGCCCGGGCCGCAGCGGACGATCTCCGACGCGCAGAACACGACCGCGCTGCCCGGCAGCACCGTCCGCCGCGAGGGCGATCCCGCCACGGGCGACACGGCGGTCGACGAGGCGTACGACGCGCTCGGCGCGACCTGGACGATGCTCTTCGATGCCTTCGGGCGCGACTCGCTCGATGGCGTGGGCCGCCCGCTTCTGGCCACCGTGCACTACGGCGACCGGTACGACAACGCCTTCTGGGACGGCGAGCGGATGGTCTTCGGCGACGGGGACGGCGAGGTCTTCCGCTCGTTCACCTCGGCGATCGACATCGTGGGGCACGAGCTCGGGCACGGGCTCATCCAGTCGACGGTCGACCTCGTCTACCAGGGGCAGCCCGGGGCACTCAACGAGTCGATGGCCGACGTCATCGGCAGCCTCGTGAGGCAGCACCAGCTCGGCCAGACCGCCGAGCAGGCCGACTGGCTCATCGGAGCGGGCGTCTTCACGGATCAGGTGCAGGGCGTCGCGCTGCGCTCGATGAAGGCACCGGGCACCGCGTACGACGACGACGCCCTCGGTCGCGACCCCCAGCCCGGGCACATGGACGACTACGTCGAGACGAGGAGCGACAACGGCGGCGTGCACATCAACTCGGGCATCCCGAACCGCGCCTTCCACCTCGCGGCGACCGCGATCGGCGGTCACGCGTGGGATGGCGCGGGCCGGGTCTGGATGGATGTGCTCGAGCGGCGCCTGGTCGCAGCCGACGCCGACTTCGCGACGTTCGCGGCGGCCACGATCGCCGCGGCGGAGGAGCGATTCGGCAGCGGCTCGGCCGAGCACCGCGCGGTCGCGGACGCCTGGCAGCAGGTCGGCGTGACGGCGAGCGCGGCATCCGCGGAGGCGCCCGCGGCCGCTGAGGACGAGACCGTGCGCGTCGAGCGGTCGGGCGGGATTCTCGGGCGGGTGCACGTGGCCGAGGTCCCCGAGTCGGAGCTCCCCGAGCCGGAGCGGGAGCGCCTCGAGTCGCTCGTCGAGACCGTCGCCGCAAGCGACGAGCCCGAGCGCGCCGTCCCCGACGCCTACACGTGGCGGATCGAGATCTCGCAGCGCATCGACATCACCGTCGGCGAGCGCGAGCTGCCCGACGAGGTGCTCGCCCTGCTGCGCGACATCCTCCAGCGCGGCGAGCGCACGTCGCGCGTGAGCCTCGAGCAGGGAGGCGGGCCCGCCGACGGCCGCGCGCCGTAGTCATCCGCCGCGGCAGCCATCCGCCGCGGCAGCCGCCCGCCTCAGCGCGTCTCGTCGTCGCTGTGCTCGAGCCGGATGTCGCGCGCCTTCGCGAGGTCCTTGCGGTGGCGCTCGGCCTCCTTGTCGATGCGCGTGCCGTCGCGCAGCGGAAGCTGGATGCGCTCCTCCGCCGGGAGGCCGGCCTGCAGCTGGCGACCGCGCTCGAGCTCGGCGTCGAACTCGGCGCCGACGAGCAGCGCCATGTTGGCGATCCACAGCCACAGCAGGAAGACGATCACGCCCGCGAGCGATCCGTACGTCCGCTCGTAGTTCGAGAAGTTCGCCACGTAGAACGCGAAGCCCAGCGACGCGATCACGAGGATGACGATCGCGAGGACGGCGCCCATGCTGATCCAGCGGAACCGCGGCTGCTGGACGTTGGGCCCCGTGTAGTAGAGCAGCGCGATGAGGAACACGACGATGAAGGCGAGCACGGGCCATTTGCCGATGCTCCAGGCCAGCAGGGCCGCGTCGCCCAGACCGATCACGTCGCCGATCGCCTTCGCCACCGGTCCCGAGACGACGAGCAGCACCGCGGCGACCGCGAGCGAGGCGACCGCGATCACCGTGACGAGCAGCTGGAGCGGCTTGAGCTTCCAGAACGGGCGCCCCTCCTCGACGTCGTAGATGCGGTTCATCGCGCGGCTGAACCCGCCGACGTAGCCGGATGCCGACCAGACGGCGAGCACGAGACCCGTGACGAACGCGAAGCCCGCCGCCGGGGAGTTCGCGATCTCCTCGATCGGCTCACGCACGGTGTCGACCGTGTCCTGCGGGGCGAACGAGCCGATGATCGAGAGGACGGCGCCGGCCGCCTCGTCGCCCTGGCCGACGAGGCCGAGCAGCGAGAACACGGCCATGAGGCCCGGGAACAGCGCGAGCACGCTGTAGTAGGTGAGGCTCGCGGCGAGGTCGGGGCACTGATCCGTCGAGAACTCGCGGATCGACTTCCGCAGGACGAACGCCCAGGACGGACGGCGGATGTCCGTGGGCGAGTCGGGCTCGCGCGGGTGCTCGGGGGCCGTGGTGCGCGCGTCGTCGTCGCGGTTCGGGGCGGTGTGCGTTCGCGTCATGTCCCTGCCTTTCTGCTCCACCATCGATGGAACACGGCGGGGCCGCTTTCCGCGCGCGGGTTGACCCGGCGCGGACTCTGTGCAATCAGGGACCGGCGCGCCCGCTCAGTGCCCGGCGCCGAGTCCTCCCGAGAGGCGACCGTGGAAGTCGGTCGTCGCGTCGTTCATCCCCTCGATGACGACGCTCTTCCCGTGCTGCGCGTACTTCGTGACGATGGCGTCGAGCGCCGCGACCGTCGAGGCGTCCCAGATGTGCGAGCGCGACATGTCGATGACGACCCGCTCGGGGTCCTGCGTGTACGCGAACTGGGTGGTGAGGTCGTTCGACGACGCGAAGAACAGCTCGCCGTCGACCGCGTACCGCGCGACCGGGCCATCGCCATCCGCCCCGACCTCGCGCGTGACGCTCGTGAAGTGCGCGACGCGCCGCGCGAAGAGGATCATCGCCGCAACCACCCCGACGCCGACGCCGACCGCGAGGTTGTGCGTCCACACGGTCGCGACGACGGTGAGGACCATGACCGCGGTCTCGCTCTTCGGCATCCGCCTGAGCGTCGACGGGCGCACGCTGTGCCAGTCGAACGTCGAGATCGACACGACGATCATGACCGCGACCAGGGCGGCCATCGGGATGATCGCGACGACGTCGCCGAACACGAGGACGAGGATGAGCAGGAAGACGCCCGCGAGGAACGTCGAGATGCGCGTGCGGGCGCCCGACGCCTTCACGTTGATCATCGTCTGGCCGATCATGGCGCAGCCGCCCATCCCGCCGAAGAGCCCCGAGAGCACGTTCGCGGCGCCCTGGCCGAGCGTCTCGCGGGTCTTGCGCGAGTGGGTGTCGGTGATGTCGTCGACGAGCTTCGCCGTCATGAGCGACTCGAGGATGCCGACCACCGCCATCGCGGCCGAGAAGGGCGCGATGATCGCGAAGGTCTCGCCCGTGAGCGGCACGTTCGGGATGAACAGCTCGGGCAGGCTCTCGGGCAGCTCGCCCTGGTCGCCGACGGTCGGCACGCTCAGCCCGAAGACGACCGCCGCCGCGGTGAGCAGGACGATCGCGATGAGCGGCGCGGGCACCGCCTTCGTGAGGCGGGTCATGAGGTACATGATGAGGAGCCCCGCCGCGACGAGCGGGTACACGAGCCACGGGACGCCGATCAGCTGCGGGAACTGCGCCGCGAAGATGAGGATCGCGAGCGCGTTGACGAAGCCGACCATGACCGAGCGGGGGATGAACCGCATGAGCTTCGCCACGCCGAGCAGGGCGAAGACGACCTGGAACACGCCCGCGAGGATCACCGTCGCGATGAAGTAGTCCATCCCGTAGTCGCGCGCGACCGAGGCGATGACGAGCGCGACGGCTCCCGTCGCGGCGCTGATCATGGCCGGCCGTCCGCCGAGGAACGCGATGGTCACCGCCATGACGAAGGAGGAGAAGAGGCCGAGACGCGGGTCGACGCCCGCGATGATCGAGAACGCGATCGCCTCGGGGATGAGCGCGATCGCGACGACGAGACCGGCGAGCACCTCGCGCGTGAGGAGGCGGGGGCTCCGCAGCGCCTGGAGGACGGTCGGCTCGATCCGATAGCGGGAGGCGGGATCGGCTGCGGGCGTGACGGCGGTCATGCGGCTCCTTGCGCGGGGGCTCGGGATGGTCGGGACGGTTCGAGCGCGCGCCCTTGCGCGGATCGCCGACACAGGTCGACGGGAGAGAATGGCGGATGGTCCGAAGGCCCGGGCCACAGGAACTCTACCCTAACGTGAGGGTAGAGTCGCGGCGAGGGGAGTCGGATGGCCGAGTCGGGCATGATGCACATCGGCGAGCTCGCCGAGCGGACCGGCCTGTCGCTGCGCACCATCCGGCACTACGACGAGGTCGGCCTCGTCAAGCCCTCCGGTCGCAGCGAGGGCGGCTTCCGGCAGTACGACGCCGACGACCTGAGCCGGCTCATGCTCATCCGCCGGATGAAGCCCCTCGGCTACACGCTCGAGGAGATGGCCGAGCTGCTCGCAGTCATCGACGCACGGCAGGGCGGGGACTCGACCCCGGAGAGCGACGCGGCGCTCGAGAGATTCCGCGAGGATGCGGCCGCCCGGCGGCGCAAGCTCGCCGAGCAGCTCGCGATGGCCGACGAGTTCATCGCGCAGCTCGAGGCGCGCTGAGCCGCACCACCATCCGCTCGGTCGAGCAGTGCCCATCCGCTCGGTCGACGCGGAACGCGGCAACCGAGACAAAGCACTCCGCGAAGGCCCCTCCACCATGTCTCCCTTGCCGCGGTTTTCCGCCGCCTAGAACCTCGGCAAGTGAGACATGCAGAACCCAACGGTTGCGTAACGCTCGAGTTCGGATCACGATCTGTTCGGAACGCCCAGCACGCCGGTCGTGATCAGCGCCTGGCGCTGATGTCCACCCGGGTACGGCGAAGGGCCCCGATCCGAAGACCGGGGCCCTGTCTGTGCGCGAGGTGGGACTTGAACCCACACGCCCGTGAAGGCACTGGCACCTGAAGCCAGCGCGTCTGCCAATTCCGCCACTCGCGCGCAGAATCCGGATCGCTCCGAACTCAACTTCCCGAGGATATCACGCACGAGAGGCCCTCGCGAAAGCGCGACCGCGGGCGCGTCGCACCCGCATCTCGTACATCCCGCGGATGATCCGCATCCTCCCGGAGGCGCCTTCCAGGTCGCCCGGACCCGGCTTTCCAGACGACGTGGCTACGATGACCCTGACCAGTCGGCCTGCATGAGGAGCCCAGTGGGACTACTTGACAGCTTCGAGAAGGGGCTCGAGCGCGCCGTGAACAGCGCGTTCGCGAAGACCTTCCGCAGCGGGCTGCAGCCCGTCGAGATCGCGTCCGCCCTGCGCAGCGAGCTCGACAAGAAGGCCGCCATCGTCACCCGCGACCGCGTCCTCGCACCGAACAGCTTCACCGTCCGCGTGAGCCCCGCGGACGCCGAGCGGATGGATGCCCTCGGCTCCGCGCTGCGCACCGAGCTCGACGAGATCGTCCGCGCGCATGCGGCCAAGCAGGGGTACAGCTTCCCCGGGCCCGTCTCGATCGCCCTGCGCACCGACCCCGACGTCGCGACGGGCACGCTCGGCGTCGACTCCGTCATGGCCGAGGGGCGCGTCGACTGGCGCGCGGTCGTCGAGATCGCCGGACGGCGTCATCCGCTCGAGCGCGCGCGCACCGTCATCGGGCGCGGAAGCGATGCCGACATCACCATCCCCGACCCCGGCACGAGCCGCCGCCACGTCGAGGTGCTGTGGGACGGCGAGCGCGCCATGGTCCGCGACCTCGGCTCGACCAACGGCTCGAAGCTCGACGGGCGCCCCGTGAAGCAGGCGGCCCTCGCGAACGGCCAGGTCATCACGATCGGCCGGACCGACATCGTCTTCCGGCTCGTCCCGTCGGCCGCTCCCCCGCAGCGCGTTCCGCGTCACGAGGCCGCCACCGAGCTGTACGACTTCCGCGGAGGCGACCGATGAACGAGCTCACCCAGCTGCTGCTGCAGTACGCGTTCCTGCTCGTGATGTGGCTCTTCGTCTTCGTCGTGGTCTTCTCCCTGCGCGCCGACATCTTCGGCGTGCGGGTGCGCAAGCTGCCGAGCAGCGCCACTGCGAGCGCACCGCCGAGCGCGCCGAGCACGCCGCCGTCCGGGGCACCGGCGGCCGCGAAGCCCGCGCCCGCCGCCGGCGGGGGCACGCGCATCGTCATCACCTCCGGCCCGAAGGCCGGCCTCGAGCTCCCGCTCGGACGCGACCCCCTGACGATCGGCCGCTCGAGCGAGTCGGGCCTCGTCATCCGCGACGACTACACCTCGAGCCACCATGCGCGGCTCGTTCCGTGGGGCGAGCAGTGGATGCTGCATGACCTGCAGTCGACGAACGGCACGTTCCTGGACGGGAGGAAGGTCTCGCCTGACGCCCCGGTCCCGGTGCCCTTCGGCGTCCCGGTGAAGGTCGGCGCGACGACGTTCGAGCTGCGGAAGTAGCCCCCGGCCGATGGTCTTCACAGGGTCCAGCGCCGCCATATCCCACACGGGGAAGGTGCGCTCGAACAACCAGGACTCCGGCTACGCCGGGTCCAACCTCTTCGTCGTGGCCGACGGGATGGGCGGCCACGCGGGCGGCGACGTCGCGTCGGCCGTCGCGATCCAGAAGATCGAGCCCCTCGACCAGGTCTACGGCTCCCCCGCCGAGGCCGAGGCCGCGCTCAAGATGACGATCACGTCGACCGCGGGCGATCTCATCCAGATCGCCGCGAAGCGCCCCGAGCTCGCGGGCCTCGGCACGACGGTCAGCTCGATCGTCATGGTCGACGACTACGCCGTCATCGCGCACATCGGCGACTCCCGCATCTACCTCTACCGCGACGACGAGCTCACGCAGATCACGACCGACCACACGTTCGTGCAGCGGCTCGTCGACTCGGGTCGGATCACGCCCGAGGAGGCCCGCTTCCACCCGCGGCGCTCGGTGCTCATGCGCGTGCTCGGCGACATGGACGCGCACCCCGAGGTCGACACGTTCATCATGCCGACGCACGAGGGCGACCGCTGGGTGCTCTGCTCGGATGGGCTGTCGGGCGTCGTCGACGAGGCGCACATCACGAAGGCCCTCCGCCAGGGCTTCGCGCCCGGCCGCACGGCCGACATCCTCCTGAAGTACGCGCTCGACGGCGGCGCGCCCGACAACGTCACGATCGTCATCGTCGACGTCGGCGGCCAGCACCCGCTCTACACGGGCACGCCGACGATCGTCGGGTCGGCGTCGAACCCCGACGGCGTCGTGGTCGACGTCGCGCCGAGCCGCAGCGTGCTGCCGACGAGCTGGTTCCACCCGAACCGCGCGGCGGCCAACGAGCCCACCCACTTCGAGCCGGAGCCCGAGTACCTGCAGGAGCTCATCGCCGAGGACCGGCGACGCCGCAGGCGGCGCCGCCTGGGCGCGATCGGCGCCCTGCTGCTGCTCATCGCGGCCGTCGCGGGCGGCCTGGCCGCCTTCTTCAGCTGGACGCAGACGCGCTACTACGTCGGCGCCGACGACGACACGGTCGTGATCTACCAGGGCATCCAGCAGTCGCTCGGCCCGGTCTCGCTGTCCGAGGTGCGCGAGGACACGGATGTCGTGCTCGCCGACCTGCCGCAGGCCTACCGCGCGCAGGTCGAGCGGACGATCACGGCCCGCTCGCTCGCCGACGCCGAGGCGATCGTCGAGCGGCTGCGCTCGTACCAGCTCGAGCCCGGCGAACCCGATGAGACGCTCGACGAGGACGCCCCGTCCGAGGACCTCTCGACGCCGACGCCGACACCCACGCAGACGCCGGAGGGCGAGGGATGACCGCCGCCGACACCCAGATCCAGAAGGCGCTCCGCCGCGTGCGCCGGCCGCAGCCGCTGCGCAACCGCGAGCTGCTCCTGCTCCTGTTCGCGCTCGCGCTCTCGGCGGGTGCCGTCGTCCTCGTGCAGTTCGGGGCGGTCGGCGAGCTGCAGCCCGGGATCTTCGTCGGGCTCGGCATCGTCGGCTTCCTGACGCTCGCGCTCCACGTCGTGCTGCGGATCCGCGCCTCGCAGGCCGATCCGTTCCTCGTCCCCATTGCGACCCTGCTCACGGGCCTCGGCATCGCGATGATCCACCGGATCGACGTCTACAACGCCACGGTGGACGCGCACATCGCCGCGCCGAGCCAGATCGCCTACGCGGGGATCTCGATCGCGCTGGCGATCGCCCTCGTGTGGGCGCTCGTGAACTACCGCGTGCTCTTCCGCTACACGTACATCTTCGGCCTCACGGGCATCGTGCTCCTGGTGCTGCCGTTCATCCCGTTCCTCAACGGCGGCGGCAACGCGGTCGTGTGGATCAACGTGTTCGGCTTCAACTTCCAGCCCGGCGAGCTCGCGAAGATCTGCCTCGCGATCTTCTTCGCCGGCTACCTCGTCCGCACGCGCGAGAGCCTCGCGTCGACCGGCAGGCGCATCCTCGGATTCACCTTCCCTCGCGCCCGCGAGTTCGGCCCGCTCATCGTCGTGTGGCTCATCTCGATGGCGATCATCGTGCTCCAGCGCGACCTCGGCACGGGTCTGCTCATCTTCGGGATGTTCGTCACGACGCTGTACGTCGCGACCGGCAAGACCGGATGGATGCTCACGGGCGTCGTGCTCGCGGTCGCGGGCGCGATCGGCGCATCGTTCGTGCTGACGTACGTCCACAACCGCTTCGACACATGGCTCAACGCCCTCGACCCCGCGCTGTACGACGCGTCGGACGGCGGCAGCTTCCAGCTCGTGAACGGCATCTTCGGCCTCGCGCACGGCGGCCTCTTCGGCACGGGTCTCGGACAGGGTCGGCCCTACCTGACGCCCGTCTCGCAGAGCGACTACATCTTCCCGAGTCTCGGCGAGGAGCTCGGGCTCGTCGGCCTGTTCGCGATCCTCTGCCTCTACCTCGTGTTCACGGCACGCGGGCTCCGCATCGGCGTGCTCGGCCAGGACGACTTCGGCAAGCTGCTCGCGACCGCGCTGTCGTTCACGCTCGCCCTCCAGGTGTTCATCATGGTCGGCGGCGTCACGCGGGTCATCCCGCTGACCGGCCTGACCACCCCGTTCCTCGCCGCGGGCGGTTCGTCGCTGGTGTCGAACTGGCTCATCGTGGCGCTCATCCTGCGCATCAGCGACGCGGTGCGCCAGCAGCCGAGGGCGGTGATCGGATGACCGGGCGTTTCGACTCGCTCCGCTCGCTCAACGACCGGGAGGAGGCGGTGATCGGATGACCAAGGAGCTTCGCAGGCTCAGCATCGTCGTGCTGTTCATGTTCCTCTCGCTCTTCGTCGCGACGAGCTGGATCCAGGTGGTCTCGGCCGCCTCGCTCAACGAGAACCCGCTCAACCGCCGCACGCTGTACGACAGCTTCGAGGTGCAGCGCGGCTCGATCATCGCCGGCGGCCAGGAGATCGCGACGTCGACGGCGTCGAACGACATCTACGCGTGGCAGCGCCAGTACGCCAGCCCCGAGCTGTGGTCGACCGTGACGGGATACATGAACCCCGTGCTCCAGTCGGTGACCGGTCTCGAGCAGGCGATGAACCAGGAGCTGTCGGGTCAGGCGGCCTCCGCCTTCTTCCAGCGCATCGACCAGATCATCTCCGGTCAGGATCCGCGCGGCTCGAGCATCGAGCTGAGCCTCGACCCCGCCGCGCAGCAGGCCGCGTACGACGCCATGACGAGTCGCGGCTACACGGGCGCGGTCGTCGCGATCGAGCCGTCGACCGGCCGCATCCTCGCGATGCTCTCGACGCCCGGCTACGACACGAACCAGCTCGCGGTGCACGACTCCGACGCGGTCAACGCGACCTACGACGCGCTCGAGGCCGACGCCCTCGAGCCGCTGCAGAACCGCGCGATCGCGGGCGACCTCTACCCGCCCGGGTCCACGTTCAAGCTCATCACCGTCTCCGCCGCGATCGCGTCGGGCGACTACACGATGGACTCGAAGCTGCCGAACCCCGCCTCGTACGAGCTGCCCGGCTCGTCGCACGTCGTGCGCAACGCGACCGGCGGCACGTGCGGATCGGGCGACGAGGTGACACTCCACGACGCCATCCGCCTCTCGTGCAACGTGCCGATGGCCGAGCTGGCCGTCGAGCTGGGCGACGACGCGATCCGCGCGGCCGCCGAGAAGTACGGCTTCAACCAGAGCTTCACCACGCCGCTGCCCTCGACGGCATCGTCGTACCCCGAGCTCGACGACGACGCGCAGACCGCGCTCACGGGCTTCGGGCAGGGCCAGGTGCAGGCGACGCCGCTGCAGATCGCGATGCTGGCCGCCGGCATCGCCAATGACGGCCTCGTCATGAACCCGTGGATGGTCGACGACGTCATCGGGTCGGATCTCTCCGTGCAGCAGACCTTCGAGCCCTCGCAGTTCGGCCAGGCGCTCGACGCCGATCTCGCCGATGCGATCACCGACGCGATGACGGCGAGCGTGCAGGATGGCGCGGCCACCAATGCAAGAATTGACGGGGTCGAGGTGGCCGGGAAGACCGGGACTGCGGAGACGCCGAACGACGGCCCCTACACCCTCTGGTTCACCGGCTTCGCGCCGGCGGATGATCCGCAGGTCGCGGTCGCCGTCGTCGTCGAGGACGGCGGCGGTCAGGGCCAGTCGGGGAGCGGGAACACGATCGCGGCTCCCGTCGCGAAGGAAGTCATGGAGGCGGTGCTGGGACGATGAGACCTACACGAGGTGTTTCCTTCGGCGGCCGCTACGAGCTGAACTCGCGCATCGCCATCGGCGGGATGGGCGAGGTCTGGGAGGCGACCGACCACGTCATCGGGCGCTCGGTCGCGATCAAGATCCTCAAGGACGAGTACATGGGCGACCCCGGGTTCCTCGAGCGCTTCCGCGCCGAGGCCCGTCACGCCGCGCTCGTCAACCACGAGGGCATCGCGAGCGTCTTCGACTACGGCGAGGAGAACGGCTCGGCCTTCCTCGTCATGGAGCTCGTCCCCGGTGAGGCGCTGTCGACCATCCTCGAGCGCGAGGGCGCGCTGCCGCCCGAGCGCACGCTCGACATCACCGCGCAGACCGCCGCCGCGCTGCAGGCCGCCCACGCGGCCGGACTCGTGCACCGCGACATCAAACCCGGCAACCTGCTCATCACGCCCGACGGCCGCGTGAAGATCACCGACTTCGGCATCGCCCGGATCGCCGACCAGGTGCCCCTCACGGCGACCGGCCAGGTCATGGGCACGGTGCAGTACCTCTCGCCCGAGCAGGCCTCCGGCCACCCGGCGAGCCCCGCGACCGACACGTACTCGCTCGGCATCGTCGCGTACGAGTGCCTCGCGGGGAAGCGCCCCTTCACGGGCGAGTCGCAGGTCGCGATCGCGATGGCGCAGATCAACGAGCAGCCCCCGCCGCTGCCATCCGACGTGCCGCAGCCGGTGCAGAACCTCGTGATGGCGATGATCGCCAAGAAGCCCGAGGATCGCCCCGCCTCGTCGGCCGCCGTCGCACGCGCGGCCAACGCGCTGCGTCGCGGCGACGTCGCGGCAGCGGCCGCGGCCGTGCCGGCCGTCGCGGCGGGCGCCGCGCTCGCCGATGACGACCTCACGCAGCTGCTCGGCACGGGCGACGACGCCACGACCCGCCTCATGAACTCGACCCGGCCCATCCCCTTCGATCCGGGCCTGCCGCCCGCGGAGGCCGAGGAGCCGAAGAAGAAGAAGCGCAGCTCGTGGACGTGGCCGCTCATCGCGCTCATCGTCCTCCTGCTGCTCGTGCTCGGCGGAACGGTCGCCGCGTTCCTCATGAACCAGGACGAGGGCGACCCGACGACCGAGACGAGCAGCCCTCCGCCGAGCTCGTCGCAGCCGTCGACGACCCCGACCCCCAGCGAGACCGCGACGCAGCTCGTCGACGTCGATGCGCTCGGCCTCGTCGGCCGGCCGTACGAGGAGGCGCTCTCGGTCCTCAGCGACGCCGGCCTGGCCGGCACGCGCGCCGAGGGCGAAGAGGCGACGAGCCCCGACCAGATCGAGACGGTCGCCTCCGTCTCGCCGCGCGGCAACATCGCGGCGGGGTCGACGATCGAGCTCACGGTGTACACCGCGCCCACCTTCGCATCCGCGGAGGCCGCGACGTTCGAGTACAACGGGTCCACGAGCGTGAGCTCGGTGCCCGCGGGCGCCTCCCTCGTGGTGCGCTGGAATCAGTACAGCTGCCCCGAGGGCTTCGGAGACGCGACCTACGACGTGACGCTGACCGGCGCGAACTTCGCGGATGTCGGCGGTCCCCAGCGGCAGTTCCTCCAGAACGAGACGAGCGCCGTGATCACCGCCGGCGAGGCCGGTCAGACGATCACCGCGAACTACACGGTCAGCTGCAGCGGCATGCCCGACAGCACGCAGGTGGCCCCCGCCTCGAGATCGGTGACGATCGAGGCCGACGAGCCCGAGAGCAGCCCGACCCCGACGCCCACCCCCGACGGCGGCACGGACGGCGGCTCGAGCGACACCTCGTCGAACGGCCAGGGTCAGGGCCAGAGCGGCACCGGCCAGGGCGGCTCGACGACGGGCTGATCGTCTCGTCGGCGGGGCCGACGTTCAGCGGGTGAGGCTATGCTGACCCCGCCTGCTACTCCGGGGGGTCCATCTGTGAAGGCCGAGACACGCGTCCTCAACGACCGCTACCGCGTCGATGAGCTCATCGGCCGAGGGGGCATGGCAAGCGTCTTCCGCGGCTTCGACGAGAAGCTCGGCCGCACGGTCGCCATCAAGATCCTCGAGAAGGATCTCGCGGGCGACAGCACGTTCCGGACGCGCTTCCGCCTCGAGGCGCAGGCCGCCTCCCGCATGGCCCACTCGTCGATCGTGCGCGTGTTCGACGCCGGGGAGGACACCGAGACCGACGCCACGGGCGGCGTCCGCCCGGTGCCGTACATCGTCATGGAGCTCGTGACCGGCACGCTCCTCAAGGACATCATCGCGCGCGGCCCGGTCGCCCCGAAGGATGCCGTGCGCTACGCAGACGGCATCCTCGAGGCCCTCGAGTACTCGCATCGGGCCGGCGTCGTCCACCGCGACATCAAGCCGGGCAACGTCATGATCACCGAGTCCGGCCAGGTCAAGGTCATGGACTTCGGCATCGCCCGTGCCGTCTCGGACTCGTCGTCCACGGTCGCCCAGACCACGGCCATCCTCGGCACCGCCGCGTACTTCTCGCCCGAGCAGGCCAAGGGCGAGTCGGTCGACGCGCGCGCCGACCTCTACTCGACCGGCGTCGTGCTCTACGAGCTGCTGACGGGGCGCCCGCCCTTCCGGGGCGACTCGCCGGTCGCCGTCGCCTATCAGCACGTGAGCGAGACGCCCGTCACGCCGACCGCCCTCAACCCCGACGTGCCCAAGGGCCTCGACCCCGTCGTGCTGCGCGCGCTCGCGAAGGACCCCTTCCAGCGCTATCAGGACGCCGCACGGTTCCGCGAGGCGCTCGACGCCGCTCTCGACGGCCGTGCGCCGACCAAGCGCGAACTCGACACGCTCACCAACGAGCTCTACGGCCCGAGCCCGCGCCAGGCGCAGGAGACCGCGCGCACGCTCCAGCAGCTCTCGAGCGACACGACGATGACGCGGACGCAGTCCGGCCCCCCGGTCGTGTGGATCTGGTCGGCGGTCGCGCTCATCGCGGTGCTGATCGTCGCCCTCGTCTTCTGGCTCGCGACCATCCGCCCGTGGGACGGCACGCCGTCGACTGCCCGCATCATCCCCGATGTCGCCGGGATGACCTACGAGAAGGCCGTCGAGGAGCTCGAGGCGCGCGATCTCGTGCCGGTGCGCGAGGACGTGCCGAGCGACTCGGTGCCCGAGGGCGTCGTCGTCGAGACGGACCCTGGCGCCGATCTCTCGGTGAGCCCGAATCAGCGCGTCGAGGTGCTCGTGTCGGAGGGGCCCGAGGTCGCGGTCGTCCCCGCACTCGTCGGACTGACGGAGTCGCAGGCGCGCGACGCGATCTCGAAGGCGGGGCTCTCGCTGGGCGCGATCCTGCCGGTGGACGACGCCGAGCACAAGGCCTCGACGGTGCTCCGCGTCCACGCGGGAGACGACGAGGTCGCGGAGGGCGACGAGCTCCCCGCCGGTGCCACGATCGACCTCGAGGTCGCCACCGGCCGCGTCCAGGTCAACGATCTCAAGGGATTCTCACTCGACGCCGCGAAGCGCGCGCTCGAGGAGCTCGGCCTCACGGCGGAGGTCGTCGAGGACGACACGTGCCAGGAGTCGGACCAGCCGGGCGTCGTGTCGCAGTCCGAGATCGGATCGGTGCCGATCCAGTCGACGATCCGCATCCGCGTCTGCACGGGCAGCGAGCCGACGCCCACTCCGACCCCGACGCCCACGCAGGGCATCGACGCCGACCCAGCCGAGCGCTAGACGGCGCCGGGCGCGCCTCCCCGACCGGTCCTCCACTATCCTTCGGAAAGCAGACCAGGTCAGGGAGGCGTGCCGATGGCCATCCACGAGGACGTTCCGCTCACGGTGAGCCCGAAGACGCGCGGAGACGTGTACTCCGCGGACTGCCCCTGCCGGAATCTGCTGGATGTCGTGGCGAACAAGTGGGCGGCGCTCGCGATCGGCGCACTGGCGGATGGCCCGGCGCGCTTCGGCGAGCTGCAGCGGCGCCTAGAGGGGATCTCACCCAAGGTCCTGACGGCCACGCTGCGCCGCCTCGAGACGTACGGGCTCGTCGATCGGACCGTTCTTCCCGAGGTGCCGCTGCACGTGGAGTACGAGCTCACCGACGTCGGGCACAGCGCACTCGGCCCGATCGTCGCGCTGCGGCAGTGGGCCGACTCGAACTACGCGCACGCCGTCGCCGTACTTTCCCAAGGAAAGTAGAACCCCTTGCGGGTAACCACTGTTCGCCGGTTACCGTCTTGTCCCGCGGCGCCACCGTGATGCCGTGACGACGAGAAGGAGCGATCTTGACGACGAACCCGACCATCCCCTCGCAGACGATCTCGGCCGTGGTGTCGCGCACGGGAGGCGCGATCGATCTCCCCGGCAGCCTCGAGGATGCGACGCTTCCGGCACCCGGAGCACCGACCGGCCACGATATCCTCGTCGCGGTGAGAGCCGTCTCGGTGAATCCCGTCGACGTGAAGGTCCGCGCAGGCGGTGCGGGCGCTGACGATGCTCGAGTCCTCGGCTGGGACGCCGCGGGAACCGTCCTCGCGGTCGGCGAGCTCGTCACGCTGTTCCGGCCCGGCGACGAGGTCTACTACGCGGGCAGCCTCGATCGGCCCGGCTCGTATGCCGCACAGCAGCTCGTCGACGAGCGCATCGTCGCCCACCGGCCGAAGAGCCTGAGCGTCGCCGAGGCCGCGGCGCTGCCGCTCACGACGATCACCGCGTGGGAGGCGCTCTTCGACAAGCTGCGCCTGACCGAGAGCTCGACCGGCACCATCCTCGTGCTGGGCGCACCCGGAGGCGTCGGATCGATCCTCATCCAGCTCGTCAAGGAGCTCACCGGCCTCCGCGTGATCGCAACGGCGTCCCGCCCCGAGTCGCGCGCGTGGGTCGAGGAGCTCGGCGCCGACGTCGTCGTCGACCACCGCGCGGCGGATCTGGACCGGCAGATCCTCGAGGCCGCGCCCGGCGGCGTCGATTTCGTCTTCACCGCCCAGAGCAGGGGGCGGACCGCCCTGTTCACGAAGGTGGTGCGCCCCTTCGGGCAGATCGTCGCCATCGACGACGACCGCGATGTCGATCTCCTGGCCCTCAAGGACAGGTCGATCTCGTGGCACTGGGAGCTCATGTTCACCCGGCCCCGGCACGGCTGGGACCTCCTCGCCCAGCACGATCTGCTCGAGAGGGTCACCCAGCTCATCGACGAGGGCCGCATCCGCACGACGCTCACACAGACCCTGGCTCCGCTCAACGCCGAGAGCCTGCGACAGGCGCACCGCCTGGTCGAGTCCGGCCAGGTGGTGGGCAAGATCGTCGTCGCCGAATCGAGGTGACCGGCGGACTCATGCGGTGCCGCCGAGGCACCCCGCGGCCACGGAATCGCGCGCGCGCCTAGTAGACTCATGCGCATGGCACGAGCATCCCAGGGCGAAGAACCTCTCGAGCGCAGCGAGAGCGGCAAGGCGCCGAACCCCGTGTGGTTCAAGCCGGTCATGGTGGGCTTCATGCTCATCGGCCTCGTCTGGATCCTCGTCTTCTACCTCTCGGGCATGGCCTTCCCCATCCCCGACATCGGCGCATGGAACCTCGTCATCGGCTTCGGCATCGCCTTCATCGGCTTCCTCATGACGACGCAGTGGCGATAGCCGCTCTCCCCTCTTCCGCGCCCTGAGCGCGAAACGAGACGGGTCGGAACCGAATGGTTCCGACCCGTCTCGCTGTCGTGACGCGGCTACGCGTCGACCGGCTCGAGGCCGATGAACTTCATGCGGTCCTCGCCGTAGAAGCACGACTGCAGCGCGAACGCGCCCTTGAGGCCCACGAGGTCGGCGGTCGACGACCAGATCTTCGAGGTGTACCGGATGTCCACGATCTCGTAGACCTGGTCATCCCCCTCGACTCGGATGCGCTGGCCCATCTCCCACGGCAGGAGCACGTCGCCGCCGCAGTTGTTGTGCGCGGCCCACACCGGCGGCACACCGTCGCGCTCGTACGAGAGCATCTCGGTGAAGGTTCCGTCGCACCAGTCGAGCTCGGTCTGGCCGCCCGAGACGCCCAGCTTCACGGTGGGGAGCTCCTCGAAGACCTCCTCCTGCACCTGCTGGACCTTCTCGGCGACGCCGACCTTGATCGCGCCATACGCCTGCTCGACCGACTGCGGAGCGAGGAGCGTGCCGGCGCCGAGGCCGATCCCGCCCACGAGGAGCAGGACGCCGAAGACGGTGAGGACCGTGTTCCAGGCGCCGCCGCGACGCGATCGCTTGGCCGTGTGCTGTCCGCCGCGCGCGCGACGGGTCACCGGCGGAGCCGAGGGGTGCTCGGGCGATTCGCTCATCGCGGGTCCTTTCACGATCCGCTTGCGAGCTTACGCCAGGGGGCCGTCCGAGCCGAGGCCGGGCTCCCTCTCCCCAGCGATCTCCCGGCCCGGGCCATCCGAATGACAACGGTGTGATTCATCCCCAGCTCGCCTCACACCTGTGAATAACAGAGGTGTAATTCATCCCCAGGTGGGGATAGATCTGTGGATAACCCCGTGGAGAAGTGGGGGAACCAGGTGGAGAACCCCGTGGAGAGGGGGTGGAGAACGGGGGGGTTAACCGTGGAGAACCTACCCACAGCTGTGGACAGCTTGTGGAGAACTCGCCCGATCCGGACGTGCGCGCAGCCTGGCTGCACGGGTCGCGAGCCGCGCACCTGCCGCCAGTGGCCGCCATCCGCGCGTGAGACCGGCCGTTCGCGGCAAGCGTCCCTCAGACGCAGCCGGTCCTTGCCGCGAGTGGCCGCCATCCGCGCCCGCAAGCGGCCCCACGCGGCAGGCGCCGGCCCACACAGGCGAAGGGGCCGGATCCCAGACGGATCCGACCCCTTGGCGTCTGCCCTGCGTGTCAGGTGAGCGACGGGTATCCCAGCACGGGCGGCACGGCGAGGAGCACGAGAAGCGCGACGCCCACGAGCGACAGCAGCGCGATCTGCAGACCGCGGCGGTTGCGGCCGCTCGTCCGAGCGAGGACCAGTCCGACGACGAGGCCCGTGATGAGGCCGCCGACGTGCGCCTGCCACGAGACGTTGAACCCCGGGATGAACCCGATGACGAGGTTGATGCCGAGCACCACGAGGATGCCGCGGATGTCGCCGCCCAGCCGGCGCCCGATGACGAGCAGCGTGCCGAGGAGGCCGAACACGGCTCCCGAGGCGCCCACGACGGGCGTCGAGAAGGCCAGCAGGGCCACCGCGACCGAGCCGCCGATCGTCGAGAGGACGTACACCGCGAGGAAGCGCCCGCTGCCGATGATCGGCTCGAGGATACGGCCGATCATCCACAGCGACAGCAGGTTGAGGCCCACGTGCCAGAAGCCGCCGTGCACGAGCGCGACCGTCACGAGCCGCCAGGGCTGCGTGGTGCCGGTCAGCTCGGGGTACAGCGTCGGAGCGTAGAACGCGAGCCACTGCTGGACGCCGATGGCGCCGCCGAAGCCGTATCCGTCGACCATCTGGAGGAGGTAGGCGACGGCCGTGATGCCCGCGATCCACGCCATGACGCGCGGACGGCCGCCGGCGATGGCGACCGCGCCGCCTCCGCGCCAGCGTCGCTCAGCGCGGCGCTGGGCGGGTGTGCGGCTCTTGCGCTGCTCCTTCATGCACTCCGGGCACACGACGCCGACCGGCCCCTGGGTCTGGCAGTCCGCGCAGATCGTGCGCAGGCAGCGCTGGCACAGGACGAAGCTCTGGCGATCGGGGTGCCGATAGCAGTAGTCGTCGGGATTCCGGGGTCGGTCGGCGGTGGTCACGCGAGCGCCGTGTCAGACGGCGACGACGTCGATCGACGAGATGACGACGTCCTCGCGCGGGCGGTCGGCCGCGCCGGTCGGAACCTGGGCGATCGCGTCGACCACGGCGCGCGACGAGTCGTCGGCGACCTCGCCGAAGATCGTGTGCTTGCCCTGCAGCCACGGGGTGGGGTCGGTCGTGATGAAGAACTGCGACCCGTTCGTGCCGCTCAGCTTGCCCGTGATGGCGTTCGGGCGCTTGCCCGCGTTGGCCATGGCGAGCTTGTAGGGCGCGTTGAAGTCGAGCTCGGGGTGGATCTCGTCGTCGAACGTGTAGCCGGGGCCGCCGACGCCCTGGCCGAGCGGGTCGCCGCCCTGGATCATGAAGTTCGGGATGATGCGGTGGAAGATGACGTCCTTGTAGAGGGGGCCCTCGCCGGCTGCGCCCGTGCGCGGGTCGGTCCACTCCTGCGAGCCGTCCGCCAGCCCGATGAAGTTCTGGACGGTGCGGGGTGCGTGGTCCCCGAAGAGGTTGACCACGATGTCGCCGTGGTTCGTGTGGATGGTCGCGACGGCGGTGTGCTGAGTCATGGGCACATTCTCTCAGAGTCCGCAAGGCCGGAGCTGATCGGGGATGCCATCTGGCAGGATGGTCGAAAGCAGACCCCATCGACGCGGGAGGGCACACGTGAGCCTCAGCCTCAGCAGGAAGCAGAAGAAGGAGCTCAAGAAGCTCCAGCAGTCCGCGGCGCACGTCTGGGAGGCGCAGCAGGTCGTCGCCGCCGGCGCCGCCGACGTCGCACGGCAGGCGGGTCGCCAGCTCGAGACGTTCGGGCGCAAGCAGGTCGCACCCGCGGTCGAGGAGAAGTACCACGAGATCCTCGAGCCCTACGTGAACCGGGCTCGCCCGTTCGTGGACCAGGGCGTCAAGGCCTCGAAGAAGTTCATCGACGGATCGGTCGTGCCGGTCGCCGGCGCGGTCGTGGGCAAGGCCCTCTCGGCCTGGGACGTCGCTGCCGAGACGCGCGACAAGCTCGCCCGCTCGCGCGCCGGCATCCCCGTCGTCGCTCCCAAGAAGAAGTCGAGCGCGGGCCCGGTCATCGCCCTCATCCTCGGCATCGCCGCGGCCGCCGGCGTGCTCTACGCCGCGTGGCAGACGCTGCGCGCCGACGACGAGCTCTGGGTGGCCGACGACCCGCTCGCGGCGCCCGACGCCTGACCTGAGGATCCGGCGCGGCGGGGCGACCCGCCGCGCCGTTCCGCTGCGCTCGCGGGTGCTCCTCGCGGAGCGCGACGCTGAGGAGGAGAGCGGATGGCCGACGGCACGACGACGCAGGATGGGCTCGAGCGCGTCCGCGCGGCCGCCGCGGAGCGCGGACTCGACATCGACGTGCAGGCGTCTCCGCGTGCCACGTCCCTCGAGGAGGCCGCCGCGCTCCGCGGCATCACGCCCTCCGACATCGTCAAGACCCTCGTCGTGAAGGGAAAGGGCGACCGGTTCTACTTCGCGCTCGTACCCGGCGATCGCTCGATCTCGTGGTCGAAGCTGCGCGCCGTGGTCGGCGTGAACAGGCTGCGCCTGCCCGAGCCGCCCCTCGCTCTCGAGGCGACGGGGTACGAGCGCGGCACGATCGTCCCGCTCGGATCCACGCGGGACTGGCCCGTCTACGCGGACGAGCGGATGGTCGGAAAGCGCGTCTCGATGGGCGCGGGAGCCCACGGCTACACGCTGTTCGTCGACGCGGACGCCCTGATCGCCGCCTACGGCGCGACCGTCGCCGACATCACCGACCCGATCGAGGCCATCCGCTGACCGCTATCCCGAGACGCGGACCGAGGACGCCTTGTTGTTCATCGTGCTGCTGATCGAGCTCGAGTACGAGTAGTAGCCGTACGACGCCCCGCCGTAGTTCGTGTGCTCGTAGACCTTCACCTTGCAGTTCGAGTAGCCGCGCATCGACGAGGCGCGGTCCTGGAACGAGATGTTGGCGTTGCCCATCCACTGCCCCGACACGCACGAGCTCGATCCGTAGAGGTCCCAGTACGAGCCGCTGTACGACGTGCCGTCGTACAGGCGCGCGAGCAGGTACGTCGCCGCGACGCCCGCCTCGATCCCGTCGGCACTCGACGAGCGGGCGGATGGCGCGGCCGCGTCGACGACGACCTGGCCGGTCTGCTCGAGGACGGCGGCGTGGAGGTCCTCCCCGCGCGGCACGCAGATGGTCTCGCCCGTGTCGACGAAGACGCCGCAGTCCTGCTCGACCGATGCCGTCGCGGGCGCCGCCGCGATCGCACTCGCCCCGACAGCCGCGATGCAGGCGAGCACCGCTCCGATTCGCTTCCTCATGGCGCCCATGCCGACTCCTCTATCCGGAGCCCCGATCGACGAACCCCGTCCCCGGAATCTCGCACGCCACGCGGGCGGTGTCAAGGCGTTGTGTCCTCCGAATGGGGGACACGCCGCGGACGAAGTGTGAGACGATTCGGGACACCGGAGCATTACAGGGTGTGAACGCAGTGGAACACGACGTGGCAGCCGTGCCGTCGCAGGCCGACGAGGCGCTGCTCGACGCGGTCGCACGCGGAGACCACACGGCGTTCGCCACGATCTACGAGCGCCACGTGCGCACGGTCTTCCGCTTCGCGCTGAGCCTCGGCATCTCACCGCGCGACGTCGAGGACGTGACGCAGGAGGTCTTCGTGGTCGCGTTCAAGAAGGCCGCGAGGATCCGCACCGCCGACGGATCCGCCCTCCCCTGGCTCATGGTCACGTGCCGCAACCTCTCGTACGCGCATCTGCGGAAGCGCGCGAAGGATCACGCGAACCTCGACGCCGGAGAGCACGACGTCGCCGATCCGACGGCGTCGCCCGAGAGCCGCGCCCTGCAGGCCGAGCTCTCCCTGACGATCGCCGAGGCGATCGGCCGCCTCTCGCCGCGGGACCAGGAGCTGGTCCATCTGTGCCTCGACCGGGGGATGACCTACCGGCAGGCCGCGCACGCGCTCGGCGTCACCGACGGGACGGTGCGAAACCGCCTGTCGCGTGCCAGGGCCGAGCTGCGCAGCTCCCTCCGCGGCGCCTTCCGTGAGCAGGGATCATGAGACTGCACCCCCCGACCGACGACCAGGTCGCGTCGATGCGCCGCAAGATCTTCGCCGAGATCGCCCGGAACCGCGCACGGCGTCGCTCGCGGCTGACGTTCACCGCGGCCACGACCGCGCTCGTCGTCGCCGTCACCACCGCGGGCGCCATCCTCGTCGAGATGGCGAAGCCCGACGACCTCAACGTGAGCTTCGACTGCTACACGACGGCCGACCTGTCGGCGCCGCACGGCACGACGTCGTTCGTCGACGACGACCGCGATCGCGACCGCACGCTCGCTCTCGAGGATCGGGTCGCGCAGGCCCTCGAGTTCTGCATGGCGGGCTACAACGCGGTGCCGACCGACGGCGACGTCGAGATGGTGCGGGTCGTGAACCCCACCGTGTGCATGATGCAGGATCGCCGGCTCGCCGTGCTGCCCAACGAGCAGTACGCATCCACGGAGGACTTCTGCGAGGGTCTCGACCTCGCGGCCCCGTTCGAGTAGGCCGCGGTCAGCGCGCGGGAGCGAGCAGAGCCGCGAGGCGCTGCACCGCGAAGGCATAGCCCTGCACGCCCGCTCCGACGATCACGCAGCTGGCGACATCCGACAGGTACGAGTGGTGGCGGAACGGCTCGCGCGCGTGCACGTTCGAGATGTGCACCTCCGCGAAGGGCAGGTGCACGCCGGTGAGGGCGTCGCGCAGCGCGACCGACGTGTGGGTGAGCGCGCCGGGGTTGATCACCACCGCGTCGCAGTCGCCCCGCGCCTCGTGGATCGCGTCGACGAGCGCGCCCTCGTGGTTGCTCTGGATGGCCCGCACCTCGAATCCGAGATCGGCGGCCGTGCGCTCGACGAGCGCCACGACGTCGTCGAGCGTGTCCGAGCCGTAGATCTCGGGCTCGCGCGTGCCGAGGAGGTTGAGATTCGGCCCGTTCACGAGCAGGATCCGACCGTTCACGTGCGTTCCCTTCGTCACAGGAGTCCGGCCATCCGCAGGGCGGTGTCGACGAACGAGACCCGCTCGATCGACCGCACGCGGCTGAGCGGGATCCACTCGGCCATGTCGGTCGACCCGTCGAGCTCGTAGGCGAGGGACCCGCCCGTGATCGTCGCCCGGTAGACGATCCGCAGCGCCTGCATGTCGCCGGTCCCCGCGAGCCGCTTGCGGGCGGGGATGACGACCGAGTCGATCCCGATGACGTCCCCGAGCTCGACCTCGTAGCCCGTCTCCTCGCGCACCTCGCGTCGGCAGGTCTGAGCGGGATGCTCGCCGGGGTCCATCCCGCCGCCCGGCATCGTCCAGGCGGGCTTCGACCCCTCGATCCAGCGCGAGAGCAGCACGCGCTCGGCCTCGTCGACGATGACGGCGTAGGCGGCGACTCTCAGGTCCATGACGTCAGCCTACTGATCCCGGATCGCGGCGCCGTCGGCCTCGCCGCGCGGCGGGACCGGCACGAGCTTGCCGGTGCCGGCGGCGGCGCGGGGGCGCGCGGTCGTCCGCACCCTCATCCGCACGCCGTCCAGGGTCGCACGCAGCGGGGAGCCGATGAACAGGCCGAGGGTCGCGCCCGCGGCGAGCGCGATGCCGATCATGCCGGCGGTCACGAGCGCCTGCGTCGCGACGATGAGCCGCGCGGTGTCGTCGCCGGCCTCGACCATCCCGAGAAGACCCCGGAACACGGCGGAGCCCGGAACGAGGGGGACGATCGCGGCCGTCGTCACGGCGACGGATGGCACGTGCAGGCGCTGGGCGATGAGCGCGCCGACGAGGCTCGCGGCGAACGCCCCCGCGAAGCTCGCTCCGGCGGCGTCGAGTCCGGCCGCCGAGGGCACCGCGTAGCCGGTCCAGGCGATCGTCGCGAGCAGGACGCTCACGACGACGATGCGGAGGCCGGCGCCGTTCATGACCGCGACGGTGATCGCCACGATCACCGCGCCGACGATCTGACCCGCGAACGGCCCGAACGGCAGCGCCTCGCTCGGCAACTGCAGGCCGACGCCGAGCGCGCTCGCGAGCTGCAGCCCGACCACGATGCCGAGCACGACGCCGAGGGTCTGCAGGGTGAGCTCGAGGATGCGCCCTCCCGCGGTGAGCGCGAATCCGTCGATCGCGTCTTGCGCGGCGCCGACGACGGCGAGACCCGCGAGCATGAGCACGATGCCCGAGGAGACGACGATCGTCGAGCGGACGTCGGTGAACGGCTCGACGCCGAGGCGCGACAGGAGCGCGACGACGACCGTGACGGCGACGAGCGTGAACGCGCCGACCACCTGGCTGAAGAACATGGGCACGCGCAGCTTCGCGAGCCCCGCCTGGGAGCCGGCGACGCCCAGCGCGGCGAGGAAGGTCACGGCCAGCGCGATCCACGACGCGCCGAACATCACGCCGACGCCGACCGCGAGGAGCGCCTGCACCGTGATCACGACGCCGGGCTGATAGAGGAACGGCGTGCGGCGGATCTGGCGGAACCGCGCCCGCGCCTCGCCGAGCTCGAGGCCCTCCTCGATCTCGGTCACGAGCGCCTGGAGGCGCTGGAGCTTCGCGTGATCGGGAACGGCCGACCGCACGACCTGCATGAGGGTGATCGGCAGGTCGTCGCCTCCGCGGTGATCCGACACCGTCACGGAGTTGTAGGTCACGTCGACGTGCACGCTCTTGAGCCCGTAGGCGCGGGTGATGCGCAGGGCCGCGAGCACGACCTCCTTCGCCGACGCGCCGACCGACAGCATGACCTCGGCCACCCGCATCGCGAGGTCGATGATCCGCACGGCCATCGCGTCGTCGACGACCGTGAGCAGCTCGGTGGGGGCGGCCTTCGACGCGTCGCTCCACAGCGCCCTGCGGACGCTCTCCATCACGCGCCGACGACGATCCTGAGCCATGCCCTCCATCCTGTGCCACGAGGTTCACCGTTCGCCGAACGATCCGGGATTTCCGCTCCGCACGTCTTTCGGAACCTCACCCCGTTTCGACTCGCTCCGCTCGCTCAACGACCGGACCCGGGCATCCCGCAGCGACCGAGACGATCCGGACTCCCCCTCCGGACATTGAGCGAGGGAGCGCAGCGACCGAGACGAAATGCCGCAACCCAGCCTCCGAACGCCCCGCGTTTCGACTCGCTCCGCTCGCTCAACGACCGGGCCCGGGGCATCGCGCAGCGACCGAACGCGCAGCGAGCCGGCCCCGGGCGGAACCCGGGGCCGGCTCGCGGTGCGGCAGCGCGTCAGCGCGCGGAGGCGCCACCCGGTCGGAGAGTCGCATCCCCTGCCGCGACCTGCACCGAGATCTCGCGCGGCGACGAGCTCTCGACGTCGAGGCGGTTGTCGAAGTCGCCTGCCGAGACGTCGGAGCGCACGGCGTAGGTCTCGTCGGGGAGCACGAGGTCGAGCGAGCCCGCGCTCACGTCGACCGTCACCTCGGCGGGCGCGTCGCCCGTGAGCTCGGCGTCGAGACGGCCCGCAGCGACCGTGAAGCCGGCCTCCGCGACGTCGGCGAGCGCGAGGTCGGCCTGGCCCGCGCTCAGGTCGACCTCGAGCGACGCGGCCGAGCCGTCGAGGCTCAGGTACCCCGCCCCGACCTCGGCGTCGACCTCGCCGAAGTCGCCCTCGGCCGTGAGGCTGCCGCCCGAGAGCGAGAGGTCGACATCGAGGCCCGCGCCCTTCAGGCGCTCCGGCAGCGTCAGCACGACGGTCTGCTCGTCGTCGAACCAGTCGCCGCCGAACCAGTCGCCGCCGAACCACCAGCCGCGGAAGAACCCGTCGCGGCGGTCGACCGTCAGCTCGCCGCCGTCGCGCGAGACGCGCCATCCGTCATCCGCGTTCGTGACCTCCAGCACGGCCGCGTCGACGTCGCCGTAGGCGATCGCGAAGGAGGCCCCGGAGGCGTCGATGTCGAGGGAGGTCACGCCGGCGGCCGCCGCCGTGAGGGTCTCGTCGACCGAGAACGCGCCGCGCGCCGCGGCGACGCCCGAGCCGATGGCGGTGCCCAGCAGCGCCACGCCGCCGATCACCGCGACGACGAGCGCGACGACCTTGCCGCCCGATGCGGGAGGGGTGGGAGGGGCCGGACGCGGGGGCACGGCCGCGGGATCGTACGCCGACGCATCGAAGGCCGGCGGGGTGGTGGGGGTGCTCATCGTGTCGCTCCTGTCTGGGGCGTTCCGCCCGTGTTCTCGATGTGGGCGAGAGCTGCGAGAACGCGGCGGTTGCCCGACTCGTCCGGCTCGAGGTCGAGCTTCTGGAAGATGGAGGTGACGTACTTCTCGACGCTCGCCTCCGAGACGAAGAGCACGCCGGCGATCGCCTGGTTCGACTTGCCCTCCGCGATGAGAGCGAGCGTCATGCGCTCGCGCTCCGTGAGCCGCGTCATCCGCTCATCGCGGGTGCGCCGGCTGAGCAGCTGCGCGACGACCTCGGGGTCGAGCACGGTCGCGCCCTGCGCGATGCGGTCGACCGACTCGACGAACTCCGCGACGTCGGCGACCCTGTCCTTGAGGAGGTAGCCGACCGCGCCGCCCTGCGCCGTGATCAGCTCGCTCGCGTAGCGCTCCTCGACGTACTGCGAGAGGACGAGGACGGGGAGCTCGCGATGCGCCGCCCGCACCTCGATCGCCGCGCGGATCCCCTCATCGGTGAAGGTCGGAGGGAGGCGCACGTCGAGGATGCAGAGATCCGGGGCGGATGCCTCCACGGTCGCCAGCAGATCGCTCGCGTCGGGAAGGGCCGCGACGATCTCGTGGCCGGCGTCCTCGAGGAGGCGCACGAGGCCCTCGCGCAGGAGGACCGAGTCCTCGCAGATCAGGATGCGCATGGCACGCTCACCTCCAGGGCGGTCGGTCCGCCGTTCGGGCTGTCGAGGCGGACGGTGCCGCCCGCCGACAGGATGCGGTTCGAGATGCCGTCGAGGCCGCCGCCGGGGAGCACGCGCGCCCCGCCGATGCCGTTGTCCTCGACGCGGGCCCAGAGCACGCCGTCGTCGCGGCGGCGCACGATCACCCGGCACTCCGCGGCACGCGAGTGCTTCGCGGCGTTCGTGAGCGACTCCGCGATCGCGAAGTACACCGCCGCCTCGGCCTCCCGGCTGCACCGGCCGTCCATCCGCACGTCGAGGTGCACGGGGATGTGCGAGCGCCCGGCGAGCGCGGACAGGGCCGCGTCGAGGCCGCGGTCGTCGAGCACGGACGCGTGGATGCCGCGCGCGAGCTGGCGGAGCTCGGTGATGGCCGCCTTCGTCGAGGTGTGCGCCTCCTCGATGAGCGAGCGGGCGGCATCGGGGTCGCTGTCGATCTTCTGCTGGGCGAGGCCGAGGGTCATCCCGACGGAGACGAGACGGGGCTGCACGCCGTCGTGCAGATCGCGCTCGATGCGCGTCCGCTCCACCTCGGAGGCGCGCACGGCGCCCGCTCGCTGCGCGTCGGAGGTGCGGGCCTGCGCGGCGAGCTGCTCCTCCTGCGACGGCACGACGATCGCGCGGCTCAGCACGCCGTGCAGGAGCGCGAGCCCGACGATCCCGGCAGCGGTCACGATGACGCCCAGGATGCCGGCGAGCGGCGCCCACGCGGCGGCGAACTCGAGGCCGAACGCGCCGCGCACGGTCTCCGCGCCCGAGAGAGGAGCGAAGCAGATCGCGATGGACCAGATGAGCAGGCGGAAGAGCCCCATGACGATCACGCCGAAGACCGTCGCGATCGCGAGGTTGGCGATCGCCCGCCAAATGCGCGGGTCGACCGCCTGACGCAGGAGCGTGCGGAGCCAGCCGCCGAAGCCGGGGCCGACGCGGAGGCGCCATGCGAGCGCGGGCAGGCCGAAGCCGTACAGCCCGTCGACACGCGCGGTCTCGAGCCAGGCGACGGCGAAGAGGACGTAGACGAAGGCGACGAGCAGCAGGAGCCCGAAGCCGAGGAGCGGGAGGGTGCCGAGGCCGAAGCCGAGCAGCCCGAAGAGAGCGGTGAACGCGAAGGCGCCCAGGAAGCCGAGCGCCGCGAGATGGGCGATCGCCCCGGCCACCCGGAGCGGGCGCGACGTCCTCGCGGTCGAAGCGGAGGCGAGCTGTGTGGTCATGCCTCCAAGCTAGGGCGGCCCTCGCGCGGGCGCCCCAGAGTCAGCCGGAGACGTTCTTTCGGGTTTTCCCGAATCGCGTCACGGCGCCGCGGCGCACGTCGGCGCCGGGGCCTGCTCGAGCGCGTGCCACGCCGAGATCCCGCCCGCGAGCGAGCGGAGCGGATGAGCGCGCCACTCCGGGCGCCCGCGGAGCACCTCGGCCGCGCGGCGCGACCGCACCCCGAGGGCGCAGTGCACGACGACCTCGCGCCGCTCGACGAGCGCACGCCGCACGGCTTCGGGCGGCTCCTCCCCCGCCTCGATCTCGTCGAGCGTCCAGCGGACGGCATGCGGGATGGCCCCGGGCTCGGATGGCGCGCGCACGTCCACGACGAGAGGCGCGGCGCCCCCAGCCAGGGCAGCGCGGAGCTCGGCGGCCGAGACGATCGGCACCGCGCCATCCTCCGTGGCCCCCGCCCCGCCGTCCCCCGTGGCCTCCGCCGTGCCATCCGCTGGGGCCTGCGCCGGGCCATCCGCCGCGAACGCCACCTCGCGCCATCCGGCGCCGAGTGCGTCCACGACGACGACGCGGCCGAGGAGGGGGCGTCCTGCTCCGGTGATGAGCTTGATCGCCTCGGCCGCCATCTGGGCGCCGACGAGCGCGCACAACGGGCCGAACACGCCCGCCGTCGCGCAGTCGAGCGCCGCCCCCGGCGCATCCGGGTAGAGGTCGCGGTAGCGCGTGCCGCGCTCGGCCCAGACGACCCCGACCTGACCCTCCCACCGGAGGACCGATCCCCAGACGAGCGGAAGGCCGAGCGCCGCCGCCGTGTCGTCGACGAGGTACCGCGTGGCGAAGTTGTCCGAGCCGTCGACGACGAGGTCGTAGTCCGCGAGAACGCCGGCCGCGCTCCGCGCATCCAGACGCAGCGCGTGCGCGCGCACCTCGATCCCGGGGTTCCGCGCCGCGATGGCGTCGCGTGCGGATGCCGTCTTCGGTCGTCCGATGTCCGCGACCCGGTGGATCACCTGGCGCTGCAGGTTGCCGAGCTCGACGGCGTCGTCGTCGACCACGCCGAGCACGCCCACCCCCGCCGCGGCGAGCGCCAGCAGCACGGGCGAACCGAGGCCGCCTGCGCCCACGACGAGCACGCGCGCCGCACGCAGCCGGCGCTGCGCGGCATCGCCCATGCCGGGCAGGATGAGCTGCCGGCCGTACCGCTCCCGCTCATCGTCGGAGAGCGCCGGACCGGGTGCCACGAGCGCCGTCACAGGACCGCCATCCCCTCGGTCTCCGACGATGCGCGGGCATGCCGCCGCCGGGGGATGCGCCCCGCGTGCGCGGCGAGATGGCCCGCCTCGACGGCATGGCGGAACGCGGCGGCCATCCGCACGGGGTCGTGCGCGCGGGTCACCGCTGTCGCCAGGAGCACCGCGTCGCAGCCGAGCTCCATCGCGAGCGCCGCCTCCGACGCCGTGCCGAGGCCCGCGTCGAGCACGACGGGAACCGATGCGCGCGACACGATGAGCTCGATGTTGTGGGGGTTGAGGATGCCGAGGCCCGTCCCGATCGGCGCGCCGAGGGGCATGACCGCCGCGACCCCGAGCTGCTCGAGCCGTAGCGCCGTGACGGGGTCGTCGTTCGTGTACGCGAAGACCGTGAAGCCCTCCGCGACGAGCCGCTCCGCGGCGTCGAGCAGCTCGACCGGGTCGGGCAGGAGCGTCGTGTCGTCGGCGACGACCTCGAGCTTGATCCAGCTCGTGCCGAACGCCTCGCGCGCGAGCTCGGCCGTGAGCACCGCGTCGTGCGCCGTGCGGCAGCCCGCGGTGTTGGGGAGGAGGCGGATGCCGCGCTCGCGCAGCAGGGCGTAGAGGCCGCCCGCTCCGCTTCCGTATCGCCGCACGGCGACCGTCGTGAGCTCGGTGCCCGACGCCCGCAGAGCCTCGTCGAGCACCTCGAGGCTCGGCGCACCGCCCGTGCCGACGATGAGCCGCGACGACAGGGCGACGCCGTCGATGACGAGCGGCTCCACGTCAGCCGCCCTGCGCCGCGGTGAGCACCTCGACCCGCGCGCCCGGGCCGAGCCGATGCGACCCCCAGCGGGCGCGCGGCACGAGGACCGCGTCGACCGCGACCGCGACGCCGAGGGGCGCGCCGTCCTCGGCCGTGCCCTCGGGCGTCACCGCGCGGCCCGTGAGCGCCGAGACGACCGTCGACACCGCCGCCCCCTCGGGCAGCCGCAGAGCACTTCCGTTGACATCGATCTCGATCATGCGAGGACTCCTTCACGGTCACAGGGCGCGGCGTCGCGCCCGGGTTGGAGGCGGGTGGGGGCGAACCGCCCAGGGTCGAGCAGGTCGGCCTCGACGCCGCGCGGCGGGGCGACGTCGTCGACGATGCGGCGGCAGAGGTCTGCGATGAGCGGGGCGAGCAGCACGCCGTTGCGATGCGTTCCCGTCGCGACGACGAGGCCCGGGGCGGTCCGCCCGACGAGGGGCAGATGATCGGGGGTCGCCGGACGGGCGCGGGCGGTCGCCTCGACGAAGCGGTACTCGTCGACGAGCGGCATCACCTCGGCCGCATCGCGGAGCAGCGCCGACACGCCCCCCGCGGAGACCGCGTCGTCGGCGTCCTCGCGCTCGGTCGCGCCCACGACGAGTCCGCCGTCGACACGCGGCACGAGGTAGACGGCACGGCCGCGGACGAGGGAGCGGACCGTGTGCGCGAGGCGCGGGAGGCCCGCCGCGTGGAGGCGGAGGATGTCTCCGTGCACCGGGCGCAGCACGCCGGGCGGCGTCGCGCCCAGGTCCGCCGCGCCGAGCGCGTTCGCGACGACCACCTCGGCCGCGGCGATCGCTGTCCCGTCGGAGAGCTCGACACCGTGCACAGCACCGCCCCGCCCGCGCAGCAGGCGCCTCGCCGCGAGCGGACGGAGAGCGGATGGCGCGAGCGCGCCCCGAAGCGCGCGGACGAGGGCACGCGGATCGACGCGATGGTCGCCGTCCGCCGCGTACGCGCACGAGAGTCCCGGCCCGAGCAGGGGCTCGGCGGCCCGCGCTTCTCGGACGCTCCGTCGCTCTGCCTGCACCGCGGGCGCCGCGTCCACGAGCTCGACGATCCGACGGCGGTCGGCGTCGTCGACCCCGACGAGAAGCGTCGGGGCGGCCTCGTACCCGCACGCCGCGGCGCCGCCGGGCAGCGATGCGACGAAGTCGGGGTATGCTGCCGCCGCGGTGCGGTGGAGCGCCACGGCAGCGCGCTCGGTGTGCTGGAGCTCGCCCGCGGGGCTCAGCATTCCGGCCGCGGCATACGTTGCGCCGTCTCCCGGGCGGGGGTCGATGAGTCGCACCGAGCGCCCCGCGCGCGCACACGCGACGGCGATCGCCGTGCCGACGACCCCTGCGCCGATGACGGCGACGTCGACCCTGCTGTCAGCTCCGGACACGGGGCTCGTCGAGGTAGACGGACGCGCCGGCGGCGACGAACTCCTCGGACTTCCGGCGCATGGCCGCGATCGCCTCCTGCTCCTCGGCGCCGCCGAAGCGGTCGCGGATGTCCTGGGAGATCCGCATCGAGCAGAACTTCGGGCCGCACATCGAGCAGAAGTGCGCCGTCTTGGCCGGCTCGGCCGGGAGCGTCTCGTCGTGGAAGGCCTCCGCCGTGTCGGGGTCGAGCGAGAGGGCGAACTGATCGCGCCAGCGGAACTCGAAGCGCGCCTTCGACAGGGCGTCATCCCGATCCCGCGCCCCCGGATGGCCCTTCGCGAGGTCGGCTGCATGCGCCGCGATCTTGTACGTGATGACGCCCGTCTTCACGTCGTCGCGGTTGGGCAGCCCCAGGTGCTCCTTGGGCGTGACGTAGCAGAGCATCGCGGTGCCCCACCGTGCGATCTCGGTCGCGCCGATCGCCGAGGTGATGTGGTCGTACCCCGGGGCGACGTCGGTGACGAGGGGGCCGAGCGTGTAGAAGGGCGCCCCCGAGCAGAGCTCCTGCTGGCGCTCGACGTTCTCCCGGACCAGGTGCAGCGGCACGTGCCCGGGCCCCTCCACCATGACCTGCACGTCGTGCTCCCACGCCCGGTGCGTGAGCTCGGCGAGCGTGTCGAGCTCGGCGAACTGCGCCGCGTCGTTGGCGTCGGCCGTCGAGCCGGGGCGCAGGCCGTCGCCGAGCGAGAACGCGACGTCGTACTGCGCGAAGATCTCGCACAGCTCGTCGAAGTGCGTGTAGAGGAAGTTCTCGCGATGGTGGGCGAGGCACCAGCCCGCCATGATCGAGCCGCCGCGCGAGACGATGCCCGTCACCCGCTCTGCCGTGAGCGGCACGTAGCGCAGCAGCACGCCCGCGTGGATCGTCATGTAGTCGACGCCCTGCTCGCACTGCTCGATCACGGTGTCGCGGAAGATCTCCCAGGTGAGGCGATGCGCCTGCCCGTCGACCTTCTCGAGCGCCTGGTAGATCGGGACCGTCCCGATCGGCACGGGCGCGTTGCGGATGATCCACTCGCGCGTCGTGTGGATGTCGTCGCCCGTGGAGAGGTCCATGACCGTGTCGGCGCCCCACGTCGTCGCCCACTGGAGCTTCTCGACCTCCTCGGCGATCGAGCTCGTGACGGCCGAGTTCCCGATGTTCGCGTTGATCTTGACGAGGAACGCCCGCCCGATGATCATGGGCTCGCTCTCGGGATGGTTGATGTTGCTCGGGATGATCGCGCGCCCCGCCGCGAGCTCGGAGCGGACGAGCTCGACGTCGCACCCCTCGCGCAGCGCGACGAAGCGCATCTCGGGCGTGATGACGCCCTGCCGCGCGTAGTGCATCTGCGTCACGCGCCGGCCGGGACGTGCGCGGCGGGGGCGGGCGGACTCTCCCCGCCACTCCGCGGAGGCGGCGCCGCGCCGCGCGGCCGCACGGCCGTCGTCGTGGAGGTCGCGCGGGCGCCCGTCGTACTCCTCGACGTCGCCGCGTGCGGCGATCCAGTCGGCCCTCAGCGGCGGCAGTCCGCGCACCGGGTCGCTGCCCGGGCCCGACGTCCGATATGCCGTGAACGGCTCGTTCCGCTCGCCGTTCGGCGAGTCCGTGAGCACGATGCGGGTGACCGGCACCCGGATCCCGTGCTCGTCGTCGTGCAGATATGCGAGCGAATGCGTCGCTTCCAGGGTGCGCAAAAGAGCTGCTCCTACTTCCTACGCCGGCATGACCCGAACAGGTTCGACGGTCGCGAGCAGCGTCAGCTCGTTCTCAGCCCCTGCTGGGACTCCCGTGTGGACCGGATCAGAGTAGCAGGGAGCCGCGGTCGCGCAAGTCGGCGGGTCAGAGCGCGTCGAGCAGCTCCCTCAGCCGGGCAGATTCCTCTTCGGGCATGGAGTAGCCGTGCTCAGTCGCGGGGTACTGTCCCGCGCGCACTTCCGCGACATAGCGTTCGACGCCGGCAATCATGTCCCCCCGCAGCTCCGCGTACCGCTTGACGAAGCGCGCCGCACGACCCCCGTATATGCCGAGAAGGTCATGGAATACGAGCACCTGGCCGTCGGTGGCGGGGCCCGCGCCGATGCCGATCACGGGGACGCTCATCCGGGGCATCAGGGCGTCCGTGACGTCGCTCGGGATCGCCTCGAAGACGATCGCGAAGCATCCGGCCTCCTGCAGAGCGAGTGCGCCCTCGCACACCGCGAGCGCGTCGTCGGCGGTCCGCCCCTGCGCGCGGTATCCGCCGAGAGCGGTCGCCGTCTGCGGCGTGAGGCCGACATGCCCCATGACGGGGATGCCCGCGCGGACGATGGCGCGCGCGCGATCGACCGACGTGCCGCCGCGCTCGATCTTGACCGCATCGCACCCCGTCTCCTTCACGAAGCGCTGCGCGGTCGCGACGGCGATCTCGTCGGAGGCCTCGTACGAGCCGAAGGGCAGGTCCGCGACAAGCAGAGGGCTCTGCAGACCCCTGCGGACCGCGGCCGTGAGCATGATCATCTCGTCGACGGTGACGGGCACGGTGCTGTCGTATCCGAGCACCGTCATCGCGGCCGAGTCGCCCACGAGCACGACGTCGACGCCCGCCGCCTCGGCGACCTGCGCACTGGGATGGTCGTAGGCGGTCACCATCGCGATGCGCTCGCCTGCGGCCTTGCGCGCGGCGAGGTCGGCCGGCGCGACGCGCGGGCGGGCCGCCGGCCGCGTGCTCATGCGCGCGCCGTCAGGAGACGGTCGACCGCGTCATCGACCTGGATGATGCCGTTGCCCCGGTCGACGTGCACGACGACGGGCTCGTATGTCTCGAGGTCCTTCTCGTCGTACTCGGCGTAGGAGACGACGATGATCGTGTCGCCCGCGTGCACGAGCCGGGCGGCAGCGCCGTTGACCTGCATGACCCCCGAGCCCCGCTCCCCCGCGATCGTGTACGTCTCGAAGCGCGCCCCGTTGTCGACGTCGAGCACGTGCACCTGCTCGTGCTCGAGGATGTCCGCCGCCTCGAGCAGATCGGGGTCGATCGTGATCGAGCCGACGTAGTTGAGGTCGCTTCCCGTGATGGTGGCGCGATGGATCTTCGACTTGAGCATGATGCGGCGCATCAGGATTCTCCCTTGAGGATGCGGTTGTCGATGAGGCGTGCGGCGCCGACCCTGGCCGCGACCGCGAGCAGCGCGTCCCGATCGACGCGGACGAGAGGACGGAGGTGCTCGGCGTCGCGCAGCTCGAGGTACTCCGGCTCGATGCCGGCGTCCGCGAGGACGGATCGCGCGGCCGCGAGCAGCACCGCGCCATCCCGCTCGCCCCGGGCCGCGAGATCCTCCGCTGCGGTCAGCGCCCGGTTCAGCGCGGTCGCCTGCGCCCGCGCTGGGGCATCGAGGTAGACATTGCGCGAGCTCATCGCGAGGCCGTCCGGCTCGCGGACGATCGGGCACGCCTCGATCCGCACGGGCAGGTCGAGGTCGCGGACGAGCCGGCGCACGACGAGCACCTGCTGCGCATCCTTCTGTCCGAAGAAGGCGACGTCAGGGGTGACGATCGAGAGCAGCTTGGCGACGACGGTGGCAACGCCGTCGAAGTGGTGCGGGCCGCGGTGCGCGCCGCACAGCACGTCGGTGATGCCGGACACATGGATGGTCGTGGCGAAGCCGGCGGGATACATCTCGGAGACGGGCGGGGCGAAGAGGATGTCCGCTCCCGCCTCCTCGGCGAGCGCGGCATCCCTGGCCTCGTCGCGCGGATAGGAGCCGAGGTCCTCGTTCGCCCCGAACTGCGTCGGGTTGACGAAGAGCGACACGACCACGACGTCTGACGCCTCCCGCGCACGGCGCATGAGCGAGAGGTGTCCCTCGTGGAAGGCCCCCATCGTGGGCACGAGGCCGATCGAGGCGCCCTCGGCTCGCACGGCGCGCACGGCGGCGCGCATGTCGGACACGGTGCGCACGATCCTCATGTCGCGTGCTCCTTCCTGCGTGCGAGCGCGCGGGTCGCCTCGCACAGCTCGTCGAAGAGCGGGACGAGCTCGGGCCGGCCGGCCGAGATCGCCGCGCGCTGGCGCTCGACCGTCTCCTCGTCCCCGCGGGCGATCGGTCCCGTCAGGGCTGTCGCCGGTCCTCCCGACGCCCAGTTCTCGACGGTGCGCCGCACGAGCGGAGCGAGGAGCAGGCGCGCCTCCTTGGCCGGGATGCCCGCGGTCTCGGCGATCCGCTCCGCGGCATCGGCGATGGTCACGAGGAAGTTCGCCGCGACCGACGCGGCTGCGTGGTAGGCCGCCCGGTGGGCCTCATCGAGGGGGAACGCGCGTGCGCCGAGCAGGAGCGCGATGCCCGTCGCGGTCTCGAGCGCCTCGTCCGACCGCCCCGCGACCGCGCACGCGACGCCGCGGAACACGGCCGGGTCGTCACCGCCGGTGAACGTCTGCAGGGGGTGGAGGCCGAAGTCGACATCGTGGATCGGCACCGCGCCGGAGGTGTGGCCGATCATCCGCCCCGCCGCCGTCGCGGCGTGCGCCGCGGCAGCGATCTCCCCGTCCGGAACGCACAGCAGCACGACGGGCGCGTCGGGGATCTCCTCGCCCCGCCCGACCGGGCCGTGCACGACGACGCCCGCCGCCCGGAGGGCACGGGCGATGCTCCGGCCGAGTCGGCCGGGGCCGACCACCGTGACGCTCTCGAGGGCGCTGTGCGGGGTGCGGAGGATGCTCATGGTCTCGGTGCGCGGGGGACGCGCGCGACATGAGTATCCGCCTCATGGGCCGATCGAGCAAAATCGGGCGGCAATGTGCACAGTGGTACCGGTGAGTGTCTTACCGATCTGCTCCCTGGTTCGTTTCATGTCTGTGCATGGTGATTTCACCGACGACTGTCGGCCACTCGGATCCTCGCTCCGGTCCCCGGCCTGTGACAGGCTCGAAGCCGTGATCGACCCGCGCTCCTCCCTGCTCGCGTCCGCGCGCGAGGCCGTCGCCCTGGTGGGGCCGTCGGTCCCCGCGCACGACGACTTCGTCGCGGCTCTCGAGGCGCACGGCGCGGCCGCGCTCGACCGCGAGGGACCGCCCGCGCACCTCACGGCGAGCCTGTTCGTCTTCGACTCGACCGGCGAGCAGATCCTCCTCTGCCTCCACGGCAAGGGGAGGTTCTGGGTGCAGCCGGGCGGCCACCTGGAGGCCGGGGACACGTCGCTCGCGCAGGCCGCCGCACGCGAGCTCGAGGAGGAGACGGGCGTCTCCCGCAGTCTCCTCTGCGACGTCCGGGTCGTCGACCTGGACCACCATCCGCTGAGCTCGCGGTTCGGCCGATGCGCATCGCACCTCGACGTCGGCGTCGCGGCCGTCGTCGACCGCGACGCCGTTGCCCTCCAGGTCAGCGATGAGTCGGACGACCTGGCGTGGTTCCCCCTCGACGACCTGCCCTCGCCGCTGCCGCCCGCCTTCGACGAGCGCCTCGCACGCGTGCGGGCGGCGTACGCGGTCGCCCGCTGACACATCCCTCTGCAAGGCGCCATCGGCCATCCCTCCCCCGGTCCTTGAGCGAGCGAGGAACGAGCGAGTCGAAACGCCGCGACCGGGCCTCGAGAACCGCCCTGTGCGAACTCACCCCTGCCCGAGCGACTCCTGCAGAGCTCGATCGGCGTCCCGCAGCACGGCCGCGGCCACCTGGAGCCCTTCGACGCGGCCGAGCTCGACGTCCTCGTGCTCGATGTTGACCCACATGTCCGGGTCGACCTCGTGCAGAGCACGGAGGAACTCCGTCCAGTACGCCGTGTCGTGCCCCTTGCCGAGCGCGACGAAGTCCCAGGCGGCGGGCTTCGGCCATTCGTTCGCCCATTCGTCGCCCCCGAGGCTCGTGCGCGACTCGGACGGGTCGAGCCGCCGGAAGCCGTTGTCGAGCACGCCGTAGAGCTGCGCGGTCTCGCGGTTGATGCGGACATCCTTCGCCGCTGCGTGGAAGACGAGCTCGCCCAGCTCTCGCACGACCGCGACGGGGTCCATCTGCTGCCAGAAGAGGTGCGACGCGTCGAGCTCGACGCCGATGTGCGTCGCGCCCGTCGTCTCGACGAGACGATGCACGTCGCGGGTGTTGAAGACGACGTTCTGCGGGTGCAGCTCGAGCGCGACCTTGACGCCGTGGTCGGCAGCGAGTCGGTCGATCTCCCGCCAGAAGTCGCCGACGACTTGCCATTGGTAGTCGAGCACGTCGAGGTGCGCCGAGTTCCAGGCGTTCACGATCCAGTTCGGGAATCGCGCCGTCTCGTCGGACCCGGGCAGACCCGACATCGTGACGACGCGCGTCTGACCCAGGCGGGCAGCGAGGCGGATGGATCGGCGCACGTCCTCCGCGTGCCGCGCGCGGATGTCGGCCTTCGCGTGCAGCGGGTTGCCATTGCAGTTGAGACCGGCGATCTCGACGCCGGTCCCCTCGAACTGCCCGAGGAAGTCGTCGCGCGCGGCGTCGGACACGAGGATGTCGTCGAGGGACGGGATGTGGACCGCCGGGAGGAATCCGCCCGCGTTCAGCTCGATCCCGGTGAGACCGAGCGACGCCACGACCTCGAGCGCCTCGGGAAGCGTGCGGTCGTGCAGGATCGCGTTGTAGACGCCCAGCCTCATGCGCGCACCTCCTGCGGGATCGCGACCGCCGCGCCGCGTCGCGCGGCGGACTCCGCCACCGCCTGGAGCAGCCGCATGTTGCGGACCCCCTCCTCGAACGTCGCGCACCGCGGCAGCGATGCCTCCTCCTCGATGCCGGCGACCTCCTCGAGGAACGCCCGCGCCTGGTACACGAAGCCCTCGTTCTGACCGAACCCGACACCGGTCGCGTCCATGGCGAGACCTCCCCTGAGGTACGGATGCTCGGGGCCGAGGAGCACCCGCCGGAAGCCGCGCTGCGCGACCGGGCCCTCGTTGAGCATGAGTCCGATCTCGGACGGCGTGCGGAAGTCGAACGACGCCGAGCCGTTCTCGCAGAACACCTCGAGGACGAGCGTGTTCGCGTGCCCCGAGGCGACGCGGGAGACCTCGATCGCCCCTGCTCCGCCATCCGCGAAGTCGAACGAGAACGCGGCGTAGTCGTCGTTCTCGACGGTGTCGAACGTGTCCGACACGGCGCCGTGCTCGTGGCCGATGACGGCGCCGAGGGGCTCGGGGCGCTCGGGGATCACGGTGGCGAAGCGCCCACCCGACACCTCCGCGATGTCGCCGCCGATGAACTCGGCGATATACGCGAGGTGGCTGCCCACATCGGCGAGCGCTCCCGAGCCCTGCGCGCCCTTGAAGCGCCAGCTGATCGGGATGTGCGGGTCGGCGGCGTAGTCGGTCCAGTAGCGTCCGCTGACGTGGAGCACGCGGCCGAGCACGCCGCTGCGCACGAGGTCGCGGAGATACGCGATGCCGGGCGAGCGCCGGTAGGTGAAGCCGACGCGCGCGATGCTCGTCGCCGAGCGCGCGGCGTCGGCCATCGCGACCGCGTCGTCGAGGCTGTCGCTGAGCGGCTTCTCGCACAGGACGTGCTTGCCGGCGGCGAGGAGCCCTTCGACGATCTCGCGGTGGAGATGATTCGCGACGACGACGCTGACGACGTCGATGTCGGGCGCCTCGGCGATCGCCTGCCACGACGTGTCGCTGCGCTCATAGCCGAAGCGCCGCGCGGCGAGGGAGCCGAACTCGGCGTTCACGTCGCCGATCGACACAAGGCGAATGGGCGGAAGCGTCGAGGCGTAGACGGTGGACGCCGCACGGTACGCCGCGGCGTGGGCGCGGCCGGCCATGCCGGCTCCGATGACGGCGACTCCGAGGCTCTCGGGCATCGGCTCTCTCCTTCGAGGTCTCGCCCGGCCTTCCGGCCGCGGCGTCATTGCAGGTGCGAGGATGGGATGAACCGCGTTGGAGCGGTACAACGATCACGGTAGACTACGACGTAATGTCCTGTCAAAAGGGGAATCTCATGACCGCGTCCCGACCGACGATCTACGACGTCGCCCAGCGCGCAGGCGTGTCGAAGTCGCTCGTCTCCCTCGTTCTCCGCGGCTCGCCCAAGGTCAGCCCGGAGCGGCGTCGCGCGGTCGAGGAGGCCATCCGCGCACTCGACTACCGTCCGAGCCGAGCCGCCACCGCGCTCGCCGGGGTGCGCACACGCAACATCGGCCTCGTGATCGACGACTTCCGCAACCTCTGGTTCGTCGACCTCCTCGATGGCATGCGCGATGTGCTCGACCCCGCCGGCTTCCAGGTCAGCGTGGCCGACCTCCGCCGAGACGCGCACGCGGTCGAGGGCTTCATCGCGACCCATGCCGAGGCCGTCGTCGTCGCCGCCGAGCCGGATGCGGCGGCCCTGCGCATCCCCGTCCCGGTCGCCGTCGTCGGCGGGCGCGCGGGCTCGATCCCCGGCGCGGACACGGTCGCGAACGACGACACCGAGGGCGCGCGGATCGCGACGCGGCATCTCCTCGAGCTCGGCCATCGTCGCATCGGGCATCTCACCGGCGGAGGAGGGTCGGCGGCCCTGCGGCGCGCTGCGTACACCCGTGTGATGCGCGAAGCCGGGCTCGATCCGCTGCTGACCGGCGGTGAGCACGAGACGAGCGACGAGGGGGGCTACCGCGCGGCACGGCAGCTGCTCGAGGCGCATCCGGACGTGACCGCGATCTTCGCGTCGAACGACGTCATGGCGCTGGGCGCCGCGGCCGCCCTGCGCGACCGAGGTCTCGCCATCCCGCGTGACGTGTCGCTCGTCGGCTACGACGACTCGCCCCTCGCGAACAGCCGCTACCTGTCGTTCACGACGATCGACGATCGCAGCCGCGACGTGGGAGCGGAGACCGCGCGCGCCATCCTCGCCCGACTCGACGACCCCGAAGCCGAGCCCCGGCACATCCGCCTCTCGCCGACGCTCATCGACCGGGGATCGACGGCGCCGCCCCGCGCACGATAGAGAAGGTTCGTCAGCCGCGCCCTCTCATGCAGCGCGTCGGCAACGAGTGTTCCCCGTCCGTTCACCGCAGGCCCCCTTCGCCGTGCGACGCTGACGGCGGATGGAGAACGCAGACGCGATGCCGCTGCCGGCGATCCTGGCGATCGCCGGCTTCTTCACCGTGATCGTCGCGATCGCCGTCGTGGTCGCCCGGGCGCTCGCGCGGAGCTACCGGCCGGTCGGCGAGGAGAGGTCCCGCGCCGACCGCCTCCAGGTGGGCGGAGTCCGCGTCGAGGCAGGCATCACGTCGTGGGCCAGGCACCCGGGCGGCGGCGAGGAGGCCCCGGCGATGCGCCTGCACGTGCGCTTCCCGTTCCGCGGATCCTCGCACGATGCGGAGCTCGTCGTCCGCATCGATCGCGCGCTCGTCGCCGGCTTCTCCCCCGGGTCGACCGTCCACCTGCTTGTCGATCCCGCTGATCCGAGTGATGTCGCGATCGATCGATCCCGCAGCCCCGTCGAGCTGCCGCGCTCCCGGTGAGCTCCGGCGCGGAAACGCGAATCGCCCCGGCCGAGTGGCCGGGGCGATTCCTGCGTGTGGAGCCTAGGAGATTCGAACTCCTGACATCTTGCTTGCAAAGCAAGCGCTCTACCAACTGAGCTAAGGCCCCGAGAGGAGACGGAGTGGGGCTACCAGGACTTGAACCTGGGACCTCTTCATTATCAGTGAAGCGCTCTAACCGCCTGAGCTATAGCCCCGTCTTGCGAGAGCCGAACTCTCAACCTGCAAGAGCATACCCGAACCGGGAGGCCGGCGCCAATCGACGCCGCCCTCCCGGGGGTGTCGCACCCGATCGCCGATGAGACTAGCCCCGGTCGCCGATACCTGCGCCCGGAGCGCTAGTCCGGGCGACGGGGGCTAGTCTCACCGGAAAGGGGCCGCTCAGCCGAGCGCGACCGCGATCTCGTTGGGAGCGGCGTCGAGCTCGACGGTCGCGACGGTCTCGCCCGTCGTCAGGTCGACGGCGTGCACGGCGTTCGACGCGGGCTCGGTGACGTAGGCGATGTCGCCGTTCACCTTGATCGTGGGGTGCGGGTCCTGCCATTCGGCCGGCCCCTCCCACGCCTCCACGACGGGGAACGCGTCGACGATCTCGCCCGTCTCGGGGTCGAGCACGTGGATCTGTCCGTCGGTCGAGAGGATGTACGCGAGATCCTCCGGCCCGCGCACGACATCGCGGTACGTGTACTGCACCTCGTCCGGCAGCTCCACGACCTCGTAGGTGTGCGCGGCGGTGTCGATGAGCGTCACCGCGTTGAGCAGGTAGCCCTCGGCGTCGGGGTCGCTCTTGTAGTCGCCGACGACGATCGGGCTCGTCTCCGAGACGTACGCGTTGCCCATCCGCCCGTACTCGTCGGGCGCCGTGAACTTCTCGAACGCGCCGTCGTGGAAGAGGAGCGCGCCATCCTCGCAGCCGAAGATCACGGCCTCGCCGGCCGCGGTCCCCTCGCCGTGGATGCCGGGGCACTCGTCGCTCGACGCGAGCTCATCCCAGTGGTCGTCGTGCGCGTGGAGCGCGACGGCACCCGACCGCGCGGTCTCGTCGCCGACGGTCGTGAGCAGAGTGCCGTCCTCGAGGACGATCGAGACGCCGTGGTGCGCGGCCTCGGAGCGGTGCGTCTCGCCCTCCGGAAGCGAGTCGTAGCCACCAGCGAACACGTCGGTGTCGAGGATGGTCGTCTCGCTCGTCGCGTCGTCGTAGAGCACCGTCTTCCCCTCGTGCACGACGACGTGCCCGGCGGCAGCCGCCTCGAACACGAGGTCGGTGAGCTCGGGCGCTCCCGTGTCGAGGATCTGGAATCCCTTCGACGTGGTCACGGCGATCGTCCGTCCGTCGCCGAACGGATTGAGCCGCGTGAACTCCTCGGTCTCGAAGGTGTCCACCACCTCGAGCGAGGTGCCGTCGAGCACCGCGATGCCGTTCTCGTAGGCCACCGCGACGCGACCCTCCGCCGGAGCCGCCGGCTCCTCGCTCGCGGTGTCGGGGGCGGCACCTGAGCCCGACGTGGTCGCGCACGCGGTCGCGAGGAGGGAGACCCCCGCGATCACGGCCGCCGCCGTCAGACGTCGTGTGTGTCGTGTCATCGTGTTCCTTTCCGGGATGGCCTTCAGCTCAGGCCCTGGGAGATGCGCTCGGTGTTCGCGCGCATCATGGTGAGGTAGGTGTCGGCGCCCTCTCCGGGCTCCGTGAGCGACTCCGTGAAGAGCTCGACGACGTCGACCTCGATGCCGACCTCGCTCGCGAGCACCTGCACGAGCCGGTCGGGCTGCGAGGACTCCGCGAAGATCGTCGGAACCCCCGCCTCCTCGATCGCGCCCGCGAGGTCGCGCAGGTCGGCGGCGCTCGGCGCCGCGAGGGTGGTGCCGCCGGGGATGACCGCGCCGATCACGCGGAAGTCGAAGCGGTCGGCGAGGTATCCGAAGACGTGGTGGTTCGTGACGAGGGCACGTCGCTCCTCGGGGATCGCCGCGAACGCCGCGGTCATCTCCTCGTCGAGCGTCGCGAGCTCACTCCGATAGGCGTCCGCGTTGCCTCCGACGACGGCGGAATCGATCCCCGGGATGTCGGCGACCGCCGCCTCGAGCGCATCGACGACCTCGACCATCCGCGCAGGGTCGGTCCAGAAGTGCGGGTCCGGCGCACCGCCCTCGGCGTACGGCAGGACGTCGACGACGTCGCCGGCCGCGAGCATCCGCGCCCCCTCCGCCTCCGCGCGGTCGAGGTGCTGCTGCAGCCCCTCCTCGAGGCCGAGCCCGTTCGACACGATGAGGTCGGCATCGCCGAGCGACGCGGCCTCCTGTGCCGAGATCTCGAAGGAGTGCGGATCGGCGTTGCGCTTCATGAGGGTGAGCACCTCCGCCTCGTCGCCCACGACGCTCTGCACGACGTCGCCGAGGATGTTCGTGGTCACGACGATCCGCGGCGTCTCGTCCGCGGGGGCGATGGCCGCGCACCCGCTCACCGCGAGCGCGAGCGCAGCCAGCAGCCCGGCAGCCATCCGCCTCATCGCCCGACCTCCGCGACGAACGCGGGAGCCGTCGGCGTCTCGAGCGATCGCGCGACGCGCGCGCCGTCGGCGTAGGCGATCTCGTGGACGACCCCCTCGCGCGGCGCGTTCACGTACGCCCGCTGCGCATCGACCGTGAGCGAGACGCCCGCGAGCGCGTCGGCGTCGGCCAGCGTCTGCGGCAGGAGCGGCTCGGACGCCCCGATCTCGGCACCGGTCTCGGCGAGGTAGACGCGCACGCGGCCCTCCGCATCGAGCGCGACGACATGACCGTCCGCGTCGTCGACCGCCGCGACGCGCAGAAGCGGCGCCTCCGTCTCGACGAGCCGCCACGCCCGCTCCCGGGTGTCGAGCAGCCAGAAGCCGCTCTCCCCCGCGAGAGCGGCGACCGTCGGGCGCCCCTTGCGGCCGTCGAACGCGGTGGCGCGCTCGGCGGTCGTCCCCTCGGGGTACGGGATGCGCTCGAAGACGGGCTCGCCGCGGTCGACCGTCGCGAGCACCGCGCCGTCGGCGCAGCCCACGACGAGCCCGACGCGCGTCGTGATCGTGCCCTCGGCGTCGACGCACGGTGTCTCGGCCTGCGCCTGGTGGCCCTCTGCCGTGACGAGGCGCAGACTCTGCACGCGGCCATCCGCGTCGGCCTCGCTCACGAGCGCGCCCGCACCGAGCGGCGCGATGATGCCGTCGGCGGAACCGGCGTCGAGACGCAGCGTCTCGACGATCTCGCCGTTCGAGAGCGCCTTGTTATCGAGCAGCACGGCGTCTTCGCCGAGGACGATGCCCGTCGCGCTGGCCGTCGCGAGCGGTCCCGTCGAGACCGCGGCGGTGCCCGACCCCTCGAGCGTGCCGACGAGGCGCGGCTCCGCGCGGTAGTAGTGGAAGTGGTCGACGTGATCCCAGGTCCACGTGCCGCTGTCGACGATCTCGACCCCAGCCTCGGTCGTCGCGAAGACGTAGCGGCCATCCGTCGCGACCGCGGTCGGAGCGCCGATCTCGCCGAGCTCGACGGCCGTTCCGTCAAGCAGGTCGAGCACCCCGACGGCCCCCTCCTCGTCGATCGAGACGAGCTGAAGCGGCGGCTCGTCGACCTGAGCGGCCCCGGCCACCGACCCGTGTCCGTCGGCTGCCGGTGACGAGCTCGTCGGCGGTGCGGCCGCCGGCGCGGTTCCGGCGCATCCGGCGAGGAGCAGAGCTCCCGCACCCAGGGCGATCGAGAGTCGGTGGCGGGGGAGGTTTCGGGTCATGGGTTCCTTCCGGGTCATCGGATCGCCGCCGTTCGGGCGATGTGCGGTTCGCGCGAGCGCGCGGTCGCGGAGGCGTGCGTCGGCCCATCCGCGGTCTCCGGGCCATGGGCCGCGGTGCGGCGGCGCATCCGGTCGATGCTCGATCGGACGACGCCGGACAGCGCCGCGAGGAGGATGGCGCTGCCCGCGATCGAGGCGCCGGCGGCGGTGCCCGCGTTCCACGACACGAGGAGGCCCACGAGCACCGAGAGCGCGCCGATCGCGCCCGCGAGCGCCATCGTGACGGGGATGCGCGTCGTCCAGGGCCGCGCGGCGACCGCCGGTGCGAGCAGGAGCCCCACGACGAGCAGCGACCCGACGGCCTGATACGACGAGACGACCGCGAGCGTCACGAGCCCGACCAGCGCGAGCTGCGCACGACGGGGGCGCAGGCCGAGGGTGTGCGCGATGCGCCGGTCGAACGCCGACGCGACGAATGCGCGATGGAACAGGGCGGCGACCGCGACGGTGACGACGAGCGCGCCGGCGAGGAGCGCGATGTCGCCGAGGTCGACCGCGAGGATGTCGCCGAAGAGCATGGCGGTGGCATCCGTGGCGAAGGTGCGCGAGTGCGACACGATGATCACGCCGAGGGAGAGCATCCCGACGAAGAGCAGCCCGATGCTCGTGTCGTATGACAGCCGCCCCCGCCGCTGCAGCGCTCCGATGGCCGCGCTCATCGCGACGGCGCTCACCGCGCCTCCGATGAGGACCGGCAGCCCCAGCACGGTCGCGATCGCGACGCCGGGGAGCATGCCGTGGCCGATGGCCTCGCCGAGAAAGGCCATCCCGCGGATGACCACCCAGGTGCCGACGATGCCGCAGATGAGGGCGACGAGCACGCCGCCGGTGAGGGCGCGCAGGACGAACGCCGTGCTGAGGGGATCGAGGAGCCAGGAGGACACGGTGGTCGAGCCTAACTCAAAATGAGAACGATTATCAATTGCTATAGTGGGCGGGATGCGCTCCCATCGCCCCGCCCTGCTCGCCCATTCGCTGTGCTTCGCCTACGGAGCAGAGGATGCCGTGCACGACATCTCCATGCATCTCGCCTACGGCGAGGTGACGGCGATCGCGGGCGCCAACGGCTCGGGGAAGTCGACCCTCGTCGAGCTCCTCGCCGGCGTGCGCACGCCGCGGTCAGGTCGGGTCTCCCGAGACGGCGACGTCGCCCTCGTGGTGCAGCGCCCCGAGGCACCCGACACCCTGCCCGTGACGGTGCGCGAGACGGTCGCGATGGGCACCTGGGCGCGCGGGGCCCGTCGTCGCCGAGCGGATGGCCGGCGAGCGGTCGCCGACGCGATCGCGCGCGTCGAGCTCACGGGACTCGAGGAGCGCCCCCTCTCCAGCCTCTCGGGAGGGCAGCGTCAGCGCGCCCTGCTCGCGCAGGGGATCGTGCGTCGCCCGGCTATCCTGCTCCTCGACGAGCCCGCCGCCGGGCTCGACGCGCGCAGTCGCGACCGCACCCGCGCCATTCTGCGCGAGGAGGCCGCGCGCGGAGCGGCGGTCGCCTGCGTGACGCACGACGAGACGTCGATCGCGGCGGCCGACCGGATCATCCGCCTCGAAGCGGGACGCGTGGTCGCCTGAGGCGAACGCGAAAGGGCCGGGCATCCGAGGATGCCCGGCCCTTTCGCGTGAGGCGGGTCAGTTCGAGGTGAAGCCCACGAGCAGACCGCCCGTGATCTTCACGGCGAGGTTGTAGATCCCCGCCACGACCGCGCCCAGCACGGTCACGACGATGAGGTTGAGGATGGCCACCACCGCGGCGAACGCCATCACCTGCGGAAGCCCGACGAACGCGGACAGCGTCAGCTCTCCGTCGGAGAACGCCGCCATGAGCTCATCGGCCTGGGCGATGAGGCCCGTCGTCTGCACGACCATGTAGATGAGGAAGAACGTCACGATCGTCACGACGGCGAGCGCCACCGCGGCGAGGAAGGACAGCTTCACGGCCGACCAGAAGTCGACGTACACCAGGCGCAGACGCACCTGCTTCGCGCTGGTCTTGTGCGCCTGCTTCTTGGCGAGCTTGTCCGCTACTGTGCTCATGCGTCAGTGGTTCCTTCGGGGGTCTCGGATCCCGGGGCCGCCTCGTCGGCGTCTTCCCCGCTCTCGTCGCTCAGCCCGCGTTCGGTGTTTCGGGCGATCGCGAGGATGCGGTCGTTCTTGTCGGGCCGCGCGAAGACGACACCCATCGTGTCGCGGCCCTTCGCAGGTACCTCGGCCACGGCAGAGCGTACCACCTTGCCCTTTTCGAGAACCACGAGAACCTCGTCATCCTCCTGGACGATGAGGCCGCCGGCCAGCACGCCGCGGTCGTCGTTGAGCTTGGCGACCTTGATGCCGAGACCGCCGCGGCCCTGGACCCGGTACTCCTCGATCGCGGTGCGCTTGGCGTAGCCGCCGTCGGTCACGACGAACACGTACGAGCCGGGTGCCGCCACCGATGCCGACAGCAGGTCGTCGCCCTCGCGGAACGACATGCCCTTCACGCCGCTCGTCGAGCGGCCCATCGGACGCAGCGCGTCGTCGGTCGCCGAGAACCGCAGCGACATGCCGTGGTGGCTGATGAGGAGGATGTCGTCGTCCGCGTTCACCGTGAGCGCACTGACGAGCTCGTCGCCGTCGCGCAGGTTGATCGCGATGATGCCGCCCTGGCGGTTCGAGTCGTACTCCGTGAGCCGCGTCTTCTTCACGAGGCCCGAGCGCGTCGCGAGCACGAGGTACTCGGCGTCGTCGTACGACTTCAGCTCGATCACCTGGGCGATCTGCTCGTCGGGCTGCAGCGCGAGGAGGTTCGCCACGTGCAGGCCCTTCGCGTCGCGGCCGGCCTCGGGAACCTCGTAGGTCTTGGTCCGGTAGACGCGGCCCTTCGTCGTGAAGAAGAGGAGCCAGTGGTGGGTCGTCGTGACGAAGAAGTGCTCCACGACGTCGTCGGCGCGCAGCTGCGCGCCCTTCACGCCCTTGCCGCCGCGACGCTGGGAGCGGTAGTTGTCGCTGCGCGTGCGCTTGATGTAGCCCTCGCGCGTGATCGTGACGACCATCTCCTCCTCGGCGATGAGGTCCTCGATCGACACGTCGCCGTCGAAGCCGTGGAGGATGTGGGTGCGGCGCTCGTCGCCGAAGCGGTCGACGATCTCGGTGAGCTCCTCGCGGATGATCACGCGCTGACGGCCCTCGTCGGCGATGATCGCCTTGTAGTCCTCGATCTGCGCCTCGAGCTCGGTGGCCTCGTCGATGATCTTCTGGCGCTCGAGGGCGGCCAGGCGGCGCAGCTGCATCTGCAGGATGGCGTCGGCCTGGATGTCGTCGATCTCGAGGAGCGCCTTGAGGCCCTCGCGCGCCTCGTCGACCGTCGGGGAGCGGCGGATGAGCGCGATCACCTCGTCGAGGGCGTCGAGCGCCTTGAGGTACGCGCGCAGGATGTGCATGCGCTCCTCGGCCTTGCGGAGGCGGAACTCCGTGCGGCGGACGATGACGTCGAGCTGGTGGGCGATCCAGTAGTGCACGAAGCCGTCGAGCGGGAGCGTGCGCGGCACGCCGTCGACGATCGCGAGCATGTTCGCGCCGAAGTTCGTCTGCAGCTCGGTGTGCTTGTAGAGGTTGTTCAGCACGACCTTCGCGACCGCGTCGCGCTTGAGCACGATCACGAGACGCTGGCCCGTGCGGCCCGAGGTCTCGTCGCGGATGTCGGCGATCCCGGTGACCTTGCCCTCGCGGGCGAGCTCGCCGATCTTCACGGCGAGGTTGTCGGGGTTCACCTGGTACGGGAGCTCGGTGATCACGAGGCACGTGCGGCCCTGGATCTCCTCGATCTCGACGACCGCGCGCATCGTGATCGACCCGCGCCCCGTGCGGTACGCCTCGTGGATGCCCTTCGTGCCGAGGATCTGCGCACCGGTCGGGAAGTCCGGGCCGGGGATGCGCTGCATGAGGCCGCCGAGCAGCTCCTCGCGCGGCAGGTCGGGGTTCTCGAGAGCCCACAGGGCGCCGTCGGCGACCTCGCGCAGGTTGTGCGGGGGGATGTTCGTCGCCATGCCGACCGCGATGCCGACCGAGCCGTTGACGAGGAGGTTCGGGAAGCGCGCCGGGAGGACCGACGGCTCCTGGGTCTCGCCGTCGTAGTTGTCCTGGAAGTCGACGGTCTCCTGCTCGATGTCGCGCACCATCTCGAGCGCGAGCGGGGCCATCTTCGTCTCGGTGTATCGGGGCGCGGCCGCGCCCTGGTTCCCGGGCGACCCGAAGTTGCCCTGTCCCTGCGCCAGCGGGTACCGCAGCGACCAGGGCTGCACGAGGCGCACGAGGGCGTCGTAGATCGCCGTGTCGCCGTGCGGGTGGTACTGACCCATCACCTCGCCGACGACGCGGGCGCACTTCGAGAACTTCTTGTCGGGCCGGTAGCCGCCGTCGTACATCGCGTACACGACGCGGCGGTGCACGGGCTTGAGGCCGTCGCGCACATCCGGAAGGGCACGCCCCACGATCACGCTCATCGCGTAGTCGAGGTAGCTGCGCTGCATCTCCGACTGCAGGTCGACCTGGTCGATGCGGCCGTGGTTGTGGGCCGCCGTGAGGTCGGGGCGCTGCTCGTCGTTGCTCTCGTCAGTCATGGTCTCTCAGTTTCGGATCAGTTCGTGAGGTCGGCGTGCGACATCTCGACTCGCTTCGCTCGCTCGACGACCGGGTGGCGTCTCGCTCGCCGGAGTCGTCAGATGTCCAGGAACCTCACGTCCTTCGCGTTGCGCTGGATGAAGCTCCGGCGGGACTCGACGTCCTCGCCCATGAGCACCGAGAAGATCTCGTCGGCCGCGGCGGCGTCGTCGATGGTCACCTGACGCAGCGTGCGCGTCTCGGGGTTCATCGTCGTGTCCCACAGCTCCGAGTCGTTCATCTCGCCGAGACCCTTGTAGCGCTGGATGCCCGCGTCCTTCGGGAGGCGCTTGCCGGCGGCCGCGCCCTCCTTGAGGAGCGCGTCGCGCTCGCGGTCGCTGTAGACGTACTCGTGCGGCGCGTTCGACCACTTCAGGCGGTAGAGCGGCGGCATCGCGAGGTACACGAAGCCGGCCTCGACGAGCCCGCGCATGTAGCGGAACAGCAGCGTCAGCAGGAGCGTCGTGATGTGCTGGCCGTCGACGTCGGCATCCGTCATCAGCACGATCTTGTGGTAGCGCGCCTTCTCGATGTCGAACTCGGGCCCGATGCCCGTGCCGAACGCCTGGATCATCGCCTGGACTTCCTTGTTGCCCAGCGCCTTGTCGATGCGCGCCCGCTCGACGTTGAGGATCTTGCCGCGCAGGGCGAGGATCGCCTGCGTGTGCGGGTCGCGGCCGCCCACGGCCGAGCCGCCTGCGGAGTCTCCCTCGACGAGGAAGATCTCGCTGATCGACGGGTCCTTCGACGTGCAGTCCTTGAGCTTGTCGGGCATCGCGGCCGACTCGAACACGCTCTTGCGCCGCGCCGTCTCGCGCGCCTTGCGCGCGGCCATCCGCGCCGTCGCCGCGTCGATCGCCTTGCGGATGATGTTCTTCGCCTGCGCGGGATTCCGCTCGAACCAGTCGGCGAGCTGGTCGTTCACGACCTTCTGCACGAAGGCCTTGGCCTCGGTGTTGCCGAGCTTCGTCTTCGTCTGGCCCTCGAACTGCGGCTCGGAGAGCTTCACGGAGATGACGGCGGTCAGCCCCTCGCGGACGTCGTCGCCCGTGAGGTTGTCGTCCTTCTCCTTGATGATGTTGTTCGCACGCGCGTACCGGTTGACGAGAGAGGTGAGCGCCGCGCGGAAGCCCTCCTCGTGGGTGCCGCCCTCGTGCGTGTTGATCATGTTCGCGTACGTGAAGACGTTCTCGGTGTAGCTCGTCGTCCACTGCATGGCGATCTCGACGGCCATCCGGCCATCGCCCTGCTCCGACTCGAGCACGACGATCTCCTCGTTCACGCGCTCGGCCTTGCGCACCTTGTTCAGGTACTCGACATAGTCGACGAGGCCGCGCTCGTAGTGGAAGACGTTGTGGCGCTTGACCATCTCGGTCGAGCCGTCCTCGGCCTCGACCTCCTCCGCCGACGACTCGCGCTCGTCGGACAGCTCGATGCGCAGGCCCTTGTTGAGGAACGCCGTCTGCTGGAAGCGGGTGCGGAGGGTCTCGTAGTCGAACTCGACGCCCTCGACGAAGATCTCCGCGTCGGGCCAGAACGTGATGCTCGTGCCCGTCTCCTCGGTGGCCTCGCCCTGCTCGATCGGCGCGATCGGCACGCCGCCGCCCGAGAACGACTGGCGCCAGACGTAGCCGTCGCGCTTGACCACCGCGTCGAGGCGGGTCGAGAGCGCGTTGACGACCGACGAACCGACGCCGTGCAGGCCGCCGGAGACCGCGTAGCCGCCGCCGCCGAACTTGCCGCCCGCGTGCAGCACGGTGAGGACCACCTCGAGCGTCGACTTGCCCTCGGTCTTGTGCATCGCGACGGGGATGCCGCGGCCGTTGTCGACGACCCGCACACCGCCATCCGCGAGCAGCGTCACGACGATCGTGTCGCAGTAGCCCGCGAGCGCCTCATCGACCGAGTTGTCGACGATCTCGTAGACGAGATGGTGCAGACCGCGCGGACCGGTCGACCCGATGTACATGCCCGGGCGCTTGCGCACGGCCTCGAGGCCCTCGAGGACCTGGATCGCATCGGCGCCGTACTCGTTCTGCACCTTGCGGGGGCCCGATGCGGCGTCGCCCCTCTCGTCTGCCCGACCGTCGTCGATCGGCTCGGACTCGTTCTGAGGGGTTTCGCTCGTCATAGGAAGAAGTGCTCCACATCTGTGATCGGCAGCCTTCCGAGTCTATCGTCCCGAGCGCTCGGCCGCGGCCGTCACCGCCCGTCTCACGCGAGAAAAACAGGCAGCCTACGATCCGACCCGTGCTAGCCGTAGGTATCGCGCGGGCCGCGCCCTGGAACGCGCCTGATGCCGTGATTCCAGGAGGGCACGTCGGGCCCGAAGAAGCGGATGTCGGTGACGCCCGCCTCGGGGTACAGCTGCACGACCCGCGTGAGGAAGTGCGCGCGCATGAGATGCATCTGCTTGCTGCGCGGCGTCGAGTCGCACCGCACGACGACGACGCCGTTCGAGAAGGTCTCGATCCGGGAGTGCGCGGCGTTGTCGGGCCCGGCGATCTCCTCCCAGTTCAGGGCGAGGTCCTCGCGCTGGAGGTGCGGCTCCCATCCGCTCGATCGGGTGAGCACGTCGAGCGCCTCTCCCAGCGGCTTCGGGTCGCGCCCCGGCGCGAACGGCGCGTTCTCATCGTCGTCGTCGACGATCCGCCGCTTCTTCCGGTACCTCTTGCTGGGCTCGAGCCCGCGCAGCCGCAGGTACGTCGCGATCGTCTCGGGGACCTCGGGCTCAGCCATCCGAGGGCTCCGGAGAGAGCGGATGGTCCGCGAGCGGCCCGAGGACGGCTCCGGCCTCGATGCGCACGGCGTTCGCACGCAGCGGCTCGGGCACGTCCGCGGCGACGGCCGCGGTGACGAGCACCTGCTCGAAGTCGGCGACCACGTCGGCCAGGCGCCGGCGGCGGTCGGCATCGAGCTCGGCGAACACGTCGTCGAGGATGAGGATGGGGTCGCCGCCCTGAGACTCGGCGCGCAGCAGCTCGGCCGACGCGAGGCGCAGGGCGAGCGCGACCGACCACGACTCGCCGTGCGACGCGTAGCCCTTCACGGGGAGGCCGCGAACCGTGAGCAGCAGGTCGTCCCGATGCGGACCGACGAGGGTCAGCCCGCGGTCGAGCTCCTGCGCGCGGCGCGCAGCGAGCGCGGATCGGAAGAGCTCCTCGGTCGAGCCCTCCTCCGCGCCGGCGGGCAGCTCATCCCCCTCCTCGGGATCGGCGCCGCGGACGGAGAGCACCCAGCTGAGCTCGGGGCGATGGTCCTCGCCCGCCACCCCCGCGTAGGCCGCGGCGACGGGCTCGGCGAGATCCTGCGCGAGGCGCACGCGCGCGTCGATGAGCTGCGAGCCCAGCGCCACGAGCTTGTCATCCCACACGTCGAGCGTCGACAGCTGCGCCCCCTTGAGACCGCGCGCCCGCGCGGACTTCAGCAGCGCGGTGCGCTGCCGCAGGGTCCGCTCGTAGTCGGCGATGACGCCGGCCATGCGCGGCGTGCGCTGGATGAGCAGCTGGTCGGCGAAACGACGACGCTGCGAGGGGTCGCCGCGCACGATCTGCAGGTCCTCGGGGGCGAAGAGCACAGCCTGCGCGTAGCGCGGCAGCTCGGAGGTGCGCACGGGAGAGCCGCTCACGCGGGCGCGGTTCGACCCCTGCTTGTTGATCTGGAGCTCGAGGGTCACGCGACGGGCGCCGTGCGCGAGGCGCGCGCGGACGAACGCCGCGTCCTTCCCCTCGCGCACGAGCGGGGCATCCGACGACACCCGGTGCGAGCCGAGCGTCGCGAGATACGCGATCGCCTCGGCGAGATTGGTCTTGCCCTGGCCGTTCCGCCCGACGAGGACGTTCGGCCCCGGCTGCAGGGCGAGCTCGGCCTCTGCATAGTTGCGGAAGTCGACGAGGCTGAGGTGCTCGACGATCATGTCCTCGACCTCCTTCCGGGATGCGCGGAGGCGATCCAGGACGTCGTGTCGCGACGTTTCGTCTCGCTCCGCTCGCTCAACGACCGATCAGCGGCGCGCGGCCCGCGCCGGGGCCCTACCTCAGCAGCAGGTTCGGCTGGAGCAGGTACTTGAACGAGTCCTGACCCGCCTGGTCGACCGACGTCTGGCTCGTGATGAGGATCGGGCTCAGCTTGTTCGCGTTGTCGCTCGACGTGAACGTCACCCGCACGAACTCGCTCTTCACCGCGCCGAGCGCCTCGAGCAGGTACTGCGGGTTGAGCCCGAGGGTGACCTCGTCGCCGCCCGTGAGGTGCGCATCGACCGACTCGGACGCGCGGGCCTGGTCGCCGCCCGAGGCGTCCATCGTGACCTGCGAGGTCGAGAACGTGAAGCGCAGCGGCGCCGAGCGGTCGAGCACGAGCGACACGCGGCGCACGGCCTCCGCGAGGTCGGCGGTGCTCACCACCGCGTAGTGCTCGGTCTGCGCGGGGAACAGACGGCGGACCGGCGGGAAGTTGCCCTTGATGAGCAGCGACGTCACCGTCTTGTTGCCGGCCGTGAAGGCGATGATCTCGCGGTCGCCCGAGCCGGAGAACGCGATCGAGATGTTGCCGCCGTGGGAGAAGGTCTTGCCGACCTCCTGCAGCGTGCGCGCCGGCACGAGCGCCGTCGCCTCCTGCTGGCTGCCGTCCCACGGGATGTCGCGGAGCGCGACGCGGTACCGGTCCGTGGCGACGAGGCTCAGGCCCGTGCCCGAGACCTCGAGCTGCACGCCGGTGAGGACGGGGGTCACGTCGTCGCGCGACGCGGCGAACGCGACCTGCGAGATCGCGGTCGCGAAATCGTCGCCGGGAACGAGGCCCGACTCGCCCGTGACCTCCGGGATCGCCGGGTATTCCTCAACCGGCATCGACGCGAGAGCGAAGCTCGCGGAGCCGCACGTCAGCGCGATGTTGCCGTCGTCCTCGGTCGAGATCTGGATCGGCTGGTTCGGCAGGCGGCTCGCGATGTCGGAGAGCAGTCGGCCGTGCACGAGGATCGTGCCCGGCTCGTCGACCGTGGCCTCGATCGTCGTGCGCGCCGACGCCTCGTAGTCGAACGCCGAGAGGGCGAGGCTGCCGTCGCCGTTCGCCTCGATGAGCACGCCCGCCAGGATCGGCTGAGGGTTGCGCTGCGGCAGCAGCTTGACGACGAATGAGACGGCCTCGCTGAAGACGTCGCGGTTCACGTGGAACTTCACGTGTCGCTCCCCTCGGAATCACAACAACGGGCGCTCTTGGCCCACGGGTCTCCCATGCTAGTGCCCCGCGTTCGACCGTCCGTCGAGAAGGTCATCGGAGGCCCTTTCAGACAAGAGATCTCTTAACCGTGTTAACCGCTGTGGACAGTGTGGATAACTCTGTGGATGCGAGGCGGGAGTAGGGAACGACATGTGTGTGACTTGTGGAGGAGCTGCGGACGCGTCGTGGACGGCTCGGATGGCCGCCGAGCCGCTGTCACAGGCGGTTCCACACATCCGTGGCGTGTCCTCCACACCATCCGAGGCGTGTCTCCCCAGTTATCCACAGGAGTTTTCACATGGGGAGAACTTGTTATAGGGGGTCGACGCGCCCTGCGTCAAGAGCGCGTTCAGGCATACGTCACGCGGCGTACAGGTGACGGAAAGCGCATGTCCCGATCGAGGCCGTATTGTCCGGCAGACGCCGACGAGGGCCCGGAACGCGTGGTTCCGAGCCCTCGTGCGGGAAGGGGCGGGTCAGCGCCGCCCGAGCTGCGTGGTGATCTCCTGCACCTGGTTGTAGACCGAGCGCTTCTCCTTCATGAGCTCGTTGATCTTGCGGTACGCGTACATCACCGTCGTGTGGTCGCGTCCTCCGAAGAGCTGCCCGATCTTGGGGAGCGAGAGGCTCGTGCGCTCGCGGCAGAGGTACATGGCGATCTGACGGGCCTGCGCGACGGACTGGGCGCGGCTCGAGCCGTGCAGATCGTCGGCGGTGAGCTTGAAGTAGCCGGCGGTCACGCTGATGATGTCGTTCGGCGACACGACGGTGTCCTCGGACTGGTCGACGATGTCGCGCAGCACGGTCTGGGCGAGCTCGAGGGAGACGGGCGACCTGTTGAGGCTCGCGAACGCTGAGACGCGGATGAGGGCGCCCTCGAGCTCGCGGATGTTCGTGGAGACGTTCGAGGCGATGTACTCGATCACGTCGTCGGGGATGTCGAGGCGCTCGGCCTGCCCCTTCTTCCGCAGGATCGCGACGCGCGTCTCGAGATCGGGTGCCTGGACATCCGTGATGAGGCCCCATTCGAAGCGGCTGCGCATGCGGTCCTCGAAGCCCGTGAGGAGCTTGGGCGCGACGTCGCTCGTGATGACCACCTGCTTGTCGTGGTCATGCAGCGTGTTGAAGGTGTGGAAGAACGTCTCCTGCGTCTCTGCCTTGCCCTGCAGGAACTGGATGTCGTCGATCAGCAGGATGTCGACCTCGCGGTACCGCGCGTTGAAGGCGGCGCCGCGGTTGTTCGCGATCGAGTTGATGAAGTCGTTCGTGAACTCCTCGCTCGAGACGTAGCGCACGCGGACGCCGGGATAGAGGTTGAGCGCGTAGTCGCCGATCGCGTGGAGGAGGTGCGTCTTGCCCAGGCCCGAGTCGCCGTAGATGAAGAGCGGGTTGTACGCCTTGGCCGGTGCCTCGGCGACGGCGACGGCCGCGGCGTGCGCGAACCTGTTCGACTGGCCGATGACGAAGTTGTCGAAGGTGTACTTCGGGTTGAGGCGGGTGTCCTCCCGCGACCTGCTCTGCGGCGGCGCCGACGCGGACGTCGATGCGACAGGGCGCTGCGGAGCCTCCACGGGGACCGGCGGCGCGGGCGCGTCGAAGGACGCCTCGGTGAGCTCGGGATTCACCGACACGCGGAACGACTTGGCGTCGGCGCCGATGCGCTCGAGCGCCTCCATGATCGGCTCGCGCATGCGCTTGTTGATCTGGGCGGCCGTCAGATCGTTCGGCACGTCGATGTAGAGGGTGCCCCCCATGACGCCCTGAGGGACGGCGAGACTCAGGTATCCCTCGAGAAGAGGAGTGATCCGATCGTCGCTGGCCAGCTCCGCCAGCACCGTGCGCCAGACGGGGACGTCCGGGATCTCGTGCGCGCTCATGGCCTCCCCTAGCCTGTGGATAACTTCGTGACACGCTAGTGGATGGATGGCGAACGGCAAACTCCGTCTTGGCGCGCGCTCGCGTGTTCCTGCGGGCGCGGATCCGACACTGTGGAGATACTGTCAGGTTGTCCGCCTCATTTGCAGGATCGCCCTCGGTCGGCGTACTCTAAATCGGTTGACTTATGCCCTTCCGGGCTCCACCAACTCTCGTCTCCGGTCACATGATTCCGGTGACCATCCCTCCGGAGTGATTCCATGAGCAAGCGCACTTTCCAGCCCAACAACCGCCGTCGTGCCAAGAAGCACGGCTTCCGCGCTCGTATGCGCACCCGCGCCGGCCGCGCCATCCTCGCCGCACGTCGCGGCAAGGGTCGCGTCGAGCTCTCGGCGTAATCCCGACGACGAGTCCGTGCTCGCGAGGCCGCATCGCCTGGTCCTCGGCGCCGACTATCGCAAGGTCGTGCGTCGAGGCTCTCGATGCGCCGGTGCGTCGACCGTGACGCACGTCGTGCACTCCTTCGAGGAGCGCGCGCCGCGGTTCGGATTCATCGTCAGCAAGGCCGTCGGCAACGCCGTCACGCGGAACACCGTGCGCCGCCGCCTCAAGGCGGTGTGCGCGGAGGCGCTTCCGGACGTGCGACCGGGGGCCGATGTCGTCATCCGCGCCCTGCCCTCGGCGGCCGACGCCACCTTCCAGGAGCTCCGCTCCGAGGTGACGCGCTGCCTCGCGCGCAAGGCGGCGGCATGAGCGTGCTGCCCGCGTCGGCCACAGGGTCGGCGCGGTTTCGCGTATCCGACGCCGTTCGGGCGCTCCCGCTGCTGCCGCGCAACGCCGGCCTCGTGCTCCTGCATGGATATCGCGCGACGATCTCGCACCTCTACGGCGACGTCTGCAAGTACTACCCCTCCTGCTCCGCATACGCGGTGACGGCCGTGCAGCAGCACGGTCTCGTGAAAGGATCGGGACTGGCGGCGATGCGCATCGCCCGGTGCCACCCGTGGGCTGCGGGCGGCGAAGACGACGTGACGCCGCACCCGCGCTTCCGCTACGACCTCACCCGTCACGGCTTCGTCGTGCCGCTACGAAAGGACTGACCTCCGTGGACTTCCTCGGAATCATCCTCTGGCCCATCCGCTGGGTCATCGAAATGATCCTCGTCGGCTGGCACGCCGTCCTGACCTTCTTCGGCATGCCGGTGGACGGCGGACTCACCTGGGTCCTCTCGATCGCCGGCGTCGTCGTCATCGTGCGCACGGCTCTGATCCCGCTCTTCGTGAAGCAGATCAAGAGCCAGCGCAAGATGATGGAAATCGCTCCTGAGATGAAGAAGATCCAGGAGAAGTACCGGGGCAAGCGCGATCAGCTCTCTCGCGAGGCGATGAGCCGCGAGACCATGGCGCTGTACAAGAAGCACGGCACGACGCCGGTGTCGAGCTGCCTGCCTCTGCTCGTGCAGATGCCGGTCTTCTTCTCGCTGTACTACACGCTGTACGACATCAAGGCGCACGCGGCCGCGAACAAGGGCGGCGTCGGCCTGCTGTCGCCGGAGCTCACTCAGCAGTTCAACGACGCGAAGCTCTTCGACATCGCGCCGCTGAGCGAGACGCTCGTCGACGCCATCCAGTACCGCCCCGACGGCTGGGTCGGCACCACGATCATCCTCGTGATCATGGTCGCCCTGATGATCGCGACGCAGTTCTTCACGCAGCTGCAGATCGTCTCGAAGAACCTCTCGCCCGAGGCCAAGACCGGCCAGGCGTACCAGATGCAGCGCATCATGCTCTACATCATCCCGTTCGCGATGATCTTCTCGGGCGTCTTCTTCCCGCTCGGCGTCGTCTCGTACTGGTTCTTCAACAACCTCTGGACGATGTGCCAGCAGTTCCTCGTGATCCGCGAGCTCCCGACGCCCGGCTCGGATGCCGCGAAGGAGCGCGAGGCGCGTCTCGCCCGCAAGGGCAAGGCGATCAACAGCCAGGGCAAGGTCGTCACGATGGCCGAGTACGAGGCCGAGCAGCAGGAGCTGCTGCGCAAGGCCGAGGAGGCCCGCGCGAAGCAGCCCAAGCGCCAGCAGCCCATGAGCGCGAAACGCGCGAAGAAGCAGGAGCGGCCCGACGGCGCGTCGAGCTGACGCCCCCTCCGCCCGGACCGGCCACACGAGAATGGACGCCATGAACACGCAGCCCGCCACCGCGGCCGACGCCCCCACCGAGGCCGACCTCGAGCGCGAGGGCGACGTCGCCGCCGACTTCCTCGAGGGCCTTCTCGACATCGCCGACATCGACGGCGACCTCACGCTCGACGTGCGCCAGGGGCGCGCGTACGTGTCGGTCGAGTCGGACGACGCGTCGCTGCGCGTGATCTCGCACCCGGACACCGTGCAGGCTCTGCAGGAGCTCACCCGGCTCGCGGTGCAGAGCGAGACCGGCGCCTTCTCGCGGCTCATCCTGGACATCGGCGGCTCGCGCGACATCCGCCGTCGACAGCTTGAGACGCTCGTCGACGCGGCCGTCGCGAAGCTCGAGGAGGGGGCCACGCAGGCGTCCCTTCCGTCGATGTCGTCGTACGAGCGCAAGCTCGTGCACGACATCGCTGCGGACCGCGGTCTCGTCTCGGAGTCGTACGGCGAGGGACCCGACCGCCACACGGTCATCCGCCGCGGCTGATGGTCTCCTCCCCCGCCGGCCTCGAGGCCGAGCCCGCCGAGGCGGCCGCGCTCTTCGGAGATCGGATCGATCTGGCGCGCACGTACACGCAGGCGCTCGCCGAGCACGGCGAGGAGCGCGGGCTGATCGGCCCCCTCGAGGTTCCGCGCCTGTGGTCGCGCCACATCCTCAACTCCGCCGTGACGGCGCCCCTCTTCCCCGAGGGCGGACGCGTCGGCGACGTGGGGTCGGGTGCCGGCCTGCCGGGGCTCGTGCTCGCGATCGCGCGGCCGGACGTGCAGTGGGTGCTCATCGAGCCGATGGAGCGTCGCACGACCTGGCTCAACGAGCAGGTCGCGGCGCTCGGCCTCGACAACGTCGTGGTCGAACGCGCACGCGCCGAAGAGGCGGGGCGCTGGGAGGGTGTGCTCGACGCCGTCACCGCACGCGCGGTGTCGGCGCTGAGGACGCTCATCCCCTGGACTGCTCCGCTCGTGCGCGACGGCGGAGAGCTGATCCTTCTGAAGGGGCAGAGCGCTCCGAACGAGATCGATGCCGCGGCGAAGGCCATCCGGAAGTACAAGCTCTCGGATGTCCGCGTCGAGATGGTCGGCGAGGGCACGATCTCCGAGCCCACGCGGGTCGTGCGCGCTCTCGTCCGCGCGTAATTGCCTGCTGATCTGGGATTCCCTTCGTCGTACGACCGGTGATGGTTCCGTGCGCCGCCTCTCGGTAGCCTCGGAGCATGGATCAACGCGAGCGCGACGAACGCATCCGCGCGTACTACGGGGAGCATTTCGACGAGGGCGAGCGCCTGTCCTCGCGATCGGCGGCGGGTCGACTCGAGTTCCTCCGTGTTCAGTCGCTGGTCCGCGCCCGGCTGCAGCCCGCGTCGACCGTGCTGGACGTCGGCGGCGCGACCGGCACGCATGCGCGCTGGCTGGTTGCCGACGGGCATGCCGTGACCCTGGTCGATCCGGTGCCTGCCCAGGTCGACGTCGCTGCCCGCATCCCCGGGGTGAGGGCTCTGGTCGGGGATGCACGTTCTCTGGAAGACGTCGACGCGAGCGCGGACGCGGTGATCATGCTCGGGCCGCTCTACCACCTGCAGGATCGGGCCGATCGGCTGCGCGCGTTGGCTGAGGCGCTCCGCGTCCTGCGCCCGGGTGGAGTCGTGTTCGCGGGAGCGATCTCTCGCCTCTCTGCACTGACCAAGACGGTGCTGGCTCGTGGATTTCGCGATCTGCCCGCGGATGAGGTGCGCGTGCTGCTCGAGAACGGAACCACGGCGGGATCGCTGGCGCCCGCCGCGGGGCGCTTTCCGGGTGGTCATCATCACACGGCTGCGGAGCTCTCCCACGAGCTTTCGGAGGCCGGCTTCGTGGACGTGGAGGTCGTGGGGCTGGAAGGTCCCGGCGGGATGGGTCTCGAGCTGATGGCGCCGGACGAGGAGGTGGTCGCGGCCGGGGACGTGCTTGCGAAGCGCCTGGAGGCGAGTCCGTATGGCCCGGACCTGTCACCGCACCTTCTCGGCATTGCGTCGAGACCGCACGAGGTGTGAGTCGCTGCGCACCCGGCGTGGTCCTGGGTGCAGATGTGTTTCACGTGAAACCCGCGCGGGAGTGGCTGGATTGGTTGCGTGTGTGCACCGGGTTCGCGCGGCGTTTCACGTGAAACGCCGCGGGCCCTCGCGGATCGCATCGCTGCCTCGTGTGACGGCTCCTGGATGCGTGGCCGGCCACGCTCTCGGGCGCTGACGATACGGAGTGACGCGCGGCGGGAGTGGCGGTCCGCGACGTCGATGAATCTGGATCTTCCGGTTCACCGCGAGTACGCGCCCGGATGGGACGATCACGAGGATCGGAACGCATTTGCGTCTCGACCGGCGCAATGGACCCGGGCGTACCGGCGCTCGCCCGCACGCGCACACCACTCGGCACTGAAGCCTGAGATGTCGCGTTTCACGTGAAACATTGCAGAGCGCGCCGACCGCGGTCGCGGCCAGCGGGTGTCGCGCGAGCTGTAGCGCCCCATGCCGTCCCGAGGCGCGTAGGTCCGGAGGAGAGGACGCGTTGTGAGGATGGTGAGTCGTTCCACGTGGAACAGAGCCATGTTGCTCCGTGTTGGCGGCACCTTGAAGACGGAAGCGACGCCTCGGACTCGGCAGCGTGAGGGACCTGGGAGCGCGACGAGACGTCGATGTGGAAGCCCGCTTGCTCGTGGGCGCTTCCCGTCTGTTCCCGGGCCGCACTCGCGCTCTGCAGGAATCTCACTCGTCAGATCCAGTGCAGCGCGGGTTGTCTCCGTGATTTGATGCGGGACGTTCCTCGATGTGTTCCGCCCGTCGGTCTCCCCCGCCCTAGCCGCGTTCGGCTCTCCGGTCGCCCTGCATCGACTCCGCAGATGCGGTTGGGTAGACCGTTGGCTCGAGACCAGACCGGTCGGGACGTTTCACGTGAAACACCTGGGCGGCCGACCGAATCGGACCGCGGCTACAATCCGGACCGTGAACTCATCGCTCTGCAAGACCCGGGTGCTACCCCGCGCGCATCTCGGTTGCACAGGCACGATGGCTCGCACGGCTTATCCCGGGCTCGAGTGCGGCCTTGCCGCACACGATGTTTCACGTGAAACACTGCGGGCCATCGGCGCGAGAACCGGACCGGTCGTACGGCGAACGCCGTGATCGACGTGACGTTTCACGTGAAACATCCCGTCGGCGCGAACACCCGTCCTCTACCTGGGTGCCCCTGCAGGCGTGGCGGGGTATCGCCCGTTAGAGTGGAGAGCGTCTGCTCGCGGCGAAGGGATGAGTGTTTCACGTGAAACAGTCCGGCAACATCACGGAGCCTGACGACAGTCCGATCGCGCGGGAGCTGGCCGACCTCACAGCCCGTCGCCGCGCGCTTGCGGACGTCGAGGTGTCGTTCACCGGCCCCACTCGGATCATGACGATCTCGAACCAGAAGGGCGGGGTCGGCAAGACCACGACGACAGTGAACATCGCTGCCGCGATCGCCTCGCTGGGCGGTCGTGTCCTCGTGATCGACCTCGATCCGCAGGGGAACGCGTCGACGGCGCTCGGTGTCCCCCACAACGCCGAGAGCCCGAGCATCTACGACGTCCTGATCGACGACGTTCCACTGAAGGATGTGGTCCAGCAGAGCCCTGAGGGCGAGACACTGGTGTGCGCACCGAGCAACATCCACCTCGCCGGCGCTGAGATCGAGCTGGTCACGCAGGTCGCCCGTGAGCAGCGACTGAAGACCGCTCTGGCGGAGTATCTCGAGGATCGCGAGGAGCGCCTTGACTTCGTCCTGATCGACTGCCCTCCCTCGCTGGGGCTTCTCACGATCAACGCGTTCACGGCAGCGACCGAGGTGTTCCTCCCGATTCAGTGCGAGTACTACGCGCTCGAGGGATTGAGCCAGCTCCTCGGGAACGTGAAGATGATCCAGAAGCACCTCAATCCGCGCCTGCGTCTGTCGACCATCCTTCTCACCATGTTCGACGCGCGCACGCGACTGTCTCAGCAGGTCGCCGACGAGGTGCGAGGGCACTTCACGGGCGAGGTGCTCGACACCGTCATTCCGCGCTCCGTGCGCGTCTCCGAGGCACCGAGCTTCGGGCAGACGGTCATCACATACGACGGCAACTCCGCGGGTGCGATCGCGTACCGCGAGGCCGCGCTCGAGATCGTGCGACGCGGAAGCGCGGACGCGAAGGAAGGGGAATCCTGATGGCGAAACGTACTGGTCTGGGTCGCGGCATCGGAGCGCTCATTCCGACCTCGGAGCTGAGCGACGAGCGTCCCGTCGACGTCTTCTTCCCGTCGTCGACGAAGACCAAGGGCTCGAGCGCCGGCGAGACCGCGCCGCGGAAGCGCGCGTCGAAAGAGGAGGCCTCCCCCACGTCGGGCGAAGAGCTCGTCGAGGTCCCGGGTGCGCGCCTCGTGCACATCGACCCGAAGGCGATCGTCCCCAACCCGCGTCAGCCGCGCACGAACTTCGACCCCGACGATCTCGCCGAGCTCGTCCACAGCGTGAAGGAGTTCGGCGTCCTGCAGCCGGTCGTCGTGCGCGACAAGGGCGACGGGACGTACGAGCTCATCATGGGCGAGCGCCGCACGCGAGCGTCGCGAGAGGCCGGACTGACCGAGATCCCGGCGATCATCCGCGACACGGCGGATGAGGACCTCCTGCGCGACGCTCTGCTGGAGAACCTCCACCGGTCGCAGCTGAATCCGCTCGAAGAGGCGTCCGCGTACCAGCAGCTCCTCGAGGACTTCGGGATCACACAGGAGAAGCTCGCGACTCGGATCGGACGCTCGCGCCCCCAGATCAGCAACACCATCCGTCTCCTCCGGCTGCCGGTGCCCGTGCAGCAGCGAGTGGCGGCGGGCGTGCTCAGCGCCGGCCACGCGCGCGCGATCCTCTCCCTCGAGACCGAGGAGCAGATGCAGCAGCTCGCGGACAAGATCGTCAACGAGGATCTGTCGGTCCGGGCTGCCGAGGCCGCGGCCAAGCAGATCGCGGCGGCCGGCACCGCAGCTCCCCAGCGCACGCCTCGCCCTCAGGGTGGAGCGCGGCGCGCCTACCTCGATGAAGTGGCGACGCGACTCGGCGACCGCTTGAGCACGAAGGTCCGGATCAAGCTGACGGCAAGAAAAGGCCAGGTCACGATCGATTTCGCTTCGATCCAGGACCTCAATCGGATGCTCGAGGAGATCGGCGAGACCGCTTACGGCGAGTGAGGGCGGCGGCTAGCGTGGTCGCATGACCGCGCCCACGCCGTACATCTTCTTCCCCGGCACCTGCCGGGAGGCCCTGGAGCACTATCGCGCCGTGTTCGGCGGTGAGCTCGAGCTCCACACGTACGGCGAGTTCGGGCGCACCGACGGCCCTGCCGACGACATCGCGCACGGCGACCTCCTCGGGCCCGTCTCGCTTCAGGGCGCGGACGCCGGCGCCGACGAGGACCCGGTCGCGTTGACCGGGGTCATGCTGTCGCTCCTGGGGCGATCTGACGCGGCTACGCTGCACCGATGGTTCGATGCGCTGGCCGAGGGCGGAACCATCGTCTCGCCGCTCGAGAGGCGCTCCTGGGGCGACTGGGACGGGATCGTCGTGGATGCGCACGGGCTGCGCTGGCTGATTGGCTACCGCGGGGCCTGAGCGCTGTCCGTAGGGCATGCGCCACACGACCGTCAAGGGGTTTCGAGCAGGGTCACGGATTCGTAACGTCGAATCCGCACGACCTGTCGAGACACCGAGCCGGGAGGACGAAGCCCCATGGAGACGACCGAGAACGCAGGCACGAGCGGAGCGCAGAGCGGGCAGGACCCGCGCGATGCGAAGGACGGGGGCCCCTTCCCCGAGCAGGAGCAGGAGACGCAGCCGGGGCTGACCGAGGAGATGACCCCCGAGCCCGACCACGGCGAGTCGAGCTGGGTCGGTCGAGGCCGCCTGATCGGGCGCAAGGCGCTCATCACGGGCGGCGACTCGGGCATCGGCCGCGCGGTCGCGCTCGCGTACGCGCGAGAGGGCGCGGATGTCGCGATCGCGCACCTTCCCGAGGAGGAGGCCGACGCAGCCGAGACGCGGCGTCTCGTCGAGGCGGAGGGTCGCGTGTGCGCGACATTCGCCGTCGACCTCACCTCCGAGCAGGAGACCGTCGAGCTCGTGCGCGCGGCGCGCGAGGCCCTCGGCGGCATCGACATCCTCATTCCCAACGCCGCCTACCAGAAGCAGCGCGACGGCATCGAGTCGATGCAGGTGTCGGAGATCGAGCGCGTGTTCCACACGAACCTCGTCTCCGCCATCGTGCTGGCCCGCGAGGCCGTGCCGCACATGCCGGCAGGCGGCTCGATCATCGTCACGACGTCGATCCAGGCGTCCGAGCCCTCCCCCGGGCTGCTTGACTACGCCATGAGCAAGGCCGCTCTCGTGGCCTACGCGCAGGCTCTGGCGCAGGAGCTGGCCGAGAAGGGCATTCGGGTCAACGCGGTCGCTCCTGGCCCCATCTGGACGCCGCTGATCCCCGCGACGGGCTTCCCTGCCGACAAGGTGAAGACCTTCGGCTCGGACACCCCGCTCGGCCGGGCCGGCCAGCCGGCCGAGCTCGCGGGCGCCTACGTGTACCTCGCGAGCGACGAGGCCACGTATGTCACCGGTGCGGTCATCCCGGTCACCGGGGGCCGCCCCTTCTGAGAGGAGGCACGCAGATGCCCAACCCGAGGATCAAGGACGAGAAGCTCTACGAGGAGCTCCGCGAGGACGGCGCGTCGGCCGAGAAGGCCGCACGCATCGCGAACGCGGCCGCGCGAGACGGCCGGAGCTCGGTCGGCAAGCGCGGCGGCAAGGCGGAGGACTACGAGGAGCGCACGGTGCCGGAGCTGAAGAAGCGCGCGAAGGAGCTCGGAATCGAGGGGTACTCCAAGCTCCGCAAGGGCGAGCTCATCGACCGGCTCCGCAACCACTGAGCCGCCCCGCGGCCGCACCCCCTCCATGTCTCACTCGGCGAGGCCATCCGGACCCGGATCCCTCGTCGAATGAGACATGCAGAGTCGGGAAGCGCGGGAGAGCGCGGGCGGAATGGGGTGCGCGCGGCCCTCGTGCGCGTGCACGCGCGTACGCTTGACGGGTGGAGCTGCCCGCCGAATCCCTCCCCCGCCGCCGCGCGAGCGTCGAGGTGCTGCGCGCCGAGGCGGCTGACGAACTCGCGGCCCTCATCCACGAGCGGCTGCGCGAGGGCGAGGATCCCTGGGACTTCATGGAGGACCTCCCCACGGTCGACGAGCTCGTCGTCTTCACGCTCCGGGCTGAGTACATCGAGGCGGATGGCGGCCTGCGGCCCACGCACGCGCGCAATCAGCGCGTGCTGCGGCTCATCGCGGCCGAGTACCCCGAGCTCACGAAGGCCGTCTGGCGGCTCATCGGCCAGGAGAACACCCACCGCCGCTGGGACGCCGTCGTCCGGGTCGTGGATCGCGGCTGACACGGCGAAGCCGCCCTGCGGACGGATCCGCAGGACGGCTTCGAGGTGCACGCGGCGCAGGATTCGGTCCTGCGCGGAGTCTCAGCCCAGGTAGGGGGCGAGATCCTGCTCGAGCGCGAACTTCGGCTTGGCGCCGATGATGGTCGAGGCGACCTCGCCGTTCTGGAAGACCTTCATCGCCGGGATCGACGTGATCTGGTACTTCATCGCGAGGTCGGGGTTCTCGTCGACGTTGAGCTTGAGGATGGTGATCTTGTCGGGGTTCTCGGCCTGGATCTCGTCCAGGACGGGCGCGACCATGCGGCACGGACCGCACCAGGCGGCCCAGAAGTCGACCAGCACCGGGCCGTCGGCCTGGAGCACATCCTGCTCGAAAGTGGCCGACGAAGTGGCCTTGACGTTGCTCATGGGATCTCCTTGTTCAGCAGCTAAGGGGGAGAACACCGGATGGCGGTGCGATGTTCCCCGGGTCAGGCTTCGACCAGCTGGTCCTCGGTCGGGGCCGGCTCTCCCGCGTCGCCCAGCGACGCGAGGAAGTGCTCGGCGTCGAGCGCGGCGACCGTGCCCGACGCGGCCGCGGTGACCGCCTGGCGGTACGACGGGTCGATCACGTCGCCGGCGGCGAACACGCCGCGCGCGGACGTGCGCGACGAGCGGCCGTCGACCGCGATCGTGCCGTCGGCCGTCAGCTCGAGCTTGTCGTGGACGAGGTGGGTGCGGGGGTCGTTGCCGATCGCCACGAACAGGCCGTCGAGCGCGAGGTCGCGGGTCTCGCCGGTGACGGTGTCGCGCAGCGTCACGCCCTCCACGGCCGACTCACCCTGCACGTCGGCGACCTCGGCGTTCCACACGAACTCGATCTTCTCGTTCGCGAAGGCGCGGTCCTGCATGATCTTGGAGGCCTTGAGGCTGTCGCGGCGGTGGATCACGTAGACCTTCGAGGCGAACTTCGTGAGGAACGTCGCCTCCTCCATCGCCGAGTCGCCGCCGCCCACGACCGCGATCTCCTTCTCGCGGAAGAAGAAGCCGTCGCAGGTCGCGCACCACGAGACGCCGTGACCGGACAGGCGCTCCTCGCCGGGCACGCCGAGCTTGCGGTAGGCGGAGCCCGTGGCGAAGATGACGGCCTGGGCCTCCTCCACGGCGCCGCTGCCGAGGGTGACGCGCTTCACATCGCCCGCGAGGTCGAGCTCGGTCACGTCGTCATAGCGGACCTCGGCGCCGAAGCGCTCAGCCTGCTCCTGCATCTTCTGCATGAGCTCGGGGCCCATGATGCCCTCGGGGAACCCGGGGAAGTTCTCGACCTCGGTCGTGTTCATGAGCTCGCCGCCCACTTCGACCGAGCTGGCCACGACGAGCGGCTGCAGGTTCGCGCGCGCCGCGTAGATCGCCGCCGTGAATCCGGCCGGACCTGATCCGATGATGATGAGCTGTCGCACGCGCGCCTCCTGAGGTGTCTGGATGACTCAACCCATGGTAAGTCTGCGGTATTCCATAGATATCCGTCAATGTGTCAGGACGGCCGTGGCGGCGGGGCGGTGCTCTCGCGCACGACGAGCTCGGTCGGCACGACGTCGACCCCCGGTCGGCTCTCGGCTCCGGTCCGCAGCTGCGCGAGGGCGGCCGCGACGGCCCGTCGACCGGCGTCCGCGAAGTCCTGATGCACGGACGTGAGCGGCGGGTCGTACGCGACGGCGTCGGCGGTGTCATCGAAGCCCACGACGCTCACGTCCTCGGGGACGCGGCGCCCCGCCTCCCGCAGCGCGCGGTAGAGGCCGAGCGCCATCTGATCGTTCGCGCAGAAGACGGCCGTGCACGACGGATCCGCGGCGAGAGTCCGTCCGATCTCGTAGCCGGACTGCGCCGACCAGTCGCCGCGGAGCAGCGGCGGCACGTCGCGCCCGGCGCGCTCGAGCGTCTGCCGCCATCCGTCCGCGCGGCGCTGCGCGGGATGCGACTCCTCGGGGCCGGTCAGATGCCACACCGTGCGGTGTCCGAGCGAGAGCAGGTGCTCGGTCGCCTGGCGCGCGCCGTCGAACTGATCGGTGTCGACCACGACGTGGGTGTCATCCGCGCTCGTGTCCATGAGCACGATCGGGACCCCCGGCGGGACGAGCGTCTCCGCGCGATCCAGCAGCTGCTTCTCGATGTTGAGGATGAGCGCGTCGACGGCGAGCTCCTGGAGCCGCGAGTACACGCGCTTGACGCCGCCCTCGGCCTGCGCGCGGAGCGGGATGAGCGTGGTCGTGTACCCCTCGACGGCAGCCGAGTGCGCGATCGCCTCGATCGTGCGGATGTCGCCGATCGTCGACAGCGTGCTGGAGACCACGCCGATCGTCCGGAAGGACCCGAGCTTGAGGGCGCGCGCCGCGCTGTTGGGCCGGTAGCCGAGCTCGTCCATCGCCGCGATGACCAGCTCGCGGGTCTCGTCGAGCACTCCGCCGAAGCCGTTCGCCACGCGCGAGACGGTCTGCGCCGAGACGCCGGCATGGGCCGCGACATCGGCCATCGACACGCGGCGTCCCTCGGAGGTGCGGCGTCGGCGCCGGGGGCGGGGGGAAGCGTCTTCGTCCATCGTCCTGAAACCGTATCGTGACCCCGCCGAGTTGCGCGCTCATCGATGTCGCGTACGATGTTTACGCAAACATAGCTGTTCCCACACTCCTGTCGACGCAGCGGAGGACCCCAGGATGATGACGACGTCGCCTGCCGTCTCGGTGAAGCCACCGGGCCGGGCGCAGACGAGAGCCGCGCGCCATGCACGCGGCCGATGGACCGGATGGGGGTTCCTCGCTCCGTTCATGATCGTGTTCGCGCTCGTCTTCCTCGCCCCGATCGCGTACTCGATCTACCTCAGCCTCTTCCGCTCGCAGCTCGTCGGCGGCACGGTCTTCGTCGGCCTCGACAACTACGTCGCGGCGTTCTCCGACGCCGCGTTCTGGGAGGGCTTCGTCCGCGTCGCGCTGTTCCTCGTCGTGCAGGTGCCCATCATGCTGTGCATCTCGCTCATCGCCGCTCTCGCGATCGACAGCGGCCGCCTGTACGGACGGGACTTCTTCCGCATCGGCATCTTCCTGCCCTACGCGGTGCCGGCCGTCGTCGCCGCGTTCATGTGGGGCTTCATGTACGGCGAGCGCTTCGGGCTCGTCGGCAACCTCGAGGACCTGCTCGGCATCGCGCTCCCCGAGCTGCTCTCCCCCGACCTCGTGCTCGCGTCGATCGGCAACATCGTCACGTGGGAGTTCGCGGGCTACAACATGCTCATCTTCTACTCGGCGCTGCGGGTCATCCCGACCTCTCTCTACGAGGCGGCGGCGATCGACGGCGCGAGCCAGTTCCGGGTCATCCGCGCGATCAAGCTCCCGGCCATCCGCGGATCGCTCGTGGTGGCGACGATCTTCTCGATCATCGGCAGCTTCCAGCTCTTCAACGAGCCGAGCATCATGCAGTCGCTCGCGCCGAACGCGATCACGACCTCGTTCACGCCCAACCTGTACGCCTACAACCTCGCGTTCTCGGGCCAGCAGCTCAACTACTCCGCGACCGTCGCGATCATCATGGGCGTGATCACGATGGTCATCGCCTACGTCGTGCAGCTGCGCGGGATGCGGAAGGCCGACTGACATGTCCACCACGAGCCTCGTCACCCTCCGCCCCGGCGCTCGCGCGCGCCGCCCGCTCGGCACGATCGACCGCCCGCGTCGCAGCGTGCTCCTGACCGCGCTCACCGCGATCATCCTCATCTACTCGCTCATCCCGCTCGTCTGGCTGTTCATCAACGCGTCGAAGACGCAGGACGACCTCTTCACGACGTTCGGCCTCTGGTTCGGCGACGAGTTCGCGCTGTTCGACAACATCGGCCGCGCGCTCACGTACGACGACGGCATCTTCCTGCGCTGGTTCGCGAACACCCTCCTGTACGTGATCGTGGGCGCGGGCGGGGCGACCCTGCTCGCCGTCCTCGGCGGCTACGCCCTCGCGAAGTACGACTTCCCGGGCAAGAAGGCCGTGTTCGCGGTCGTCATCGGAGCGGTCGCCGTGCCGGGCACCGCCCTGGCCGTGCCGACCTTCCTCATGTTCAGCGAGATGGGCCTCACGAACACGCCGTGGTCCGTCATCGTCCCGTCGCTCATCTCGCCGTTCGGCCTCTACCTCATGTGGACCTTCGCGAGCGAGGCCATCCCGACCGAGCTCATGGAGGCCGCGCGGATCGACGGCGCCAGCGAGTTCCGGATCTTCTGGCAGGTCGCGCTGCGCCTGCTCGCTCCCGGGATGGTCACGGTGCTGCTGTTCACGATGGTCGCGACGTGGAACAACTACTTCCTGCCGCTCATCATGCTGCGCGACCCCGACTGGTACCCGCTCATCATCGGCCTCAACCAGTGGAACGCACAGGCCGCGACCGCCGGCGGCACGGCGATCTTCGACCTCGTCCTGACCGGGTCGCTCCTCACGATCGTCCCGCTCATCATCGCCTTCCTCTTCCTCCAGCGCTTCTGGCAGTCCGGCCTCGCGGCCGGGTCCGTCAAGGAGTGACCGTCCTCACCCACCACAAAGGAGTGCCAACCACATGACCCGCACCTTCCGCCGCCTGGGCCGCCGCGCCCTCATCGGCACCGCCTTCACGGGCGTCGCAGCCCTCGCCCTCGCCGGGTGCTCGGGCGGCGCCGCCGACCCCGACACCGCCGCCGAGGAGGGCGGCGAGCTCACCGTCTGGGCCTGGGATCCGACCGTCGAGACCATCGCGGACGCATACCAGGAGGAGCATCCCGACGTCACCATCGACGTCGTCAACGTCGGCACCGGCAACGACCAGTACACCGCTCTGCAGAACGCCATCACCGCCGGGTCGGGTGCCCCCGACCTCGCCCAGGTCGAGTACTACGCGCTGCCGCAGTTCGCGATCGGCGAGTCGCTCGCCGACCTGACGGAGTTCGGCGCGGCCGACCTCGCCGACGCGTTCGCCCCGGGCCCCTGGAACGCCGTGAACTACGGCGGAACGGGCGTCTGGGGTCTGCCCCTCGACTCGGGCCCGATGGCGCTGTTCTACAACCAGGCCGTCTTCGACGAGCACGGCATCGAGGTGCCGACCACGTGGGACGAGTACCTCGAGGCTGCGCGCGCTCTCCACGAGGCGGACCCCGACCTCTACATCACGAACGACACGGGCGACGCGGGCTTCGCGACCTCGATGATCTGGCAGGCGGGCGGCCAGCCGTTCCAGGTCGACGGCACCGACGTCTCGATCGACCTCGCCGACGAGGGCTCCGCGCGCTTCGCCGAGTACTGGCAGCAGCTCGTCGAGGAGGACCTCGTCGCGCCGATCAGCTCGTGGAGCGACGAGTGGTACCAGGGCCTCGGCAACGGCACGATCGCGACGCTCACCATCGGCGCGTGGATGCCCGGCAACTTCGAGACCGGCGTGCCGGACGCGGCGGGCGACTGGCGCGTCGCGCCCATGCCGCAGTGGGAGGAGGGCGGTACCGCGACCGCCGAGAACGGCGGGAGCGCGATGAGCGTGCTCGAGAGCAGCGAGAGCAAGGCGCTCGCCTACGACTTCCTCGAGTTCGCCGCGAACGGCGACGGCGTGCAGCTGCGCATCGACGGCGGCGGTTTCCCCGCGACGGTCGCGGACCTCGAGTCGGAGGAGTTCCTCGCGAAGGAGTTCGAGTACTTCGGCGGTCAGACCGTGAACGAGGTTCTCTCGGAGTCGTCGGCGAACGTCGTCGAGGGCTGGGAGTACCTGCCGTTCCAGGTGTACGCGAACAGCGTGTTCAACGACTCCGTCGGCAAGGCGTACGTCGGCGACACGACGATCGCCGAGGGCCTCGCCGAGTGGCAGGAGACCCTCGTGAAGTACGGAGCCGACCAGGGCTTCACGGTCGAGTAGCCGCGACCTCCCCTCGCGGGGTGCGTCGCGACCGCGACGCACCCCGCGCCTCGTCCCGCGCCATCCGCCGGACCATCCCCATGACAAGGAGCCGATCCATGCAGACGCACCGCTGGCTGCGCACCCCCGAAGGCACGACGCGACGCATCTCGTACGGCGCCGACTACAACCCCGAGCAGTGGCCCCGAGAGGTGTGGGACGAGGATGTCCGCCTCATGCGCGAGGCGGGCGTCGACGTCGTCTCGGTCGGGATCTTCTCGTGGGCGAAGATCCAGCCGGCAGAGGACACGTGGGACTTCGCGTGGCTCGACGAGGTCATCGACCTGCTGCACGCGAACGGGATCGGCGTCGACCTGGCGACGGCCACGGCGTCTCCTCCGCCGTGGCTCACGATCAAGCACCCCGAGGTGCTCCCCGTCACGCACCACGGGCACATCCTCTCTCCCGGCGCGCGTCAGCACTGGCGCCCGACGTCGCCGGTCTTCCGCGGCTACGCCCTGCGCCTCGTCGAGGCGCTCGCCGAACGCTACCGGGACCATCCGGCGCTCGTCGCGTGGCACGTCAACAACGAGCTCGGCTGCCACAACGCGTGGGACTACTCGGATGACGCGGCGCGCGCCTTCCGCGGATGGCTCGAGAGGCGCTACGGCACGATCGAGCGACTCAACCACGCGTGGGGCACGGCGTTCTGGTCGCAGCAGTACGGGTCCTTCTCCGAGATCCTCCCGCCGCGCGAAGTCGACTCGCATCCGAACCCGACGCAGCAGCTCGACTTCAAGCGCTTCTCGTCCGACGCGCTCAAGGAGCACTTCATCGCCGAGCGCGATCTGCTGCGGCGGATCACCCCCGACATCCCCATCACGACGAACTTCATGGTGATGGGCGAGACGCAGCACGCGGACTACGCCGACTGGGCGCACGAGCTCGACTTCGTCTCGAACGACCACTACCGGCACCCCGGGCCGCAGTCGTACGACGAGCTGGCCTTCTCGGCGGCGCTCGTCTCGGGCATCTCGCATCGCCGCCCGTGGTTCCTCATGGAGCACTCGACGAGCGCGGTCAACTGGCAGAGCGTGAACCGCCCGAAGCGCGAAGGTGAGCTCGTCCGCGACTCGCTCACCCATGTCGCCCACGGAGCGGACGCCGTCTGCTACTTCCAGTGGCGCCAGTCGGCGGCGGGGGCGGAGAAGTACCACTCGGCGATGGTCCCGCACGCCGGCCCCGACAGCCGGGTGTTCCGCTCGGTCGTCGAGCTCGGCGCGACGCTGCGGCGCCTCGACGACATCGCGGGCGCCGAGGCCGTGCCGGCCCCTGTCGCCATCCTGTTCGACTGGGACTCGTGGTGGGGCAGCGAGCTCGACTCCCACCCCACCGAGCTGCTGCGGTACCGGCAGGAGGCCCTCGACTGGTGGACCGCCCTGCGGGATGCCGGCGTGCGCGTCGACGTCGTGCCCGCCGACGTCGACCTCTCGGGCTACCGCCTCGTCATCGCCCCTGTGCTCTACGCCGTCCCGGCCGCGCTCGCGGAGACGCTGGCGGCCTACGTCGAGGCGGGCGGGCACCTCGTCACGACGTACTTCTCGGGTGCCGTGAACGAGGACGACCGCGCGTGGCTCGGCGGCTACCCCGGCGCGTTCCGGGAGCTGCTCGGCGTGCGCGTGGAGGAGTTCCGTCCTCTGTACGACGGCGAGACCATCCGCCTCGACTCCGGCGCGATCGGCACCCTCTGGAGCGAGCCCGTCGACCTCGTGGACCCCGGCGTCGAGGTGCTCGCGCGCTACGCGGAGTCCGAGCTCGACGGCTCCCCTGCCGTCACGCGGCGCGCCCTCGGCGCAGGATCCGCCGCCTACGTCTCGACGCGCCTCGGCGCCGAGGGGCTCGGCACCATCGTCCCCGCGCTGCTCGAGGGCGCAGGCGTCGAGAGCGAGCTGCCGGAGGCGCTGCGCGGGCGAGCCGCGCTCACGCTGCGCGGCTCGGACGGCGCCCGCTTCGCGTTCGTGCTCAATCGCACGGATGACGAGCTGCCTCTCGACGGGGTCGCCGGCGCGCCGCTTCTCGGCGGGAAGACCCTGCCTCCGCGCGGCGTGGCCGTGTTCCGCCAGGGATGAGGGGTCACTCCCCTAGTAGACAACTCCCCTAGGTGTGTTGTCTACTAGGGGAGTGACCCTCTCGCGCATCATCCTCGGCCTGCTCGCTCTCGCGCCGATGACCGGCTACGACCTCAAGCGGCACTTCGACTCCACCGCGCGGCACTTCTGGGCGGCCGACAAGGCGCAGATCTACCGGACGCTCGCGCGCCTCGTGGACGACGGGCTGGCGGCCGTCGAGGTCGTGCCCGGTGCGGGCGCGCCCGACCGCCAGGTGCATCGCATCACAGCGGAGGGGCGGGCGGCGCTCGCCGAATGGCTGGTCTCCCCCGTCGAGGCGCATGCCGACCGCGACCCCTTCCTCGCGCGTCTCTTCTTCGCCGACGGGCTCGAGCCGGAGGCTCTCCGCCGGCTTCTCGCGGTGCGCCGTCAGGAGGCGGAGGAGCTCCTCGCGCACTTCGAGAGCATCCGAGACACGACGGGCGCACCCCGCGATCGCGCTGCCCGCTTCCGTCTGGCGACGCTCGCGAACGGCATCGCGCACATGCGGGCGGAGCTCGCCTGGCTCGACGAGATCGAGGCGGACCTGCCATGAGCGCCTTCCCCGTCACCCATCCGGCGCATGCGGAGACCGGTCCTCGACCCCTCGTGCTCCTCCACGGCGGGAACGTCGCGAACTGGATGTGGGCGCCGCAGGTCGAGGCGTTCCGCGACCGGCTGGTCCTCACGCCGGATCTGCCGGGATTCGGCGCGCGCACGGCGGAGGACTGGCCCGGCCTCGACGCCGTCGCCGATGACGTCGTCGCGCAGGTGCGGTCGGCCGGGGTCGGCGGCGCGTTCGACCTCGTCGGACTGTCGCTGGGCGGAGTCGTGGCCCTCCGGCTGCTGGCCCGGCACGGGGCGGATGTGCCGCGAGCGCTCGTGACGGGGGCTCCGCTCACGGGTGTGGGGCGCAGCGCGCGGGTCATCACCGCGCTGCAGCTCGCCCTGTGGGACGCCGCCTGGTTCTGGCGTGCGCAGGCCGCGGCCTTCCGGCTGCCGGAGGATGCCCGCGAGGAGTTCGTGCGGCACGGGCTCTCGGTGCGGAAGGAGAACGCCCGTGCGATGTCGGCCGATGTCGACGCGGGCCGCGTGCCGACGGGTCTCGGCGCCTACGGCGGCGCCCTCCTCGCGGTCGCCGGGGAACGCGAGCCGGCTGTCGTGCGCCGGTCCCTCGCCGTGCTCCGGGCAGCGCTGCCGACCGCGCGGACGGGCCTCGTCCCTCGGATGCACCACGTCTGGAACGTCGAGGATGTCCCCCTCTTCAACGACGTCGTGCGCGAGTGGATGGATGGCCGGATGGACCCGCGGATCGCGCGCGCCGACTGAGCCCGAGAGCCGGGGCGGCAGGTCTCGCGGAGATTCTGACCACGACTCCCCGTTCTGCCCGGGTGGAACTGCCCGCCTGGCGTGGTGCGACGGGCGACGCGCCCGGGGCGCTCGCGCCGCGCCGATAGCGTCGGAGGCGCCCGCGTTCCGCGGGTGCTCCGCTCGGGCGACCCCAGCGCCCGGAGCCGCACCGGCAGGCGTCCCCAGCGCTCCGGTGACCGCCTGCGGCGGGCGCGCCTCGGAAGGCGCCCGCCGCAGGTGAGCGTCAGCGCCTGAGCCGCGCGCGGATGAGCTGCGTGACGGACTTCAGCTCGGGTGAGCGCAGGACCGCGAGGGCGACGACGTAGACGAGCGCCGTGGCGCCGCCGATGAGGATGCACCCCGCGATCGCCTGCGCGATGCCGTCGAGCATCCACCCCCCGGCGCCGCCGCACAGGAGGTACACGCCGACGCCCGCACCGGCGGCGGGGAGGGCCGCCAGCGCGAAGCGCAGCAGGGCCCGGAGCGAGACGCCGAGGCCGAGCGGCCCGAGACGACGCCGGAGGAGCCAGGTCGCGAGCACGACCTGCGCCGTGCTCGACAGCGACTGCCCGGTGGCCACGGCGGCCGTGAGGTAGGGGCGCAGCTCGTCGGTCGAGAACACGAGGATCGACGCCGTCGCGAAGGTCACCGACAGCACGCCCTGGAAGACGGTGAACCAGAACGGCGTCCGCGTGTCGCCGTAGGCGTAGAACGTGCGCTGCACGACGAACTGGACCGCGAGCGGGACGAGCCCGATGAGGAATCCGATGAGCACGAGGGAGGCCTCGACCGCCTGCTCCCCGTTCTCGGTGAAGATCCGGGCGACGGGCGCCGCCGCCGCCATGACGGCCGCCGTGGCGAGCACGCAGAGGAGCCCGAGCATCCGGATGGCCCGGCCGATGTCGGCGCGCACCTCGTCGTCGCGCCCGGCAGCCGCGTGCTCGCTGAGCTGGGTGAAGTAGGGGGTGCCGATCGAGAGGACGATCACCGAGTACGGGAGCATGAACACGAGCCACGACGTGAACCAGACGGTCACGGACGCCTGCCCGGACGCGTCCGAGATCGTGCTCTGCTGGTACATCGACACGAGCTGGCCGATGACCATCATGAGGAACGTCCAGCTCGTGAGGCTGCCGACCTCGCGCAGGCCCATGCCGCGCCAGCGGAAGTCGGGGCGGATGCTCAGCCCCGTGCGGCGCCAGAAGAACAGCAGGACGAACATCTGGGCGACGATGCCGAGCGTCGCGACGCCGCCGAGGAGCGCCACCTTGGGGAGGTTCCAGCCGCCGTCCGCGGTCGTCCACTGCGCGAGGGACGACTGATGGCCGCCGAACACGGCGATGAACACGCCGAATCCCGCGATCGAGACGATGTTGTTGACGATCGGCGCCCACGCGTACGGGCCGAACACGCGGCGCGCGTTGAGCGTCTCGCCGAGCAGCGCGAACATCCCGTAGAAGAAGATCTGCGGCAGGCACCAGTAGGCGAAGGCGACCGCGAGCGCGATGGTGTCGGGGTCGAACCGGGCGCCGTACAGCCAGATGAGCGGCCAGACGAGGATCATCGCGAGCACGCTCGCGCCCGCGAGCAGCACACCGCCCAGCGTCATGAACTTCGAGATGTGCGAGGCCCCGCCGTCCTCGCGCGCGCTCCACCTCACGATCTGCGGCACGATCACGGCCGTCAGGACGCCCGTCGAGATGATCATGAAGATGTTGTTCGGCAGCTGGTTCGCCGCCGTGAACGCGTCGGAGGCGTTGCCGAACGAGCCGACCGCCGCGATGAGGACGATCGAGCGCACGAGACCCGTGACCCGCGAGGCGAGCGTCCCGGCCGCGATCATGGCGCTGGAGCGGCCGAGGCTAGTCATCCGATGCGTCCCTCTCCCCTGCGGGCGGGCCATCCGCGCCGTCCGCCGTCGCGCCGTCCGCGTCCGCGCCATCCGGGGTCGCGCGCTCGGCCATCCGCCGACGTCGCCGGAGCACCGTGCGGATCACGCCGCCCACGACGAGCAGCACGATGATCGCGACGAGCACGCCGATGCCGATGCGCTCCCACTCGGCGCGAACGGTGACGTCCATGGTCTGCACGCCGCCGATCTGCTCGCCCGATGCCGTGAACAGCGAGACCGCGAGCTGCACCTCGCCGCTTCCGACGCGCGCCTCGACGGGGATCTCGACGCGCGGGTTGCTGCCCGCCGGCACCTGCACCTCGATGCGCTCCTGCACGTCGAGGCGCACGTTGTCGGGCTGCACCTCCAGCACGACTGTGATGGGCCACGCGAGGCTGTTGCGCACCCAGACCGGCAGCGGCGCCTCGGCGCTCAGCAGCTGCACCTGGTCGGACACCGTGACGCCGATGCCGTCGACGCGCTGAGCCGTCAGCTCGGCGTGCGCGCCGATGGCCTCGCGCCAGCGGTCGGGGTCGTCGGTCCATCCGACGCCGAGCAGCTGCAGGGCCTCGGCGCGCGCCTGGCCCGTGAGCAGCTCGGGCTCGTCGAGCGCCGACGCCATGTGCGCGAGGCCCGGCTCGGCGGACGTGAAGGCCGAGACCGCCGCGGTGCGCTCAGGGTCCGGCGCGACCTCGGAGACCGTGACGGGCTGCGCCTCGGCCTCGAGGACGTCGGTGAGCGGCACGGCCTCGACCGACGCATTGCGGGTGACGCTCTCGATGGCGTCGCGCAGGCTCTCCTCGGTGCGGATGGCCGTGGGCGCCTCCGCGTCGTCGGCCGGGTAGGCGGGGCGGTCGAGCGCGACGAGGAGCGGAGCTCCTCCGGTCTCGTGCGCCGCGAACCACAGCTCCGCGGAGGCCTCGACGAGATCGTCCTCGTGCGCGCTCTGGTCGAGCGCGGCGGCGCTGAGCACCTCGGAGATGGCTTCGTCGTACACGAGCGCGCCCTCGGCGCGCGCGGGCACGGCGGCTCCTCCGGCTCCCTCGGCGGTCGACGTCGAGGGGATGAGCGTGGTTGCTCCCTCCACGGCGAGAGCGGACACGACGTCGGGTCCCGCGGAGCCCTCGGCCGGCCAGTACACGCGCGCCGCCTCCTCGCCGATGGAGAGGAGCTCCTCGAGGGAGGGGTAGGCGGGCTCATCCGGCGCGGCGGGTTCCTCCTCCGCGGCGGGCGTGGCCGACGGCGTCGGCTCCGGTGCCGCGAAGTTCTCGCCGCTCTCGAACGCGCGCAGGCTCGTGGGCGCGAGCGGCGCCGTGAGGCCGGCCTGGATCTGCGGCGTCACGTCGGCGTCGCCGAACTGGAGGGCGAAGCGCTCGTTGGGCAGCTCCTCGAGCCGCTCGAGCCACTCGAGGGCGGCAGCGGGCGCTGCCGTGCCGAGCGCGCGGATCGCCGCCGGGATGGCCGGATCGACCGCGAGCACGGCCGTCGTGCCGGCGACGGCCTCGAGCGCCTGCGACAGCGCGCCGTCGGGGCCGGTCAGGGTGCCGATCTCGTCGGCGGTGAGGAGCCCCGCCGCGGTCGGCGGCGCGGTGATCGGGACGATGACCGAGACCGGCGCGCGCTCGCCGTCGGCGACCACGACGACGCTGCGGCCCTCGACCGCGGACGCGCCTGCGCCGAGCGTCGCGCGCAGCGGGTAGACGCCGGCTGCGAGGCCCTCGAGGCCAGCGACATCCGCCGCGACCGAGAGCTCCTCGGTCGCGCTCGCGCCTCCGCCGACCTCGTCGACCGGTGCGGTCTGAAGCGTCGCGAAGTCTCCGTCGGCGTCGCCCGACGTCAGCCAGGCGTCCAGCGCGGCGCGGTCGCCGAGTGCCGAGCGCGCGATGTCGAGGCGGAGCGTGCCCGCCGGCAGCGCCTCCGCGCCGGGGTTGGCGATCGTCGCCGTCGCGTTAAGGGCGGCACCGGCGCCGAGCACTCCCTGCTGTGCGGGGAGGAGCGAGAGAGCGGGCGCCTGGTCGTCGTCGTCCGCGTCTGCGGGAACGCCGACCCGAGCCTCCTGCCCGCTCTCCTTCGGAGCGGTCACGTGCCGGCGGGGCGCATCGGATGGCTCGGAGGTCGCATCGGGGACCGACGCGAGCGCGGGCTGTGCGCCCAGGAGCAGTGCGAGCAGGACCGCGGTCGGCGCGCCCAGACGTCGCAGACAGCTGCGTGCCTCGGCCGTGCGGCGGTGGGTCATGGACATCCTGCTCATCGGGTCGTGCGAGGGCGCACGGGACCGTTCAATCCTACGAACACGGCTGGACGCGCCCTGCGAGGCGTGCCGCAGTGGTCACCGGGGCCGCAGCGAGCTCTCGCGGACGATGAGGCGCGTCGGCACGATCGTGCGGTCGGCCACGACGTCGCCCGCGAGCAGCGCGAGGAGCAGGTCGACCGCGGTCGAGCCGAGCTCGTCGAAGTCCTGCGCCACCGTCGTGAGCGGCGGCCAGTAGTCCGCCGCGTCGACGACGTCGTCGAACCCGGCGACCGCGAGGTCGTCGCGCCCCGCTGCGTGGGCGGCGTGCAGGGCGCCGAGCGCCATCTGGTCGTTCGCGGCGAAGACCGCGGTCACCGCGGGGTCCGCGACGAGCTCCTCCGCGAGATCGCGGGCGGTCGCGGCCGTCCAGTCTCCGCGCAGAGGACGCGGCGCGGTCGCGCCTCTCGCCGCGAGGGCGGCGCGCCATCCCCGTTCGCGCTCGGCGGCGGCGAACGAGCCCGCGGGACCGGCCAGGTGATGCACGGAGGCGTGCCCCTGCGCGAGGAGGTGCGCCGTGGCGCTCTCGGCGCCGCCGGCGTGATCCGACGAGATGACGGTGAACCGCTCGCTCGTGTCGGCGTCGACCGCGACCACGGGGAACCCGGGCTCCGCGGCCTCGTGGATGCTCGGTGTCGCCTCGTTGAGGACCACGGCACCGTCGACGCCGTGGTCGGCGAGCGCCGCGAACGCCGTGTCGGCGCGCTCGGCGTCCTCCGAGAGCGTCACCACGAGGACCGCGTGGTCGCGGGCCGACGCGGCCTGCGTGACGGCCTCGAGCATGCGGGTGTTGCCGACCGAGGCCAGCGTGCGCACGACGACGCCGATCGTGCGGGTGCGGCCGGTCCGCAGGGCGCGCGCGGTGCGGTTCGGCCGGTAGCCGAGCTGAGCCATGGCCGCCTCGACCCGCGCGCGGGTTGCCGGGTCGACGCGAGGAGACCCGTTGGCGACGCGCGAGACGGTCTGGCCCGAGACCCCGGCGAGTCGGGCGACGTCGGCGGCCGACACCTGCGCCATGGGGTCTCCCTTCTCCTGCGACCCACTTTGCACTAGCATCCATGTTGACGTCAACACGCGCGGCATCGCGCAGGAACGGAGGAGCCATGGTGGCACCGGGGACGACGCTGGGCGCCGGCGTGGTCAAGCGCGTCGCGCGTCTCGCCGACGGGCGCGAGCTCATCTACTACGACGACCCGGGCACGACGCTGCCCGAGGAGAGGCGCATCGACGAGCGCGAGCTCGGTCCGCGGCCCGAGACGGCGACGATGCGTCGCGACGTGCTCACGGGCGATTGGATCTCGGTCGCCGCCGCGCGCCAGAACCGGGCGTTCCTGCCGCCGGCCGAACTCGACCCGCTCGCCCCGCAGACGCCGACGAACCCGTCGGAGGTGCCGAGCCTCTACGACGTCGCGGTCTTCGAGAACAAGTCGCCGTCGTTCGGCCCGGCACTCGACGTCGCCACGGGGGACGCGCCCGCCGCCGTCGACCCGCCGCTCGGCCTCGAGGACCTCGAGGCGCCGGGGCTCGGCCGCAGCCGCACGTCGGTCGGCCGCTGTGAGGTCGTGTGCTTCAGCCCCGAGCGCGAGGGCTCCTTCGGCACGCAGACGGAGACCCGCGCTCGGACCGTCATCGAGGCATGGGCAGACCGCACCGCCGCGCTCTCGGCCCTGCCGGGCATCCGCCAGGTCTTCCCGTTCGAGAACCGGGGCGAGCAGATCGGCGTGACGCTGCACCATCCCCACGGCCAGATCTACGCGTACCCCTACATCACGCCGCGCACGAAGCTCCTGCTGCAGGCCATCGAGCGCGAGGGCGCCGATCTGTTCGAGAGGATCATCGCCTTCGAGCAGCAGGGCCCGCGCGTCGTGCTCGAGGCCGAGCACTGGATCGCGTACGTGCCGTTCGCCGCGCGATGGCCCGTCGAGGTGCACCTCGCGCCACGGCGCCACGCCCCCGACTTCGCCGCTCTCACGGACGTCGAGCGCGACGAGCTCGCCTCGGTGTACCTGCGTCTGCTGCAGGGCGTCGACCGTCTCTACGACACCCCCACGCCGTACATCGCGGCGTGGCATCAGGCGCCCGTCGACGTCGCGAGGGACACGGCGCGGCTGCACCTGCAGCTCACCTCGCCGCGTCGCGCGGCCGACAAGCTCAAGTACCTCGCCGGATCGGAGGCCGCCATGGGAGCGTGGATCGGGGATGTCCCGCCCGAGCAGACCGCAGAGCGACTGCGCGAGGCGGTGGGCGCATGACCGCGCAGCACGAGGCGATCGAGCTTCTCCGCTCGCTCACCGGCGGAGACCCGGTGGGCGTCTGGTCGGCGCCGGGGCGCGCCAACCTCATCGGGGAGCACACCGACTACAACGAGGGCTTCGTGCTCCCGTTCGCGATCGAGCACCGCACGTATGCCGCGGTCGGCATGCGAGGCGACCGCATTCTCCGGGTCGTCTCGACCCTCGACCGGGCCCCGTTCGAGCTGTCGATCGACGCGCTCGCGGCCACCTTCGACGGCGCAGCGGGTCACGCCGTGCAGAGCGGATCGGTGCCCGAGTGGGCCGCCTATCCCCTCGGCGTCGCCTGGGCCGCCCTCGCGGCGACCGGGCGCAGCGCATCCGACGTCGGCGGCCTCGACATCGCCCTCGCATCGGACGTGCCGGTCGGCGCGGGACTGTCCTCGTCGGCGGCGATCGAGGGGGCGACGGCGTCGGCGCTCAGCGATCTGTGGGAGCTCGGGCTCGACGGCCTCTCGATCGCGAAGATCGGGCGGACGGCGGAGAACGAGGCGGTCGGCGCGCCGACGGGCATCATGGACCAGGTGTCGTCGACGCTCGGCCGGCCCGACGCCGCGACCTTCCTCGACTGCCGGACCCTCGCGACGGAGTCCGTCGACCTCGGCTTCGCCCGGGAGGGGCTCGCCCTGCTGGTCATCGACACCCAGGTCACGCACGCGCATTCGACGGGCGGCTATCGCGAGCGCCGGGCCTCGTGCGAGAAGGGCGCGGCCGACATGGGCGTGCCCTCGCTGCGCGACCTGTCGGTCGACGACCTCGCGCGCGCCGAGGAGACGCTCGACGAGGTGACCTTCCGCCGGGTGCGGCACATCGTGACGGAGAACCAGCGTGTGCTGGACACCGTCGCCACGCTGCGCTCGGCCGGGCCGCGGGCCATCGGCGACCTCCTCGTCGCGTCGCACGCGTCGATGCGGGACGACTTCGAGATCTCGGTCCCCGAGCTCGACACCGCCGTCGAGGCCGCGCTCGCGGCGGGTGCGATCGGCGCGCGGATGACCGGCGGCGGCTTCGGCGGCGCGGCGATCGCGCTCGTGGACGCCGATCGGGTCGACGTCGTCGCCGAGGCGGCCCGTGCGGTCTTCGCGGAACGCGGCTTCCGGGCGCCGCACACCTTCACGGTGACGCCGTCGGAGGGCGCGCGTCGCGACGCATAGCCAGCGCATAGGGAGAGGGGCAGATGCGTCGCATCTGCCCCTCTCCCTATGCGCGCGGATGATCCGGGGGATCAGGAGGTGAGCTCGGGGGCCGTCAGCGTCTGGCTGCTGTCGCCCGAGCGCTGCACCTCGATCTTGCGCGGCTTCGCCTTCTCGCTGATCGGGATGAGCACGCTCATCACGCCGTTCTCGTAGGTCGCCGTGATGCGCTCGGTATCGATGCCCTGGCCGAGGTTCAGCTGACGCATGTACGCGCCCGTCGGCCGCTCGCGCGTGATCCACTTCACGCCCTCTTCGCTGCGGCCCGTCCGCTGGGCGCGGATGGTCAGGAGCTGGCCGTCGACATCGATGTCGACGCTTCCGGGATCGATGCCGGGAAGGTCGGCGCTCAGCACGTAGTGGTCTCCATCGCGGTAGAGATCCATCGGCATGAGGCGGGGGCCCTGGCGGTCGAAGAGCTGCTCGGCCACTCGGTCGAACTCACGGAACGGATCGAAGAACATCGCCATCGTGATCGTCCTCCTCTGTTCGCTCGGCGCTGTTCGCAACATCACCTTGAGTCGTATCGACTCATGTTTCAAATTAGCACTCTCAGGTGGAGAGTGCTAAAAGTGCGCTGTGAGCTCCCTTCGAGCTCGCTCGGAGCGGCGCGGGGAAGCGGATGACACGAGCGCGCGGTTGAATGGTCGGGTGAGCCCGCACCCCGATCCCGCCCTGTGCCGCGACCTCGCCGCCGACCTCTCGGCCGCCCGGTTCCGATCCGAGGCGCTGCGCGCGATGTGGGGAGTCGAGGCCGATGACGCGATCGGGCGCGGGCTCCGCGCCCCCGCCCTCCGGGCCATCCGCGAGCGCGACGACGCGCTCGCCGTCCTCGCGCGGCTGCTCGTCTTCGGCGTCGGGCAGCCGCTCGCTGCGGTCGACGCCGCGCTCCCCCGGGTCGGCGCCAGCGGGCTCGTCGCACTCGGACTCGCCGCGGTCGACGCCGACGTCGTCGCGCCGCTCGCGGTCATCCGCCCCCAGTCCTTCCATGACGACCGCGGTCCGGGCGAGTGGCTGCTCGCGAGCGACCTCGACGAGATCGCCCTGGGCGGGGGCGCGCTCGCGGAGGATCACGTGCTCGGCGCGGGCGGCGCATCCCTCACGCTGGCCGGTCTGCAGCTTCCGACTCCCGTGCGGACGGTCCTCGACCTCGGCACGGGGTGCGGCATCCAGGCCCTGCGCGCCCGTCGCTTCGCCGACCGGGTCGTCGCGACGGACATCTCCCGGCGCGCCCTCCGCTTCGCGGAGCTGAACGCGGCGCTCGCGGGCGCGACGGGCATCGAGACGCGGGCCGGGTCGCTGTTCGACCCCGTCGCTGGCGAGGTGTTCGACCGCATCGTGTCGAATCCGCCGTTCGTCATCACGCCGCGGGTCACGGGCGTGCCCGCGTACGAGTACCGCGACGGCGGGCTCGTCGGCGATGCGCTCGTGCAGCAGGTCGTCGCGGGCGTCGGCCGCCACCTCGCTCCGGGCGGAACCGCGCAGTTCCTCGCGAACTGGGAGACGAAGGACGGCGTGCCCGGGCTCGACCGCATGCGCGCCTGGGTCGAGGCGTCCGACGTCGCTCTCGAGGCGTGGGTGATCGAGCGCGAGGAGCTCGACCCGATCGCCTACGCCGAGATGTGGATCCGCGACGGCGGCACGGCCCCCGGCAGCCCCGAGCACGACCGACTCCTCGACGCCTGGCTCGACGACTTCTCGGAGCGAGGCGTCACGGCGATCGGCTTCGGCTACGTGCTCCTGAGGAGGGCGGATGGCGCGCCGCGGCTCGCGCGCTATGAGCGCGTCACGCAGGCGATCCCGTCGGAGGGCGCGCTCGGAACGCACCTCGCGGCGGTGCTCGCGGCGCACGACCGCATCGCGCCCCGCGCCGACGCCGAGCTGCTCGCCCTGCACCTGCGGGCGGCGCCCGACGTCACCGAGTCTCGTCACCACCTCCCCGGCGCCGCGGACCCCAGCGTGATCGAGCTGCGTCAGGGCGGCGGCTTCGGGCGGTCCGTGCAGGCCGACCCGGCGCTCGCCGCGCTCGTCGGCGCGTGCGACGGGGAGCTTGCCCTGGGTCAGATCGTCGCGGCGCTCGCGCAGCTGCTCGAGACGGACGAGGACGCGCTGCGTGCGGGGCTCCTGCCCGCCGTCCGCGAGCTCGTCCTCGACGGCTTCCTCGCCCCCGCCTGACCCCGCCCCCGGGCCCGGGCCCCGCCCCCTGGGTCCCCCGGGTCCGTGAGACTAGCGCTCGTCGCCGAGACCAGTGCACCGGGCGCTGGTCTCGACGACGGACGCTAGTCTCGAGGGCCGCCCTGCGACCGCCCGGTACCCTGGAAGCCATGCTCAACATGGCCGCCGGTCTCGCGCGCCTCGGCGACCTCGCGGCGTCGCCCGTGGTCGCGACCCTCGCGCAGGCGTTCGCCGATGCGGGCCACGACCTCGCGGTCGTCGGCGGACCCGTGCGCGACGCCCTCCTCGGGCGGACGACGAACGACCTCGACTTCACGACCGACGCGCGCCCCGACGACATCCTGCGGATCGTCACGCCGGTGTCCTCCGCGCAGTGGGACATCGGCCGGGCGTTCGGCACGATCGGCGCGCGCGTGCAGGGCGAGCAGGTCGAGATCACGACCTACCGGGCCGACAGCTACGACGGCGAGACGCGCAAGCCGACCGTCGAGTTCGGCGACACCCTCGAGGCCGACCTCACGCGACGCGACTTCACGGTGAACGCGATGGCGCTGCGCGTCCCCGACGTGCGGCTCGTCGACCCGACCGGCGGCGTGGAGGACCTCGTCGCGGGCGTCCTGCGCACGCCGATCGATCCGCGGGTCAGCTTCGGAGACGACCCGCTGCGCATGCTGCGCGCCGCCCGCTTCTCCGCGCAGCTCGGCTTCGCGATCGAGGAGGGCACGCTCGCGGCGATCGCCGACCTGCGCGAGACGCTCGCGATCGTGAGCCCCGAGCGCGTCCAGGGCGAGCTGACCCGCCTCCTCCAGACCGACGACCCCGTGCGCGGGCTGCGCGTCCTCGTCGAGACGGGCCTCATCGACCAGTTCCTCCCCGAGATCCCCGCGCTGCGCCTCGAGGTCGACGAGCACCACCACCACAAGGACGTCTACGAGCACTCCCTCACCGTGCTCGCGCAGGCCATCGAGCACGAGCGCGCGCGCCATCCGGACGCCGAGCCCGATGTGAAGCTGCGCCTCGCCGCCCTCCTGCACGACATCGGCAAGCCGCGCACCCGCAAGCTGGAGCCCGGCGGAGCCGTCTCGTTCCACCACCACGACCTCGTCGGCGCGCGGATGGCGAAGAAGCGGCTGCAGGCGCTGCGCTACGACGGCGAGACGATCGGCTCGGTCTCGAAGCTCATCGAGCTGCATCTGCGCTTCTTCGGCTACGCCGAGGGCGCGTGGACGGATTCCGCCGTGCGCCGCTACGTGCGCGACGCGGGCGACGAGCTTGAGCGCCTGCACATCCTCACCCGCGCCGACGTCACGACGCGCAACCGCCGCAAGGCCGCGCGTCTCGCGCACGCGTACGACGACATCGAAGCGCGCATCGCGGCTCTCCGCGAGCAGGAGGAGCTCGACGCCATCCGGCCCGACCTCGACGGGAACGAGATCCAGCGGATCCTCGACGTGGGCCCGGGCCCGGTGGTCGGCCAGGCGTACCGGTTCCTGCTCGACCTGCGCCTGGATGAGGGCGCGCTGGGCCCCGAGGAGGCCGAGCGACGGCTCCGTGCGTGGTGGGCCGAGCAGGGCTGAGCCGCGTCGGCACGCCTCACAGTCAGCTCCAAACTGGTGCAATAGGCTCGGGAAGACTTCCCCCAGGCCGCATGGCGCCGCCACGAACTGCACTGTGAGGCATCCGTGACCACTTCCGCGTCCGACCGACTGACCATCCTGCTCGGGTGCGACACGTTCTCGCCCGACATCAACGGGGCGGCCCGGTTCGCGGAGCGCCTCGCCGCGGGTCTCGTCCAGCGCGGACACGACGTGCACGTGAGCGCGCCGAACACCGCGTGGAAGCGCACGGCGCCGCGCACCGAGGTCATCGAGGGCCAGCCGATGACCCTGCACCGGCTGCCGTCGGTGCACCTGTGGTGGCACGAGTGGCTCCGATTCGTGTGGCCGTGGCGCTCGAAGCACTACGCGCGCCAGGTCCTCGACGCCGTGAAGCCCGACGTCGTGCACATCCAGTCGCACATCGTCATCGGCCGCGGCCTCGCCCGCGAGGCGCGCAAGCGCGGCATCCCCGTGATCGCCACGAACCACGTGATGCCCGAGAACATCGTCGACTCGACGAAGCTGCCGCCGGCCCTCAACCGCCTCCTCGTCAAGCTCGCGTGGGACGACGCCAAGCGCACGTTCGACCTCACCGCGGCGGTCACGACCCCGACGCGCAAGGCCGCCGACTTCCTCGAGACGACGATCGACATCGCCGGCGTCATCCCCATCAGCTGCGGTATCGACAAGTCGCAGTACACGGCCGACCTCTCCCCCCGCACCGAGAACCGCGTCGTGTTCGTGGGGCGCATCACGACCGAGAAGCACGTGGACGTGCTCCTCCGCGCGATCGCGCGTCTCGATCCCGCCCTCGACGTCAAGCTCGACCTCGTCGGCGACGGCGACCAGCGCCCGCTGCTCGAGCGGCTCGCCGACGAGCTGGGGATCGCCGACCGCGTGACGTTCTTCGGCCACACGACCGACGAGGTGCTGCGCGACGCGCTCACGCGCGCCTCGGTGTTCGCGATCGCCTCGATCGCCGAGCTGCAGTCGATCGCCACCATGGAGGCCATGGCGTCCGGTCTGCCCGTCGTGGCGGCGAACGCGGTCGCACTCCCGCACCTCGTGCACGAGGGCGAGAACGGCTACCTCTTCGAGCCGGGCGACGTCGACGCGCTCGCGGCGCGGCTGACGGATGTGCTCACCGCAGCTCCCGAGGAGCGCGAGCGCATGCAGAGGGCATCCCTGCGGATGGTCGAGGCCCACGACATCACGCGCACGCTCGACACGTTCGAGGCGCTGTACCGGGGCGAAGCGCTCCCCGCCTGACGCCGTGCACATCGTCATCTTCGGCGACCAGCACGTCGAGACGCTGGGCGGGGCGCAGGTCTCGACGCGGCTGCAGCGCAGCTTCCTCGAGCGGGCGGGTCACGTCGTCACCGTCGTCGCGCCCCGGCGCTGGTCGCGCGACCCCGTGAACCGCGACGACCCCGCCTACCTCGACCTGCCGTCCGTGCCCGTCACGTGGGACCGTGAGTACTCGTTCGCCTGGCCGGGTGCCTCGGCCGACGCGTTCATCGACCACGCGCTGACCCGCCGGGTCGCCCAGGGCACGCCGCTGCCCGACCTCGTGCACGTCCAGGCCGACTTCTGGGGCGCGTTCCTGGGGCATCGCCTCGCGCGCCGGCTCCGGGTTCCGGTCGTGCACACCATGCACAACCGGGTCGACGTCGGCATCGAGGCGACCGCGCCCTTCCCGGGTCTCGTCCTCCGGGCGCTCAACGCGTGGCGACGGCGCGCCCTGCCCGGCTCAGGACCGGGCGACGACGGATGGGCGTACCTGCGCGGCCTCGCGCGCGGTGCGTCGGCGGTGACGGCGCCGTCGCGCCACTTCGCGCGGCGGCTCGAGGAGCACGGGGTCTTCGCGCCCGTCGACGTCGTGTGGAACGGCATCGACGACGACGTCCGCGCGCGCGTGCTGCAGGCCGCCCCGATCCTCCGCGCCCCCGGGCGTCCGCGCTTCGTGTGGCTCGGGCGCATGTCGCCCGAGAAGCGGCTCCTCCCCGCGCTCGAGGCCTTCGCCGACGCCGGCGTGCGCGCCGAGCTGGAGGTCATCGGCGGGGGCTTCGAACTTGAGAAGGCGCGGCGACTCGTGGCGCAGCGGGGGCTCGGCGACCGCGTGCGGTTCGCCGGCCGGCTCCCCTACGAGCAGACTCTCGCGCGCATCGCTGCCGCCGACGCCCTCATCCAGACCTCGATCGGCTTCGAGACCCAGGGCATGACGCCGTTCGAGGCAGCGACCCTCGGCACGCCGTCGATCATCAGCGACCCCGACATCGCGGGCGAGTTCGACGGCGGCATCTGGGCGGTGCCCGCGCCCGACGACGAGCCGGGCCGGATCGCGGCGCTCGCCGCGGCCATCCGCACCGCCGCCGACGACATCGCGGCCGGGACCGCGCCCGTCCCGACCGAGCGCGTCGCCCACGAGTTCCTGCAGTCGTCGCGCACGGCGGCGATGGTCGAGGTCTACGAGCGCGTGCTCGGCCGCTGACTCATCCCTGCACGGGGTTCACGCCGGCCGTGTGCGCACGGGTCGCGTCGGCTTCGGACCCGTCCGAGGGCGCGCCGCCGCCCGGGAGCACCGCCGCGGCGACGGCAGCTCCCGCGGCGACGACAAGGGCGGTGACGATGATGACGACGAGCATGGCAGGAACGCTACGGTTGTGCGATTCCTGCCGCGAGTGGCAGGATGGCCACAGATCGTCGCATTTCTGCCAACCGGAGCGCTCATGAAGACCGTCGCGTGCATCGTCCAGGAGGGGTTCGCCCCGTTCGAGTTCGGGCTGGCGTGCGAGGCGTTCGGCCTCGACCGCAGTGCCGACGGCGTGCCGAGCTTCGACTTCCGTCTCGTCTCCCCGACGCCCGGTCTTGTGGCATCCAACCTCGGGTTCTCAATCACGGTCGACGCCGACCTGTCCTTCGCCGACGAGGCCGATCTCGTCGTCGTCACCCCGATCCCCCGGTCGTCGTGGGGCGCGGTCGACGAGCGCGTGTGCGAGGTCATCCGTCGCGCCGTCGCACGCGGAGCGTGGGTGCTCACCGTCTGCAGCGGCTCGTTCGTCGTCGCGGCTTCGGGCGTGCTCGACGGGCGCAGGGGGACGACGCACTGGATGTACGCCGACACGATGCGGCGCATGTACCCGCGCATCGAGGTCGACCCCGACGTCCTCTTCGTGCAGGAGGGCCGCATCATCACGAGCGCGGGCACGGCGGCGGGTCTCGATGCCTGCCTGCACCTCCTTCGACAGGAGATCGGGGCCGAGCTCACGAACCAGATCGCGCGGCGGATGGTCGTCCCGCCGCAGCGCGACGGCGGCCAGGCCCAGTTCATCCTGAACCCGCTGCCGGCGGAGGCGAGCCTGTCGCTCGCGCCGGTCGCCGACTGGGCTCTCGAGAACCTCCACCGCGAGCTGCCCGTCGACGAGCTCGCGCACCGTGCGCACATGTCGCCGCGCACGTTCGCGCGGCGGTTCAAGGCCGATTTCGGCACGACGCCGGCCGCGTGGCTCGCGCGCCAGCGGGTCATCCAGGCGCAGCGCCTGCTCGAGCGGACGGACTGGGGGCTCGACCGCATCGCGGCCGACTGCGGCTTCGGCTCGGCCGCGGTGCTGCGCCAGAACTTCTCGCGCGTGCTCGGGATCTCGCCGGCCGCGTATCGCGCGCGCTTCGCGTGCCCCGAGATGGCAGACGGCGACGAGCGGATGGCCGCAGGGGCCGATCCGCTCGTCGCCGCGTAGCGCGGGGCGTCAGCTCGCGATCGAGATGATGCCGGTCAGGGCGAGCGTGATGAGGGTCGTCCAGCCGACGATCGCGATGCCCTGCCAGAAGAGGATGCGCGCGCGGCCCACGCCGGCGGCGGCGAGCATCGTCGCGGTGAACTGCGTCGGCAGGAGGAGCGGGCCGAGGAGGCTCACGCCAGGGACGCCGTAGCGCACGAGCGCCCGCTGGAACTTCTCCCTGCGGGGCGACGCAGCGGGGGCCGCGACGGCGGTGCCGCCTTCGGTGATCGCGCCGCCGCCCGCGGCGACCGCCACGCGCTCGCGGTGCCGCGTCACGATCGCGCGTCGGGTGCCCGAGCCGAGGAGCACGAGCGCGGCGACGCAGAGGAAGTTGCCGATCGCGCCGGCCGCGGCGGCGATCGCCGGGTGGATGCCGCCGATGATGCCGATCGCCGCGGCGCCCTCGCCCTCGATGAACGGGACGGCGCCCGCGAGGGCGACGATGAGCGGCTGGACGAGCTCCGGGACCTGGGCGACGAGGTTCTGGAAGGTCTCGATGAGGTTCATGCTGTGCTCCTGTCGGCTGTGCTGCGGAGGGGTCTCTCCGGCGATGTCTCCACTCCATCGCGCCGCGGCCGATCGCGGCAGTGCCGAGGTGTCACCGGAGTGCGGGCGAGCTGCACGCGCAGGGGGTGACATCTGTCACGGCCGTACTGTGGTGAGAGTGAAGGCGACATCGGGGGACGCGCGTCGGGGCGCGATCGATCTGACGCGCGGCATCGCCGCGACATGGTGGTACACGATCAGCGCGGTGATCTTCTTCGAGGCCGTGATCGCCCTGCTCTGGACGACGACCTGGGCTGTCGCGAGTGGGGCCGCGTGGCAGGGGCTCCTCGCCGGAGCCGTCGGCGTCGTCTGGGTCGCGTGCACCGTGCCCCTCCTCCTCGTGCATCGGTCGCGCAGCGAGTCGGACCCGCTCGTGGCGAAGCGCCTCGTGCCGCTCGTGCTCGTCGCGGCCGCATCGGGCGCGGTCCTCGGCGTCCTGACGCACAGCTGGCTCCTCGGCCTCCTGCTCCCCGCGCACGCCGTGGTCCTGCTCAACTGGTCTCGCGGCGTCCGCCTGCGACTCGTCATGGCGCTGACGGCTGCGCTCGCGGCGGCATGGTGGGTCGACGCGCGCGGCGGCGGGGGCATCCTCGCGGTCGAGGGGGCGCCGATGCTCGCGGCCTTCTGCGTCATGCTGCCGGGCATGGCCGTCCTGTCGCTGTGGTGGTGGGATGTGCTCGTCGCGCTCGACCGCGCGCGCGTCGCGGAGTCGCGGCTCGCGGCGACGCAGGAGCGGCTCCGAGTCGCGACCGACGTGCACGACCTCCAGGGGCACCACCTCCAGGTGATCGCGCTGCAGCTCGAGCTGGCCGAGAAGCTCATGGACCGCGGCGAGACCGGCGCGGCGCTCGAGCAGGTGCGAGCCGCGCGGGTGAGCGTCGCGGATGCCACGCAGGGCACGCGCGACCTCGCGACGCGCTTCCGGTCGGCGCCGCTGTCGGATGAGCTCGCCAACGCGCGCGACCTCCTGCAGGCCGCGGGGGTCGCGGCGGCGCTCGAGATGCCCGCGGATGCCGACGAGGCGCCCGGCGCCGTGCTCGGGCCCGTCATCAGGGAGACCACGACCAACGTCCTGCGGCACGGCGGGGGGCGGATGGCGCGCCTCTCGCTCGCGCGCGTCGACGGCGCATGGCGCTACGAGATCGCGAACGACCGCGCAGGGGCCGCCGAGGCGCGCGACGGCGCCGGCCTCGAGGGGATCGGACGCCGTGTCGCCGAGGTCGGCGGGCGTCTCGACGTCCGACGGGACCCCGACGCGTTCGCCGTCGTGGTGGAGGTTCCCGAGGAGGTCGTCCGATGATCCGCGTGCTGCTCGCCGACGACGAGGCGATGATCCGCTCCGCGCTCGCGGCGCTCCTGCGCCTCGAGGACGACATCGAGGTCGTGGCCGAGTGCGCCGACGGCTCCGAGGCGGTCGCGGAGGCGCTGCGCGTCGAGCCGGACGTCTGCCTCCTCGACCTCGAGATGCCGGGTCTGGACGGCGTCGAGGTCGCCGCGCAGTTGAGCCGGCGCATCGCGACGCGGTGCGTGGTCGTCACGCGCCATGCGCGGCCGGGCGTGCTGCGCCGCGCGCTCTCCTCGGGCGTCGCGGGGTTCCTGCCGAAGTCGCGCGGCGCGGGCGAGGTGGCCCAGGTCATCCGGCGAGTCGCAGCCGGTGGCCGGTACGTCGACCCGGAGATCGCGGCCGACGCCCTCGCGGACGAGCGCTGCCCGCTCACCCCGCGCGAGCTCGACGTGCTGCGCGTGGGACGACGCGGCGAGACCACGGGGCAGATCGCGCGCTCGCTGTCTCTCGCGCCGGGCACGGTCCGGAACCACATCTCGGTGATCCTCGGCAAGCTCGGGGTCGAGACACGGCAGCAGGCCGTGCTCGTCGCCGAGGAGAGCGGCTGGATCTGAGCCGCGCCCTTCCCCGCGGGTCGGGTGGCTGATAAACTTGAGTCACTTCGACTCAGGTTTAGAGTCACCGTGACTCAGGGAGGACAGGAATGCAGGCGAACCAGATGCCGCAGCAGGAGGAGCAGCAGAGCGCCCTCGAGCAGTTCGGCATCAACCTCACCGAGCGCGCCAAGCAGGGCAAGCTCGACCCCGTGATCGGCCGTGACAGCGAGATCCGCCGGGTGAGCCAGGTGCTCACGCGGCGCACGAAGAACAACCCCGTGCTGATCGGAGAGCCCGGTGTCGGCAAGACCGCGGTCGTCGAGGGGCTCGCCCAGCGGATCGTCGCCGGCGACGTCGCCGAGAGCCTCAAGGGCAAGGAGCTCATCGCCCTCGACATCTCCGCCCTCGTCGCGGGCGCGATGTACCGCGGCCAGTTCGAGGAGCGCCTCAAGAAGGTGCTCCAGGAGATCACGGAGTCCGAGGGTCGCGTCATCACGTTCATCGACGAGCTGCACGTGCTCATGGGCGCGGGCGGCGGCGAGGGGTCGGTGGCCGCGGCGAACATGCTGAAGCCGATGCTCGCCCGCGGCGAGCTGCGCATGATCGGCGCGACGACGCTCAACGAGTACCGCGAGTTCATCGAGAAGGACGCCGCTCTCGAGCGCCGCTTCCAGCAGGTCTACGTGGGCGAGCCGAGCGTCGAGGACACCGTCGCCATCCTCCGCGGTCTCAAGGAGCGCTACGAGGCGCACCACAAGGTCGCGATCTCGGATGGCGCGCTCGTCGCGGCTGCGGGGATGTCGCACCGGTACATCCCGAGCCGGCAGCTGCCCGACAAGGCCATCGACCTCATCGACGAGGCCGCGTCGCGGCTGCGCATGGAGATCGACTCCGCGCCGCTCGAGATCGACGAGCTGCGCCGGCACGTCGACCGCCTGAAGCTCGAGGAGCTCGCGCTCAAGAAGGAGAAGGACGCCGCGTCGAAGGACCGGCTCGAGAAGCTCCGCGAGACGCTCCGCGAGGAGGAGGCGCACCTGAAGGGGCTGCAGGAGCGCTGGGAGGCCGAGCGCGCGTCGCTCAACCGCGTCGGCGACCTCAAGACCCGGCTCGACGCCGCACGCAGCGAGGCCGAGCGCGCGCAGCGCGAGGGCAACCTCGAGCGCGCGTCGCGCCTGCTCTACGGCGAGATCCCGGGTCTCGAGCGCGAGCTCGCGGATGCCGAGAAGGCAGAGCGCAGCGACGAGCGGATGGTCGGGGACCAGGTCACCGACGCCGACATCGCGTCGGTCATCGCGGCGTGGACGGGCATCCCCGTCGGGCGCCTGCTGCAGGGCGAGACGGAGAAGCTGCTCCACCTCGAGGCCGAGCTCGGCAGGCGGCTCATCGGTCAGAAGGAGGCCGTGAAGGCCGTGTCGGATGCCGTCCGCCGCTCGCGTGCGGGCATCAGCGACCCGAACCGGCCCACGGGGTCGTTCCTGTTCCTCGGCCCCACGGGCGTGGGCAAGACCGAGCTCGCGAAGGCGCTCGCCGAGTTCCTCTTCGACGACGAGCACGCCATGGTGCGCATCGACATGTCGGAGTACGGCGAGAAGCACTCCGTCTCGCGCCTCGTCGGCGCCCCTCCGGGCTACATCGGCTACGAGCAGGGCGGGCAGCTCACCGAGGCGGTGCGCCGGCGACCCTACAGCGTTGTGCTGCTCGACGAGGTCGAGAAGGCCCACCCCGAGGTCTTCGACGTGCTCCTGCAGGTCATGGACGACGGGCGGCTGACGGATGGCCAGGGCCGCACGGTCGACTTCAAGAACGTCATCCTCATCCTGACCTCGAACCTGGGATCGCCGATCCTCATCGATCCGACGATCTCGGCCGAGGCCAAGCGCGAGCAGGTGATGCTCCTCGTGCGGCAGGCGTTCAAGCCGGAGTTCGTGAACCGTCTCGACGACATCGTGATGTTCCAGGCCCTCAGCCAGGACGACCTCGCGCAGATCGTCGAGCTGCAGGTCGACGCGCTGCAGGAGCGGCTGGGCGACCGTCGGCTCACGCTCGCGGTGACGCCGGATGCCCGCGCCTGGCTCTCCGAGCGCGGCTACGACCCGGTGTACGGTGCGCGGCCGCTGCGCCGCCTCATCCAGCAGGAGATCCAGGACCGCCTCGCCATGGCCATCCTGTCGGGCGGCGTGCATGACGGCGACACGGTGCGCGTCGACGTCGACGCCGCCGGAGACCATCTCGCCCTCGTGAGCGAGGGCCAGTAGGTCCGGCCGAACGCACGGAGCCGGCCCCGGGAGGATTCCCGGGGCCGGCTCCGTGCGCTCGTCAGGTCAGCGCGCGTCGACGATGACCGTCTCGGCGAGCGGACGGCGCTCGCGCGGCGCGGTCTCGCGCTCGCGGAGCGCCTCGGGGAGGGCGTCGACGTCGCCGAGCTCGCCGAGCGCGACCACGGTCGTCGGGGCGAAGCGCGCGTCGAGCGAGAAGCGCTCGCGCACGACCTCGGGGTCGAAGCCGCTCATCTGGTGGACGACGAGGCCGTCGTGGTGGGCCTGCACCGAGAGGTGCGCGACGGCCTGGCCCAGGTCGTAGACCGCGTGCGTGTTCGCGCGGCCCTCCTCGTTCGCCGTCTCGGCGACCGCGACGATGAGGACGGCGGCGTTCGCGGCCCAGAGCTGGTTGAACTCGACGAGCGACTCGACAACCGACGCATGCTCGGCCGTGCCGCGGCGCGCGACGATGAACCGCCAGGGCTGCACGTTGTAGGCCGACGGGCTCCAGCGGGCGGCCTCGAGGGCGCTCGCGAGCTTGGCCTCGTCGACGGCGCCGGTCGCGTCGTAGGCGCGCGGGCTCCAGCGGTCGGCGAGGACATCGAGGACGGGGTGGTCGGTGGCCGCGGTGCGGTCGAGGGTCGTGGCGCCCATGGCGTGCTCCTTGCTGGTCGGTGGACTCGGTGGGCGCCGTTGCCCGATGGGAGAGGGAACCTCCGCGGGGACGATTGTATTCCGGCGCATGCTCTTCGCCGCGAGCCGACGCAACACGCGGAAACGCGAGACGCCGCCGCCCGCGAGGGCGACGGCGTCTCGCGCGTCGGGCTCAGCCCTTCAGAGCGTCCTTGAGCTTGACGCGCGCGCCCATCCGCAGCAGCGAGTTCTCGTAGATCTTGGCGCCGAGCGCGATCACGAGCACGCACGAGCCGAGCAGCACGACGAGCGAGAGGAGCGGCTCCCACCACTGCGCCTCGTTGAAGAAGAGGCGCAGCGGCATCCCGACCGCGGCCGAGAACGGCACGTACGACAGGATCGTCATGACGAGGGGGTTGTCGCCGAGGAAGATGACGAGGAAGTACGGGATCATCGTCAGGTAGATGAGCGGCGTGAGGGTCGGACCCGAGTCCTCCTGCCGGGAGACGAGCGAGCCCGCAGCGGCGAACATGGCCGCGAGCAGGATGAATCCGAAGAGGAAGAACACGGCGAACCAGACCATGGGCGCGCCGAGCCCCTGGAGGAACTCCGTCTGCCCCGTCACGATGAGGCCCACGACGGCGACCGCGATGAGCACCACGATCTGCGCGAGGGCGAGGATGGTGTTGCCGAGCACCTTCCCCGCGAGCAGCACGCGGGCCGGGATCGCCGAGATGAGGATCTCGACGACGCGGGTCTGCTTCTCCTCGATCACGCTCTGCGTGATGGGCGTGCCGAACGACATCGCGGCCATGAAGAAGACCATGCCGAACACGATCCCGAGGATGTAGCGCAGGGGGCTCTCCTCCCCCGCCCCCGCATCCAGCAGCTCGACCGTCGGCGACAGCGACAGCGCCGCGATGACCGAGGCCGGCGCCTCGCTCTGCGCGATGACGGTGACACCGGTCGGCGACGCGTCGTCCTGCACGGCGGCCGCATCCACCTCCCCCGCCGTGACGAGCTGCTCGGCCTCGGCTCGATCGTCGACCTCGATGACCTCGAGGCCGTCCGCCGCGCGCAGCTGCGCGGCCACGGCCTGCGTCGCGGCGACCGGCGTCGTGCCCCCTCCTGCGGCGGAGAAGCCCATCCACAGCACCGCCGCGAGAGCGCCGAGCACGAGGATGGCGGTCGAGATGAGGAACGCCTTGCTGCGCAGCTTCGCGGCGAGCTCGCGCTCGGCGACGAGCCACACGCTCTGCGCGGTCGTGGGGGCGGGCGCAGGGGTGCGGTGCGTCGACCGCACGCTCGTGGGGGTGCTCACTGGATGACCTCCTTGAAGATCTGGGAGAGCGAGGGGTGCTGGGGCGCGAAGCTCGCGACCGCCCCGAGGTCGACGGCCTTGCGCAGCACGCGCTGCGCCGTGTCGTCGGAGTCGACGTCGAAGACCGCGAAGCCGCCCGCGAAGTCGACCACCTGCACGCCGGGCTCGGCGCGGAGCCAGCCGGCATCGCCATCCGACACGAGCTCGTAGCGGTTCGTCGCGTGCTGCTCGCGGAGGGCATCCCGCCCGCCGGCCGCGCGGATGGTGCCGCCCGCGATGATGACCAGGTCGTCGCACAGGCGCTCGACGACGTCGAGCTGATGCGACGAGAACAGCACGGAGACGCCGTCGGCCGCGCGCTGCTGCAGGACCGACGCGACGGTCTCGACCGCGAGCGGATCGAGCCCCGAGAAGGGCTCGTCGAGGATGAGCACGCGCGGCTCGTGCACGAGCGACGCGGCGATCTGCGCGCGCTGCTGGTTGCCGAGCGAGAGGGTCTCGACGTTGTCGCCCAGGCGCTCGGCGAGGCCGAGCTGCTCGAGCAGCTCGGTGGCCCTGCGGGTGGCCTCCGCCCTGCCGAAGCCGTGCAGGCGGGCGAGGTAGACGATGTGGTCGAGGACCTTCATCTTGGGGTACAGGCCCCGCTCCTCGGGCATGTAGCCGAAGTTGCGGCGCTCCTCCGGCGTGAGCGGCGCGCCGTCGAGCGTGACCTCTCCCCCGTCGCGGGCGAGCAGGCCGAGGACGATCCGCATCGTCGTCGTCTTGCCCGCGCCGTTGCCGCCGACGAAGCCCGTGAGGCGGCCGGGCGCGACGTCGAACGAGACGTCGTCGAGCACCTGCCGCTCGCCGTATCGCTTGGTGATCCCGCGCAGTCTCAGCATCCGCGCTCCCTTCCTCATCGTGTGCTTCACACGCTACGGACGGGCGCGGAGGCGCGCGTCCCCCGCGGGGAGGAACGCGCGCCTCCGTCGCGCGGGGGAGCCGCCTCCCGCGCGAGGCGTCAGGTCAGCCCATGCCGGTGCGCGTATACGACGGCGGCGACACGGTCGCGCGCACCGAGCTTCAGCAGCAGGTTCGACACATGGGTCTTGACGGTCGCCTCGCCGATGTACAGCTCCCGGGCGATCTCGCTGTTGCTCATGGCCCGGGCGAGCAGCCGCAGCACCTCGAGCTCGCGCTCCGTGAGACCCGCCGCAGACGGGTCCGCAGGGCCTGCGAACGCGGCAGGGGCGGACGCCGTGTGCCGCTCGATGACGCGCCGCGTCACCTCGGGAGCGAGCAGAGCGTCGCCTGCGGCGACGACCCGCACGGCGCCCACGAGCTCCTCGGGCCCCGCATTCTTGAGCAGGAATCCACTGGCACCGGCGTCGAGCGCGGAGAAGAGGTAGTCGTCGCGGTCGAAGGTCGTCACGATGACGACCTGAGCCGCCGTTCCGGCCGCGACGATGCGGCGCGTGGCCTCGATGCCGTCCATGTCGGGCATCTGGACATCCATGCAGACGACGTCGGGGCGCAGCTCGGCCGCGCGGGCGACCGCCTCCTCCCCCGTGGCCGCCTCCCCCGCGACGTCGATCCCCGACGCCTCGAGGATCATCCGGAAGCCGGCGCGCATCGTGGCGTGATCGTCGACGAGCAGGACGCGGATGGGCGAGGTCATGACGGCTCCTCCTCTGCGGTGACGGGCGCGGCCAGCGGCACGGTCACGCGCACGAGGTAGCCGCCCTGCTCGCGCGGGCGGAGCTCGAGCTGGCCGCCCGAGGCGATCGCGCGCTCGCGCATCCCCAGCTGGCCGAGGCCTGGACGCGCATCGAGCGCGACGCGGCCGGTGTTGACGACCTCGAGCTCGACGGCGTCCGGGGTGTAGCGCACGCGCATCTCGGCGCGGGCGTCGGGGCCGCCGTGCCGACGGGCGTTGGTGAGCGCCTCCTGCGCGATGCGGTACAGGTTGACCTGCACGAGGTCGGGGACGGGCACCGGGTCGCCCACGACGACGTGCCGCGTGGGCGTCCCCGAGGCGGTCATCACCTCCGCGAGGGCGGGCAGCCCCTCGAGGGTGAGCGTCGAGGGCGCGCCGACCGCGAAGTCGGGATCGCCGTCGAGCGACCGGAGGGTGTCGAGGAGGTGGCGGAGCTCCGCGATCGCCGAGCGCGCCGACTGCTCGACGACCGAGAGGGCGCGGCGCGCCGCCTCCGGGTCGCGCTCGATCACGGTGCGGGCGGCCCCCGCCTGCACGCCCATGGCCGAGACGTGATGGGCGACGACGTCGTGCAGCTCGCGCGCGATCCGCACGCGGTCGAGGGCGACCGCCTGGGCCGCGGTGAGCTCGCGCTCCTCCTCGAGCTCGCGCGTGCGCCGCTGCAGCACCGCGCGGTCGCGCGCGGCGGCATATGCCCGATTGCCCATATAGTAGGCGCCGCCGAAATACGCGGCGTTGATGAGCCACATGAGCAGCATGTAGGCGATGTACGGGGAGAGTCCGCCCGGGAAGTTCTCCTGGAGCGCTTCGGTGTCGGTCGCGCCGACGAAGGTCGTGACGAGCAGCCACACGAACATGCCGACGATGATGACGACGCGCGCGAGCGCGGCCCGGCGTCGATCGTCGACCCAGGCGCCGATCGTGAACATGCCGATGAACATCGTCACCTGGCTGACGTAGATCTCCGGAACCTGGAACGACGTGGCCACGAAGTACGCGGTGCAGATCACGGCCGCGACCGTGACGGGAAACCGTCGGCGCAGCGCGAGCGGCAGGGTCATGAACACGCTCGCGAGGAGCGACCACCCCGCGTTCTCGGGCTCCGTGAGGTACGCGCCGGAGACGGCGGTCAGGGCGATGCTCACGATGGCCGCACCGAAGAGCGCGACCGCGAGGATCGCGTCCTTGCGCAGGTCCCGTGGCGTGACGCGCCGATTCAGCGGCTCTGATTCGTCGATCTCCGCCTCGGGCTCGGCGGGCGCGGTCGTGGCGGTCATCCCTCCACCGTAGGCATTCTGCGCCGTCCGGACATCCGTCGCGAGACGGAAGAACTTGCTCTTGACAAGCGTGCTTGCTTTTAACAAGCTGGTGCCGTGCCGCACAGAGGCGGCGCGAAACCGACCAGAGCGATACGCGAGGAGCACACCGTCATGGCCACTCACATCTTCGTCAACCTGCCCGTCACCGACCTCGACCGCGCGAAGGCGTTCTACGAGTCGCTCGGGACGACGATCGTCCCCGAGTTCACCGACGAGAACGCCGCGTGCGTGAAGTGGGACGAGAACGTCTTCTTCATGGTCCTCAAGAAGGAGTACTTCGCGACCTTCACGTCGAAGTCGGTCGTGCTCGGCTCGGAGGGCGCGCAGGTCATCACCGCACTCAGCCGCGACTCCCGCGAGGACGTCGACGCGATCCGCGCGAAGATCCTCGAGGCCGGCGGATCGGAGAACAAGGATCCCCAGGACTACGGCTTCATGTACTCCGTGAGCATGGCCGACCCGGACGGCAACATCATCGAGTTCCTGTGGATGGACCCGGTGGCGGCGGAGAAGGGCCCCGAGGCCTTCTTCGCCGAGCAGGGAGCCTGATCGCTTGGCAGCACGCAGCTACGGGCAGTACTGCGGCGTGACGACGGCCGTCGAGCTGGTCGGGGAGAGGTGGGCGCTGCTCATCATCCGCGACCTGCTCGTCGGCCCTCGGCGCTACACCGATCTCAAGCAGGGCCTGCCCCGGATCCCCACGAACATCCTCAGCGCGCGGCTCAAGGAGCTGCAGGCGGGGGGCGTCGTGCGTCGCGTGCCCATCGCGCGGTGCGGGCTCGTCTACGAGCTCACGCCGTACGGGCGCGAGCTCGAGCCGATCGTGCTCGCGCTGGGGCGCTGGGGATTCCAGAGCATGGGGGAGCCGGAGGAGGGCGACGCCGTGACGCCGGATTCGCTCACGATGGCTCTGCGCACCGCGTTCCGACCGGATGTCGCCGAGGCTATTCCGAGCACGGCATATGAGCTGCACGTCGGGGACGTCGTGCTGCGCGCCGACGTCGCGGGCGGCCAGCTCGCGGTCTCGCAGCTCGCACCGCCTACGCCCCCCGTCGGCGGGGCGACCCCGAGTGGCGAACCGGACGCCGTCATCGTGGCGGGTCCGGGCATCCGCGGTGTGATCTCGGGCGAGATCGCGCCGCAGGACGCGATCGATCGGCAGATCGCGCACCTCCTCGTGGGCGACGTCTCGCACCTCGAGCGCTTCGCGAGGACCTTCCACATCGACCCCGGCCGCTCGACCGCCACGGCGGAGGCGGCCTGACCCCAGGAGGAGCTCATGGACGAGCAGACGAGCACGCGAGGCCGCATCCGCATCGACCTCTTCACGACCCTCGACGGCGTCGCGCAGGCGCCCGGCGGCCCCGAGGAGGACCCCTCGGGTGCGTTCCCCTTCGGCGGCTGGCAGGCGCCGCTGTTCGACGAGACCGTCGGCCGCGAGGTCGGACAGGCCATCGACGCCATGGATGCGCTGCTGCTCGGCCGGCGCACCTACGACATCTTCGCCGGCTACTGGCCGCACCACACGACGGGTGAGAACGGGCCGATCGGGCGGAAGTTCGACGCCGTGCCCAAGTACGTCGCCTCCCGCGGCGAGCCCGATCTCTCATGGCAGGGGAGCGCGCGCATCGGCGACGATCTGGAGGCCGACATCGCGGCCATCCGCTCGCGTCACGCGCTCACCGCCGTGATCGGCAGCATCGACTTCGTACAGACGCTGCTCTCGCGTCAGCTCTTCGACGAGCTCTGCCTCTGGGTGTACCCGGTCGTGCTCGGCCGCGGGAAGAAGGTCTTCCCGGATGGCGCGGCGCCGGCGACCCTGCGGCTCACGGCGCCGCCGGTGGCGGGGGAGAGCGGAGCGGTCCTGCTGCGGTACGCGCCGGTCGATCTCGAGGTGCGCACCGGGACCTTCGACTGAGTGACCGGAGGGCGCGCGCCGATAGGCTCCTCCGGTGGAGTTCACGGCGCGGCGCATCCTCATCGCCGGGGTGTCCGGCTCGGGCAAGTCGACGCTCGCCGCGCGCATCGCGGAGCGGACGGGCATCCCGCACGTCGAGCTCGACGATCTCCACTGGGGCCCTGGCTGGCAGCCCCGGCCGACGTTCGCTGCCGATGTCCGCGACCTCGCGGCGCGCGACGCGTGGGTGACGGAGTGGCAGTACGCGGGCGCGCGGCCTGTCCTGCTCGCCCGCGCGGAGGCGGTGGTCTGGATCGACCTGCCCACGCGCGTCACGATGGCGCGCGTCATCCGCCGGACCATCCGGCGCCGGATCCGGCGCGAGCGCCTGTGGCGGGCGGGGAACGTCGAGCCGCCGATCCTCTCCGCGCTCGTCGACCCCGACCACATCGTGCGGTGGGCGTGGCGAACACGCGACAAGTACCGCACGGGCGAGGAGGCGCTGCCCGCGCGCCTGGAGAGCCGACCCGACGTGACGCTCGTGAGGCTGCGCACCGCGCGCGAGGTCGCGGACTGGCTCGACGCGCTCGGCTGATCAGCCGAAGATCATCGGCACGTCGTCGTCCTCCGCAGGAGAGAGGTCGAGGTCCACGACGACGGGCACATGATCGCTCGGGGAGTCGCCCTTGCGCTCCTCGCGCTCGATGAACGCACCCGTGACGGCGTCGGCGAGCGCCCGGGAGCCGAGGATGAAGTCGATGCGGATTCCCTGGTCACGCGGGAACTTCAGGCGCTGGTAGTCCCAGTATGTGTAGCCGGAGGGGACGAGCGGGCGGACGACGTCGGAGACGCCGGCGGTCTCGAGCGCGAAGAAGGCGTCGCGCTCGGGCTGCGAGACGTGCGTCGAGACGCCCGGCACGATGTCCGGGTCGCCGTTGTCCTCGTCGAACGGGATGATGTTGAAGTCGCCCACGAGCGCGAGCGGGAGGTCGGGCTCCGCCGCGAGCTGGGCGCGCGTCGCCTCGCGGAGCGCCTCGAGCCACCGCAGCTTGTACTGGTAGTGGGGGTCGTTCAGCGAGCGGCCGTTCGGGACGTAGAGGCTCCAGACGCGCACGCCTCCGACGAGCGCCGAGATCGCGCGCGCCTCGTGCGGAGCGTCGTCGCCGTCGTACCCCTTCTTGAACCCGGGCATCCCCGCGAAGGCGTGCTGCACATCCTCGAGGGGCTCTCGACTGGCGATCGCGACGCCGTTCCACTGATTGAGCCCGTGCGCCTCGACGTGGTAGCCCGCCGCCTCGAACGCGGCGTACGGGAACTGCTCGGGCTTGCACTTGATCTCCTGCATGGCGAGCACGTCGATGTGCTGGCGCTCGGCGAACGACACGATGCGGTCGACGCGCGCGCGGATCGAGTTCACGTTCCAGGTGGCAAGGCGCATGCTCCCAGCCTATTTCCCGCCGCGGACACGGCCGTCGCTCGTCGGGGCCGTCGCTTGTTGGGGGCGCTTGTCGGGGGCGTCGCCCTGTCGGGGTCGCGGTTTGCGTCCGGAATCGGCAGTTGGGGGCCGCCAAGTGCGACCTGGACGGGGGTGGGTGCTGTCCGGGTCGCGACTTGCGTCCGGAATCGGCAGTTGGGGGCCGCCAAGTGCGACCTGGACGGGGGTGAGTGCCGTTCCGGTCGCGGTTTGCGTCCGGAATCGGCGGTTGGGGGCCGCCAACTGCGACCTGGGCGGGGTGGGTGCCGTCAACGGCGCCGTCGCCGTCCTCCGCGGCAGCCCATCGTCTCTAAGCTGGAGCGCATGGCCATCGCATCCACGCCCGAACTCGAAGCCGACCGCCAGGAGCTCATCCGGCTCATCAAGGAGGACGCGGTCTTCCACGGCGACTTCACGCTCTCGAGCGGCAAGAAGGCCACGTACTACGTCGACATGCGCAAGCTCACGCTCGATCACCGCGCGGCACCCGCGATCGGCCGCATCATGCTCGACCTCATCCGCGATATCGACGGCGTCTCGGCGGTCGGCGGGCTCACGCTCGGTGCGGACCCCATCGCCAATGCGGTCGTGCACGCCTCGGTGGCTGCGGGCACGCCCGTCGACGCCTTCGTCGTCCGCAAGGAGCCCAAGGACCACGGTCGCGGGCGCCAGATCGAGGGGGCCGAGGTCGAGGGCAAGCGCGTCGTCGTGCTCGATGACACGGTGACCACGGGCGGATCGCCGCTCAAGGCCGTCGAGGTGCTGCGCAAGGCGGGCGCCGAGGTGGTCGCGGTCGCGACGATCGTCGACCGGCGGACGGGGGCGCAGGAGCGCATCGAGGCCGAGGGCCTCCGCTGGCTCGCGGCGATCGACCTCGACGACCTGGGGCTCGAGGCCCAGTAGTCACAGCGGCGATCGCGGTCGCCGCTACGCTGTGGGGTGCCCGCGCCTCGGGCCATCCGCAGAGGAGCTCTCATGACCCGCATCGCGCTCGCCGTCGACCTCGGCGGCACCAAGATCGACGCCGCGCTCATCGACGACGAGGGCGCGATCCTCGCGCCCAGCCGGAACCGTCGACCCACGGGGCCCGCCATCACGCCCGACGGCCTCCGCGCGGCCGTGACCGACGTCGTCTCCCGTGCGCTGGCGCACCTGCCCGAGGGCGCGGAGTTCGCGGGCGCCGGCATCGGCAGCGCAGGGCCGATCGACCTCGCGACCGGCTCCATCCATCCGGTGAACATGCCCGGCGTGCACGGCTTCGGTCTCGTCGAGGCGGTTCGCGATGCCGTCATCGCCTCGAGCGGGGAGTTCGATCCGATCGTCCGTCTCCGGCACGACGGCGGATGCCTCGCGCTTGCCGAGTCGTGGCTCGGCGCCGCCGCGGGCGCGCGCGCCTCCCTGTCGCTCGTGGTCTCGACGGGCGTGGGCGGGGGAGTGGTGATGGGCGGCATCCCCATCGGAGGGGCGTCGGGCAACGCCGGCCACCTCGGCCAGATGCACGTCGGCGAGCTGACCGTCGAGGAGATCGCGGCGGGCCCCGCGAGCGTCCGCTGGGCGCAGCTGCAGGGATGGCACGGCGAGACCGGCGAGGACCTCGCGCGCTCGGCAGCGGAGGGCGACCGCATCGCCCGCGCGGCGATCGAGCGGTCGGCGAAGACGGTCGGCCAGGCGCTCGCGGACGCGTCGTCGCTGCTCGACCTCGAGGTCATCGCGATCTCCGGCGGCTTCTCGAACGTGTCCGACGACTACGTCGACCTCGTCGCGGCGGCGCTGCGCGACTGGGCCGCCCTGCCGTACGCGCAGCGCACCCGTGTCGTCCGCAGCGCGCTCGGCGGCGATGGGCCGATCATCGGCGCCGCCGCGCTCGTGCTGCGCGCCTGACCCGTACGCGGAATCGGAGTGCTGGGGCTGGTGTAGACCCGCGGGACCGACACGCGCACACGCGCCCCGGCCATCCGATTCCGGTGACGCCGCGACCCGCTCAGGCCCGGCGGTAGGCGGCGCGCATGCGCGGCGTCGTCAGGAGCACGCCCACGCCGAGCATGAGAGCGGCGAAGGCGAGCTGCTCGACGGTCATCCAGAGCGGGTAGATCCCGGGGATGGCGGCGATCGCCAGGGTGACGCACGGGAAGATGAACGAGAACAGGCGCATGCGCGAGTGGGCCCAGTACCAGCCCTGCTCGGCGCGGAACGAGAAGTAGCCGAGCCCGCCGGTGAGTCCGAGCACGACCGCGCTGCGCATCCACACCATGAACGGCTCCGGCATGCCCTGCATGGTGAGCCAGAAGGCGATCCCGAGCGCGCTCACGCCGAGCATGATCGCGACCCCGAGGAGCACGCGCACGACGAGCCAGTCGCGGTGCAGGGTCGGATCGGCGAGGCGCACGGCGGGCACGCGGATGTCGCGCTGGCGCCCGGCTGCGAGTCGGTCGATGCGCAGCAGCACCTCGTTCAGACTCACGTCTGAGATCGTACCCGCGGGTCTGCGGCGGACCCCGGGAGGAGCCTCGACGTCGAGACGCCGCCGCGCCGCCTAGTCTGTGGAGCATGAGCGACCCGCACGCCCGCGAGCCCGTGGCCGCCGACTCCCGCCTGGAGCGGACGGTCGGCAATCGCGTGCGGCACCATCGGCTCGCCGCCGGCCTCACGGCGAGCGACCTCGCCGCGCGCTCGGGCCTGTCGCCCGCGATGATCTCCCGCATCGAGTCGGCGACCACCTCCGCAAGCCTCACGACCATCCATCGCCTCGCTCGCGCCCTCGAGGTGCCCGTCGCCTCGCTCTTCCGCGGCGCGGACGCACCGCGCGCCGCGATCGTCGTCAAGGCAGGTGGGGGCACGGAGTCTGTGCGTGCGGGAAGCCGCCAGGGGCACCGCTACGCGAGCCTGGGAAACCTGCTGTCGACGAGCGGACCCTCCCTCGAGCCGGTCATCGTGACGCTCAACGCCGAGGCGGCCGAGTTCCCTCTCTACGAGCACGCCGGAATCGAGTTCCTCTACATGCTCGAGGGCGCTGTCCTCTTCCGCCACGGTGACGACGAGCACGTGCTCGAGGCGGGGGATTCCATCCTCCTCGACGCCGAGACCCCGCACGGCCCGACGGCCGTGATCGCCGGCCCTGCTCGCTTTCTGTCGGTCAATCCGGCAGGCGCCTGACACACGCGTGTAACACCGGACGTTTTACTGTCGGTAAATTAGTTGCGTTGGCCGCAAGATGGCAGACGCGCATGCGACGGACCCACCCTGTCCGACGACGACCGATCGTCCTCTGGAGCACCCGTGCCCGAAAGCACCCTGTCCCGCGTCGCCATCTGGGACGGCACCCGCCCCCTGGGCGCCGGTCGCCTGTCGTGGAACGGCGACGAGATCATTGCCGTCGAGGCCGAAGCGGCGGACGAGACCCCGCGCTTCGCGGTCATCCCCGGGCTCATCGACACGCACGTCCACCTCGGCGGCTACGCCGGCCCGGGCGAGCAGCCGTGGGGATCTCCCTGGTCGCTCGTCACACCCGATGCCGAGAAGGTCTTCCACATCGCGGCACAGGCTCAGCGCGCGATGCGCGCGGGCGTCACGACCGTGCGGGACCTCGCGGGCGACGCGCTGCAGCTCGCCGTGAGCCGGGTCTTCGACGACGGGGTGCAGATCGGCCCGCGCGTGCGGGTCCACGGCCAGGTCGGCATGACGGCCGGGCACGGCGACCTCTTCATCCCGCCTCACTACCCGCATCGCCCTCCCGTGGCCGACAGCCCAGACGAATGCCGCAAACTCGTGCGCCAGTGGGCTCGCCAGGGCGCGCACGGCATCAAGATCTACGCGTCGGGCGGCGTGCTCTCGATGGGGGACCGGGTCGGATGGCGGAATCAGACCGACGAGGAGATCCGCACGGTCATCGACGAGGCGCACGCACTCGCGATGCCCGTCGCGGCGCACAGCCATGACGCCGCGAGCGCACGCCGCGCGCTCGAGGCCGGCGTCGACTCGATCGAGCACGGCACGGGGCTCGTGCCGGAGCTGTGGCCCCTGGTCACCGGCCGCGACGTGCCCGTCGCCCCGACGCTGCTGATCAACGACCGGCTCGCGGATGGCACGGTGCCGGTGAGCGCCGAGGCGCGCGAGAAGGCGGCGGCGGTCGTCGCCGAGCGCGACGCGAACTTCGCGGACGCCGCCCAGGCGGGCGTGCGCTTCGTGCTCGGCACCGATGCGAACGGCGTCATGGTGCGCTTCGGCGAGCAGCACGCCGAGGTGCGTCTGATGGCGCGCATGTTCGGCTGGTCTGCTGAGCGCGCCCTCGTGTCCGCGACGAGCGACGCGGCCGACGCGATCGGGATGGGTGACCGCATCGGCCGTCTGCGGCCCGGTTTCGCCGCCGACTTCGTCGTGGTCGACGGCCGTCCGTGGGAGGACGCCTCGCACATCGACGTCGACCGCATCGTCGCCGTCGTCTCCCGCGGACGCCTCGTCGCCGGCTCCCTGCCCTCCTGACCCCCCTGCACCACCTCCCCTCGAGAGGATCCACCGTGAACTCATCACCTACGCGCCGCGTGGCGCTCGTCGCCGGCTCCGTCTTCGCGCTCGGCGCGCTCCTCGCCGGCTGCGCCGCGGGCGGCTCTGAGTCCCAGGGCGGCGGCACGCTCGTCTTCGCCGTCGAGACCGACCCGAGCTGCATCGACCCCCAGCAGCCCACGGTGACCCAGGCGCTCTACATCGGGCGCCAGGTCGTCGACTCGCTCGTCGACCAGGATCCCGAGACGGGCGAGATCGTCCCGTGGCTCGCGGAGTCGTACGAGTCGGCCGACGACATGACCTCCTTCACGTTCACCCTGCGCGACGACGTCACCTTCAGCGATGGGACGGCGCTCACGAGCGACGTCGTCAAGGCGAACTTCGACGCGATCGTCGAGATGTCGGCGGACGGCTCGACGGCGACGCTCGCCGGCCAGTACCTCGCGGGGTACAGCGGCACGGAGGTCTCCGATGACCAGACGTTCACCGTGTCGTTCGACGCTCCCAACGCCGCGTTCCTGCAGGGAGCGAGCACGATGAGCCTCGCCATCGTGTCTCTCGCCACCACGGAAGAGACGCCGGAGGCGCGCTGCCAGGATGGCGTGATCGGCACCGGGCCGTTCGTCTACGACTCCTACGCACCCAACAGCGAGGTCTCGATGGATCGTCGCGAGGGCTACGCCTGGGCGTCCCCGCTGCGCGGTCACGAGGGCGACGCCTACCTCGACCGCATCGAGTTCGCCGTCGTCACGGAGGACAGCGTGCGCGTGGGCGGGCTGCAGTCGGGCGAGTTCGACATCGTCGGAGAGCTGCCGTACGCCGATGAGCCCCGCATCTCGGAGGAGGGCTACTCGATCTACGCGAAGGCGAACCCGGGCATCCCGACGAGCCTCATCCCCAACCTCGAGAGCGCCGTCCTCGCCGACGACGCCGTGCGCCAGGCCATCCAGCTCGGCATCGATCGCTCCGAGATCACCGAGACGCTCGGCTATGCCGGCGGTGACGTCCCGACCAGTGCGCTCTCGAGCGGCACCTCCGGATACTCGAGCCAGTCGGATGCTCTCGCCTATGACCCGGACGCCGCCATCGCGGTGCTCGAGGCGGCAGGCTGGACGGAGGGAGCGGACGGCATCCGCGAGAAGGACGGCCAGCGTCTCACCTTCACGGCGACCGGCTTCTATGAGCAGCAGATGATGGAGCTCATCCAGCTGCAGCTGAAGGAGATCGGCGTCGACATGCAGATCGACTTCACCGACGCAGGCGGGTTCTTCGGCGCGATTGCGGAGCGCAGTTACGACGTGCTGTTCGCGGCGCTCACGCGCACCGGCCCCGACGCGCTCGCCGTGATGTTCGAGCAGGCAGCGCCGTCGCACTGGGCCGTCGTGGACGACGCCGACCTGGAGGCGATGCTCGTCTCGCAGGCGGCGACGAGCGACGAGACCGCGCGTCAGGCCATCCTCGACGACATCCAGGCGACCGTGATCGACCAGGGCTACCTCTTCCCGATCCTCGAGGTCTATCAGCTGCACGCGTCCCAGCCGGAGGTGACGGGCTTCGCGTTCGACTCGGCGTCGCGCTTCCACCTCTACGATGTGGAGCTCGGCTGACATGACCGCGGCGGGAACGTCACGGGGCGCCGACCTCCTCAGGCGGATCGGCGCGCCCCTCCTCCAGTTCGTCTTCGTGGTCTGGGCGACCTACACCGTGACGTTCCTGCTCATCCGCGTCCTGCCCGGCGATCCCGTGCTCGCCGCGCTCGCGGTGCAGTCGGGAGATGCGACGACCGTCGACCCCGAGCAGCTCGCGGCGCTGCGTGAGGAGGCCGGGCTCGCGGGCGGCCTCCTCGAGCAGTACCTCTCGCAGCTCGGCGGACTCCTCACGGGAGACCTCGGCACGTCGCTCGCCACGGGGCGGCCGGTCGCGCAGATGATCGCGGACGTCGTGCCGGGCACACTCGTCGTCGCGGCGCTCGCGCTCGTCATCGGGGTCGCGATGTCATTGGTCATCGGCTTCCTCGCGTACCTCTCGCCGTGGCGCTGGCTGCGCGAGACCCTCGTCCAGCTGCCGCCCCTCGGCGTCGCCGTGCCTGCGTTCGTCACGGGGCTCGTGCTCATCAGCGTGTTCTCGTTCGGGCTCGGATGGCTGCCCGCCTCGGGCGCGCGCTCGCCGCTCAGCGTCGTGCTTCCCGCCGTCACGCTCGCCCTCCCCGTCGGCGCCATCTTCTTCCAGGTCTTCTCCGCGGCCATCCGCGAGGCCGAGTCGAGCGCGTACGTCTTCACGGCCGATGTGAAGGGCCTCTCGCGACTCGCCGTCTTCGGGCGGCACATCCTGCGGAACGCGCTGCTGCCGTCGGTGACGAGCATCGGCCTGCTCATCGGCTTCCTCGCCGGTGGAACGGCGGTCGTCGAGACAGTGTTCTCGCGCGACGGCATCGGGCGCGTCGTCGTCGCCGCCGTGCAGGCGCGCGACGTCAACGTCATCCAGGGCGTCATCATCGTCGTCGCGGTGGTCTACGCGCTCACGGCGCTGCTCGTCGACCTGTCGTACCCGCTGCTCGATCCGCGGCTGCGCCCCCGCGGGCGGACACGCTCCGTGCGCGCGGAGCCGGCTTCCGCGGTCGCCGCGGTCGACACCCCCGCTCGGAAGGAGGAGCTCCGATGAGGGCCCGCCTGCTGCGTCCGACGACGCTCCTTTCTCTCGCGATCGTCGCGCTCGCCGCGGTCATGGCCCTTGCGCCGCAGCTGCTCGCGCCCGGCGATCCGCTCGCGGGAGATCCGTCCGTCCGTCTCCTCGCGCCGGGCGGCGGGCACCTCTTCGGCACCGACGCGCTCGGCCGAGACGTCTACACGCGCGTCGTGCACGGGGCCTTCCTGTCGCTCGCGGCCGCGACGGCCGCGGTGCTCGTGGGAGGTCTCGTCGGGGGAGCGGTCGGCCTCGTGTGCGGCGCCCTGCGCGGACGCGTCGGGCGCGTCGTCGACTTCATCGTCATGCGGTTCGTCGACGTGCTCATCGCCGTGCCCGGCATCCTGCTCGCTCTCATCGTCGTCGCCACGCTGGGGTTCGGCGCGTGGAGCATCGCGCTCGGCGTCGGCCTCGGCGCCGCCGGCAGCTTCGCCCGCGTCATGCGCGCGCAGGTGCTGCGCGTGCGCGGCGAGGAGTACGTCGAGGCGGCGTCGACGCTCGGCGTGAGCCCTCTCGCCGTCCTCGGCCGGCACATCCTGCCGAATGCGATGCGTCCTGTGCTCGCGATGGCCGCACTCGAGCTGGGCACGGCCATCCTGTCGGTCTCGACGATCAGCTTCCTCGGGTTCGGCGCGCAGCCGCCCGCGCCGGAGTGGGGCGCTCTTGTCAGCGACGGCCGCGACTACATCGCCACCGCCTGGTGGCTGACGGTGCTCCCGGGTGCCGTCATCGTCTGCGTGGTGCTCGCCGTCACCCGCATCGCGCGCGTGATCGGAGTGGAACGATGAGCGACGACATCCTCCGGGTAGAGGGCCTCCAGGTCGCCTACCGCACCGGGCGGCGCGAGGTGGAGGCGGTGCGCGGCGTCGATCTACGCGTGCCGCGGGGAGGCATCGTCGCGCTCGTGGGCGAGTCGGGCTCGGGCAAGAGCAGCGTCTCGCAGGCGCTCGTGCGCCGACTGCCGGAGAACGGACGGATCGCGGGCGGTGCGGTGCGCTTCGCGGGCCTCGACCTCGCGCGGGTGCGCGAGCGAGAGCTGCGGCGCATCCGCGGCGGACGCATCGGCTTCGTGCCACAGGACCCCAACGCCTCTCTCAACCCCGTCCTGCGCATCGGCGAGCAGATCGCCGAGGGCCTGCGCCTGCACGTGCGGATGACTCGGGCGGATGCCGCCGCGCGCGCCGTCGAGATCCTCGGCGAGGTGGGTCTGTCGCGGCCGGAGCTGCGCGCGCGCCAGTACCCGCATGAGCTGTCGGGCGGCATGAAGCAGCGCGTGCTCATCGGCATGGCGTGGAGCTGCGACCCGGAGCTCGTCATCGCCGACGAGCCCACGAGCGCCCTCGATGTCACCGTGCAGCGTCGCGTGCTCGACCAGATCGAGGAGCTCGCGGCATCTCGCGGCACCGCCGTGCTGCTCGTGACGCACGACCTCGGCGTCGCGAAGGACCGCGCTGACCGCGTCGTCGTGATGCAGCAGGGGCTCGTCGTCGACGAGGGCACGACCGACGAGGTGCTGGGATCCCCGCGCACCGGCTACACGCGCGAGCTCGTCGCGGCGGCGCCGGGGCTCACCAGTCGTCGCCTCGAGCCGACGATCGTCGGCGACTCGACGCCGGCGCCCGACGGGCCGCCGCTCCTCGAGATCGAGGGCCTGCGGAAGACGTTCGGCGACGTCGTCGCAGCCGACGGCGTCTCCTTCGCGGTGCCGGAGGGCGAGACGGTCGCACTCGTGGGCGAGTCGGGATCGGGCAAGACGACGACGGCGCGTATGGCCGCGCGCATTGTCGACGCCGACGGCGGGCGGATCCTCTTCCGAGGCGCTGACATCACGGCCCTTCGCGGCGCGGGGCTGCGCGAGTGGCGGCGCGAGGTGCAGGTCGTCTATCAGAACCCGTTCGGCAGCCTCGACCCGCGGATGAGCATCGAGCGGATCGTCTCCGAGCCGCTGCGCGCCTTCGGCATCGGCAGCAGGGCGGAGCAGGCTCGGCGCGTGCGCGACCTCCTCGCCTCCGTGCGGCTCCCCGGTGACGTGGCCGAGCGCCTGCCGGCCGAGCTCTCGGGGGGACAGCGGCAGCGGGTCGCGATCGCCCGGGCGCTCGCGCTGCAGCCGAAGATGCTCGTGCTCGACGAGCCCGTCTCGGCACTCGACGTCTCGGTGCAGACGCAGATCCTGCAGGTTCTCGTCGACCTGCAGGCGCAGCTCGGGCTCGGCTACCTGTTCATCACGCACGACTTCGGCGTCGTCCGGCAGATCGCCGACCATGTCGTGGTGATGCGGGCGGGGCGCGTCGTCGAGCAGGGACCCGCGTCCCGAATGCTCGTGACTCCTGGTTCGGATTATGCCCGCGAGCTGCTCGAGGCGGTGCCGGGGAGCGTGCCGTCGCGACGATGACCTGAGGCGCTCAGTCGTCGTCGCGGTTGCGGCGGATGTACTGCCAGACGAACGCGACGAGGGTGCCGGCCGTGATGACGAACGTCGCGGCGAAGAGCAGGTCGCGCTCGGACATCCTCAGACCCCCGCGTCGAGCTCGGCGCCGCCCTCGCCCTCGACCTCGGGGTCGAGCAGCTCCGCGACCGAGGTGACGATCTCGTCGGGCCGGAACGGGTACTGCTCGATCGAGGTCCGCGTACTGATGCCGGTCATGACGAGCACGGTGTGCAGCCCCGCCTCGATGCCCGCGACGATGTCGGTGTCCATGCGGTCGCCGATCATGCCCGTGTTCTCGCTGTGCGCGCCGACCCGGTTGAGGGCCGACCGGAACATCATCGGGTTGGGCTTGCCGACGATGTAGGGCTCCTTGCCGGTCGCCTTCGTGATGAGCGCGTTGATCGCGCCCGTCGCGGGCAGCACGCCCTCAGCGCTCGGCCCGGTCGCGTCGGGGTTCGTCGAGATGAAGCGGGCGCCGTTGTTGATGAGGCGCACGGCCTTCGTGAGCGCCTCGAACGAGTAGTTCCGGGTCTCGCCGACGACGACGTAGTCGGGATTCGTCTCGGTCATGATGAACCCGGCCTCGTGCATCGCCGTGAGGATGCCGGCCTCGCCGATGACGAACGCCGAGCCGCCGGGGCTCTGCTGCTTGAGGAACGCCGCCGTCGCGAGGGCGCTCGTCCAGATGTGCTCCTCGGGGACGTCGATGCCCGAGCCGCGCAGACGGGCCGCGAGGTCGCGGGGCGTGAAGATCGAGTTGTTCGTGAGCACGAGGAACGGCGTGCCGGTGTCGCGCCACTGCGCGAGCAGCTCGGACGCGCCGGGGATGGGCTGCTCCTCGTGCACGAGGACGCCGTCCATGTCGGTCAGCCAGCACTCGATCTCGTCGCGTCGCGCCATGGCATCAGCCTAGAGAGCGCGCGGCTCGGCCGCGACGCTCCGCGCGCCGGACGCGGTTTCCGGCGCGCGCTCGCGGCATGCTCCCGAAGGCATGCCGTTCGGCGTATCTTCGTCTCGTGACCGAACACGCGCCCCGGAGCTGGGATCCGGCGCGCCTGCCGGATCAGACCGGCCGCACCTACCTCATCACGGGCGCCAACGCGGGTCTCGGCTACTTCGCGAGCGAGCAGCTCGCGCGCGCAGGCGCTCACGTCATCCTCAGCGGGCGCAGCCCCAACAAGCTCGCCGCGGCGCACGACGCACTCGAGGCTCGGGTGCCCGATGCCTCGGTCCAGACTCTCCTCCTCGACGTGAGCAACACCGGGTCGATCCGCGCGGCGGCCGCGAGCGTGCGCGGCGGCCTCTTCAAGCGGCAGCGCCTCGACGGCGTGCTGCTGAACGCGGGCATCGTCCACACCCCGCGGCAGCGGGAGACGACCCGCGACGGCCGCGAGCTCGTCCTCGCGACGAACGCCCTCGGGCACTTCGTGCTCGCCGCCGAGCTGCTGACGACGCTGTCGAAGTCGGCGAGCCGCACCTGGACGCCGCGCATGGTGTGGCTCGGCAGCATGTCGACGCGCATGGGCGCATACGACCCCGTCGACATCCAGCTCGAGCGCGGGTACCACGCGTATCGCGCCTATGTGCAGTCGAAGGTCGTCGTCCAGGCGCTCGGAATCGAGGCCGACGTCCGCCTGCGCGACGCCGGCGTGCCCGTCGAGAGCGTCGTCGCGCATCCCGGGTACTCGATCGGCGGACGCACGCCGCGCGTGCAGGGCGTGAACGAGCCGAGTGCGTGGAAGCGCTTCAAGGACGGCCTCCAGGCCCCGATCGCGCAGTCCAAGGAGCGCGGGGCGGCCTCGCTCGTGCGCGCGCTCGTCGACCCCGCCATCACGGGCGGCGAGTACTGGGGGCCGCGGCTCATCACGCGGGGTGAGCCCACCCGGCAGCAGCCCTCGCGCACGTCGTCGGACCCCGAGGTGCGTCAGCGGATCTGGGAGACGTGCGAGCGGCTCTCGGGCATGGAGTGGCCCTTCGCGCGCGCGGCGCGCGTGGCCGGCCGCTGACGCGTCAGCTGCCCGCGATCCCGGCCTCGTAGGCGAGGATCACGAGCTGCACGCGATCACGCGCCCCGAGCTTCTGCAGAAGCCGCCCGATGTGCGTCTTCACGGTCGACGACGCGAGGTAGAACCGCGCGGCGATCTCGTCGTTCGTGAGGCCCTCGGCGATGGCCGCGAAGATCTCGCGCTCTCGCGGCGTCAGCGCATCGAGCTCGGCGGATGGCCGCGGTGCGGCGTGCGCGGTGAACTGCTCGATCATCCGGCGGGTGACGCTCGGCGCGAGCGCGGCGTCGCCCGCGTGCACGGCGCGGATCGCGCCGAGGAGGTCGGCCGGCAGCGCGTCCTTGAGGAGGAAGCCGCTCGCGCCTGCGCGCAGGGCAGCGAACGCGTACTCGTCGAGGTCGAAGGTCGTGAGCACGAGCACCCGGGGGAGGGGCCCCGCGGCCGCGATCCGCTCGGTCGCCGCGATCCCGTCGAGCCGCGGCATGCGCACGTCCATGAGGATGACGTCGACCCCGCCGTCGCTGGCCACGGCCACGGCGTGCTCGCCGTCCTCGGCCTCGGCGACCACCTCGATGTCGGGCTGGGCGTCGAGCACCATCCGCAGCCCCATCCGCACGAGCTGCTGGTCGTCGGCGATCGCGACGCGGATCCGCTCCCCGGTCATCCCTGCTCCTCCTTCAGCTGCGCGCGCAGCAGCCATCCGCCATCCGCCGTCGGCCCCGCGTCCACGTGACCCGCGTACAGAGCGGCGCGCTCCCGCACCCCGATGATGCCCGTCCCGCGCCCGGGAGGCGCTGTGCTCTGCCGCGCGGGCGCGTCGTTGCGCACCTCGACGGTCACGATCCCGTCCTCGCGGCGGATGGTCACGGCCGCGTACCGCGCGCCCGGCGCGTGCCGGAGGGCGTTCGTGAGGCCCTCCTGGACGATGCGGAAGACCGCGAGCTGCAGCGCGCGGTCGGCGATCGGCGTGCCGATCCGCGTGAGGCGGACGGGGAGGCCCGTCTCGCGGAAGCGCTCGGCGAGGACCTCGAGATCCGCGTCGCCCGGCTGCGGGGCGAGCTGCGCCGCCTGGTCGGGGGCGCGCAGGACGCCGAGCAGACGTCGCATCTCGGCGAGCGACGACCGGCCGGTCTCAGCCACGAGGCGCATGGCTTCGGCGGCGCGCGGCCCGCCCGTCTCGGCCTGCGCCGCCGCCCCCTCGGACAGGGTCACCATCACCGTGAGACTGTGCGAGACGATGTCGTGCATCTCCCGCGCGATGCGCGCCCGCTCGTCTGCGACCGCGAGCTGCGCGCGCTGGTCGCGCTCGCGCGCGAGGTCGGCGGCCCGCGCGATGATCGCGTCGATGTACCGGCGGCGGTTGCCGACCGAGAGCCCGAGCAGGGTCGGGACGAGGTAGACGATCGCGTTCGGGACGGCCGTGGCCGCGGGGCTGATGTCGGGGTCCTCCGGGAGCACGGCACCCGAGAGGGTGAGCCACGTCGCCACGCCGGAGACGATCACCGTCACCGCCGCCACGATCCCGTAGCCGATCCAGGTGCGCCGCGGGGTGCTGTGGACGCCCAGCGCGTAGAGCGCGACGAAGACGGCGAGATGGCCGCCCATGCTGAAGGGGAGCGGCAGGACGGCCAGGCTGCCGCACACGATCGCGGCGATAAGGGGGCGCTCGCGCCGCACCACGAGCGCGACCGAGCCGACGGCGATGGAGGAGGCGGCGCCCGCTGCCGACCATCCGTCGAGGGGGAAGTCCTCCGGGACCGCGGCCGCGAGGACGAGCGTGAGCAGGGCCGGCGCGATCTGGCACGTGAAGACGATGAGGACGTCGACGATCCGCGGATGGCGATCGACCCATCGCCGGATGACGCCGGGAGGGCGGGGGAGGGCGAGGTCCAGCCCGCCCGTCCTCGTCCCCTCTGCGCTGCTCACGTCTCCGACCCTATGCGGATGGCCCCGTCCCGCGCGGGACGGGGCCATCGGCCCGATGAGCGGATGGTCACGCGTCGCGGCGGCGGACCACGGCCATCCCGGCGACGAGTGCCGCGATCGGCCACGCGAAGGCGATCGCGATGTCGCGGACGGTCTCGCCGTCGACGTCTGCGTTCGGCGTCATGAGGGCGTCGCCGGCGGGTGCCATGAGCGCGTCGTGGATCGTCGGCGCCCATTCGAACGGCAGCGTCAGCAGCACGGTCGGGAGCACGAGGAGGAACACGAGCACGAGCGTGACCGACCAGGTCTCGGAGCGCAGGAGCGCCGCGACGCCGAGGGACAGCACGCCGACGAGCGCCGTGAACAGCGCCGCGCCGACGATCGGCAGCAGGATGGCCGTGAGCGCGTCGTCGAGGGCGGGCTCGACGCCCCAGACGGCGCCGACGGCGACGACGCCCGCGAACGACAGGAGCAGCGAGGCGAGCGACCACGCGAACGTGCTCACGGCGACGACCACGGCCTTCGCGCCGACCGTCGCGACGCGGCGCGGTGCCGCGGCCAGCTGGGTGCGGAGCGAACCCGTCGCGTGCTCCTTCGCGAAGACGCCCACGCCCACGAGCACGGCGATGATCTGCGCGACGGTCGCGGCACCGAGGGTCATCATGAGCGCGGGCGGCGCGCCCGCCGGGTCGCCGTTCACGGCGAGGAGCAGGGCGGTCATGCCGACCGAGACGGCGAGCACGAGCACGGTCCCGACGACGAGCGAGGCGATCGTGCCGCGCAGACTCGTCAGGCCGATCCACTCGGCGCGGACGAGGCGGGAGAAGGTCAGGCGCGGGGCGCCGAGAGAGGCGGTGCGGCGCGGAGCCGCGGCAATGGCGGTCATGGGAACTCCGTTCAGGCCGCGAGAGCGGCGGGGTCGCTGCGGTACTCGACGGCGTCGCCGGTGAGAGCCAGGTAGGCCTCCTCGAGCGAGCCGCGCAGGGGGACGAGCTCGTGCACGTCGATGTCGGCGTTCACAGCGACGCGCGTGATCTGCGCCGCGGGCAGGCCCTCGACGTCGAGCGTGTCGGCGGCCGCCTGGGTGATGGCGACGCCCGGGTCGGCGAGGAGAAGCCCCAGCCGGCGCGCGTCGGACGAGCGGACGCGCGTGCGCTCGCGCTCGGATCCGCGCAGGAAGTCGCCCACGGGCGCGTCCGCGAGGATGCGGCCCTTGCCCAGGACGATGATGTGGTCGGCGGTCTGCGCCATCTCGCTCATGAGGTGCGAGGAGAGGAAGATCGCGCGCCCCTCGGCCGCGAGGGAGCGGACGAACCCGCGCACCCAGTGCACGCCCTCGGGGTCGAGGCCGTTGACGGGCTCGTCGAGGATGAGCGTGTGCGGGTCGCCGAGCATGGTCGCGGCGATCCCGAGGCGCTGGTGCATGCCGAGCGAGAAGCCGCCGATGCGACGCCTCGCGACTCCGGCGATGCCCGTGAGCTCCATGACCTCGGCGACCCGGGCCATCCCGATGCCGTGCGTCGCGGCGAGCATGCGCAGGTGCGCCTCCGCCGTGCGCCCCGGGTGCACGGCCTTCGCGTCGAGGAGCGCTCCGACCTCGGTCATGGGAGCGGCGTGCTGCGCGAACGGGCGCCCGTTCACCGTGACCGAGCCGGCGTCTGGCCGGTCGAGGCCGACGATCATGCGCATGGTGGTCGACTTGCCCGCGCCGTTGGGCCCGAGGAAGCCGGTGACCTGCCCCGGCCGCACCTCGAACGAGATGCCGTCGACGGCGGTCTTGGCGCCGAAGCGCTTCGTGAGGTTCTCTGCCGTGATCATGCCTCCGACGCTACGGAGGACAGGTGCCCTGCCGCGTCGGCGCGGAGGCGGATGTTCGCGGGGCGGTGCGGTACTGCGGTACTACGCCGTCAGCCAGATCACGTCGGCCGCACCTTCGGGCAGCACGACGTCGTCGCCGTCGAGCAGCACGCCGCGCTCGGTGACCGCCACCTCGCGGCCGACGTCGATGCCGGCGCCCTCGATCTCGCGCAGGAGCTCGGGGTCGCGGTCGCGCACGCGCAGCACCCGGCCGACGTGCCCGACCGGAGCATCCGCGAGCAGGACGAAGGCCTCGCGCTCGATCTGGCCCTCGGCATCCGGGATCTTGTCGCCGTGCGGGTCGAGCGACGGGCGCCCGAGGCGCTCGTCGATCCGCTCGAGCAGCCGGTCGCTCAGCGCGTGCTCGAGGACCTCGGCCTCGTCGTGCACCTCGTCCCAGCCGTAGCCCATCTCGCGCACGAGCCACGTCTCGATGAGACGGTGCCGGCGGATGATGCCGATCGCGCGACGCTCGCCCTCCTCCGTGAGCCGCACGGCGCCGTAGGGCACATGCGAGACAAGGCCGGCCGCCGCGAGCTTCTTCACCATCTCGGTCACGCTCGACGGGGCGACGCCGAGCTTCCCGGCGAGCACCGACGGCGTGATGGGGTCGTCCTGCCACTCGGTGTGCGAGTACACCGTCTTGAGGTAGTCGTCCGCCGCGGGTGAAGCCACGCGATCAGCCTACGGCGACGCGCGGACGTGCTGAAAGAGCTAATGTCTTGACAAAAGGGATGAGCATTCGTAGCGTGGTGTGGTCCCGTTCCCGCGACGTCGTCGTCGCCCGTGCCCCGGAGGTCGTCGATGACCGCATCCCCCGTCCGCGAGATCGGCGTCGGACTCGTCAGCGTCGGCTGGATGGGCCGACTGCACAGTCGCGCCTACCGGTCGGTCCCCTTCGTCTACCCCGAGCTCGGTCTGCGGCCGCGCCTCGTCCAGGCCGCGGATACCGCGGAGGCGGGCCGCTCGTACGCGACGGATGTGCTGGGCTACGAGAGCGCCGTGGCGGACTATCGCGAGGTGCTCGCGAACCCCGACGTCGACGTCGTCTCGATCTGCGCGCCGAACTTCCTGCATGCCGAGGTGGGCGTCGCGGCCGCGCGGGCGGGCAAGCACATCTGGATCGAGAAGCCCGCGGGCCGCGGCGCGCACGAGACCGCGGCCATCCGCGACGCCGTCGTCGACGCGGGCGTGCAGTCGGCCGTCGGCTTCAACTACCGCCAGCCGCCGGCCATCCAGCGGGCGCGCCAGCTGATCGGGGAGGGCGCCCTCGGCCGGATCACGAACGTGCGCGGTCGCTTCTTCGGCGGCTTCAGCGCCGACCCGCAGTCGCCGCGCGCATGGCGCTTCGTGCGCGAGACGAGCGGATCCGGCGTGCTCGGCGACCTCATGGGCCATCTCGTCGACCTCGTGCACTTCCTGCTCGGCCCGATCGGCTCGGTGACCGCGTCGACCGGCACGTTCATCACGGAGCGCCCGGGCCTTGCCGGGACGCCCGACGAGGGGCGGATGCTCCCGGTCGAGAACGACGACTACGCGAACATGCTGCTGCGCTTCGACGACTCCGCGCTCGCCGCGGGTGCGCTCGGCACGCTCGACGCCTCGTGGCTCGCGGTCGGACCCAAGGCCGAGTACGCGATCGAGGTGTTCGGCACCGAGGGCTCGCTGCGCTGGGACTTCGAGCGCCTCAACGAGCTCGAGCTCGCCATCCGCCGCCCCGGCGAGAGCCTCGGGTACACCCGGCTGCTCGCCGACGAGACCTTCCCCGAGTTCGCGCGCTTCCAGCCGGGGTCCGGGACGTCGATGGGCTACGACGATCTCAAGACGATCGAGGCGAAGAAGTTCCTGCTCGCGGTGGCGGGTCAGCCATCCGATACTTCGACCATCCACGACGGGCTCGCGTCGGCGCAGGTGCTGACCGCGGCCGAGGAGTCGGCCGCCTCGGGGCAGTGGGTCGAGACCCCCGTCGTCCCTGGACACACGGGTCACGTGCGCTGAGCGGGCTCGGGCAGCGGCCCGTGTTGCGTGGGTGTGCGTGTGCGTGTCCGTGTGCGGATTCGGATGGCTGGGGCTGGTGTCGCCGGGTGGGGTCGACACGCGCACACGAGCCCCACGAGCCCGACAGGAGGACCGGGCGCCGGGGCCGTGTTGCGCTGACACCCGGTAGCCTCGTCCGGTGACGGACCCGCAGCCCGAGCCCCACCGCGAGGCGTCGACGCACGGCGTCGGGCCCTGGCCCGGCGCGTGGCCCGAGGGCGATCACTACGACCCCGAGCTCCTCGCGAACGGCGATTCGCGCAATGTCGTCGACCGGTACCGCTACTGGCGCATGGAGGCGATCGTCGCCGACCTGGACACGCGCCGCCATCCGTTCCATGTCGCGATCGAGAACTGGCAGCACGACATGAACATCGGGTCGATCGTGCGCAGCGCCAACGCGTTCCTCGCCGAGTCGGTGCACATCATCGGCCGCAAGCGCTGGAACCGGCGCGGCGCGATGGTGACCGACCGCTACCAGCACGTGGTCCACCATCCGGATGTCGCGTCGTTCGCGGCCTGGGCCGCGAAGGAGGGGCTCCCGATCATCGCGGTCGACAACGTGGGCGACGCCGTGCCCGTCGACAGGGCCGAGCTGCCAGAGCGCTGCGTGCTCCTCTTCGGCCAGGAGGGGCCGGGTCTGACGGACGAGGCGCTCGCCGCGGCGTCGGGGCACATCGAGATCACGCAGTACGGCTCGACGCGCTCGATCAACGCCTCCGCGGCCGGCGCGATCGTGATGTACGAGTGGGCCCGGCGATACGCGCGTGACGCGTGATGCCACCCCTCGACGCGACCCGCGCGCGGGCGTAGCGTGAGCGGCGTCAGCGACCGTCGACGCCGAAGGAGTCCGAAATGGCCGAGCTCGCCCGCATCCAGCCGTGCCTGTGGTTCGACGACAACGCGCGGGAGGCGATGGAGTACTACGTCTCCGTCTTCCCGAACTCGCGCATCCGAAGCATCGAGGAGTACCCCGACGAGAAGCTCGACGCCCACTTCACGGGCATGAGCGGGAAGGTCCTCAACGGGCAGTTCACGCTCAACGGGGTCGACTTCGTGTGCCTCGACGGCGGACCGCTCTTCACCTTCAACGAGGCCGTCTCGTTCGTCGTCTCGTGCGACGGGCAGGAGGAGATCGACCGCTACTGGGAGGCGCTGTCGCACGTGCCCGAGGCCGAGCAGTGCGGATGGTGCAAGGACCGGTTCGGGGTCAGCTGGCAGATCATCCCGCGCAACATGGGCGAGCTCGTGAGCAGCCCCGCGGCCATCCAGGTGATGATGCAGCAGAAGAAGGTCGTGATCGCCGAGCTCGAGAGCGCCTGAGCTACGCGGCCTGCTCCATCCAGGCCCGGCCGCGGATGCGCGCGCCGAGCGTGACGCCGCGCGCGAGCATGTAGACCCCGTAGTAGGTCGCGGAGAGCCACGCGAGCGCTCCCGGTCCGGATGGCGAGAGCCACGCGAGCGCGATGAGCGCGGGCAGGTAGGGGAGGAGGTTCAGGCCTCCCGCGATCGCGAGGTAGCGTGCGTCGTTCGCGCCCATGAGCACGCCGTCGAGCACGAACACGAAGGCGCCGATCGGCTGCGAGACCGCGAGCACGAGGAGCGCGGGCTGGATGTCGGCGGCCACCTCCGCGTCGCCCGTGAAGACGACGCCGATGACGCCCGACAGCGCCGCGATGACGACTCCGGCCGCCACGCCGCCCCACACGCCCCACAGCACGGTCCGGCCGAGCACGGCGCGCACCTGCCGCGGGTCCCTCTCGCCGAGCGCCTTGCCGACGAGCGCCTGCGCGGCGATCGCGAGCGCGTCGAGCGCGAACGCCGTCGTGGAGAAGATCGTGAAGACGACCTGCCATCCGGCGAGCTCGCGCGTGCCGAGGTCGGTCGCCACCCAGACCGTGCCGAGCGTCGCGACGCGCAGGCTCACGGTGCGCAGGAACATCCATCCGCCCGAGCGGGCGGAGCCGCCGAGCCCCTCGCGGTGCGGACGGATCGTCGCGCGGTGGCGTCGCGCGAGCCGCCCGATGACGACGACGTAGGCGCCGACCATGCCCCACTGCACGAGGACGGTTCCGGCCGCCGACCCGGCGACGCCCCATCCGAGCCCGTAGATGAGCAGCCAGTTCACCCCGGCGTTGAGCGTGAAGCCCGCGCCCGCGATCCATAGCGGCACGATCGTGTTCTGCAGCCCGCGCAGGAGGCCCGTCGCGGCGAACACGATGAGCATCGCGGGAAGACCCCACATCGAGATCCCGAGGTACGCCTCGGCGTGCCCGGCGACCGCGGCGTCCGGCGAGAACGCCGCGACGAGCGCGGGGACGGCGAAGGTCCCGGCGACTGCGAGGACGGCGCCGATGCCGAGCGCGAGCCACATGCCGTCGATGCCGACCGAGACGGCCGCGCGGACGTCTCCCGCGCCGAAGCGGCGCGCGACCGCGGGGGTCGTGGAGTACGCGAGAAACACCATGAGGCCCACGATCGTGGTGAGGACCGCGGACGCGATGCCGAGGCCCGCGAGCTCGTCGATGCCGAGGTGCCCGACCATGGCGGCATCCACCGCGAGGAAGAGCGGCTCGGCGATGAGCGAGCCGAGAGCGGGGAACGCGAGCCGCAGGATGTCGCGGTCGAGGGAGCGGCGGGCGGTCACCATCCGAGCCTAGGACGGAGGCGGGACGCGAGCGCGGCGCCCGCGTCCGGGGCTGTGCATACGATGGAGCGCATGACGGCTGCATCCCTCCCCTCCGGTATCGCCCTCGACGAGCTCAGTGAGGAGATCCGGCCGCAGGACGACCTGTACCGCCACGTCAACGGCGCCTGGATCGATCGCACGGAGATCCCGGGCGACAAGGCGCGCTGGGGCGCCTTCCACCAGCTCGCCGAGCAGGCCGAGAAGGACGTGCGCGCGATCGTCGAGGAGGCGCAGGCCGCCGAGCCCGGCACCGAGACGCGCAAGGTGGGCGACCTCTACTCGAGCTTCATGGACACCGAGCGCATCGCCGCGCTCGGGGCCGCTCCGCTCGTCCCGCTCCTCGAGCGCGTCGACGCGGTCTCCGACGTGGCATCGCTCCTGCGCACCGCGGGCGAGTTCGACCGCGAGGGTCTGGGCGGCCCGATCGGCGTGTTCGTCGAGCCCGACCCGGGCGACCCCACGCGCTACGTCCCGTTCCTCGTCCAGTCGGGCATCTCGCTCCCCGACGAGAGCTACTTCCGCCTCGAGAACTTCGAGGGCACGCGCGCGGCGTTCCGCCGTCACGTGGAGCGCCTGCTCGAGCTCGCGGGCGTCGACGACGCCGCGGGCCAGGCCGAGCGCCTCTACGCGCTGCAGAAGGACATCGCGTCGCATCACTGGGACAACGTCCGCAGCCGCGACGCCGTCGCGACCTACAACCTGAAGTCGTGGGACGAGATCCAGCAGCTCGCGGGCGTCGACCTCGCGCCGTGGCGCGACGCGGTCGCGCCGGGCAGGCCCGAGGTGTTCGCCGAGGCGGTCGTCTACCAGCCCTCGGCGCTCGAGGGCCTCGGCTCGCTCCTCGTCGCCGAGCGCCTCGACGACTGGAAGGCGTGGCTGCGGTTCCAGGTCGTGCACGCCCTCGCGCCGTACCTGTCCGACGACTTCGTCGATGAGAACTTCGCCTTCTACGGCACCGAGCTCACCGGCGTGCCGACCATCCGCGAGCGCTGGAAGCGCGGTGTGTCGCTCGCGGAGGGAGCGCTGGGCGACGCGATCGGCCGCGTCTACGTCGAGCGGCACTTCCCGCCGAGCGCGAAGACCGCGATGGACGAGCTCGTCGCGAACCTCACCGAGGCGTACCGCCAGAGCATCTCGACGCTCGAGTGGATGAGCCCTGCGACGCGCGAGAAGGCGCTCGAGAAGCTCGACACCTTCACCCCGAAGATCGGCTATCCCGCGAAGTGGCGCGACTACGACGCCGTCGAGATCACCGCGACCGATCTCATCGGCAACGTCCGCCGCACGAACATCGCCGAGCACGACCGGCAGCTCGGCAAGGTCGGCAAGCCGATCGACCGCGACGAGTGGTTCATGACGCCGATGACCGTGAACGCGTACTACAACCCGCTCATGAACGAGATCGTCTTCCCCGCGGCGATCCTGCAGCCGCCGTTCTTCGACGCCGATCGCGACCCCGCGGCGAACTACGGCGGCATCGGCGGCGTCATCGGGCACGAGATCGGCCACGGGTTCGACGACCAGGGGAGCCGCTACGACGGGACCGGGGCGCTCAACGACTGGTGGACCGAGGAGGACCGCGCCGCCTTCGAGGAGCGCACCCGGTCGCTCATCGAGCAGTACAACGCCCTCGTCCCGCAGGGCCTCGACGCGTCGCACACCGTCAACGGAGCGCTCACGATCGGCGAGAACATCGGCGACCTCGGCGGTCTCGGCATCGCCCTCAAGGCCTACGAGCTCTCGCTCGGCGGCGAGGAGGCGCCGATCGTCGACGGCCTGACCGGTGTACAGCGCCTTCTGCTGTCGTGGGCGCAGGTGTGGCAGCAGAAGTCGCGCGAGGCCGAGACCATCCGCCTCCTCACGATCGACCCGCACTCGCCCAACGAGTTCCGGTGCAACCAGATCGTGCGCAATGTGGACGCGTTCTACGCCGCCTTCGACGTCCAGCCGAGCGACGCGCTGTGGCTCCCCGAGGACCAGCGCGTGACGATCTGGTGAGAGTTCGCTGAGGGCGGCTCCCGCGCGGGCATAATCGAGACACACCTGCATCCATCGCGGAGCGGGCGTCGCCGAGAGCCCCCCGACGTCGCCGCTCGCGGGTGCGAGCGGATGGGAAGGGACCCGTGGCCATCGAGCCTCAGAAGGAAGCCGTCTCGCTGCGCGGCGAGCGTCGGGAGGCGCGCCGCCTGCGTCGCCGTGCCATCCTGCAGCCGACCTTCACCGCGACGCTCCGCTCGATCGAGGCCCTCGTCGCGGCGGACGCCCGTGCCGGCGTGCACGTCGTCGACCTCGACCGCGAGACGGTGCTGCTGAGCGGAGACGACCACGTGACCCTGCCGGTCGGCGGCGTGGGCACGGTGCCGCTGCTCATCGAGGCCGCCGCGCAGTTCGACGCCGGAGAGCTGGATCCCGACGAGATCGTCGCGCGGGATCCGCTCGACCCCGTGCGGATGTCAGGGGTGTGGCGGCACCTGCGCACGCGCGAGCTCCCCGCCGGCGACCTCGCGATCCTCGCCGCCACGACCGACGACGCGCTCGCCGCGAACGCCCTGCTGGACCGGGTCGGGCACGAGAGGGTGACCCGGCGCTTCGTCTCACTCGGGATGCCGCGGTCGGCTCTGCTCGACCACTTCCGCGAACGGCGAGGGCCGGATGATGCCCCGCACGTCGCGCTCGGAACGGCGCGCGAGTTCGCGCGGCTCTTCGCCGACATCGTGTCGGGTCGCGTCGTGAACGCCGCGGTGAGCGCGCAGGTCGCGGAATGGCTGACGCAGGGTCACGATCTCAGCCTCGTGGGCAGCGCGACGGGGCTCGACCCGTTCGCTCACGACGACGACCCCCACGGGCTCCTCTTCCTCAATCGCACGGGCAGGGCGCCCGACGTGCGCGCCGAGGCCGGCGTGCTCGCGGGAGCGCGCGGCGCCGTGGCCTACGCGCTCTTCGTCGAGTTCGACGACGCCGGGATCCTGCACCGCGACCGTGCGCACGAGGCGTTCCGGGCACTCGGCCGCGAGCTCATGGAGTACGTCGTCTGAGGCACTCCCGTCGCCTGACGGCCCCGCGCGCACCGGGAGTTCACCGACATCCGTAGGCTGGACGGGTGCGGTTCGAATCGGGTGCCCCTGACGTCCGGCCCTTCCAGGTCGATCTCCGCGGGGTCGTCGACCTCCTGAGCCGCCACATCTACTCCAGCCCCCAGGTCTTCCTGCGCGAGCTGCTCCAGAACGGCCGGGACGCCATCCGGGCGCGCCGCGACCTCGACGGAGGAGCTCCCGCCGGCATGCTCGAGATCGAGCCGGCCGCCTCCGGACGTCCCTTCCGCTTCCGCGACAACGGCGTGGGCCTCACGGCCGAGGAGGCCGCCGAGCTGCTGTCGACCGTGGGGCGCTCGTCGAAGCGCGACGACCTCCTGCAGGCCCGACGCGCGGACTACCTCGGCCAGTTCGGCATCGGCCTGCTGAGCTGCTTCATGGTGGCCGACCGGATCGTGGTGCGCAGCCGATCGGCGAAGGGCGCGCCCGCGATCGAGTGGATCGGCGACGCATCGGGGCAGTTCGGCATCCGGGAGCTCGACCCGGAGGAGACCGCGCGGATGGCCGTGGGCACCGAGATCGTGCTGGAGCCGCGCCCCGACGACGCGGCTCTGCTCGCGCCCGACCGCGTCCGGGCCCTCGCGACGCGCTTCGGGCAGTACCTGCCGGTCTCGGTCGCCATCCGCAACGACGACGCCACGCTCGACACCGTCACCCGCACGCCCGTCTTCCTCGGGGCCGCGGCGGATGAGCCGTCCGACGAGCTCCTCGCGCTGGGCACGGAGCTGCTCGGCCGGCGGCCGCTCGACGTCATCCCGCTCTCCGTCCCGGGGACGGGGACGGAGGGTGTGGCGTTCGTGCTCCCGTTCGCGCCGCCGCCCGGTGCGCGCCAGGCGAGCACGGTGCACCTGGGTCGGATGCTCGTGAGCGAGCACCTGGACGGCCTGCTGCCCGACTGGGCCTTCTTCGCCCGATGCGTGCTCGACACGACGGGGCTCTCGCCGACCGCGAGCCGCGAGGCCTTCGTGGAGGACCCCGCGCTCGAGCACACGCGCGAGCAGCTGGGTGCCGCCATCCGCGCGTGGATCCTGCGGCAGGCGACCACCCGGCCGTGGAAGTTCCAGGAGTTCCTCGCCGTGCACCAGCTCGCGCTCAAGGCGATGGCGGCTCACGACGACGAGCTCGCGCGCACGGTGCTGCCGTGGCTGACCGTCGAGACGTCGGCGGGCGACATGACCATCGCCGACCTGACCCGGCGGCACGACGCGGCGCGCTACGCCGAGACGGTCGACGAATTCCGCCAGGTCGCGGCGATCGTGCCGTCCGACGCTCCCGTCGTGAACGGCGGATACGCGTACGACGCCGCGCTGCTGCGGCGGCTGCCCGAGCTGCTGGACTTCCCCGTCTCGCGGGTCACCGCGAGCGAGCTCCTCGACGAGCTCACGCCGCCTCCGCTCGCCGAGCGGGCGAGGGCCGTCGCGCTCGAGGAGCGGGCCACGGCCGCGCTGGCCGAGGTGGGCTGCTCGGTCTCGGCTCGCGGGTTCGCTCCCGCTGAGCTGTCCGCGCTCTGCGTCGTGGATCCCGAGGTCGTGCGCCGCATCGAGCGCGACAGCGCGCGCGAGGTCGCATCCGGCGGGATCTGGGGCGACGTGCTCGGCGACGTGAGCGCCCTCATCGAGGAGCGCCGTCGCGAGGACGGCAGGGAGGCCGCGACCGTGCGCCTCTGCCTGAACTGGACGAGCCCGCTCGTCGCGCGCCTCGCGGCGCTCGGCGACGACCTCGTCTTCGACCGCACGGTCAAGCTGCTGTACGTGCAGGCGCTGCTCGCGTCGCATCGGCCGCTCACCGCGGCCGATCGCCGGATGCTGACGTCGGCGATGAACGACATGGTGACCCTGAGCGTCGGGATCGCCGGAGACCTCGAAGGGGAACAGGCATGAGCGCACCCGGAAGCCGCAAGGCGCGGAAGATCGAGCGGCTTCTCGAGGAGGCGGCGGAGCTTCCGGTCGGACCGGAGGAGCGCGCGCTGCTCGACGAGGCCGTGCGGCTCGCCGACGAGGCGGGCGAGGAGGAGCTCGCCTATCGCGCGCGCATGCACCTCACCCCGTCGGCGCACATGGCGGGCGACACCGACACGATGCTCGCGTCGTTCGGATGGTGCGTCGGCAAGCACGATGCGGACCCCGTGCGCTTTCCGATCGACCCCGGCGTGCACGTCGACCTGCTGTTCCAGTACAAGTGGATGGCCGGGCGGCTCGCGAGCAACAGCCGGTTCCCGCGGGAGCGCGTCACCGCGCTGCACGCCGACATGGAGCGGCGCTATCGCGAGGCCGGCGTCGGCCAGACCGGCGTCCTGCAGTCCCGACACGACGTCGCGCTGCTGCTCGGCGACCCGGATGCGGCCGCGCGCTTCCTCATCGAGCGCGACGGACTCGAGCGAGACGACTACTCGCACTGCGAGGCGTGCGTGCGCTCGAGCGACGCGACCTTCGCCCAGCTGCGGGGAGACGATGCCGAGGCCATCCGGCTGTGGGAGGAGATCCTCGAGCAGGGCCTCTCGTGCGGGGAGGAGCCCGAGTTCGCCGAGTCGGAGGCGCTGCTCCCGCTTCTGAGGGCGGGGCGCGTCGAGGAGGCGCTCGCCGCCCACGCCCGCAGCTACCGCGCGGCCCGGACCAACCCGGACGGCTTCCCCATCATCGCCAACCACCTCGTCTTCTGCGCGGTGACCGGCAACCTCGCGCGCGGGCTCCAGCTGCTCGAGCGGCACATCGACGGGCTCGCGCACGACCCCTTCCACGAGGCGAACCACTTCTCGGGACTCGCCGCCGTCGGCGTCCTCCTCGACGCGGTCGTCGAGGCGGGGGAGGGAGCGACCCGGGTGCGCGGCTCCGACCATCCGACCCTCGAGCCGCTCCTGGGCGCCGCGGACGGGCCGCGGACCGCGGGCGAGCTGCGGGATGCGGCGTGGTCGGCCGCCGAGACGATCGCGGCGCGCTTCGACGCGCGCAACGGGAACGACTGGTTCGCCCGCACGCTGGCCGGCAAGCGGGCCCTGAGCGCGCAGCGCTGGGAGGCGCCGTTCGGCGGTGAGAGCTACGCGCCGCCCGTCGTCGACGACGCGGAGCCCGCTGACGCGGCCGGATGGCTGACGCGCGCCCGTCGGCGCCTCTTCGCGGCCGACCTCGATGGCGTGCGGGCGGCCGTCGCCGCAGGCCTCGCGCTCGGAGAGGGCGACCACGATGCCGAGCTGCATCGCGTGCTCCTCTACGCGCAGCTCGAGAGCGGCGACGACGAGGCCGCCCGGGCCACTCTGGCCCTGCGGACCGCGGCCCTGCGCGCCCACGGTCTCACCGAGCACGCGGACCTCGAGGAGCGTCTCGGCCTGCTGCTGCTCGGCCGGTGCACCCCCGACGACATCCCGACGCTCGAGGCGGAGATCGAGCGCGCACGCGCCGCGCACCTGCCGGCGACGGTCGTCGCCGACCTGCTCATCACGATCGGCGCCGCCCGCCTGCGCGCCGCGCAGCCCGAGGCCGCGCTCGCCGCTCTCGACGAGGCGGAGGTGCTTCTCCCCGCCGACGACCCGCTCCTGCTGCGCCACGCGCTCGAGAGCGAGCGGCTCCAGGCGCTCATCCAGCTCGGACGAGCGGAAGAGGCCGACGCGCTCGCCGCGTCGCGCATCGACGACCGCGCGAACGCCGGGTGGCCGCTGTTCTCCGAGCTACGCCTGCGCGCCCAGGTGCTCGGCGGTCAGGGGCGCTTCGACGAGGCGCTGGGCTTCGCGGAGCGGCTTCTCGCGGAGTCGGTCGCGATCGACGTCGCGGGCCTCATCGCGTCGTCGGCACAGCTCACCGCCATGATCCTCAGCGACCTCGGGAGGCCCGAGGAGGCCGCGGCGCGCATCGAGTTCGCCCTGCGCCATGCCGAGCGGGCTGAGCTGCCCACGGTCGGCCTGCGGTTCAACCTCGCGCGCATCCAGCTCGAGGCGGGTCAGGCGGCCGCCGGCCTGGAGAACCTCGAGACGGTCTACCTCGAGGAGAAGGCGACGGGCGCTGCTCCCGAGGCGGTGGCCGAGACCGGTCTCCATCTCGGGCACGCCGCCCTCGCGAACGACGAGCCGGGGATGGCGTATCGCGCATGGAGCGAGGCGATCGACCTCGCGGAAGGGGCGGAGGCCTTCGGGCTGGCCGCCGAGGCGGGCTCCGCACTCGGCGAGCTGCTGCTCCGCTTCGGCGACCCCGACGCGCGCGACGTGTTCGAGCGCGCGCTCGAGCACGGGCGGCGCGTCGAGGGCTTCCGGGGGATGCCCGCGCTCCTGCACGGGATGGGCCGCGCGCGGCTGATGGGCGGCGACGAGGCGGGATTCGCGGACCTCGACGCGGCGACCGCCCAGGCGGAGGCCGAGGACGCGGTCTGGTACGCCGCGAACGTGCAGGACACGAAGGGGCGCTTCCTCGTCGACGCCGGCCGCCTCGACGAGGGCGTGCGCGTCCTCCTCGCCTCGGCCGACGTGCTCGCGCGCGAGGGCGACGTCATGACGGCAGCGGGCGGCGAGGTGTACGCCGCGCGCGGTCTGGCGGCGGCCGACCGCGCGGACGAGGCCGTCGCGGTGATGGCGAGCGCCCGCGATCGGGTGTCCGTCGGCACGGCAGCGCACACGGGGATCAGCCTCGAGCTCGCCGACCTGCTCGACGGGCTGGGCCGCGGCGCCGAGGCGGCGCAGGTGCGCGCGAGCGTCGCGTAGGGGCCGCTGCGCACGGGTGCCCAGGTACCGCTCAAGGCCTGCGTGGCAGGATGGAGCGAATGAGCGGAACTGAGAAGAGCCGCCGTGAGCAGAGCGCGCCCCTGAAGCCATCGGGGCCCGCCGACGCGGCGAAGAGAATCGTCCGTGACATCGCCGACCCGGCACCGCAGGGAGTCCACCCGGCGCTCATCCCCGGCATCGGGGTCGAGCAGACCGGCCGTGATTTCCGGACGGACCGGGTCGTCTTCGGTGCGGCGATCGTCGTCACGATCGCGTTCATCGTCTGGGGCGTTGCGGCAGGAGACAACCTCGCGGGCACCGCCTCGAGCGTGCTGTCGTGGGTCATCGAGTACGTCGGGGTGTTCTTCACCGTCATCGCGACGGTGGTCCTGGCCTTCATGCTGTACATCGGCTTCAGCCGGTTCGGCCGCATCCGGCTGGGGCGCGATGACGAGGAGCCCGAGTTCTCGGTGTTCTCCTGGATCTCGATGCTCTTCGCCGCCGGGATGGGCATCGGCCTCGTCTTCTGGGGCGCAGCCGAGCCGCTGACCTTCTTCGAGTCGCCTCCTCCGAACACGGCGGAGGCGGGCACCGTCGAGGCGATGCACACGGCCCTGACCCAGGTGCTCTACCACTGGGGCCCGCAGGCCTGGTCGTTCTACGCGCTCGTCGGCGGCGCGATCGCGTACGGCGCGTATCGCCGCGGGCGCACGCCCCTCATCTCGTCGATCTTCGCGCCGCTCCTCGGCGAGCGGCGGACGACGGGTCCGGTCGGACGCACGATCGACGTCTTCGCGATCATCGTCACGCTGTTCGGGACGGCCGCGTCGCTGGGCCTCGGCGCGCTGCAGATCGGCCACGGCGTCGAGCTCATCTCGGGCATCGGCGAGGTCGGCAACGGCCTCCTCATCGGCGTGATCGCGGTGCTCACGGCGGCCTTCATCGCTTCGGCGGTGTCGGGCGTCTCGCGCGGCATCCGCGCGCTCTCGAACATCAACGCCGTCGTCGCGCTGCTCCTGGCGTTCTTCGTCTTCTTCGTCGGCCCGACGATGCTCATCATCAACATCATCCCGTCGGTCGCCGCGCAGTTCCTCACCGACTTCACGACGATGGCCGCGCGCTCGGGCTCGCAGGGGCCCGAGGTGCAGGCGTTCCTCTCGGGCTGGACGATCTTCTACTGGGCCTGGTGGATCTCGTGGTCGCCCTTCGTGGGCATGTTCATCGCGAAGATCTCGCGCGGCCGCACGCTGCGCCAGTTCGTGTCGGTCGTCGTCGTGGTGCCGTCGGTCATCTCGTTCATCTGGTTCGCGATCTTCGGGACGACCGCGATCGACCAGCAGATGAACGGCGCCGGGCTCGAGGTCTCGCCGCCCGAGAGCGTGCTCTTCGGCGTGCTCGGCAACCTCCCTCTCGCGGGCGTGACGACGGTCATCCTCGCGGTGCTCGTCGCGATCTTCTTCGTGACCGGCGCCGATTCCGCCTCCCTCGTGATGGGAACGCTGTCGCAGCGCGGCAACCCCGAGCCGACGCGCTGGGTGACGATCGTCTGGGGCGCCCTCGTCGGCGTCATCGCGGCCATCCTCCTCGTGTCGGGCGAGGAGGGGAGCGGCCTGACCGCCCTGCAGAACGTGACGATCATCGCCGCGCTGCCGTTCGCGGTCATCATGGCGCTCATGATGGTGGCGTTCATGAAGGACCTGCACCGCGACCCGCTCATCCTCCGCGACGAGTACGCCGAGCGCGCCGTCCGCCACAGCGTGCGCACGGGTCTCGAGGAGTACGGCGACGACTTCGCGCTCGTCCCCGCGCCGTACGACCACTCGAGCGACGACCTCGCGTGGGTCGAGCCGGTCGTGGACGAGGAGTTCACGGAGCTCTACGCCAAGACCGAGGCGATGCCGATCGTCTCCGGCGAGAGCGAGCCCGATCTCGGGGGCTCGGCCGCGCCGGGCGGCGACCGCCTTCCCGAGGACGAGCGCGACGAGGAGCGCGACGACGAGGAGCGCAGGGCGGGGGTCTGACGACCCCGAATGCGACAGGGGCTCGGCTTCGGCCGGGCCCCTGTCGCGTTCCGGAGGTGCGCTACGGGCGCGCTCCGACCATCCGCTCGCGCACCTCGCGCCGCAGGACCTTTCCGACGAGCGAGCGCGGCAGCTCGTCGACGACGTCGATGCGCCGCGGCACCTTGTAGGCGGCGAGGTGCGTGCGGCAGAAGTCGCGCAGCGCCTCGGGCTCCGCGGCCGCGCCCTCGCGCAGCACGACCGATGCGCCCACGGACTCCCCGCCCTGCCCGCGCGGGAGCGACACGACCGCCGCGTCGACGACGTCGGGATGCGACAGGAGCGTCTCCTCGACCTCGCTCGGCGAGACGTTGAACCCGCCCGTGATGATGAGCTCCTTGAGCCGGTCGACGATCGTCACGAACCCGTCAGGCGAGACGGTCGCGATGTCGCCCGTGCGCAGCCATCCGCCCTCGAGCAGCGCCGCGCGCGTCTCGGCGGGGCGCTGCCAGTAGCCCGAGAACACCTGCGGCCCGCGCAGGAGCAGCTCGCCCGCCTCGCCCGGAGGCAGGTCCTTCGTCGGGTCGTCGGGGTCGACGACGCGGATGTCGGTGCTCGGGAACGGGACGCCGACCGTCCCGGGGCGGCGCGTGGGTCCCATCGGGTTGCCGAGCGCGACGGGGGAGGACTCCGTCATGCCGTAGCCCTCGACGAGCACGCCGCCGCTGATCTCCTCCCAGCGGCGGACGGTCGCCGTCGGCAGGCTCATGGCACCCGAGATGGCGAAGCGGATCGAGCGGAGGTCGATCGCGCCCTGCGCGGCCGCGCGCGCGAGACGGTCGTAGATCGGCGGAACCGCCGGCAGGAACGTCGGCGGGCTCGTGCGCGCGGCCTTCGTGACGAGGTCGACGTCGAACGTCGGGAAGAGCACGAGGCGCGCGCCGATGCTCATCGCGAAGGTGAGGCAGAGCGTCATGCCGTACGCGTGGAACAGGGGGAGGACCCCGTAGAACGTCTCCGCACCCGGTCGGAGCCCTGGCACCCACGCCTCGCCCTGCATCGCGTTCGCGCGGAGGTTCCGGTGCGTGAGCATGGCGCCCTTGGGCGAGCCGGTCGTGCCGCTCGTGTACTGCAGGAGCGCGATGTCGTCGAGCGCGGGGCGGGGCGTCCGCCGCGACAGGCGGCGCGCGCCGACGATCGACTCCCAGGTCGTCACCCGGCGGGCGGATGGCCGGTGCGTAAGCTTCGCGCGGGCGGCGCGTGCCGACGGGAGGGGAAGGCGGAGGCCCAGCCGCATCGCGAACGGGAGCGCGCGCGTCAGGTCGACGCTCACGATGCCCTCGACGCGCACGTCGTCGGGGAACCCCGCGACGGTGTCGTGCACCCTGTCCCACACGATCGCGAAGCGCGCGCCGTGGTCCTCGAACTGATGACGCAACTCGCGCGCGGTGTACAGCGGGTTGTGCTCGACGACGATGGCTCCCAGACGCAGCAGCGCGTAGAACGCGACCACGTGCTGCGGGCAGTTCGGCAGGACGATCGCGACGCGGTCTCCGCGTCGCACGCCGAGACGGCGCAGGCCCTCGGCCGCGCGCTCGATCTGCTCGCCGAGCTCGCGGTAGCTCGTCTCGGCGCCGAAGAACTCGAGCGCGGTCCGGCGTCCGAAGGCGGCGACGCTCGCGTCCATCATGTCGACGAGGGTCTGGGTGACCTCGCCGATCTCGTGCGGCACCTCCGGCGGATACGCGGACAGCCAGGGCCGGGAGTCGTACGGAGACGTCATGACCCCACGCTAGCCGCGGCCCCTCTGCGCCACCCGGGTCTTGACAGGCGGCAGGGTCTTGACAGGCGGCCGGGTCTTGACACACGGCCGAGTCGCGTCAGTCGCGGGACGTCACCCAGCGCGCGAGCTGCGCGAAGAGCGCGCGGTGGCCATCCGATGCCCACGACCGCTCGTCGTGGCCGAGCGCGTCGACGGCGACCCGCGACGCGCCGTGCGCGCGCACCCACGCGGTCGGCTGGCTCTCGCCCTCCGTCTCGTGCCGCGCCACGACCATCCGCTCGCCGAAGGCCTGCAGACGTGTGTAGCGCTCGTCCTCGACGTCGAAGTCGTCGATCCGCGTGCCGTCGGGCAGCGCGTCGCCCGCGATGCGCACGCGGTCGAGGGGCGGATGCCACGAGATGCCCGGCACCCACATCCCGCCGATCGCGCCCGGCCAGTCGGGGTAGTCGCGCAGCGAGGAGAGCGCCGCGTGCACGGCGATGACGCCGATCCCGCGCTCGAGCGCGGCATGCAGGCCGTCGACGGAGGCCCCGGGGAGCGGCTCGGTCGTCTCGGATCGCCACGGGTCGCCCGCGTTCACGACGAGCAGGTCGACGCCCTCGAGCCGGGTCATCGCGCCGTCGACGTCCTCGTCGATCTCGACGTCGAAGCCCGCCTCGCGCAGGACATCCGCGATGAGCGGGCTGGTCTTCGTGTACGGATGCCAGGGGTCGGCGTAGCGGCCCGTTCCGGTGGCGATGAGCGCGCGCATGGGTCTCCTTCGTGTCCAGCCCGATGCTATCGGCCCGCCCACGTTGGAGCAGAGAGCTCACCGTGTCTCACTCGCCGCGGGAATGGCGGCGGGATTCCCGCGGCGAGTGAGACATGCAGAGGGGGCAGAAGACCCGGGGGTCAGAGGGTCAGAACACGATGGTGTGGTTGCCGTGGCGGATGACCCGGTCCTGGGCGTGCCAGAGCACGGCGCGCGAGAGGACCGCGCGCTCGACGTCGGCTCCGCGGCGGCGGAGGTCGTCGGCCGAATCGGCGTGCGTGACCCGCACGACGTCCTGCTCGATGATCGGACCCTCGTCGAGGTCCTCCGTGACGTAGTGGCTCGTCGCGCCGATGAGCTTGACGCCGCGCTCCTTCGCCTTGCGGTACGGGTTCGCCCCGATGAAGGCCGGCAGGAACGAGTGGTGGATGTTGATCACCGGCACGCCGACCTGCTCGAGGAAGTCGCTCGACAGGATCTGCATGTACCGGGCGAGCACGACGAAGTCGACGTTGCCCTTCAGCAGCCGGACGATCTCGGCCTCGGACTGCGACTTGTCCGGCCCCGCCTGCGACGGCACGTGGAAGAACGGCACGCCGAACGAGCGGACGTCCTCGGCGGTCGTCGTGTGGTTCGCGATGACCATCGGGATGCTCACCGGCAGCTCGCCGCGACGATGGCGCCAGAGCAGGTCGAGCAGGCAGTGGTCGTCCTTCGAGGCGAGGATGGCCATCCGCTTCGGGATCGACAGATCGTTGAGCGTCCAGTTCATGCCGAGCGGTGCGAGCGTCGCGGTGAGATCGGCCTCGATCTCGTCCTTCGCGACCGGGAAGTTGGGGCGGTGGAACACGACGCGCTGGAAGAACTTCCCGCCCTCGGGGTCGGTCGAGTGCTGATCGAGCGACACGATGTTGCCCTGGTTGCGCGCGATGAGCGCGGCGATCGCGGCCACCACTCCCGACTGGTCGGGGCCGTCGACGATGAGGCAGGCGTGGTCGATCAGTTCTTCCCTCTGGGGCGTCATGCCCTCCATTCTCTCAGCGCCTCTCCGGGCATCCGTGCAGCGGCGGCTCGCCGGATCCGCTACCGTGCCTTAGGTTAGCCAACCCTAAGTAACAGACGAGCATGGAGGATCACGCGAATGGCACGAGTTCTGCCGGAGACGAGCGGGAGCGCCGCGGGGGAGACAGCCGGTGCGACCGCGCTGCTGACGGATCGGACCGCGGACGAGTACGCGCGGCTCGTGCACGGCGTCGTCGACGCCGTCGCGGCGCGGTTCCGGACGACGACCGCCCCGTCCTCGGGCGCCGAGCGGCGGGAGCTCGAGGCGCTCGTCGATGCCGTCGCGCTCGACGACGACGGCATCGGCAGCGCGGCGGCCCTCCGCGAGGCCGACGAGCTCTACGCGCAGCACGCGGTCTGGTTCCACCACCCGGCCTACGCCGCGCACCTCAACTGCCCGGTCGTCCTCCCGGCCGTCGCCGCCGAGGCGATGCTCGCGGCGATCAACACCTCGGTCGACACGTACGACCAGTCGCTCGTCGCGACGCTCATGGAGCGGCGCCTCGTCGCCTGGACGGCGGAGCGGATCGGATTCGCCGACGGCGACGGGATCTTCACCTCCGGCGGCACGCAGTCGAACCTGCAGGCGCTCTTCCTCGCGCGGGAGAAGGCGCTGCGCGGGGTCGACGACCGCGGACGCGCGATGGCGCGGCTGCGCGTGCTCACGACCGCCGCGAGTCACTTCTCCGTCGCCCGGTCCGCGCACCTTCTCGGGCTCTCGGCCGACGCGGTCGTGCCGGTCGGGGTCGACGCGGACGGGCGGATGGATCCCGCGGCGCTCGCGCGGGCGCTCGCGGAGACGACGGGCGCGGGCGGGGTCGTCATGGCCGTCGTCGTCACCGCGGGCACGACCGACCGCGGCATCGTCGACCCCATCCGTCCGGCGGCCGGTCTCTGTGACGCATACGGCGTGTGGCTGCACGTCGACGCGGCATACGGCGGGGGCCTGCTCGTGTCGCCCACACGGCGCGGGCTGCTGGACGGGATCGAGCGTGCGAGCTCGGTCACGGTCGACTTCCACAAGACGTTCTTCCAGCCCGTGTCCTCGAGCGCGCTCATCGTGCGCGAGGCGACCGACCTCCTCGCCGCCGCATGGCACGCCGACTACCTGAACCCCGCCGAGGAGGCGCGGGCCGACGACGCCGACCCGAACCAGGTCGACCGCTCGCTGCAGACCACGCGGCGCTTCGACGCGCTCAAGCTGTGGACGACCCTGCGCGCGCTGGGCCCCGACCGGGTGGGGCGGATGTTCGACGACGTCTGCGCGCTCGCCCGCCGCGTGCGCGAGCGCCTCGACGCCGACCCCGAGCTGCGGCCCGTCGGCACGACCGATCTCAGCACGGTGCTGTTCCGCTACCAGCCGGATGGCGTCGACGACGCGACCGCCGACCGGCTCGTCCCGCTCGTGCGCCGCGTGCTCTTCCAGTCGGGCCGTGCCATGGTCGCCCGGACGGTCATCGACGGCGTCCCGTGTCTCAAGCTGACGCTTCTGAATCCCGACGCCACTCTGGCGGACATCGAGGCCGTGCTCGACCTCGTGCGCGCGACGGCGCACGGGCTCCTCGCCGGCGACGCGCTCGCGACGCGCGCCGATCCGCCGTGCCGCGACGTCCATCCGCGCCTCCCGCGCCTGACCGCCGAGGAGGACGGCCGATGAGCGCGGTCCGCGATCTCGTCGGGATCGGCATCGGCCCGTTCGGACTCGGGCTCGCCGCCCTCGCGCAGCCGCTGCCCGACGTCGATGCCGTCTTCCTCGACCGGGCCGACGGCTTCCGGTGGCATCCGGGCATGATGATCGACGGCGCAACCATCCAGGTGCCGTTCCTCGCGGACCTCGTGACGATGGCCGACCCGACCTCGCCCTACTCGTTCCTCGCGTTCCTGAAGGCGACGGGGCGGCTCTACCCGTTCTACATCCGCGAGTCCTTCTATCCGCTGCGCTCGGAGTACGACGCCTACTGCCGCTGGGTCGCGGCGCAGCTGCCGACGCTGCGCTGGCGCCGCCGTGTCGTCGCCGTGGAGGAGGCCGGAGACCTGCTCCGCGTCCGCGCCGAGGTGCGCGGGCCGGATGGCGGGGTGCGCGGCATCGAGGAGCATCTCGCGCGGCACGTCGTCCTGGCCGTCGGCACGCGGCCCGTGCTGCCGTCGGCTCTCCAGGGGCTGTCCGGCGCGGGCGCAGGCCCGGTCGTCCACTCCGCCGAGTACCTCCCGAACCGCGCAGCGCTCCTCGCGAGCGGCGCGGTGACGGTCGTCGGCAGCGGGCAGTCCGCCGCCGAGGTCTACCGAGACCTGCTCGAGGCGCGCGAGGGGCGGGTGGACTGGGTCACGCGCTCGCCGCGGTTCTTCCCGATGGAGTACACCAAGCTCACGCTCGAGATGACGTCGCCCGAGTACACCGACCACTACCGCTCCCTTCCCGAGGAGCTGCGCGAGCGTCTCGGCCGCGAGCAGCGCGGGCTCTACAAGGGCATCAGCGCGGACCTCGTCGACGAGATCTACGACACCCTCTACCGGCTGTCGAGCGCGGACGGCACGGTGCCGTCCACGCTGCTCACCGACACCGAGGTCGTCGACGCGCGCCATGATGTCGAGACGGGCGAGCACGTGCTCACCCTGCGCCACGCGCAGCTCGATCGGACGCACGAGCACCGCACGAGGGCCGTGGTCGCCGCAACCGGCTACCGCGCCGAGGTCCCCGACTTCCTCGACCCGGTCGCGCATCGCGTGCGCAGGGATCGCCGCGGCCGCCTCGACGTCGCGCGGACGTACGCCGTCGACGACGCCGAGCGCATCCACGTCGTCGGGGGCGAGGAGCACACGCACGGCGTGACGGCGCCCGACCTCGGGTTCGGGCCCTGGCGGGCGTCGGTCGTGCTCGCCGCCATCACGGGCCGTGAGCCGTACCCGATCGAGCGGAGGATCGCCTTCCAGACCTTCGGCGTCCCCGGTGACGGCGCGGCGACGGATGGCGCGGCGCGCGTGCTCGAGGAGGCGGCGCGATGAGCGCGACGGCCGTCTCCGCCCGGCTCGCCGTCGAGATCGAGCCGATCGACCCCGCGCGCGACGCAGCGCGCCTGCAGCGGTGGCTCGCGCATCCGCGCTCGCGCTTCTGGGAGATGGCGGACCTCGACGTCGCGCAGGTCCGCGCGTACCTCGAGACGATCGCGGATGACGCGAGGCGCGGGGGATGGCTCGGGCGCGTCGACGGGGAGGCCGCGTTCTACGTCGAGACCTACGAGCCCGACACGCTGCTCCCGCCGGACGTGTTCCGCGCCGAGCACGGCGACATCGGCATGCATCTCCTCATCGCGCCGCCTGCGGGCGACCCGACGACGGGCTTCACGTCGGCCGTCATGCGCGGGGTGATGCGCTTCTGCCTCGGCACGGCGCAGGAGGGCGGACTCGGCCGGAGCCGGGTCGTCGTCGAGCCCGACGTGCGCAACGAGCCGATCCTCGCGAAGAACGCCGCCGCCGGCTTCCGGGTGCTCGGGGAGGTCGACCTCCTCGCGGAGGGGCGGGTCAAGCGCGCCGCGCTCAGCGTCTGCACGCGCGACGACTTCGCGGCGAGTCCGCTGGGCGCCGGATGGGCGGGGGAGCGCTCGCCGCTGCCGCACCTCACCGCCGACCTGGCGGCGCACGCGCATCGGCACCTCGTCGTGAAGGCGCTCTCGGAGCTCTCCCACGAGCGGCTCATCGCGCCGACGCCGCTCGCGGACGGGCGGTGGGAGGTGGCCGAGGGCGACGTGCGCTACACCTTCCGCGCCCGCCTGCTCCCCCTCGAGCACTGGGCGATCGACCCCGCGAGCGTGCGGCGCGAGCGCGACGGCGCCGAGCTCGAGCTCGACGTGCTCGAGCTGATCCTCGAGCTCCAGCCGCGCCTGGGCATCCCCGATCAGCTCGTGTCGGTGTACCTCGAGGAGCTCTCGTCGACGCTCGCGAGCGCGGCCGGCAAGCGCCGGCGCGCTCTGGACGGCGCGGCGCCGACCGCCGAGGGCCTGCTCGAGGCGAGCTTCCCCGAGACGGAGGCGGCGATGACGGAGGGGCATCCGGGCTTCCTCGCCAACAACGGGCGCATCGGGTTCTCGCACGCGGACTGGAGCGCGTTCGCGCCCGAGAACGGCCGCCGCACGCGCCTCGTGTGGGTCGCGGCTGCCCGCGAGCACACGCACCTGTCGCTCGGGCGCGGTCTCGACGAGGTGACGCACCTCGAGCAGGCGCTCACGGCCGACGAGCGGCGCGCCTTCGCGGAGCGCCTCGCCGACGCGGGGCACGACCCCGCGGGCTTCCACCTCCTCCCGCTCCACCCCTGGCAGGCGGAGCACCGTCTCCCGGTCACCTTCGCCGCGGACGTCGCGCGCGGTCACCTCGTCCTCCTCGGGCGGAGCGCCGACGAGTACCAGGCGCAGCAGTCCATCCGGACGTTCCTCAACCTCACGCGACCCGGCGCTCCCTATGTCAAGGTGGCCCTGGCCATCCAGAACATGGGCTTCCTGCGCGGGCTCTCGCCCGCGTACATGCGCGACACCCCCGCGATCAACGACTGGGTCGCCGACACCGTCGCGTCGGACGCGACCTTCGCGGAGTCCGGCTTCGCCGTGCTGCGCGAGCGTGCGGCGATCGGGTACACGGGCGACGTCTACCACCGCACGCCGACCCCGAGCCCCCACCGGAAGATGCTCGCGGCGCTGTGGCGGGAGAGCCCCGTGCCGCTCATCGGCCCGGGGGAGCGGCTCGTCACGATGGCCGCCCTGCTCCACCGCGATCACGAGGGCTCCGCCTACGCGACGACTCTCATCCGGGCGTCGGGTCGATCGCCCGAGGAGTGGCTGCGGGCCTACCTCCACGCGTACCTGCGGCCGCTCGTGCACGGCGTGCTCGGCCACGATCTCGCGTTCATGCCGCACGGCGAGAACCTCATCCTCGTGCTGCGCGAGCACACCGTCGCGCGCGCGTTCATGAAGGACATCGGCGAGGAGGTCGCCGTGCTCGGTCCGCGCGGCCTGCCGCCGGAGGTCGAGCGCATCCGCGCTGAGGCGCCGGGGAGCGAGAAGGCCCTCGCGATCTTCACCGACGTGTTCGACGGCGTCCTGCGACACCTCGCGGCGATCCTCGATGCGGACGGGCTCCTTCCTGCGCAGGCGTTCTGGCGGCTCGTGGCCGAGTGCCTCGACCGCTACGAGGGCGACCACCCCGACCTCGCGCGCGGGCTCGCGGGCGACGTCGACCTGAGGGCCGGGTCCTTCGCGCACTCGTGCCTCAACCGCCTCCAACTGCGCAACACGCTCCAGATGGTCGACCTCGCCAACCAGGCGGAGTCGCTGCTGTACGCGGGCGAGATGCCGAACCCGGTCGCGCGCGTCTGATCGCCGCGCGAGGGAGGGGAGCGCCCGAGCCCCTCCCTCGCGTGACGGGCCGTTCCCAGGGGCGGGTTCCCTAGACTGGACGTGTCCCTTCGCACGCACGAGGTCCCATCACCATGCCCGCACGTCAGCCGTTCGCCCCGAGCACGCGCCACGTCCAGCTGCTGCGCGCGCTCATCGCGGCGCTGGCGGCCCTCATGGTGACCTTCTCGCCCGATCACTCGGCCGCGGTCGGGCTCTCGGTCTTCAGCGGGTGGGCGATCGCGACCGCCGTCGTGCTGGGGCTCGGCACCTGGATGGTCACGCCCGCGGGGCAGCGCGTCCTGCCTGCCCTGCTGGCCTTCGCGCACCTCTTCGCCGGCATGGCCGCGGGCATCACGAGCCTGCGCGGCCCCGCTCTCTACTTCGTCGTCATCCCCGTGTGGGCGTTCGTCGCAGGAGCGCTCGAGACCGGCCTCGGCGTCGCCCAGCGCCGCCGAGGGGAGAGGGTCGTCGCGCGCGACACCCTCACGATCGGCGTGCTGACCCTCGTCATCGGCGCGGCGACGCTGCTCGTGCCCTCGGGATACGCGCTCGACTACTTCATCGAGGACGCCGGACGCACCTTCACCCTCACCGGCGAGATCATCGCGGTCGGCCTCTTCGGCGGCTACGCGGCGATCGTCGCGGTGTTCCTCGCGATCGCCGGGTTCTCGCCCGCGTCGCCGTCCGCCGCGTCGGCGGAGACCGCAGCACCCATCAGCGGGGGCGACCCCCGCACCTCGGAGGACCGTCCGTGACCGACAAGCCCACCCGACGCGCGCTCATGCGCCCTGTCCAGCTGCTCGCGATCGCCTTCGGGTCGGCCGTGTTCGCGCTGCTCGTGGGCGCCATGTCGATGGGGGCGTTCACGCAGCAGCCCATCGAGGTCATCTCCCAGGCGTGGACGGTCGCCTCGATCATCGCGGGCATCGTCTTCATCGTCGTGCTGCTCGTCGTCGCGATGCTGCTCCTCGTGGTCGACCCGGCCGATGTGACGAAGACGATCGACCGCCCCGTGCTCCTCCCCGACGAGGACGAGCCGGAGGCGAAGTAGCCCCCCGCCCCGCGCCACCGCCTCGCCGCGCCCCGCGCCCTGCCGCGCCCCGCGCCACCGCCGAGCGCAGGAGAATCGCGCGGCAGCAGGACGTCGTCGCCGAATCCATCCTGCTGTGGGTGGATTCTCCTGCTCTGGCGCGCGGTCCGCGTGCTCAGAACCGGGACGAGCTGCCGGAGCCTGAGAAGCTCCCGCCGCTCGAGCCGTACCCGGTCGTGCTGCCTCCGCTCGAGAACGAGGACGACGACGCGGCGCTGCGGTCGCTCTCGACCTGCGTGACGCCGGCCGAGTAGCCGGCGCTGAAGGCCACGGGGCTCCAGTACTGCCCCGGCGTCGACACCGTGTCGAGGATCGAGCCCGTGCGGGCGCGGTTCGTCTGGCGCTCGCGCTCGAGCTCGGCCTCCATCGCCTCGCGCTCGGAGTCGGCCTGCGCGAACGCCGCGATGAGGGCGCGCGAGTGATCGGCGAGCAGGTCCGAGAGCCGCGCGCGCAGCGCCTCCAGCGCCGCGAGCGCATCGCCCGGTTCGAGGGAGCCTGCGCGCAGTCCGGCGCCGAGCCGCTCGAGCTCGGCCTCGGCCTCCGCCCGGAAGGCCGTGAGCGCGTGGGCGGTCGCGAGCTCAGCCGCCGCGGGGTCCTCCACGAGCGCCGTGATCCCCGCGAGGTCCTCGCGCACCGGATCGACCTGCGCAGCCCACGCGCGCTCCCACGTGTGCGACTTCGTGAGGAGCGCCGCGGCGTGCACGATCGCGTCGTCGACGAAGTCCATCTCGGCCGTGTCGTCGGCGAACCGGCGCGCGGCCTCCACGGCGTCGGCGCGCGAGCGCTCCTTCTTCGTGAGCGCCTCGATGCGGCGCTGCTCCTCGAGGGCACGGTGGTAGCGGGCCCAGAAGTCGTGGAAGCGCTGGTCGAGCCGCTGCGCGTACGGCGAGTCCGACGGCAGCGTGCGCGCCGCGAGCTCGGTCGTGTCGAGGTCCATCGTCACGCGGGTGAGATGCTCGCCGCCGCGCGTGAGCGCCGCCGCGACCTTCTCACGGCGGCTCGCGCGGACGCCGAGGGCGATGAGCCACGCGCCCACAGCCGCGCCCCCGCCCACCCAGCCTGTGACGATGACGGCGGGCGAGGCGTACCAGGGGCGCTCGATGATCCCTGCGGCGGCCTCGACGCCGTCGATCACCCCGCCCGTCCAGTCGCCCGCGCGGAACGCGTCCTTCGTCGCGTCCTGGATGGCCGCCTGGTCGTCGAGCGACACGGCGCGGTCCTCGCCGAAGTACGTCCCGACCTGTCGGCCCTCGGGGTCCAGAGCGAGGAGGAACAGCCCGTCGGCCCACTTCTGGCCGTCGTCGGTGATCCACTCGGGATGGGTCTCGCGCGCGTACGCGAGGACGCGCTCGTTCATCTCATCGGAGGCCTCGCCCTCGTAGGTGTAGATCGCGACGGTGGTGGGCGCGTAGAAGTCGATCTCGTCGAGCGCGTCCTCGAGCTGCGGCAGGTAGAGGCGGCCGGCGGTGTCCTCGACGACGAGGTCGCCGTCATCGACCGAGACGGCCTGCGCGGCGGTCGCGCCGCCGAGCGCGGTCAGGGCGAGGATGGCGGTCGCGACCGCCGCGCGCATCCATCGGGACATGGGACCTCCCCGGTCGTCGTCGTGACCACCCTAGGCGCGCGCCCCGGCCGCGCGGATCCGCCGCACGACGGAGGTCAGCACCCCTGCGCGAGATCCTCCGGGGCCGTCACCGCGACGTCCTCGCCCCATCCCGCGAACGAGAAGCGGCCGTCGCCGGAGCCGTCTCCCGCGAGGAACTCGAGAGGGAGCGGCGCGCCCACGGCCGCGACGGTCAGGTGCCCGGTCGGGCTCTCGCTGCCGCCCATCACGAGCTCGGCCGTCTCGGCGTCGGCCGCGGGCGGCATGACGGCGACCTCCTCGGCGCTGCGCAGGAGCTGCTCGACGAGCAGCGACGGATCCAGCAGCGGCTGCCAGTCGTCGAGCGCGCTCGCGGAGGCGAGGCACACGAAGCCGTCCCGCGCCGCCGCGAGCCCGCTCCGCTGCGCGAACGCGTCGTTGCCGCGGACGTACGCGGCGCCCTCGGCGACGACGACGTCGAGCGCGAGGTCGCCGGCCGCGAGACTCGCCTCGTACGACTCGGGGTCGCCCGCGAACGTCACCGACACCGTGCGCCCGGGCGAGGGCGGCGTCTCGGGATCGTCGTGCACGACGAGCTCGGTGTACGACCCCTCGTAGCGCACGTCGCCCGCGGCGCGCACCGCCTCCGCGATCTCCGCGATCGCCTGCTCTCCGGGGATGAGCCAGAGTCCGTTCCCCGGGTGCGCGGGGTCGTAGGCGCCGAGGTCCACGCCCTCGAGCGGCTCCGCCTCGACCCCCGCGGCGCCCGAGCATCCGGCGAGCGCGAGCGCAGTCGCCGTGAGCACGAGGGCGGCGGAGGGCCGTCTCATCGCTTCGCCTGCGCCACGCACACGCTCTGCGCGCCCTCACGGGCGAGGGCCGCCGCGTCGAGCGCGACGGGCTGGTCGGCGAAGGCCGCTGCGCGCACGACGAAGCACGTGTCGCTCTCGAACGCGCCCGTCGACTGCGGCAGCCAGACCTCGGTGCTCTCGATCACGAACTGGCTGAGGTCGGTCGCCGTGCCGTCGCCGTGCACGGCGTAGACCGAGTACGCCGCGTCGGGGCCCTCCCAGTCGAGGTGGGCGTTGCCATCCTGCACGGTGAGCGCGATGTCCGAGACGACGACGTCGCTCGAGAGCATCGCGCTGACGACCATCCACGCGGCCATCCCGAGCATCGCGAGGATCGTGAGGATGGCCGAGACGAGGAAAGCGGGGTGCCGCCACCACCGCTTGGGGCGCTGCTGGCGCGCGGTCAGCTCGGGGAGCGGCCATCCGCCGCGTCCGAGAGGCGGCTTCGGGCCGTCGGCGCGCAGGCGGGTCTGCCCGGCGTCGGTTCCGATCGCGGGCGGCGGGGCTGCGGATGGCGCGTTCATGGGATCCCGTCGATTCTCGCGCACGACCGGATGGGCGGAGGTGGGGAGTACTGCCCCCAACGACACCGGGCAGCCCGACCTAGCATGGGAAGCCGCCGCGTCCGCGCGCGGCGAGGCGACGGAGAGGAGCGACGCATGCGCCGCAGCCTCGCCGTCCTCGCCCTCGCCGCGGCCTCTGCCGCGAGCCTCGTCGCGCCGGCCGCCGCCTACAGCGGGCCGAACGCGATCGCCATCCCGTATCTCGATGAGAAGGCGGTGAACACGCCGGAGGGCTGGACCGTGACGGACTGCGCGCCCGTGCTGGCCGCGTCCGACCTCGTCGTCGCGTGCGCGGCGGACGGGTTCCTCCTGCGCGCGGAGGAGTACGACCCCGACTACGGCAGCGACATCGTGCCGGTGCCCATGACGAACGGGCGCACGACGACGACCATGGAGTACGTCGTGTCTCTCGAGGCGCCCGAGGCTCCGTCGGTCCCGTCGGCCGCCTACCCGCATCCGGTCGCGGCCGGCGGCACCCTGCTCCTCCCCGTGAGCGACCTCGGGGCGACGTGCCTCGTCTGCGGGGGAGGCGGTCGCCTGGAGGTCTTCTCCGTCTCGCCGTCCGATGTCGCCGAGGTCACGGCCACGGAGACGCACCTCGTGATCCGCCCGAAGGCCTCGTTCGACGGCCCGCTCGAGGTCACGGTGCGGATGGCCGACCAGTACGGCACCTGGTCGGAGCCCGCGACCATCACGGTGCCGGTGTACCGCGCCGAGCGGCCGCCCGTGGCGCAGTCCGTGCATGCGCCGCTCACGCCCGGGGAGGTCTCCGAGTTCGATCTCGCGGGGCTCGTGGCGACCGACCCCGGTGCACGTCTGTCTCTCGTCTCGTGCGGCGACGCCGTGCACGGGACGGTGGTGTGCGGCGCCGACGGCATCGCGCGCTATCTGCCCCGCGACGGCGCGCGCGCCGATCAGTTCAGCTTCCACATCGCGCAGGGCGGCGCGCAGGCGACCGGCTCCGTGACGCTCTCGCTCCCCGACGGCGACCTGCCCACGGAGGGCCTCGTGTCCGCCCAGCCGGTCGAGCCCGCCGAGCGGGTGCCGCGCGCCGAGCTCGAGGCCGCGCAGCAGGCGCAGCGCGACAAGGAGGTCGAGGCCGCGGAGGCGCGCGGCGAGGAGCCGCCGGCAGAGGACGAGGACGTCGAGCTCGTCGGCCTGCGCGTGCCCCTGCGTCTCGCGCCGGCGACGCCCGTGGAATCGGAGCGCTCGGCGGGCGTCTTCCGACCGCTCGGCGCGCTGCTCGACCGGGTGGGCGCCCGATGACCCCGAAGACCCCGAACGACCGAGAGGACGCGAGCCGATGAGCGTGCGCCTGACCCTGCAGACGACGCCCGCGCAGGCCGATTCCTGGCTGCTCGACGTCGACGAGGCGACGACGGTCGGCGAGGTCGCCGAGTCGCTCGGCGTGAGCCCGCAGCTGCTCGCGGGCGGCGCAGACCCGGCGACGCCGCTCGCCGGGGCCGGTCTGCTCTCCGGCGCGGTCATCCCCGACCGGGCTGCGCCCGAGCCCGACCCGCGCACCGTGCGCCTGGAGATCGTCGGCGGCCCGTTCGCGGGCCAGATCGTCCCCGTCGAGCGCGGGCAGGCGCTCACCGTCGGCTCGGGCGAGGGCGACGACGTGCGCGTCGCCGACCCGGCGATCGCACCCGCCCATCTGACGATCCAGATCGCCCTCGGCGGGCCATCCGACCCCCTTCTCGCGACGATCACCCCGGCCGCCGGGGCGAACACGCTCGTCAACGATGTCGCGATCACCGCGCCCGAGCGCATCGTGCCGGCCGACCTCGTCCAGATCGGCAGCCTCGTGCTCCGCATCGGCATGGCGCCGCACGCCGACGCCGACCTCACCGACACGATCGGGGGCCGGGGATTCAACCGCCCGTCGCGCGTCCCCGCGCGCGCGGTGCAGCCGTCCATCCAGCTCCCGGGCGACAAGCCGGACGACCCCGATCAGTCGCCTCTGCCGTGGCTGTCGGCCGTCATCCCCGTCGTGCTCGGCGTGACCATGGCCATCCTCTTCCAGCGGCCCGTCATGCTGCTCATGGCCGCGGCGAGCCCGATCATGGTGATCGGCTCGTTCCTCACGCAGCGCAAGCTCGCCCAGAAGAAGGGACTGAAGACCGAGCAGCAGTGGATCGACGAGGTCCGCGTCGCGGGCGAGCGCATCCGCGATCTCGTCAAGCGCCAGCGCCTGGCCGCCTGGTACCGGCTGCCCGATCCCGTGGTCGTGCGCGACATCGTCCTGCGCCCGCTCTCGCGTCTGTGGGAGCGGCGCAAGGCCGACGACGACGCCATGGCGCTGCGCGTGGGCGTGACCGAGATCGACCTCGACGTGCGCTTCGAGGGCGGCGGCCGCGACCGCGGCGCCGAGCAGCGCGTCGGCGTCGGGCCCGCGCCCGTGGCCGTCGACTGCCGCGCGGGCGTCGTGGGCGTGGCGGGGCCGGCCGACGCCGTGCGGTCGCTCGCGCGCTCGATGGTGCTGTCGTTCGCGGCGCTGCGCAGCCCCCGCGACGCCGAGGTCATCGTGCTGTGCGACGACGGCGCGGAGGCCGAGTGGGGGTGGACGAGCTGGCTCCCGCACGCGCACACCGCCGAGCACGTGCCCGCCCTCATCGGCAACGACGACGACACGCGCCGCGAGCGGCTGCGGGAGATCGCCGTCGCCCTCGACGTGCGCATGCGGATGGCCGGCCAGCGCGGCTACGAGGCGCCCACCGACGTGCTCGTCGTCGTCGACGGGGCGCGCCGCTTCCGCATGCTGCCCGGCATGGTGCCGCTGCTCGAGCACGGAGCGCAGCACGGCATCCACGTCCTCGCGCTCGACAGCGACCGATCGCGCCTGCCCGAGGAGGCGACGAGCGTCGTGGTCGTCGACCCGTCGGATCCGTCGATGGCGTCGCTCGAGCGGCCGGGCGGCTACTTCCCGTCGGTGCTGCTCGACGGCGTCTCGGTGCCGCAGTGCGAGCGGATGGCCAGAGCGCTGTGCTCGCTCGAGCACGTCTCGGGGGTGGGCGACGAGGCGATGCTGCCGACGAGCGTGCGGATGGTCGACCTCCTCGGGATCGACCTCGAGGATCCGTCGCCGCTCGTGCGCCGCTGGAACGCGCAGCCGCGCAACACCTACGTCGTGGTCGGCGCGAACGCCGACGGGGAGTTCGCCCTCGACATCTCGCGCGACGGCCCGCACGCCCTCGTGGCGGGAACGACCGGATCGGGCAAGTCGGAGTTCCTGCAGGCGCTCGTCGTGGGCCTCGCGATGGCCAACCGGCCGGACGCGCTCAACTTCGTGCTCATCGACTACAAGGGCGGGTCGGCGTTCGCCGACTGCGAGCGCCTGCCGCACACCGTCGGCATGGTCACGAACCTCGACGCGCGCGAGACCGAGCGCGCGCTCGCGTCGCTCGACGCCGAGCTCAAGCGGCGCGAGCAGGTGCTCCGCGAGATGGGCGCGAAGGACGTGGACGCCGCGTGGGCGAAGGATGCCGAGACGGCAGCCCGGCGCGGCCTCGCGCGCCTCATGCTCGTGATCGACGAGTTCGCCGAGCTCCGCACCGAGCTGCCGGAGTTCATCGACGGCCTCGTGCGGATCGCCCGCGTCGGCCGCTCGCTCGGCGTCAACCTCGTGCTGGCGACCCAGCGGCCATCCGGCGTCGTCACGCCCGAGATGCAGTCGAACATCAACCTCCGCGTCGCCCTGCGCGTGACCGATCGCAACGACTCGTCCGACGTGCTCGGCTCGGGCGAGGCCGCGCTCATCAGCCCGTCGACCCCCGGGCGCGGCTTCGTGCGCCTGGGGCCGTCGGCGGCGCCGATGGGCTTCCAGACGGCGCGCGTCGCGGGCATCCGCCCCGGCGCCGTGCGCGCGACGAAGGTGCTGCCGCCCAAGGCGCCGATCACGTGGGATGCGCTCGGCTTCCCCGTGAAGTACCCGCCCGCTGCCGCGCACGCCGAGAACCACGACCACGACGACACGGATCTGCGCGCGCTCGTGAACCTCATCACGGCCGCGTCGGACCAGCTCGGCATCGCGAAGAATCCGAGCCCGTGGCTCGTCCCGCTGCCGGTGACGCTTCCGGTCGAGCGGTTCGAGGGGGAGGCGCTGCGGGAGACCGAGATCGTCCTCGGCCTGGAGGACGTGCCGAAGGCGCAGGCGCAGCGCACGCTCACGTGGGACATCGCGACCGGCTCGCACCTGCTCTTCGCGGGCGGGGCCCTGTCGGGTCGCACGACGGCGCTGCGCACGGTGCTCGCGCAGGTGGTCGAGCGGGTCGACCCGGGCGACGTGCACCTCTACATCGCCGACTTCGGCAACGGCGCCCTCCTGCCGCTCGCGGACGCCCCGCACTGCGGCGCGGTCGTCACCCAGCTCGACAGCGACCGGCTGCCGCGCCTCATGCAGCGCCTCCTCGAGGACCTCCAGCGCCGCCAGACGGTGCTCTCCAGCGCGGGCGTCGGGCACATCTCCGAGCAGCGGCGGAACGCGCCGGAGGCCGCGCTGCCCTTCGCGATCGTCGCGGTCGACGGCTGGGAGCGCCTGCTCTCGTCGATGGGTCCCGACCAGCTCCTCGCCTTCCGCGAGCAGTTCATCCGACTCCTGCGAGAGGGCCCCGCCGTGGGTGTGCGCGTCGTGATGACGGGCGACCGCGGCGTCTTCGGCGACAAGGTCACGAACTTCGTCGACACGCAGTACGTGCTGCCGGTGCGCGACATCGCGGACTATCGCGCGGCGGGCATCCACGCGAAGGATGTCCCGACCGATCTCCCGCAGGGACGCGTGCTCTTCGGCGCCGAGGCAGCGGAGGCGCAGCTGGCCGTGCTCGGGCGCGACACGAGCGGCGAGGCCCAGACGACCGCGCTGCGGCGCATCGTCGAGCGCGTGCGCGACGCGTTCGACGAGCGCGGGGGAGCGACCGGCCCCGAGCCGTTCCGCGTCGACCCGCTGCCGAAGTACATCGCGCTGTCGGCCGTGCGCGACCTCCCCGTGGCGGAGGGCGACGACCCCGATGGCATCGTCGTCGCCGTCGGCGGCGACCGACTCGCGCGCTGCACGCTCACGTGGCCGGGCGACGGCGGCTTCGTCGTCTCGGGCACGCGGCGCTCGGGGCGCTCGTCGACGCTCGCCGTCGTCCTGCGCCAGCTCGCCGAGCGCGGCGACCACGCGGTCGTCGTCGCGCCCCGGCCCTCGCCGCTCAGCGAGCTCGCGCGCGACATGGGTGTGCCGGTCATCGAGAACACGGCACTCACCCCGCTCGAGCTCGACGAGGTGCTCGCGCCCTTCCCCGGGGTCGTGACGTTCGTGGTCGACGACGTCGAGCAGCTCAAGAACGCCCCGCTCGACCACGCCCTCACGGGCGTGCGGCACCGTGCCGTCTTCATCGTGGCCGTCGACGCCGAGTCGACGTCGACCCTCTTCGGCGGTCCGTTCGTCGACGCCAAGCGCTCGCGGCGCGCGATCGTGCTCCGCCCGGAGGCCGCGCTGTACGGCACCCAGGCCGCGGGCGCGGCCATCCCGAAGTTCATGCTCGGGCAGGTGCCGATCGGCGGCGGGGTGCTCTCCACACCCCGCGGCTGGCTGCCCGTCCGCGTTCCCGACATCCGCCAGTGAGGAGCTGACATGGCATCGGCACGCTGCGCGTACTGCGCTGCGACACTCGAACCCAGCAGCATGTACTGCCTCGCCTGCGGGCAGCTCGTCCTCACCACGCGGGCCGACCGCGCCGCCGACGACGGGTGGGAGCCGACGGAGCGCTCGGCGGCGCCGGCACCCGTGCCGCCCGCGGAGCCGGCCGCGGATTCGAGGGCCGGCACCGCGCCATCCGCCCCCTCCTGGACGCCGCCCGACATCGCACCCCCCGCGACCCGTGCCGCGGCCCGGGCGCGCGAGGCCTGGGGCGAGCGGGTCCGACTCGTCTTCTCGACAGGGGAGGACGTCATCGTCTCGGGCAGCGCGGTCATCGGGCGGCGACCCGAGCAGACCGCGGCGACCCTCGGGGCACAGGCCGTGGAGGTCGCCGACACGACCCGGTCGATGTCGCGCGTGCACCTGTACCTCGAGCTCGAGCGGGGCACCCTGCGGGCCGGCGACGCCGGTTCCGGAAACGGCTCATCGCTGCGCCGCGGCGACCGGACCATCCCGCTCCCCGTGGGCGAGGAGCGGGTCGAGGTGCGCCCGGGCGACGCCCTCCGCGTCGGCGACGTCGAGATCGCGCTGTCGCCGGCCTGAGCCGGAGGCGGTGCGGGTGGCGGCGGCTGCCGGTGGTGGGGGCGGCTGTTGGGGTCGGCGCAGGTGGTGGGGGGCGGTTGTTGGGGTCGGCGCCGGTGGTGGCGCGGCGCCGGTGGCGGGGCGGTGCGGCTGTTGGGGTCGCAGTTTGCGGCCGTGTTCGGCCGTTTGAGGCCGGGAAGTGCGACCGGGGTGGTGGCGCAGCTGCCGGGGTCGCACTTTGCGGCTGTATTCGGCCGTTTGGGGCCGGGAAGTGCGACCGGGATCAGGCGCGACGGCCGCCGAGCGCGTGACGCACGCGTCGGACGAGCTCGCGCGGATTCGCCAGCAGCGGTGCGGTGACCTCGACGACCGTCCATCCCGCTGCGCGCAGTGACGCGATGCGCTCCGCGTCGCGGGCCCACGAGGCGCCGTGCAGCATCCCGAGGTACTCGATCGCCACGCGCTCGCGGCGGTAGAGCATGTCGACGCAGGCGAGGAATCGTCCGGAATCGTCGAACACGTCGCCGTTGAGCTCCGGCTCCGGCAGTCCGCCGCAGACGAGCTCGAACCGGACGCGCGATTCCTTGGGCGACCAGGCATCGGGACGGATCCATCCGACCGCCTCGCGCAGCCTGACGATTCCCTGCCACCGGCCGGTCGCGAGCGCGGCCTCGAGCTGCGCGACGGTGGCGAGCGGAGGCCGTCCGGGCGTCGGCCGGCCGACGCCTTCGCGCCAGACTCGGCAGAAGAAGTCGCCGAGGGCGATGAGATCCGGCAGCGGAAGCGTTCCGAGGCCGGCCCAGGTCGTCGCCGGCGAGGTCACGAGCAGGCCGGCGTGCTCGCGGAGCGACGTCATCTTCGCCTGCGCGCGGTGCCGGATGACGCCTCGAGCGCGAGGAAGCGCCGTCGGTCCGATCACACCCACGTGGACGCCGAGGTGCGTCTCGTCCGCGACAGCTCCGCCCGGCGTGAACACGAGGGGCAGCGGAGCGCCCCAGACCGACGCTGCCGTCTCGCGGCAGAAGAAGTGGCCCGGGTGCAGGCGATGCGCGTACGCCCTGGCGAGTCGGAGCCGCTGCTGCCGCTGCCGTTCGTAAGGGTCCTCGACCTCGCACGGAGCCAGGTCGACCGTGCGGATGCCGCGAAACGGGCGCCCGAGATCGGCCGCGCGCAGGCGCTTCTCACCGACGCCCAGCGCGCGTGCGTCGCGCACGGCGAAGGTGTCGCCGAGATCCTGCGGGAGGTTCATCCGGTGCCGGCCCATCTCCTCACCGTCGCACCAGCGCGCAGAGGCGCGTCCGCGCTCTCCACAGCCACCGCGACCTCTGGCTCGCGGTCCACGAACGTTCCGGTCGCAGTTCGCGGCCCCCATCGTCGATTTGGGGCCGCAAACTGCGACCTGGGCGGTGGTGGCGGTCGTCCCGGGGGCGGATCCCGGCGGGGCCCGCCGGATCCCGGGCGGGTGCCGGCGCGTCGACGGCGGCGCTGTGCAGAGGGCGTCGAGGGGCGTCCGGGAGACGCCCTTCGCGTCGGCGCCGGCGACATCCCTGCCGCGTTCCCGTCGGCTGCGCTTGGGCACTCCTCCCCACAGACGGATTTCGGGCCCGCGGCTAGCGTGGAGGCGACCCCGATCATCTGGGGTCAGGGGGCACGACTTCACCGCGCAGCGCGGTCACACCACGGAGGAAGAAATGGCAGAGATCAAGGTCACATCCGAGTCGCTCGCCAGCGTCGCGGGACAGCTCTCGAGCGGATCGCAGTCGATCGAGTCGCAGCTGTCGAACCTCAAGTCCCTCGTCGAGGGCCTCATCGCGGGCGACTGGAACGGCCAGGCGTCGCAGAGCTTCAACGAGCTCTACTCGCAGTGGGACCAGGCGGGCATCCAGCTCAAGGAGTCGCTGCAGGGGATCAGCGACCTCCTCAACCAGGCCGCGCTCTCGTACGAGGACAGCGAGTCGGCGATCGCCGCGACGTTCAACGGCTGATCCGTCGCGGTCGTCGGCGTCCGCGCCGACGACCGCGCCTGCGTAGGGGGCTTCCATGGTGCAGTTCAGGGTGCGGGCCGAGTCGCTCGCCGAGGTCGCGGGCCTTCTCGGCTCGGTGATCGCGACGTTCGACGGCAACATCTCGTCGGTCGACTCGCAGGTCCAGAACGCGCTTCAGAACTGGAAGGGCGACGATGCCGAGTCGTTCCGGCAGAACTGGTCGCGGTTCGTCGCCCTCTCCGAGCAGGTGCGCCTGTCGCTGACCGGGCTGCAGAACGGCCTCATCTCCGCCGGCGTGAGCTACGACACGACCGAGAGCGGGCTCCGCCAGGGGATGGCGCAGACGGTGCCGAGCGTGCAGGGCCTGCGCAAGCACGCCGTGCAGTTCGAGGAGGGCGTCGCCCGAGGCGAGGCCCGCGCCGAGGACATGGCCGAGTTCTTCGGCCGCGACTACGCCGGCGACGACGAGGTCGAGCGCTTCGGGGGAGGCGCTCTCGGTGGCTCGAAGGGCCGCTACACGGGTGGCGGCTCGGGCGACACCGACGGCGACGGCGACGACGACTCGATCGGCACGACGCCGTTCCTGTCGGACGAGTCGGTCGAGGAGCTGCACGGCGACGACAGCGAGCTCGAGGCGGGCTTCGTCGAGACCGAGGACGGCGTCGTGCAGAAGCCCGAGGAGGCCGTCGACGCCGACGCCCGCGACGGTGCCTCGGACGGCGGCGCGCCAGCGGATGGCGGCGCGGGCGCGCGCGAAGGCGCCGCCGGGCTCGACGCCCAGGGGCAGCCGGCTCCCGCCGATCTGCCGCCGGCTGCGGACTCGTCGATCCACGGCGACGCCGTGCCCGCCGAGTTCGAGCGGCCCGCGCCGGAGCAGCGCGCCGAGGCGCCATCGCTCGATGCGCCGTCCTTCGAGGCCTTCGTCGGCGAGCAGCGGGTCGAGGCCCCGTCGCTGCAGGCCGAGTCGCTCCGGGCCGAGATGGGCGCCGTGAGCTTCGAGAGCCCGTCGCTGCAGGCCGAGTCGCTGCAGGCCGACGTCGAGCTCTCGTTCGATGACACGCAGGGGGAGCGATGACCGATCAGCAGGCCGATCCCGCCGAGCTCAAGGCGCTCGAGCAGGCGATGACCGAGCTCGTGGGCTACTGCGACGCGCTCCGGAGCGGGGCGTCCGGGTTCGCGTACATGCTCCCGAACGAGTGGCAGGGGCCCGCCATGCAGGCGTTCCTCGGCGCGTTCAACTCCTGGGCGCTCGGCGCCGAGGCCATGCGCCTGAGTGCGGAGGGCCTGCAGAAGCAGGTGCACGCCGCTCAGGTCGCGTACGAGACCTCGGCCGACGCCATGGAGGACTACTGGTCGACCCTCGCGGCGGCTCTGGGATAGGCACGATGTCGAAAGAAGTGAAGATCACCGCGGCCACGATCGAGGCCGACGCCGCCACATATCGGAACGCCGCGCAGCAGCTCGAGTCGGCCGTCTCGGTCGCGAAGGGGTCGCTGAGCGGCGTCGCGGGCATGGCCGGCGACGACAACGCCGCCGAGGACTTCGCCGGCGGCGGTGACGACGGCTACGACGCGACGGCCACGGCCGTGCTCCAGTCGGTCCAGAGCATCGCGAACGGCTACTGGATCATGGCCGCCGCGCTCGAGAACACCGCGCGGATGTACCGCGCCGCGCAGTCTCCCGGTGCGGGTCAGACTCCGACGATCGAGAAGGCGACGGCGACCGAGGTCAAGGACGAGAAGGGCATCGACGCCCCCTCGGCGCTCGGCCCGGGTCTCCCCGGCGTGCTCGGCGAGTTCCAGGAGATCATCGAGTGGGGCCTCCAGCAGGTCGGCGTCGTGATCCCCACGGGCGACGAGGACAAGCTCGCGCGCGGATCGACCGCGTGGATCACCCTCGCGACGACGGTGCGCACCTGCGGCACGACCGCCGACGGCGCGCTCTCGTGGATCGGCGGCATGAGCCTTCCGCAGCAGGCGATGGTCCAGACGTCGCACGACGGCCTCCGCGCCTCCACGACCGCGATCGCCGGCAACGCCGAGAGCCTCGCGACGCGCATCGACGACTTCGTCGAGCAGCTCAAGATCATGCGCGAGCAGCTGAAGGACTTCCTGCAGCAGATGGCGCTCGAGCTCGCCGTGGATCTCGCGATCACGGGCATCCTCGGCGCCCTCACCTTCGGGCTCGGCGCGATCGCGGGCTCCGCCAAGGCCGCCGCGACCGTCGTGCGCTGGGCCATCAAGATCAAGAACCTCATCGACAAGCTGAAGAACGCTCTCCGCGCGATGCGCGGGGCGCGCGGGGTGACGGCACGCGCCGCGCTCGCCGCGGGCCGTGAGGGCCTCCAGTCGGCGATCTCGAGCTCCGTCTCGACGGCGATCATGAACGCCGCGCACGACGAGAACGACCCGTCCTATCAGCAGCAGGATGTCGGCACCGCCTTCATCTCGGCGTTCGCGGGCGGCGCGGTCGCCTCCCCGGTCTCGCGCGGGCTCGGCGGATCGGGCGGCCCCGGCTTCCGGAGCGGGCTCCGCCAGGTCGGCGGCGAGACGGCGGGCGGTGCACTCGACGGCCTCGCGAGCGGCGCGGTGGATGCCGCGATGAACGGCACCGAGTTCAACCCGCTGAGCGCGGCGGTGGGCGGCATGATCATCGGCGGCGCCATGTCCACCGGCATGCGCGGCGGCACGAGCGCCGTGAACGCGGGCCGGAACGCCCTCGGGCTCAACAACGGGCGCACGGTGACGCCGAACCCGGCCGGCGACACGAGCGGCAACGCCTCGCCGAGCCAGAACGCGGGCACGACGACGAACCTGCCCGACAGCCCGGCCACGGGCGGAAGCGTCGGCGGCGGATCGTCGAACGGCGGCGGCGGGACGGGCCGCACCGACTACGACGGTCCGACCCCCGGCGGCGTGGGCAGCGGCGGATCGACGACCACCGGCGGCGGCGGAGCGGGCACGTCGGACTACGACGGCCCGACCCCGGGCGGCGGAGCGGATGGCGGCGGCGCGGGAGGCGACGGCGGTCACGTCGACGTGCCCACCGATGCGAGCCCCGACGCGCCGGCCGAGCTCCCGGGCGACGGCCCCTCGGCCGAGACCCCGGAGAACGGCTCTGCCCCGGAGAACGGTGCGGGCGACAGCGGCACGGATGGCACGACCCCGGAGAGCGCGACGCCGGATGGCACGACCCCGGATGGCACGACCTCGGAGAGCGCGACCCCGGAGAGCGCGACGCCGGACAGCATCACGCCGGACAGCACCACGCCGGACGGCGCGACGCCGGACGGCGCGACGCCGGATGGTGCGACGCCGGATGGCATCACCCCGGAGAGCACCACCCCGGATGGCGCGACGCCGGAAGGCACCACACAGGACGGCACGACCCCGGATGGCACGACTCCGGAGAGCGCGACGCCGGAGAGCGCGACGCCGGATGGCACGACTCCCGAGGCCACCACACCGGAGGCCACGGCCCCGGATGGCACGACTCCCGAGGCCACCACACCGGAGGCCACGGCCCCGGACGGCACAGCTCCCGAGGCCACCTCGCCGGAGGGCGCGTCGCCGGAGTCGGGCACGCAGACGGATTCTCCGTCGGACGGCTCGGCGGAACACCCTGTGGCCGGCGACTCGGACGCATCGCCCGAGAGCTCGACAGACTCCGCCTCGAACGCAGACGCCTCGCCGCAGGAGAGCTCGACGAGCACCGAGTCGCCCGACTCGGGCACGGACGCCGCCGCGGACAGCGACCAGACGCCCGCTGCCGCGGCCGCCGGCCGTGCCTCGACGCGCGAGACCGAGGCGGCGCCGGCCGATGCGGATGCCGCGCAGAGCGCGGGCGACGACACCGGAACCGAGACCGCGACATCCGCCGATTCCGACGCCGACGCGTCGTCTGACGCCGATGAGTCGAGCCACGCCGACGACTCCGGTGACACCGAGGAGTCCCGCGACGGCGAGAGCGACCAGCAGGACGCGGACCAGCAGGACGCGGAGCAGCAGGAGGCCGAGGAGGCTGCCGCGGCCGGAGCGGCTTCCGCCGCCGCGGCAGCGGGCGTTCTGGCCGCCCCGCGCGCGATGCCGTTCCGTGGGGCGGGAGCCGGAACCGGCAGCGTCGCCGGCGGTCATGGCGCGGGTGCCGGCAACGGCTCTTCGTCGCCCGGCGACTCGTCGTCCAGCGACCCGATGAGCTCGCCGGATCAGTTCGGGAACGGGTGGGATCGCGCGCAGAGCCCCGTCGGGTCGAACCCGATCGATCCGGCCTACGGCGACCCGCGCGGGCCGGGCAACAGCGGGCAGCTCGATCCGCGGTACACCCACCCGGGCGCGGTCCGCCCGGACGTCCAGCACCTCGTCACGGACCCCGCTGCCCCGTACGGGCGCGACGACGCCGGCAACCCGCTCTCACAGGCGGCCTGGGAGTCGCGGTACACCGACGCGAACAACCGGCCGGTGTATCCCGGCAACGACGGCGGCGACCCGGGGTCGTATCGGCACATCACCGACCTCGACGTGTTCCACCAGAACTACGGCGGGCAGCTCGATCGCATGGGCGGTCCCCAGGGCGACTACTTCTCGCTTCCCGGGACGCCGTTCGAGGCGCGCGCCCTTCCGCCGGGCAACCTCCGCGCGGACTACACGATCCGCGATCTCGTGAGCCTCCCCCCGGGCGGGCGGATCGAGGTCTCCCGGATCGCGCCGGCCTTCGGGCAGCCGGGCGGCGGCCTGCAGGTGCGCATCCTCGACGGCAGCGGCCGGCCGATGTCGCAGGAGGCTCTCGAGCGCGGCGGCCACCTCCGCGATCCCGATGCCCCGGACGCGTCCGACGGATCGAGCACGCGGAACGGCGCCGCGACCGGACACGACGCGGACGCCTCGGATGGCCCTGCGGATGCGTCGGACGGCGGTGCGGACGCGGACGAGACGGGTGCGGCCTCCGACGACCAGTCCGCGGCCCAGGAGGGCGAGCGTGACCCGCGGTCGCCCTCGCCCGAGGACAGCCCCGAGCAGATCCGCGACAAGATCGACGAGGCGCTGGGGCAGTCGAACACGGGCTACGACCCGTACGACCTTTCGAACGGGTACGCCGAGAACTGCGGGAACGTCGCGGCGAACATGCACGACTTCCTGAGCGGCCAGCCGATCCGGGATGCCGACACCGGCACGCTCGACATCGACGAGATGGAGGCGCGCACGGGGCTGCCGCAGACCCCGATGACGCCGGAGCAGATCGAGGCCACGCTGCGCGCTCAGGGACCGGGCTCCCACTGCGTCGTCGGCGTCGACCGCGGCGACGACCTCGACGGGCACTGGTTCAACGCGGTGTTCGACGGCGAGCAGGTCTGGGTCGTCGACGGCCAGGACGGCACGCGGTCGCCGTGGCCGCCGGACGAGCCGGACGCGACGAACTGGGACGCGTCGATCGACCCGTCCGACGTCGTCGACGCCGACGCCGACGCCGACGCCGACGGGGACGGCTCGGGCGGGGACCGGACGGGCGGGCGGCGGATGCAGCCCGTGCACACGGGACAGGACGCCGCGGGTCGGCACACCTACACGGTCGACTGGGATCGTCCGAAGACCCCGTTCGCGAAGCAGAGGGGGCTGGAGCCGAACGCCGTCTACGAGGTGAAGGGCCGGGGGACGTTCTACACCGACGCTTCCGGCACGGTGACCCGCGTGGAGACCTCGTACAGCCCGGACGGACTGAATCCGGATCTCCACAATCCGCAGCCGAACACGACCTACGTCGTGACCACGGAGAACGGCAACAGCACCCACACGTTCGAGACGGACCATCGGGGCCGGACGATCGAAGCGCACACCGACAGCCTCGACTTCGACGACGCGCGTCGATCGGAGAGCGTGCAGAGCCGTGTCGGTCGGCAGGGCGGAGCCGACTACGACGGCGGGCACCTGTTCGGCAATCAGTTCGGCGGCGGCGGCGAGAGCGTCAACCTCGTCGCGATGCTGCGCGACGTCAACCAGAACAGCGGAGCGGACAGCTTCTACGCGCTCGAGCAGCACTGGGCCGACCTCCGCCGCGCCCATCCGCAGACGCCGATCGAGGTGCGGATCTCGCCGATCTACGATGGGAACGCCAAGACGCCGGATGTCATCCAAGTCCGCTGGACGGAGAACGGACGGGTGAAGATGAGGGAGTTCTTCAATGACGACATCTGATGACGCGGCGGTCGAACCTCCCTTCCTCGTCGAAGCGCGGCTCCGAGAGGAGATCGCGAGGACCCTGGCGAGCGCCGCACCCGACGACTGGGAGGCCATCCGCTACCGCGCGGCGACCGTCGCCGGCGTCGCGGATGTGACGATCTCCCTCGTGCGGGACGGACACGAGGAGCCCTTCCTCGACGCTCCGTCGGTCGCGCTGCCACGGAGGCGACTCCGCGCGGCGATGTACCGGCCGGGCGAGGGGACCTGGTTCTCGCTCGAGCTCGAGGTGTCCCGGAGCGGGTCGGTCGAAGCCCGATACGACTACGACGGCGAGCCGGCCTTCCACGTCGCCCCGGCGGCGAGTGCATGGGTGCAGGACCAGGAGCGGTTCCCCCGCGATCCGGAGAACCAGCCGGACTGGCTGAAGCGCAAGCTCGAGGAGGCGTCGTCGTGAGCGGCGCATCGCCCTCTCCGGCGCAGCAGCGTCTCATCGACGTCGGTGTGGCGTACTGGCGGCGGATGGTGTCGGAGGAGGCTCCGCTCGGCGTCGAGCTGCTGCCGGACGACGATGCGGTCGTCGTCTCGCACGCCGTGCGCGGGGGAGGGCGGATCTACGTCGCCGCCGATGAATCCGTCCTGTTCGCGGGGTCGGGGGCGCCCCCGCATGAGGCGATCGAGGTCTTCCGGTCGGGGCGGCGCACGCCGCCGGAGCAGTTCCGGCCGCGTGACGGCCGCCGGTGACGATGCGCACGAGCTTCTCGGCGCCTCCGCCCCGCGGCCCGGACGCGCCCCTCGTCGACGAGGCCGAGATCGACATCTGGGGTGCGCGTGCGGTCCGGCACGCGTCCTGGGCGAGAGAGCTCCTCGGCCGGCTCGCGGCGCAGCGCGGGGAGCATCTCGACCGGGAGAGCCTCCGCTACGCGGTGACGGCGGGTCCGGAAGAGCTCGCGGTCGTGTGGGCAGCGGGGCACGCCGTCGTGTACGTCGCGCCCGACGGCTCCGTGTGGCATGCGGACGCGGAGGCCGTGCGCCGAGAGGACTACGAGGACTTCGCACGGGGAGAGCGGACGCCGATCGAGCGGTTCGGCGCGCCGGCCGACGAGGGCGACCTCCCGCGGTCCGCGATCCCGGGTCTGGCCGAGGATCTGGCCGCGCGCGCGGGACTCGACGTGCTCCCTCGTCGAGCAGGGGTGCTGCTCGCGGTGGGCGACATGGAGCTGGAATGGCTCGTCGCGGAGGAGGACGGCGTGCTCGTCGCCTATCGCGTCGAGCGGGGCTCCGCGCGGGAGCTCGCGCGATCGTCCGACGCGTCCGTCGCGGTGCGCGCTGTCGAGTCCTCGCTCGGTCTCCTGCGCGACTGAACGGCCCTCAGCCGTCGACGCGGATCCGCTCGAGCGCTCCGCCGACGACGAGATCGCGGATGCCGACGAAGTCCTGAGCGAGCGTGCAGCGGAGGCCTCCGCCGCGCTGGCCGAACCAGGGCTGGGCGATCTCGACGCGCACGAGCACGTTCGACCGGGTGAGGAACGCATGCCGTTCCGAGCCCTCGGGCAGCACGCCGACCGGCGGGAGAGAGCGTGCTTCGTAGGCCGTTCCGTACGGGAAGAGCATCGTGCCGTCGAGAGCGCCGATCCGGTCCAGCGCGACGCCCGACGGCAGCTCGATGAGGAGCGAGCCGCTCGCCGCGCGGTCCTGCAGATCGGCGAAGTGCGCCGTCGCATCCTGCACGGCGCGCTCGACCTCCGCCTCCGGCAGCGTCGTCTCCTCCGGGATCGGGCGGTCCAGGTACGCGAGCAGAAGCGTGGCGGCGGCGCCGTCGTCCGGCGCCGACCCGAGCACGAAGGCGCGCCCGTAGTCGACGGTCTCCAGCAGCCATCCGTCGGCGTCGGGGGAGAGGCGCAGCGCACCCTCCAGCGCGGGGCCGTCGTCTCCGGGCAGGATCACCGCCCGAGGGTGCACGGATCGGCGCGCGAGTTCCTGCCGCAGCGTGTCGAACATGCCTCGAGCCTAGCCAGCGCGCCCGCCGGGCGCGGGCCTCCGGCATGGGCAGGACGACCCGCTGGCGCGCCCGTCCCGGGTGCCGCGCATGCGCATGGGCTGAACTCCCCATGCCGCGGACGGGGAGCGGATGGCCCGCGCCTCTAGCATGGAGGATCGCGAATGCCGTCGCGCCCGCGCGACGGCGAGGCAGGACCCACGGAGCGGAGCAGGACTGTGTCGACGACCGCGGACACCCTCGCGCAGCGCTGCGAGCGGCTGCGCGAGCCGGTGACCCAGCTGACCGCCGTGAGCATCGGCGCCGCGGTGAGCCCGACGGGCATCGCGGAGGCGCTCGTCGCGGCGCGCGAGGTGCAGGCCATCCTCGAGGACGACAGCTCGGGCATCGAGCCCGGAGCCTTCGCCGACTGGCTCCCGACCGCCCGTTCGACCGTGCGCGGCATGGTCGAGGCGCTCGAGCGCGGCGACGCCGCGGAGTCCTACCGGCTCTTCACCGACCAGTCCACGGGCTTCTACCGTCTCGCGCTCGGGTGCGCGGGATTCCCGGGGTGGTGAGGATGGCCCTGCAGGAGATCGAGCGCGGGCTCCTCCGCGCGCAGCCCGAGCGGTTCGCGCAGGAGCGCTCGCGACAGAAGCTCGTCGGGTACGGCATCGCCGCGGGCGTGCTGCTGCTCGCCGCGATCATCGGCACGGCGAGCCTGCCCGCGTTCTGGGCGCACTTCAGCGGGATGGCGCAGGCCGGGTACGACCCCGTGCGCCCGTTCCGCGGCGCGGGGATGGGGTTCGTGGGGGTCGTGATCGCCCTCGTGTTCCTGTGGCTCTTCGGCCTCCTCTTCGCCCATGCCGCGATCTTCCGCGCACGCAACTGGGTCGAGCGCGCGTCGGGTCACCGCATCCGCACGGGCCGGACCGCCCGGTTCGGGGACGTCGGCGCGTACGACCGCTGGCTCGCGCAGATCCAGTCCGGCGGCCTCGCGTCGTTCCCCGACGCGGCCGGCGGCGCCGGCGCGGGGAAGGCCATCCTGCAGACCGTCGAGGATCGCGAGGGCGGCCGTGTCTTCGTGTGGCTCGAGGCGGCCGACGGGCGCCACGCATCGTTCGAGTTCGAAGGCGCGCCCGCCCGGGCGCTGATGACCCCCGCGGGGTGACATGAGCGGCTGGGCGATCATCGACGCACGGGAGGCGGCGCCGGAGCCGACCCCCGTGAGCGTCGACCGCGCCGCTCAGCTCGGCCTCCGGGCCGCGCCGCTCGGGCGCCGCATCGGCGCGGCGGCGATCGACGCCCTCCCGGCCGCCGTGTTCGCGGCGCCGGTCGCGCTCGCTCCCCGGGCCATCCTCTCCGGCGAGCTCCTCTGGATCCTCATCGCCGCGACGGGTGCGCTCCTCCTCGTCGTCTACGGCCTCGTGCAGCTCGCCTCGCACGGTTCGCGCGGTCAGACGTTCGGCAAGCAGCTGCTGCAGCTGCGCACCGTCCGCGCCGACACGCTCCGTCCGATCGGATTCTGGCGCGCGGTCCTCAAGGCCGGCATCCCCGTCGCCGCGGGCGTCGTGCCCGTGGTGGGAACCGCCGTCGTCCTGCTGTCGCCACTGTGGGATCGCGAGGGGCGCCGCCGCGGCTGGCACGATCATGCGGCGCGCGCGTGGCTCATCGATCTGCGCGCGGTCGACCCGACCGACCCGATCGCGTTCGAGGCCGCGCGCGGCCGGGCCAGGGCGCGCGTCGACGTGGCGCCCGCGCCATCCGCCGCGCCAGCGCCGTCGCCATCCGCTGCCGCGCCGTCGTCATCCGCCGCGTCCGCGCCGTCGCCAACCGCCGAGCCCGCGCCATCCGCGCCGTCCGAGCCCGCGCCATCCGCATCGGCACAGGCGCGCGTGCGCCTCGACACGGGCGAGGAGTACCTCGTCTCGGGGCTCTGCCTCGTCGGCCGGATGCCCGCACCCGAGCCCGACGAGCGCGTCGCCTACGCGCTGCCCGTCCGCGACGACGCCCGCTCGGTGTCCAAGACCCATTTCGCCCTCGACGTGCGGGCCGAAGGGATGGCGGTCCTCGATCGCGGTTCCGGCAACGGCACGCGCGTCATCCGAACCGGCGTCGAGTACCCTGTCGCCGTCGGTGTCCCTGTTCCGATCCGCCCAGGCGACCGCATCCGCTTCGGCGATCGCACGATGGAGGTCCTCCATGTCTGACAACCTCATGAGCGCTCCCGACAGCGCTCCCACCGACACCGTCCCGGGGGCCGAGCGCCCGCTCCGCGTCGAGTTCGCCGGCGAGTGGTTCACGGTGAGCCCGAGAGCGCGCTTCTCGATCGGGCGCGAGGGCGACCTCGAGGTCGACGACAACCAGTACCTCCACCGGCACTTCCTCGAGCTGTCGTTCAACGACGGCCTCTGGTGGCTCGCGAACGTCGGGTCGCGCCTCGCGGCGACCGTCTCGAGCGCGGGCGGAGCGGTGCAGTCGTGGCTCTCGCCCGGCGCCCGCATGCCCGTCGTCTTCGCGCAGAGCGTGATCGTCTTCACCGCCGGCCCCACGACGTACGAGATCGGGCTGCACACGGAAGAGGCGCACTACGCCGTCTCGAGTCAGGTGCAGACGTCGATGAGCGGCGAGACGACCGTGATGCCGGTGAGCTTCACGCCCCTCCAGCGCGTGCTCATCGTCGCGCTCGCCGAGCCCATGCTGCGTCGCGAGGGCGTGAGCGTGAGCGAGCTGCCGTCGTCGAGCGCCGCGGCCGCGCGGCTCGGGTGGACGATGAGCAAGTTCAACCGCAAGCTCGACAACGTCTGCGACAAGCTCGACCGGATGGGCGTGCAGGGCCTGCGCGGAGGGCCCGGCAAGCTCGCGACGAACCGCCGCGCGCGGCTCGTCGAGTACGCGGTGTCGTCGCAGCTCGTGACGCGCGCCGACCTGCCGCTCCTCGACGACGAGGCGCTGCGGAACTCGACCGAGGAGGACTGACCCGCCATCCGGTTGGATGGGGGCATGCCCTCTCCTCGCGTCGTCGTGTGCGGCCCCTCCGCCTGGAACCACCTCATCGTGCTCGACCGGCTCCCCGAGCCCGTTCCGCACATGCAGTTCGCCGAGCGCGCCTGGCACACGGCGGGCGGCACATCGGTCGGCAAGGCGCTGCACCTCGCCGACCTGGGCGTCGACGTGCGCCTGCGGACGCCGGTCGGCGACGACGCCGACGGGGCGCGTCTTCTCGCGGCGCTCGAGGCGGCAGGGGTCACGGTCGACCGGGTCGCGTCGGAGCGCACCGAGCGCCACGTCAACCTCATGACCGACGCCGGCGCGCGCGTGTCGCTGTACGTCTCGACGCCCACCACGCCGTCGTCGGCGGATGTCGACGCGGCCGCGCTCGCCGTGGCGGAGGCCGACATCGCCGTCGTCGACCTGAGCGAGCTCGGGATGCTGCTCGTCGAGCGGTCGCCCGCGACCCCGCTGTGGATCGACCTGCACGACTACGACGGCTCGTCGGCCTTTCACGAGCCGTTCGTCCGCGCGGCCGACGTCGTCTTCATGAACGACGACCGCACCGACGACCCCTGGGCGCTCATGCGGTCGTGCCTCGACCACGGCCCGCGCCTGGCCGTCTGCACGCGCGGAGCGGAGGGCGCGGTGGCCCTGTCGGCGTCGGGCGAGCGGTTCGAGGTCGCGGCCGCACCCGCGACCGTGGTCGACACGAACGGCGCGGGCGACGCCTTCATGGCGGGCTTCCTCGCGGCGACGGCGCGAGGGGCGGCGGTAGACGATGCCCTGCGCGCCGCCGCCGAGCAGGCCCGCATCGCGATCGGATCGCGGCACCTGCACCCCGCGCTCGAGAGCGCCCTCGGCGACTGAGCCCGCCCCTACATCCCCAGCGCTTCCGCCACGAGATCCTGCACGCACGCGGCGCCGGCGAGCTGCCCCGACGCGACGGCGGCCGCGACCGCGTGCAGCGGCATCGGCAGGCCGGGCGGCTGCGCGATGTCGCCGGCGGCGTACACGCCCGCGCGGCTCGTGCGGCCGAACCCGTCGACGACGATCGCTCCGCCGTCGCTCATGGCGAGTCCGAGGTCCGCGGCGAACGGCGCGGCCTGCCGCCACGCGGTCGACGTGAACATCCCCGCGAAGTGCTCGCTCGAGCCATCCGAGAACCGCGCGGCGACCCCGTCGCCCTCCTGCGCGATCTCGGCGATCCGGCCCGAGCGGATGGCGGCGCCGAGCCGCGCGAGCACACCCGCCACCTCCGGGGCGACGGGCTCGTCTCCGGGCAGGACGACCGTCTCGGCGGCGATCGGAGCGAGCATGGCCACGAGACGCGGCGTGTGCTCGCCGGCCCCGATGATGCCGACGCGTCCGCCCGCGAACTCGTGCCCATGGCAGAACGGGCAGTGCGCGACGGCGTCGCCGAACGCATCGGCGAGCCCCGGGATGGCCGGCAGCGCGTCGGCCACGCCCGTCGCGAGGATCACGCGGCCCGCATCGACGCGATCGCCGTTCTCGAGCTCGAGGGCGAACGCTCCGAGGTCGCCCGTGATCGACACGACCTTCCCCTCGACCGACGTGATCGTCGGGTAGGCGGCGATCTCCTCGCGTGCCGCGGCCCGGAACGCGGCGGGCGGGCGTCCGTCGTTCGTGACGATGTTGTGCATCGCGCTCGTGGGGGCGTTGCGGTAGACGCCCGAGTCGATGAGCGCGGCGGAGCGGTGCATCCGGCCCAGTGTGAGGGCGGCCTGGAGGCCGGCCGGGCCTCCTCCGATGATCGCGACGTCGTGCATGTGCGGCTCCTTCCGGATGGTGCGGGTTGCGGGAGGAGGCCAGTGTGTGACTTCATGTCGACATGAAGTCAAGTGCGTGGACGGTCGGCGAGCTGGCGGAGCGATTCGGGCTGGCGACGCACGTGCTGCGCCACTGGGAGGGCCGCGGGCTCCTCGCGCCCGAGCGCGACGGCGCGGGGCGGCGCCGCTACGGCGAGGCCGACGCGTATCGCGTCGCGGTCATCATCGCGAGCAAGGCCGCCGGGATGAGCCTCGATCAGATCCGCGCGCTCGTCGACACGGGCGCGGCCGGGCGGCATGAGATCCTCGAGCGCCACCTCGCCGAGATCGACGAGAGCATGGCCGCGCTCGAGCGGGCGCGCGCGATGGCGCTGCACGCGCTCGAGTGCCGCGCGCACGACATCTCGACGTGCCCGAACTTCCGTGCGAACGTGGCCGATATCGTCGCGGGCACGCGTCGCGGCATGGGGTTCCCCGGCGCGCGAGCGCAGGAGAATCCGCCGAGAGCAGGACGGCAGGGGCCGATCGGTCCTGTCGCGGCGCGATCGTCCTGATCCCGCGCGGGCGCTCCGGCCATCCGCCGACGACGGATGGCCGGACCCGGCTCAGAGGTAGGTGCGCGTGAGCTGCTCGGCCAGGCCCGAGTAGGTCGCGGGCGTGAGCGCGAGCAGGCGCTGCTTCGCCTCGTCGCCGATGTCGAGGCCCTTCACGAACTCGGCCAGCTCGGCCGCGCCGACGCGGCGACCGCGCGTGAGCTCCTTGAGGAGCGCGTAGGGGTCGCTGATCTGCGAGCGGCCCGCGACGACCTCGGCGCGCACGACGGTCTGGATGGCCTCGCCGAGAACCTCCCAGTTGACGTCGAGGTCGGCGAGGAGCACGTCGCGCGAGAGCGAGATCTCGCCGAGACCCCGGCGCAGGTTGTCGAGCGCGAGCAGCGAGTGCCCGAACGCGACGCCGATGTTGCGCTGCGTCGTGGAGTCGGTGAGGTCGCGCTGGAGGCGCGACGTGACGAGCGTCTGCGCGAGCGTCGTGAAGATGCCGCCCGCGATCTCGAGGTTCGCCTCGGCGTTCTCGAAGCGGATCGGGTTGATCTTGTGCGGCATGGTCGACGACCCGGTCGCGCCCGCGACGGGGATCTGCGCGAAGTAGCCGAGCGAGATGTACGTCCAGATGTCGCTCGCGAGGTTGTGCAGGATGCCGCCGGCGTGCTTCGCGCGGTCGTACAGCTCGACCTGCCAGTCGTGCGACTCGATCTGCGTCGTGACCGGGTTGAACGTGAGGCCGAGTGACTCGACGAAGTCGCGCGCGAGGTTCGGCCAGGCCACCTGCGGGTCGGCCGCGAGGTGGGCCGACCACGTGCCGGTCGCACCCGAGAACTTGCCGAGGTACTCGGTGCCCTCGATCTGGCGGATGACCCGCTCGAGGCGCCACACGAAGACGCCCAGCTCCTTGCCCATGGTGGTCGGCGTCGCGGGCTGTCCGTGCGTGCGCGAGAGCATGGGCGCGTCGGCGTGCTCGTGGGCGAGCGCGCGCAGGCGCTCGACGACCGCGCGCAGGGCCGGCAGCCAGACGCCGATGACGGCGCGCTTCACCGTGAGGGCGTACGAGAGGGAGTTGATGTCCTCGCTCGTGCAGCCGAAGTGCGTGAGCTCGGCGATCGCGTCGAGGCCGAGCTCGGACAGGCGGTCGCGCACGAGGTACTCGACGGCCTTGACGTCGTGGCGCGTGACGGCCTCGCGCTCGGCGAGCCAGTCGATCTCGGCCTGGCCGAAGGTGAGGTAGAGGGCCCGCAGCCGGTCCTTGTCCTCGCCCGACAGCGGCGCGGTGCCGAAGAGGGCGTTGTCGGTGAGGGCGATGATCCACTCGACCTCGACTTCGACGCGGGCTCGGTTGAGACCCGCCTCCGACAGATAGTCGCCGAGCGGTGAGACGACGCCCTGGTAGCGGCCGTCGAGCGGGCTCAGGGGCTGGGTGGGGAATGCGGTCACGATGAGCCTCCGGTGACGGGCTGGCGCGCGCTCGCGTGCGGATGGCGGAAGGGAGCGGCGGGACAGCGGCGTGGCTGGCCCTCCCGATCATACTCAGCGCGGCATCGCGGCCCCTCACCGCGTGCACAGGCGGGCGACACGCGCGCGGGCCATCCACGCGCCCGCTCCGTCGTCTTCCCGGGCCGCCGTCCGCACGATCCTGGACGCATGATGACGCAAGACGAGCTGGCCGCGATGATCGAGATCGCCCAGCGCAGGATGGACGAGATCGCCGGCGAGCTGCGCGAGGTGGCGGCGTCGGTCGAGGGCGTGTCGCTGCTCACGACGTGGCGGTCGGAGGCGGCCGACCGGTTCCGCGCGTCCGCCAGGGATCTCCTCACCGCCCTGCACAGCGCGGCGTTCCGGTGCGAGGCCGAGGCGCGGGCGCTGCCGTCCGCCGCGGCGACGGTGCTCTTCCCCGCGGCATGATCGACGTCGGCTCGGGCGGCGCCGTGGCCGTCGATCCCTCGGAGCTGCGCACCCTCGCGGCGCAGCTGGATGGCGACGCCGCGCGGCTGGGCGACCTCGCGCGCGAGATCGGCGGCGTCGCGCACCTGCTCGGCGACGTGCTCGCGGCGGTCGAGGGGCTGCACGCGTGCGCCTCGACCGTCGCGGCGGACGCGGCATCCGCCGGAGACATCGCGCGGGCGATGCGCTTCGCCGCCGACACCTACGAGATGGTCGAGCTGCAGGCGCGCGCGCTCATGGAGCAGCAGGACGCAGACGCGCGAGGCCCGCTCGCCGAGCTCCTGCGGATGCGCCAGGAGCAGCTCGAGCAGCGGAGCCCCGGCGCGGGCGAGGAGGCGGAGCGCCTGCTGAGCGCGTGGCGCGCCGAGCACGGCGGCGAGTTCCTGCGGCAGATCGACCGGGGCCCTGGCTGGCTGCTCGGGATGTTCGGCCTCTCGGCTCCGCTCATGTTCGCGCCCGTGCCGTTCATCATCCAGGGGCTGCGCCGCGCGCGCACGGGGCGGATCCCCGACGGCACCTCCCTGCGCGGGCGTGCCCCCGAGCCGGTGATGCGGCCGGGGGCACGCGGGGAGCCGGGGCGCGCTCCGCTGTCGTTCGGCGATCTCGCGTCTCGCGTGCCCGACGGCGATGACGCGACGATCCGCGTCGAGCGGTACACGCTCGCGGATGGCCGACGCGAGTTCGCGGTGTACGTCGCGGGCACGCAGGGCGAGAGCGGCACGGTGCTCGACTGGGACTCGAACGTGCGGCTCTACAGCGGCGAGCGGTCGCAGGCGTACGCGGCCGTCGAGCGCGCCCTCGAGGAGGCGGGGGCGCAGCCGGGCGACGTGCTGCACGCGGCCGGGTTCTCGCAGGGCGGCATGATCGCGGGCTGGCTGGCGGCCGAGGGACGCTACGACGTGCAGACGCTCGTGACCCTCGGCGCGCCCATGGAGCTCGACACCCGCTCCGACACGGTCGTGGTCACGGTGCGCCACGACGACGACCCGTTCCCGCTGCTCGTGGGCGGCGGGGCGCCGCATGCGCCCGGCTCCGACCGAAGCGTGCTCATCGAGCGCACGCTCGACCCGGCGAGCACGCCGTTCGACGTCGCGATCCCCGCGCATCGGCTCGAAACGTACATCGAGACGATGCGCTCGTTCGACGCCTCGGGGGATCCGAGGGTCGCCGCGCTCGGCGAGCGCCTCGCGCACCTGCAGGAGGCGCCGACCGTCGAGGTGTTCGACTTCCGGCCCGAGAAGTCGCCCGAGCGGTCGGCGCGGGAGGGAGGCGGTGCGTTCTGATCCGCGTCAGCGGGCGCGCTTCTGCTGCGGGCGCAGGATGACGCCGAACAGCCAGTTGATGATGCTGATGAGGATGCCGGCGAGCACGGCTGGCCAGAACCCGTCAAGGCCGAGGCCCCATCCCCACGACGACATCACCCAGGCCGTGACCCAGAGCAGCACGCCGTTGAGCAGGAGGGAGATGAGGCCCAGCGTCAGGATGAACAGAGGGAAGGCGACGATCTTGATCGCCGTGCCCACGATCGTGTTCACGATCGCGAACACCGCCGCGATCGCGAGCAGCGTGAGCACGAGCTGCAGGTCGCCGCCCGGCGCGAACGGCGTCACGGTGACATGCAGGAACGGGATGAGGCTCACGATCCAGATCGCGAACGCGTTGACGACGACGCGGATGACGAAGCGCATGCCCGCAGTCTTCCACCGCCGTCTGCATCCGCGCTGGCCATCCGCGGCGGTCCCTAGAATCGACCCGTGACCACGCCAGAGCCCGTCCTCCCGCGCATCCGTCCCGAGATCGCGGCCCTCCCGCCGTATCGCCAGGGCAAGGCCGCGGGCGTCGGCGGGTTCAAGGTCTCGAGCAACGAGAACCCGTTCGACCCGCTTCCGAGCGTCGTCGAGGCCGTCCGCGGGGCGTCGGCGCTGAACCGCTACCCCGACGCCACGGCCGCCCGCCTGCGCGAGAAGCTGGCCGAGCGCTGCGGCGTCACGGCCGACGGCGTCATCGTCGGGGCGGGCAGCGTGTCGCTGCTCGCCGCGTTCATCCAGGCCGCCGCGGGGGCGGGCGACGAGGTCGTCTACGCGTGGCGATCGTTCGAGGCGTACCCGAGCCTCGTCCTCGTCGCGGGCGCGACGGGCGTGCAGGTGCCGCTGCTGCCCGACGGGCGCCACGATCTCGACGCGATGGCGGCCGCCGTCACCGATCGCACGCGCGTCATCCTGCTCTGCACACCGAACAACCCCACCGGGCCGATCATCACGGCGGCCGAGTTCGCGGCGTTCATCGCGCGGGTCCCCGCCGACGTCCTCGTGCTCCTCGACGAGGCCTACGCCGAGTTCGTGACCGACGCCGCGCGCGTCGACGGGCTCGCCGAGCGCGTCTTCGAGGCGCACCCGAACGTCGTCGTCCTCCGCACCTTCTCGAAGGCCTACGGGCTCGCGGCGCTCCGCGTCGGCTACGCGATCGGGCACCCGCGCGTGCTGGACGCCGCCCGCAGCACGGCCATCCCGCTGTCGGTGACCGCGCACGCCGAGGAGGCGGCGCTCGCGAGCCTCGACGCGGCCGACGAGCTCGAGGCGCGCGTCGCCGAGATCGTCGCCCGGCGCGACGATCTCGCAGCGCGGCTGCGCGAGATCGGATGGCGCGTGCCGGCCGCCGAGGGGAACTTCGTGTGGCTGGATGGAGCGGACCAGGCGATCGCAGACGCGTTCGAGGAGGCCGGCATCATCGTGCGGCCGTTCCCCGAGGGCATCCGGATCTCGGTCGGCGAGCCCGAGGCCGTCCAGCGCATCCTCGAGGTCGCCGCGGCCGTCGCGCCAGGTCGCTGATCCTCCGCACATCCGCCGCGGCGCATACGACTGTGGGGTGCGGACCACGAAATCGGCGATCCGTTGTCCGCCGTGTTCCCCCGCCCGAGCGCCGCAGGGCGATTAGCGTGGAGAAGTGACTTCGTCAGACTTCCTGACCGACCCGGAGACGGTTCGCGTCCTGGCCCCGGACGGGACCTTCGCGCCGTCCCCCGCGTCGGAGCGGTACCTGCCCGTGATCGAAGCGCTCGGCGACGCCGATCTCGAGCAGTTCTACCGCGACATGGCCGTCATCCGCGCATTCGACCAGCAGGCGACGCTCCTGCAGCGGCAGGGGCAGCTCGCCCTGTGGCCGCCGTCGTTCGGGCAGGAGGCCGCACAGGTCGGGTCCGCGCGCGCGACGCGCCCCCATGACCACGTCTTCCCGTCGTATCGCGAGCACGTCGTCGCGCGCATCCGCGGCGTCGACCCGATCGACATCATCAAGCTCATGCGCGGCCTCACGCACGGCGGGTGGAACCCGTGGGAGGAGCGCAACGGCAACACGCACATCTACACGCTCGTGCTCGGCTCGCAGACGCTGCACGCGACCGGCTTCGGGATGGGCCTGAACTTCGACGGCAAGACCGGATCGGGCGACCCCGAGAAGGACGAGGCCGTGATCGTCTACTACGGCGACGGCGCATCGAGCGAGGGCGACGTGCACGAGGCGATGGTGTTCGCCGCCTCGTACAAGAGCCCGACCGTCTTCTTCCTGCAGAACAACCAGTGGGCGATCTCGGTTCCGGTTGCGACCCAGGCCAGCGCGCCGTTCGCCGCGCGCGCGGCCGGCTACGGCATCGGCTCGGTCCGGATCGACGGCAACGACGTGCTCGCGAGCTACGCCGCGACGCGCGTGGCGCTCGACGAGGCGCGCTCGACGCCCGGACCGCGTGCGATCGAGGCGGTCACCTACCGCCGCGGCGCGCACACGACGAGCGACGACCCCACGAAGTACCGCACGGAGGACGAGGAGGCCGCCTGGGCGCAGCGCGACCCGATCGCCCGCATGCGCGCCTACCTCCTCGCGCGCGGGGCATCCGAGGCCTTCTTCGCCGAGGTCGATGCCGAGGGCGCCGACCTCGCTGCCGACGTGCGCAAGCGCACGGTCGAGCTGCCGGCGCCCGTGCCCGCGGACATGTTCGCGCACGTCTACGCCGATCCGCACCCCCTCATGGACGAGCAGAGCCGCTGGCTCGCCGACTACGAGGCCTCGTTCGAGGAGGGACGCGCATGACGCTCGAGACCCTGACCTTCGCGAAGGCCCTCAACGCCGGCCTGCGCCAGGCGATGGCCGACGACCCGCGCGTGCTCATGATGGGCGAGGACATCGGCCGCCTCGGCGGCGTGTTCCGCATCACCGAGGGCCTGCTCGCGGAGTTCGGCGAGCAGCGCGTCCTCGACACCCCGCTCGCCGAGTCGGGCATCGTCGGCACCGCGATCGGCCTCGCGATGAACGGCTTCCGCCCCGTCGTCGAGATCCAGTTCGACGGCTTCGTGTTCCCCGCGTTCGACCAGATCACGACGCAGCTCGCGAAGCTCACGAACCGGCACGAGGGCGCCCTGTCGCTGCCCGTCGTCATCCGCATCCCGTACGGCGGTCACATCGGCGCGATCGAGCACCACCAGGAGAGCCCCGAGGCGTACTTCACGCATACCCCGGGTCTGCGGGTCGTGAGCCCCTCGACGCCGAACGACGCCTACTGGATGATCCAGGACGCCATCCGCTCGAACGACCCCGTGATCTTCATGGAGCCGAAGAGCCGCTACTGGCCCAAGGGTGAGGTCGACCGCAGCGAGCGGCCCGCGCCCCTGCACGCGAGCCGGATCGTGCGGCGCGGCACCGACGTGACGCTGGTCGGCCACGGCGCGATGGTCACGACGCTCCTGCAGGCCGCCGCGCTCGCCGAGGCGGAGGGCACGAGCTGCGAGGTCGTCGACCTGCGCTCGCTCTCGCCCGTCGACTACGGGCCGATCATCGACTCCGTGAGCGCGACCGGCCGCATGGTCTACGCGCAGGAGGCGCCGCAGTTCACGAGCCTCGGCAGCGAGATCGCGGCGACCGTCGCGGAGCGCGCCTTCTACTCGCTCGAGGCGCCCGTGCTGCGCGTCTCCGGGTTCGACGTCCCCTTCCCGCCCGCCAAGCTCGAGGGCGCCTTCCTGCCCGACGCCGACCGCGTGCTCGAAGCCGTGGACCGCGCGCTCGCGTACTGAGAGGATCGACGGATGCAGACCTTCCACCTCCCCGACGTCGGCGAGGGCCTGACCGAGGCCGAGCTCGTCGCGTGGCGCGTCAAGCCCGGTGACGCGCTCCAGGTCAACGACGTCGTCGCCGACATCGAGACGGCGAAGTCGGTCGTCGAGCTGCCCTCGCCCTACGCGGGGGTCGTCGGCGAGCTCCTCGTGTCGGAGGGCGAGACGGTCGACGTCGGAACCGCCATCATCACGATCGCGGAGGCCGACGACGCGGCCGCGGCCCCCGAGGAGCCCCGAGGGGCGGCGGATGGCGCTGCCCCGAAGGAGGGCGGCGGCTCGGTCCTCGTCGGGTACGGATCGGGGGGCGAGGCGTCGACGCGTCGACGCCGCAAGCGCCCCGAGACGCCGCCCGCGAAGCCCGCCGGCGTGCTCGCGAAGCCGCCCGTGCGCAAGCTCGCACGCGACCTCGGCGTCGACCTGTCGGAGGTGCGCGCCACGGGCCCGTCCGGCGAGGTGACGCGCGACGACGTCGTGCGCCACGCCGAGCAGGCCTCGGTGTTCCGCAACATCTCCACGCCCGAGTGGTCGCCGGTCCGCGAGGAGAAGATCCCCGTGGCCGAGCCCGCGGCCCCCGAGGCCCAGCCCTGGACATCCGATCCCTCCCGCGTCGAGTCGATCCCGGTCAAGGGCGTCCGCAAGGCGACCGCGAACGCCATGGTCGGATCCGCGTACTCGGCGCCGCACGTGTCCGTGTGGACCGACGTCGACGCGAGCCGGACGATGGAGTACGTCAAGCGGCTGAAGGCGTCGCCCGACTTCGCCGACGTCAAGGTCTCCCCGCTGCTCATCATGGCGCGCGCCGTCATCTGGGCGGTGCGCCGCACGCCCATGATCAACGCGGCGTGGGTCGAGGAGGAGGACGGCGCGAAGATCCACGTGCGCCACTACGTCAACCTCGGCATCGCCGCCGCGACCCCGCGCGGCCTGCTCGTGCCGAACATCAAGGACGCGCAGAGCATGTCGATGCGCGACCTCGCGAAGGCGCTCGAGCGGCTCACCGTCACGGCGCGCGAGGGCAAGACGACGCCCGAGGACCAGCGCGACGGCACGATCACGATCACGAACATCGGGGTGTTCGGGATGGACGCCGGCACGCCGATCATCAACCCGGGCGAAGCCGGCATCATCGCGATGGGGGCCATCCGCCAGAAGCCGTGGGTCGTCGACGGCGAGGTGCGCCCGCGCTGGGTGACGACCGTGTCGGGGTCGTTCGACCACCGCATCATCGACGGCGACAAGATCAGCCGGTTCATCGCCGACATCGCGTCGGTGCTCGAGGAGCCGGCGCTCCTGCTCGACTGACGGCAGTGCACGTCCAGGTCGCAGTTGGCGTCCGTATTCGTCGGTTTGGCGCCGCGAAGTGCGACCTGGACAGGGGGGTGGGGGACGGCGCCGGCGTCAGTCCGCGCCGGCACCCTGCCACGCGGGGAACGGGTCGGGCAGGCCGGCCCACGCCTCGGGGCCGGCGGCGAACTCGTCGTCCGTGAGGCACGCCGCGTCGAGGGCGGCCACGAGTCCGGCGCGATCGAGGTCGAGGCCGATGAACGCGAGGTCCTGCCCGGCGGCGAGCAGCTCGTCGTCGACGCCCAGGTCGTCGTCGGTCGCGAGGGGCTGGAACGACAGCATCCGCCCGACGTGCTCCCAGTGCGCCGTGACGTGCGGCCGCGTCGCGAGGCGGCAGAAGCCGGCCGAGCGGAGCACCGTCCCGAAGGCGCCCGCGTCGACGGGGCCGTCGAGCAGGGCCGCGAGACGACCGGGGTGGAACGGGCGCAGCGCCTCGTAGCGCAGCGCGCTCACGCGCGCGTCGGTCATGTGCGGTGCATGGTCGTCGTTGAGCACGGCGATCCACCCCGGGCGCTCCTGCACAGCGGCGTACTCGGTGCGGAGCTCGGGCGCGGACGAGGGTGCCGGATGGAGGCGCAGGCGGCAGCGAGGGCTCAGTGCGCTCACGATCGCGAGCGCGAGCGACAGGTCCGGCGTCGAGAGGCGCTCCCAGCCCGCGAGGACGACGGTCGACGCGTACTCGATCTGCGTCACGGCCGCGAGCGCGGCGGCTCGCAGCGTCCTGCCCCCGTCGGGCGCTCGATAGGCCAGGTAGTCGTCGCGCCCGAGGTCGTCGAGCAGGTGAGGCGCATCGACGACGCACGTGACGCCGACGAGTCGTGCGGGCGACGACGGATGCGCGAACTCGCCGATGATCTCGGTCGTCGGCGTGCCCGTGGGGAACTCGATCACCGCGCCCGCACGCGTCTCCACCCACGGCGCGAGGGCGATCGCCTCGTCGACGGGGTCGAGCGAGACGGCGAGACGCGAAGCGGGGATGACCGTGCGCGCCGTGTGCTCGGCCGTCTCGACCGCGTATCGGAGGCGCTCCGGCGGGCACGTGCCGACCACGGCGACGACGTCGATCTGCGGCATGAGGTGGTCCTTCCGTTGGGCAGGCGGGTCTGCACACGCTACCTTAGTGAGAACCATTCTCACTAACGGAGGTCGCCATGAAGGTCCGCGCATCCCTCAAGTCGCTCAAGAATCAGCCGGGGGCGCAGGTCGTGCGCCGCCGGGGCCGCGTCTACGTCATCAACAAGCTCAACCCGCGCTTCAAGGGCCGACAGGGCTGACTCGATTCGAGAACGATTCTCATTTCGTTTAGTCTGGAGTCATGATCGATCGCCGCCTCGCCCTGCCCGCCGTCATCGCCCTGCCCGCGCTCGCCCTCGCCGGCTGCGCGACGGCGTCGAGCGGTGAGACGGGCGACGGCGGCGACGCCTTCCGGATCGTCGCCTCGACGAGCGTCTACGCCTCGCTCGCCGAGCAGCTCGTGGGCGACGCCGCCGAGGTGACGGCGATCATCGACTCGCCCACGCAGGACCCGCACTCGTACGAGGCCACTGCGCGCGATCAGCTCGCGGTCGACGGCGCCGACATCGCCATCCTCAACGGAGGCGGGTACGACCACTTCATGGAGGAGCTCGTCGAGGCCGCGGGGACCGAGCACGTGCTCACCGCCGTCGAGTTCTCGCACGCCTACCCTGGCAACGAGGGGCATGAGGAGGGCGACGGCCACGACCACTCCGCGGAGGCGGAGGAGGAGCACGACCACGCCGAGGAGGAGGAGGGCGCCTCTCACGAGGGCCACGACCACATCGAGGGCTTCAACGAGCACGTCTGGTACGACCCGCACACGATCGCGCACGTCGTCGAGGATCTCGCGGGCGAGCTCGAGGAGCTCCTCCCCGACGCCGCATCCGACATCGCTGCGGCCGAGGAGGCGCTCGTCGCCGACATCGAGGGGCTCGAGGCGTCGCTGGATGAGATCTCCACCGCGCATGCGGGCTCGCACGTCTTCTTCACCGAGCCCATCGGCGGCTACCTCGCCGAGGCGGCCGGTCTCGAGGACGTCACGACCGACGGCTTCGCGGAGGCGGTCGAGGAGGGGCAGGATGTCGCGCCCGCGACACTCCTCGCCGCGACTGAGGCGATCGAGGGCGGCGAGGTCGACGTGGTCGTCGCGAACGCGCAGACCGGCGGTGCGGAGACGTCGCGGATCATCGAGACGGCCGAGGCCGCGGGGGTCCCGGTGGTCGAGTACGCCGAGACGCTCCCGGAGGGGCAGACGTACGTCGAGTGGATGGCCGACAACATCGCCGCCCTGGGCGACGCTCTCGAGGGCTGATGCGCGGCGGGGGAGTTCCCGCTCTCACGGAGAACGATTATCAATCCGGGACTAGGCTGACGGTCATGCCCGAACCCGTCCTCGAGATCTCCGGAGCCGCCCTGCGCCTGCGCGGACGCGAGCTGTGGTCGGGGCTCGACCTCGCCATCCGTCCCGGCGAGTTCGTCGCCGTGCTCGGGCCGAGCGGGTCCGGCAAGACCACGCTGCTGCGCGCGATCCTCGGTCTCCGGCAGCTCAGCGCCGGCTCGATCCGAGTCGAGGGCAAGCCCGTCCGCAAGGGCAACCGCCGCATCGGGTACATCCCGCAGCAGCGGCCGTTCACCCCGGGAACGAGCCTGCGCGCCCGCGACCTCGTCGCGCTCGGCGTCAGCGGCTCACGGTTCGGCCTGCCGATCCCGCGGCGCGGCGATCGCGCGCGTGTGGATGCGCTGCTCGAGGCGGTCGGCGCGACGCGGTACGCGGATGATCCGGTCGGGTCGCTCTCGGGCGGCGAGCAGCAGAGGCTGCGGGTGGGGCAGGCGCTCGCCGACGCGCCGGGTCTGCTCCTGTGCGACGAGCCGCTCTCGAGCCTCGACCTCGCGAACCAGCGTGCCGTGACGGCGATCATCGACCGCGAGCGCGCCGAGCACGGCGCCGCGGTGCTGTTCGTGACGCACGATGTGAACCCGATCCTCGACTCGGTCGACCGCATCCTCTACATCGCGGGCGGTCGCTTCACGTTCGGCGCTCCCGACGAGGTGCTCCGCACCGAGGTGCTGAGCGACCTCTACGGGGCTCCCGTGCAGGTGCTGCGCGCGGGCGGCCGCCTCGTGGTCGTGGGGATCCCGGACGCCGAGCCGCACCATCCGCACGAGCACCACGATCACGCTCACCATGACGCGGAGGCGCACGCATGAGCCCGCGCATCCTGCCCGGCGTCGAGTGGAGCGACGTCTTCTCGTTCGACGACTACGGCGCCCTGCTGCAGCTCGTGTCGAACTCGATCATCGCCGCGGCGGCCCTCGGCATCGTGGGCGGGCTGATCGGCGTCTTCATCATGCAGCGCGACATGGCGTTCGCCGTGCACGGCGTGAGCGAGCTGTCGTTCGCGGGCGCCGCCGCCGCGCTCCTCTTCGGCGGCAGCGTCGTGATGGGGTCGCTGCTCGGCGCCGTGGCGGCCGCGCTCATCATCGGCGCCCTCGGTGCGAAGGCGCGCGACCGCAACTCCGTCGTCGGAGTGCTCATGCCCTTCGGGCTCGGCATCGGCATCCTCTTCCTGTCGCTCTACGAGGGCCGCAGCGCGAATCGCTTCAGCCTGCTCACGGGCCAGATCGTCTCGGTCTCGAGCCCCGACCTCGGCTGGCTCATCCTCATCAGCGCGATCATCTTCGCGGGCCTGCTGCTCATCTGGAATCCGCTGCGCTTCGACTCCCTCGACCCGCAGTCGGCCGAGGCGCGCGGCGTGCCGACCCGGCGCGTGAGCATCCTGTTCATGCTGCTGCTGGGCCTCATCGTCGCGGTCGCCGTGCACATCATCGGCGCCCTGCTCGTCATGGCCCTGCTCGTGACGCCCGCGGCGGCGGCGATGCGGGTGAGCCACGGTCCGCTCGCCGTGCCGCTCCTGTCGGCGCTGTTCGGATTCGTCTCGGCGGTCGGCGGCATCCTCCTCGCGATCGCGGGAACCCTGCCGGTGAGCCCCTACATCACGACGATCTCCTTCGCGATCTGGGGCGTGTGCCGCCTCATCTCGTGGCGTCGCGATCGGGCCCTGCGCACCGGCGATGCCCAGGCGGCGCCCAGCGCCGCCCCGAGCATCGCATAGGCGCCCGGCCTAGAATCTCTCGTATGGCCCAGCGGAACACGTGGCAGCGCGAGCGCGTGCGCGACGCCCTCAGCGACGCCGAGGGATTCGTCAGCGCGCAGGCGCTGCACGCGGCCCTGCGCGACGAGAACACGGGCATCGGGCTCGCGACGGTGTACCGCGCGCTCGCCGGGCTGACGGCCACGGGCGAGGCCGACACGCTGCAGAGCCCGGACGGCGAGGCGCTCTACCGCGCGTGCTCGCAGGGGCATCATCACCACCTGATCTGCCGCCGCTGCGGGAAGGCCGTCGAGATCGAGGCCCCGCCGGTCGAGCGGTGGGCACAGGAGACCGCCGCCAAGCACGGCTTCCGCGAGGCCGAGCACATGATCGACATCTTCGGGATCTGCGCCGAGTGCGCGGCCGAGAAGGACGCCGCCTCGGCGTGACGTCCGTCACGACGCGCGAGCGCCCCGCGCAGCCGCCGACATCCCGGAGCCGTCTCGCGATCGGGCTGGGAGCGGGGCTCGCGGTCGTCGCGGCGCTGTTCCTCATCGACGCGCTCGCGCCCGCGCTCTTCCCACAGCCGCTGCCCACGCGCGCGCAGGACGGCCTCACGCTCTCGCTGAGCGTGCTCATCGAGTCGCTCCCGTTCGTCGTGCTCGGCGTGCTCCTGTCGATCGTCGTGCAGGTGTGGGTGCCTGCGCACGTGATCGAGCGCGCGCTCCCGCGGCAGGGCTGGGCGCGGCGGGCGGTGCTGTCGCTCCTCGGCATGCTCATCCCGGTATGCGAATGCGGGAATGTGCCGTTCGCGCGGGGGCTCGTCATGCGCGGGCTCACCCCGGCCGACGCCCTGACCTTCCTCGTGGCGGCGCCGATCGTCAACCCGATCGTGATCCTGACGACGCATCAGGCGTTCGGGTGGGACGGCGGCATCCTCGTGGCGAGGCTCGTCGGCGGCTTCCTCATCGCGAACCTCATCGGATGGCTGTACAGCCGCCATCCCGACCCGGAGCGCATCCTCACCGATCGCTTCCGCGACACGTGCGAGGTGGTCGCGGGCGAGCAGGGCGACCGCGCGCGGCGCAGCCTCGCCCAGTTCGTCGTCGAGCTGCGCGCGGTCATGCCGGCGCTCGTCATCGGGTCGGCGATCGCGGGAGCCGTGCAGGTGCTCATCCCCCGCAGCGTGCTCATCGCGATCGGCTCGAACCCCGTGCTGTCGATCGTGGCGATGATCCTCCTCGCGATGACCGTCGCGATCTGCTCGAACGTCGACTCGTTCTTCGCGCTCTCGTTCGCCTCGACGTTCTCGTCGGGCTCGCTCGTCGCCTTCCTGCTCGTCGGGCCGATCGTCGACGTGAAGATGCTCGCGCTCATGCGCACGACCTTCACGGCGCGCGTCCTCGCGGGCATCGTGGCGGTCGTGCTGCTGTCAGCCTTCGTCATCGGGATCGGGGTGAACCTCGTTGCGTGACGATCGGATGGCCGCCGTGCGGAAGGCGGGCGCACGCTGGCTCGGCGTGGGCCTCGCGGCCGTGCTCGCCGTCGTGACGATCGGGCTCGCCGTCACCGGTCGGCTGCAGCTCTACATCAACCCCGCGCAGACCTGGTTCGCGGTCGGGATGGCCGTGCTCGCGCTCGCGGGCACGGTGTGGTCGTTCGCGCTCCCGCTCGGCGCCGAGGCCGACCACGGCCACGACCACGGCCCCAGTGGCGCCCACGATCACGGTGGCGCCCACGCCCACGCCCACGCCCACCACGCCCGCGTTCACGGCCCGGCCGACGGGCACCACCCCGATCAGCATGTCTCGATCGCCGCGGGAAACCGACCGCCATACCCGCCGGGAGTGAGACATGCAGAGGGGCGGCACGGCGCAGGGGTACGTGGGGTCGCAGGGGTGCGGCGAGTCACCGGGACGCGGCGCGTCGCAGGGGCGGCGGCGGTCGTGGTCGGCGGTGTGGCGGCATCGGCCGTCGCGGTCGCGGCGCTCGTCCTCCCGCCCGCGTCGCTGTCGGTCGAGCTCGCGATGGACCGCGACACGGGCACGCCGCCGCTCTTCGCCGGAGCCGACACCGTCACCCTGGCCGCGAGCGGCGACACGAGCGGGTTCGGCATCGGGGAGTGGTCGACCGTCTTCGCGACGGCGACGAACCCCGACGCCTATGCGGGCAAGGAGGTGACCCTCACGGGCTTCGTCACGCCCGACGAGGAGAGCCCCGACGGCGTCCGCCTCGGGCGCCTCGTCATCACGCACTGCGTGATCGACGCGCAGCCCGCCTCCGTTCCGGTGTCGGTGCCCGAGGGCACGGCCGGCCTCGCCGTCGGCGAGTGGATCGAGGTCACCGGCACGATCGCCGCCGACGCGTCGGGCGCGCTCTCCATCGAGCCCGAGACCATCACGACCGTGGACGCACCGGAAGATCCGTATGAGTACTGACGGCGGGCGTCCTCTCAGCCGCCGGGAGCTGCGCGAGCGGACCGAAGCCGCGCGAGCCCCCGAGCCGCCCCAGCCCGAACCATCCGAGCCCGAGCCGCCTCAGCCCGCACCATCCCGCCGCGCGGAGCCCGCGCCATCCGCGCGGCCTCGCCGCTTCGTCGGGGCGATGCTCGCGGTGCTCGGCGTGCTCGCGGTGCTGGCCGGCGGCGGCGCGGCCGTGAGTCTCACGCAGGGGCCGCGCGTGAGCACGGTCGAGGTCGACGCCGAGGCGGCCACGCAGGCCTCGGGGAGCCGCGTCGTCCTCACCGCGAACCAGGCCCTCGCCGACATCGACGCGTCCCAGGTGACCGTCTCTCCTGAGACCCCGTTCACGGTCGACGCGGCCGGGCGCATGGTGGGCGTGCGGTTCACCGTGCCTCTCGACGACGACACCGAGTACACGGTCACGATCGACGGCGCGGAGAGCGTCGGCGGCGGGCCGGCGTCGACGCTCGAGACGACCTTCACCACGCCGCCCGCGGAGATCTTCCTCCTGCAGCGCGACGCCGACGGCGACGACACGATCTTCCGCAGCGACATCTCGGGCGACGCGGCGGTGCCCGTCTACACGGCGGCGTCGATCGACGACTTCCGGGTCACGGGCGAGCACCTCGTCGTCTCGGTGCGCGAGGACGACGCCTCGGCGCTCTACGTCGCCGACCGCGACGGTTCGCACGCGGAGAGGATGCCGCTGCCGGGCGAGGGCACGATCACCGGCCTCCAGGTCTCCAGCCGCGGCGAGCTCGTCGGATACACCTACACCGACCTGCAGCTGAGCGAGACCGAGGGGCGGGCGAGCGTGCTCTTCACGGCAGACCTCCGCGAGCCCGACGCGGAGCCCGAGCCGATGGTCGTCGGCGACGAGGAGCCGAGCATCGCGAGCTGGCGCTTCGTGCCCGACTCCTCCGCGCTGCTGTTCGTGAACTTCGCGGGCGACCTCATCGTCTACGACCCGGCCGCCGAGGATCCGTCGCCGACCGCTCTCGGCACGGCGTTCGCGATCGACGCCGTCACGCGCGGCACGTACACCGCGTTCATCGAGCGCCTGGATGTCGCCGGCGGCGTGCAGCTCGACCTCACCACGGGCGACGAGACCGACCTCGTCGAGCCGTCAGACGACCTCGGGCAGCCGGGTCGTGTGCTGCCCGTGCCCGGCGGAGGGACCGTCCGGGAGTTCGTCCGGCTCGGAGCGGATGGCACGCCCGAGGCCCAGCTGGTCGCGTACGTCGACGACGAGGGCGCGTCGCGGACGCTGCTCGAGGCGACGGGCGCGGATGGCCTGCTCCAGACGTGCGTGTCGCCGAGCGGCCGGTACGCGGCGGCTCTCGTCGCTCCCGATCTCACGACCAACCGCTACGACTACGACGCCCTGCAGCCGCTGCCGACGACGCTCGAGACCCACATCATCGAGATCGAGACCGGCGAGGAGGTCTCGAACCTGTCGGGCTTCGGCATCAGCTGGTGCGACGTCGGCCCGTGGGACTCGGTGACCGGATGACCGACGGTCTCCACGCGGCGACGCGGGACGAGCTGCACGGTCTTCCCGTCGAGGTCGCGCCCCGGCTCCTCGACGGGCTTCTCACGACGACGATCGACGGCGACGAGGTCGTCGTGCGGCTGACGGAGGTCGAGGCGTATCACGGACTCGGCACGGGCGACGTCCATGACGCCGGCTCGCACGCCCGCATGGGGCGCACCGCCCGCAATGCGACGATGTGGGGCGAGCCCGGCCATCTCTACGTCTACCTCAGTCACGGCATCCACTCGTGCGTCAACGTCGTCTGCGGCCCCGAGGGAGAGGCCGGCGGAGTCCTCCTGCGCGCCGGGGAGATTGTGCAGGGTGCGGATGTCGCGCGCCGGCGGCGCGAGGAGCGCGGCATCGCGCGCACGGATCGGGATCTCGCCCGCGGCCCCGGTCGCCTGGGCGACGCCGTCGGGCTGCGGTACCCCGTGCACGACGGGATCGATGCCGTGACCGGCGAGCTGCAGGCCGGCGCGACCGCCCGCCTGCAGCTGCGGGACCATCCGATCGGGTTCGTCTCGGGGCCGCGCGTGGGCGTCGCGGGGCTCGCGGGCACGAGCGCGTTCCCGTGGCGCTTCTGGATCCCGGGAGACCCGACCGTGTCGGCGTTCCGCCCGGGCCGCGGAGCCGTCGAGCCGCGCTGAGGCGCGCGCGCCGCCCGTGGACGGCGCACGCGCCTCAGCGGCTCAGTACACGTAGGGCCATCCGCCCGAGTAGCCGAGCAGGTTGATGCCGAGGCGCGAGGCGCCCGCGTCGTCGTAGTAGTGGTAGAAGAGCACGTCGGCGTCCGCGTCGGCCAGCACGGCCTGGTGCCCGGGACCGTGGATCGATCCGTGGCTCGCGAGGATCTCCGTTCCGCCGCCCGCGGTCATGGCGACGCCGTTGCGGTCGAGATAGGGCCCTGTGACCGACGTCGCGCGGCCGACCATGACACGGTACGTGCTCGCGGCGCCCTGGCAGCAGCGGTCGAACGACACGAAGAGGTAGTAGTACCCGTCGCGGTAGTGGATGGTCGGCGCCTCGATCGCGCCGCCGCCGCGCCCCGCGATGCTCGCGAACGTGCTGTCGAGCCGGAGGCCGGACACGTTGCTGAGGCGGATCATCTTGATGCCCGACCAGAAGGATCCGAACGACAGCCACCACCGCCCCGTGTGGTCGATCACGAGGTTCGGGTCGATCGCGTTCCAGTCGTTCGACGTCGTCGACGAGATGATCGCGCCCTGGTTGGTCCAGGTGCCCGGAGCGCCGCTCGTGCTCGTCGCGAGGAAGATCGCGGAGTTGTTGGAGCCGAAGGTCGACGCCGAGTAGTAGAGGTAGTACTTGCCGTTGGCATAGGTGATGTCGGGCGCCCACACCGTGTTCGTCCCGTTCGTGTAGCCGTGCACCCACGGCATGCCGCCGGGGAAGGCGACGCCCGCGTCGGCCCAGGCGGTGCGGTCGCCCGAGGTCTTCAGGGGGATGTTGTCGCCGGTCTGCGCGAGCAGGTAGGTGCCGTCGGGCTTCTTCACGACCTCGGGGTCGTGCGTGTAGGTCGAGCCGGTGACGTATCCGGGATTCGGATACGTCGCCGCGGCGGTCGGCTCGGCGCCGCCGGGGGCGACCAGCGGCGCGAGAGCGACCGCGAGGGCGAGCGCGAGGGCGATGCCGGCGCGTCCTCTGCGGTGCGGGCGGGGGAATGCGGCCATGAGACCTCCTCGTCGAGGTGATGGATGCGCTCGGCTTCGAGCGCGTCGCCAGTATTCCAACGTTGGAAATATGGCGTCAAGAGGGAGGCGGGGCCCGGTCGCCCGGGCCCCGGACCTCACAGGCGCGCGGCGACCCACTTCCAGCTGGCCGCGGCCGATTCCTCGGGAGCCATGGTCGCGCGGTCGACCTCGACGATCACCCAGCCGTCCCAGCTCTCCGGAAGCGCCGCGAGGGCGCCGTCGATGTCCAGATCGCCGAGGCCCGGCTCGCGGAAGATGCCGCGGTCGACCGCCGTGCGGTACGGCGTCGGCTCCCCTCGCGTGGCAGCGGCGATCGAGAGATCGAGGTCCTTGACGTGCAGATCGATCACGCGTTCGGCATGGCGCCTGATGAGAGCGGCCGCGTCGATGCCCGCCCACGCGAGGTGTCCGATATCGAACGAGGCGCCGAGGAGCGCGGAGGGGATGTCGGCGAGAGCCTGCTCGATCTCGGCTTCGGTCTCGATCCAGGTGCCGATGTGGTTGTGGAGCCCCGCACGGACGCCCTCGGCGGCGAGCACCTCGGCCGCGCGGCCGATGACGTCGATGACGCGGCTCAGGCGGCCCGGATGGAATCCCGCGCCGACCGCTGCGGCGTCGCGAGTTCGGATCGCGCCCGGCGCCCACGTCACCTCCGGAGCGAGGAAGATCGTGTCCAGGCCGAAGAAGAGCGATTCCTCGGCTCGTCGCCGCACGCCGTCGAACCATCGCACGCCCTCGGCGGACGCGGGATCGAACAGCACGCCGTGATCCTCCGGGAGGGCGACACTGGCGTATCCCGGGGCGAGGGCGAGGTCTGCGTCCTCGACCATCCGCTGGTAGTCGAAGAGCGTCTGCGTGTCGAGCACCTCCATCATCGTCGCGGCGAATCCCGACGCCCGGATGGCGCGGAGCACGCGAGGGTAATCGGCGCGGAAGGCCGGGTCAGCGAAGAGCCAGAGGCTCTCGCTGTCGGGGTCGGAAGGATCGGCTTTGACGTTGATCCACGGGATCGGGTTGAGCGCGACGCGGTCGGCGCGCAGCAGAGGACGATCGGTCATGGTGTTCCCTTTCGAAGGTGGTCGGGCGCGAGGCGCTGCGCGATGGCGCGGGCGGCGCGCACGGCCGTGATCGCGCCGGTGAGGGTCGCATTCGCGACGACGGCCGTGGGCACGACGCCCGTGCCGGCGAGGTAGAGTCCCTCGATCCCCCACACGCGGCCATCGGGGTCGCACACGCTCGTCCCGTCGTCCTCCGCGCCGCTGCGCACGGTGCCGGTGAGATGCAGCGAGGAGCCGGGGGCGAGGTGCGCGAGCTCGGTGGCGGGGTCGATCGCGCCGAACGCCTCGGCGGTCTCCTGAGCGACGACGAGCGCCCGATCGATGAGGGCGCGGTCGGCGTCGGAGTAGGCGAACTCGATGCGCATGCGCGGCATGCCGGCGAGATCGTGCTCGGTGTCGGAGAAGATGACCCGGTTCTCCGGTCGGGACTCGACGGGGGTGTACAGCGAGACGCCGACGGAGTGCGCGATCGCGTGCCCGTCGTCATCGACGTAGGTCACGTTCATGACCTGGCCATGGAACGGCTGGCGCGGGCCGTTATGGGGGATCCAGAGGGAGTCGGTGCAGAACTCCCCCGGCTGGGCGGTCGGGAGGTCGTCGAGGGTGAGGCGGAAGCGCCCGAGGTCGAGGAGCGCGCGCGACGCGATGAACGCGTGCTCGTTGAGATACCGCCCGAGGGATTCCGGGCGGATGCCCGATGCGTAGAGCAGCTGAGGCGTGCGGAGAGCGTCAGCGCAGACGAGCACCGTGTCCGCACGCCCCTCGGTCTCGGCTCCGTCGCGGATGTCGCGCACGCGCGCGCCGGAGACACGACCCTCCTCCACGATGAGAGACGTGACGAGTGCTCCGGTTGCGAGCGCGAACGCGTCGTCGGATCCGTCCGCGATGGGAGGGAAGATCGTCGAGGGGCTCGTCCGCAGCAGAGTCCCGTCGGCGCCGCGGCGCACCGCCATCGGCATCGCCTGCGGGCGCCGGTCGTCCGGGGCAGCCGCTCCGAACCGCGCGTCGAGGACCTCGAGCACCCGGATTCCCAGGGCGGTCGGGCCGATCGACGGTGCGCGGACGCCGAAGACCCGCTGCGCAGCGGCGAGGTCCTCATCCCACTCTTCGTCATCCGCGAAGACCTCCGATCCCGCCGGCCAGGGTGTCGCCGCGGTCCAGTGCACACCCATCCCTCCCGCGTTCCAGGCGATCGCCGTCGCGGGCATGGCCTCGGCCTCCTCACCGAAGGCGAGCGTGTGGAACATCCCCGGCGCGACAGCGTCGATGGCGTCAGGCACCTCCCGCACGACCTCGGCGCCCGTGTACATGCCCTGGATCCCGGAACGGACCCGGGTGTTGTACTGCCCCCAGATGGCAGGGTCCGCGATGTCGTGCAGGTGGACGCCCGGCGTCGTGCCGATGGGCGCGCCGGCATCGACCATCGCGATGCGGGCCGAAGGGGCCTGCTCGCGGAGAAGGCGCGCCGCCGTGGCGCCCATGAGCCCTCCTCCGACGATGAGAACGTCTGCGCGTGGGAGGTGGATCACGGGGTCTCCTTGTCGAGGCGGTCGGCTGAGGCAGGGCTGAGCCGGATGACCGGCCCGAAGAGGGCGACGTCCATGCGGTCGAGGACGAAGCGCAGTGCCCCGATCAGCGGCGCGTCCGCGCCCACGGAGGTCGCGCGGAGCGCCATGCCGGGGGCACCGGCTCGTTCGAGCGCTCTGCGCACGAGGGGCAGGAGGATGTCGGCAGCGTCCTCGGCGCCGCCACCGAGAACGAACAGCGACGGGGCGACGGTCCAGGAGAGGATGACCAGGACGGCTGCGACGTGCTCGGCGTACTCCTCGACGAGCGCCAGCGCGTCGGCGTCGCCCTCTCGAGCGCGCGCGACGAGGGCGAGCGCGGCGCGTCGTTCCGAGGGGTCGGGCGATGTCAGCGCCCCGACGGGCGTGTCGTGGATGGCGTCGGACGGGAGTGGTCCTGCCTCGATGAGCTCACCCGCGCCGCCCTGGAAGCCGCGATGCACCGTGCCCCTGATGAGCGTGCCGATGCCCGTTCGGGCGCCGAGGATCGCCCAGATGACGTCATCGTGGTCGCGGGCGACGCCGTGCCAGCGCTCCGCCAGCGCCGCGAGGTTGGCGTCGTTGTCCGCGAACCAGGGAACGTCGATCCGGGCCGCGAGCTCGTGCGGAAGGGAGACGCCGGCCCAGCGATCGGTGTGAACGAGGCGCCGGACCACGCCGTCGTCGTCGATGGCGCCGCCCGAGGCGATCGCCCCGGCGCGGAGTCGGGCGGGCGACGCGCCGGCGCGCTCGACGGCTTCCCTGACGAGCTGCGCGACGTCGTCGAGCGTCGCGGCGGGGTCGCCGTAGTCGCGCAGTTCGCGGCGCGCGCGGCCGAGGATCCGGCCCCGCGCATCGGCGACGACGGCCGACGCCTCGCGTGTCGTCACCCTCGCCGCTGCGAGCAGCGCATGGTCGGCGCGGAGCTCGAATCGCCGAGCGGGGCGGCCGGCGGATCCCGTCGTCGGCACGCGCTCGAGCTCGTCGACCCAGCCGGCAGAGACGAGCTCGCGGAGGATCAGCTCGACGGTTCGGCGGGAGAGGCCGGCGGACTCTGCGACTGCGCTCATGCTGAGCGGTTCGGTGGCGACGGCGAGGGTGCGCAGGGTCACCGACGTGTTGACGCGGCGCAGCGCGCGGGGATCGATGCCGGCGATCGCGGCGTGACGCGCGGTCATTTGAGGCCCGCCGCGGCGATGCCCTGCACGAAGTGCCGCTGCAGGAGGAGGAAGAGGACCAGCACGGGGAGCATGATCACGAACGCGCCCGCGAGCACGAGCCCGTAGTCGAGGACATGCGCGGAGGCCCGGCTCGTGGCGGCGAGGGCGACGGGGAGGGTGTAGGTCTCGGATGACTGGGCGACCACGAGCGGCCAGATGAAGTTGTTCCACGCCGTGAGGAACGACATGATCGTGATCGTCGCCACAGCCGGTCCTGCCAGCGGCAGGAAGATCCGCGCGAAGATGCGGAACTCTCCCGCCCCGTCGAGGCGCGCCGCTTCGATGAGCTCGTCGGGCACCGACGACGCGTACTGGCGCATGATGAAGATCGAGATCGGAAGCGCGACGCTGGGCAGCGCGATCCCCGCGAGCGTGTCGACGAGACCCAGATTGACGGTGATCACGAACTGCGGGACGAACACGGCCGTCGCGGGGATCATCAAGGCGGCGAGGACTGCGCCGAACGCAATCCTCTTGCCGGGGAAGTCGAACTTGGCCAGCGCGTACCCGGCAGCCGTGCCGGCCACGACATTGCCGACGACCACGATCGCCGCCACGACGATGCTGTTGATCATGTACGACCCGAAGCCGACCTCGGTGAACAGGCGAGCGAAGTTGTCGAGGGTCGGCTCCGCGGGGAACCACGCTCCGGGGTCCTGACGGATCTCCCGCAGGCTCCGCAGCGACCCCGAGGCCACCCAGACGAACGGGAGCAGCGTCGCGAGTGCGGCGACGAGGACGGCCGTGTAGAGCAGGGGGCGTCCGATGCGGACGCGGAAGGCGGTGGCGGTCATGTGCGTGGCCTCAGGATCCGGAACTGGACCGCGCTCACGAGGACGACGAGCGCGAGCATGATGAAGGACGCGGCGGACGAGAGGCCGTACTCGCCGAATCCGAACTGGCGGTAGGTGTACAGCGCAACGGACTCCGTCGAGCCGAGCGGGCCGCCGTCCGTGAGCAGATACGGCTCGTCGAAAACCTGGAGGTAGAAGGTCGACAGAAGCACCGACACGAGGAGGGTCGTCGGGAGGAGCAGGGGCATCGTCACATGGATGAGACGTGCCCACCATCCGGCTCCGTCCAGCGCCGCGGCTTCGTGCACCTCCTCCGGGACAGCCTGCAGACCGGCGAGGAAGAGGACCATGGCCGTGCCGAAGTTGCGCCAGACGCCGAGCAGGATGACGACGGGCATCGCGAGGTCCGTTTCGGTGAGCCAGCCGGGCCCCGCGAAACCGAGCCATCCGAGAGCCTGATTGACCGTGCCGTCCGCCTGGAACGCGTACTGCCAGATGAGCGCGATCGCGACGACGTTCGTCACCACGGGCGCGTAGAAGACGGTTCGGAAGACACCGCGGAGACGGCGGATGCCCGTGTTCAGCGCGACCGCCAGGGCGAAGCCGGCCACCATCGTGAGCGGCACGCCGACGACCACGAAGACGGCGGTGTTGCCGAGGTCCTTCAGGAATCGCTCGTCCCCGAAGAGTCGCAGGTAGTTCTCGAGGCCGACGAGGTTCACGGCCAGCGGGTTCCGCAGATCCGTCCCGCGCAGATCCGAGACGCTGATCGCGAGCGCAGCGATCGCCGGCACGGCCGTGTACACGAGGAAGATCAGGGCGAACGGACTCAGGAACACCCATGCGACGGATGTCCGGCGCCGGCGACCGCGTGTCGCGCGCGGCACCCCTTGGGCGAGGGCGGTCATGTCGCTCGACTCACTCCGCCCCGGTGCCGAGGGCGTCGGCGAACGACTGGATGTCGGCGGCGGCCGCCGCGGCGGTCTTCCGTCCCTTCGCGACCTGCTCGATCTCCGCGCCGAGCTGGGTTGCGACCTGCGGCCACGTCGTCGAGGCGGGATAGGTCCTCGCGTCCTGCAGCTGCGTGAAGAACGCGTCCAGGAGTGGCTGGTCGGCGATCGCCGGGTCGCTCCATGCGGCCTCGACAGCCGGCATCGAGCCGTACGCCGCGTACTGGGCGAGCTGCGTCTCCTCCTCTGCCATGTGGCGGATGAGCTTCCAGGCGGCGTCCGATGCGTCGCTGTCGGCCAGCACGCCCCAGCTGCCGCCCGCGAGGGCGCCGGTCGATCCGCCCTCGCCCGCAGGGAGCGGTGCAGTCGCGACGTTCTCCTCTGTCCAGCCCTCCTGTCCGGCGACCTCATCCAGCTGCCCGATGACCCAGGGTCCCGTGATCGTCGCCGCTGTCCTCCCCTGGACGAAGTAGGGCTGGGCATCGAGGAACTGAGGTCCATCGAGGTCGGCCGTGCCCGACGTGAAGAACGAGGCGTTGTACTCGATCGCCGCGACCATCTCCGGGGTGTCGAGGGTCCACGCGGACCCGTCGGCGGAGGTCAGCTCCCCGCCCGCCTGCCAGAGGAACTGGGCGAGCGTCTGGCCGCTGTACTTGTCCCACCCGATGTCGGCGCCGAGGCCGTGGACGGCGCCGCCGCTCTGGAGCCCCTCGAGGAACGGGACCATGGCGTCCCAGGTGGCTGGCGCCTCGACGCCCGCCGCGCGCGCGATGTCGGCCCGGTAGACGAGGGCGTACGTGTACGAGTACCACGGCACGGAGTAGGCGACCCCGTCCTGCAGACCGGATTCCCATGCGCCCATGAAGAAGGAGCTCTCGTCGACGAGCCCGTCGGGCACCGGCGCGAAGGCTCTTGTCTCGATGAACTGCGGCTCGGTCTCCGGGTAGAGCTGAGCGACGTCCGGGCCGGTCCCGGCGGCGATGGCGGAGCGCAGCTTCGTCTCGTACTCCGTCTCGGGCACGAGCGTGATCTCGAGATCGAGATCCGGGTTCTCGGCGAGGAACGGCGCGAGGACATCCTCGAGGACCTTCGCGTCGCCATCCGGGGCCCAGAGGGAGACGGTGCCGCGAGCGGCGGAATCGTCGACGGTGTCTGTCGATTCCGCGACGCCTGCGTCGGCGGCGCGTCCGCAGCCGGTGAGGACGAGGACGCCGATCAGGCCGACGGCGCCGAGGAGGTGAGGAGAGCGGGGGGAAGTGGGCATCGAGTGCTCGTTTCTCGGAGGGGGAGTGGAGCATTGTGCGTGGATGTAGCGAAATCGTTCGCGTGCATCCGAGGACGACCGTACGAGCGCCGTGTTTCCGCGCGGTGTCACCGCCGTCACCCACAATTTCGGCGGTTGTCGCAAAATCCCCGTCCCGTGCGGGGCGCTCCGATTCGGGCGACACGCCCGGCTGTGCTACGATCGACGTTTGTCTGCGTGCACTCCTGCGCGCAGTTCGTGCGGCCCCACCTGTACACAGCCCGGTCTCCGGGTGGGTGACGGCTGCGCAGACAAGAGATCTTGGGTGGAGCCGTCCGGCTCCACGGTAGTGAAGGAGTGAACCATGGCTGCTGTGTGCCAGGTGACCGGTGCCGTACCCGGCTTCGGTCACAATGTCTCGCACTCGCACCGACGGACGAAGCGCCGCTTCGACCCGAACGTGCAGAAGAAGACGTACTACGTTCCGTCGCTCGGCCGTAAGGTCACGCTGAACGTCTCCGCCAAGGGCATCAAGGTGATCGACGTCCGCGGCATCGAATCGGTCGTGAAGGACCTGCTCGCAAAGGGTGTGAAGCTCTAATGGCGAAGAAGGCTCAGGACGTCCGTCCCATCATCAAGCTGCGTTCGACCGCGGGCACGGGCTACACGTACGTGACCAAGAAGAACCGCCGCAACAACCCCGACCGCCTCGTGCTGAAGAAGTACGACCCGGTCGTGCGCAAGCACGTCGACTTCCGCGAGGAGCGTTAATCATGGCGAAGAAGAGCAAGATCGCTCGCAACGAGCAGCGCAAGGCCGTCGTCGACCGCTACGCGGCGAAGCGCCTCGAGCTGAAGAAGCAGCTCGTCGACCCGAACGCGACGGACGAGCAGCGCGAGGCCGCTCGCGTGGGCCTGCAGAAGCTGCCCCGCAACGCGTCGCCCGTGCGTCTCCGCTCGCGCGATGTCATCGACGGCCGCCCCCGTGGCGTGCTGACGAAGTTCGGCATCTCGCGTGTCCGCTTCCGCGACATGGCGCACCGTGGCGAGCTGCCCGGCGTGACCAAGTCGAGCTGGTAAGCACCCGCTTCGGCAAGAGGGCGGGACTCCTTCGGGAGTCCCGCCTTCTTCCTTTTCCCGCCTCGCGAACCGTCACTTCCGTCACATCCGTCACATCCGAGGGGCGACACGCCGGGCGAATCGCGCGGAAAGCCGCGAGAATCCGCGGAATTCCGGGGCGCGTTGGTACATTCATCACGGTCGCAAGACCACCGGAGGCAAACGCCTCCGGTCCGTTGAAACGTCGCGGCGTCCTCACGCCGCTGGAGGATGACATGGCCGACAAGACCATCACCAAGACCGAGCTCGTCGCGAGCATCGCCAGCGCCACCGGTCAGAGCCAGGCCGCCGTCTCGGGCGTCCTCGACGCTCTGTTCACCTCGGTCTCCGAGTCCGTCGCCAAGGGCGCGAAGGTCTCGATCCCCGGCTGGATCGCGTTCGAGCAGGTCGACACCGCTGCCCGCACCGGCCGCAACCCGCAGACCGGCGAGGAGATCGCCATCCCCGCGGGCAAGCGCGTCAAGGTGACCGCCGGCTCGAAGCTCAAGGCCGCCGTCAAGTAAGACGTCTGCCGCGTCGAAAGGGCGCCGTCCTCCGGGACGGCGCCCTTTCGCATGCCCCCCCCGGAAGGGTGAACGATCGGGACATGCCCCGCGCGGCGTCCGCCCAGGGGCGCGCGCATAGGGTTGAGGGGTGAACCCGCGCGCGCTGCGGGCCGCTGGGCCCCTCATCCTCGTCGTCGCGGCGATCGCAGCCGTCATCGCGGGTCTCGTGATCGGCGGCGGTGCCGCCGAGCGGTTCAGCGCCGACCCCGGCGCCTTCGTCCGCTGGGGCCTCCCGATCGCGAAGCTCGTCGTCAACCTGGCGGCGGCGACGATGCTCGGCGCGCTGGTGCTCGCGCTCTTCGGGCTGCGCGCGCAGGAACGCGAGTTCGACGTCGCGCTCGACACGGCGTCGATCGGCGCGGCCGTCCTCACCCTCTCGAGCGGCGCGGTCGGGTTCCTGACGTTCCTGTCGTCGTTCAACCCGCAGCTCAGTCTCGGCGCGGAGTTCGGTGCGCAGCTCGGCCGCTTCCTCACGCAGACCGAGCTCGGCAGCGCCTGGCTCCTGACGACCGTCCTCGCGGCCGTCGTCACGATCCTCGCGTTCGCCATCCGCTCGTGGACCCCGACGCTCCTCACCGCCGTCCTCGCGGCCATCACGCTCGTCCCGATGGCCACCCAGGGCCACTCGGGCGACCTCGCGGGCCACGACGCGACGGTGACCGCGTTGACCCTGCACATCGTCGCCGCGGCGGTCTGGCTCGGGGGCCTGCTCCTGCTCGTCATCCTGCGCCCCGCCATGGAGGAGGGGCGCCTGGGCCCGCTTCTCGCGCGCTACTCGTCGTTGGCGCTCGCCGCGTTCGTCGTCGTCGCGGTCTCGGGCTACGCGCGAACCCTCACCTCCATCGGGCAGTGGGACCAGCTGCTCACCCCGTACGGGGCCATCCTCATCGCGAAGATCGTCGCACTGCTCGCGATGGGCCTCCTCGGCGCGCTCTACCGCCGTCGGCTGCTCGCGCGGGCGGCGGATGGCGCGGGCGCGTTCTGGGGTCTCGTCGCCGTCGAGCTCGCGTTCATGGGCATCGCGAGCGGAGCGGCCGCCGCGCTCGCGCGCACGTCGCCGCCGGTCGGGGAGGTCTCGGCGCCGCAGTCGACGCCCGCGGAGATCCTCACCGAGGCGCCGCTGCCTCCCGAGCTGACGCCTGCGCGCTGGCTCACCGCGTGGGACGTCGACCTGCTGTGGGTGTTCGTCGCGGGCTTCGGGCTCTTCTTCTACTACGCGGGGGTGCGGCGCCTGCGTGCGCGCGGCGACGCGTGGCCCGTGCACCGCACCGTGCTGTGGACGATCGGCATGGTCCTGCTCGTCTGGGTGACGTGCGGGCCGCTCACGGCGTACGGCGACTACCTCTTCAGCATGCACATGCTCGGGCACATGCTGCTGAGCATGGCCATCCCGCTGCTCCTCGTGCCCGGCGCACCGGTCACGCTCGCGGCTCGCGCCATCCGCAAGCGCGAGGATGGCACGCGCGGCGGCCGCGAGTGGATCCTCTGGGCGGTGCACAGTCGGTTCGCCCGCGTCATCACGCACCCGCTCGTCGCGGCCGGCATCTTCATCGGGTCGCTGTGGGCCTTCTACTACACCGACCTGTTCCGGTGGTCGCTGTACGACCACCTGGGCCACGAGTGGATGATCGTCCACTTCCTGCTGTCGGGCTACCTGTTCGTCATGTCGCTCGTCGGCATCGACCCCGTGCCGTACCGCCTGCCGTACGCGGGGCGTCTCGTCACCCTCATCGTCACCATGGCGATGCACGCGTTCTTCGGCATCTCGATCATGAGCCACTCGGGTCTCATGGTCGCGGAGTGGTTCGGCGCGATGGGCCGCACGTGGGGCGCCACCCCGCTCGAGGACCAGTACACGGGCGGCGGCGTCGCATGGTCGATCGGCGAGATCCCGACGCTCATCACGGCCGTCATCGTCGCGATCCAGTGGAGCCGCAGCGACGAGCGGACGCAGAAGCGCGCCGATCGCCACGCCGACCGCACGGGCGACGCCGAGCTCGAGGAGTACAACGCCCGCCTCGCCCGTCTGGCCGAGCGCGACCGCCGTCGCGGGCTCTGACCCTCGCGGAGCCGCGCCCCCCACGGGGGGACGACGCCGAGTCACCCAGGACGGCCTGCAGCTCGTGCGGAGCGCCGCCGCGGACGGCTGAGCGACGCCGTCCGGGGATGCGCGCGACGGCCGGTGCGAGATCGCTCCGCGCGGTCACGGGCCTCATCGTGCTCTCGGCGCGTGTGGATTCGGCGATACGGCGCTCGGGCTGTGCGGCGGCGCAGACGATCGCCTTGGGAAGCCACCGCCTCTGAGGTCGGACTCTCATAGACGAGTCATAGGCAAGGGAACGGAGGCGCACAACGCCGTTCTTCAGCATGGACGCATCGCCCATCATCAGGCGCACGACCACAGAGAAGGAGACCGATCATGGCACGCATTCCGGAGCCGGAGCACACCCCCGACGGGCCGGCCTACGAGGGCAGGCTCCTCGCGCGGCCGGACGAGGAGGTCGTGGACCAGGGTGCCGGCTTCGACCTCAAGACGCTGGTCAGCCGCCGAGGAGTCCTGAGCCTCGTCGGAGTCGGCGTGGGCGCCGCCACCCTCGCGGCTTGCGCGCCCGCCGCGACGAGCTCGACGAGCACCTCGACCCCGAGCGCGTCATCGGACACGTCCGCGAGCACGTCCACCCCGACGCCGACGGCAACGGCCGATGCGACCGAGACTTCCTCGGATGTCGTCCTCCCCGACGGCGAGATCCCCGACGAGACGGCAGGACCATACCCCGGCGATGGCTCCAACGGGCCGGACGTGCTCGAGGAGTCGGGCATCGTCCGCCAGGACCTCACGACGAGCATCGCAGGCGGGGAGCCGGTCGACGGCGTGCCGCTCAGCTTCAGCTTCACGGTGACCGACATGGCGAACGGAGACGCGCCGTTCGAGGGCGTCGCCGTCTACGCCTGGCACTGCGACGCACAGGGCCTGTACTCCATGTACTCCGAGGGCGTGGAGGGCGAGACCTGGCTGCGGGGCGTGCAGGTCGCCGACGCGAACGGCCAGGTGACGTTCACATCGATCCTTCCCGGATGCTACCTCGGGCGCTGGACGCACATCCACTTCGAGGTCTACCCGGATGTCGACTCGATCGCCGATTCGGCGAACGCCATCGCGACGTCGCAGATGGCGTTCCCCGAGGAGGTGCTCAACGAGGTCTACCAGCTCGACGCGTACACCGGGTCCGCGGAGAACCTCGCACAGGTCACTCTCGACTCGGACAACGTGTTCGGCGAGGACGGGGGCGCCCTCCAGATGGCCACGATCTCTGGGGACAGCGCGAGCGGCTACGTCGCATCCCTCGTCGTCCGAGTGGACACGACGACAACGCCGACAGCCGGCGCCGCTCCCGAGGGCGGCGGCGGAGCAGGCGGCCCCGGTGGCGAGCCGCCGGCGAACTGAACCGACCACGACTCGAATCGGAGAACATCATCATGCTGCAGAACCTCACCGGATGGCACGCTCTCGTCATCCTCGCCGTCGTCGTCCTCATCTTCGGGGCGGCCAAGCTGCCCGCGCTCGCGAAGAGCGTGGGGCAGTCCGTGAACATCCTCAAGAAGGAGGTCGCCGAGCCTGCCTCGGAGCCCTCGACGTCAGAGCAGCACGCGACCGCCGCGCCTGTGGCGCAGGCTGACGGCTTGCCGTCCACCCGCCCTCTCGCGGCCGTCGCGTCGGCGGAGCGGCAGATCCCATGACCGCGGCCACCGTCGCGCGGGGCCGCATGCCCCTCGCGCAGCACCTCGGCGAGGCGCGCCGCCGCGCCGTCCGCGCGTCGGTGGCGCTCGTCGTCGGAGCGATCCTCGGCTACGTGCTCTCGGATCAGATCCTCGACATCCTGCGCACGCCCGTCGCCGCGCTCGCCGAATCGCGGGATGCGGCGCTCAACTACGACAGCGTGACCGGCGCCTTCGATCTCCGCCTCAAGATCGCGCTCTTCGCGGGCGTGGTCCTCTCGAGCCCTGTCTGGCTGTATGAGCTGTTCGCGTTCCTCAGCCCTGGTCTCACCCGCAGGGAGAAGGCGTACACCTTCGGCTTCCTCGGAGCCGCCGCGCCGCTCTTCGCGGCAGGGTGCTTCATGGGCTTCTCGGTGTTCCCGCACATGGTGGAGCTGCTGGCGGGCTTCGCCTCCGAAGAGGACAGCACGATCCTCCTCGCCTCGCACTACTTCGACTTCGTGATGAAGATCATCGTCGCCACCGGGGTCGCGTTCGTGCTGCCCGTCTTCATCGTGATGTTCAACCTCCTCGGTGTGCTCTCGGCGAGGACGATCGCGAAGTCCTGGCGCATCTGCATCGTGGCGATCATGACCTTCAGCGCGATGGTGACGCCGTCGGCCGACGTCCTGTCGATGTTCCTCATCGCGATCCCGATGTGCGCCCTGTTCGCCGCGGCGTATCTCGTCGCGTACCTCCACGACCGCCGCGTCGCCCGGCGCATCGCGCGCCTCGAGACCGCACCAGTGCCCGTCACGGCATAGGAGGACCCGTCATGTTCGGTCTGACCTTCGAGAAGCTCCTCGTCATCGCCCTTATCGCTGCCGTGATCGTCGGCCCGACCCGCCTCCCGCACTACGCGCAGCGGGTGGCCGAGCTCATCCGCTCCGTGCGCTCGTTCCTCGACGCAGCCCGCGAACGGACCGAGGCCGAGACCGGCATCTCGCTCGAGGAGTGGAAGGCGATGGACCCCCGCCGCTACGATCCCCGACGCATCGTCCGCGACGCCCTCGACCCGGCAGCGGAGGAGAGCCGCGCCGACGAGGTTCCGAGCGCCGAGGCGGTCAGGGAGACCGTCGTGGGCCCGGCGCGCGCCGGAGGGGACGAGCACCCCGATCCCGCGGGAGTCGTCCTCGGCTCCGAAATGCAGCAGGTGCGGGTGATCCGGCCGGTTGCCGCCGATGAGACCGTCGCGGAGCCTCCGGAGGGGCGCGAGCCCGCGAGGCGGCGGAAGTGGGTCGTCGTGGGCGGCAGCTCTGGCCATCCGAAGCGCGTGCTCGTGGACATCGACGACGAGCCGACGGTTGGGGACACCGAGACTGGCGCGGCGCCCCAGGGCACCGACTCCCGTGCGACGCCTGAGGCGGTCGCTGCGCCTGCGGAGTCCGAGAAGATCACGGCGTCGGCCGACGCAGCCTAGACGTCCGGCGACCCGATGCTGATCGCGGCGGAGCCGTCGGGCAGGATGTCGATGGCCCCGTCGATCGTGAAGGTCACGTCCTGGCTCACGTGGAAGATCGAGCCGTCGTAGATCGACTGCACGTCCATCTCGATGTGGGCGATCGCGCCGGCTGGCGCGATCGCCCAGTACGCGCCGTCCGGCACGACGGCGACATTCGGCTGCGCGGCGATCGACCAGGTCGGCGGGGTGATCACGCGCTCGTAGGTCTCGTAGCCGAAAGGGCAGCCGGTCGGCTGAAGCACCCGCTGCGTCGTGCACTGCTCGAGGAAGTCGTGCACCTGACCCGTGATGATGTCGTTGAACTCGTCGGTCGGGCGCGCCTGCACGTCGACGGGGACCGCCGCGAGGGACTGCTGCGCGAGCGCGCGGACGGGCGCGGCCTGCGCGGCCGACGTGTCGACCGAGACGGCGTACGCGCCCGGCGCGAACACGAGCATCGAGACCGGATCGAGGGGCGCGGCGTCGGCCCCGTCGGGCGAGACCTGCCGCTTGTCGAGCTCGAACCCGTTGACCGTGAAGCGCATCGAGCCGCGCACCGTCACATCGAGCACGGCGAGTGGCGTCGTCTCGAAGCGCCAGGCCGGGACGAGGCCCGACCATCCGTCCTGCTCGACGCGGAACGTGGAGCGCCCTTCCTGGCCTGCCGCGGAGAACGAGAGGGTCACCTCGACGACGCCCTCCGACATCCGCGACGCGATCACCTTCACGTCGCCGAGGTCGTCGGACAGCGCCGATCCGCGCAGCAGCGCGTCGCTCACGGTCGTCGGGATCCCGGCGGCCTCGAGATCCGCCGAGTCGACGGCGACGCCGGGGATCGTGAGCGCGTCGGCCGCGCGCCCGTCGGCGAGCATCCCGACGTACCGCTCCACGAAGGCCTCCGGGCCCCAGAAGACGCGATACAGGGCCGCGAAGCCCGCGGCGATCGCCGCGACGAGGAGCAGCCCGACGACGACGAAGCCCGCCACCTCGGCGGTGCGCCCCCGTTCGCGCCGGCGGATGGCCGTGGCCGGGGAGGGCGCGTCGGCCGACCCTCCGCGCGAGGGCGCGGCGTCGGTCACGGCCTGCTCCATGCGGCCAGTCTAGGAACGACACGCCGCGCGGAGCCTGCGAACGGCTGTGGAGTGCCGGAACCGGGCCGCGTTCACCTCTCTACGATGGAAGGGTGACCGCACCTGCTCTGTCGGCGGAGCAGGAAGCCCTGTTCCGCCTCATCGAGGACACGCGCGAGCATGTCTTCATCACGGGGCGCGCGGGCACGGGCAAGTCGACCCTGCTGCGCCACCTGACGTGGCACACGAGCAAGCAGATCGCGATCTGCGCGCCCACGGGCGTCGCGGCGCTCAACGTCGAGGGCCAGACCATCCACTCGCTCTTCAAGCTCCCGATCGGGCTCATCGCCGACCAGGATCTCGAGCAGAGCGACGCGACCCGCAAGCTGCTCAACGCGATCGACACGCTCGTGATCGACGAGATCTCGATGGTCAACGCCGACCTCATGGATGCCATCGACCGGTCGCTCCGCCAGGCGCGCGGCCGACGCCGCGAGCCGTTCGGCGGCGTGCAGGTGGTCATGTTCGGCGACCCCTACCAGCTCGCCCCCGTCCCGCCCCGCGGCGACGAGGCGCGCTACATCGCCGATCACTACCGCTCGTTCTGGTTCTTCGACGCCCACGTGTGGGCCGGTGCCGAGCCGGGCGGCGACGGGCTCATCGACCTGGGGCGCCACGGCGCGGATCTGCACATCCGCGAGCTCACCCACATCCACCGTCAGTCCGACGACGGGTTCAAGGCGATGCTGAACGCGGTCCGGTACGGGCGCGTCACCGCCGACATCGCCGAGAAGCTCAACCGCGCGGGCGCGCGCACTCCGCCCTCCGACCCCTCCGATCCCGTGATCACGCTCGCGACGCGCAACGACCGCGTGAACGCGATCAACGCGAAGCACCTCGCCGCCCTGGCCGGGAGAGAGCAGACCGCGGTCGCCGAGATCAGCGGCGACTTCGGCCGCGGCGACGTGTACCCGGCTGACGAGCAGCTCAAGCTCAAGGTCGGCGCGCAGGTGATGTTCCTCCGCAACGACGTGTCGGGCCCCGACGGGCCGCGCTGGGTGAACGGCACGATCGGCATCGTCACCCGCATCATGGGCGACTCCGTGCGCGTCGAGGTCGACGGCGAGGAGTTCGACGTCGAGCCGACCGTGTGGGAGAAGCACCGCTACTCGTACGACGCGGCGTCGAAGAAGCTCAGCCGCGACGTGGTCGCCGAGTTCACGCAGTTCCCGCTCCGCCTCGCGTGGGCCGTCACGATCCACAAGTCGCAGGGGAAGACCTACGACCGCGCGATCGTCGATCTCGGCTCGGGCGCCTTCGCCCCCGGGCAGACGTACGTCGCCCTCTCGCGCCTCACGTCGCTCGACGGCCTGTACCTCACCCGTCCGCTGCGGCCATCCGACATCCGCGTCGACGAGGACGTCCGCCGGTTCATGCGGGCCGCGTGGGAGCGCGACGCGGCGGGCATGCGCTCGGCGGCGACGGGCTGAGCGCCGCGGAACGTCACGGTTCTGCATCCTCGCCGGGATCCCGGGCAAGGGTCGCCTAAACTCGACCTCGGAGCAACTGGGGGGTTGTGGAATGCGGAAATCCACTGTGCGCGCGCGGATGGCGCGCGCCTCGGCGGTCCTCGCGGGACTCGCGGCGATCGCGCTCGCGGCGTCCGGCTGCACGGCGAGCGCTGCGGCTGCCGGATCGGAGGTGCCGATCGCCTCGTCGGAGCTTCCGAAGAAGACCGTCGAGCAGCTCGAGGCGGCGGTGGACCACGCGATGCAGGGTGCCGGAGCATCGGGCGCCCTCGTCTCGGTCTGGATCCCGTGGGCCGGGGCCTGGGTCGAGGGCATCGGCACGACCGGCCCCGACTCGGACGAGCCCGTCACGACCGACATGCGCTTCCGCGTCGGCGAGGTCACCCGGGCGATGACGTGCGACGTGCTCTACCGGGTCGCCGACGAGGGCGTCGTCGCCCTCGACGACCCCGTGAGCGAGTGGGTGTCGAGCGTTCCCAATCTCTCCGACATCACCCTCCAGCAGCTCTGCGACGGCACGTCGGGCCTCGGCGACGGCCGCGACCGCCTCTCCCCGCAGTTCACGGCCACGCCGAAGCGCGAGTGGAACCCGCGTGAGCTCGCCGCGACCGGCATCGCCGAGCGCGGGCGCGTGGGCGCTGAGGTCCGCGACTCGGACGCTGGGTACATCCTCCTCGGCATGGCCCTCGAGCACGCCACCCGCGAGAGCATGCACACGCTGTTCGAGGAGTACCTCGCCGAGCCGCTCGACCTGACCGCGACCGAGCTCCCCAAGGACGCGGCCGCCGAGCCGGGGGAGCCGGCATTGCGCGGCTGGATCTCGGACGGCGCGGATCGCGAGGCCGGCTGCGTCGCGCCGACGGAGTACACGACGAGCTCGTCGAGCATCGGCTTCACCGACTCGGGCGCGACGAGCACGATCGGCGATCTCGCCCGCTTCGGGCAGTCGCTCGCGCTCGCGTCGATCGACGATGAGGGCGAGCGCACGGAGCGCTGGTCGAAGGCGCTGCCCTACGAGGGCGACGACTACGTCAGCGGCGCGTACATCGCGGGCAGCCTCGTCGGCCAGAAGGGCGCGGCGCTCGGGTACCTGACGAGCGTGTACGCCGACCCGCAGACGGGCATGACCGTCGCCGTCGCGCTCAACAACTCGGCCGCCGGCGCGGATCTCGTGGGCGCGCTCGCGAAGGAGCTCGCGGCGATCGCGTCGAAGGCGCCGGCCGCGGACGGCCAGGAGCAGCCCGAGTTCGGCCTCCCGTGGACCGCGGAGGACTTCCACGCCGTCGTCGCCGAGAAGGCGGTCTGCCCGATCGACTGACGTCGACGGCGCCTACTCCGCGTCGCCGCGCTGCCGGCGCTCGCGGGTGATCAGCGTGATGGCCATCGCGACGGCGACGCCGAGCACGGTCTCGATCGCGCGGTCCGCCATGAGCTGCGCCACCGGCAGCGGATGGCCGAGCTGCACCATGCACAGCGCGAGCGGTGTGATGAAGAGCAGCGCGACCGTGTAGTTCCGGCCGATGAACAGCTCGGCGCCGAGCTGCATCACCGCGATGATGAGGATGAGGGCGAGCGGCGGCGGCGCGAAGGCCAGCACGGCCCACGTGATGAGCACGCCGACGAGGGTTCCGACGACGCGCTGCGTGCCGCGGAGGAGGCGCGCGGATGCCGTCGGCGCCGCCATCGGGACGACGACCGAGACGATCGCCCAGTACGGATGGCCGATGCCGATCGCGGTCGCGACGGAGCCCGCGAGCACGACGCCGAGGCCGTACCGGACGAGGTAGTGCCGCAGCGGCCACTCGGGGCCGTCGCCAGGCAGGGTGCCGGGGTCCGCGGGGCGGCGCGGCCAGGTCTGCGCGACGCGCGCGATGTGGCGCCGCCAGAGGTGGCGACCGAGCGAGGTCAGATAGGTGAGCGCGAGGCTCAGCGCGAGGGCGGCGGCCGACACGAGCGCGGCGGGCACGAGGTCGGCGACGGTGCGGGCGGTCGAGGCGCACGCGCCGAGCGCGAAGACGTGGAAGAGCACGCCGGGCGGGTGCCAGTTGCGTCGGTGCGAGACGACCGCGATCCCGGTCGCGAACACGGCCGCGACCGGGATGAGCAGCCACTCCCGTCCGGGCGAGAGCGCCACCGCGACGCCGAGGAGGATCGCGAGGATGAGCGTCAGCCCCGCCTCCGCCTGCGACCGCAGCCGCTCCGGGAGGGGGAGGGTCCGGCCGAAGATCGACGACAGCGCGCCGAACGACGCGTACATCGCCCAGTCGAGCCGGTCGGCTCCCCAGAGCACGAGGAGCGGCAGCAGCACGGACAGCGCCGCCCGGATGGCCACGGTCCACTCCCCGCGCGCCGGCTGGATGCGGAAGAGGTCGCGCAGGAAGGAGGGAGGAGCCATCCCCTCTATTCTCCTCCTGCGGTCAGGCCGCGACCGCGACCGCGTCGGCGGCGACCCGGGTGCGCGCCATCCCGGCTGCCACGGCGAGCACGGCCAGGGCGGCGGCGGTCATCGCGGCGCCGACCCAGATCGGCGCGGTGTAGCCGAGGCCCGCGGTGATCGCGACGCCTCCGGCCCACGCGCCGAGCGCGTTGCCGACGTTGAACGCGCCGATGTTCGCGCCCGAGGCGAGCGTCGGAGCCTGGCCGGCATACGCCATGATGCGGCTCTGGAGGCCCGGGACGGTGCCGAAGCCGAAGCCGCCCATGAGGAAGAGGGCGACGACGGTCGCGATCTGCGATCCGGCGAGCAGGGCGAAGAGCGCGAGCACGACGACGAGCGCCGCGGTGAAGACGATGAGCGTCCGGTCGATCGCGCGGTCGGCGAGCCGCCCGCCGACGCCGTTGCCGAGCACGAGGCCGGCCCCGAACACCACGAGCAGCCAGGGCACGGCGCCTGCCGCGAAGCCGCTGACCTCGGTGAGCGTGTACGCGATGTACGTGAAGGCGCCGAACATGCCGCCGAACGCGAGGACCGTGACGACGAGCGAGAGCCAGACCTGGGACGAGCGGAACGCACGCAGCTCGCGGTGCAGGCTCACGCGCTCCTCGGGAGCGGGGATGGCCGGGACGAGGGCCGCGACGCCTGCGAGCGCGATGAGGCCGATCGCGGAGATCGCCCAGAACGTGGAGCGCCAGCCGAGCTCCTGGCCGAGGAACGTGCCGAACGGCACGCCCAGCACGTTCGCGGCCGTGAGGCCCGTGAACATGATGGCGATCGCGCCGGCCTTCTTCTCGGGCGCGACCAGGCCCGCGGCGACGACCGAGCCGATGCCGAAGAACGCGCCGTGACAGAGCGCGGCGAGGACGCGCCCGGCCATGGCGGTGGCGTAGTCGGGTGCGAGCGCGGTGAGCGCGTTGCCGAGGATGAAGAGGACGACGAGGCTGAGGAGCACGGCCTTGCGGGGCAGTCGGATGGTCGCGGCCGTGAGGAGGAGGGCGCCGACCACGACGCTGAGCGCGTAGCCCGAGATGAGCCATCCGGCGGCCGCCTCCGAGACGGCGAAGTCGCGCGCCACCTCGGGCAGCAGGCCCATGATGACGAATTCCGTGAGTCCGATGCCGAAGGCGCCGATGGCGAGGGCGATCAGTCCGAGGGGCATGAAGGGGTCTCCTGGTATGCTCGGTTTACTTGCACGCGCGGGATTTTGCGGCGGCCCGAGAAATACTGCCACACGCGGATACAACGCGCAAGCAACTATCTGGAGGAGACATGGGAATCGCCGACGACGCGGTCGAGGTGCGCGCGCAGGGATGGCGCACGCTCGCGGCCCTGCATGGCCTCATCGAGACCGCCCTCGAGCGCGCGCTCGCGACATCCGTCGAGCTCTCGGTCGTCGAGTACACGGTGCTCGACGCGCTGAGCCGTCAGGACGGATGGCACATGCGGATGCAGCAGCTCGCGGGCGCCGCCGCCCTGAGCGCGAGCGCGACGACGCGGCTCGTGAACCGGCTCGAGGACCGCGGGCTGCTCACGCGCGTCCTCTGCGCGGACGACCGCCGCGGCATCTACACCGAGCTCACGCCCGCCGGGCGCGATCTCTTCCAGCGGGCGCGCCCCATCCACGACGAGACGCTCGAGCGCGTGCTGGACGAGGCCGCTGCACGACCCGAGCTCGCTCCGGTCGTGCACGCGCTGCAGGCTGCGCCCGTCTCAGCGTAGGGCGACGTCGCGGAACGCCGTGATGAACGAGTAGCCGGCGTCGTTCTTCGTGACCGAGAGATTGAGCCCCATGTGCGGCTCGAGCGTCGTCACCTTGTCGAGCGGCGCCACCACGATGATCTGGAAGCCAAGGCCGAGCCACGCGCGGATCGCGCGCCCCGTGAACGCGCTGTCGGCCTTGACGAATCCCTCGTCGAGGAAGACCGGCGCGAACCGCGGCCACGAGCGCGTCTGATCGCCGAGCTGGTACCGCAGGGCGGCGCCCACGATGAACGCCACGAGCTCCTGCGACTCGCCGCCCGACTTGTCGCCGAGGGTCGAGTAGGTGCTCACCTCGCGGCCTTCGGGATCGATGCGGCTCGCCGTGATCTCGATGTGGCGGCGCACGTCGAGCACCTCGTCGCGGCGCGGGTTGACGCCCGACTCGGGGAGGTCGATGAGGTCGATGAACTCCTGCAGACGCGCGAAGCGCCGGTCGGCCTCCTCCGCGGTCCACTCGCCCGTGACATCCGCGGAGAGCTCCCTCAGCTGCGTCTTGATCGACTCGATGCGCTCGGGGTGCAGATGGCGCATGTCGATGCGGAGCCGGTCGGTCTCCGATGCGAACGGCAGATCGCGGAGGATGTCGTTGACCGGCTCGAGGCGCTCCTCGATGCTCAGCAGGGCGTGGCCGAACGAGTCGCTCAGCATCTTGAGGTCCATCGTGCTGACCTCCTGCAGGTGACGCCGGAACTCGAGCCGGTGCTGCGAGAGGCCGTGGTGCGTGATCTCCTCGTAGATCGCGGCGAACTCGTCGTACGCGTCGACGGTCGTGCCGCGGTTCGGATCCGGCCACCTCTCGTTGTAGGCGGCGAAGATGCGCTCGAGCGACGCCGCGGCCGAGTCGAGCGTGGCGTGCGCGCGGCGGACGTCCAGCTGCAGCTCGTCGGCGAGCCGGGGGACGGCCTTCGCGAACCGATCGTGCGTCGCGTCGGGCTCGATGCGGCGGAACTCCCGGTCGAGGTGCGCCGCGTCCTCGTCGGTCAGGACGATGTCGGGGCGCTCGGCCAGGCGGTCGCGCTCGGTCGCGACGGCATCCTGCCGGTCGACGATCGCGCCCCACGTGCGCTCGAGGTCCTCGAGCGCAGCCGCGCGGCGGTAGCGCTCCTCGCGCGCCGACTCGAGGCGCTCCGCCGCATCGCGCAGCCGCTCCTCGAGCTCGACGAGAAGGTCCGACCGGTCGAGGATGGCCTCGCGCTGCGCCTCGAGCTCGGCGACCTCCTTCTCGACGGAGGCGACGTCGATCGACGCCCACTCGACGTCCTGCACGCGGCGGTACGCCTCGGCGAGGCGCTGCACCTCGTCGGCCTCGCGCTCCTGCGCGGCTCGGGCCTCCTCGTGCGCGGCGATGCGGGCGGTCGTCTCGGCGATCTCCGCCTCGATCTCCTGCCGGCGCGCGGCGTTCGAGAAGCCGAGGATCGAGCGCTCGCGCGGATCGCGGCCGTGCGCACCGCGTCGGCCGTGCGACGTCTGGCCGTTGACGGTGACCTTGGGCTCGTCGCCGCCGAGCTCGGCGGGCGAGTCCACGCAGAGGTGGTCGCCCGCGACGACGCGCCGCTTGACCCACGCCGTGAACGGCGAGTCCCGGAAGACGAGGCGCCCCGAGATGTACCGCGGGTCCGACGGGGTCTCGGCGTCCTCCGACAGGTCGACGCCGTCGAAGCGGATGCGCCGCGTGAGCTTCATCGACTCGATGGCCTCGCGGATCTGCCGCTGCCGCCGCGCGTCCATGAGCATCGTCATGCCGATGCCCGACAGGGTGACCTCGGCAGCCGTGCGCCACGGCTCGTGGTCGGGGTGCACGTCCATGAGCTCGGCGGCGAAGGGCAGGTCGGATGGCTCGAGCCCGCATGCGCGGGCGATCTCGCGCCGGGTGCGGTCGTAGGCGTCGGGGATGAGGCTGTCGCGCCCCGCGAGCGATTCGAGCTCTGCGGCGTCGCCGCGCCGGCGGCGGGTCAGGTCGCCGATCGCGAGGACCTCCTCGTCGCGACGGCGCTTGAGCTCGGCGAGTCGGTCGTCGACGCCCTCGAGGAACGTCGCTGCGGCATCCTGCACGGCGCGCAGCGCGCTCTCGGTGGGGAACTCCGCGCCGAGCGTGCGCACGCGCTCCTGCAGGGTGCGCCGGGCGTCGGCGATCCGGGCCGCTCGGGCCCGCGCCTCCGCGACCCGCGCGTCGAGCCGGGCGAGCAGGTCGCCGCCGTTCTGCGCCCGCTGCTCCTTGATCTCCTCGACCTCGACCGCGAGCGCGGTCTCGGCCGAGAGGGCCAGCGTGAGCGCCTCCTTCTCGGCGTCGCGCGCGGCCTTGTTCGCCTCCTCGGCCTCGCCGAGCAGGCGGTACTCCGTCGTGAGGCACCACAGCCGGAAGGGCGTCGCGTCGTCGCCGCGCGTGAGACCGTAGCGGTCGAGGCGCGCGACGCGGTCGCGTGCGCTCTCGTAGTCGTCGTGCAGGTGCGCGATCTCGGCGAGCATCCGCTCCTTGGCCTCGTCGGTCGCGAGGCTCTCGTGACTCTGCTTGAGCGCCTGGAACTGCGCGAGCACGGCGTCGGCGGCCGCGTACGTCGGCGGCTCCTCGAGCACCATCTCCTTGTAGAGCCGGTCGACGGTGCGCACCTGGTGGCCGGCCTGGATGCGCGACAGGAGGCGCAGGGCGTTGTCGCTGTTGCCGCCCTCGCCGATGCCGAGCCGGGCGGCGACCGCGGAGAGGAAGTCCTGGGTCGTCTCGTAGGAGCGCAGCCCCGTGAACCGGGCCCGCAGCGCGCGCGGATCGAACCGGCCGTTCGCGAAGTCGGCGAGATCGGGCAGATGGAAGTCGCCCTCGACGGTGAGCTGGCGCGTGCGCACCTCGGTGCTGCGCTGGGCGCCCGCGGGCGCGAAGTACGTGCGCAGGGCCGTGTACCGCCGGCCGGAGCCGTCGACGAACGTCATCGAGATCGCGCCCCACGCGCTCGTGCCGTCGCCGCGGAGCACGCGCTCGACATCGCGGACGGTGTCGCGCTTGCCGCGCAGGTACGTCAGCACGTTGCGCTGGTCGGCACCGCGGGCCCGGCCGACCGTCGCGTCGTTCGAGGCGCCGTTGAACGGCACGGTCGACGGCATCATGAGCGCGATGTACGCGTCGAGGAGCGTGCTCTTGCCCGTGCCGGAGCCGCCCGAGATGAGGGTCGCCTCGCGGTCGAAGTCCACGCGGTGGTGGCCGTGGAAGCCGCCCCAGTTCAGCACCTGGAGGTGGCTCGCGCGCCACTGGGCGGTCTCGTCGTCGTACCCGGCGATGAGCAGATCCGTCACGCGGCGTCCTCCTCGTCGTCCTCGTCCTGCGGTGCGTCCTCCGGCTCATCCGCCGCCGGCTCGATCCGCCGCCGCAGGGCGTTCTCGGGGCGGTTCTGCTCGGCCAGCCACTCCTGGATGACCCGGAGCCGGTCGATCGGCAGGAGCGTCTCGATCACGGGCGAGATGAGGAAGCGGTCGTCGCCGTCGGCCTTCACGAGGATGCCGGCCTTGACGAGCGAGTCGACGGCGGCGCCCGCCTTCTTCTCGTCGCCCGAGCGGTCGGTCGCGTGCGCCGGGCGGAACTGCGCCACCGCGGCGAGGCAGTCGTCGCGGTCGATGTGGGCGTGCGGGCGCCCGCTGCCGCGCTCGGCGAGGTGCCGCTGGCGCAGGTGCGCGAGGAGGACGGTCTCCTCGCGGGTGTAGGCGGAGTCGCGCAGGAGCGGGGGGACGTAGCCCGACGCGTCGGAGCGGATCTGCACCTTGTAGGCGACGCCGCGGTCGCGGTCGATCACGAGGTCGAGGAACAGGTCGTTGAGGCGGCTCTTGATGAGGCGCGCGTCGCGCAGGAGGACGGGCCACTCCTCGCGCTCGTCGGTGATGATCTGGTGCTTGAGCATCACGACGAGGCAGCGGCGCTGCTCGAGCGTGAGCATGCCGTCGTCGCCGTCGAAGAGCGACAGGGCGGTGTCGTCGGGCGCGTTCTCGATCGCGTCGGGCGTCGTGAAGGCGTCGTCGGCGAAGGCGTCGTCAGGCGTCGTCATCGTCGTCTCCTGTCAGGTCGGTCGGCGGCTGCAGGCGGGGGAGCGCGAGCGCGCGCTCTGTGCCGTCGGGGCGGACGGTGCGGACGACGCCCCCGTCATCGGCGATCCCGCCGGGAAGGCCGTCCCGGGCGGCGAGGTAGGCGAGGCCGAAGACCTCGACGGGGCGGCGCAGGTCGTCCGGGAGGGCGTTGAACGCCGCCGAGAGGGTGGTCGCGCCGTCGGCGGCCGCGGCGTCGAGGCCTCGGCGCACCTCGTCGAGCAGCGGGCCGCCCTGACGCCGGACGTCGTCGAGCGACGGCGGCGCCGGCGCGAGGTCGGAGACGTCCTCGAGCGCGGGAGCGGGCTTCTCCCGACTCGGATCGTAGAAGCGCGTGCGGAGGTGCTCGATATCGAGGCGCGACGGCATCCACGGCAGCGGGACGGTGTCGCGGGCGCGGGCGGTCTCCATCCACACCGCGAGCTCCTGCTCGACGCGGCGCAGCGTGCGAGTGACCTCGCGCTCCTGCAGGGAGTCGTACGCCGCGAGGTACTCGGCGAGCGACTGCGACGCGCGCTGCTGGCGGGTCTGCACGTCGCGGAGACCGCGGCGCAGCAGCGCGTCGGCGTTGACGAACGCCGCGCGCTCGTCGGGCGACAGATCGCGCGCGAACGGATGGCTCATGATCGCGCGGAGGTCTTCGCGGAACTCGGCGAGCAGGTCCTCATCGCTCAGCACGGTGAGGGCTCCCTGGAACGCGCGGCCCTCGCGGGTCTGCGACGCGAGGCGGGTGCTCGAGGCGAGGTACTCGCCGAGCACCTCGCCCTTGGGGCGCTCCTCGGCGCGGAAGTCGCGCACCATCTGGTCGTGGATGGCGTCGAGCGCCTCCTCGACGCGGCGGAAGTCGCCGGGGAGCTGACCGAGGAGGTCGACGAGATCCGTGTAGCCCCCGAGCATCCGCTCGTCGTCGGCGATCTCGACCTCGCCGCCCGCCGCGATGCGGTCGCGCTCGGCCGTGAGCCGCGCGATCTCGGCGTCGAGCACGGCCATCCGCGTCGTCTCGTCGGGGTTCGCCTCGGTCGCCCAGCGGCGGACCGCGTCGAGGATGGTCGTGAGCCGCGACTCGCTGAGCAGAGCGCGCTCGCGCGAGAGCTCGCTGTGCATCCGCATCGCGGCGAGGGCGTGCGACGTGAGCTCGTAGGCCTCGCCGCCGTCGTCGAGCGGGACGCGCCGCAGCCACTGGCTGCGCATCCACGACAGGCACAGCGCGCGCCCCTCCTCCTGCGCGGGGACCTCGAAGCCCGCATCGCGCAGCTCGTGCAGGTACGTGTCGACCTGCACGTGCAGGCGCTCGGCGCGGACCTGCTTGATCTCCTGCGAGAACGAGGCCCGGAAGATCGCGAGGATGAGCGGTGCCCAGCGGCTGCGGACGAGGCTGAGCGCCGCGCCCTCGCGCGCCTCGGTGAGGCGTGCGACGTCCCTGGGGACTCCGCTCACTCGGGCCGCTCCGTTCTGCGCTTCGGGGGTTCTCGCCGCACGGCGGCGGCAACCCTCGATTCTCTCACGGAGGCCGGGATGGTCCGGATGCCGGGTGCGCGGCGGATGTCCCTCTCGAGGATGACGCGGTTCGGCCTCCGGGGTGATCCCCTCGCGGTTGCCGCCCGCGAGAGTGGGATCACCGTCGTTCGAAGAGGGAGAAGCCGATGTCCACGGTCCAGTCGGTCGGAAGCGAGGTGCTCGTGCGCGGTGCATCCGCCGCCAGCGCCGTCGTCGAGGTGCTCGTTCTCGCGGGAGTGGCGGTCTTCATGGTGGGGGTGGTCGTCGTGTCCCAGGTCGTGCAGGCCGTCGAGGCCGCCAAGGAAGCCCGCAGCCTGCGGCGGCGGCCGCGGCACCCGGTGACCGCCCCGCCCGGCCTCACGCCTCCACGCGCGCGGGCTTCGTGAAGCAGAACGCGATCGCGCCCACGAGGAGGAGCGCTGCGGAGAGATAGAAGCCCGACTCGAGCATTCCCGTCGCGTCGGCGAGGGCGCCGGTGATGTACGGCGCGAAGATCGACGACAGCATCCCGGCGAAGTTGAAGTAGCCGTACGCCCTCGAGTACATCTCCTGCGGAGTGTTCTCGGCCAGGAACGCGATGAGGATGGGGTCGAGCGCGAGCTTGCCCACGAGGCCGTAGACGACGAGCCCCGCGATCATGAGCGCGTAGTCGCCCGTGAGCGGAACGAGGATCTGGCAGAGGCCGCCCAGGAGCGCGAGGGCGATGATCAGCGGCCGTGTGTTCGACATCCGGCGGGCGAGCATGCTGAGCACGATGGCCCCGGGGATCGAGGCCCAGGGCACGAGGGAGGCGATGATCCCCGTCTGCGCGGGGGCGACGTCGCGCACCTGCTGCAGGTAGGTCGGCAGCCACGTGAGCATCGAGAAGAAGCCGTACAGCGAGCAGAAGATCAGCACGTACGTGAGCAGGTGGTTGCGCGAGAAGAGCGCGCGTCGCGCCGGCGCGTCGGGAGTTGCGACGGTGCGCGCGGCGGCGAGCTGCGCGCGGTGCTCATCGTCGATCGGCGCGAGGAAGTAGTGGATGAGCCCGGCCACCACGACCGTCGCGATGCCGAACACGAGGAAGGTGACGTGCCACGGCAGGCCCAGCGTGAAGGTCAGATAGCTCGACCCGATGAATCCGAGCGAGATGCCGACGGCCATCCCGCTGTTGATGACGGCCGCCGAGACGCCGCGCCAGCGCTTCGAGACGTAGCTCGACGAGATGCCGTAGACGGGGCTGTAGTACGTGCCCTCGCCGACGCCCGTGAACGCGCGGAACATGAGGAAGATGAGGAACGTCGACGCGAAGCCGCTCAGAATCGTGCCGATTCCGAAGAGCACGTAGCCCACGACCACGACCCGCACGCGGCCGAACCGATCGGCGATGTACCCCGTCGGGATCTGCATGAGCGCGTAGGTGAGGAAGAACACCGTCGACATCAGGCCCAACTCGGTGCGCGAGAGGCCCCACTCCTCCTGGATCACCGTCATCACGGGCGAGAGGATGTTCCGATCGGCGTACATGAAGACCCAGCCGAGTGAGAACAGGGCCGTCACAAGGAGGGGGCCCGGTCGGCGTCGGCTCGCGGGGAGCAGCCGCCTGGCGGGGGAGGGCGGTGCGGTCGGGGCGGAGATCGTGGGACGCGACTGCGTGCACGTGGTCATCTGGCTCCTCGTCGCCGGGCTCGAATGGTCGTCTCATTCGAGCGGAGCCGTGTTGCGGCCGATCCCGCGCCGTGTGAAGGCTCTGTTACGCGCCCGCTACCCGATCCGGAGCCCTTCCGGCAAGCACCTCCCATCGCGCGCGCGCACGTGCGGATACTCGAGCATGAGGACATTCGGCGTGGAGGAGGAGCTGCTGCTCGTGGACGCGACCACGGGGCGGCCGCGTCCGCTCGCGCCCGAGATCCTCGCGCAGGCGGCCGGCCGCGAGCTGGCCGGCTTCGCGCTCGAGTCGGAGATGGACCAGGAGATGCTCGAGGTCATCTCGCCCCCGTGCGCGACGGCCGACGAGCTGAGGTCGTTCGTGCTCGCGGGGCGGGAGATGGCGGATGGTCTCGCTCGCGAGCTCGATGCGCGCGCGGTCGCGCTCGCCACGTCGCCCATCCGCGGCCGGCCGCACACGAGCGTGAGCCCGCGCTACAACGCGGTGCTGGAGCGCTTCCGCGGACTCGCCGCGGCGACGCTCGAATGCGGCCTCCACGTGCACGTGTCCATCGCGGACGCCGAGGAGGGGGTGGCCATCCTCGATCGCATCCGCGCCTGGCTGCCGATCCTCCTCGCACTCAGCGCCAACTCGCCCTTCCGCGACGGCGCCGACACGGGGTACGCGAGCTACCGCCATGTCGTCTGGCACCAGTGGCCGACCGCCGGTCCGCTCGAGCTCCTGCACACGCCCGCCCGCTACGAGCAGCTCGTGCAGTCGCTCCTCGCGACGGGCGGCATCCTCGACGACGGGCAGCTCTACTTCGACGCGCGTCTGTCGCGGCACCATCCGACCGTCGAGATCCGCGTCGCCGACGTCTGCCTCGATCCCGAGGACACGATCACGATCGCCGTCCTCGTGCGCGCCCTCGTCGACACCGCGGCCGCGGCATGGCGTGCGGGCGAGCCGGCCCCCGACATCCCGACGCCGAGCATCCGCCTCGCCTCGTGGATGGCGGCACGGTGGGGCGTTCGCGGCGACCTCGTCGACCCGGGCACGGGGCGCGCGGTGCCCGCGGCGGGTGCCGTCGAGGCGCTGCTGGGTCACGTCCGCGCGGCCCTGCGCGCGAACGGCGATGCGAAGCAGGCGCAGACCGGCGCGCGGGACATCCTCGTGCGCGGCACAGGCGCCGAACGGCAGCGGGCGCGGCACGAGCTCTCCGGATCGCTTGCGGGCGTCGTGCTCGGAAGCGATCACGAGGGCTGAGCGGCGCTACCCCACGACGGTGCGCACGGCCTCGAGGAGCGTCCGGCGCACGCCGAGGTCCTCGGCGGTGTCCAGGGCGCGACCTGCGTAGCACTCCCACCCTTCGCCCGTGCAGCAGAGGTATCCGCGCACCTGGTCGCCCACGGCGACCTGATAGCAGGTCAGGGTCACCGGGATCAGCCGCGCGCCGAGCGACCGCACGGCCTCCGGCGTCGCGCTCCGGGCCTCTCGGGCATCTGAGATCACGCTCACGGTTCTCCTCCGCTCTCGACAGCGCTGTCGATCCGTCCGCTGATGTGCCGTCCAGTGTCGCGTCCGCGATCCTCCGGAGCACACGGGTTGACAACGCCTGTCGAACGTGAGGGGCGACGGCGCGCGAAGATACCTCGGCGAGGCTGCCTCGTGCCGGAGGGCGGCTGCCCCGTGCCGGAGGCGCCTGTCAACCCCGTGGGATCCGGCCCTGCGCCCTGATTACCTCGGAGCATGACCGCATCCGCCTCCGCGCCCTCGAGGCCCTCCGACGGATCCGCCGCGGACGGCGTCCCGACGCTGTGCCTCGACGCCACCCATCGCCTCGCGCGCGACGGCTACGCCTTCGGCCTCCGCGGATACCGGGACGTCGGGGCCGACGCCTTCCGCACCCGGCTCGTCGGGCGCCCCGTCGTGGTCGCCCGCGGAGCCGAGGCCGCCCACGTCTTCGGCGCCGGCGGCTTCCGACGCAGCGGCGCCATCCCGCGATCCGCGATGCACCTCCTGCAGGACGAGGGCAGCGTCCAGGCGCTCGAGGGCGAACGGCACCGCGTGCGCCGCGCGCTCCTCCTCGAGATCGCCGAGCGCGGGCGCGGGACGCTCGTGGCGCTGTTCCGCTCCGAGTGGGGCGCCGCGGTGGAGGAGGTCTCGGGGGAGCGCACGAGTCTGCTGGATGTCGCGACGACGGCGCTTGCACGCGCTGCGTTCCACTGGGTCGGGGTGATGCCGCCGCCCGTGGAGGAGCGCGCGATCACGGCCGGCCTGCGCGGCATGATCGACAGCGCGGCGAGCATCGGCCCCCGCAACTGGGCGGCACGCGCGCACCGTCGCCGGGTCGAGCGCTGGGCGGCGTCGCTCGTGTCCTCCGCCCGATCCCGCGGAGACGCCGTCTCGATCGTCGGTCGCCTCGCGCACCACGAGGAGGATGGCCGCCCGCTCGACATCGAGGTCGCCGCGGTCGAGCTGCTGAACCTCCTGCGCCCCGTCGTCGCCGTGGCCCGGTTCGTCGCGTTCGCGGGGCACGCGCTGCACGCGCATCCGGAATGGGCGGCGCGGGTCGGGACCGGCGACGCCGAGACGACGCGCTGGATGGCCGACGAGGTGCGGCGCTTCTACCCCTTCTTCCCGATGATCGGCGGGATCGCGACCGCGCCGTTCCGCCTGCGCGGCGAGGAGTTCCCGGCGGGCCAGTGCCTCCTCCTCGACCTGTACGGCACCGACCACTCACCCGAGCTCTGGGAGCGGCCGGACGTGTTCGACCCGTTCCGCTTCGCGGACGCCTCGCCGCACGCGATCGTCGCGCAAGGCGTCGGCGACGGCCCCGGAGCGCACCGATGCCCCGGGGAGCTCGCGACATCCGATCTCGTCGCCGAGGCGCTGTCGCTGCTCGTCAACAGCTCGCGATACGAGGTCCTGCCGCAGGATCTGCGCATCAGCCTGCGGCGCATCCCGGCACGGCCGGAGGGCGGGATGGCGGTGGTGTTCGCATGAGCCTGCCCGTTCTGCGCACGCTCGAGGAGCTCGCGGGCGCAATCCGCGCGGCGAGGGGCCTGCACGTGCGCTACTCCGCGGGGCCCGATGCCGATGCGTCGCGGACGAGCATCGACACCGAGAGCGGCCTCGAACTGCCTGGCCTGTCGGTGAACCCACTCGATCCGGAACCATGGTGGACGCGCCCGCTCGACGACTGGCTCGCCCGCCAGCTCTGCCAGTACCGCCACCTGGAGCAGAAGGACGCCGAGCGCTATGCGTGGGTTCTGCGCGGCCGCGAGGCCGGTCGCGGCCCCGACTGCGAGCCGCTGCTCGCCGACGTCGAACCCGTCGCGAGACTCGCCGACGCGCTGCTCGATGAGGCCGAGGAGCGGTATCGCGCCCGCTTCGACGCGGGACGCGGCCCGGCCGATGGCGACGAGGGATGAGCCGCGCCGACATCGAGCGCACCGCGCGCGAGCGCTTCGGGCTGGATCGGCTTCGCCCTGAGCAGGCGGAGGCGATCGCGGCGGCGGTCGAGGGGCGTGATGTGCTCGCGGTCTGGGCGACCGGATCGGGCAAGTCCGCGGTGTACCAGGTCGCCGGTGCGCTGCGCCCGGGGCTCGCGGTGGTCGTCTCGCCGCTCATCGCGCTGCAGGACGATCAGCTCGTCGGGCTCGGAGATGCGCCATCCGCGCCCGGTGCCGTCGCACTGAACTCCGCGCGCGGCGTGCGCGCTCAGAGAGAGGCCTGGCGTCGGATTCGCGAGGGCGACGCGGAGTACGCGCTTCTCGCACCCGAGCAGCTCGTGAAGGACGATGTCCTCGACGCGCTCGCCGCATGCGATGTCTCGCTGCTCGTCGTCGACGAGGCGCACTGCATCACATCGTGGGGGCACGACTTCCGCCCGGACTACCTCCTCCTCGGAGGGCTCGCCGATCGGCTGGGGCGCCCGCCGATCGTCGCCCTCACGGCGACCGCGTCGACGCCCGTCCGCGAGGAGATCGTTCGGCGCCTGGGAATGCGCGAGCCCGCGGTGCTCGTGGGCGACATGGATCGTCCGGAGATCTCTCTCGCCGTCCGCCGCCATCGCGACGACGCCGCCAAGCGCTCCGCCGTCGTCGACGAGGTCGCCGGTCTCCGCGGCACGGGTCTGCTGTACACCTCGACGCGGAAGGACACCGAGCGGTACGCGCACGAGCTCGCGGATCGCGGCTTGCGCGCGGCGGCCTATCACGCGGGTCTTCGCGCCGCCGAGCGCCATCGCGTGCATGAGACATTCCTCGACGGCGAGGTCGACGTCGTCGTGGCCACCTCGGCGTTCGGGATGGGCATCGACAAGGAGGACGTTCGCTTCGTCGTGCATGCCGATGCACCCGAGTCGCTCGATGCGTACTACCAGGAGGTGGGTCGCTCCGGTCGTGACGGCGCGGCAGCGCAGGCGACGCTGCACTATCGGCCCGAGGACCTCGCGCTGCGTCGGTACTTCGCGGCCCGCTCTGCCGATCCCGACGATCTGCGGGGTGTTCTCCGGGCCATCCGCGACGGACGCCGGCGCCGCGCGGAGATCGCGGATGCCGCGGGCGTCCCGGCCCGCAGGGTCTCGGCCCTGCTCACGCTCCTGTCCGACACCGGCACGGTGCGCCTCGACCGGCGAGGGGCCGCGCTCGTGCGCGGGGTGGACGACGATTCGGCGGTCGACGCCGCGCTCGCGCACGTCGAGGACCGGGAGCGCATCGACCGATCGCGCATCGAGATGCTCCGCTCGTATGCCGAGGCGCGGCGCTGCCGACGCCAGGTACTTCTCGGCTACTTCGGCCAGGAGCTCGCCGACGCGTGCGGCAACTGCGATGTGTGCGCGGAGGAGCGGGGAGAGAGGCCGGATCCGACGGACGTTGCCGTGTCTGACGCGCCGGAGGCGGCGTTCCGCGCGGACGATCGCGTGCGTCATCGCGAGTGGGGCGAGGGCACCGTCATGGAGGTCGAGGAGGATCGGATGACCGTGTTCTTCGAGACGGCGGGGTACCGGGTGCTCGCGCTCGAGCTCGTCGACGAGGGGGGTCTGCTGGACCGGGTCTCTTCGGGCTGACGGGAAGGTGGGTGCGGCATGCCCACCACGGGTCTAGGATCTGTTCACCAGGAGGGCGGCCCGACGCCCGACGTCAGCCCTGGGGAGGGAAGATGACGACCACGCAGGTTGCGCAGATCCACGTCGAGGTGCCGATCGAGGAGGCCTACCGTCACTGGGCGGCGGTCGAGTCGTTCCCGGACTACATCGACGCAATCGACTCCGTACGGCGCATCGACGAGGTGCGCTCGCGATGGTCGGCCACGATCGAAGGCGTCTCCGACGACTTCTACGTCGACATCGTCGATCAGACCCCTCCCGAGCGTCTCGCCTGGCAGAGCACCGACGGCGTCTTCCACAATGGCCGTGTCGACCTCTCTCGCGACGGCACGGGTACCCGGATCGTGCTGCGCATGGCGTGGGAGGTCGAAGGCGATGAGGGCACAGGCTCCGAGCTCGGCGACGGCCCGATGCAGCGCGACCTCGAGCGATTCAAGGCGCTCGTCGAGGGTGCGGCTGCGGCGGACGACGATGCGGAGGACGGAGCCGTCGCCTCCTGACCGGCCGCGGCGTCGCGTAGGGTCGTGCGCATGGGCGTCCTCTACTACGGTTCCGAGTCGCTGCCGATCGCGATCGAGGATCGCACCCTCGCGCACCTCAAAGTCGTGATCGTGACCAAGCTCCGCCGCCACGAGAGCTTCGCCGTCTCGTGGCGCCATCCCGAGGGCGAGCCCGCAGGCCGCAGCACGATCTGGGTGCACCCCGCCATCCCGCTCCGCTTCGAGTTCGACGAGCCCGTCGCACCCGAGCTGAACCGAGCCTGGCTCGAGGAACTGGCGACCTCGGCCAATGTCCTCGGCGGTGTCACGCTCGTCGAGGAGCACATCGCACCCGCCGTGTCGTAGTCGGGGCTCTCGGCGCGCCGCCGGGCCGCCGCGTTCCCGTCGGCACACGCCTCCGTCGCGATTCACTCGCCCGCGTCTCCGTGTGCCCTGCGTCCGCCGGTCGGGGCCTCCGCCGGTGGGCCGGTCTCAGGGTGATGCCGTGGCGAGCTGCGGTCGCGGTTCGATGCGCGTGTCCGTGCCGTGGTCGAGGTCTTCGTGGTGGGCGATGTCGTCGGCATCGAGAAGGGCTTGGGCGAGGTATTCGGGGGTTGTCCAGTAGTGGCGGAACCATTCCTGGATGTCCTGTTCGATCTCGAGGTGCAGCCGCCGCTCCCGCTCCCGCTCCTCCTGCTCGCGCTGGCGCTGTTCGCGTTCCCGCTGGTGCTGTTCGCGTTCCCGCTGGTGCTGTTCGCGCTCGCGCTCGCGTTCGCGCTGGCGCTGTTCCTGCTCGCGCTCGCGTTCGCGTTGGCGTGCGTGGCG